>JBLNCZ010000001.1:0-175000 GCA_050261135.1 Bacillota bacterium
GGCGGCGGCGGCGGCGGCGGAGCCGCGTGGCCGCCCAGCGGCAGGACGAACTTGAAGTTGCCGCTGTGGCTGGTGACGCTGCCGTTGAACTCGCCCTCGTAACCGATCCGCACATCGACCGGGCCGAGCTTCCCGCCGACGCTCACGCCGGCAAGGAAGGTGCCCCGCTTCTGGGCGGCGGACACGACGTCGAAGTCGCAATCCTGATCGCCGTTGAAGAAGGCGCCGATCGTCGAGCGGCCCGAGCCGAGGCGGTAGCGGTAGCCGAGATTGATCTCGGGAACCACGCCGCCCATCTGCGTCGCCCACTTCACGCCGCCGGTCAGGAAGCTGTGGTTGGACTTGCTGCTCTCGACGGTGAGGCCGGCGCCGTTGCCGTTGTTCTCCGTGAAGCCCTTCAGCTTCGCGTTGACATAGTCGTAGTTGAGGTACGGCGTCAGCACCGAGGTGGCGCTCATCGGGAACCTCGCCCCGCCATGGAGGCCGAAGGTCCACATCTTCACGTCCGGGCTGCCGGTCGGGTTCGCCGCGAAGGTCGCACCCGTCGCCAGGCCGGCGAAGTCGATGTGACGCCGCGAGTCGCCGTTCAGCGAGCTGTAGGTCGTGATGCCCTTCACGAAGAACGAGCCCGGGTCGTAGACGGCGTAGAGGCCGCCGGTCCAACCCTTGCCGCTGACCGTGTCGCCGAACTGGTTGTCCCTGACATGGTTGGTCAGGTAGCCCAGGTCGCCGCCGATGATCGCGGCATTGCCGACATTCGCATCGATACCCAGCAGGCCGCTGAAGCGCTTGGAGCGCGTCGTGCCCGCCTCGATGTCGCCGTCCGCCTTCCGCGTCTGGTAGTCGACCTGACCCCAGATGTGGATCGGCGAGGACGCACGGCACTCGAGGACCGAGCCGGCAAGCGCCGGGATCTCGCAGTTCGTCGCATGGTCGACGAGGTCGTTTTCATGGACGCCGAGGCTCGGGAACGAGTTGAGGTAGTTGGCGTAGACCGAGCCCGACAGCTGGTTGAGTGCGATGTTGTAGTTCGCCGCATCCGTGAACAGGAACAGGTCGGCGAACATGTCGGCCACCCCGCCCGTCAGGTTGACGTTGTAGATGCACTCGAGGCCGGCGCCGACGGCGTTGCCATTCCGGTTGAGCCCGGCAACTCCGTTGAACGCAGTCCGCGTCACCGCCAGGTCGACGTTGGCGTTCGCGTCGTACACGCAGTCCATTCCCAGCAGCAGCGACCCCGTCGGGATGCCGTTGATGATGCACTGGTCGAACGTGCCGTTGCGGACCACCGCGTCGATGACGTTCTGGTACGTCGTGGTTTCGAACAGGCCGTTCGGAGAGGCGATGTTCGCAACCAGCGTGCCGTCCAGGTTCGCGGTGTCGACGAACACCTGCGGGTAGGTGCCGAGGGCAGCCGTCCCGCCGTTCGCCGGCGGCAGATCGAAGGTGATCGTGCCGTCCGCGCCCATGTTGAGCGTGTCCATGAAGACGTAGGACGGGCCGTCCACCGCATCGATCGCCAACTCGAGGTTGCCGCCGCTGTTGATGTTCAGCGTGCCCACGCCGCAGTCGTTCTGCGCCGGGTCGTCAAGCGCGATCGAGCCGACGAACGCGCCGCACAGGTCGTTGTTGACGACACCGTTGAACACCGTCTTGCCGGTGGTCACGTTGATGACGTCCGCATCGCTCTGCAGCTCGATGTTGCCGGTGATGTTGCCGCCCAGCAGGTTGATGACCGTCGAGGCCACCGGAGCTGCCGACACGTCGATCGCCTCGCCGCGGTGGAAGGTTGCGCCGCCATCGGTCGAGAACCGGGCGATGATGTCGCCCGAATTGTTGATGGTGAGCACCTGGCCCGCTGCCGGCGTCGCGGCGCCGTTGCTCGTCACCAGGATGCCGTAGGCCGTGGCCGGGCCGCCGTTGGTGATGGCAGTGACGTCGATCGTGCCGGAGTTGGTGATCGAGCTGTTGTTGTGGTGGACGGTCGTGACGCCGCCGGTGACGGTCGTCGTCGTGGTCCCGTAGAGCCCCGCGTTGAGGCGGATGCCCGTGGCAAGCGCGCTCGAGTGCGAATGGGTCGTGACGACGGTCGTCGTCGCCCCGCCGGCCGTCGTGTTGGTGACGGTGGTGGCGGTGGTGCCCATGCCGTTCGCCTTGGCGAGCACATTGATCGTGCCGCTGTTGGTGATCGAGGCAACCAGCGGGTGCCCGGCAACGACCGTGGTCGTGCCGCCGCCCGCAGTCGGTGTCGTGAAGGTCGTCGCCGCGTTCGAAACGACGATGCCCTGCGCGTGCGCCGTGGCGTTGACCGGAGCCGTGGCCGAGGCCGCGACGCTCATCGTGCCGGAGTTGGCGACCGACGCAACCGCCGTTCCGCCGCCGGTGGCGAGCCCGCTGTAGCCGACCGCGTTGGCCGTCGCATTGCCCGTCGTCCCGGTGGCGACTGCCGCCGCGTTGACGTTCACTGCGCCGCTGTTCGTGAAGGCGAGCGGCAGGCCGGCGTTGACATGCTGCCAGGCGCCGACGGCCGAAGCCGAAGCGCTGGCATTGGTGCTCCCGCTGGCCGACGCATGCGCGCCGACGTTCAGCGTTCCGCTGTTGACCATGCTCGCCGAGCCGCTCGAGGCGGTGACGTTCTGGCCCATGCCGAGCGCGACCGCCGTGGCGTTGGCCGAGCCGGCAGTGGCGACAGCCGCTGCGTTCGCCGTTGCAGTGACGGTGCCGGCGTTGCTCATGAAGGCAACCCCCGTGACGCCCGTGACGCTCTGGTACATTGCGGTACCCGCGGCGGCGACGGCGAGGGCCGAAGCCGTTCCGTTCGCCACTGCGCTGGCGTCAACCAGCACCGAGCCCGTGTTGACCATGCTCGCCGAGGCCGAACCGGCGGGAGCGCCGACGATCTGACCCGCTCCGGAGCTCGCGGCCGCGACTGCAGTCGCGGCGCTGCCCGTGGCGTTGGCCGCAACGTTCACTGCGACCGTGCCGCTGTTGGTCAGCACCGCCGCAGCGTTGCCGCCGACGGTAGCCGTCGCGGTGGGAACGCCGAGCGCCGTGCCGGTCACGACCGTGGCCGTGCCCGCATTGACGATCTGGCGGACGCCCGCGCCCGCAGCCGCAACTGCAAGCGCCGAGCCGGTCGCCGCTGCATTCGCATTGACGTTGACCGAGATGGTGCCGCTGTTGGTGAGCGCCGCCGTCGCGTTGCCGGCCAGGGCACCCGTCACGAAGGTGAAGGTGTTGGTCGAAAGCGGCGTCGGGTGCGTCGTGTACGTCGCCGTTCCGGTGACGATCGGAGCCGCATTGGCGACCTGGACGACGCCCGCGCCGACCGCTGCGACCGCCGTCGCTACCGAGCCGGCGGCGTTCGCCGACGCGCTCGCGTTGATCGTGCCGCTGTTGGTCAGCGTCGCGACCGCGTCGCCGCCGTTGGCGACCTGGACCGCGCCGACCGAGAGCGCCGCAACCGCGAGCGCCGGGCCCGTTGCGTTGGCATTCGCCAGCGCCGCGACGTTTATCGTCCCGCTGTTGGTCAGCGAGGCAACCGCGATCCCCGGATGAGTCGTCGTCACCGTCGTGGTTCCGCCGCCCGCCGTCGCGTTGGTTACGGTCGTCGTATAGGTGCCGTGCGCATTGGCGCTCTGCGCGATACCCGCGCCGACCGCCGCGACGGCCGTTGCCGTGGCTGCGTTGCCGGTCGCGCCCGCAGGGCCGCCGGCGTTCGCCGCCGCAGTCACGTCGATGGTGCCGCCGTTGGCCAGCGATGCCGTCGCGTGGATGCCGCTAGCCGACTGGACGACGCCGACGCTCACCGCCGCGATCGCCGCGGCCGAGCCGTAGACGGTCGTCGCGGTGGTTCCGACGCCGACGATCCGCGAGCCCGCGACGGCGTTGGCCGTCGCCGCGACCGTGATCGCTCCGGTGTTGGTCAGCGAAGCGAGCGCGGTGCCGGAGAAGGCCTCCGCCGTCTGCGCGATGCCGCTGCCGACCGCCGCCGTGGCGAAGGCGTTCTGCCGCGTGGCATTGGCCGTCGCACCGGCGTTGACGTTGATCGTGCCGCTGTTGGTCAGCGATGCCGTCGCGTTGCCGCCGAGCGCCAGGGCGGTGCCCGACGCGCTGGCGTGCTGATCCCAGCCGTAGCTGACCGAGGCGGCCGCATTCGCGTCCGATCCGGTGGCGAGCGCGCTCGCCGCAACCGTCAGCGTGCCGGCGTTCGAGCCGCTCACGAGCGCGTTGCCGCCCATGAACGCCGTCGCCGACTGGTAGATGCCGTCGGCGAGAGCGGTCGCGTTCGCCGTCTCGTCGGCAACCGCATGCGCGCCTGCCGCAATCGTCAGCGCGCCGGTGTTGGCGAGGCTCGCCGTGGCGTTTCCGCCGCCGCCGGCGAAGGCGTACTGCGAAATCGCCGCGCAGCTCGTGCACTGGCCCGCGACATTGGCGAAGGCCGTCGCGTTGCTGTCCGTCGCATTGGCGCTGGCGAAGGCGGAGATGTTGCCGCCGCCGAGCGAAATGGTCGCGTTCGCATCGCCCGTGGTCGCCCAGGCCGACTGGTACACTGCCCAGCTGTCGACCGCCACCGCCTGCGCCGTGCTGCCGCCCGCCGAAGCCGTCGCGTGGACGTTTACCGCGCCCTGCGAGAGGATCGCCGTCGCGTCGCCGCCGAACGAGTAAGCGAACTGCCACACGCCGCCGAAAACGTCGGCAGACGCATTGGCCGAATTGTTCGTCGAGAGCGCATGCGCGTTCGCGCCGACGTCGATCGTGCCCGTGCCGGTCAGGCTGACGAGCGCGTCCGCGCCGGTGCCGGCCAAGAAGTTGCCGGCGCGCGCTTCCTGCGAGATCGCGGTGTTGACCACCGCCGTGGCGTTCGCGGTGCCGGTGGTGGCGAGGGCGTTCGCAGCCGCGTTGATCGCGATCGTGCCGTCATTGGTGATCGCGGCCGTCGCGCTGCCGCCGACCGGCGTCGCGCCGGTGCCGTGGGCGAAGGCCGTCTGGTGGATCGCGTCGGTCACGGTCGCCGTGGCGCTCGCCGACGAGCCGGCTGCGGTGGCAACCGCGCCGATCGACAGGTTGCCGCTGTTGTTGAGCGCGACCGAAGCGTTCGCGCCGACGACCGTCGCCGTCGCGCCCGCGCCGACCGTGGTCTGGCCCGAGGCGACCGCGCTCTGGTTGATCGCGTCGCTGTTATAGGCTTTCGCCGTCGCCGACGTCGCGGCCGTCGCATGGGCAACGGCGTTGATGGTCAGGTCGCCCGTGTTGGTGATCGAGCCGCTGGCGTTGCCGCCGCCGGTGGCATGCGCCGTCTGCGAGATCGCGTTGGTGACGCTCGCCGTAGCGGAAGCGCTGTCGGCCGGCGACAGCGCGTTGGCCGTCGCATTGATGCTCCCGCCGCCGAGCGTGATCGTCGCCGAAGCATCGCCGCCGCCCACTGCGTTCGCGAACTGCTGGATGCCGTTATAATTGTAGGCATAGGCCGACGCGCTGTCCGCGCCCGTCCCGATCGCCGTTGCAAGAGCGTCGATGTTCACCGCGGCCTGCGACAGCATCGCAACCGCGTTGCCGCCCGCCGTCGCCGATGCCGACTGGTGGATGCCGACGTTGATCGATGCCGACGCATAGGCGAAGTCGTTGGCGCTGGCATGGCCCGCCGCGCTGATGTTGATCGTGCCGGCGCCGGTCAGGCTGACCGTCGCGTCGCCGGTGTCGGCATGCGCCTGCTGCGAGATGCCGGTGTGGACCGACACGTCCGAAGCGAAAGCGTCGAACTTGGTCGCGGTCGCATTGGCGATCGCGTGGATGTCGATCGTGCCGTCGTTGGCGATCGATGCCGTGGCGTTGCCCGCACCGGTCGCGTTCGCCGACTGGACGATGCCCGAGCTGATCGACGCGTTCGCCGACCAGGCCGAAGCGCCGTGATCGTTCGCCGTCGCGTGGATCGTGATCGAGCCGCCGTTGGTGATCGCCGCCGTCGCGTCGCCGCCGCCGCCCGCAGTCGCCTGCTGCGAAATGCCGACGTTGATTTCGGCGAAAGCGTTGTCGGCGTCGAGTGCGACCGTGTCGGTCCCCGCCGCCGTGGCGACCGCGCCGATGTCGATCGAGCCGCCGTTGTTGATCGAGGCGACTGCGTTGCCGCCGGCCGTCGCGGAGGCGTACTGGCCGATCGCAGTGCTGACGTTGGCGCTGGCCGAAGCCGCGCCGCCCGCCGCAACCGCGCTCGCCGCAGCGCCGACTGTGATTGCGCCGTCATTGTTGATCACCGCGCTGGCGGTGCCCGACGCCGCCTGGGCAGTCTGGTAGATGCCGAGGTCGACGGTCGCGCTGGCGTCCGCGGTGCCAGCCGTCGCAACGGCGGTCGCGTTGGCGCCGACGTTGATCGCGCCCGCAGTGCTGTTGTTCAGCGTGATCGTCGCATTGCCGGTGCCGACCGCGCTGGCCGACTGGTAGATGCCCGATTCGATCGACGCATCGGCCGAGGCCGCCGAGCCGTGCGCCGCCGCATTGGCTAGGACGTTGAGCGTCCCGGCATTGTTGATCGTCGCCGCCGCGTTGCCGCCGCCGAGATTATAGGCGCCTTGGAAGATTCCGGTGTTGCCGATGGTCGCATTGGCCGAGGCGAAGCCGCCGCCCGAGGCGACCGCTGAGGCGAGGACCGTCAGCGCGCCGTTGTTGGTAATGACTGCGGAAGCGTCGCCCGTGCCGGCGGCGCCGACCGTCGCGAACTGCGCGATGGCGTCGGACACGCTGGCATTCGCGTGCGCGCTGCCGGTGCCCGTGGCGACCGCGAGCGCGTCGATGAGGAGCGCGCCTTCATTGTCGATGCGGGCAGTCGCGCTTCCGGCCGTCGCGATTGCCGTCTGGCGGATGACGTCGAAGCCGATCGTCGCATTCGCCGTCGCATTGCCGACAACGCCGGTCGCAATCGCGATGGCGCCGACTTCGGCCGAGCCGTGGTTGGCCATGCTCAGCGACACCGTCGCGCCGGTGTCCTTCTGCTGCAGGAAGGCGCCGGGAACTGCGGCGGCCGCGGGGTTCGTGGTGTCGATCACACCGAAGAAACAGGGGCTTCCGGGAACCGTCGGGTTGCCGGGAACGGCCACGTCGCAAATTTCGATCGTATCGGTCGAAGTGGTGAAGCCCGGGTAGGTTCCGTCAGCCAGCCCGGTGTGAGGCGCAGCAAGCGCCGGCGTTGCAAGGCCAAGCGTTGCGAGCGATGCGCCCGTGAGAAGAGCGATACGCTTTTGCGTCGTATTCATCGATGTATTCCCCTGTTTGAGTTCGCGGCCGCGAACTCGGTTTTACTCTCCGTATCGGCCCTGCTGGTTGAGCTCATGTCATTGGCACGCGACACGAGCCCCGCCCCCAGCGGAGACAATACCGTGATCTTGGCTTATCCCGGACGTTGGGGAAAAGCAAAGCGGAAAAGTTGATCCGAATTGCGATTAACCGCCATTAGCAGCCAATTATGTGTCCCTGCCGCAACAGTGCGGGACGGGCTGCGGCCGGCATCAGAACGCGCCTTGCCACGCGCGCATGCGTATTAAAACTGGTTCATGAATCCCGCCGCCGGCGTTCAATTCACTCCGCAGCAAGGTTGGCCCGCCGACATTCCGGCGGTCGACGCAGCCCGAAGGAATCGCTAACGGGCGCATCTGCACTTTTTCCGCACAGCATGGGAATTTTGGGGGAGATTGAAGTGTTCAACCGTTACATGATCATCGCGGCCGCCGTGGCCGCCATCCCGGCTGCGCCGGCGCTCGCCGCCGCTGCGCCCGCTCCGGCGAAGGCGCCCGCCGCCACCGCAAAGCAGACGACGACGCGGGCCGAATTCGTCGCCGGGGTTCAGTCGCGCTTCAACGCGGTCGACGCCAATCACGACGGCGTGCTCGACGCCAACGAGGTCAACGCCATGCTGCAGAAGGAAGTGCAGCAGGCTCAGGCCGTGCAGCAGCAGCAGCTCGCCGCCGAGTTCGCCAAGCTCGACACCAACAAGGACGGACAGCTGAGCAAGGCCGAGTTCATGGCCGCTGCCCGCCCGCTCCAGGCGCGCCAGACTCCGCAGCAGATCATCGCCGCCATCGATTCCAACAAGGACGGCAAGATCAGCTTCCAGGAATATGAGGCCGGCCCGCTCTCCTCGTTCAACAAGGTCGATGCGAACCACGACGGCACCATCACCGCGCAGGAGCTCCAGGCCGCCCGCGCGCCGAAAAAATAATCGCTTCGGCCCGGCCGAATTTGATGGCCCGGCGGCTGGCAAGCCGCCGGGCTTTTCTTTACGGACGACTCTTCCCTGGGGGAGCGCTGGCCGGCGCTTGAGAGGCCCGCACGAGCGGGCGACCCATCGAACCTGATCCGGCTGACACCGGCGTAGGGAGAAGGAGCCGAGGCGCAGACAGTCCCGTGGACTGTCTAGGACGAGGCTCCTCTCCGCAAGGAGAGGAAGACGAGATGGGCGACGCCCCCGCACGTACCGAACTCAAAGTCACCACCGGGCCGATCCGCGGCTCGCGCAAGATTCACGTCAACGGCGTCGCGATGCGCGCCGTTGACCTCGAGCCGTCATGCGGCGAGCCGCCCGTCATCCTCTACGACACGAGCGGCCCCTACACCGATCCGCAGCAGCGCATCGACATCATGGCGGGCCTTCCCGAGCTTCGCCGAGACTGGATCCGCGCGCGCGGCGACGTCGAGGAGGTGCCGCAGCGCGAGGTCCGGCCCGAGGACAACGGACAGCTCGGGCCCGACCGCAGCGGCGGCGTCAGCCCGTTCCCGAACGTCCGCAAGCGCGTGCTCCGGGCGAAGCCCGGCTGCAATGTCACGCAGATGCATTACGCGCGGCGCGGCATCGTCACGCCGGAGATGGAATATGTCGCGATTCGCGAGAATCTGGGCCGCGAGCAGGCGCTGAATGTGGCGCGCGACGGCGAAAGCTTCGGCGCCTCCATCCCCAACTTCATCACGCCCGAATTCGTCCGCGACGAGGTCGCCCGCGGCCGCGCGATCATCCCGTCGAACATCAACCATCCTGAATCGGAGCCGATGGCGATCGGCCGCAACTTCCTGGTCAAGATCAACGCCAATATCGGCAACAGCGCCGTCGCGTCCGACGTCGCGTCCGAGGTCGACAAGATGGTGTGGGCGATCCGCTGGGGCGCCGACACGGTCATGGACCTATCGACCGGCCGAAACATCCACGACACGCGCGAATGGATCGTACGCAACTCGCCGGTGCCGATCGGCACCGTCCCAATCTACCAGGCGCTGGAGAAAGTGGGCGGAATCGCCGAGGATCTGACCTGGGAGATCTTCGCCGACACCCTCATCGAGCAGGCCGAGCAGGGCGTCGACTATTTCACCATCCACGCCGGAGTGCGCCTCCCGTACGTGCCGCTAACCGCCAAGCGAGTCACCGGCATCGTCAGCCGCGGCGGCTCGATCATGGCCAAATGGTGCCTCGCCCACCACCGCGAGAGCTTCCTCTACGAGCGCTTCGACGAGATCTGCGAGATCATGAAGGCCTATGACGTGGCCTTCTCACTCGGCGACGGCCTCCGCCCCGGATCGACCGCGGACGCCAATGACGAAGCCCAGTTTGCCGAGCTCTACACGCTGGGCGAGCTGACGAAGAAAGCCTGGGCGCACGACTGCCAGGTGATGATCGAAGGGCCCGGCCATGTGCCGATGCACAAGATCAAGGAGAATATGGAGAAGCAGCTCGAAAGCTGCGGCGAGGCGCCCTTCTACACGCTGGGGCCGCTCGTGACCGACATCGCGCCGGGCTACGACCATATCACCAGCGGCATCGGCGCCGCGATGATCGGCTGGTTCGGAACCGCGATGCTCTGCTACGTCACGCCCAAGGAGCATCTCGGCCTTCCTGACCGCGACGACGTCAAGGTCGGTGTCGTCACCTACAAGCTGGCAGCGCACGCCGCCGACCTCGCCAAGGGCCACCCGGCAGCCCGCCTCCACGACGACGCGCTGTCGCGAGCGAGGTTCGAGTTCCGCTGGCGAGACCAGTTCAACCTGTCGCTCGACCCCGAAACCGCCGAGCAATACCACGACCAGACGCTGCCCGCAGAAGGCGCGAAGACCGCCCACTTCTGCAGCATGTGCGGGCCGAAGTTCTGCTCGATGAAGATCACGCAAGAGGTAAGGGAGTTCGCCCGCCTGAACCCCTCTCCCCTCGCGGGAGAGGGCGAGTCAGCGCAGCTGACCGGGGAGAGGAGGCACCCGGATGCGGACGCCGGCATGGCCGAAATGAGCAAGCGCTTCCACGAGGAGGGCGGAGAAATCTACCTCCCCGCGGCCGAGTGACGATGAAGCACTTCCTCCTCTTCTACGATTACGTGCCCGACGTGCTCGAGCGCCGTGGCCAGTTCCGTGGCGCGCATCTGAGATATGCCTGGGACGCCGTCGAGCGAGGGGAGATCGTCGTTGCCGGAGCTCTTGCCGATCCGGTCGATGGCGCGGTGCTCATGTTCGCCGGCGAGGATTCGTCCGTCGCCGAGCGCTTTGCCCGATCCGACCCTTATGTCACCGGCGGGCTGGTCGCCCGCTGGCACGTCCGCGAGTGGACGACGGTAGTCGGGAAGCTCGCCGCGGCGCCCATACGCCCGGAGGATGCCTGACAAGCAAGCCAATTGGCCTGCTCCAAGTGCGACGGTACGCGGATCGACGCGGCGCCGATCAGCCTTTGCTGAGCCCGCCGCCCTTGCTGGAAGGATTGGCCGCGATCGTCTTCGGCTTTTCCTTCTTCGGCTTTCGCGCTTCCTTGGTCTTCCGCTGCTGACCCTTGGCCACCGTCGCTCTCCTGCTGCGCCGCCTAGCGCACGAACTGCCGCTTGAGGTCCGCCTTGATCGACGCGCCCGCGAGATGGGCGTCGACGTTCGAATAGCCTTCGCGCCGAAGCGTCTTGCGGATCTCCTCGAGATTGTCGGAGCCGCGCGCCAGCTGGAAGGCGCGTTCGATGATGTTCTGGGTTTGCATGGGGATCCTGGAAGTTACGTCACCGTCATGAACGGTCGGCGGCGCGTTCCGTTCCGCGGAAGGCGGGCCGCACCTCGATTCGAGGTGGGCCCGCACGCCGTCAGCAATTGCAGTTCTTGCAGGTGCACGGCTCGCAGCGGCATCCGCCTTTGGTGCAGCTGCACTGGCACACGGCCGCGTTCTTCTCGCTCGTCTTGTCCATCGCTCTTCGTCCCTTTTGTGCCGGGGCGTTGATTCGCCGCCGGTAAGCGGCCTATGACCCCCGTACCATGGTACGGAATCAAGCGAAAAGAGCGGACACGATCGGCGGCCTGGCCAAATCCGCCGGAGTGGGCGTCGAGACCGTCCGCTACTACCAGCGTCGCGGCCTGCTCCCCGAGCCTCCGCGGCCGCCGGGCGAAGTGCGGCGTTACGGCGAGGCGGACCTCAAGCGGCTCCGCTTCATCCGCTCGGCACAGGCCGCCGGCTTCACCCTGAAGGAGATCCGGGAGCTGCTCGAGCTCGACGCGGCCGATGACCGCGCCCGTGCCCGCGAGCTCGCGTCAGCGCGCGTCGCGGCGCTCGACGCGAAGATCGACGAGCTGCGCCAGGCCCGCGACGCGCTGGCCGCGCTGGCGACCGCTTGCGCGACCAAGCGCGGCGGCGCCTGCCCGATCCTGACCGCCTTCGACGCAAAATAAGCCTGTCCTACAGGGCCGCACCTGTGGCTTAAGCTCGGTGATGCGCCCCCCGTCGCTGCCTCCGCTCGCTTCGCCCTTTGTCGCTCTCCGCCCCTCGCGCGCGCGCGTGCGCGTATGGAAGTGTGAACTTTGTGAACTTTCGCGATGCTGGTGCGACGGCGGCGGCCTGTCGCTGGCTCCATTCACCCGTCGAACAGGCGGGCCGTGCGTCTAATAGCGCTGGCGGTGAACGCCGCACGGGGAGTAGGATACCCACCTATCCGCTTGAGCGGAGAACGAAATTGCCTGTGCCGCGCCGTGCCCTGTTGCTCGCTTTGTCGATGATGGCCGTCGGCATTGCCTCGGATTGTCCCGCCGCCGCCGAGCCGCCGAAGATCGGCAAGCCGCGGCCGGCGCCGGCGACGCCGCCCAACATCCCGCCGCTGCCGCCCGCCGTGTTCGACCCGACGCTCGCCATCAGCGGGGAGGAGATCAAGGCGCGGAAGCTCGAGACGCGCCTGAGCGTCGACGTGCTGGTGAACGGGCGCGGCCCCTATCATTTCATCGTCGACAGCGGCGCCGACACCTCGGTCGTCGGAGTCCGCATCGCGCGCGGCCTGGAGTTGCCGCTCGGCACGCCCGTCATCCTCAACGGCATGACCAACCGCAACATCGTCGACCGCGTGAAGGTCGACCGACTGACGATCGGGTCGAGCACCATCGGCAATCTCGAGCTTCCGGCGCTTCGCGAGGTCGACCTCGGCGGCGACGGGATGATCGGCATCGACGCGCTCGTCCGGCAAAGGCTGATGCTCGATTTCGACGCGCGCCGCATCAAGGTCGAGGATGCGCGGATTCCGGTGAAGCACGAACCGGGCGAGATCGTGATCACCGCCCGCAGCCAGCACGGCCAGCTGATCCTTACCCACGTGAAGGCGGCCGGCTACGACCTCGACGCAGTGATCGACACCGGCTCCGAGATCACCATCGGCAACCTTGCGCTGCGCGACCAGCTGATCCGCGGGAATCGCGACAAGTTCGTCACCGTGCCGATCATCGGCGTGACCGGCGAGGTGCTGAAGCTGCAGGTCGCGCGAATCGCGGAGCTCGAGCTCGGCCCCGTCACGCTCCACGACGTGCCCATGGCATTCGCCGACGTCCCGCCGTTCAAGATGTTCGGCCTGCAGCGCGAGCCCGCGCTCCTGCTCGGAACCGACCTGCTGGAAAAGTTCAGTCGCGTTTCGCTCGATTTCCGCGCCCGCAAGGTGCGGTTCCAGCTCCGCCGCTGCGAGGCGGTGGTCGTGCTCTCGACCGACCCCGAAAATTTCACCCGCATCTCGTCGCACGCCCCCGACCAGTTGTGCCGCAACTAGGCCCGCGCGGCGACGGCCCGTTCTTTTCAGCGAAGGCTCATCCGTTGCTCATGACCGTCACTGCCTCGCTCGCCGATCCTTCGGGCTCCGGCCAGTCATGAAGAGGTCCTTCGATGCCTAATCTTGGTCTTGCAGCTTTCCTGCTCCTCGCCTCGGCGGGCACCCCGGCGCTCGCCAGGCCGGCTCCGCCGCAAGCCGCGGCTCCGGTCGACGAGACGATCGTCGTCACCGGGCAGAAGGACAGTCCGAAGGCGATCGACGACTTCGTGCGTTCGCTGACTCCGGCCGGACCCGGCGGACAGCTCAGCCGCTTCGAGCGCCAGGTCTGCCCGGCCGTCTTCGGCCTTGCCAGGGCGCAGGCCGACGCCGTCGAGCAGCGGATCCGGCTGGTCGCGAAAAGCGTCGGCATTGCCGTTGGCGGCGAGCGCTGCGCGCCCAACGTCCTGCTCCTGGTCACCTCCGACAAGAAGGCTTTCCTGCAGGAGCTGGAGCGGCACCGCGCCGACTATTTCGGGCTCACCGGCCGGCAGTTCCGCGATCTCGAGCGGCAGCCCGGCCCCGCCGCGGCCTGGCAGGTCCAGGGGCCGACGATGAGCGCCGACGGAGTCGATCTTACCGAGGACACGACGCAGGGCGTGGTGGGGAACCGGACGATCGCCTCGCCTTCACGCATCACCCAGCCGGTCCATCCGCAGTTCGACGCCTCGGTGGTGGTGGTGGAGCGGCGCGCGCTCGTCGGAATGACCACCACCCAGCTGGCCGACTATGCGGCTATCCGGGCGCTGACGGGCGCCGACCCGGCGCACCTCGGAAATTCGGGAGCGCCGACGATCCTGCACGTGCTCGACGTGCCCGTTGGCGGCCAGGCGCCGGTGACGATGACGAAGTGGGACTATGATTTCCTCAGCGGCTATTACGACGCCGAGCGGACCCTCAGCACAGCCGCGCAGCGCTCGGCCATCCGCCGCGACATGGCGCGGCAGCTCGGCAGGCCGAAGGAAAGATGAGGATGCGCCAAAGGGGCGCCCGCAAGGCAGGCGCCCCGCTCCGGCGCGTGCTCCTCGCCGGGTTAGTAGTTGGTCGCCGCGTTGGCCGTGTTGTTGGTCGCGTTGACGTCCGTCACGCCGGTGTTGGTCGTGGCGTTCATGTCCGTCACGTTCATGTCGGTCGCGTTCATGGTGCCGGCATTCATCGTGCCCGCATTCATGGTCGCAGCGTTCGTTGCCACGTTGGTCGCGGCGACGTTGTTGCTGTTGTTGTTGTTGCACGCCGTCAGCGCTGCGATCATCGCGGCAGTCATTGTGATCCGGGTCTTCATTTTGGCTTCCCTCGCATGTGTCGACCGGCGCAACAGCGAACCGGAAGCGCAACGGTTCCCAATGTTGTTGGCGCGCAAGGCGAAAATCGGAACCCGCCCAGCCTTCCGATCATTTCCCGGATGCATCCGCCACTCGCGAAGGAGAGCGACATGTCGAGCGCAAAGACCACCACCAACCATGACGAGATCCGCAAGTGGGTGGAGAAGAGGGGCGGGCATCCGGCGCTGGTCCGCACCGGCAGCGGCGGCGGTGTGCTGCGGATCGATTTCGACGAGCCCGGCGGCAACGACGACGACCGCCTGGAACGGGTCAGCTGGGACGAATTCTTCCGCGTGTTCGACCAGAGCGACGTCGCATTCCTCCACGATCCGGAGGGCGACAGCCGCTTCAACAAGTTCGTCGAGAAGGAATCGGCCCGCTAGGTCGAGGGGCAGCCGCGGCTGCCCCTGCCCGGCTATTTCAGCGCCCGCACCGCGGCCAGCGTCTTTTCCACATGCTGGCTGAAGTCGAGGTCGTCGTGGACCATGACGATCTTGCCCTTGCGGTCGATCACGTAGGACGTGCGGGTGGTGATGCCCGGGTGCGCTGCCCACGCGACGTCATATTCCTTCTGGATGGTCGGCGTTGCGGTCGCGACCGGGAAGGCGCTGCGGCATTCCTTGGTGGAGAATTCGTGCAGGGTCTTGAGATCGTCGCCGGACATGCCGATCACCTGCGCGCCAGCCTTCTTGAACTGGCCGATCGACTCGCTGAACGCATGCGCTTCGGCGGTGCAGCCGCTGGTGAACGCCTTGGGGAAGAAATAGAGCACTACCGGCCCCTTCTTCAGCATGTCGGCGAGGTGAAGCTTGAACTCCTTGCCCCCGACCGCGCCGACGGTGGCGAAATCCGGAGCCTTGGCGCCGACCTTCAGCGCGGCGGACGCCGGCGCCGCGACGATGCTGGCGGCGGCAAATGCAAACAGAAGCTTGCGCATAACCGAATCTCCCTCTCGAACGCTCATTACTGCTGACCCTGCAAAAGTGCGAGCGTGAGTTGGTCCCTCTCGCCGCCGAAGAAGTTCAGAAGAGCGCGGTCGAACAGCGCGCCGGGCTGGACAGCGTCGAACAATGTGAGGCTGGACTTCAGCTTCATCGCGTCGATCTCGCCCAGGATCTGCGCGGCCAAGCGCTTCCCCGCCCACGGCAGGAGCGCTTCGACGCATTCGTGCAGGTGTGGGCCGACCACGGGATGGGCGAGATAGGCGGTTGCCTCGTCTGCCGACGCCATCCCGTAGTAACGGGCGGTCGGGCTGCGGCCGAGGGCAGCGAGCTGCGGGAAGATGAACCACATCCAGTGGCTTCGCTTCGATCCGCTCCTGAGCTCCTCGAGCGCGCGGTCGTAGATGCCGGCTTGGGCATCGACGAAGCGCTGGAGATGGAAAGGATCGGAAGCGGTCACGCCGGCATGATGGGCCTTGGGCCGCCGGCGGAAAAGAGCGGCTGGCGCCTAGTGTGCGGGCGCCAGCAGCCCCGCGAGTACGTAGAAGAGGATCATCACCGGGCCGGTCAGCAGCGTCGCTGCAATGAAGGCGAGGCGGACGATCGTCGGGTCGACGCCGGTATAGTCGGCGAGACCGGCGGCGACGCCCATGATCTTGGCGTCGCCGCGGTTGATCAGGAAACGTCCATTCATTTCTGTTTCCTCTCTAAGCGGTGGTTAGGCGATCGGCAGCGAAGTCGCGGCCGAGACCAGCAGAAGCGCGGAAATGAACGCGCCGGCGAAGATGGTGGCGGTTTCACGAACCGAAGAGAAAGAACCGAACATTTTGTAACCCCTTTGCGATGCTCTCGAACCCACCATTGGGCTCGTGCCCTTACCAATGCAGGGAGCGTGCCAAATCGCAAAAGTGCTTATTTATCAGTAGCGCGGTCAGCGCCGCGGCAGATTTTGCCAGCACAAAGTGCGGCTAGTTGGGAAATTTCACCAATGCTGCCGCGATGCTGGCGCCACAGCACTGTCCGGAAGCGGACACGCGCTACAGTTGTAGCGTACACATCCGGTCAGTCGCTCAGCTGGAGGTGGTGCTTCCGCCGTCGGGGTGAAGCACCTGCCCGGTCATGTAGCTCGAATCCTCACAGGCGAGGAAGAGGAAGCACGGGGCGACCTCGTTCGGCTGGCCCGGGCGGCCCATCGGCGTGTCCTTGCCGAATTCCGGCAGATCCTCCTTCGGCTGCCCGCCGAACGGGTTGAGGGGAGTCCAGATCGGCCCTGGCGCGACGCCGTTCACGCGGATCCCGTCCTTGACCAGATTCTTCGCCAGCGAACGGGTGAAGCCGACGATCGCCCCCTTGGTCGATGCATAGTCGAGCAGGTCGGGCGAGCCCTTGTAAGTCGTCTCCGACGTGCAATTTACGATCGCGCTGCCCTTCTTGAGGTGCGGGCGCGCCGCCTGCGTCATGTAGAACATGCCGAAGATGTTGGTCTGGAAGGTACGGCGGAGCTGGTGCTCGTCGATGTCGGTGATGTCCTTGTCGGGGTGCTGCTCGCCCGCATTGTTCACGAGGATGTCGAGCCGGCCCAATTGCTCCACCGTCTGCTGAACCGCCTTCTCGCAGAACTGCTTGTCGCCGATGTCGCCCGCGATAAGGATGGCGCGGCGGCCTTCCTTCTCGACGATCTCCTTCGTCTTCTGCGCATCGTCGTGCTCGCACAGATAGACGATCGCGACGTCGGCGCCCTCGCGCGCGAACAGGGCAGCGACGGCGCGGCCGATGCCGCTGTCCGCGCCGGTGATCAGCGCGACCTTGTCCTTCAGCCGGTCCGACCCTTTGTAGCGCGGCTCCCAATCCGGCTTGGGCTCGAGCCTGCTCTCATGGCCGGGTTCCTGGTCCTGGTGGACCATCGGTTCCATGACGTCGGACTCGTCGCTCATCGCCTTACTCCTTCGGCGCGATGCCCATTTCCTCGCGCTCGAAGTCGCGAGTGGTCGCCTGGTTGCTCTCGCCGTCGTCCTGCCGGCCTTTCTTGCGTCCGCGCGGCAGCTTCGCTTTCGAATGCTTGGGCGTCGTGTGCTTCATTGCAGTCCCTGCAACCGCCCTGCGGGCGCGCGGTTCCGGCGCTCAGCCGTGCCGCGGCTTGCCGGACGGCTGCTTCTGCGCGTCGACCAGATGCGGGTTGCCGTTGCGGCAGCGGGCGACGAGCGTCGGATAATCGAAATTGCTGTTGTCCATCAGCGCTGCTGGCGCTGCGGCCGCGCACTGGGCTTCCGTCGCGTAGCGCGTCTCCAGGGTGGCAACGGGCGTGCAGGCGCTGCCCCCGTCGGCGCAGCCCAGGATCGCGATCACGAAAAAGCCAGGTCCCATCGAGCATCCCCTAAGATGCTGGTTTAACCGCCGATTTTCGCAGCGGTTCCGCAGATTCTTAAGACGCTCGTTTGCTGTCCGCGATCCGCAATCCTACCTACCGGGCCATGGCCGCAGCGGAGACCCAGCAGAAGGACAGGAAGAACGGCGGCTTCGGGGCGCTGTGGCGCTTCCTGCCGATGCTTTGGCCCAAGGGCGAGGTCGAGCTGAAGGCTCGCGTTGTCGGCGCCCTGCTGCTCGTGCTGGCCGGCAAGGCGGCGGTGCTGCTGATGCCATTCGCCTACAAGGCCGTCGTCGACGGCATGTCGGCACACCGTCAGCCGTTCGCGGTGGTTGCGATGCTCGTCATCGGCTATGCCAGTGCGCGCTTTGCCGGCGTCCTCTCGGACAATCTTCGCAACGCCATCTTCGAGAAGGTCGGCCAGCATGCGGCCCGCCAGCTTGCCGCCAACGTCTTCCGCCACATCCACGATTTGTCGCTGCGCTTCCACCTGGAGCGGCGCACCGGATCGCTGACCAAGATCGTCGAGCGCGGGACCAAGAGCATCGACATGATGCTCTACTTCCTGCTGTTCAACATCGGCCCCACGCTGATCGAACTGACGGCGGCGTGCATCATCTTCTTCGTCAAATTCGGCTTCGGGCTCGTGGCCGCGACGCTCGCAATGATGGCCGTCTATATCGTCTTCACGCGCCGAGTGACCGAATGGCGCGCGGAGCTCCAGCGCCAGCTCAACGAGGTCGACAACAAGGCGATCGGCCGCGCCGTCGACTCGCTGCTCAACTACGAGACGGTCAAATATTTCAACGCCGAGGAACGCGAGACGCGGCGCTACGACGAAGCGATCGGCGCCTTCGCCAAGGCGACCATCCGCAACGAGGTATCGCTCGCCTGGCTCAACATCGGGCAGGCGCTGATCACCAACCTGATGATGGCCGGGGCGATGATCTTCACCGTCTGGGGCTGGAGCCGCGGGCGGTTCACCGCCGGCGACGTGGTGTTCGTGAATACCATGCTCCTGCAGCTGTTCCGGCCGCTCGACATGCTCGGCTGGGTCTATCGCTCGATCCGCCAGGGCCTGATCGACATGGAAGCGATGTGGACGCTGGTCGATACGCCCGCCGAGGTGACGGACCGGGCCAGTGCCGAGCCGCTGAAGGTGGCCAACGGCAACGTCCGCTTCGAGGACGTGCATTTCGGCTACGAGCCCGGCCGCGAGATCCTGAAAGGCCTGGACATCGACATTCCGGCCGGCACCAGCTGCGCGATCGTCGGCCCGTCGGGCGCCGGCAAGTCGACCATCGCGCGGCTGCTCTACCGCTTCTACGATCCCACGTCGGGCCGCATCCTGATCGACGGCCAGGACATTGCGGAGGTGACGCAGAAGAGCCTTCGCGCTTCGATCGGAATCGTCCCGCAGGACACCGTCCTGTTCAACGACACCATCGGCTACAACATCGGATACGGTCGCGACGGAGCGACCCAGGAGCAGATCGAAGCTGCGGCACGCGGGGCGGCGATCGACCGCTTCATCGCGAGCCTTCCGGACGGATATGAATCGATGGTCGGAGAGCGCGGGCTAAAGCTTTCCGGCGGCGAGAAGCAGCGGGTGGCGATCGCACGGACCCTGCTCAAGGATCCGCCCATCCTCGTTCTCGACGAAGCCACGAGCGCGCTCGACAGCCGTACCGAGGAAGAGATCCAAAAGACGCTGGACCGGGTCGCGAAAAGCCGCACCACGATCATGATCGCGCACCGCCTTTCGACCATCGTCGGCGCCGACCAGATTGTGGTGCTCAACGCCGGCCGGGTCGCGGAGCGCGGAACGCACGAGGAGCTGCTTGAAAAGGGCGGCCTTTATGCCGAGCTGTGGCAGCGCCAGGCGGCCGAGCGCCTGGCGGAGGAAGTTGCGCAAGCGGCGGAGTGACGGCTAAGCCAGGCGCTCCACGAAGCGGCGCGCTCGGTCCGCTCCACATGTTGAGTAGATGACCGACCCGCACACGATCCTCAAACAGACGTTCGGCTTCGACCACTTCCGCGGCGTGCAGGAGAAGGTCATCGGGCGCGTGCTCGCTGGCAGGCACACGCTGGCGGTGATGCCGACCGGCGCGGGCAAGTCGCTCTGCTACCAGCTTCCGGCGCTCGCGCGCCCGGGCACCGCGCTGGTCATCTCGCCGCTGATCGCGCTGATGCACGACCAGATCCGGAGCGCGGAGGCGGTGGGGATCCGGGCTGCGTCCCTCACCTCGGCCGACAGCGACCGCGAGCGGACCGTGGAGCGGTTCCGCAACGGCGAGCTCGACCTGCTCTACGTCGCGCCGGAGCGGGCGACGCTCGATGGCTTCCGGAGGCTCGTCGACCGCGTCGACATCTCGCTCATCGCCATCGACGAAGCGCATTGCGTCAGCGAGTGGGGCCACGACTTCCGTCCCGACTATCGCAAGCTCAAGCCGCTGCTCGACGAGCATGGCGAGGTGCCGCGCCTGGCGCTCACCGCCACCGCGGACCGGCGGACCCGCGCCGACATACTCGCTCAGCTCGGCATCCCCGAGGACGGGCTCATCGTCGCCGGCTTCGACCGGCCCAACATCCGCTATCACATTCGCCCGCGCGAGCAGACGGGCAAGCAGCTGCGCGAGCTGCTGGCGGGGCAGCCGGGACCGGCGATCATCTACGCCCCGAGCCGCGACAAGGCCGAGAAGATTGCCGAGCAGGTGGCGCGCAACGGGCGGCCTGCGCTGCCGTACCACGCCGGGCTGGAGCCGAAGGTCCGAGCGCGCAACCAGGCGGCGTTCGTCAGTTCGGAAGAGATGGTGATCGCGGCCACGGTCGCGTTCGGCATGGGTATCGACAAGCCCGACGTCCGGCTGGTTGCCCATTCCGCCATCCCCAAGAGCATCGAGGCCTATTACCAGGAGACCGGCCGCGCCGGGCGCGACGGCGAGCCGGCCGAAGCCTGGCTGTTCTGGGCCGCGCAGGATTTTGCGCTGGCGCGGCAGCGCATCGAGCAGGAGGTCGAGCCCGAGCGCCGTCCCGCAGAGCGCGAGCGGCTGAACGCGCTTGCCGCGCTGGTCGAAACGCCGGGCTGCCGCCGCGCGGTCCTGCTTCGTCACTTCGGCGAGAGCCCGCCCGAGCGCTGCGGCAATTGCGACAATTGCCTCGACCCGCCGGCGACCATCGATGCGACCGAAGTCGCAAGGAAGCTGCTCTCCGCGGCTTTCCGCACCGAGATGCGTTTCGGTGTCGGGCATCTCGCCGACGTGCTCGCGGGCAACGACACGGAGAAGGTGCGCAGCTTCGGCCATCATCGCCTCTCGGTATTTGGAATCGCGTCAGCAGAGGAGATTGCCCTGGTGCGCTCCGTGGCTCGTGCGCTGATCGCGCGCGACGCGCTGCGGAGCGACGCTTATGGCGGCCTGTCGTTCGGCCCCGGCGCGAGGCCGATCCTGAAGGGCGAGCAGGAGCTGGTGATTGCGGTGCCGCCCAAGCGCGCGCGTGCGCGGCGCCGCCGCGAAGCCGGCCCGGCCGATCAGCTGTTCGACGCGCTTCGCGAGACCCGCCGCGCGCTCGCCGCCGAGGCCGGCGTGCCGCCCTACATCATCTTCCATGATTCCACGCTGCGCGAGATCGCCGCGGCGCGGCCGGCGAGCCTGGCCGAGCTTGCCCGAGTGAACGGCGTTGGCCGAACCAAGCTGGAGCGCTATGGGGACGCCGTGCTTGCCGCGGTCGCTTCCGCCAGCTGATCCATTCAGCAGTGCGCAAGAGCGGCCGCCTAAGACGGCCAAGTGACTGATATTCTGGGGAGAGACATGATCCGTAATCTACTGCTCGCGTCCGCTGCCGTGGCCCTTGCCGCCGCCGGCCAACCCGTCATGGCTGCTGCCGCCAAGAGCGGCGCATCGGCTTCGGCCACGCTTCCGGCTTCCAATCCGTTCGCCAAGCCGAGCACGCTGCCGTTCGAAACGCCCGATTTCTCCAAGATCAAGGACAGCGACTACCTGCCTGCGATCCTCGCGGGCATGGCGCAGCAGAAGCGGGAAGTCGCCGCGATCGCCAATAATCCCGCCGCACCGACCTTTGCCAATACGGTCGTTGCGATGGAGCGCTCCGGCCTGCTGCTCGAGCGCGCCTACCTGGCGTTCAACGCCGTCAACGGCGCCGACACGAACGACACGCTCCAGGCGACCGACAGCAAGACCGCGCCGCTGCTCGCTCAGCACCAGGATTCGATCTACCTGAACCCGAAGCTGTTCCAGCGCTTCAAGACGCTGCACGACAACCAGGCGTCTCTGAACCTCACGCCGGAGCAGGCGAAGCTGCTCGACGTCTATTACAAGCAGTTCGTCCACTCGGGCGCCGAGCTGCCGCCGGCCAAGCAGGCGGAGCTGAAGGCGATGAACACGCGCCTCAGCACGCTGCAGACCGAATTCAACCAGAAGCTGCTCGCGGCAGCCAAGGCGGGCGCGCTGCACGTCACCGACCCGGCCGCTCTTGCCGGGCTGTCGCCGCAGCAGCTGGCGTCGGCGCAGGAGGCCGCGAAGGACCGCAAGCTCACCGGCTACGTGATCCCGCTCCAGAACACGACGCAGCAGCCCGCGCTGGAGAACCTCACCAGCCATGCGACTCGCCAGCAGCTGATGGACGCGAGCCTCAACCGCGCCGAGCACGGCGATGCGAACGACACCCGCAACATCATCAGCGAGATCGCGCAGCTCCGCGCGAAGAAGGCGGCTTTGCTGGGCTATCCGACCTATGCCGACTACACGCTCTACGACCAGATGGCGAAGAACCGGGAGACCGCGCTCGCCTTCCTGACGCGGCTCGCGCCGGGAACAGCGGCCAAGGAGCGCCAGGAGTGGACCGACATCGTCGCGCTCGCCAAGTCGCAGGGCGCGAACTTCCAGCCGACGGCGGCCGACTGGAACTTCTACGCCGAGCAGATCCGCAAGCAGCGCTTCGACCTGAATCAGGACGAGCTGAAGCCCTATTTCGAGATCCACAAGGTGCTGACCGACGGCGTATTCTATGCCGCCAACCAGCTGTACGGGATCAGCTTCAAGGAGCGGCACGATCTGCCGACCTGGAACCCGGACATGATGGCCTATGAGGTGATCGACGCCGACGGAAAGCCGCTCGGCCTGATGTATTTCGATTACTGGAAGCGCGACAACAAGCAGGGCGGCGCGTGGATGAGCAACCTCGTCAACCAGTCCTACCTGCGCGGCACGAAGCCGGTCATCTACAATGTCGCGAACTTCACCAAGCCCGCCCCGGGCCAGCCGGCGCTGATCAGCTGGGACGACGTGACGACCATGTTCCACGAGTTCGGCCATGCGCTGCACGGGCTGTTCGCGGCGGAGACCTATCCGACGCTGTCGGGCACCAACGTCGCGCGCGACTTCGTCGAGTTCCCGTCGCAGTTCAACGAGAACTGGGCGCTCGATCCCAAGGTGCTCCCGCACTATGCGGTCAATTACCAGACGGGGCAGCCGATCCCGCAGGAGCTGGTCGACAAGATCAAGCGGTCGCGGACCTTCAACCAGGGCTATGAGAATGGCGAGGTTCTCGAAGCCGCAAGGCTGGACCTCGACTGGCATTCGCTGCCGGCCGATGCGCCCCGCCAGGACGTCGACAAGTTCGAGGCCCAGGCGCTGGCGAACAGCGGCTACGACACGGCCGACGTGCCGCCGCGCTACCGCTCCAGCTATTTCCTCCACATCTGGAGCAACGGCTATGCGGCCGGCTATTACGCCTATCCGTGGACGCGCATGCTGGCGCAGGACGCATTCAACTGGTTCGAGACCCATGGCGGCCTGACGCGCGAGAACGGGCAGCGCTTCCGCGACATGGTCCTGTCGCGCGGCAACACGCTCGATTATGCCGAAATGTACCGTGCGTTCACCGGCCACGATCCGGACATCAACCCGTACCTCCAATATTACGGGCTGCCGACGACCGCTGCCGCAGCGCCCGTCGCGCCGGTAGCTACGCCTGTGCCGGTACCGGCGACGCCGGCGCCTGCGCCGGTCGCAACGCCGGCGCCCGAGCGCGGCCGCTGAACCCGATGATCCGCCAGCTCGACGACCGCACTCTGGTGAGCGCGCAAATCGCTCCCCATGAGGTCGCCGGGCTGGCGGAGCAGGGCGTCACCGTGCTGGTCAACAACCGCCCGGACGGAGAGGAGCCGGGCCAGCCGCTCGCTTCGGAGATCGAGGACGCCGCCGTGCAGGCGGGCATCTGCTATCGCTTCGTTCCGATCATCCGCGGCATCGGCCCCGCCGACGTCGAAGCGATGCAGGAGGCGCTGCGCGACGCCGAAGGCGGCAAGCTGCTCGCCTTCTGCCGGTCCGGCACGCGATCGGCGTACGTCGCGGCGCTCGCCAGGCGGCAAGAAGGGGCCTCTCCTGAAGAGGTCCACAATAGCCTCATTCAGGCGGGCTTCGATCCGAGCCCGATTGCTCATTTGCTTTGAAATAGTCCTGCAGCAGCCTGCGAGCTTCATTCTCGTCAGTCTGCAGGACCATTAAGCGCACGCCGAAAGCTGCCAGATAGCGAGCGGCATTCTCGTCGAAGACGACGCTTTCGACGCCGTAGCTCTCCAAATAGGCCTTGGCCAGGTCGGCACCGACCGGTTCGGCGAAGCGCGCGACTTCGACGAGGTCGGTCACCAGGACTGGTCCGCGCCGTCCGCGATCTCCTCCGGCCGCGACGGTCTCCCGAGGATCCTGTTGCGGTGCGGGAAGCGGCCGTACTTCTCGATGATTGCACGGTGGTGCTTCGCGTAGTTGAGCTGCTCCTCGTCCCCGAGCGCGGTGAAGAGGAGCAAAGCGCGGTTCTGGTCCTCGAGCCTCTCGCTGTGCATGAACGGCATGTAGAGGAACTTGCGCTCGTCCTTCGGCAACTCGTCGTCCAATCCTCTGTCGAGCGCGCCTTTCGCGATCGCGAGTGCATTGCTGTCGGTTGCGTAGGCGTCCGCGTGGCCGCGGAACATGTTGCGCGGGAACTGGTCGAACAGGATCACGGCGGCCAGCGCAGTCAGCGGGTCGCTGAGGAACGTTTCGGTCGGCAGCTGCTGCTTTTCGTACCAGAGCTTCACGAAGCGTTGCCTGATCCGCTCGTCGAGCTCGGGCGTACCGTTCCACCATTGCTTGGGATCGAGGCCGAACCAGAATTTGAGGACGTCAGCGCGCCAGTCGTCGCTCAAGCCGCAGTGCCTCCGACGGTAAGGCCGTCGACGAGAAGCGTGGGCTGGCCAACGCCGGCGGGCACGCTCTGGCCGCCCTTGCCGCATACGCCGACGCCCTCGTCGAGCTCGAGGTCGTTGCCGATGCCCTTGACCCGCGTCAGCACCGTCGGCCCGTCGCCGATCAGGGTCGCGCCCTTGACCGGCTCGGCGATCCTGCCGTCGCGGATGCGATAGGCTTCGGTGCAGGAGAAGACGAACTTCCCGCTGGTGATGTCGACCTGGCCGCCGCCGAAGCTCTTGGCGTAAATGCCGTCCTTTACGCGTTCGACGAGCTCGCCCGGATGGTCCTTGCCGGCGAGCATGAAGGTGTTGGTCATCCGCGGCATCGGCGCATGGGCGAAGCTTTCGCGGCGGCCGTTGCCGGTCGGCTCCATGCCCATGAGGCGCGCGTTCAGACGGTCCTGGAGATAGCCTTTGAGGATCCCGTCCTCGATCAGGCAGGTCCGCCTGGTGGGCGTTCCCTCGTCGTCGATGGTGAGGGAGCCGCGGCGCTGCTCGATCGCGCCGTCGTCGACCACCGTCACGCCGGGCGCGGCAACCCTGTCGCCGATGCGTCCGGAGAATGCCGAGGTGCCCTTGCGGTTGAAGTCGCCTTCGAGCCCGTGGCCGATCGCCTCGTGGAGAAGCACGCCCGGCCAGCCCGGGCCGAGCACCACCGGCATTTCGCCCGCGGGAGCAGCCACGGATTCGAGATTGGTGAGCGCCTGGGCAAGCGCGATGTCGATGGCGCGGTTCCACTGCGCCTCGTCGAATAGCCTGCCGTAGAGATAGCGGCCGCCGAGGCCGTGGTGCCCGGTCTCGCGCCGGCCGTTCTGCTCGGCGACGATCTGCACGCCGAGCCGGACTAGCGGGCGTACGTCGGATGCGACGAAGCCGTCCGCGCGCACGATGTCGATCACGCTCCAGCTCGCCGACAGGCTCACGCTCACCTGCACGACGCGGGGATCGCGAGCGCGCGCCGCAGCGTCGATCTTCTGGCACAGCGCGACCTTGTCGGCGAAGGGGACGAGGCTGAGCGGGTCCTCGGCGCCGTACATCGCCTGGTTGGTGCGCTGCGGCGGCGGCGCCGGAGCGTCGCGGCGCGGGTCGAGCAGCTTCAGGGTCGCCGCGGCGCGTTCGATCGCCGCCTCGCTGATCTCGTTGGCGTGCGCGAAAGCGGTGGTCTCGCCGCTGACGCCGCGCAGGCCGAACCCCGAGCTGCTGTGATAATCGGCAGTTTTCAGCCGGCCGTCGTCGAAGCCGAACGCCTCGCTTGCCGAATATTGAAGGTAGAGCTCGCCGTCGTCATGCGCGCTGAGGTGGCTATGGGCGAGCCGCCGCGCCGCATCCGGGTCGAGGTTGCGGTAGAGGAAGTGGCGCGGGTCCTGCGCGGTCATGCCGCCTGCTGGTCCGCCGGTCCCCCCTCAAGGACAAAGCGCCGGTCGCAATAGCCGCACTCGACGAAGCCGGTGTCCGGCTCGATCCGCAGATAGACCCGCGGATGGCCGAGCTCGGGCGAGACCTCGCCGGAGCCGTCGCAGGCGACCTGGACGGACTTTACGCGAATGACTTCCGGCGGCGGCGGCACTTGCATGGTGCGCAAGTAGCAACGCCCCCGCCGGCGTTCAACGGCGGCGGCTCAATTGTATTGGGCGAGGATCGTGAAGGTGCCGGTGTAGAGGCCGTCCACCTGGTTGGCGCCTACGGTCACCGTGCCGCCGACCCCGACGAAGAAGGCGCGCGTCGAATCGATGATCACGCTTGTATTCTCGAGGTTCATCGAGATCGGCATGCTGTGGCCGAGCCCGTCCTTGAGCGAGGCGGGAGGGGCAAGGAACAGGCTGACCTGCTGGTTCGCCGAGCCGGCCCCCGCGAACTGGCCGCGGAGGCCCGGCGCGCTCGGCAGCGCGGTGACGCCGCCCGTCACCGACTGGCCGCTGCCGTCGGCGGCAATGCTGACGGTGCCGCTGCTCGAGGAAGTGATCACGGTCCCGAAGTCGAGGTCGTTGATCTTGGTGATGGTCAGCGGGATGAGGATGAGCGCCTTGCCCGTCGCATCCTGCGTCGCCGACACCGGCGCTGCTGCGGCAGGTGCGGCTGCGGCCGCCGCGAGCGCGGCGCCCATGAGATATTTGCGGTAGTCCACGTCGGCACTCCTGCGTCGGATCAGTCGAGCAAGTCTGGCCGAGCCGCCTCACCACGCATTCAACATGCGAGGTTCGTGGAATATTTACCGCAACCGCCAACCATGGCGGTCGAATTCAGGGGTATTGGACGGTGACCGTGAAGGTGCCGGCGTAGGTCCCGTCAGCCTGGTTCGCGCCGACGTTCAGAGTCGCGCCGACGTTGAAGTCGAACGCGCTGTTGAGCGGGATCTTGCGGTTCGGCTTCCCGTCCAAAGTCCAGTTGGACACCGTCATGGTGCCGCCGCCGCCGACCCGCGTCAGCGTGATCGGGGCGGTCGGAAGACGGATGTTCACGACCGCGTTCCTGGAGCCGGTCGCGGTGAAGGTCGCGGGATGCGCGGTAGTGCCGATCTTGGTGATGGTTCCGGTCGTGGTCACAGCGCCGGTGACGGGATCGATAACGGCCGTTCCGGCACTCGCCACGACCAGCTCGCCGAAGTCGAGGTCCGCGCGCTTGAGGATGCTGAGCGACTTCAGGATCGCCGCCTTGCCTGCCGCATTGGTGCGCGCGGGGACCGGCGCCGCCAGCACCCGCGAAGCAGCAGGCAGCAGCAGCGCAGCGGCCGCGCTTGCGGCCAAGAGGCGTCGGTTCGCGCTCATCAGGCGGCCGGAGATATTGGGTTAACCTGAAAATCACTCTAGCGATTAGGGTTAAACGGCCATTCACCTTGAATCCTTGTCGGCAAACCATGCCGCCCCTATGCCGCCGACCGACATGGACGAGCCGGCAATCCGCATCGAATCGCTGTCGAAGACCTATGCGGGGGGCAAGCGCGCGCTGAACGAGGTGAGCTTCGACGTTCCGCGCGGACAGATCTTCGGGCTTCTCGGGCCCAACGGCGCGGGCAAGTCGACGCTGATCAACATCCTTGCCGGCCTCGTCGTGAAGACCAGCGGCAAGGTCACGATCTGGGGCTTCGACATCGACGAGCATCCGCGCAATTCGAAGCGGTCGATCGGCGTGGTGCCGCAGGAGATCATCTTCGACCCCTTCTTCACCCCGCGCGAGACGCTCGAGATCCAGGCGGGGCTGTACGGAATCCCGCCGGGCGAGCGGCAGACCGACGAGCTCCTCGCGGCGATGCACCTGACCGACAAGGCGAACGCTTACTCGCGCACGCTCTCGGGCGGGATGAAGCGGCGGCTGCTGGTCGCCAAGGCGATGGTCCATTCGCCGCCGATCCTGGTCCTCGACGAGCCGACCGCCGGCGTCGACGTCGAGCTTCGCCGCCAGCTGTGGGACTATGTGCGGAAGCTCCACGCACAGGGCGTCACCATCGTTCTCACCACCCACTATCTCGAAGAGGCGGAGGAGCTCTGTGACCGCATCGCGATCATCAATCACGGGCAGGTGATCGCCAATGAGCCGACGCGCGATCTCGTCTCCAAGGCACAGGAGAAGGCCGTCGTCGTCACCTTCGACCGCGACATCGGCGAGGTGCCGACGGCGAGCTGCTTCGAGAATATCGCGCTGCTCGACGAGCGGACGCTCGAGATCACGTACCGCAAGGACAAGGTGAATGCGGGCGAGGTGCTGAGCGCTCTCACCGCCGACGGCCTCGGCATCGTCGACGTCTCGACGCGCGACCCGGACCTCGAGGACGTGTTCCTCAGCCTCACCTCCGAGCCGCAGGAAGCTGCGTGAAGACCACGGCCGACGTCCTCATCGTCGGCAGCGGCGCGGCGGGGCTGACAGCCGCGCTCAACCTTGCCGGGAAGCACAAGGTCGCCGTCATCGCCAAGGGCGCGCTCGGGGAAGGCGCGACGGGGCGCGCGCAGGGCGGAATCGCGGCCGTGCTCGAGGAAGGCGACAGCTTCGAAGCGCATATCAACGACACCATGACCGCGGGCGCGGGCCTCAACGACCCCAAGGTCGTCGAGCATGTGGTCGAAGCCGCGCCGAGGGCGATCCGGCACCTGATCGAGCTCGGCGTGCCGTTCGCCACGGAGGGCGACGCGCTCCACCTGACCCGCGAAGGCGGGCACAGCCACCGCCGCATCGTCCATGTCGCGGACGCGACCGGCTATGCGATCCAGCAGGCGCTCGAAGCGGCCGCGGCGAAGCACCCGAACATCACGCTCGTGCCCGACATGGTCGCGGTGGACCTCCTGACCGGGCGCAACGCGACCGACTTCTCCACCAGCGGAGCGGTCCACGGCCTTTATGCCTACAACCGCAAGAAGCGGCGCGTGGAGACGCTCACCGGGCGCGCCACGATCCTCGCCACCGGCGGCGCGGGCCGCGCCTATCTCTATTCGACCGCTCCGCGCGGAGCGACGGGCGACGGGATCGCGATGGCGTGGCGCGCGGGCTGCCGCGTCTCCAACATGGAGATGATGCAGTTCCACCCGACCTGCCTCTACAATCTGGAGGTCAAGAACTTCCTCATCACCGAGGCGGTGCGCGGCGAGGGCGGCATACTGAAGCACCCCGAGACCGGGCATCGCTTCATGCCCGATTACGACGAGCGGGGAGAGCTTGCGCCGCGCGACATCGTCGCCCGCGCCATCGACCATGAGATCAAGCGCGACGGGCTCGACTATGTCTTCCTCGACATCTCGCACCGCGAGCCGGACTTCGTCCGCGCGCATTTCCCGAACATCTACGAGAAGCTGCTCGGCCTCGGCATCGACATCACGAAGCAGCCGATCCCGGTCGTCCCGGCGCAGCATTATACCTGCGGCGGCGTGGTGGTGGACCTAGACGGCCGCACCGACGCGCCGGGACTCTATGCGGCCGGCGAAGTCACGCAGTCGGGGCTTCACGGCGCCAACCGCCTCGCCTCCAACAGCCTGCTCGAATGCCTGGTCTTCGGCGAGGCCGCGGCGAAGCACATCATCGCCAACTGGGACTCGTTGCCCGACGTTCCGCCGATCCGGGCGTGGGACGAAAGCCGAGTCACCGACAGCGACGAGGAAGTGGTGATCACCCAGACCTGGGGCGAGATCCGCCGCTTCATGTGGAACTATGTCGGGATCGTCCGCACGACCAAGAGGCTCGAGCGCGCCAAGCACCGGATCGACATGCTGCGGCAGGAAGTGAAGGAATATTACGCCCACTTCCGGGTGACGCCGGACCTGATCGAGCTTCGCAACCTGGTGGAGGTCGCCGGCCTCATCATTCGCAGCGCGCTGGCGCGGCACGAAACCCGCGGGCTGCACTACACGCTCGACTATCCCAAGATGCTGCCCGAGCCGAAGGACACGGTGCTGGTTCCCTGAAATTTTTCGAAGCTGACCGCCCGCGGGAGCCGGCGCGGGGGGTATGTCAACTTTGCCAACTTCGCGTCGGCCGCGGGCGAATCGGGGAGCCGTTCGCGGGTGAATCCTGCAGCACGGATAGAGGCGTGTAGGACAGGTTTTTCGGCCGGTGCGGCCGCTCGAAAGCGAGCCGTGCGCACCTTACATAGGGTCCAGCTTCCTTCCCGCTGTCACCCTGCTAAATCCTCGACCTTCATGCCTGACGCTTCCACGCCTGCCGCGGCCACGCCGCACCTCTACCTGGTCGACGGGTCGAGCTACATCTTCCGCGCCTATCACCGGCTGCCGCCGCTGACGAACCGGCACGGCCAGCCGGCTGGCGCGGTCTATGGCTATACGACCATGCTGTGGAAGCTCGCCGACGGCCTTTCGAAGGCCAACGGGCCGACGCACATGGCCGTCATCCTCGACGCGAGCGAGCATACCCACCGCAACGAGATGTACGACCAGTACAAGGCGCACCGCCCGCCGCCGCCCGAGGACCTGGTTCCGCAATTTCCGCTCATCCGCACCGCGACGCGCGCCTTTTCCATCCCCTGCATCGAGGAGGAGGGGCTGGAGGCGGACGACATCATCGCCTGCTACGTCACCGAGGCGAAGCGGCAGGGCTGGAAGGTCACGATCGTCAGCTCCGACAAGGACCTGATGCAGCTGATCGACGAGGACGCGGGCATCGACATGCTCGACACGATGAACGACCGGCGCATCGGGCGGACGGAGGTGCTGGAGAAGTTCGGAGTCCCGCCGGAAAAGGTCGGCGACGTGCTCGCGCTGATGGGCGACAGCGTCGACAATGTCCCGGGCGTCCCCGGGATCGGGCCGAAGACCGCGAGCCAGCTGATCCAGCAGTTCGGCGACCTGGAGACGGTGCTTGCGTCGACCGACCAGATCACCAAGCCCAAGCTCAAGCAGTCGCTGGTCGAGCATGCCGACGCGGCACGCCTGTCGCGCGAGCTGGTGCGGCTCGTGTGCGACGCCAACCTGCCCGAGCCGCTCGACGCGCTCGAGATGAAGCACATCCCCAAGGAGCCGCTTGCCGAGTTCCTCGCCGACCAGGGGTTCAAGACGCTTCACGCCCGCCTGATGGGCGGCACGCCGACGCAGACCGGCGCCACCGTCAGAAATGACGTCATGGCAGCAATGGACCGCAAGCCTGCCGCGGCTGCGGAGCCGGAGAATATCGAGGTCGACCGCTCGAAGTACGAAACGGTGACCGACGAGGCGGCGCTCGACCGCTGGATCGCGGAAGCGGCGGCGCAGGGCTATGTCGCGGTCGATACCGAGACCGACTGCATCGACTGCATCATCGCCAAGCTCGCGGGGATCAGCCTGGCGACGGCGCCCAACCGAGCCTGCTACATCCCCGTCGGGCACAGCGGGGCGGACCTCTACTCCGACGCCCCGAACCAGCTGCCGATGGGGCTGGTGCTGGAAAAGCTGAAGCCGCTGCTGGAGGACCCGTCGGTCCTGAAGATCGGCCACAATTTCAAATATGACTGGGTGATGTTCGACAAGGCGGGCATTTGCGTCGCGCCGGTCGACGACACGATGGTCATGAGCTTCGACCTGGATGCCGGGAAAAGCTTCGGCCACGGCCTCGACGAGCTCGCCAAGGCGCATTTCGCGCACGAGTGCATGCCCTACAAGTCGCTGTGCGGCACCGGGAAAAGCCAGATCACCTTCGACAAGGTGCCGCTCGGGCCGGCGACCGAATATGCGGGCGAGGATGCCGACATCACGCTGCGGCTGTGGCTTCGGCTGAAGCCGCGGCTGGCTGCGGAGAATGTGGCGCGCGTCTATGAGCGCGTCGACAAGCCGCTGGTGCCGGTGATCAGCCGGATGGAGCGGCGCGGAATCAAGGTCGACCGCGATTATCTCGCGCGGCTCTCGGCCGAGTTCGGCAAGGAAATCCAGGCCCTGGAGGAGCGCATCTACGAAGCGGCGTGCGGGCCGTTCACGATCGGATCGCCGCAGCAGCTCGGCGAAGTGCTTTACGGCCGGCTCGGACTCAAGGGCGGGCGCAAGGGCAAGAGCGGGCAATATTCGACCGACGTGAACGAGCTCGAAAGGCTCGCGGCGGAGGGCGTCTCCTGCGCCAGCCTGGTGCTCGAGTGGCGCCAGCTTACCAAGCTCAAGAGCACCTACACCGACGCGCTTCAGCAGCAGATCAATCCCGAGACCGGGCGGGTGCACACGAGCTTCAGCCTGACCGGCGCGCAGACGGGGCGGCTGAGCTCGAACGACCCGAACCTGCAGAACATTCCGATCCGCACCGAGGTCGGGCGGAAGATCCGCGACGCCTTCATCGCGGACGAGGGGCACAAGCTGCTGAGCGCCGACTATAGCCAGATCGAGCTTCGGCTCGCGGCGCACATGGCCGACGTCCCGCAGCTGAAGGAGGCGTTCAACGCCGGCGCCGACATCCATTCGATCACTGCCGAGGAACTGTTCGGCACCGTCGACCGCGACACGCGCAACAAGGCCAAGACGGTCAATTTCGCCATCCTCTACGGCATTTCCTCATGGGGCCTCGCGGGCCGGCTGGGCGTGCCGAAGGAAGAGGGCAAGGCGATCATCGACCGCTATTTCGAGCGCTTCCCGGGCATCCGCGACTATATCCATTCGACACTCGGCTTCGTTCGCGAGCATGGCTTCTCCAAGACGTTGTTCGGGCGGAAGACGCATTTCGAGCCGAACATCCGCTCGCCCAACCCGTCGATCCGCGGCGGCGCCGAGCGGGCGGCCATCAACGCGCCCATCCAGGGGACCAGCGCCGACCTCATCAAGCGCGCGATGACGCGCATGGACGACGCGCTTGCCGCCGCGGGGCTGCATGGCGTCAAGATGCTTCTGCAGGTGCACGACGAACTGGTGTTCGAAGTGCCCGAGGGCCGCGAGGAGGAGGCCTCCGCCGTCATCAAGCAGGTGATGGCAAATGCCGCCGAACCTGCGATGAAACTCGACGTGCCGCTCGACGTCGAGGTCGGCTGGGGAGCGCATTGGGGCGAGGCGCATTGACCGACCAGGGGGGAGACAGGACCTCTCCCCGCCCTTCTCCCGCGAGCGGGAGAGGGAGAGATTCGGCGCCCGATGCGGACATGGCCACGCTCGCAAGGGGCGGGCGGCTCAACGTCTTCGGTTTCGTCCTGCGACTCGCGGCGCGCGTGCCGTTCCTGTTCATCGCCGGCCGTGTCTATGGCGCGGCGGAGCTCGGCCGCTTCGCCTATGCGGTGCTGATGGTCGAGTTCGCGGCGCAGATCGCGGCGCTGGGGCTGCGGCGCGGCCTCGCGCAGATGCTCGCCAATGCGAAGAAGCCGCAGGCGTGCATCGTCGCAGACGCGATGCTGGTGGCGGCGATGGGCTCCGCGATCGGAATGGCGATCCTGTTCGCTTTCCCGCGCGCCATGTACCCGACAACGGAAATCCACGGGCTCGACCGGATGCTCGCGATCACGGTGCTGGCGATCAGCTGGACCGATATCGCGCTCGCCGCGCTTGCCTATCACGACGACGTGGCGTCGACGGTGCGGGCGCGCTCGATCGTCGAGCCGTGGACGATCAGCATCGTCGCGTTCGTCTGGTCCTACATCTCGATCGATGACGGGCTGATCATTTCCTACGTCTTCTCGATGGTCGCGGCGCTTGTCGCGGCGCTGATCCCGCTGGTGCGATGCTACGGCCTTCCGCGGGAATGGAAGCCGGACCTGCCCGGTGCGGCGACGACAGCGTGGAAGAACGTGCCCGTGGCGGCTGCGGATGCGGTCGAATGGGCGTCGCGGCGCATCGACCTGGCGGTGCTCGGCGCCTTCCTGCCCGCCGCGTTCGTCGGCATCTATTATGTCGCGCAGCAGGTCGCGACGCTTCCCGCGAAGCTGAAGACGAGCTTCGAGCCGGTGCTCGGGCCGGCGATCGCGCGGCGGATCGCCGTCGGGGACCGGGCGGCGGTGGCGGCGCAGGTGCGGCAGGTGACCTACTGGATCATCGCGGCGCAGCTCGGCATCGCGCTGGCGCTCGGGATTCCGAGCCGCGCGGTGATGGCGCTGGTCGGATCGGGATTCACCGGCGGCACCGCGATGCTCGCCTTCCTGCTCGCCGCCGAAGTGATCGCGGCGTCGGCCTTCGTCAGCGAAGCGGCGCTGATCTACGTCGCGCGCAAGCGGAACATGATCCTCAGCATCGTCATGCTGGCGCTGGAAGCGGGCGGCGCCGCGGCGCTGATCCTTATCATGCGGGGGCAAGGCCTGCCGCTCGCCTTCCAGGCGACGGGGCCGGCGATCGCGCTGTGCATCGCGCTCGCCTTCGCCTGGGTCGCAAAGTCGCGGCTGCTGGCGAAGGAGCTGGGCGAGAGCGTGTCCGGCTGGCGCTGGGACCTCGTGTGGGCGACGGCTGCGGGCGTGGTCGTCGGGGTGATCGCCCGCGTCGCCCTGCCCGAGGCGTGGCAGCTGGTCGGGGTGCCGGCGATCCTGCTGGCGTTCGGCGCGATGCTGTGGACCAAGGGCTTCGGTCCGGAAGACCGCGAGCTGTTCCGCCTCAAGAAAGGCGACGTCCGCGAATTGCGCGCCGCCGAGGACGCCGCCCGCGCGCGCGACCAGATCGCCGACGACATTGTCTAGGCTTCCCCTCCCCTGAAGCGGAGGGGGGAGGTTCAGTGGCGGAAGTGGCGCATGCCGGTGAAGAGCATCGCGAGGCCCGCCTCGTCGGCGGCGGCGATGACTTCCTCGTCGCGGATCGAGCCGCCGGGCTGGATCACCGCGGTGGCGCCGGCTTCGGCCGCTGAAAGAAGGCCGTCGGCGAAGGGGAAGAAGGCGTCCGAGGCGACGGCCGAGCCGACGGTGCGCGGCTCGGGCCAGCCGTTCGCCTCCGCGGCTTCCTTTGCGCGGATCGCTGCAATGCGCGCGCTGTCGCGGCGGTTCATCTGGCCTGCGCCGACGCCCGCGGTGACGCCGTCCTTCGCATAGACGATGGCGTTCGACTTGACGTGCTTGGCGACGGTCCAGGCGAACAGGCAGTCGCGGATTTCCTGTTCGGTCGGCTGACGCTTCGTCACGCATTTGAGTTCGTCGCGGGTGACCATGCCATTGTCGCGGTCCTGGACGAGCAGGCCGCCGGTGATGACGGCGAGGCCCTGCCCGGGACGCCGTGGATCGGGAAGCTCGCCGGTCAGCAGCAGACGAAGGTTCTTCTTCTTCGCGAAAATCGCCTTGGCGTCCTCGTCGGCATCGGGAGCGACGACGACCTCGGTGAAGATCTGGGTGATGGCTTCGGCGGTCTCCGCGTCCAGCGGGCGGTTCGTGGCCACGATGCCCCCGAAAGCAGAGACGCTGTCGCAGGCGAGCGCCTCGCGCCAGGCGTCGATGAGGCTGGAGCGCGTGGCGACACCGCACGGGTTGGCGTGCTTGACGATGACGACCGTCGGCTCGCCGTCGCGGAACTCGGAGACGAGCTCGAGCGCCGCATTGGCGTCATTGAGATTGTTGTAGCTGAGCTCCTTGCCCTGCACCTGCTCCGCCTCGGCAATGCCGCGGGCGTGCGGGCCTACGGGCACGTAGAGCGCCGCCTGCTGGTGCGGGTTCTCGCCGTAGCGGAGCGGCATCTTCAGCTCGTTCGCCAGCACCCAGGTCTCGGGCCACCGTTGCCCCTGGTCGGCGAAGGCGAACCATTGCGAGATCATCGAATCGTAGGAGGCGGTGAGCGCATAGGCCTTGGCGGCGAGCTTCTTGCGGAATTCGAGCGTGGTGCCGCCGTTGGCGTCGAGCTGCTCCAGCAGCGTCGCATAATCGGCAGGATCGGTGACGATCGCGACATGCGCGTGGTTCTTCGCCGCTGAGCGCACCATCGACGGGCCGCCGATGTCGATATTCTCGATGATCGTGTCGCGGTCGGCGCCGCTCATCACGGTCTTGAGGAAGGGGTAGAGGTTGACGACGACGAGATCGATCGGCGCGATCTGATGCTCCTCCATCGCCGCCGCATGCTCCGGATTGTCGCGGACGCCGAGCAGGCCGCCGTGGACCTTCGGGTGCAGCGTCTTGACCCGGCCGTCCATCATTTCCGGGAAGCCGGTGAGGTCGGAAATGTCGCGCACCTCGGCACCGCTTTCCCGCAGCTTTGCGGCAGTGCCGCCGGTAGAGACGATCTCGACTCCGTGGCGGGCGAGGCCGGCGGCGAGCTCGTCGAGGCCGCTCTTGTCGGAAAGGGAGATGAGCGCCCGGCGAACGGGTACGAGGTCTGTCATGCCAAGTCCTTCTGATTAGCTGGCGCGGCGGAACTGCCAGCCGATTTCGCCGCCCAATGCCGAAACTTCGCCGACGATGACAAGCTGCATCGTGCGGCGCGGCTGGCCGCGGCCGTCGATCCACAGGCTTTCTTCCGTGACGAGGTTGCCGCCGCGGCAGCGGAAGTTCCACGGCGGCGCGCCCTTCGACCGGAGGATCGCGCCCATCCCGTCCGCGGTGATCGTCGGCTCCACCCCGGGCGCGAGGTGGAAGCGGGCGGCGTAAGGCGCCGATTCGCGGATCTTTTTGCGGCCCTTGGGGACGAGATGATCGGCGCCCCGCAGCTCCTTGCCGTCATTGCCGAGCATCAGGCTGCGCTTGTGCACCATGCCGAAGGCGCGAACGTAGCCGTCGTGGCTCGCTTCGAGGCGGCTCGAATCATTGTCTTCCTTGCGGTCGATCGCGACGTCCTCGACGCCTTTGCCGAGAGAGCCGTCGGCAAGGATGTTGGTCGAGTTAGTGTCGGCGAGGACGAGCGTGCTGTGCGCGGCCGTGGTGCGGAGCCCGTCGACCAGCTCCTGCGGCAGTTCGGTCGGGAGCGGACCGGGACCGCCGCAATTGACGACGAGGCGCTGGCCGCCGTCCGACAGCTCGAACGCGAGGGTGGAGGCGGAGCCCTGCTCGGCCATCTTCTGCGGCGGCGGCGGAGCGGCGTCGATCACCAGCACGGTGCCGAGCGCGGACATGCGGTGATAGCCCCAGCCGCGCGCCTGGCGGAGCGGGCGGGCGCGAAGGCCGCAGCCCTCAATGAGCGCGCTGAGCCGCGCCGGCTCGCCCGGGTTGCAGCCCTGCCAGCTCGACAGCGCGGCGTCGCCCATGGTGATGCCGTGGAGCGCCGCGAGCGAGGCCTGCGAGGCGGCTTCGATGCCGTCGGGGATGGTCTGTTTCGCCGCCTGGTAGCAGGAACGAAGAAGGCCGAGCCGGTCGACGAGCAGCATCTGCTCGAACGGCGAGCGGCTGATCAGCCCGCCGTCGTCGAACTGCGCCGACGCGAGCGCGCGGGCGAGCCCCGCTTCGCCGCGGGCAAGGCGGGGGACGCCGCCCTGGACCACCAGGCCGGCGGCAACGACTCCGCACCAGGCGGTCACGCGGTCGATCCCGGCAGCGGCCTTGTCGGCGGCGCCGTCGAGATGGCGCGCGCCGCGGGCGAGCGTGTTGAGGAGCGCCGAGCGATAGCCGCCGTCGCTGCTCGACAGGATGTAGGGCGCGTAAGCGGTCCAGAAGAGGATGCGCTCGCCCCAGAGATGCGGCGCCCACGCCTCATCGACCTTGGTGCCGTGGGCGAGCAGCCAGCGGCCGACAACTGCCTCGGCGAGGCGCGCGCCTTTCTCCCGCGAAGCGGCGGCAGCAAGGTCGCGAAGCCAGGAGAAGCCCTGCAGCTGCTCGGCGCCTGCCCCGCTCGCGCCGACCGCTGCGAAATCGAGGTCCCTGAGCGGGATCGTCTCGCTCCCGGCGGTGAAGCGGCCGGCGAGCAGGGCTTCGCCGCGCTGGCGGTCGCCTTGGACATGGTCGCGAGGCACGGCGACGAGCTTCAGCGGCTGCCGGCCATGCTTGAGCCGCGACAGCAGCGAACCCCTGGCGAGCTTCGTAACGACCGCGCGGTCGGCGGCCGAGCGCTCTTTGCTCACCCTTCGCCTCGGAGCGCCTTGATGTTTCCGGCGTAGGCGGACGGTCCGCCGCGGAAGACGGCGGTGCCCGCGACGAGTGCGGTCGCGCCTGCGGCAATCGCCTGGGGCGCCGTTTTGGGGTCGATGCCGCCGTCGACCTCTACGATCGCGTTCAGCGACTCCTTGGCAATGCGGTTGGCGATCGCTTCGATCTTGCGCAGCTGGCTGGCGATGAACCTCTGCCCGCCGAAACCGGGATTGACGCTCATCACCAGCACGAGGTCGACTTCCTCGAGCACATAATCGAGCGCCTTCGCTGGCGTCGCGGGATTGAGCGACACCCCGGCCTTCTTGCCCAGCGACTTCACCCGCTGGATGCTTCGGTGAAGGTGCGGCCCGGCTTCGGGATGGACGGTGATGATGTCCGCGCCCGCCTCGGCGAAGGCGTCGAGGAAGGGATCAACGGGCGAGATCATCAGGTGGACGTCGAACGGCTTTTGCGTGTGAAGGCGCAGCGCCTTCACAACGCCGGGGCCGATGGTGAGGTTCGGCACGAAATGGCCGTCCATCACGTCGATATGGATCCAGTCGGCGCCTGCCTCGTCGACCGCGCGCACTTCCTCGCCGAGCTTCGCGAAGTCGGCGGAGAGAATCGATGGCGCGATGATCGGACGGGGCCGCTTTTGGTCCATGGACCCGATTAGACGGGATTAACCGCCGCGGACAAGCCGCGCCATGAAGAAGCCGTCGAGCCCGCCTTCCGCTTCGAGCAGGCCCGGCAGGATGCGGATCCAGCCTTTCTCGTGCGGCTGGATGAAGGCGGGCAAATTTCCGGTCACCGAGACGGTGAATTCGCCCCGATCGCGAAGGAAGGCGTCGACCACCGCCTCGCCCTCCTCCGGTTCAAGCGAGCAGACCGAGTAGACGAGTGTACCGCCGGGCTTCAGCGACTGCGACGCAATTGCAAGAAGGCGCGCCTGAAGCGCGGCATTTTCGGCGATGATCTTCGGCCGCGCGCGACAGAGGACTTCGGGATGGCGGCGGAAAGTGCCCGTCGCCGAGCAGGGCGCATCGAGCAGGATCGCGTCGAACGGTCGCCGAGGATTCCAGGACAATGCGTCGGCCTGGACCAGCTCGGCCTCGAGGCCGGTCCGGGCGAGATTCTCCTTCAGTCGTCCGAGACGACTTTGCGACGCGTCGACCGCGGTCACGCTGTGGCCTGCCGCGGCAAGCTGCATCGTCTTGCCGCCCGGAGCGGCGCAAAGGTCGAGCACGTCGCGCGCATCGGCAGGAATCAGCCGCGCCGGGAGCGAGGCGGCGAGGTCCTGCACCCACCAGCGGCCGCCCGCGAAGCCGGGGAGATCCGCCACCGACGAGCTTTCGACCCGCACATGCCTCGGCGCGAGCGAAGTTCCGCCGTGCTCCGCCGCATAGGCCTGCGCTTCCGCCTCGTCGGCGAACGTGAGGTCGAGCGGCGGGCGCCTGGCGATCTGGCGGCAGGCAGCCTCGACCGCCTGTTCGCCCCACGCCTGGCGCCAGCGGTCCTCGACCCCGGCGGGCAGGCGCGGCGCGTCCAGCGGCGGCAGCCCGCGGCGAAGAAGCGTGCCGAGGACGCCGTGGACGAGGCGCCGCGGCCCTCCATCGACCAGTGGCAAAGCGGTCGCGACCAAAGCGTGATCGGGCGTTCCGAGCCCGACCTTCTGCGCCAGCGCGATGCGCAGCACCATCCGGGCCTTGCTGTCGTCGGGCAGGCGCTGGCGGGTGGCGCCGTCGATCAGCGCGTCGAGGTCAGGAAGACGGCGAAGCGCCTCGCCCGCAATTGCAACGGCAAGCGCGCGATCAGGCGGAGACAGGTTGCGCACCTGGCCCGCGGCGGCGTCGAGCGTCCGGCCGCGACGGAGCACGGCATCCAGCATCTGCAGCGCCGCGCGGCGCGCGCCGAGCCCCTCAACGCTTGGCATGCAAGCTCCCGATTGCCATCTTGGCGTCATGAAACGGCCCAAGCACCTCGACCCGCCGGCCTATCTCAGCGCCTCGCCGCCCGTGCCCGAGCCGGAGCCCGTCGAAGCTCCGCCCCCGCCCGAGGGAGAGGAGCAACGGCTCGACCCCACGCGCTACGGCGACTGGGAAAAGAAGGGCATCGCGATCGATTTCTAAACGCCTTCCGGACGCGGGGGGCGCGACAGCAGCTCGTCGAGGACCTGCTCGACATTCGCGCGGCCCGCGATCAGCGCGTCGACGGCGTTAACGATCGGCATGTCGATGCCCTTCTCACGCGAGACGCGGGCAAGGACCGGCGCGGTGAACGCGCCCTCGGCCACCGTCTTGCGGTTCGACAGCATCTCGGCCGCCGAGCGCCCTTCCCCGATGCCGACCCCGAGCGAATAGTTGCGCGAGCTGGTCGAGGAGCAGGTGAGGACGAGGTCGCCGAGGCCCGAGAGCCCCGCGAGAGTCTCGCGCTGCGCCCCGCAGGCGAGGCCGAAGCGGCGCATCTCGGCGAAGCCCCTCGCAACCAGAGCGGCGCGCGCGTTCTGGCCGAGGCCTTTGCCCTCGACCACGCCGCAGGCGATGGCGAGCACGTTCTTGACCGCGCCCCCGATCTCCGCGCCCGCGACGTCGTCCGAGACATAGATGCGGAAGGCGGGGCGGGCGATCCGCTCGCGCAGCCGTTCGGCGAGCGCGAGATCTTCTGCTGCGAGAGTCACCGCGGTGGGCAGGCCCTTCGCGACTTCGTGAGCGAAGGTGGGACCCGAGAGGACGGCGATCGCCGCGTCGGGACATGCGTCCCTGGCGACCTGGTGGAGAAGCTGGCCGGTCCGCTCCTCGATTCCCTTGGAGCAGAGCACCAGCGGCTTGTCGCATGCAGGGAGCCGTTCGAGGACGGCGCGCATGTGCTGCGCCGGGGTGACGACGAGCAGCGCGTCGCATTGATCGAGCTCGGCAAGGTCGGCGGTGGCGCGGATCGCCGGGTCGAGCGGAATGTCGGGGAGGTAGACGGCGTTCTCGCGCTTGGCGTTGATGCCGTCGACCACCTCGGGCTCCAGCGCCCACAGCAAGGTCTCGCCGCCGGCCGCCGCGACCTGCGCGAGCGCGGTGCCCCAGGCGCCGCCGCCGATGACGCCGACCTTCATGCCTTGACGCCCGCGCCGCGCACCTTTGCGGCGCTTTCGTCGAGCGGCCAGCGCGCGCGTGCCGGAGCGTCGAGCCCGTCGACCAGCCCGCGGCCGAAGCGCTCGGCGCCCGCCCAGGCGATCATCGCGGCGTTGTCGGTGCACAGCCACCCCGGCGGCACGCTGAAAGCGCGGCCCTGCTCCGCCGCCAGCTGCGCGAGCGCGGAGCGGATCGCCTGGTTGGCCGCGACTCCTCCGGCGACCACCAGCGCGGGTGCGTCGCTCGACTGGAGCGCGAGGCGGGTGCGGTCGACGAGGCAGTCGACCACCGCCTGCTGGAAGCTCGCGGCGATGTCCTCGCGCCGATAGTCGCCCGACGCGACCGCCCGCTGCACCGCGCTTTTGAGGCCGGCGAAGGAGAAATGGGGCTCGCCCGAGCCGACGAGCGGGCGCGGGAGGGGAACGGCCTCAGGATCGCCGCCGCTCGCAAGCGCCTCGATCGCCGGGCCGCCGGGGTAGCCGAGGCCGAGCAGCTTGGCAGCCTTGTCGAACGCCTCGCCGGCAGCATCGTCGATGGTGGTCGCGAGGCGGCGGTAATCGCCGACGCCGCGCACCTCGAGCAGCTGGCAATGGCCGCCGGAGACGAGCAGCAGCAGGTAGGGCAAATCGAGGTCGGGATCGACCAGCCGGGGGCTCAGGGCATGGCCCTCGAGGTGATTGACGGCGACGAGCGGCTTGCCCGTGGCGAGCGCGAGGCCCTTGCCGGCGAGAAGCGCGACCATCACGCCGCCGATGAGGCCGGGCCCCGCGGTCGCGGCGACGGCGTCCACTTCCCGGATCGACATCTTGGCGTCATCTAGCACCTTGCCGATCAGGTCGGGCAGGATCTCGACATGGGCACGCGCGGCGATCTCCGGCACGACTCCGCCATAGGGCTGATGGGCAGCATTCTGGCCGACCACCGCCTGGGCGAGGATGCGCCGGTCGCCGGTCACCAGCGCCGCCGCGCTGTCGTCGCATGAGGACTCAAGGCCGAGGATGATCGAAGGCGTCGCAGTCATTTCGCGTCCGGCCCTTTGCCTGATCCTCCACACTTGCACTAGGGGTGAGGGATGCAGGGACTTCGCCTCGGGACTCGCGGATCGCCGCTCGCGCTTGCGCAGGCGCGCAAGGTGGCTGCCGCCATCGAGACGGCGCAGCGCTGGCCCGACGGCTGGGTGCAGATCGTCGAGATCACGACCACCGGCGACAAGGTGAAGGACCGCCCGCTCGCCGAGATCGGCGGCAAGGGGCTGTGGACCAAGGAGCTCGACCGCGCGTTGCTGGAAGGCGAGGTCGACTTCTGCGTCCATTCGATGAAGGACGTCGAAAGCGTCCGGCCGAAGGAAATCCACATTGCGTCCGTGCGCCCGCGCGGCGACGTGCGCGACCGGATCATCGGCGCCGCGTCGATCGACGAGCTGAAGAAAGGCGCGATCGTCGGCACCTCCTCGCCGCGGCGCAAGGCGCAGCTCCTGCGGCTCCGCCCGGACCTCCGGATCGTGATGCTCCGCGGCAATGTCGAAACGCGGCTGAAGGCGGTCGAATCGGGCGAGGTGGACGCGACGCTGCTGTCGGCGGCCGGCCTGAAGCGGCTCGACATCACGGCGGGAACGGCAATTCCGACCGAGATCATCCTCCCCGCGCCGGGGCAAGCGGTGATCGGCATGGAGTGCCGGTCCAACGACACCCGGACGCAAAGCGTGCTGACGACGGTCAACAACCAGATCACCTATGATTGCGTGATGGCCGAGCGGGCCTTCACGCGGGCGCTCGGCGCGACATGCGCGTCGCCGGTCGCCGCCTTCTGCGTGCTCGAGGACGGCGATTTGAGGATGCGCGGCCAGCTGTACAGCGAGGACGGGAGCGAGATGGTCGAGGACCGGGCGGTGTTCGACTGCGGCGAGGCGAAGACGCCAGCCGAGCTCGGAACCGCGCTGCTTGCGAAAGCGCCCGAGTCCATCCGGAGGCTGTTCGCCAAGGAATGAGCCGCGTGCTGGTCCTGCGCCCGGAGCCGGGCGCAAGCGCTACCGCCGAGCGGGCGCGGAAGCGGGGCCTCGACGCAGTGGCGGTGCCGCTGTTCGAGATCGAGCCGCTCGCCTGGGAGGCGCCGGAGGCGGGCGGATTCGACGCGCTGCTGCTGACCAGCGCGAACGCCGCGCGCAACGCGGGCGAGGACCTGCGCGGACTGCCGGTCTATGCGGTCGGCGAAGCGACGGCCGCCGCGGCGCGGGAGGCGGGCTTCGACATTGCCGCAGTCGGGGATGCAGGAGTCGATCGGCTGCTCGGCTCGATCGAGGCGGACCTGCGGCTCCTTCACCTGTGCGGCGAAGACCGGCGCGAACCCGCTACAGCGCGCCAGCAGATCACCGCGATCCCGGTCTATCGCGCGAAGCCGGTGGACGCGCCCGACCTCCATGTTCGCGACGGCGACGTCGCGCTGGTCCACTCGCCGCGCGCCGGCCGCCGGTTTGCGGAGCTGGTGGGGGAGCGGCACGGCATTTCCATCGCGGCGATCAGCGCCGAGGCAGCCGAGGCGGCGGGGAGCGGGTGGGTAGCGGTCGAGAGCGCGGACGCGCCGACGGACGACGCGCTGCTGGCCCTCGCGGGACGGCTGTGCAACAACCCGCGCCCGAAATGAACGGCACTCGCACGGGAATGGGCTGGGGCGCGCGCTTGCTCGTGGGGCTGGTGCTCATCCTGGCCGGGGCAGCGGCGGCCGTCTGGGCGCTCGGCCACTACCAGCCGGCGGCGCGGTTCCTCGGCATCGTTCCGGCGCAGCCGCCGGTGATGCTGACTCCCAAGCCCGTGATCATGAACCCGCAGCCGCAGGTCCCCGCGCCGCAGCAGGCGGACGCGCAAGAGGCGCAGAAAATCGCCGATCTCGAAGGGCGGCTGGCGCGGGTCGAGACGGCGACGGCGCGGGCCGAAGGCTCCGCGGGCCGGGCCGATGCGCTGGTCGTCGCCTTTGCCGCCCGGCGCGCGATCGATCGCGGCGTTGCGCTCGGCTATCTCGAGAACCTGCTGATGGACCGCTTCGGCGCGCAGCACCGGGCCGCGGTCGCCACGGTCATCACCGCTTCGCACCAGCCGGTCCGCCTCGACGACCTCATCACCCAATATGACACGCTCGGGCCCGAGCTGAGGCGCGGAGGGCCGCAGGACAGCTGGTGGACCAACTTCCGGCGCGAGCTCGGCAACCTCGTCGAAGTGCATTCGGCCAGCCGGCCGGGCACGAGCCCCGAAGCGCAATATGCGCGGGCCCGCCAGCGGCTCGCCGCGGGCGACGTCGACCAGGCGCTTGCCGAGACCATGCGCCTGCCGGGGGCGTCGCGCGCCGGCGACTGGATCGGCAAGGCGCGGCGCTACATCGCCGCGCACCGCGCGCTCGACGAGATCGAGTCGGCCGCGCTGATGCCGAGTCCGAACGCGCCCGCCTGAACCGCGCCGCACAGCGAGCGTTCAGCCCGGCCCTGCTAAGCCATTGCCATGAGCCGCGAAAATGGGGGGAGAAGTGAAGGCATGACGTCACTCGGCAGGGGAATCGGCCTGGGGCTGGTGATCGTCGCAGCGACGCAGGTCGGCGCATCGGCAGCGACCAAGGAGGCAGCGCCCAAGCCGCCGCATCACAAGGTTGCGCCGGCCGAGAAGACGGTGCCCGCGCCCAAGCCGCTGGCGGACCGCATCGATGCGCTCGGCAGCGCCTTCGACGGCCGCGTCGGCATCGCCGTGAGGTCGATCGACGACGGGTGGGAGACCGGCTGGAAGGATCACGAGCTCTATCCGCAGCAGAGCGTCAGCAAATTGTGGGTGTCGATCACCGCGCTGGATGCGGTCGACCGGGGCAAGGTGAGCCTGGACGACAAGGTCACGCTCACAAAGGCGGACCTCACCGTCTTCCACCAGCCGATCGCGGCCGAGGTGCTGAAGGACGGAAGCTATACGGCGAGCCTCGGCGAGCTGATGGAGCGCGCGATCACCACCAGCGACAATACGGCGAACGACCGCCTGATGCGCGCGGTCGGCGGGCCGGCGGCGGTGCGGGCGATGATCGCCCGCAAGCACCTCGGCGCGATCCGTTTCGCGAACGGCGAGCGGACGATGCAGAGCAAGATCGCGGGCCTGACCTGGTCGCAGGACTATGCGATCGGCGGCAAGTTCTTCCAGGTCCGCGACAAGCTTCCGATCAAGACGCGAAGCGCCGCGTTCAACAAATACATCGCCGATCCCTATGACGGGGCGGCGCCGGCGGCGATCGTCGCCGCGCTTGCCAAGCTGAAGCGGGGCGAGCTGCTGTCGCCCGCATCGACCGCGCACTTGCTCGACGTCATGAGCCGCACGCACACGGGACCGAACCGGTTGAAGGGCGGGCTGCAGCCGGGCTGGACGCTCAGCCACAAGACCGGGACCGGCCAGGAGCTCGGCGGCGTGCAGGCGGGCTATAACGACATCGGCATCCTGACCGCTCCGGACGGGAAGAGCTATGCCGTCGCGGTGATGATCAAGAAGACCTCGACTCCGCTGCCGGTCAGGATGACGCTGATGAACAATGTCGTCGCCGCCGTCATCGCGCAGCACGACCAGGCGAGCGGTGCCGGAAGCACAGCCAAACGCCGCCGCTAGTCCGGCGGCGCGGCTTGCGGCCGCGGCGGGCGTGCAGCGCGTTCCGACGCGCGAGCTCGAGCTGTTCGTCGTGAGGCGCTTCCTCGATCCCGCGACCTGCGCGGCGCTGATGGACCGCATCGACGAGCGGCGGCGGCCGTCCGAGATCGCCGACGACCAGGGCGTCGCCAACTACCGGACGAGCGAGACGTGCGACCTCGACTGGCGCGACCCCGTCGTCGGCGCTGTCGACGAGAAGATCGCGGCGTTGCTGGGCCTTCCGCTCTCGGCGAGCGAGCCGCTGCAGGGGCAGCGCTATGCGCCCGGCCAGGAATTCAAGCCGCACACCGACACGTTCGAGCCGGGCGGATATGATTATTACGTCCACACCGCCGACACCGGGCAGCGGACCTGGACGGCCATGATCTATCTCAACGAGCCGGAGGAGGGCGGCGCCACGCGCTTCAAGATCATCGGCAAGACGATCCAGCCGGAGACGGGGAAGCTGCTCGCGTGGAACAACGTGCTGCCCGACGGAACGCCCAATCCCGCCACGCTTCACCAGGGCATGAAGGTGCGGCGCGGAACCAAATATGTCCTCACCAAGTGGTTCCGCGAGCGGCCCCGCTGACTGCGAACGTGCGCCGGCAGTCGATCAACGGCTGTAGCGGAGCTTGATTCGGCAAAAGGCCAGTTCCATGCTCGCCACCTTCCTTGGAGGGGGGCATCTCCAATGCCGATGCGTTACTTTCTATCCGCGCTGCTGCTGGGCAGCGTGGCGATTCCCGCCGCTGCACAGGACGCGCAGAGCCTTGTCGCGAAGAACCTTGAGGCGCGCGGCGGAGAGGCCGCGCTCTCGGCGATCAAGGCGATCAGCTTTTCCGGCCGGGTGATTTTCCCCGGCGACTTCGAGCTCACCTACAAGGAGACGCGCGCGAAGCTCGGCGGCGGGGCCGCGGACCGCGCCGACCTCACGCTGCAGGGCCTCGACCTGGTCCAATCCTATGACGGGAACGGCGGGGCGTGGAGGATCAATCCCTTCCAGGGCCGCAAGGACCCCGAGAAGATGTCCGCCGACGAAGCCCGCGCGCTCGCCGACGGCGCGCTGATCGAAGGGCCGCTGCTCGCCTCCCGCCACGACGGCAGCCGCGTCGAATATCTCGGCCGCGAGGATTTCGACGGCACCAACGCCTACAAGCTGCGCGTAACCCAGAAGGACGGGGACCAGTTCACCTATTGGCTCGACCCCGACACCTTCCTCGAGATCAAGGTCGCCGAGACGCGCAAACTGCGCGGTGCCGAGCAGACCACCTACACCGAGCTTGGCGATTACGAGAAAGTCGCCGGCGTCTATTTCCCGATGTCGGTCGAAAGCTGGAACGAGGGCCAGGACAACCAGCGCCAGCGGACGATCATCGCCACTGGCGAAGCCAATCCGCAGGTCGATCCGTCCTTCTTCGCCGAACCGGGCGGACCGGCGACCCCGGCGAAGGCGGCAGGCGCGCCGCCGGACGCATCGAACAAGGCGCAGAAGAAACCGACCGTCGCGAACAAGCCGGCGGCGACGAAGGAACCGGCGGCAAGCACGCCGAAGGGGGAGTAAGAGAGATGCTGCGTACGATCCTGCTCGCCTCCGCGGCGCTCGCAATTACCCCGGCCGCGGCGCAGTCCTTCGACAGCGCCGCAGTGTCCGGCCTCGGCGTCCGCAACATCGGCTCCGCGACCATGTCCGGCCGAATCTCGGCCATTGCCGGCCGGCAGGAAGCCGACGGCAAGGTCACGCTGCTGATCGGCTCCGCATCGGGCGGCGTGTGGAAGTCGGAAGACGGGGGAACCAACTTCAAGCCGGTCTTCGACAAGGAGCCGGTGAAGTCTATCGGCGCGGTCGCGCTCGACCCGACCAACAAGCAGGTGATGTGGGTCGGCACCGGCGAAAGCTGGACCCGCAACTCGGTCTCGATCGGCAATGGCGTCTACAAGTCGACCGACGGCGGCGAGACGTGGACCAACATGGGCCTGCCGGGGACCGAGCGCATCACGCGCATCCTGGTCCACCCGAAGAACGGCAATATCGTCTACGTCTGCGCGCCCGGGCCCTTGTGGTCGGATTCGCCCGACCGGGGGCTGTACAAGACCACGGACGGCGGCAGGACCTGGTCGCTGATCCTCAAGGGCGCGAACCTTTCGACCGGCTGCTCGTCGGTGGCGATGGACCCGTCCAACCCCGAGCATCTGCTCGCCGGCACGTGGGATTTCCGCCGCAAGGCCTATGAGTTCCGCTCCGGCGGCAACGGCCCGAACGACGCGTCGGGCAGCCGCTTCGCCGAGAGCCGCGACGGCGGCCGCACCTGGACCTACCTCGATGCGACCACCCGCAAGGGGCTTCCGAAGCAGCCGTGGGGCCGGCTCGAGATCGCCTACGCGCCCTCGAACCCGAAGCGCGTCTATGCCTTCATCGAGAATGTCCGCCCCGCGCTGTTCGTCTCCGACGACGGCGGCGCCAGCTGGGAGGAGCGCGACCGCAGCCAGGGCATGGTGTGGCGGCCCTTCTATTTCGCGCGGATCGTCGTCGATCCCAAGGACCCGAACCGGCTGTTCAAGATGGGCTATTCGGTCACCGTCTCGGAAGACGGCGGCAAGAGCTTCTCCAACGCCGCGGGCGCGTCGCATGGCGACTGGCACGACGTCTGGATCAACCCGGCGAACACGAAATATCTGGTCGGCGGCGACGATGGCGGCCTGTGGTACAGTTACGACGGCGCCAACAAATGGTGGAAGGCCAACAACCTTCCGATCAGCCAATTCTATCACGTCAGCGTCGACGACAAGGACCCGTACCAGGTCTATGGCGGCCTCCAGGACAATAGCGCCTGGGTCGGCGACCAGGAATATCCGGGCGGGATCACCAACAACCGCTGGGAGAATCTGTTCGGCGGCGATGGCTTCTGGGCCTGGGCCGATCCGGCGGACCCGGATTATGCCTATGTCGAGGCGCAGGGCGGCTTCGTCGGCCGGGTGAACCGCAAGACGCTGCAGGCGCACCTCATCCAGCCGCAGGCGAACTACAAGGAGAAGCTGCGCTACAACTGGAACACGCCGATCCAGATGTCACCCAACGAGAAGGGCACGATCTACATCGGCTCGCAATTCCTGTTCCGCAGCCGCGACCATGGCGAGACCTGGGACCGCATCTCCCCGGACCTCACCACCAACGATCCGATTCGCCAGCGGCAGGAGCAGTCGGGCGGAATCACGGTCGACAATTCGGCGGCCGAGATGAACACGACCATCTATTCGATCTCGGAAAGCCCGCGCGCGCCGGGGCAGATCTGGGTCGGGACCGACGACGGCAACGTGCAGCTGACCCGCGACGGCGGCGCCCACTGGACGAACGTCACCGCCAATCTCGGAATGCCGCCCGGCAACTGGATCAGCTGGGTCGAGGCGAGCCGCTACAACCCCGCAGTCGCCTATGTCACCGACGACCGGCACACGAGCGGCGACATGGCGCCCTATCTTTACCGGACGGCGGATTACGGCCGCACCTGGCAGCGGCTGGTCGGGCCCGACACGCCGGGCGTTCGCGGCTATGCGCATGTGATCAAGGAAGACCGGCTGAACCCGAACATCCTGTTCCTCGGGACCGAGTTCGGGCTCTACATGAGCCTCAACGGCGGGCAGAGCTGGGCGCAATTCAAGCCCAACGACTTCCCCGACGGGCTCGCGGTGCGCGACATCGCGCTGCAGGATCGTGAGGACGATCTGGTGCTCGCGACCCACGGACGCGGCATCTGGGTGATCGACGACATCAGCCCGCTGCGCGAGCTCAATGCGCAGACGCTCGCCAGCACGGCGGTGCTGCTTCCGAGCGGGCCGGTGCAGCAGCGCATCCAGGGCAATGGCGGATGGGCCGAGGGCGACGCTTCCTACACCGGCGAGAATCCGGCGAGCGGCGCGACCATCACTTACTACCAGAAGGCGCGCCACGTGATCGGGCGGATGAAGCTCGAGATCCTCGATGCCAACGGCAATGTGGTCGACGAAATCCCGACCTCGAAGCGGCGCGGCCTCAACCGGGTGCAATGGTCGATGCTGACCAAGCCGCCGGTGGTCCCGCCGGCCGCCTCGCTCGCCGGCTCATCGACCTCGGGCGAGCGCGTGCTTCCGGGCAATTACACGGTGCGGCTGACCGATGCCGGGCAGGTGACCACGGCGCCGTTGACGATCACGCTCGACCGCCGCGCCAAGTTCAGCCTTGCCGATCGCCAGGCGCAATATGCGGCGGCGGAGCGCCTGAAGGCGATGTTCCAGCGGATGAGCACGCTGGTGGCGCAGATCAACGGCGTGCGCCAGCAGGCCGGCGCGCTCGCGCAGAGCGCCACGGCGCCTGCGGAAGTGAAGGCCGCCGCGGCGCAGGTCGGCGGCAAGGCCGACGCGATGCGCAAGGAGATCGTGGCGACCACCGAGGGCGGCGCGATCACCGGCGAGGAACGGCTGCGCGAGCATGTCGACCAGATCTACGGCATGGTGAACTCGGTCGAGGACCGCCCGACCAATTACGAATTGGCCAGGATCGATGCGCTCGACCGCGAGCTGAAGGACGTCGAGGCCGAATGGGCGGCGTTCCAGGCGGGCGATCTCGCGCGGCTGAATGCGACGCTCAAGGCAGCGAACCTGCCGCCGATGACCATCGCCGAGGTCCGCTTCGACCCGGACGAGCTGGCGCGCGGCGGGCCGGTGTCGGCGCTCGCCGCCGGGCTGGTCGGCACGCACTTCTACGGCAGCCTCAGCAGCGTCGAGGCGACGGGCGAGAAGGACTGACGGGCGACTACTCGGTGCGGGCCTTCGTGGCCTCGCCGAGCGGCTTCACGTGCACGGTCTTGATGTTGACGAACTCGCGGATGCCGAAGGCGGAGCATTCGCGGCCGTAGCCCGAGTGCTTGACCCCGCCGAACGGGGCCCGCGGGTCGGAGCGGACATTGTCGTTGACGAAGCTCATGCCGGCTTCGAGCTCCTGCGCCGCGATGCGCCGGCCGCGCTCTACGTCCCCCGTGAGGACGCCGGAGCCGAGGCCGAACTCGCTGTCGTTGGCGATGCGGATCGCATCGGCCTCGTCCTCCGCCGCGATGATGGCCGCGACGGGGCCGAACACTTCTTCGTCGTGCGCGGGCTGGCCGGGGCGGACGTCGCTGAGCACCGTCGCCGGGTACCAGGCGCCGCGCTGATCGGGGATTCTCCCGCCGAGCAGGAGCCGGGCGCCCTTGTCCACGCTCGCGGTGACCTGCGCGTGGATCTCGTCGCGCGCCTTCACGCTGACCATCGGGCCGAGCTTGGTCCCTTCCTTGGCCGGGTCGCCGATCTCGAAGCGTGCCATGGCTTCGACCAGCGCGCGCTCGAACGGATCGAGGATCGAACGCACGACGACGAAGCGCTTGCCGGCGATGCAGCTTTGCCCGCCGTTGACCATGCGGGCGGTGGCCGCGACCTTGGCGGCGGCCTCGATGTCGGCGTCTTCCAGGACGACATAGGCATCCGAGCCGCCGAGCTCGAGCACGCACTTCTTGAGCACCGACCCGGCCGCGGTGGCGACGCTTCGCCCCGCCTCGACGCTTCCGGTCAGCGTCACCGCAGCGATGTTCGGATCCCTGATCAGCGCCTCGACCTCGCGGCTGGGGAGCAGGAGCGTGCGGAAGAGGTCGCGCGGAACGCCCGCCTGGTGGAGCACCTCCTCGATCGCGAGCGCGCAGCCGGGCACGTTGCTCGCATGCTTCAGCAGCGCGCCGTTCCCCGCCATCAGCGCAGGCGCGGCGAAGCGGAAGACCTGCCAGAAGGGGAAGTTCCACGGCATGACCGCGAGCACCACGCCGATGGGATTGAAGGTGACGAAGGTTTCGCCGGTGCCGATGTCGACCGGCTCGTCGGCGAGATATTCCTGCGCGTGATCGGCGAACCAGTCGCAGTGGAAGGCGCATTTCTCGACCTCGGCGCGGCCCTCGTCGAGGGTCTTGCCCATCTCCTCGGTCATCAGGCGGGCGAATTCGTCCTTGCGCGCGCGGAGGATCGCGGCGGCCTTCTGGATGACCGCCGAGCGCTCGGCGAAGCCGGTGCGGCGCCAGTCGAGGAAAGCCGCGCGCGCGGCCGCTGCGGCGCGGAGCGCATCGTCGAGCGACGTTTCTTCATAGCTCTTGCCGGGCTCGCCCGTCGCAGGGTTCACCGTCTGGATGCTGTTGCGGCTCTCGGGGCGGGTCAGTTCAGCTTGCTCGGCCATTCGCGACCTCCTTGGCGGATAGCCACATAGGCGCGCAGCACCGCCGCACCAATGGCGGTCGGATGTCCGGAGTTGCTGTGGAGATGAGCGCCGTGCTCGGATGTCCCCCGGACATCCTCCGCGCGGCGCTGGAGCGGGCGAAGGGATTCGAACCCTCGACCCCAACCTTGGCAAGGTTGTGCTCTACCCCTGAGCTACGCCCGCTCGGCCGGAAGGGCGGCGGTTTCCCGCCGCTGGAGCGCGCCCGCTATCAGCGGCCCCGAAGCTTTGCAAGGGCTTGGCGCGATAGAGGACCCATGAATCCCCGGTCATCGGCGTGATGACCGACGAATCGACGGCCTCCATGCGAACCCCGCAGCGCTCCACCGTCGAGGGGGTCGGGGCCCACCGCGCCTGCGCCGCGAGCAGGAATTCGGCGGGAGCGCAGCCAGGCGCGAATCCGACGCGATAGTCGTCCCGCAGCGCGGCGACCTTCACGACGGCCTCGAGGCGGGGCTGGGCGAGCGCAAGCCGGGCGCCTCCGGGCGCAAGCGTCGCCATCTCGGCGACGGGCCGCGCCGGCATTCCGCGGTCGAGGGCGATGAGCTGCGAATCGCGGTAGCAGCCGACGCCGACCAGCGTCACGAGCGCGAGGCCGGCTGCGGCCCGCACTGCGGGGCGTCCGGCCAGGCCGCGGCCGATCCACTCCGACATGAGCAGCAGGAGGCCGAGCGCGCTTGCCAGATAATAGCGGGGGAAGCCGGTATTGCCCGGGCGCAGGACGAAGGCGGCGAGCGGCACGGCAATGATCAAGAGCGCATAGAGACGCGCCCTCGAGCCGAGCCACTGCGGACGGCGCAGCGCGATCAGGACGGCACCGATGCCGATGAGGAGAGGCACGAGCCAGGGCACGGGCGCCGCGAAGCCGGCCGACCACAGCGCGAGATCGTCGAGGGCGGCGGCATAGTCGCGGCCGTCGAACGGCTGGTAGCCGCCGACGCGCATGCCGGTCGGGCTGAGCGCCGCGGCGGCGAATACGAAGGCAACCACCGCGGCCGTCGAGGCGAGCGCCGGGCCCATCAACCGCAACATTTGCGGAAGCGCCACCTGCGGTCCCGCGCTGGCGCGCCGCTCGAGATAGAACCAGACCGCGGCGATTCCGACGGCTGCGGCCATGGTCATGTGCGAGAGCATTCCGAACAGCGCCAGGGCGGCCAGCCACCAGCGAGCTCCGGGAGCAGGGCGGCCGTCCACGGCGTCGCCGACGAGCAGGAGCGTCAGCAGCGCGGCAAGCAGCATCATCGCATAGCCGCGCGCTTCGGAGCCGAAGACGACGAGCGTCGGAGTGAAGGCGAAGAGCAGCGCCGCGACGAGGCCCGCAATAAGCGAACGGCGCCCCGCGAGCAGCGCTGCGACGGGCATGCACAGCGTTCCCGCCACAATCGCCGGCACGCGCGCCAGTAGCGGCGAGGCTGCAGGCCCGATCGCCTGCAGCCACAGCGAATAAAGGTGGTGGTTGTTGTCGTGGTTGATCCTGACGAACACCCCGAGCGGATCGCGGGCCTCGGCGGCGTAGATCACCGACCAGGCTTCGTCGGTCCACAGGCCGCCGTGCGCGGCGACGACGCGCAGCGCGAGGCCCGCAAGCGCGATCGCGCCCACGGTTCCCCACCACCACAGCTCGCGCCCTCGCGTCGCGTCCATGCGGCGCTTCGTACAGCAGCGTGGTTAAGCGGCTGTTAGCTTGTGGCGCGAAGGCGGGCGGCCCATATGGGCGGCTCCACGAAGAGGAGAGCATAGACAGCCGTGGCGACCTTGGGTCTCACCGAAGCCGAACGCGAATCGATCGAGCGGTTCGAGCAGGACGTCATCCATCCGTCGATGACGGCGCTCGTGATCCTGGACTTCTGGGCGGAATGGTGCGGCCCGTGCAAGCAGCTTGGCTCCGTGCTGGACAAGGTGGCGGCCGACTATGCCGACAAGGGCGTGAAGCTCGCGAAGATCGACGTCGACAAGGAAAAGCTGCTCGCGGCGCAATTCCGCATCCAGTCGATCCCGACGGTCTATGCCATCTACCAGGGCCAGCCGGTCGCGGACCTCACCAATTACCGAAGCGAGGGCCAGCTCAAGAAGGTTCTCGACCAGCTCCTCGCGCAGCTGAAGATCGAAGCCGACGGCGCCGCGCCGCAGGCCGAGATCGAGCCGCTGGTCGCGATGGGCGAGCAGGTGCTGGCCGAGGGCGACGCCGAGCGGGCGGTCAGCATATTCCGCCAGATCCAGGAAATGGCGCCCGACAATGCGGAGGTGATCGGCGGTCTCGCTCGCGCGCTGATCGTAAGCGGCGGAGCGGCCGAAGCACGCACCTTGCTCGACGGACTTCCCGAGGAGCAGTCGAAGAAGCCCGAGATCGCCCGCGCACGTGCTGCGCTGGAGGTGGCATCCGCGGCTCCTGCGGCCGATACCGGTGCGCTTGAGCAGCGGCTCGCTGCCGATCCGGACGATCATGAGGCGCGGTTCGAGCTCGCATCGGCGAAGATGGCGGCGGGCGACCGCGACGGCGCTGCCGATGCGCTGCTCGAGATCATCCGCCGCGACCGCGAGTGGAACGAGGGCGCGGCGCGCCAGCGCTTCCTCCAGCTGCTCGAGGCGCAGGGGCTCGAAGACCCTTGGTCGAGCGCGCAGCGCCGGCGGCTCTCTGCCGTGCTCTTCACATGAGCCGGACGATCCGCGTCCCGCTCTTCCCCCTTCCCGGCGCCATCCTCTTCCCGCGCGCCCAGCTCCCGCTCCACATCTTCGAGCCGCGCTATCGCGAGATGGTCCGCGATACGGTGGAAGGCGCGGGCCGCATCGCCATGATCCAGCCCCACCGGCTCGACGACGACAACAGGGCGCCGCTGTACGAGGTCGGCTGCGTCGGCGAACTGGTCAGCCTCGAGGAGCTGGAAGACGGCCGGTTCAACATCGTGCTCCTCGGATCCAACCGCTTCCGCCTTGTGCGGGAGGACGAGCTCGACGGGCCCTATCGCTGCGCCGAGGTCGACATCAGCGCATTCGACGATGAAGAGCCCGAACCGCTCGCCCTGGCGCAGCGCGCCGAGGTGGAACGCGAGGCGCGGCGGCTCGGCGATGCGATGGGACTCGCGGTCGATTGGGCGGCCGTCAGCCGGCTCGACGACGAGATGCTCGTGAACGCAATTTCCCAGGTCGCGCCGTTCGATGTCGGGGCGAAGCAGGCGCTGCTCGAGCAGCCGACTCTCGACGGCCGCGCCGACCTGCTCGTCCAGCTGATGCAGTTTCATCGCGCCGCGGTGACCGGCGGCAGCGAGATCGAGCCGACGATCCAGTAATCAGATCGGCAGGCCGCGCAGGAGCAGCGGCAGGTCCCCGCTGGTGCCCCGCGCTTCGCTCATCAGCCGATTGCGGAGCGGGGAAATGCGTCCGACCAGGCCCATGCCGAAGCGGCGGACCGCCGAAGCGGCCTCGCCGGGAACGCCGTAGATGCGGGTCAGCGTGTCGGTGGCAAAGGCGACCGACAGTGCGTCGAGCGAGCGCCAGCGCTGATAGCGGCCGAGGAGCTGCTGGTCGCCCAGGTCGAGGCCGAGGCGGGCGCCTTCGACCAGCACCTCGGCGAGGGCGGCGACGTCGCGGAAGCCGAGGTTCAGGCCCTGCCCGGCGATCGGGTGAATCGCATGCGCGGCATCCCCGACCAGCGCGAGCCGCTCGGCAGTAATCTGCGCCGCATGGTGGAAGCCGAGCGGATAGGACGAGCGCGGCGCCAGCATCTCGATCTTGCCGAGGAAGCCGCCCATCGCGGCCTCGGCTTCCGCCGCGAAATCCTCGTCGTCCAGCGACAGCCAGCCCGCGGCATCCTCGTCGGGCACGGACCAGACGATGGCCGAGCGATGGCCCTCGGCATCGTCGTTCATCGGCAGCAGCGCGAACGGGCCGGTCGGATAGAAGATCTCGTAGGCGACATGGTCGTGCGCTCGCTCATGGCGAAGGACGGAGACGATCGCCTGGTGGTCGTACTTCCAGCGGGCGATGTTGATGCCGGCGGCTTCGCGGGTGGGCGAGTTGCGGCCGTCGGCGGCGATCAGCAGCGGCGCGTGGAGCTTTCGCCCGTCGTCCAGCGCAACGATCACGCCTGCCGCCTTGCGATCGACGCTGACGACGTTCGATTTCCACATCAGCCACATGTTCTTGCCCGCCTCCGCGCGCGCCTGCAGCGCTGCCCGCAGATGCCGGTTCTCGTGCATGTAGCCGAGCGGCTCCTGGTCGTCCGGGTCGAAGTGGAGCCCTCCGGGCTCCAACCCGTCGGCAACCGCGATCCGCCAGATCGGACAGCCCGCTTCGGCGAGATGGCCGGCGACGCCGATCGTTTCGAGCATCCGCATCGAGCTGGAAGACACGGCGCTGGTGCGTCCGTCGAAAGCCGCGCCCTTGCGAAGCGACGGGTCGGCGGGATCGACGAGGATCGCGGAAAGGCCGCTCGAATCGAGCGCCGAGGCGAGCGCCAGGCCGACAAGCCCCCCGCCGAAGATGATCACGTCCGCGCGGTCCATCGCGGGAAGCCCCTAACCCGTTCGTCGCAATGACGCCACGACTTCGCTTGACCGCGGACTCCGCGTGGGGGATTCTTGGCGCCGGAAGAATTTGGGGGTGGGACATGGCGACCGTTGCCACGCGCGCGCCGAAGCGCGAACTGGCACCCGACTGGCGCGACGCGCTGGCCAATGCCGTGCGCCGTTTCGCCGTCCGCACCTGGGGGGCGATGCTGCTGCTGCTGAGCGTGGCTGCTGCGCTCGCGCTGGCGACCCATAGCCCGACCGACCCCTCGCTCAGCGCCGCGGCTGGCGGGCCGCCGGCGAACTGGCTGGGGAGCCCCGGCGCCTATTTCAGCGATGCGCTCCTGCTGCTCTTCGGCATCGGGTCGGTCCTGTTCCTGCCGGTGATCGCCGTCGCGGGCCTGAGGATGCTGCGGATCGAGCCCGCCGGGCGGACCGGTCGAGGGCTTCTGGTCGCCGCGGTGGGGGCCGTGCTTCTGGGCACTGCCCTCGGCCTCACGAGCGGATCGGCCGTGTCGGGATTGCCGGGCGGCTGGGGCGGGGCGTTCGGGCTCGCCGCGGCACATGGGCTCGACCTCGCCTTCGGGCTCATTCCCAATCCGCAGATTGCCGGGCCGGCGCGGCTCGCGACCTTGCTGCTGCTGGCCATCGCCGGCGTGACGCTCGGCTATTTCGCAATGGGCCTCACCCCCGACGAGCCCGGCTGGCTCGCCGGCCTCTTCCGCCGCCGGCCGCTCGAACGGCGCGCAGCCCCGCGCGCGACCGAGCTCAGGGAAGAAGGGCGCGCTCCTGCAGCGCCGCCCAAGACCCGCCCGATGGTCGCCGTCGCGGAGCCCGCGAAGCCCGCGGTTCCGACGGGCCGCGCGAAGGAGCGCCGGTCGGCAGCGCAGCCGAGCCTGGCGCTCGGCGACAATTACCAGCTTCCGACGGTCGACCTCCTCGCCGCGCCACCGAAGGAAGGGCGCCAGCAGGTCGATCGCGCCGGGCTCGAGCGCAATGCGCGCCTGCTCGAATCGGTGCTCGAGGACTTCAACGTCCGCGGCGAGATCATCGAGGTGCGGCCGGGGCCGGTGGTCACGATGTACGAGCTCGAGCCGGCAAGCGGCATCAAGGCCAGCCGCGTGGTCGCGCTCGCCGACGATATCGCGCGCAACATGTCGGCGCTGTCGGCCCGCGTGGCGACCATCCCCGGCCGGAGCGTCATCGGGATCGAGCTTCCCAATCCCAAGCGCGAGATGGTCTCGCTGTCCGAGCTGATCGGCAGCCAGGCGTTCGAGGACCAGAGCATGTCGCTGCCGCTGATCCTCGGCAAAAATATCGCGGGCGATCCCGTCATCGCCGACCTCGCGCCGATGCCGCACCTGCTCGTCGCCGGCACGACCGGATCGGGCAAGTCGGTCGGCCTCAACTGCATGATCCTGTCGCTGCTCTACCGGTACGGTCCGGACGAGTGCAAATTGATCATGATCGACCCGAAGATGCTCGAGCTGAGCATGTACGACGACATTCCGCACCTGCTGGCGCCGGTCGTCACCGAGCCGGGCAAGGCCATCCGGGCATTGAAGTGGACGGTCGAGCAGATGGAGGAGCGCTATCGCAAGATGGCGAACCTCGGCGTCCGAGCGCTTCCGAGCTTCAACGCCAAGGTCCGCGAGACCAAGGCCAAGGGCGCCAAGCTCAAGCGGCGGATCCAGACGGGCTACGACGCCGACACCGGCCAGCCGGTCTATGAGGACGAAGAGTTCGACTATGAGGTGCTGCCGCAGATCGTCGTCGTGGTCGACGAGCTCGCGGACCTCATGATGACGGCGGGCAAGGAGGTCGAGTTCCTGATCCAGCGCCTCGCGCAGAAGGCGCGCGCGGCCGGCATCCACCTGATCATGGCGACGCAGCGGCCGTCGGTCGACGTGATCACCGGCGTCATCAAGGCGAACCTGCCGACGCGCATCAGCTTCCAGGTCACAAGCAAGATCGACAGCCGCACGATCCTCGGCGAGCAGGGGGCCGAGCAGCTGCTGGGCAAGGGCGACATGCTCTACATGCCCGGCGGCAAGCAGATCATCCGCGTCCACGGGCCGTTCGTCAGCGATGAGGAGGTCCGCGCCGTCGCGGAACATTGGCGCAAGCAGGGCGCGCCCGATTACGTCCAGGCCGTCACCGAGGAGCCGGAGGACGGCGGCTATCTGTTCGACGGCCAGCCGACCGGAGAGGACGACGCCGAGACCCAGCTCTATCGCAAGGCGGTGCAGATCGTGGCCGAGAGCCAGAAGGCGTCGACGTCCTACCTGCAGCGCCAGCTACGTGTCGGCTACAACAGCGCGGCGCGCTTGATCGAGCGGATGGAGAAGGACGGGCTGGTCGGCCAGCCCGATCATGTCGGCCGCCGCGAAGTACTGATCGACACGGACGGGCATCCGATTTGATCTGCGCGGTCGGAGGCTGAACGCTTCGGAACTGTCGAGTTCAGTAGGCATTCAATGGCTGAACGCCATTTTTCGGCGCAAAACTCCAGGAGCTTCGACATGACTTATCCGACGAAACTCGCGCGCGCGCTGATGCCGGTCGCGGTCGTCGCCATGGCCGCACCCGCCGCGGCAGCCGATTCCGCCGACCTCGCGCACCTGAAGGCCCATATCAGCGGCGTCCACACGATGACCGCGAACTTCATGCAGCTCGATTCGCGCGGCCGCTCGAGCACGGGCAAGATGGAGCTGGAGCGGCCGGGCAAGGTCCGCTTCGCCTATGACAGCGGCGACCTGCTGCTGGTTTCCAACGGCAAGACGCTGACGCTCGTCGACTACCAGGTCGGGCAGAAGTCGAGCTGGCCGCTCAACCGCACGCCGCTCGGCGTGCTGCTGTCCAACTCTCCGGACCTCAAGGGCCGCGCGCAGATCGTGCCGAGCGGCAACCCCAACGTCGTTTCGGTTCGCGCGCGCGATCCGTCGCAATATGGCTCGCTGACCCTGGTCTTCCTGCGCAGCGGGTCGGCGCCGGGCGGGCTGCAGCTCTACGGCTGGACCGCGATCGACGGACAGAATCGGAAGACGACGGTCAAGCTGTCGAACGTCCGCTACAACGTCGCGGTCCCGGCAAGCGCCTTCAGCTATGCCGAGCCGAAGAAGAAATAGATGACAAGAGTTTCATTTTGCGACCTGTTCATCGCACCGTCAGGCGCAAGGGCTTAGATAGAGCGTCGATTCTGCAAGACTTGGGGTTTCCCCCTGTTACCCGGGTCGCAGGATCCCTTGCGTGACAACGCTCGGTCGGCCCTCGCTCCATGCCCCCGGAGCGAGGGCCTTTTCTTTGGAATCTTCCGCCCACAGGTTAAGCGGCGCAAGTGACCGGAAGGCTGAAGATCGCTTCGTGGAACATCAACTCGGTGCGCGCCCGCATGGCGCTCGTCGAGCGGCTCATCCGTGAGCAGCAGCCGGACATCCTCTGCCTCCAGGAAACCAAGGTCCTGGACGACATTTTCCCGGCCGAAATGTTCGACCGCCACGGATACAGGCACCGCCAGCTGAACGGCCAGCGCATGCACCACGGCGTCGCGATCCTGAGCCGGGTGCCGCTGAACGATCCCGGCAAGCACGACTGGCAGGACAATGGCGAGGCGCGGCACATCGGCGTCCGGCTCGAGTGCGGGATCCGGCTCGAGAACGTCTATGTCCCTGCGGGCGGCGACACGCCCGACCGGGCGGTGAACCCCAAGTTCGGCCAGAAGCTGGACTTCATCGAACGGATGACGCGCTGGTCGGAAGGGCTGCAGGAGCCGACCATCATCGTCGGCGATTTCAACGTCGCGCCGCTCGAATGCGACGTCTGGAGCCACAAGGCGCTGCTGACCGTCGTCAGCCACACGCCGGTCGAGGTCGAGGCGCTCACCCGTCTCCAGCAGGCCCATGACTGGCTGGACATCGGCCGCCGCTTCTTCCCCGCGCCCGAGCGCTGCTTCACATGGTGGAGCTATCGCTCGCCCGACTGGACCAAGAACGACCGCGGGCGCAGGCTCGACCATATGTGGTGCTCGCCCGAGCTCGCCGGCCATCTCGCAGCGCATCAGGTGCTGGAGCCGTGCCGCAACTGGGAACGGCCGTCCGACCACGTTCCGCTGATATGCGAGATCGAGGTTTGACCGCCACGAGCCCGGTTCGCGCGGCGATCGCGGCGCTCCGCGCAGGTCGGCCCGTCCGCATCGGCCCGGAGCTCTCCGTCGCCGCGGTGGAAACGACCACGCAGGAACTGCTCGAGCTGCGCGACCCTGAAGCGGCCGCGCGGCTGCTGATCAGCGGCAACCGCGCCGCCGCGCTGAAGCTCGCCAACGAGCGCGACGCCGCAGACCCCAACGCTCCGGTGATCATCAAGCGCGCGCCCTGGCTGGATGCCGAGGCCGCGCTGGCGATTGCGGATCCGGGACGCGACCTCGACCGGGGGCCGATGGGGCCGCTGAAGCCAGTGGCCGCCGATTGCCTGGAGGCCGCGAGCGCCGCGCTGACGCTTGCCCGCTCCGCCGGGCTGCTTCCGGCGCTGTGGATGCTCGAGCCGGATGCGGCCGATGCCTCCGTGTCGAGCGACGAGATCGTTCGCGAACGGCGGCAGCCATCGCTGGAGGTCGTCGCGCGCGCGAAGCTTCCGCTGGAAGACCTCCCTCCCACGCAGATCGTCGCCTTTCGCGCGTCGGACGATGGGCAGGAGCATGTCGCGCTGGTGATCGGCGCCTTCGGCGGCAAGCCGCCGCTCGTCCGCCTCCATAGCGAATGCCTGACGGGCGACGTATTCGGCTCGCTGAAATGCGACTGCGGGCCGCAGCTGAAGGAAGCGCTGAGAATCATCGGCGCTGCCGGCGGCGGCGTGCTGCTTTACCTGCGGCAGGAGGGCCGCGGGATCGGCCTGGCGAACAAGATCCGCGCTTACTCGCTGCAGGACCGTGGCCTCGACACCGTCGACGCCAACCGGCGGCTGGGCTTTGCCGACGACGAGCGGGAATATGCGCATGCGGCGGCGATGCTCCGTGCACTCGGCGTCGAGCGCGTACGGCTGCTCACCAACAATCCGGAGAAGGTGAAGGGGCTGGAGGCCGCGGGAATCGAAGTGGCTGAGCGCGTCGCGCACCAGATGCCCGCCAATCCGCACAATGCCGATTATCTCGCGACCAAGCGCAAGAAGAGCGGTCATCTGCTGGTCTGATCGAGCCCCAGCAGCTGTGCGACATCGTCGAAGCTGTGCGCGACATGGCGGATTCCTGCCGCTCGAAGCATCTCTCCATGGCCGTCGAAACAGTGGCGGCCCGCGGCAATCCCGATCACGTGCGCGCCTGATGCCACCGCGCCGCGGGCGCCGACCTCCGAATCCTCGAGGATCACCGAGCGTCCTATGTCGACGCCGAGCCGCTCCGCGGCGTGAAGATAGATGTCGGGAGCCGGCTTGCCGCGCGTCACATGCTCGCGGCCGCTGTAGACATGCTCTCCGAAAATGTCGGCAATGCCGAGATGATCGAGATGGCCGCGGATCCACTTCGTCGAGCTCGACGAAGCGACCGCTTTCGGCAGCGCGGGAGGCAGCAGGCGCACGAACTCCACTGCGCCCTCGACCGCGTCGATGCCCTCCGCGAGCGCGCGGATGCTCTCCTGCTTCAGCCGGTGGTGGAACTCGGGCGGGAGCTGGCACCCGATCCGTCGCTCGATGGCGGCGATGAAGTCGTCGCCGCTGAGACCGGTATAATAGCGTATGGCTTCGCCCGCCGTGTGCCGATGGCCGAGCTCGGTCAGCAGCTCGGCAAGCTGGACGTTCGCTTCGAACTCGCTTTCCAGGAGAACCCCGTCGAAGTCGAAGATGAGCGCGTCGAAGTCGATCATTCGTCCTCGAACATCGCTGTGCCGACGCGCACCGCCGTCGCGCCCAGCATCACGGCCGCTTCGAAATCTGCTGACATTCCAATGCTCAAGCCGGTGACGCCATGCCGTCGCGCAAGCTTTGCGAGAAGCGCGAAATAAGGGGAAGGCTCGGCGCCGAGCGGCGGAATCGCCATCAAACCGGCAAGCAGCAACCGGGATGCGCGCACTGCGGCAATCATTTCGCCGACTTGCCCGATCGCGCAGCCGCCCTTCTGCTCCTCCTCGCCGATATTCACCTGCACATAGACCGGCGGCGCTCTGCCCGCCTTGGCCGCTTCCTTGACCACGGCATCGAGCAGCGAAAGGCGATCGACCGAGTGGATGGCGTCGAACAGCTTCACTGCCTCGGCCGCCTTGTTCGACTGCAGCCGGCCGATGCCGTGCAGCCGCACGCCGGGATGGCGCGCGAGCAGCGGCGGCCATTTGGCGAGCGCCTCCTGGACGCGATTCTCGCCGAAGTCGCGCTGACCGGCATCGATCAGCGCCTCGATCTCTTCCGCCGACCGCCCCTTGCTGACGGCGACCAGCTGCACTTCGGCAGGCTCGCGCTTCGCGATCGCCGCGGCGCGGGCGATGCGCTCGAGGATGCGCTCCCGTCTCTGTGCGGCGCTGCTCATGATCGCGCGCTATAGGAACGGCCGTGCCCCGCCGCCAGACCGCGCCGCAGCAATGGCTCATCATCCGCGGCGCGGACGACCGCGCCGGGATCGACGCTGCCGGGCGGCTACCGAGAGGCGCGGGCGTCATCCTGCTCGGACCGCTCTCCGGGACCGACCAGCGGAGGCTGCGCTCCCGGGGAATCGTGATCGCCTCTGAGCGGGACGGAGCCGCCGCCCGCGTCCACAACGCGCGCGAGCTGCGGCGGGCACTGCTCGCCCGGACGCCCTTGGTCCTGCTGTCGCCCATCTTCGCGACACGAAGCCATCCGGACTGGAAGCCGCTTCCGCGCATGCGCGCCGCGGCACTGGCGCGCCTCGGCGGCCGCCGTCTCGTGGCGCTCGGCGGGATGGACGCGCGCAGCTTCGCGCGGATCAGGAAGCTTGGGTTTCAGGCGTGGGCGGGAATCAGCGCGTTCAGAACTTGAACGCGGTACCGATGTAGACGGCCTGGCTGTCGCGGCGGTCGTCCTGGAGCGCCGAGAGCCGGTCGCGCTCGATATTGTAGCGGACGCCGCCGGTCACCGCGAGGTGGCGCGACAGCGAATAGGAGCTGCCGACGTCGAGCGAGACATTGTCGCCATGACGCAGCGCCGGAAGCGGGTTGCCCGTGGTCCTGTCGGCGCCGACGGCAACGCGCGTGCTCAGGCGATTGCTGAGCGAATAGCTGACGCCGACGACCGCGCTCTCGCGCCCGCCGATTGCCGGATCCGCATCCTTGACCTTGGCCACGTCGCCGGAGACGGCGAAGCGGCGCCAGCCGACTGCGACGCCAAGATTGTAGGTGCTCGGCGTGAGGGCGTTCACGGCCGCGGTCGGCAGGCCCGCCTGCGCCACGGCAGCGCCGGTCGGCGCGTTCACCCGCGCGCGAATCGCGACGCGGACCTGCGAAGGACGGCCCTTTGCGGGAGCAGGCGTGAACCTGAAGTCGGTCAGCGACAGGCCCTTGCCCGCAAGCGCCGCCGCAAGCTTCGGGTCGGCATTCGCCGGAGTGAAAGAGGAGAGCGTGTCGAAGCTCAGCGAGACGGCCGGCGGCCGCCTTTTGCCGCTGGTCGTCGCGAAAGCCGGAGTCAGCACGAGGCCGGCCGCGGCAACAGCCGCAACCCACCTGGCTTCCTTCTTCCGAACGAGACTCAGCAACTGACGAACTCCCTGTTCGCGAGTCGATATAGTCACAGGAAGCTGAAGGTTCCATGAGCGGAGTCGTTTCGTTCATGCCCTGTTGCCAAACTGGCACATAATCGACGCCGAACGGGCGGTGCTTGCGAGACCAAGGCCAGCACTATAACGCCCGCGCTGAAGCTTCGCTGACCAAGGACACAAGATGAATCGCCTGCACACGACCGCTGCCGCTCTCCTGGTCTTCGCCCTCGTCGGCACCGGCTGTGCCCGCAACCGCAACCTTCCGACGCGGCTCGCGCCGTCGCGCGTGACGACGCTGGCAGTGAACAGCTACCTGTGGCGCGCCGCGGTCGACACGGTCTCCTTCGCGCCGTTGCTGCAGGCCAACCCGAGCAGCGGCGTGATCATCACCGACTGGTACACGAACCCGCGGGCGCCCGGCGAGCGGGTGAAGCTTACCGTCGCAGTGCTCGATCCCGACCTTCGCGCCGATGCGCTTCGCGTTTCCGCGGCGCGGCAGGTCTTGCAGAACGGCACCTGGGTCGACGCGCCGGTCTCGGCGGCAACGGTCCAAAAGCTCGAGGACATCATCCTGACCCGCGCGCGCGACCTGCGGCGCTCCACCGTTCCGGGCTAAGCCATCGCGATGAGCAACGGGCGTTTCGACCCGAACGAAGCCGACCGCCGCTGGCAGGCGCGGTGGGACGACGAACGCTGCTTCGTCGCCGATACGAACAGCGCCAAGCCCAAGGCCTATGTGCTGGAGATGTTCCCCTACCCCTCGGGGCGCCTGCACGTCGGCCATGCACGGAATTACACGATGGGCGACGTGCTCGCCCGCTACCGGCGCATGCAGGGCTTCGAAGTGCTCCACCCGATGGGCTGGGACGCCTTCGGCATGCCGGCCGAGAATGCCGCAATGGAGCGCGGCGTGCATCCCGAAGGCTGGACCAGGGGCAATATCGCGGCGATGCGGGAGCAGCTGAAGCGGCTCGGCTTCGCGTTCGACTGGAGCCGCGAGATCGCCACCTGCGACCCCGAATATTACGGGCACGAACAGGCGCTGTTCCTCGACCTTTATGAAGCCGGCCTCGTCTACCGCAAGGAGAGCGAGGTCAATTGGGACCCTGTCGACCAGACGGTGCTTGCCAACGAGCAGGTCATCGACGGCAAGGGCTGGCGCTCCGGCGCGCCGGTCGAGCGGCGCAAGCTGTCGCAATGGTTCCTGAAGATCACCGACTTCGCCGACGAGCTGCTCGACGGCCTCGAGGCGCTCGACAAGTGGCCCGAGAAGGTCAAGCTGATGCAGGAGAACTGGATCGGCCGCTCCGACGGGCTCCGCTTCCGCTTCCAGACCGCCGCGGACGGCGCTTCTGCCGATTATCCATGGGTGAAGGCCGCGCTTGCGACCTCGCCCGAGATCGAGGTGTTCACGACGCGGCCGGACACCATCTTCGGGGCGAGCTTCGTCGCCGTAGCGCGCGATCATCCGCTCGCGCAGGCGGTGGCGGCGGAGAACCCCGATGCCGCCGCCTTCATCGCCGAGTGCCGCGCCGGCGGCACCAGCGCGGCGGAGATCGAGACCCAGGAGAAGCGCGGCTTCCTCACCGGGCTCGACGCGGTCCACCCGCTCGACCCGGACTGGCAACTGCCCGTGTGGATCGCGAACTTCGTGCTGATGGAATATGGCACGGGCGCGATTTTCGGCGTGCCCGCACACGACCAGCGCGACTTCGAATTCGCGACCAAATACGAGCTTCCGATCCGCCGGGTGGTCGCCCGCCCGGACCAGGACAAGGACACGCCGATCGGCGACGAAGCCGAACCCGGCGAAGGCGTGATCGTCAACTCGCGCTTCCTCGACGGCCTCTCGGTCGAAGAGGCGCAGGACGCCGTCATCCGCAAGGCCGAGCAGCAGGGCTGGGGCAAGCGGGAGATCGCCTATCGGCTTCGCGACTGGGGCGTGTCGCGCCAGCGCTATTGGGGCACGCCGATCCCGATGATCCATTGCGAGCGGTGCGGGCCCGTGGGAGTCCCGCGCGACCAGCTGCCGGTGGTGCTTCCGAAGGACGTGACATTCGACATCCCCGGCAACCCGCTGGACCGGGCCGAGGAGTGGCGTCGAACTTCCTGCCCCTCCTGCGGCGGAGACGCGCTCAGGGAGACCGACACGTTCGACACGTTCGTCGATTCGAGCTGGTACTTCATCCGCTTCGCCAGCCAGCCGATCGACAAGCCGTTCGACCGCGCAGCAGCGGAGCAATGGCTGCCCGTCGACCAATATATCGGCGGCGTCGAGCATGCGATCCTGCACCTGCTCTACGCGCGCTTCTGGACCAGGGCGCTCAAGCGCATCGGCAGGCTGGACGTCGACGAGCCGTTCAAGGGTCTCTTCACGCAGGGAATGGTCACGCACGAGACCTACCGTGGCGTGGACGGCCGCTGGCTCGCTCCCGACGAGGTCAGCAAGGACGATCAGGGAAAGCTGATCGATGCCGCCGGCGCTCCCGTCGAGCGCGGACGCGTCGAGAAGATGTCCAAGTCGAAGCGTAACGTCGTCGATTCCGACACAATCGCAGACCGCTACGGCGCGGATGCCGCCCGCTGGTTCCTCCTCTCCGACAGCCCGCCGGAGCGTGACCTCGAATGGTCCGAAGGCGGGATCGAAGGCGCCGCGCGCTTCGTCCAGCGCGTGTGGCGGCTCGCCAACTCCGACGCGGGCGAAGGGGAGGACCCGGAGCTCCAGCGCAGGACGCATCGCACGATCGCGGGCGTAACCGACTCGCTCGAGGGCCTGCAGTTCAACAAGGCGGTGGCGCAGCTCTACGAGTTCGTCAGCGCCATTGAGAAAGCAAAGCCGTCGGCGGCCCGGAGCGAAGCCGTTCGGACCTTGGTCAAGCTTGTCGCGCCGATGGCGCCGCACCTCGCGGAAGAGTGCTGGGCGGCGCTTGGCGGCGATGGCCTCGTCGTGAACGCGCAATGGCCGGAATTCGACCCCGCCATGCTGGTCGAGGACCAGGTGACTCTCGCCGTCCAGGTGAACGGGAAGCTGCGCGATACGGTCACCGCGCCGCGGGGGCTCGACCGAAGCGAGGTCGAGGCGCTTGCGCTCGCGTCGGGGAATGTCCAGCGGCAGCTCGCGGGAGCAGCGCCGCGCAAGATCATTGTGGTTCCGGACCGGCTGGTGAATATCGTCGCATGATGCGGCGCCTGGCCCTCGCCCTTTCCCTTCTGCTGCTTTCGGCCTGCGGGCTTCATCCGCTTTACGGCGGCGGTGCGGGCAGCCCGGTCTCCGGCCTGCTTCGAAGCGTGGAGGTGGCCCCGGTTGCGGGCCAGCAGGGGTGGCTGCTGAGGACCAAGCTGGTCGACCGGCTGGGCGAGACCGGGACGGCGCAGCCGCGCTACCGGCTCGACGTCACCCTGGACGACAATATCACCTCGTACGGCCTCCGTGCCGACCGTGCCGCGACGCAGGAGCGGCGAACGCTCCGTGCGCGATACCAGCTCGTCGACCTCGCGAACGGCTCCGTCGTCCTCGACGAGACCGCCGGATCCGACGCGAGCATCGATGTGGTCAGCAGCGAATATGCGACGGTCGCCGCCGAGCAGACTGCGCTGGAGAACCTCTCGGGGATCGTCGCCGACCAGATCGTTGCGCGGCTCGCCGTTTACGCTGCGCGGACGACGCACAGGAAGTGAAGGCAAGCAAGTCCAGCATCGGCCACTCGGTCGACCAGCCTGACGCGAGGATCCGCTTCTACCTTTTCCTGGGGCAGGACGAGGCGCAATCGCGCGCGCTCGCCGCCCGGCTTGTCGAAGCGCTCGGCGCCACCAAATTCGCGCTGTCGGCTGGAGACTTGAAGTCGAACCCGGCGCTTCTCTCCGACGAAGCGGCAGCGCTGAGCCTGTTCGGCGAGCGGCGGCTGATCTGGATCGAGCCCACGACCAACGACATCGTCGAAGCTGTGGAGGCGCTTCTCGCTGCGCCATCGGTAGAGAGTCCGGCAGTGGCAATCGCGGGTGCGCTGACGAAGGCCTCGCCGCTGCTGAAGCTGGCAGAATCGTCTCCGCTGGCGTTGGCGTTCACGGCCTACATGCCTGATGCGGCAGAAGCGGCGCGAATCGTCGTCGATATCGGACGCCGCTTCGGCTTGACCATCGATCCCGCCGTTGCGGCGCGGCTCGCCGACAGCTGCGGCAACGACCAGGCGATCGTCGCGCGGGAGCTGGAGAAGCTCGCCTTGTTCATCGGCGCGTCGCCCAATTCGCCGCGCGTGCTCGAGCATGATGCGATCGACGCGGTCGGCGCAGACAGCGGTGAGGGAGACTTCCAGCGGCTCGCCGATCTCGCGCTCCTCGGCGAAACGGCGGAGCTCGCGGACCTGGTCGCGCGGCTGCCGGCGGGCGGCTCCGAAGCCATTCCGGCGATCCGTTCGCTTCAGAGGCGGCTGCTGATGCTCACCCCCGCGCGCGCTCGGATCGAGCGCGGAGAACGGATCGACGCCGTCATGACGTCATTCGGCAAATCATTGTTCTGGAAGGATAAAGCGCGCGTCGAGAAGATGCTTCGGACGTGGAGCGCGGACGAGCTCGCGCGGGTAGCCGAACGCGCCGGCACGCTCGAGCGCAGTCTGATGTTCACTGAGGTTCCCGAGCGTGAGGCCTTGGGCGAGGAATTGCTCGCGATCGCGCGAAAGGCGCGCAGCCGCTCGGCCTAGATCGGCTCGCCGCTAAGCCGCTGACAGATCATGTCGAGCTGGTCGAGGCTCGAATAATGGAGGGTGACGGTCCCGCCCTGGCCCTTGTGCGCGACCTGGACCTTGAGGCCGAGCATGTCGCCGAGCTGCCGCTCCAGCGCCTGGAGGTCGGCGTCGACCGGCTGCGCTTGGGACGCGGCCTTCGCGGCGCGCCCGGCGGCCGCCGGCTTTGCCTGCCGCGCACGGTCTTCCGCCTGGCGCACGGTGAGGCCGCCAGCGATGATTTCGCGGGTAAGCGCCTCCGGGTCACGCGCGGCGGCAACCGCGCGCGCATGACCCATGCTGATATCACCTTTCAATAGCGATTGGCGGACGAACTCAGGAAGGTCGAGCAATCTCAATAGGTTAGCCACGTGGCTGCGCGACTTGTGAACGATCGCGGCAACATTTTCCTGCGTGTGGCCATGCCGCTCGACAAGCTGGCGATAACCTTCCGCCTCCTCGAGCGGGTTGAGATCGGCGCGCTGGATATTCTCGATCAGCGCTAGCTCGGCGATCGTCGATTCGTCGATATCCCTGACGATCGCGGGAATGCTGTGGAGCTGCGCCCGCTGGGCCGCTCGCCAGCGCCGCTCGCCGGCGATGATCATGTAGCCGTCGCCGTCCGGGCGAAGCAGGATCGGCTGAAGCACGCCGCGTTCACGGATTGAGTCGGCAAGCTCCGCGAGGGCTTCCTCGTCGAACTGGGTGCGCGGCTGGTTGGGATTGCGACGGATGCGCGCAATCTCGATCTCGCGAACGCCGCCGCGGTTCTCCGCCTGCTGCCCTTCCGGCGCAGGCGCGCGCGCCGCCTCGCCGAGCAGCGCCTGCAGCCCCATGCCGAGCCCCTTTGCGGGCCGATCCGCGCTCACGCGGCCTCGGCCAGTTGCGGCAGGCGGCCGATCAGCTCCCGCGCAAGCCGAAGATAAGCTTCGGAGCCGGGGCAGCGCAGGTCGTAGATGAGCGCCGGCAGCCCGTGGCTCGGCGCCTCCGACAGCCGGACGTTCCGCGGGACGATCGTCTCGAACACCGAGGCGCCGAGGCAGGCGCGGACGTCCTCCGCAACCGCCTGCGAGAGATTGTTACGCCGGTCGAACATGGTCAGCGCCACGCCGAGGATGGACAGCTCGGGATTGAATGCGACGCGGATCCGCTCGACGGTCTGGAGCAGCTGGCTAAGCCCCTCCAAGGCGAAGAACTCGCACTGGAGAGGAACCAACAGGTGCCGCGCGGCGACGAGCGCGTTCACCGTGAGCAGTCCGAGCGAGGGCGGGCAGTCGATCAGGCAAATTTCCCAGCGGCCGGGCGCCGTCGCGCCGAGCGCGTTGGAAAGCCGGTGCGCGCGATCCTCAAGAGAGACCATCTCGATCTCTGCGCCCGACAGGTCGACCGTTGCAGGCAGCAGGTCGAGGCGCGGCACCCGGGTCGGGATCGCAGCCTCGGTCGCCGACGCGCTGCCGATGAGCACGTCGTAGCTCGACAGCTTGCGCTGGGACGCGGCAATGCCGACGCCCGTCGAAGCATTACCCTGAGGGTCGAGATCGACGAGCAGCACGCGCCAGCCGATGGCCGCGAGCGCCGTCGCGAGGTTGATGCAGGTCGTGGTCTTGCCCACCCCGCCCTTCTGATTGGCCACCGCGATGCGCATCATCTTCTTGCTCCCACGCCGGACAGCACCAGGATCGTCGATTGCGGATCGGTGCAGCTTGGCTCCTCCCGTGCTTCAAACTGCCATGTTCGGCGTGCTTCGGCCAGTTCCTGCGGCCCACTTCGGCCCTTCGGAAGCGCCCAGACGGTATTTCTTGTGGACAGATGTGCGGATAATTTGAGGAGTTGGTCCAGCCGCGCGACCGCGCGCGCGGTAATCACGTCAAAGCTGCCCTCTGCGCGCTCGGCCTTGGCGCAGAGCACCGTCGCGCTGAGCGCGAGCGATTCGCACAGCTTGTGGAGAAATTCAGCCCTGAGCCGCCGCGGCTCGACCAAGGTGACTGGCCCCGAAACGAGGCAGGCGATGACTATGCCGGGGAGCCCCGCCCCCGAGCCGATGTCCACCCACGATGCACCGGCGCACGGTTCGTAACGCACGAGCTGGGCGGAATCGAGGATATGGCGGTCCCACACGTGGCCAAGCGTGGCTGCGGAAACGAGGTTCTGGCGACTGCTCTCTTCGGTGAGCAGGGCTACGTACCGCTCGATCCGCTCGAATGTTTCACGTGAAACAGGGCGCCCGGCGGCCTGCTCGAGGCGATCGATCACGCCGCAGCGCGGCGGTTGGCCGCAACGTAGAGGGCAGATAATGCCGCGGGAGTGATGCCAGCTACGCGAGAGGCCTGGTCGATCGTTTCGGGACCGGCCCCTCTCAGCCGCTCGACCATTTCGCTCGAAAGCCCCGGTACCGACGCATAGTCGAGGTCGGATGGTATCCAGACGGCAGTGTCCCGCCGCATGGATTCCCATTCGCGCTCCTGGCGCTGGACGTAGGGACGATAGAGGGCGTCAGCTCTCGCCTCGTCCGTTTCGGCCCAGTCAGGCCGAGAGCGCCGCTCCATGTGAGCCAGGATCTGCCGCCGCCGCCGCTCGGTGACGCAGCCAGCAGCAAGCGCCGCCTGCCCCAGTCGCGTGGTGGCGTTGTCCGCGCGAAGTGACAGGCGATATTCGGCGCGCGCAGTCATCATCCGGTAGGGCTCGGTCACACCCTGTAGCGTGAGATCGTCGATCATCACGCCGATGTAGGAGGTGCGCCGATCGAAGCGGACTTCGTCGGCGCCGAGCGCCACAGCTGCGGCGTTCAGCCCCGCGGCGAGGCCCTGAGCCGCCGCCTCTTCATAGCCGGTGGTGCCGTTGATCTGCCCGGCCAGGAATAACCCGGGCAGGTCGCGGACCTCGAGCGTCTGGTTGAGACGCCGCGGATCGACAAACTCATATTCCACCGCATAGCCCGGCCGAACGATCCCGGCTTGCTCCAGTCCCTCGATCGTGCGGACGAACTCCGCTTGCACATCCGCCGGAAGCGAGGTCGAGATGCCGTTCGGATAGACCAGCGGATCGTCGAGTCCCTCCGGCTCGAGGAAGATCTGGTGAGAATCGCGATCGGCGAAGCGCCGCACCTTGTCCTCGATCGACGGGCAATAACGCGGGCCCCGCCCCTCGATCGCGCCGGCGAACAGCGGCGACCGGTCGAAGTTCGCCTCGATGACATCATGCGTCCGCTGGTTGGTCCGCGCGATGGCGCAGCGAAGCTGCGGACAACGCACCGCCTCGTCCAGGGCGGACATCGTCCAGGCATCGCCATCGCTCGGCTGCTCCTCGAGCCGTGCCCAGTCGATCGTGCGGCCGTCGATGCGCGGCGGAGTGCCGGTCTTGAGCCGCCCCTGACCGAGGCCGATCTCGCGCACCTGCTCCGCGAGGACGACCGAAGCCCGCTCACCACGCCGACCTCCCTCGATCACCTCCTCGCCGATGTACATGCGGCCGTCGAGGAAGGTGCCCGTCGCAATCACCACCGCGCGAGCGGCAAGGACCCCGGCGCCGGTCTCCAGCCCCACCACTCGCCCGTTACGAATGACGAGCCGGAGCGCCTCCGCGGTGATCAGCTCGACGCCGCTTTCCCCCACCATCTCCTGCACCGCGGCGCGGTAGAGCTTGCGGTCGGCCTGGACCCGGGGGCCCCAGACCGCCGGTCCCTTGCTTCGGTTGAGCATGCGCCGGTGAATGGCGGCGTGGTCGGCGGCGCGGGCCATGAGCCCGTCGAACACGTCGAGCTCGCGGACGAGGTGGCCCTTGCCCACACCGCCGATCGAAGGATTGCAGGACATCTGCCCGGCGTCTTCCGGCCGGAAGGTGAGCAGCGCGGCCCTGGCGCCACGGCGCGCAGCGGCAGCTGCGGCCTCACAGCCGGCATGGCCGGCGCCGATCACCAATACGTCGTGCATCGCCGGCTCTTAGCTCAGCATCGCGCCTGCCGCCACGCGCGTCCGCACGCCGAGGACGAATGTTCCACGTGGAACATCATTTCCCTAGGCAGAAACGCGCGAAGAGCGCATCGAGTACGTCCTCCACGCCGGCGCGGCCGGTCAGGCGGTCGAATGCCGAGCGCGCCAGGCGCAGGTCCTCGGCGATCAGCACGAGCTCCGACATACGAGCTGCTTGGCCGATCGCATCCGCTGCTTCCGCCACATGGCGTGCCTGCCGGCGGTTCAACGCGATCGCGTCCTCCGCAGGAAGAAGGCGCCGGGCTGCCGATTCGATGGTGCGCAGAAGCTCGGCGAGTCCCTGCCCTGTCACCGATGACACCGCGACAGCGCCGTCCGGAGCGGTGCTTCTATCCGGCAAGTCCGCTTTCGAGTGGACGAGGATCGTCCGCGGGTGGCGCGGCGCCTCGTCCGCCGCGCCGAGCCACAGCAGCACGTCGGCCGCCTCGGCGAGCATTGCAGCGCGCGCGACGCCGATCGCCTCCACCTCGTCCGCGGCTTCGCGGAGGCCGGCCGTGTCCGTGAGAAGCAGCGGCACGCCGCCGAGCGACAGCGGGACTTCTATATGATCGCGCGTGGTACCCGGAATGGCAGTGACGATGGCGCGCTCTTCGCCAGCTATCACATTGAGAAGGCTGGATTTTCCGGAATTCGGCGGACCAGCTAGTACGACCCTGACCCCCTCCTTCAGCTTCTCCGCTCGGGGCCTGTCGAGCCATGCGCGCAGCTCGGCCGCGAGCGATTCGCACGCGCGAGGCAGCGCCGCGTCCACGCCCTCGTCGTCCTCGTCATAATCGATCACCCGTTCGGCTTCGGCGGACAAGGCCAGCAGCCGCTCCTGCCAGGCGGCGATCTGCTTCCTCAGCCCGCCGTCGGCGAGAGCCAGCGCTGCCTTGCGCTGCGATTCGGTCTCCGCCTCGATGAGGTCCGCGAGACCTTCGGCCTCCGTTAGGTCGATCCGGGCGTTCTCGAACGCTCGGCGCGTGAATTCTCCCGGCTCCGCAGCCCTCAACCCGTCGATTCCAGCGAGCGCGGCAAGGACGGCATCGACGACAGCGCGACCGCCATGACATTGAAATTCCACGATATCTTCGCCGGTGGCAGTGGCCGGAGAGTCGAAGCGAATCACCAGCGCCTCGTCCAGCACCTCGCCGGTCGCGGGATGACGGAGCTGCCGAAGCACGGCCGTTCTCGGCTCGTCCACCGCCCCGGCGAGGAGCCTTGCCGCCCCGTGCGCGCCGGGACCGCTCACGCGGACCACGGACACCGCCGCGGGCGGGCGCCCGCTCGACAGTGCGAAGATCGTGTCCATGGCTCAGGTGAAGATCGGGGCGACCACCGGCGCGACGTGGCCCGCGCCTTCGTAGATCATCTTGCCCGCGACCCACAGGATCACGAGCAACCCGACCCAGGCGATCCACCGGTAGCGGTCGATGTAGCGGGCGATCACGTTTGCAGCCACGCCCATGAGGAGCACGGAGAGCACGAGGCCGAAGACCAGCACATAAGGGTGTTCACGCGCCGCGCCGGCGACGGCGAGCACGTTGTCGAGGCTCATGCTGACGTCGGCGAGCGCGACGCCCCACGCCGCGGCTGCGAAGCTCTTGGCCGGCTTCAGCCCCGAATGTTCGTCGCCGACGATGTCCTCGGAGCCCGCGCTTTCATCCTTGTGGCGAAGCTCTCGGTACATGCGCCACGCCACCCACAGCAGGAGGATGCCGCCGGCGAGCACCAGGCCCACGATCTGCAGCAACTGGCTGACCACCAGCGCGAAGGCGATCCGCAAAACGAGCGCCGCCAGCACGCCGATGAGGATGACCTTCCTGCGTTGCTCCGCTGGGAGGCCGGCCGCGAGCGCTCCGACGACGATCGCATTGTCGCCGGCAAGGACGATGTCGATGAACAGGATCTCGACGAAGGCCGCGATTGCCGAAGCGGAGATCAGGCTCGCGTCCATGGATGCAGGCCTAGCCGAGTCCGAGCACGCGCCTCAAGCCCAGCACGTGCTCGCCGCCGACCCAGCCCTCGTAGATCATGCTGCAGGCGACCCACAGGATCACGACCAGGCCGATATAATTGATCCAGCTGTGCCGCTCGATGAGCCGCGCCACATAATTGGCCGCGAAGCCCATGAAGAGTACGGAGAAGGTGAGGCCGATGAACAGCAGCGCCGGATTCTCGCGTGCGATCGAGGCGACGAGCAGCACGTTGTCGAGGCTCATGCTGAGGTCGGCGATGGTGATGGCGATCGCCGCCTGGAGCAGGGTCTTGCTCGCCGGCGGGCCCTCGACGGCCGCGGTCGCGGGATCGTCGACGGCCACTTCCTTCCTACCCGGATGAATCTCCCGCCACATGTTGAACGCGACCCAGAGCAGCAGCAGCCCGCCCGCGAACACCAGGCCGGTGATCCGCAGCAGCTGGGTCGCGAGCAAGGCGAAGACGATCAGAAAGACGAGCGCCATGCCGACGCCGAACATGAGCACCTTGCGCCGGTCGCGCGGCGGCAGGCCCGACGCGAGCGAACCCATGATCACGACATTGTCGCCCGCCATGGTGAGGTCGCCGATGATGATCTGACCGAGCTTGGCGAGACCGCCGGCGGTGAAGATCGCCCCGAAGTCGAAGCCCTCCAGCACCCGCCGGCCGCCTTACTGGTTCATCGAGGCGAAGAAGTCCTCGTTCGACTTGGCGTCCTTCATCTTGTCGAGAAGGAACTGCATCGCGTCGACAGTGCCCATCTGCATGAGGATGCGGCGAAGCACCCACATCTTCGTAAGCGTGCCCTGCTCCACCAGCAGCTCTTCCTTGCGCGTGCCGGACTTGCCGACGTCGAGCGACGGGAAGATGCGCTTGTCGGCGACCTTGCGGTCGAGCACGATTTCCGAGTTGCCGGTGCCCTTGAACTCTTCGAAGATGACCTCGTCCATCTTCGACCCGGTGTCGATCAGCGCGGTGGCGATGATCGACAGCGAGCCGCCTTCCTCGATGTTGCGCGCGGCGCCGAAGAAGCGCTTCGGCCGCTGCAGCGCGTTGGCGTCGACGCCGCCGGTCAGCACCTTGCCCGAACTCGGCACGACCGTGTTGTAGGCGCGGCCGAGGCGGGTGATCGAATCGAGCAGGATCACCACGTCCTTCTTGTGCTCGACGAGGCGCTTCGCCTTCTCGATCACCATCTCGGCGACCTGGACATGGCGACTCGCGGGCTCGTCGAAGGTCGAGGAAATGACCTCGCCGTTGACCGAGCGCTGCATGTCGGTGACCTCTTCCGGCCGCTCGTCGATGAGCAGGACGATGAGGATCACCTCCGGGTTATTGTCGGTGATCGCGCGCGCGATGTTCTGCAGCAGCACGGTCTTGCCGGTACGGGGCGGCGCGACGATCAGCGCGCGCTGGCCCTTGCCGAGCGGCGAGACGATGTCGATCACCCGCGCCGACTTGTCCTTGATGGTTGGGTCGAGCGTGTCGAGCTTCAGCTTCTCGTCCGGATAGAGCGGCGTCAGATTGTCGAAATTGACGCGGTGCCGGACCTGCTCGGGATCGTCGAAGTTGATGGTGGTGACGCGCGTCAGCGCGAAATAGCGCTCGCCTTCCTTGGGCCCGCGGATCTCGCCCTCGACGGTGTCGCCGGTGCGAAGCCCGAATCGCCTCACGATCGACGGCGCGACGTAAATATCGTCGGGGCCGGCGAGATAATTGGCTTCGGGCGAACGGAGGAATCCGAAGCCGTCGTTCAGCACCTCAATGGTGCCGGAGCCCATGATCTCGACGCCATTCTCGGCCTGAACCTTCAGGATCGAGAACATGAGGTCCTGCTTGCGCATCGTCGACGCGCCTTCGACGCCCATCTCCTCGGCCATTGCGACGAGTTCTGCGGGAGTCTTTTTCTTCAATTCTTTCAAATGCATGGAATGGTCTTTTCTTGGGGAGTTGTGCTCGAGCTCGTCAAAGGTCTTGTCAAAGCCGGAGGGCGGCAGGACGCCGCGGAAGGAACAGCGGACCGGCAATTTAAGGAAACTGGCCGGAGCCGCGTCGCGACTCGAGGTATGTCTGGCGCTCGCAGCTGTCAATCAGGAGCGGAGCTGCCCAGCGGCGAGCCGACTAAAAGGGGCGGACGATCACCAGGACCACGATGATCGCCGCAGCGATGCCGGGAATCTCGTTGATCATCCGGACCGCCTTGTTCGAGAGCGGCCGCTCGCCCTTCGCCAGCTTCTTCCCATAGGCGCCGAGCCAGCCCTGATAGGCGCTCAGCAGGATGACGAAGAGGAGCTTGGCATGGAACCAGCCTTGGCTCCACGCGCCGACGTTGAAGGCGAGCATCAGGCCGAGCACCCAGACGACAATCATCGCCGGCGTCAGGATGATCGAGCGGACGCGCGATTCGCGCTCGATCCAGGCGCGGTCTTCCGGCGACCCGACCGCCGTCTCATGGTGATAGACGTAGAAGCGCGGGAGCAGGAACAGGCCGGCAAGCCAGAAGATCACGAAGGTGACATGCGCCGCCTTCACCCACAGGTAGGCGGGGCCGAGAAAACCGACGTAATCGTTCACTTGCCCCCCTTCACCTCGCGGATCAGCTGCTCGACATGTTCGATCGGCGTGTCCTGAAGGATGCCGTGCCCGAGATTGAAGATGTGAGGGCGGCCGGCGAACGCGTCAAGAACGCGCGCTACGGCCGACTTCATCGGCTTGCCGCCCGCCAGCAGCACGAGTGGGTCGAGATTGCCCTGGACCGGAAGCTCGGGCGGAAGCTGCTCCGCGGCCCACAGCGGGTCGACGGTCTCGTCGAGGCCGATGGCGCTGACGCCCGTCTCGCGCGCATAAGCGGCGAGCTTGCCCCCGGCCCCCTTGGGAAAGCCGATGACGGGGACGTCGGGGTGCCTGGCCCTGAGCTTCTTCACCAGCCGCTGGGTCGGCGCGATCACCCATTGCTCGAATTGTGCCGGCGAAAGGCTCCCCGCCCAGCTGTCGAACAGCTGCAGCGCCTCGGCACCGGCGTCGACCTGGCGAGAGAGGTAGTCGAAGGTCACCTTTTCGATCCGCGCGACGATCTCGCCGAAGCGCTTCGGATCAGCATAAGCGAGGCGCCGCGCTTCGGCCTGGTCGCGGCTCCCTTGCCCGGCGACCATGTAGGTGGCGACGGTCCACGGGCTGCCGGCAAAGCCGATCAGCGTCTTGTCGGGGCCGAGGCGGCCCTTCACCTTGCGCACGGTTTCGTAGATGGGGTCGAGCCGCGCCGGATAGGCCGTGAGCTCGTCGAGGACCGCGTCGATCAGGGGCGGCGTCAGGCGCGGGCCCTCGCCGGTGACGAAAGCGAGATTCTGTCCGATCGCGAACGGCACGATGAGGATGTCCGAGAAGAGGATCGCGGCGTCGAGCCTTGGGAAGCGCTCGAGCGGCTGCAGGGTGATTTCCGCGGCTGCGTCCGGATCGTAGACGAGATTGAGGAAACTCCCCTTCTCATGCCTCAGCTGCCGGTACTCGGGTAGATAGCGGCCGGCCTGGCGCATCATCCACATGGGAACGGGATCGCGCCGCTCCCCCGACAGCACTGCAAGCAGGGGCTTGTCGGCACGCGTGTTCGGAAGTTCGGCAGGCATCGAAGCCACCCCTCTTCTCTTCCTTTATATATTTATAGAAGAAGATTGATGATGTGATTGGGCGCTGGAGAACGGGGCTTAGGCGGGCCTCCCGGATTTGCCAACAGGCCGGCTGGAACGCCGCGCTCGCAAGCTCCGCGAGTCGCATCGATTCGCGCCCGTGATTCACAAGCTGGGGATGGAATTCGCCCCCGTGGATGAAAGGTGGAAAGGCGTGCCCCGGGCGGCCCCGAAATCGGCTGTTGAGCCCGTCCCCAGCGCAGCGCTAGCTTCGGTTCGCCCCTTTTCCACAAGGTTGTCCTTTTGCCCCTGATACTCGCCTCGACCAGCGCAATCCGCCGCCAGATGCTCAATGCTGCGGGCATCGACTATGAGGCCGTGAGGCCGCAGGTCGACGAGGACGAGCTCAAGGCCGGACTTTCCGATCCTGCTCAGATCGCCGCCCGCGTCGCGGAGGCGAAGGCGATGAGCGTGCCGGGCGAATGGGTGATCGGAAGCGACAGCGTCGTCAGCGCCGGCGGGCGGCTGTTCTCCAAGCCGCGCGACCGCGACGAGGCGGCAGAGCACCTGCGCTTCTTTTCGGGCAAGCCGATGCAGCTGACCAGCGCAGTCGCGCTCGCGCATGGCGGAAGGCTCGACTGGTCGCACACCGAAAGCGCGATGCTGCAGGTGCGGCCGCTCTCGGACTCCTTCATTGCCGCCTATCTCGATGCCGAATGGCCCGAGGTCGGCTACACTGTCGGCGCGTTCCGGCTGGAGGGGCGCGGCGTGCAATTGTTCGAGAGCATCGACGGCGACCATTTCACCATTTTGGGGATGCCGCTGATCCCGCTTCTCGGCGCGCTTCGAACGCGCGGGCTGCTCGCGTCATGATCAAAATCGCGCTGACCGGCTCCATCGGCATGGGCAAGTCGACGGTTGCGAAGATGTTCGAAACTGCCGGCGTGCCGGTGTTCGACGCCGACGCCGTGGTCCGGCAGCTGCAGGGCCCTGGTGGCGCGCTGGTCGAGCGCATTGGCGAGCTCTTCCCCGGGACCGTGCGCTGCGGCACCCTCGACCGCGACTGCCTTGCGCAGATCGTCCTTGAAGATCCGGCGAAGCTCGCCGCGCTGGAAGGCATCGTTCATCCTGCCGTGCGCGAATGGCGCCAGTCGTTCATCGACCGGCATGAGGGCGCCCCAGCGCTGATGTTCGAGATCCCGCTGCTTTTCGAGACCGGCAGCGAGAAGGAGTTCGACAAGGTGATCGTCGTTTCCGCGCCTGCCGAGGTCCAGCGCGCGAGGGTGCTCGAGCGGCAGGGGATGAGCCCCGCGAAGCTGCAATCGATCCTGAGGCGGCAGACGCCGGACGAAGAGAAGCGCCGCCGCGCCGACTTCGTCATCGACACCGGCACTGACCTATCCACAACTGAGGCGCAGGTGCGCGACATTCTCGCTTGCCTGGGCCTCGCGCGCGCGTAGATTCGCCGCCGTGCGGGAAATCGTCTTCGACACCGAAACCACCGGGCTGAACCCCGCCGGCGGCGACCGCATGGTCGAGATCGGCTGCGTGGAAATCTACAACCGCGTCGAGACCGGCCGGCACTTCCACGCTTATTTCAACCCCGAGCGCGAGATGCCGAGCGACGCCGAAGCGGTCCACGGCCTCACCACCATTTTCCTGTCGGACAAGCCGCGCTTCGCCGAGAAGGCGGAGGAACTGCTCGACTTCATCGAGGATTCGCCGCTGGTCGCGCACAATGCGACCTTCGACTTCGGCTTCCTCAATCACGAGCTCGAGCGGTGCGGGCGGCCGACGGTGTGCATGACGCGGATGGTCGACACGCTGACGCTCGCCCGCTCGAAGCACCCGGGCGCGAAGCACAGCCTCGATGCCTTGTGCATGCGCTTCGGGATCGACCGCAGCCATCGCGTCAAGCACGGCGCCCTGCTCGACGCGCAACTGCTCGCCCAGGTCTATGTCGAGCTTACCGGCGGACGGCAGATCGGCCTTGGACTTGTCGCCGAGGCGGGGTCGGTCTCCGTGCCGCAGTCGAGCCGCCCGGTCACCATTCGCGAACCGCGCGCCGCGCGGCCGCATGCTGCCGCCGCAGAGGAACTGGAACGCCACCGGGCGTTTATTGCGCAACTGGCAAATCCGCTGTGGGCGCGCTTCGCCGGGGTCGTTTGACCCGGCCTTTCGGCGGCCCTAAGCGCCCGCCGATTTGGAGGAGCAGGTCAAGTGGACATTCGCGTTGCAGATCATCAGGTCGACACCAGTGAATCCGTGCATGACCTCGCCCAACGCCGAATGTCGGAGATCACCGAGAAATATTTCTCGCGCGCGGTAGGCGCGAACGTCACGTTCGAGCCGTCGGCCGACGGCGGCTTCTCCTGCAATATCGTCGCGCCGATCGTGAACGGCGTCGTGCTGAAGGCGTCACACAGCGCGCGCGAAGCAGAAATGGCGTTCAACGGTGCTGCCGACCGCATCGAAAAGCAGCTGCGGCGGTACATGCGGCGCCTGAAGGACCACAAGGTCGACGAAAGCGCCCGCCCCGTGGTCGAGAATGCCGGCTACACGATCTTCTCGCCCGGTCCCGAAGAGGCCGCGGAGCCAGACGCGCCGACCATCGTCGCCGAGACCCGCGCCAATATCCCCGAAGCGAGCGTCTCCGACGCCGTCATGCTGATGGACCTCAGGAACACCAATGCGCTGCTGTTCAAGAACAGCGGGACGGGCGCGTACAACATGGTCTATCGTCGCGAGGACGGAAACATCGGCTGGGTTGAGCCGCGCGAGGGCTGAAACCATCTTCCAATCCGGCGGCTGGGGTGCGAGAGCCGCCCGCCACGAGTTTTTGACGATGCAACTTGCAGATTTCCTCGATTTCGACGCGATCAAGACCGCGCTTCCGGGCGGGAGCAAGAAGGCGCTGCTGCAGCAGCTCGCCAATCTCGCCGCCCAGCGTCTCGATCTCGATTCGTCCGCGATCCTCGCCAGCCTGACGGAGCGCGAGCAGCTCGGCTCGACCGGCTTCGGCCACGGCGTTGCCATTCCCCACGGCAAGGTCGAGGGGCTGAAGCAGATCTACTGCCTGTTCGGCCGTCTCGCCGAGCCGCTCGATTATAAGGCGATCGACGGGCGACCCATCGATCTGGTCTTCCTCCTGCTTTCGCCGCCGGATGCCGGCGCGGAGCATCTGAAGGCCCTCGCGGCGATCAGCCGGGTCACGCGCCACGCTGCGACGCTTGAGAAGATGCGGGGCGCGCGCAGCCGCGATGCGCTCGCGGCGGTGTTGATGGGCGCTGACGAGCGGGACGCCGCCTGAACGACCGCCTCCCAGCCAAGGTCGAGGTCGATAGCATCCTTCGCCGCGCATCCGCGTCAGGCGATTTCGCGACAGTAATGAAGAGCGGCGATCCGGACCGCGGTGCGCTGGTCATTTTCGTCGCCAGCCGCGGCCGCCACGTGGCGTGCCTCGAGCGCGTATTGACGATCGAGGGCAGCTATCGCTGGCAGGTCGTCGGCCCGGGCGAATCGGCCAGTTCCGCCGAGATTGCGGACTTCCTCGCCCGCCGGGCACGGTTCGACGAGGATTTGTGGGCGATTGAACTGGATATCGCGGACCCCGAACGGTTCATCGCTGAAACGACCTCGGCGGGTTGACCCTGCCGGACGGGGGTGAAAAACCCTGAACAACAACAAGAGCGGGGGGCATTCTCCGGCAAGAAACCGCCGAGAATGCCACGCGAGACGGGGTATCACGGCAGGCGCGAGCAGAAGTACTTGCAAGTAACACGCGCCTGATTTCGTCGATTCACCGCACATTTACGGTTAAACTGTTGGCTTCTTTTCGCTCAGCGCTGCTGATCTGTTGCGCGCTTACCGTATCGACGATTGCTCCGGCCCAGGCCGGACCTAGCGACGAAACGCTCGTCTCGGTTGCCAATGCGACCCTGGCGAAGGTGTCCGTCCCCGAATTGCTCGATCCGAACGGCCAGCCGCAATTGTCGCAGCCCGATGCGGACAGCCAGCAGGCGCCGGACGACGACCAGGCGACGGAACTGCTGATCGACAAGAGCAAGGACCTCGCGTCGATGGTCGCCGACCTGCGCAGCCCCGAGGCAGGCAGCCGTGAGCTCGAGTGCCTCGCCACCGGCATTTATTTCGAATCGAAGAGCGAGCCGCTCGCCGGCCAGCTCGCCGTCGGCCAGGTGATCGCCAATCGCGCGCAGAGCGGCGGCCGCTTCCCTTCGACCTATTGCGGCGTGCTGTTCCAGCGCGGCCAATTCTCCTTCGTTCACGGCCATTCGCTGCCGCGCGTCTCGCATGAGAGCCGCCAGTGGCAGACCGCGGTCGCCATCGCCAAGATCGTCGACGGCGGCCTCAAGGACTCGGTCGTCGGCGACGCCCTCTTCTTCCACGCCCGCTACGTTTCGCCGGGCTGGCACCTGAAGCGGGTCGCGTCGATCGGCAACCACATCTTCTTCCGGTAAAGGCTTTACGATAGCGGGTGGGCCGGCGGGCGAGGGAAACCTCGTCCGCCTTTCCTTTTTGTTGCCGCTATGTTCTAGCGGGACTCGATGGCCAGCCAGATCGAGACCCTCTGCTTCACCGACGACCCGCCGATCGCCGCCGACGTCGCGCGCGGAGTGACCCGGCTGTTCTGCCGGCAGGATCTGTTTGCAATCTGCGAAATGCCGCTTCCCAACGGCCGCCGCGCGGACCTGATGGCAATCGATCCGAGGGGCGGCTTCACCATCGTCGAGATCAAGGTCGCGAAGGCCGACCTGCTCGGGGATGGCAAGTGGACCGATTACCTCGACTATTGCGACCGTTTCTTCTGGGCGGTGCCGCCGTCGCTTGCGCATTTCCTCGAGGAGGAGCGCTTCCTTCCCGCCGATGCCGGGCTGATCGTCGCCGACCGCTATGACGCCGCGGTGATCCGCCAGGCGTCGGAGCGGCCGCTCGCGCCTGCGCGGCGAAAGGCGGAGCTGCTGCGCTTCGCGCGCCGCGCCGCGCGCCGGCTTTCGGCGCAGATCGACCCGTCGCTCGGCGAAGCGAGCTAGGCGCTACTTCTTCGGCTTCTTGTCGTTGATCAGCTTCTGGATGTCGCGCGCGCGCGCATCGCGATTGGCATAATCGCGCGCCGAATAGCCGGCCACATTGTCCGTGCGGTCAGGGTCGGCGCCAGCTGCCAGCAGCTCCTTCACCATTCGGGTATCGCGCTGCTGGACCGCGATGATCAGCGGCGTCTCGCCCGCGCGATTGGGCGTGTCGACCTTCGCCCCGAGCCCGAGCAGCCACCCCACCGCCTGGTCGAAGCCTGCCTTGGCCGCCGCGATGAGCGGCGTGTCCCCGCCCGCGCCCTGCAGGTTGGGATCCGCCCCCTTGTTGAGCATGAAGCCGGTCCAGTCGGGATCCGAGGCCCTGATCGCGATGATCAGCCCGGTGTCGCCGCGCCCGTCCCGAGTGTCGATGATGGTCGGGTGGGTCGCGATGAGAGACGTGGCCTTGTCGCCGTCCCGCTTCTGTACCGCATCGATGAAATCCTGGCCGTCACTGCCCGCGAGCTGAGCGGCGGCCGGCGCGCAAAGCAGCGCGAGACCGGTGGCGGCGAGAATGATCTTCAACGACTTCATGCACTTAGCCCTCGACAATGCAGTCTTGATCCCCGCCGATTAGCAGAGCAAGGCTCGCCTTGTCATGAACGGCGCTAACCGATTTTGGGAAAAGCCGCTCGCCGAGCTCGACCGCGGCGAGTGGGAGGCGCTGTGCGACGGCTGCGGCCGCTGCTGCGTGCACAAGCTCGAGGACGAGGAAACCGGCGAGCTTTACGCGACCAACGTCGCGTGCAAGCTGCTCGATCGCCGCAACGGGCGCTGCATCGACTACAAGAACCGGAAGAAGAAAGTGTCCGACTGCGTGAAGCTCGACCCGCGCAACCTGACCGGGCTCGACTGGCTGCCCGAGACTTGCGCCTATCGCCTGCGGGCCGCCGGGAAGCCGCTCCCGGACTGGCACTATCTGATCAGCGGAAGCCGCGAGACCGTGCACGAGGCAGGCCAGTCGACGAGAGGCTGGACAGTCAGCGAGGAGGACGCGGGCGAGCTTGAATATCATGTGGTCGAACGCCCGCTCTGAAGCGGCGCTCGAAGCGTCGCTTCCGGTCCCGATCGAAATTCGCCGGATGAGGAGCGCGCGCCGGCTGCGGCTGCGCTTCGACGAGGCGAGTGGCGTGCTCAAGCTGACCTGCCCGTGGCGGACGAGCCGTAGAGCCGCGCTGGCCTGGGCGCTCGACCAGCGCGACTGGATCGATGCGCAGGTTGCGAGAGCCGGCCCTGCCGAGCCGTTCGCGCCCGGCGCCGTCATTCCCATCGAAGGGCAGGAGATACGCATCGTTTGGCACGAGGCCGCACCGCGTACGCCGGACCTTGCCCATGGCGAGCTGCGCTGCGGCGGACCCGAGGCAGCGGTTCCGCGGCGGGTCGAGGAATTCCTGAAGCGCCGCGCCCGCGACGTGATGTCGCGGGACATCGCCGAATATGCCGCAGCGGCGGCCGCGAAGCCGAGCTCGGTCACGATCGGAGACGCGGCGACCCGCTGGGGAAGCTGCTCGTCGGAGGGCCGGATCAGGATGAGCTGGCGGCTGATCATGGCGCCGCCGCAAGTGCGCCGCTACGTCGCCGCGCACGAGGTCGCGCATCTTGTCCACCTCAACCATGGGCCGGAGTTCAAGTCGCTGGAAGCGCGGCTGTTCGGCCCCGGCGTCGCCGAGGCGAAGGCAGCGCTACGCCGCGTTGGGCCGCGGCTGCGACGGATCGGACGGCGCGCCTGAGCGCGGCTGCGTCTGGTTCTGCTGCGGGTAGTTCGGGTCTCGCGGCGGCGTAGGCGGAGGATAGCGCGGCTGGGTCTGGTTCTGCGGAGGATAAGCTGAGGGCCGTCGCGGCTGCTGCGGCGGCGGGAACGCCTGGTCCAGCTCCTGCTGCGTGGGCTCGCCGTTCGGATTGACCATCGGCTGCTGACCGCTCGGATATTGATCCTGCGGAGGCGGGCCGAGCGGGAGTCCGTTCTCGTCGACCATCGGGCCGGTGTCGTTGATGTCGACCGGCTGGTCGCCGTAAATCTCTTCCTCGGGCGTCAGCTGCCAGTCGGGCATCGGGACCTGCGTCTGGAACTGCTCGACCGGCCGGTTGGCGACCGCCACGCTCATGAAATCGTGGAAGGCGCGGGCGGGAGCGGTGCCGCCCTGGAGCCCCGGGACCGGCTTCGCATCGTCGCGGCCCATCCACACGCCGGTGGTGAGGCCGCTCGAATAGCCGATGAACCAGCCGTCCTTGTTGGAGGTGGTGGTGCCGGTCTTGCCCGCGACGGGCCGGCCGATCTGCGCCGCACGGCCCGTGCCCGAAAGGACCGCGGACTGGAGCAGGTCCATCATCTCGGCCGCGACCCACGGCGCGACGAGCACCCGGTTTTCGTCCGCCTCGTGCTGGTAGAGGAGCCGCCCGTCGGCGGTGACGACGCGGCGGATCCCGTACGGAGTGACCGCGACGCCGTTGTTGGCAACTGACGCGAAGGCGCGCGCCATCTCGATCAGCCGGACGTCGCTCGACCCCAGCACCATGGACGGATAGGTCGAGATCGGCGTCGTGATCCCGAACCGCCGCGCCATGTCCGCAATCGTCGAGAAGCCGACCTGCTGGCCGATCTTGGCGCTGACGGTGTTGATCGAGCGCGAGAAGGCCTCGCGCAGCGTGACCGGCCCGAGATTCTCGCGCTCGGCGTTGCGCGGGCTCCAGCCGTCGATGGTCACCGGCTCGTCGACGATCGTGTCCGTCGGCTTCATCCCCGATTCGAGCGCGGTCAGATAGACGAACAGCTTGAAGGCCGATCCCGGCTGCCGCTCCGCCTGCGTCGCCCGGTTGTAGATCGAGGTCACATAGTCCTTGCCGCCCACCATCGCGCGGACGGCGCCGTCACGGTCAATCGCCACGAGCGCGCCCTGTGCACCGTCGGGCGCATTGGCGCGGATCGCCTTGTCGGCGGCTACCTGCATTCCCGGGTCGAGCGTGGTCCAGACGTCGATCGGGTCGGTGGTCTGGTCGATCAGGGTGTCGAGCTGGGGAAGCGCCCAGTCGGTGAAGTAGCGGACGCTGTTGTTGTTGGTGGTCTGCTGGATCTTGATCTTGGCCGGGTCCGCCGCGGCCGCCTCCTCGGGCGTGATGAAGCCGTTCTTCGCCATCGTCTCGAGGACCACGCCGGAACGGTCGCGCGCCGCTTCGACATCGGCGGTCGGAGCATAGTTGGAGGGCGCCTTGACCAGGCCGGCGAGAATGGCGGCCTCGCCGAGGCTCAGGTGGTCGGCGCCGTGGCCGAAGAATTTCCGCGACGCGGCGTCGATTCCGTAGGCGCCGCCGCCGAAATAGACGCGGTTGAGATAGAGCTCGAGAATCTGGTCCTTGGAAAACTTCCGCTCGAGCGCGAGCGCCAGGATGCCCTCCTTGATCTTGCGCACGAAGTTGCGGTTGTTGGTGAGGAAGATGTTGCGCGCGAGCTGCTGGGTCAGCGTCGAGCCGCCCTGGCGCCAGTGGCCGCTGGTCAGCCGCACCTGGATCGAGCGGGCGATGCCGATCGGGTCGACGCCGAGATGGCTGCGGAAGCGGCGGTCCTCGGTCGAGATGATCGCCGCGCGCATTTCCGGCGGAATCTGGTCGTAGGGGAGCCAGCGCCCGAAGCTCGGCCCCATCGAGACCAGCACCTGTCCGTTGGCGGCGCGGACCCGGATCATCTGCCCGAGATCGTTGCGCTTGGTCAGCTCGCCGTAGCTCGGCAGATAGGCGCTCGCGACGGCGACCGCCACGACCAGCGCGAGCAGACCCACAAGCGCCGCATAAGCGAGGCCCTTGACCACGCCCATCAGTGTGGAGCCGTTGCGGTCGGCTGTGTCGGAGCGCTTGCGGGCCATTCAGGAGAGGGGGATAGAAAGCTGCGGCCCAAGCGACAATAGGGATGCAGTTGCGCGCTCCTGCTTCACATGTCCGTGCGCGGACTACGGTTGGCAGCACCTGCGCAGAAGCAAGGTTAGCCGCCGATTAACCCCGCTTTAGCGGGTCCTCGGCTACGGCGGCACCATGGGCGGTTTCAAAACTCTTGCCCTTCTGCTCGCGGCATCCGCCGCGGCCGCCGTCGGCATGTCGCCGGCGCGCGGCCAATGCCGCTTGTGCGACAAGCCCACCACCTCGCTGTCCAATTCGGCCGACGGCGACGGCATCGACCTCGAAATCGAGACGAGCCTCGACTTCGACCGGCTGATCCTCGCCGGCCAGGGCCAGGGCGCTGCCGTGCTCCGCCCCGACGGATCGGTCGCGGCGCAAGGCGCGCTCTCGACAGTGAGCCCCCGGGCCATGGTCGGCGCGGCTTCGGTGCACGGAGACCCCGGTCGCGCGGTCCGTGTCGAGCTCCCGCCGAGGATCGACCTCTATTCGCTGAGCGGCGGTCGAATCACCGTCGACAATGTGGTCAGCGACCTTCCCTCGGTCCCCCGCCTCGATTCGGCCGGCAACCTCACTTTCCGATTCGGCGGCCGGGTTACCGTCACCGGCGATGCGGAAGGCGACTATCGCGGAAGCATGCCGATCACGGTCGAGTACCAGTAGGCACGCGCGCGCGTAAGGAACGTATCCATTCCGGAACGAAGACTAACGCCGTCTTTACCAATCCCTTGAGGGAAGCCGTAAGCGGCCACGGTTAATAGCCGCATCACGGGTGACCGGACTGAAGCTCGGGCAGCCGCCAAACTCGAACTGAACCAGTGGGGATTTTTGAAATGAGCAAATTCCTTCGTTTGACGGCGATGGCTGCTGCTGCTGCCGTTGCCTTCACGGCGACCGGCGCAGCGGCTGCTCCGGTGACTGCCACGACCGATGCGACCGCCAAGGCCCGCATCCTTCGCCCGCTCCAGCTGACGAGCACCCAGAACCTGGATCTCGGCACGATCGTGCTGAGCGGCACGGGTGCGTTCAGCGCCACGGTCGGCATCAGCAAGGACGGCACCACCTTCAATTGCGACGGCGGCAGCGGCAACGTGACCTGCTCCGGCACGCACCAGGCGGCGATCTACAACGTCTCCGGCACGAAGTCGCAGCCGGTGACGATTGCGGCCGGCAACGTGACGCTTGGCGACGGCAACGGCAACACGCTGACGCTGACGCCGGACTTCAACGCGACGCTGAACCTCAGCAACTCGGGCGCGCCGGGCGACAATTTCTTCGTCGGCGGCTCGATCACCGTTTCGGACGCCACTCCGGACGGCGTCTACACCGGCACCTTCGCGGTGACGGCCGACTATCAGTAAGCCGATCTGCGCAGCGGCCTGGCCGCAGCGTTGGAGGGAGGGTCGCCGGGTTTCCGGCGGCCCTTCTTCTTTGCCCGGTTCACCGATCATGGTTGACGGAAAATCAACCATTTAGGTCCAATTGCCGCCCCCTGAGGCTCGGGGGACGCACAAGCCATGGTCCGGCGCGTTCGATTGTCATTGCTGGTGGCCGCTGCCGGCGGCCTGGCCGTCGCCGCGCCCGCGCGTGCGGTGACGCAGAACGCGACCGTCAATGCGACGGTGCTTCGGCCGCTGACGCTGACATCGCTCCAGAACCTCGACCTCGGCACCATCACGCTCAGCCTCGGCACCTGGACCGGCGCCACCGTCGGGATCTCGAAGACCGGCGCCTTCACCTGCAATACGAAGGTCATCTGCACCGGCGCGCCGCAGGTCGCGCGCTACAAGGTGACGGGCTCGAACAAGATGGTCGTGCGGATCACCGCCCCCAATGTCACGCTGGTCAACCAGGCCGACCCGACGAAGGCGCTGACCCTCACGGTCGACAACCCGGGAACGGTGACTCTCACTTCCTCGGGCGAGCCGGGCAACAACTTCAACCTGGGCGGGTCGATCACGCTGAGCTCGACCACCGCGACGGGCACCTACAGCGGCACGTTCAACGTCACTGTCGACTATCAGTAAGCGCATGGTCGGCGAGGCTCGCCAAACTGCCCATGGTTGACCGAAAATAAACCATTCCGGAGCAAGAACGGAGGCGATCGCTCCGAAGCGGAGCAAAGTGGGGATCGCTGATGTTTGCTTTCGACAGGAAGATTGTGACTGCTGCGCTCGCGGCGGCCATTGCCGTGGCTCCGGCGACGCCGGTGAGCGCAGGCGTCGGAGACCTCCTGGTCGCGCCGACCCGCATCGTTCTCGACGGCCGGAGGGGCACGGAGATCGTGCTCAACAATGTCGGCGACGCCCCCGCGACCTATCGGATTTCCGTCGAGTTCCGGCGCATGACTCCCGACGGCCAGCTGGTCGAAGTGACCGACCCCACGCCGCAGGAGAAGGCCGCTGCCGACATGATCGTCTACGCGCCGCGGCGGGTCACGCTCGCGCCGCGCGAGCCGCAGTCGATCCGCATCGCCGCGCGGCCGCCGCAGGGCCTTCCCGACGGCGAATATCGCGTGCATCTGCTGTTCCGCGCGATCCCGCCGGCGACGCCGGTCGCGCCGAGCGACGGCCAGCCGGTGAAGGGCCTGCACCTGCAGCTCATTCCTATCTACGGGGTCACCATCCCCGTCATCGTGCGCCTCGGGAATCTCCAGGCGACCGCCGGCATCGCCAACGTCGCGCTCGAGAAGAAGGACGGCAAGCCCGAGATCGCGCTCGACCTTACGCGGTCGGGCGCGCGGTCCACGTTCGGCGAGGTTCTGGTGCTGAAGCCGGGCGTGAAGGACCCCATCGCGGTGCAGAAGTCCGTCGCGGTCTATACCGAGCTCGGCACTCGGCACGTCGAGATCCCCGTCGACCCCGACTACAAGGGCGAAGTCGCGGGGCCCGTCACGGTCCAGTATCTCGAGACTTACGACGACGGGAACCAGAAGATCGCGGAAACGCAGGCGGTCCTTCGCTAGGCCCAGGACCAGGCGCGAAGGTGCATCGTCGTGCTCGCGGGCCGCAAATGGCTGCGCAAGGCCGCAATTTCGGTGGCGCTCTGCGCCAGCAGCGTCTCCGCGTCCGCACCGCCTAACGTAGCGCCCGCCTGGACCGCAGATCCTGACGACCAGTTCCTGCTCGACGTCCACATCCGCCAGCTTCGGCTCGGCGACGGCGTACGCGCCTACAACACGCCCGAAGGCACTTGTGTCGTCTTAGGCGACTTTTTGCGCACGCTGGACCTGCCGGTCACCATCGACCTGGGCGCGAAGAAGGCAGCCGGCTGGGCGTTCAAGGAATCGAACCGCATCTCGATCGATTATTCGTCGATGACGGCGACGTTCGGGACGCAGAGCGAGAAGCTCGCGCCCGGGACGATCCGCGAGACGCCCGAAGGCTGGTGCGTGCAGGCGAGCGCCCTCTCGCGCTGGTTCGGAATCGGCGTGCGGCCGATGACCAGCGGTTCGGTGCTGTTCCTGCAATCGGACACGAAGCTGCCCGTCGAGCTGGCGATGGAGCGCCAGGAACGGGCGGCGCGCATCCACCCGGCGAAGTTCGACCTCGCGGGACTGCCGCAGGTGCGGGTTCCGTACCGCATGTGGCGCGCGCCCGCCCTCGACTTCGTCGTCAGCGCCGGGGTCACCTATCGCGCCAACGGCGGGATGAAGGTCGATCGCGAATCGTCGGTCTATGCCGCCGGCGAGATCGCCCACCTCTCCTACGATGCGCAGGTCTCGACCAACCAGCGCGGGGTTCCGACGAACCTGCGCCTGCGGGCCTACCGCTCGGACCCGGACGGGCACCTCCTCGGTCCGGCAAGGGCCACCCACTTCGGCTTTGGCGACGTCGAGGGCTTCGAAAGCAAGCTGACCGGCAACTCGACCTATGGCCGCGGCGCGGTAATCACGAACCGGCCGTTGACTGCCCAGTCCGCGTTCGACCGAAGCCGCTTCGAAGGCGACCTTCCGGCGGGCTGGGAGGCGGAACTCTATCGCAACGACGAGCTGCTGGCCTTTGCCAAGCCCACTGCCGACCAGCGCTATGTCTTTGACGACGTTCAGCTTCTTTACGGAGAGAACCGCGTCCGCATCGTGCTGTACGGCCCGCAGGGGCAGATCCGCACGCGCGAGGAGACGATCGACGTCGGGCAGGACAACGCGCCGCCCGGGAAGACCTGGTACTGGGCAGGGCTCAACGAACCCGGCCGCGACATCTTCACGCTCGAAAAGCCTCCCGACGGGCGCGACGTCCCGAAGGCACAGGCAACGGTCGCGCTTGAGCACGGCATCGACAATCGCACGTCGGTGGCCGCGCTCGCGCGCGAGATGCTCATCGGCGACCAGCATGTGACCTTTGTCGAGGGAACCGTCCGGCGATCGGTCGGCATGGCGATGATCGAGGTCGGCGCTGCGCGCGAATCCAATGGCGGGACGGCGGCCAGGGCCCAGATGATCGGCAAAATCGGGCCCGTGAACGTCAATGCGCAGGCGCTAATTGCAAATGATTTTCATTTGAATGGCGGCCAGCTGCAGAACATGCGCGACTATTCGCTGTCTCTGGACGCGCCGCTCCACCTCGGGCGGCGAGTCCTGCCGGCCCATGCCGACGTGCATCTGACCGACCGCGTCGACGGGACCAAGCAGCTCGATGCCGCGGCGCGGCTTTCGGCGAACTTCCAGCGCTTCGATCTCGCGACTGCGCTCCGCTACCGCCAGGAATTCCTTCCGTCCGGCGCCCGGGCGCCTCCGGAAACGAGCGTCGACCTGATCGGCAGCGGCCGGATCGGCGACGTGCGCCTGCGCGGAACGACAACCGTCGACATCGGACCCACGACTCGGCTGCGTACCGCCGAGCTCGAAGCCTATTGGTCGGCGAGCGAGAATGCCGATTGGGACGGCGATCTCGTCTATGAGGCGACGTCCCACCGGGCGCGCGCGAAGATTTCCTACATCCGCCGCGTCAGCAGCTTCGCGGTGGCGCTGACGGGAGAAGCGGCGACCGACGGTTCCGTCGCGTTCGGGCTCAACCTCAACTTCTCGCTGGATCCGAGCCGTGGCTTTGCCATTTCTCGGCGCCCGCTTGCGCAGGCGGGCGAGGTGCATGCGCTCGTCTATCGCGATCTCAACGACAATGGCACGCGCGATTCGGGCGAGCCGGTGGAGAAAGGCGCGCTCGTCACCACGGGCACGCACCAGGCAGAAAAGCCAACCGATTCAAGCGGTTCTGTCCTCGTCGCCGGGCTTGCCCCGTTCCAGCCGATCGCGGTGGGCGTGGACGTGTCGAGCCTCGCCGACCCGATGCTGGTGCCCAAGAAGGCGCTTCAGGTCGTGGTCCCGCGCCCCGGCGTTCCGGCCGACGTGGAGATCGGCCTGGTCGGCGGCGGCGATGTCGAGGGCGCGCTCGTCAAGAGCGGCGGGCTCGGTTTCGAAGGCGTGCAGCTGGAGCTGGTCGATTCAAACGGCAAGGTCGCGGGCACCTGCCTCACGGATTTCGACGGCTTCTTCCTGTTCGAGCGCGTGCCCTACGGCTCCTACACCATCAGGGTGGCGAGGGACTCCGCCGCCGCGGCGAAGATCGCGACGGATCTCGGCGTTCGCCTCACGATCACGCCCGACAAGTCCGTCGTCCGCCTCGGCACGATCCAGGCCGCCGCGCAGCCGCACCTCGCACAGGCCGGGACAGCGCCGCCCAATCCCTCATTCCACTAAACTACGCGGCAACGCCGGCGAGGACCGGCGGCCCGCGGTTCGTTCCATGTTCTGATGCTGGTGCGGTCGAGAAGACTCGAACTTCCACGGCCTTTCGGCCACAGCGACCTCAACGCTGCGCGTCTACCAGTTCCGCCACGACCGCACGTCGATGGATTGAGCCGGCTCGAAGCGCCGGCACTGGCAAGGCGCGGCCCCTAGCAAAGCGATTCCCCCGGCGCAATGGCGGAGACCGCCCGCGAAATCCGGTCCATTTTGGGACAATCCTTAAAGCGCTGTTTACCATTATGAACCGATCGCGTTACGCATTGCGCAATGCTCTGGCTTGCAATCGCCGCGATCGCCGCTTCGGCACCCCAACCCAGCGGGCCCCGCCCCGCAGTGGTTCAGGCGACCGCGACCGTGCGCATCGTCTCCGGCGTGCGCCTGAGGCTCGATTCGCTGATGAACCGGGACGCGCCCATCGCGCACCGTACGAAGGTCACAACGGACGGAGTGCGCAGGGACGCGCAGCTGATCGAATTCGAATGAGCTCAGCCGGCCTGTGAGCCGAGCGTGATCGTCAGCTCGTCCCCGCCGGGGGGCACATTCACTTCCGCGCTGTTGAAGCTCGCGCTCGCGCCTGGCGGAAGCGATCGCGCCGGCGGGGCGATGGTCCAGCTGTAGACGATCTTGCCGGCGCGGGTCTTGAGCTGCGCCTGCAGCGGCGGGACGTCCTGTTCCTTGCTCGTCGGATTGATCACGCGGCCGGTGACGGTGAGAAGCTCGTTCCCGCTTTCGAGCTTCTGCCGGTCCATGTGCGTCGTCACCAGCGCGAGCGGGCTCGCGCTGACGCCGGCGAGGCCCAGCCGCGCCTTGAACTCCGGCGGCGCCAGGAACCAGAAGGCGGCAGCGAGCAGGATCACGACGACAATCACCACCAGAATGGAGACGAGCGGGTTGCGGCGCCGCGGCTCGACTTCGTCGGCAGCGGGGAAGGGCGTGAACTCGTCTTCCTGCGCCTCTGCCTGCGGCGGTTCGCGCCAGTCCACGGCTTGCGTTTCCTCGGCCGCCCCGGCCGTGTCGGCGCTCACCGGATAATCGGCGTTGGCGTAGGCGTCGGCGGCTGCCTCCTCCGGCATCTGCGCCGCCTGCTCCACCGTTTCGTCGACGGAGGCCTCGTCGGCGCTCTCGAGCGTCGCTTCTTCATAAGCTCGCTCTTCCGCCTCGGGACCGCTGCGCGGCTCGATCAGCGTCGCTTCGGCGATGCTCTCCTCTTGCGGCTGTTCGGGAGCGGCCTCTTCGGCTGGAGCTTCCTCGACAGGCTCCGGCTCGGGCGCCGCGCCCTCCTCCGGATCCTGGTGCCAGCTGTGCTTGCAGGCGGCGCAGCGGACCTGGCGGCCGCCGGGCGGAATTGCGCCGTCCTTCACCACATATTGCGTGCCGCAGCTTGGGCAGGTGAGGATCATCGCGTCAAAAGCCCTCTTCCGGGACGGTGAGGGGACGGTAAACAGTAATGGATGGGGCTTGGCAAGGCGCGTAACCTTGGACGAGCCGCGGGAGGGAAGGCCAGCTGCCAGCAATTGCCGAATTCGACAGCGTCGGCCTGCGCTACGGCACGGGCGCCGAAGTGCTGCGCGACCTGGATTTCCGGCTGACCGACGGCGGTTTCTATTTCCTGACGGGCCCGTCGGGAGCCGGGAAGACCTCGCTCCTGAAGCTGCTCTACCTCGCCCAGCGCCCGACCCGCGGGCGGATCAAGCTGTTCGGCGAGGAGCTGAGCGAAGCGCCGCGCGAGGCGCTGCCGCCCTTCCGCCGGCGCATCGGCGTCGTGTTCCAGGACTTCCGCCTGATCCGGCACCTGTCCGCATTCGACAATATCGCGCTCCCGCTGCGCGTCGCCGGCGCGACCGAGGAGGAGGTCGAAGGGCCCGTCCGCGAAATGCTCGCCTGGGTCGGCCTCGCCGACCGCGCCAGCGCGCGGCCGCCCACCTTGTCGGGCGGAGAGCAGCAACGGGTCGCCATCGCGCGCGCCGTGATCAACCGCCCGCAGCTGCTCGTGGCCGATGAGCCGACGGGCAATGTCGACGCGGAAATGGCGCACCGCCTGCTGCACCTGTTCACGGCGCTGAACCGCCTCGGCACCACGGTGGTGGTCGCCACGCACGATGTCGGGCTGATCAGCGCAACTCCGGGCGCGGAGCTGATCCGGCTCGAGAATGGCGGCCTTGCCGACCCGACCGGTTCCCTCAAGAACCCGCCGCCGGGCAGGTCGTGATGCTCGGCTGGCTCTTCGTTTCCCCGGCCGACCGGCGGCTGCTCGGCACGAGCCGCTTCCGCGGTCCGACGCCGTGGGTGATCGCGATCATGAGCTTCTCGATCATGATCATCGCCGCCACGGGGCTGGCGCTCGCGCATACGGCGGGGTCGCTGAGCGAGGCGATCCAGGCCCGCTACGCCGTCGAAGTGCCGAACGGCGGGCAGAATCTCGGCGCCATCGTCGCGTCGCTGAAATCTTCGCCAGCCGTCGTTTCGGTCGAGCCGGTGCCCGAAAGCGAGATGCGGCGGACGCTCGAGCGCTGGCTCGGTCCGGCGGCCGAAAGCGCGGACCTCCCGGTCCCCGCGCTGGTGAACTTCGACGTCCGACAGGGAGCGAAGATCAACGAGATCCAGCAGCGCGTGCAGGCGATCGCGCCTGCTGCGCGGATCAGCGCCCATGCCGACCGCGTGGCGCCGCTGCTGCGCTCGATGCGGGCCCTGCAATGGGTTGCGTTCGGCCTGGTCCTCCTCCTCAGCGGAGCAGCAGCCGCCGCCGTAGTCCTCGCCGCCCGCGGCGCTCTCGACACGCATCGCTTCACCATCGAGGTGATGCATGGAATCGGCGCAACGGATCTTCAGGTCACTCACATGTTCCAGCGCAAGATCGCGATCGACGCGCTGGTGGGGAGCATCGCAGGCGCGATTGCCGGCGCGCTGGTGATCCTGCTGCTCGCGGGAGGCGCGTCGTTCGCGGGAGAGCTGATCGGCGGCGCGACGCTGTCCGCGTTCGACCTGGTTCTTCTCGTCATCTTGCCGTTTCTTCTGGCGGCGCTCGCGACATGGGTTGCCCGCATGGCGGTCCTCGCGGCACTGCGGGAGACGTTATGATTTCCCGTTTCGTGTCGCTTCTGGTGCTGCTCTACGCACTCGGCTTCGTCATCTTCGCATTCACCCTCGGCAAGCCGGCGCCGGCTACGGCGAGGACCACCGACGCCGCCGTCGTTCTGACCGGAGGAAGCGGACGGATCGAGCATGCGATGGACGTGCTTCGGCAGCACAAGGCGGGGCGGCTGCTCATCTCCGGCGCCGACCCTTCGGTCACCAAGGCCGACCTCGCGGCGCGGATCCGCGGCAGCGGGCCGCTGCTCAAATGCTGCGTCGACCTTGGCAGCGAATCGGTCGACACGAGATCGAACGCCGAGGAGGCCGGCCGCTGGCTTTCCAAGCACCATTTCCGCTCGCTTCGGCTGATCACCAGCGACTGGCACATGCGCCGCGCGCGCTATGAGTTCAGGAAGGTGCTCGGCAGCCGCTACGAAGTCGTGCCGGACGCGGTGCGGACGGAGCCGAGCTTCCTGACGCTGTTCGGCGAGTACAACAAATATGTGCTCCGCCGGATCGCCGCGGGGATCGACCTCTGATGGCGGCGCTAAGGTCGCTGCTCTATGCGGCGATCTTCTATCCTGCGACGGTGCTGTGGGTGCTGGTCGGCGTGCCTGCCAGCCTGTTCGGCCGCGCGCCGACGCTGGCGGTCGTGCTGAGCTGGGTCGATTTCCACCACTGGCTGGCACGCAACATCCTCGGCATCCGCACGCGCGTCGAAGGCCAGATCCCGCCGGGGCCGTACCTGATTGCCGCCAAGCACCAGTCGATGTTCGAGACGCTCGAGATGGTGCGGCTGTCGCACCTGCCGATCATCGTCATGAAAAAGGAGCTGCGCGACATCCCTTTGTTCGGCTTTCTGACCGGGCGCTACGGAGTGATCGCGGTCGAACGCTCCGCTGGCGCCAAGGCCCTTCGCGCGCTCGTCGATGAAGGGCAGCGCGCGATCGCGACCGGGCGGCCGGTGATTATCTATCCGGAAGGAACCCGCGTGCGCCCAGGCGAGGCGCCGCCGCTGAAATCGGGATTCGCCGCGCTCTATCGCGCGCTCGGCCTTGCGGTCGTCCCGGTGGCGCTCGACAGCGGCCGGCTGTGGGGCCGGGGCTGGGTCCATCGAAGCGGCACCGTCACCTTCAAGGTCGGCCAGACAATTCCGCCGGGCCTCCCTCGCAAGGAGGTGGAAGCCCGGGTCCATGCGGCGATCAATGCTCTGGAGCTAGGAACGAAGGCGCGCGCCGAGCTTGCCGGCCGCACCGACGATGCTGCGTGAAATCTCGCCGATCTGCTCGTCGGTGAAGCTCTTCTCGCTCGGCTGGAGGGTGACCTCGAACGCGAGCGAGAGCCCTTCGGGCGTCTCGAACCGGTCGAACAGGCGGACGCCCGTGATCGCCGTCTTGTCCGCGCCGCGAATTGCGCGGAGCAAGCTCTCCGCCGTCACTTCGACCGGGACGATGAAGGCGAAATCGCGGCTCACCGGCTGGAGCGCGGCCGGCGCATAGGCCGGACGGGCATGGCCGGCGGGCCGGCCGGCGGGAATCGCATCGAGATAGATTTCGGCCGCGACGGCGCCTGCCGGCGCATCGAGGCTCTTGCCCAGGCTCGGATGGAGCTCGCCGAATGCCGCGAGAATGGTCTTGGGACCGAGCCGCAGGGTCGCGGAGCGCCCCGGGTGCCAGGTCGGGCCCGCGTCCGGGAACACCTGCAGGTTGTCGACCGGCGCTCCCGCGGCATCGAGCAGCGCCAGGACTTCGGCCTTGGCGTCGAACGCGTCAAAGGCCTGCGCCTTGCCGGACTGCCAGCCGCGCGCGCGGCGCTCGCCAGCGAGAACGAAGCCGAGCGTCGGACGTTCGGCGTCGGGCAGATAACGCCGTCCGACTTCGAACAGCCGCACCGACGCGGCGCCGCGATCGACGTTGCGCCGTGCCGCGGCGATCAGCCCCGGGAGGAGCGACGGCCGCATCACCTTCAGCTCCTCGCTGATGGGATTGGCGAGGCGCCACTCGCTGCCGCCGAACGCCGCGGCTTCGGCTTCCGAAATGAAGCTCCAGGTAACAGCTTCGTCGAGGCCGCGCGCCGCGGCGGTCCGCCGAACCCGCCGCTCCACGAGCTGCGACCGGGTGGCGGTCGGCTTCGCTACTCCGGGAGCCCGGTCGAGCGGGGTCGAAGGCACCTCGTCGTAACCGGTGATGCGCGCGACCTCCTCGACGAGGTCCGCGGGACCTTCGACGTCACGACGCCATGTCGGAACTATCACCTCCGACCCGTTGACTTCGAAGCCCAGGCTCTCGAGGATTTCCTTCTGCCGCGCTTCGGGCACGCCGATGCCGCCCAACGCTTTCGTCCGCCCGTAATCGAACGTGATGGTCCTGGTGCCGACCGGAGGATTGCCGACCCGCAGCGCCGCCGATGGTTCGCCGCCGCAGATGTCGAGGATCAGGCCGGTGAGGACGGCAAGCCCCTCGTCGAGGAAGCCGGGATCGACGCCGCGCTCGAAGCGGCTGCGCGCGTCGCTGGTGAGGCCGAGCGCCTGCCCGGTGCGCGCGATGCGCTCGGGCGTGAAATAAGCGATCTCGAGCATCACCTCGCTGGTCGCATCGCTGACGCCCGAATCTTCGCCGCCCATGATGCCGCCGATGTCGTGGACCTGCTTGTCGTCGGCGATGACCGTCATGAACGGCTCGAGCGCATATTCCTTCTCGTTGAGCGCCAGTACCTTCTCGCCCGGCTTGGCTGCGCGGGCGGTCAGGCCGCCGCTCAACTTGGCGACGTCGTAGGCGTGGGCGGGACGGCCGAGGTCGAGCATCACGTAATTGGTGATGTCGACGAGCGCGGAGATGGGCCGCTGGCCGGCCGACTTCAGCCGGCGCTGCATCCAGTCGGGCGACGGGCCGTTCTTCAGCCCGCGCACGGCGCGCCCGAAGAATGCCGGGCAGCCTTCCGGGTCCTCGATCGCAATCGGGATGGGACAGGGGAAGCTGCCTTCGATCTGCGGAATGGCCAGCGGTTTCAGCGTTCCCAGCCCGGCGGCGGCGAGATCCCGGGCAATGCCGCGAACGCCCATCGCGTCCTGCCGGTTGGGCGTGACGTTCACGTCGAACACCGGGTCGTTGAGCCCGGCATAGTCGCTGAATGCGGCACCCACCGGCGCATCTGCCGGAAGCTCGATGATCCCGCTATGGTCCTCGCCAAGCTCGAGCTCGCGCGCGGAGCACATCATGCCGCGGCTCTCGACGCCGCGAATCGCCGCGACCTTCAGCGTGATGTCGCTTCCAGGGATATAAGCGCCGGGCGCGCCGAACACGCCAAGCATGCCGGCGCGCGCGTTCGGCGCCCCGCAGACGACCTGGATCTGCTCGCCGGTCCCGGCGTCGACCGTCAGCACCTGCAGCTTGTCCGCCTGCGGATGCTTCTCGGCCGTCAGCACCTTCGCGACGCGGAACGGCGCTAGGGCCTCCGCGGGATTGCTGACGCCTTCGACTTCGAGCCCGATAGCGGTCAGCTTGTCGGCGATCTGCTCGGCGGACGCATTGGTGTCGAGGTGCGCCTTGAGCCAGCTCAGCGAGAATTTCATGCGCCGACTCCACCCGAGAGCGTCGGCACGTCGAGGGCCCGGAAGCCGTAATGCTTCAGCCAGCGTATGTCGCCGTCGAAGAAGGCGCGAAGGTCGTCCATGCCGTATTTGAGCATCGCCAGCCGGTCGATCCCGCAGCCGAACGCGAAGCCCTGCCATTCGTCGGGATCGAGGCCGCAATTGGCGATCACCCGCGGATGGACCATGCCGCTGCCGAGCACCTCCATCCAGCCCTGCTGCCCGCCGACCACGCGCCGGCCCTTCTCGATCGACCAGCCGACGTCGACTTCCGCGGACGGCTCGGTGAAGGGGAAGTAGCTGGGCCGCATCCTCAGCACGACGTCGTACCGCTCGAAGAAGGCCTTGAGAAAGGTCTCGAGCGTCCATTTTAGGTGGCCGAGCGTGATCCCCTTGTCGATGACGAAGCCTTCGACCTGGTGAAACATCGGCGTGTGGGTCGCATCGCTGTCGGACCGGTAAACCCGGCCGGGAGCGATCACGTAAATCGGCGCCCCCTTGCTCTCGCCGGCACGGATCTGCACCGGCGAGGTGTGGGTCCGAAGCACGAGCGGCTCCTCGTCGGCAGCGCGCGGTTCGAGGTAGAAGGTGTCCTGCATCGCGCGCGCCGGATGGTTCTCCGGCATGTTGAGCGCGGTGAAATTATACCATTGGGTCTCGATCTCGGGGCCCTCGGCGACGGAAAAGCCGAGGTCGGCGAAAATCTCCGCCAGCTCTTCCATCACCTGGCTGACCGGGTGGACCGTGCCGGAGATGCTTTCGGGAGCGGGCAATGACAGGTCGACCCTCTCGGTCGCGAGCTTCCGCTCCAGCTCCGCGGCCTCGAGCGCCGCCTTGCGCTCGGCGATCGCCTCGGTGACCTGCTCGCGCAGCCGGTGGATCTGCGGCGCTTCGGCTGCGCGCCTTTCCGCGTCCATCGCGCCGAGCGACTTCAGCTTGGCGGTGATCTCGCCCGACTTGCCGAGCAGCGACACCCGCACCGAATCGAGCTCGGCAAGGTCTTTCGCGGCGGCAATGCGGTCGAGCAGAGCGTCTGGCATGCCGAGCGCCTTAGCCGCGCCCTCAAGCAAAATGCAAAGGCGTGCTACAGCTGCTGGCGATGAGCGACTGGCCCGAGCCGAGCGTGGAGCGCGACCATGAGACGCTCGCCTTGCTTCACCTCGCCGCGCAAATGGTCGGGAAGATCCGCATCGCCCATTCGCCGTGGATGAATCACGGCTGGCACGCCGCGCTGCAGCCGAACGCTCGGGGCCTCGGCATACTGCCGACGGCGGCGAGCGGCGGCCGCACCTTCACGCTGACGCTCGACCTCTGCCGCCACGCCATCGTGCTGTGGATCAGCGACGGCGGGCGCGAGGAGCTTCCGCTAAATGCCGGCAGCGTCGCGGCGCTTCACCGCCGGCTGGTGGCGATGCTCGATCGGCATGGTCTCCCTTCGGCGTTCAACGGCAGGCCCAACGAAATCCCGGATGCGCTGCCCTTCGCCGAGGACAAGGCGCGGCGCGACTATGACCGCGATTCGGCCGAGCGCTTCCGGGGAGCGCTCGCGGCGATGCTGCCGGTGTTCGCCCGCTTTCGTGCGGCGTTCGCCGGAAAGGCGAGCCCGGTGCACTTCTGGTGGGGCAGCTTCGACCTGGCCGTGAGCCGCTTTTCCGGTCGCCCCGCGCCGCAGCACCCGGGCGGCATTCCCGGCCTGCCCGACCGGATCACGCGCGAAGCCTACAGCCACGAGGTCAGCAGCGCGGGCTTCTGGGCGGGCGGCGCCACGCCGGCCGAGCCGTTCTTCTACAGCTACATCTATCCCGAGCCGGACGGCTTCCGCGCCGCGAAGCTCGCTCACGGGCGCTTCGACGAGACCTACGGCGAGTTCGTCCTGTCCTATGCGGAAGTGCGCGCGGCGGACGACCCTGCCCGCATGCTGCTGGAGTTCTTCGAGGCGACCTATGACGCTGCCGCGAACCTCGCCAGGTGGGACCGCGCCGCGCTCGAGCGGGAACCGGTGGCGCCATAAGAAAAGGGCGCCGGGATTGCTCCCGAGCGCCCCTTCCCTGTTCCTTCCGGATAGAGGCTTAAGCCGCCTTCTTCTCCAGCGCGCCCTTCGCCTGGGCGATGATGGCGCTGAACGCTTCGGCTTCGTGCATCGCGATATCGGCGAGCACCTTCCGGTCGAGCGTGATTCCAGCGAGCTTCAGCGCGTGGATGAACTGGCCGTAGGTCATGCCTTCGGCGCGCACCGCGGCGTTGATGCGCTGGATCCAGAGGGCGCGGAAGTTCCGCTTCTTCACCTTGCGGTCGCGATAGGCGTACTGCCCCGCCTTCTCGACGGCCTGGCGGGCGACGCGGATCGTGTTCTTGCGGCGGCCGTAATAGCCCTTCGCCTGTTCCAGGATCCTCTTGTGCTTGGCGCGGGTGGTCACACCCCGTTTGACGCGTGCCATGTGCTCCTACTCCTTACTTGAGGCCGTAGGGGGCCCAGGCCTTCACGCGCGCCGTATCGGCGTCGGCGAGAATCTCTGTGCCGCGGTTTTGGCGGATGTATTTGGCGTTGTGGCTGATCAGCCGGTGACGCTTGCCCGCGACACCATGCTTGATCTTGCCCGTCGCCGTGAGCTTGAAGCGCTTTTTGACGCCGCTCTTGGTCTTGAGCTTGGGCATTTTCGTCTCCTGACGTTCTAGAACGGCCGCGGCAGCCCTTTTGAAAGCCGGGCGCGTTCGATTGATTCCAGAGGCTGGAAGAGCGCGCGCCTATAGAGGGGACTTGGCCCCAAGGCAACCTACCAGGGCAGCTCCGAGCCGTTGCGCCGAAGGAAGCGGCCGCTGTCCTCGATCGTTAGCCGGTCGATCAGCGCGCGCATGTCGCCGACGCTCTGCTCCGTCGTGATCTCCGCGCCCGAGCCGCCCATGCGCGTCTTGACCCAGCCGGGGCTGAACAGGACTGCGGTCACGCCGCGCGGCTTGGCGTCGAGCGCGAGGCAGCTCCACGCCATGTTCAGCGCCGCCTTGGAGGTCCGGTAAGGAACCCAGCCGCCGCCATTGTCGCCGATGCTGCCCATGCCGCTCGAGATCGCGATCGCCTTCCCCTTCACCTCGGCGAGCTTCGGAAGCAGTGCGCGCCCGAGCTGATAGGGCGCAATGGCGTTGACCATCATCATCACCTGCCAGTCGCGCGCATCCTGCGCGGTGTCCGGGTTCATCGGATGGTTAGTGCCGGCATTGGCGATGAACAGGTCGAGAGCGCCTTCGATTTTCTGCGGAAAGGCCGCCACCGCGTCGGCGTCCGAGAGATCCAGCGCCTCGACGCGCAATCCGAGCGCGTCGAGCTCCGGGCTCGGCTGGCGCGCCGTCGCGATCACCTCCCAGCCGTCTTCAGAATATTGCCGGGCGAACTCGAGACCGATGCCGCGATTCGCGCCAGTGATGAGGACTTTGGCCATGGCGGTCGAACGCGGCAGTGGCGAAAAGGCTCAGCTCTTCTGGGAGACGAGCAGACTGCCTTCCACGCTCGGGTGCAGCATCTCGACGCATTTGGCCGAATGGTCGAGCCATGCGCGCCATTGTTGCGGCGCCAGCAGCGCAACGCCGCGCTGATGGTAAGGCGCGATATCCGGGCCCGGAGGGACGGTCAGCAAGGTGAAGGCTTCGCCGACCTCCGGCGTCGAGCGGACCAGCCCTGCGATCGCGACTTCGCCCTGCTGCGGGCTGAACAGCCAGCAGTCCTTGCGCTTCTGCTTCGGGTCCGCGGGGCTGGTGAATTCGTAGAAGCCGTCGGCGAGGACGAGACAGCGGTCCTTCCCGAACTCGCGCCCGTCGGAGCGCATGTTGAACACCGGCTTGCCGCCCGGGGCCGGCCACGACCAGCGGCGCTCGACCAGCTCCGCGACGCCCTTTTCGCCGTTCCAGCGCACGATCGGGGCCGTCTCCGAGATGCGCACGTCGCGCGGCTGGAGGTTCGGAATGCCCTCAGGAAAGGTCAGGGGGATCTGGACGTCGGCAAAGATGCGCCGGATCGCGTCGGGATTCTTCTCGATCCGGTAGAGGTTGCACACGGGATCAGTCGAACAGGCTGGAGACGGACGCCTCGTCGGAAATGCGCCTGATCGCTTCGGCAAGGAGCGGCGCGATGGTCAGGCGCCGGATCTTGCTGCCCTTGGGGTCGGCCTCGCCGCTCCAGATCGAGTCGGTCACGACCAGCTCGCTGAGCTCGGACTTTGCGACGCGCGTCACTGCGCCGCCCGAAAGCACGCCGTGGGTGCAATAAGCGAACACCTCGGTCGCGCCCTGCTGCTTCAGCGCCGCGGCAGCGTTGCAGAGCGTGCCCGCTGAATCGACGATGTCGTCGACCAGGATGCAGGTGCGTCCCTCGACGTCCCCGATGATGTTCATGACCTCGGACTCGCCGGCGCGCTCGCGGCGCTTGTCGACGATCGCCAGGGGCGCGTTGTTGAGCCGCTTGGCGAGCCCGCGCGCCCGGACCACGCCGCCGACGTCGGGCGACACGACCAGCAGGTCGCGGTTGCCGAAGCGTGCATGGATGTCGGTCGCGATCACCGGCGAGGCGAAGAGGTTGTCGGTCGGAATATCGAAGAAGCCCTGGATCTGGCCTGCGTGGAGATCGATCGAAAGCACGCGGTTGGCGCCCGCGGTGGTGATCAGGTTCGCGACCAGCTTGGCCGAGATCGGCGTTCGCGGCCCGGGCTTCCGGTCCTGCCGCGCATAGCCGAAATAGGGCAGCACCGCCGTGACCCGCCGCGCGGACGCGCGCCGGAGCGCGTCGATGCAGATCAGCAGCTCCATCAGATTGTCGTTCGCCGGATAGCTGGTCGACTGGATCACGAAGACGTCCTCGCCGCGGACGTTCTCGTTGATCTCAACGAACACTTCCTCGTCGGCGAAGCGTCGGACGCTCGCGTCGGTGAGCGGCACTTCCAGATATTCGGCAATCGATCGGGCCAGCGGCAGGTTGCTGTTTCCCGCGAGCAGTTTCATGTCGGCATTTCCCCAGCGCTGACTCGGCTTTAGCGACGGTGACGCGGTCCCGTAAAGGTTGCCGATCCGGGGCGGCTCGCTAAATCGCACGCATGACGGACCGCCTCAGGATTGCGTTCGCGCAGATGAACCAGCGCGTCGGCGACCTCGAGGCCAATGCCGCGGCAATGCTGGAGATGCGGCGCAGGGCGGCGGGCGCCGACCTGCTCATGTGCCCCGAGCTGCAGCTGATCGGCTACCCTCCGGAGGACCTGGTGCTGAAGCCGGAGTTCGTCCGGCGCACGCACGAATGGACCGACCGGCTGGTGGCCGCGACGACCGAGCCCGGACCCGCGATGCTGATCGGGACGATCGTCTCGGAAGGCGGCGCCACCTACAACGCCTTCATCCTCGCGAATGGCGGGCGCGTGCTCGCGCGCACGTTGAAGCGCGAGCTGCCGAACTACGGCACGTTCGACGAAAAGCGCATCTTCACGCGCGGGCCGATGCCCGAGCCGATCGAATTCATGGGCGTGAAGATCGGCGTCCCGATCTGCGAGGACATCTGGCAGGAAGTGGTCTGCGCCCATCTCGCCGACGCAGGAGCCGAGATTCTGCTGGTCCCGAACGGCAGCCCGTACGAGCTCGACAAGGACGAAATCCGCTACAAGCTGGTTCGCTCGCGCGCGCTGCAGACGGCGCTTCCGATCGCCTACATCAACCGCGTCGGCGGACAGGACGAGCTGGTGTTCGACGGCTCGTCCTTCGTCGTCCACCCGGACGGCGAGCGCGTCGTCCAGCTGTGCGACTGGGAAGAAGCGCTGCTCGTGACCGACTGGGAGCGGACGCCCGCGGGATGGCGCTGCACGACGCGCGACTGCCACAGCGTCGATGCCTTCCCCGAGGACGTCTACCGCGCGATGATGCTGGGCCTTCACGACTATGTCGAGCGCAACGGCTTCACGGGCGTGATCCTCGGCCTTTCCGGGGGAATCGATAGCGCGCTTTCGGCTGCCGTAGCGGTCGACGCGCTCGGTCCCGACCGCGTCTCCTGCGTGATGCTCCCGTCCAAATATACGAGCGAGGAGAGCCTCGAGGATGCGCGCGAGTGCGCTCGGCTGCTCGGCTGCAGTCATGACGTCATCTCGATCGCCCGCGCGGTCGAGGCGGTGGGCGAGATGCTGCCCGAGATGAGCAAGCTGGCCGCAGAAAATGTGCAGGCGCGGCTACGCATGGTCGCGCTGATGGCGCTCTCCAATTCGGGCGGGCAGATGGTCCTCACGACCGGCAACAAGAGCGAAATGAGCGTCGGCTACGCGACCCTCTACGGCGACATGGCGGGCGGCTATTCGGTGCTGAAGGACGCCTACAAGACCACCGTCTTCGCGCTCTCGCGCTGGCGCAATGCAAACAAGCCGGAGACCGGCCTCGGGCCCGACGGCCCGGTGATGCCCGAGCGGGTGATCACCAAACCGCCGACGGCTGAGCTCAGCCCCGGTCAGAAGGACGAGGACAGCCTCCCGCCATATTCGGTGCTCGACCGGATCCTCGAAGGGCTGGTCGACAAGGAAATGTCGGTCAGCGAGGTCGCAACCGCGACCGGAGAAGACATCGCCCTAGTCGCCGACATCGAATCGAAGCTGCTGAAGGCCGAATACAAGCGCCGCCAGGCCCCGCCGGGCGTGAAGATCGGCACCCGCAATTTCGGCCGCGACCGGCGCTACCCGATCAGCAATTTCTTCCACACCGGCCCAGAGACGAAGCTGCCGCGATGAGGGGCGCCGCGGCCTTCGCTTGCCTGCTGGTCGCCGCCTGCCATGCGCAGCCCACGGCGGCACCACAGCAAAGCTCGCCGTCGCCGACTAGAGACGCGGCTCCGGTCGCGGAAGCGACGCCTGTTGCGACGCTCGAGGGCGAATGGCGCGTCGCCGGAATCGACGGCCACGCGCTCGACCAGCCAGTCGGCATCGCGCTCAGCGCAAGCAGACAGGAGATCTGGTGGGCGCCAAGATGCGCCGGCCTCGTGCGCAGCTACACGATCGCGGGCACTCGCTTCGCCGCCGGCCCGCCGCTTGGCGTCCAGCCGCGCAGGCCCGGCGAGCCTACCCCGCCCGTCTGCACCATAGCCCCGCCGCCCCGCGCCGGTGAGCTGTTCCAGGCTCTGGACAGCGCCGACAGGATCGAGAGGACGCCGCAGAACGGCGTGCTCATCTCCGGTGGCGGGCATTCGCTCCTGCTCTTCTCGCAATAGGGACCGCGCGTGGCTATGCGGGCGCGATGAGCGTCGTCACCCGCTTCGCGCCTTCCCCGACCGGCCGGCTCCATGTCGGCAACATCCGCACCGCGCTGCACAACTTCCTGTTCGCGCGGAAGAATGGCGGCACCTTCCTCCTGCGCATCGACGACACCGACCGCGAGCGCTCGACCGCCGAGTTCGACCAGCTGATCCGCGACGATCTCGATTGGCTCGGGCTCTCACCCGACAAGGTTGTTCGCCAGTCAGAGCGGTTCGATCTCTACGAACGCGAGTTCGAGAGGCTGAAAACCGCCGGCCGGGTCTACGCCTGTTACGAGACGCCGGACGAGCTCGAGCTTCGCCGCAAGGTGCTCCTCGGCCGCGGGCTGCCGCCGGTGTACGAGCGCAAGGCCGCCGACGCGCCGGTGCCGGAAGGGCGCGTGCCGCACTGGCGCTTCCGGCTCGACCATGATTCGCCGATCGGCTGGACCGACCTCATCCGTGGCGAGCAGAAGTTCGATCCCAAGCTGCTCAGCGACCCCGTGGTGCGGCGCGAGGACGGGAGCTGGCTCTACTTGCTGCCGAGCGTGATCGACGACGTCGAGCTCGGCATCACCCACGTCGTACGCGGCGAGGATCACGTTTCGAACAGTGCCGTGCAGATCCAGATGTTCGAGGCGCTCGGGTCCGCGCCGCCGGCCTTCGCGCACGAGGCGCTGCTGGTCGCGGCGGAGGGCAAGCTGTCGAAGCGGCTGGGCTCGTACGGCGCGGAGCATCTGCGCGAAGAGGGCGTCGAGCCGATGGCGCTGCTCGACGTGCTCGCCCGCATCGGCACCTCGCAGCCGATCGAGCCGATTGCGTCGCTCGGCGAGCTTGCGGCGAGCTTCGACTTCTCGACCTTCGGCCGCGCGCCGGCCCATTTCGACCCGCACGAAGTGGAGCTGATCAACGCCCGCCTGCTCCACCAGCTCGATTATTCGGCCGTCGCGGACCGCCTGCCAGCTGCGACGACGGAGCAGGACTGGCTTGTGGTGCGCGGCAATCTCGAGCGGCTCGGCGATTTCCCGGATTGGCTGCGGGTCCTCCACGGCGACATCGATCCGCCCGCGCTCGACCATGACGAGCGCCTGTTGGTGAAGGAGGCGGCCGCGGCGGCCGAGAAGCTCGACTGGTCGGGTCAGCCCTGGCGCGCGCTCGCCGACGAGCTCAAGCGGACCACAGGCAGGAAGGGGCGTGAGCTGTTCCATCCGCTCCGCCTCGCCCTCACGGGCCGCGAGAGCGGACCGGAAATGGCCCCGCTCCTCGCCGCAATGGGCAAGGAGCGGGCGCTCCGCCGACTGGAAGCGGCGGCAAAGCGCTAGCCCGATTTTTTCTTCACGCGCGGCAACAAAGCCGCTTCACTCGAGTTATGTTATGATGTAACATTGCTGTCGGACCATCTGGGAGAGGAGGTTCGTGATGCTTGCTTATGCCGCGGGTCGCCCGAAGTTCGGCGAACGGCGCTCCAGCCCCAACACCATGCTGTTCATCATCAGCGCGCACATCGCCGCCGTCGCAGCGATCATGAGCGCGAAGATGGACCTGCCCCGCAAGATCCTCGACGGTCCGACCGTCGTAAGGTTCATCCCGCTGCCCCCTCCTCCACGGCCGATCGATACGAAAACGCCGACGAAGCAGCCGCAGACCCACACGCCCGTCTACGTGCCGCCCAGGCCGGCGCCGACCCGTGACCCCGATGCGCAGGTGCCGGACGATACGCAGACGGTTCCCGGCGCCGGGGAGCCGGGGCCGATCACCCTGCCGCCGCCCCAGCCGTTCGAGACGCACGCCACCCCGGTTCCCGTGAGCACGCCGGCGCAGCCGCTCACCGCCGCATCGGACCTCAAGCCGCCCTATCCCGAGTCCAAGCTCCTCGCGGGCGAGGAGGCTTCGCTGACGCTGCGGCTGACGATCGACCAGAACGGCCGCGTGGTCGCGGTCGACCCGATCGGCCGCGCGGACCCGGTGTTCCTGTCCGCCGCGCGCAGGCACCTGATGGCCCACTGGCGCTACAAGCCGGCGATGGAGGGCGGCCGCGCCGTCTCTTCGACGCTGACGGTGACGCTGCGCTTCGAGCTGGACGACTGACGGGCAGCCATTGAGCGCTGGCGGTCCGCCGCCGCGCGTCTTATCTTCGGGGCATGTCCTTCTTCCCGAAGCCGTCCAGCCCCAGCGGCGCGCTGCGCGACCTCTTCGCCTTCATGCGCCAGCGGAGCCGCGAGCAGGTGATCGGCGCCGCGCTGGCGCTGCTTGTCACGGCGATCATCGTCATCGAGTTCGTCGTCGATCCGCAGATCGGCACCGAGCCTGAGCCGGAGGTCGTGCAGGTCGACATTTACGCGCCGAACCGCACCGATGCTGAGATCGCCGCGGACCAGAAGAAGGACCAGGCCGAACGCGAAGCGCAGAAGAAGGCCGACCAGGAGCAATATAACCAGCTGGCGAAGCAGCTCGGGATTGACTGACGACCGCGAATGGATGGCCAAGGCGATCGTGCTCGGCGAGGAAGCGCGGGGGCAGAGCGCGCCCAACCCCAATGTCGGCTGCGTGATCGTCTCCAGCTCGGGGCGGCTGGTCGGCAAGGGAATGACGGCGCCCGGCGGCCGCCCGCATGCCGAGGCGGCGGCTCTTGGCGAGGCGGGCAAGCGCGCCGCCGGGGCGACCGTCTATGTGACGCTCGAGCCCTGCGCGCATGAAAGCGAGCGCGGCCCGGCCTGCACCGACCTGCTGCTCGAGGCGAAGCCCGAACGCGTAGTGATTGCGCTCAAGGACCCCGATCGGCGCACCTCGGGCAAGGGCATCCGCCGGCTGCGGCGGGCCGGCATCGAGGTGACGCTCGGCGTCGAACGCGAGGCGGCCCGGCGCTCGCTTTCCGGCTGGCTGACGCGGCTCGAGCTCGGCCGGCCGAGGATCACGCTCAAGCTCGCGCTCTCGATCGACGGCAAGATCGCGCTTCCGTCGGGCGAATCGAAGTGGATCACCGGCGAGGATGCGCGCCGCCACGTCCATCGCGAGCGCGCGCATAGCGACATGATCCTCGTCGGCCGCGGCACCTATCTTGCCGACGAGCCCAGGCTCGACGTGCGCCTGCCGGGGCTCGAGGAACGCTCCCCGAGGCGCGCGCTGCTCACGCGCGGCGAGGCCGTCGACGGCTGGGAAATGCTTGGAAATCCGAAGGATGTGTACCGGCTTCATGACGTCAACGACCTGCTGGTCGAGGGCGGGTCGGCAACCGCGACCGCCTTCCTTACCGAGGACCTCGTCGACCGCATTCTCATCTACCGCGCCCCCATCATCGTCGGCGAGGGCAAGTCGAGCTTCGGCTATGTCGGGCTCGACGCGATCGCCGATGCGCACGGGCGCTGGCGCTTCGTCGACGAGCAGAGGCTCGGCGTCGACCGGCTCGAAGTTTACGAGCGGGTGCGGCGGGACTAACCAGCCGCAATGTTCACGGGCATCGTCACCGACCTGGGCACCGTCCGCAGCGCGGAGCAGCGGGGCGACCTGCGGCTGGTGATCGAGACCGGCTACGACATGGACAGCGTCGACCTTGGCGCGTCGATCGCCTGCTCGGGCGCGTGCCTTACGGTGGTCGACAAGGGCGACGACTGGTTCGCCGTGGATGTCTCGGGCGAAACGGTCTCCAGGACCGCCGCCGACCATTGGCGCGAGGGCGCGCGGCTCAACCTCGAGCGTTCGCTGCGTCTCGGAGACGAGATCGGCGGCCATATCGTCACGGGCCACGTCGATACAGTGGGCACGGTCGTCGATGTCTCGCCCGAGGGCGACTCCCGGCGAATCCGCATCAGCGTCCCGCGCTCGCTCGGAGGAATGATCGCGGCTAAGGGCTCGGTAGCATTGGACGGTGTGTCAATGACCGTGAACGATGTCCGCGATGCGGAGGATGGCACGACGAACTTTTCCGTGAACGTGATTCCCCATACGGCGGAACACACGACCCTCGGCGAGCTGCAGCCTGGACGACAGCTCAATGTCGAAGTTGACGTGCTCGCCCGCTATATCGAGCGAATGCTGGCGGCGCGCTCACAGTAGGAACACATCTGTTCCTGCTTTTCATCACACTGTAGTGTGATACATCGGGCGGATGAGCACCACCTTGATCGAGCGAATCGAGGCGATCATCGCCACTGGCGAGGTCAGCCGCGCCGGCCTCGCGCGCGCCGCGGGCCTTCATCCCAACAGCCTGAGGAAACTTGGAAGCGCCGACTGGAATCCAACGGCTGATACGCTCACGCGTCTCGAGAAGCTGATCCAGCGCGGCAACACCGAAGTGCTGGTCGGCCCCGAGACGATCATCAACGAGGCGCGCAATGGCCGGATGTTCATCCTCGTCGACGACGAGGGCCGCGAGAATGAAGGGGACCTGGTGATCCCCGCCCAAATGGCCACTCCGGACGCGATCAACTTCATGGCCCGCCACGGCCGCGGCCTCATCTGCCTCGCGCTCACCAAGGATCGTGCCGAGCAGCTCGGGCTCGAGCCGATGACCCGCACCAACCGCAGCCGCAACGAGACCGCCTTCACCGTCTCGATCGAGGCGCGGGAGGGAATCACCACCGGGATCAGCGCCGCCGACCGCGCGCGGACGGTCGCCGTCGCGATCGACGCCGCCAACGGACCCGACGCGATCGTCTCTCCCGGCCATGTCTTCCCGCTGGTCGCCCGCCCGGGCGGCGTACTCGTCAGGGCCGGCCACACCGAAGCGGCCGTCGACGTGTCGCGGCTAGCCGGGCTGAACCCCAGCGCCGTCATCTGCGAGATCATGCGCGACGACGGCACCATGGCCCGCCTCGACGACCTCATGGACTTCGCGCGCACGCACGGGCTGAAGATCGGCACGATCCGCGACCTCATCGCCTATCGGCTGAAGAAGGATCATCTGGTCGAGCGCGTCGCAACCGCGCCCTTCGCGGCGAAGAGCGGGGCCGACTGGCAGGCGCAGGTCTTCCGCGACAAGGCCAGCGGCGAGGAGCAGCTGGCGCTGGTCCACGGCACGATCGATCCTGCCAAGCCCGTGCTGGTGCGGATGCACAGCCTCGACCTCTTCGCCGACGTGCTCGGCGAGAAGGGGCCGAAGTCCGACCTGCTTCACGCCGCCATGCGCATGATCGAGGAGGAGGGCTCCGGCGTCGTCGTGATGCTTCACGCCGCCGCGCCCGGTTCGCTGTCGCGCGCCATTGACCAGCGCGCGGGCAAGCCCGCCGAGCTCGGCGACGCCGTGCGCGGCTACGGCACCGGCGCGCAGATCCTGGCCGCGCTCGGCATCCACGACATGATTCTTCTGTCCAACACGCGCCACTCGCCGGTCGGCCTCTCCGGTTATGGCCTCGCGATCATCGAAGAGCGCCCGATCAACGTGGGAGAATGAATGTCGACATTCCTGCTCGTCGAAGCCCGCTTTTACCCGCACCTCAACGACATGCTTCTCGAAGGCGCCCGAAAGGCGATCGAGGCCGCCGGTCACAAGCACCAGACGCTGACGGTGCCGGGCGCGCTCGAAGTGCCGGCGACGATCGCCCTCGCGGCGCGGAGTGGGCGCTTCTGCGCCTTCGTCGCGCTTGGTGTGGTGATGCGCGGCGAGACCTACCATTTCGAGGTGGTCTCGAACGAGAGCGCGCGCGGCCTCATGAACCTCACGCTGCAGGGCTATGCGATCGGCAACGGCATCCTCACGGTAGAGAACGAAGCCCAGGCGATTGCCCGCTGCGATCCTGCCCAGATGGACAAGGGCGGCGCTGCGGCAAAGGCAGCGCTCGCCCTCTATGAGCTGCGGGCCAAGTACGCGCCCTAGGCGGCCTTCGCCTCGTCGAGCTCCGGATAATCGACATAGCCCGTCGAGCCGCCCGAGTAGAAGGTGGACGGATCCCCTTCGTTGAGCCGAGCGCCCAGCGCGATCCGCTTCACCAGGTCGGGATTGGCGATGAACGGGCGGCCGATGCTTACCGCATCCGCCGCATCGTCGATCACCCGCCGATGCGCCTCGTGCCAGTTGCCGTCGCTGTTGATCACGATCTTTCCGGAATAGAGCGGGCGCATCGCCGGGCTGACGAGCGCCGTCGGGATCGACCCGGCGGACGTCGGCAGCTTCGGCTCGCGCAGCTCGATCCAAGGCACCTTCAGCTCTTCCAGGCGGCGCGCGACCGCTTCGAACAGCGCCCGCGGTTCGCCGTCGTCGACCCCTTGCACCCGGATGTTCGGTGAGAAGCGGATGCCGACCCTGTCCATGCCGATGTCGCGGCCGACGGCCTCGAGCACCCCGGTCATGAACCGAAGGCGGTTCTCGATCGAGCCGCCATATTCGTCGGTGCGGAAGTTGGCGCCGTCGCGCAGGAACTGGTCGACCAGGTAGCCATTGGCTCCGTGCACCTGTACGCCGTCGAACCCTGCGGCGATCGCGTTGCGCGCGGCCCGCGCATAGTCGCCGACGATCCGCTCGATGTCCCGCTTCGTCGCCGCGCGCGGCTCGACGTAGGGCTTCTTCCCTTCATAGGTGTGGGCATAATCCGGCGCGGCCACGGCCGACGAGGAGACCGGCTCCATGCCGCTGACGTTGGGGTGGACGAGCCGTCCCATGTGCCACAGCTGCGCGACGATCCGCCCCCCGGCGTGGTGGACGGCGCCCGTCACGAGCTTCCATCCCTCGACCTGGTCCTCGTTCCACAGTCCAGGAGCATTGGGCCAGCCGAGTCCTTCGCGGCTGATGCCGGTGGCTTCGGTGATGATCAGCCCGGCGCTCGCGCGCTGCGCATAATATTGCGCCATAAGGGCGTTCGGGACGGCTTCGCGATTCGAGCGCGCGCGGGTGAGCGGCGCCATGAAGATGCGGTTCGGAAGCTCGAGCGAGCCGAGGCTCAGCGGGTCGAACAGACAGGCCATGACATTCCTTCTTGAGTGCCGCCTCCCAGCAGCTCCGGCGGCGCGAGATAGTTTCAGTGCGAAACCGTTCAACGGCGAATCTCTGCGGAGACTCATAAGCCCAGCTTATGAAGGCGGTCGAATTGCATGGCTTCCGCCAAGGCTCCTGAGCCCCTAGTCGCCGCGCGTGCGCCAATACGCTCATCAGCATCGGCTCGCATTCCCGGCGCTTCTGCTCGGCAATGTCGTGCTCGCCTTCGGGCCGTGGCTCGTCCGCCTTGCCGACGTCGGCCCGGTCGCCACGGGCTTCTGGCGAGTCACGATTGCACTGCCCTTCCTGTGGCTGGTTTCGAAGGCGGCGGGGCAGCAGCCGCACTGGCCGCGCCGAGCGCTGATCACGGCGATCCTGATTGCTGCCATCTTCTACGTGCTCGACCTCGCCGCATGGAACGCGGGCATCCGCATGACCAAGCTCGGCAATGCAACGCTGTTCGGCAACACCGGCAGCTTCGTCTTCGCGATCTACGGCCTGCTGCTTGCGCACCGCCTCCCTTCGATGAAGCAAGGCGGGGCGCTGATGCTCGCGCTCGCCGGTGCGGCGCTGTTGATGAGCGGGAGCTATGAGCTTTCGCCGAGGAACTTCACCGGCGATCTCCTGACGCTCGTCGCGGGCCTGCTCTACGGCGGATATCTGATCTTCATGGAGCGGGCGCGGACGGAGCTCGAGCCTTTGCCCCTGCTCCTCCTCGCGACCTTGTTCGGCATCCCGATGCTGCTCGCGATCAGCGCCGGGCTCGGCGAGCGCATCTGGCCGCACGACTGGACGCCGCTCGTCATCTTCGCGCTCTCGAGCCAGGTGCTGGGCCAGGGCCTGCTCATCTATTCGATCGGCACGATGCCGCCGCTGGTCGTCGGCCTCGCCTTGCTGACCCAGCCCGCCGTTTCGGCTGCCGTCGGCTGGTTCGCTTATGGCGAGACGCTGTCGGCGACCGACATTGCGGGAGCCGTTGCGATTGCCGCCGCGTTGGTCCTGGTGCGCCTGCCCGATCGGGGCTTGCGCCCATCGACGGAGCCGCCCAGTTGAGCCGAGCAATGACCGACCCCAGTCCCCTCGAACAGCTTCGCCGCAAGCTGGCGCTCGCGGTCGGCGAGAATGCCGTATTCGACGGCTGGACGCGCGCCGCCGTCGATTCTGCCGCCCAGCAGCTCGGCATCGACCCGGTCCAGGCGCGGCTTGCCATGCCCAAGACGCAGGCTGGCATGGTCGATCTCTACATCCAGGAGATCGACCGCGGGCTCGAGGCCTATTTCACGCCCGAGCACCTCGCGAAGCTCAAGATCCGCGAAAAGATCCGTGCGCTCGTCTGGCGCAGGCTCGAGATCATGGGGCCGGCGCGCGAGGCCGTTCGTCGGGCGCTCGCAATACTCGCCATGCCGCAGAACGTCCCGCTCGCGCTGCGCATCGGCTGGCGCACGGCCGACATCATGTGGCGCATCGCCGGCGACACCAGCACCGACTTCAACCATTATACGAAGCGGATGACGCTCGGCGCCGTCTACGGCTCGACGCTGCTGGTCTGGCTCGACGACCAGAGCGAGGGCTGGACCGAGACGGCCGCCTTCCTCGACCGGCGCATCGACGACGTCATGAAGATCGAGAAGTTCAAGGCCCAGTGGCGCGGCTCGGCCGACCAGCGGCTGAGCCTCTCGCGCTTCCTCGGCCGTCTCCGCTACCCGCCGCGATAATCGCTTGACGCGCCAGTCGTAACATTGATGCTGCAGCGCATTCCTGACGGGAGGGCAGAATGCGCCGTGTACTGGCAGCTTTGTTTCTGATGGCCGCGACTTCCGGACCGCTCGCGGCGCAGGCCTCGGATCCTTCCGATCCCTATGTCTGGCTCGAGGACGTCTACGGCGCCAAGCCGATGGCCTGGGTCAATGAGCATAATGCCAGGACCCAGGCGGTGCTCGAGGCCGATCCGCGCTACCAGCAATATTACAACGAAGCGCTGGCGATCGCCCAGGCGGAGGACCGAATCCCCTCGGGCCGCTTCATCGGCGGCAAGATCTACAATTTCTGGCAGGACGCGAACCACGTCCGCGGCATCTGGCGGCGCACCAGCATCGAAGATTATGCGAGCGGCCACCCGAGCTGGGAGACTGTGCTCGACCTCGACGCCCTCGCGTCGGCGGAGAAGGCCAACTGGGTGTGGAAGGGCGCCGACTGCATTCGCCCGGCCGAGGACCGTTGCCTGGTCTTCCTCTCCGACGGCGGCGAGGACGCGGTCACGATCCGCGAGTTCGACCTCCCCAGCGCCAAGTTCGTCGACAAGGGCTTCGTCCTTCCCAAGGGCAAGCAGGAGGCGAGCTGGCAGGACCGGAACACGCTGCTCGTCAGCCGCGAATGGAAGCCGGGCCAGCTCACCAAGTCGGGCTACGCCTATGTCGTCAAGCGGCTGAAGCGTGGCCAGCCGCTTTCGGCGGCGACGCAGCTGTTCAGCGGAACGCCCGCCGACGTCGCGGCCTCCGCTTCCGTGGTCCAGGACTCACAAGGCCATGTGCTGCCGCTGATCGTGGAGGGGACCGACTTCTTCCATTCGAAGACCTTCCTCATCGGCGCCAAGGGCAATCGCCCGATCGGCATCCCCGCCAAGTCGCAGATCGTCGACATGGTGGACGGCCGGGTGATCATCCAAACTCAGGAAGAGTGGAAACCGGCGGGCGTTGCCGAGGCTTTCCCGGCCGGCTCGCTGCTGTCGGTGGACCTTGCCGAGCTGCGCGCCAATCCGGCGCACCTCAAGCCGACCTTGATCTACACGCCGGGCCCGCGCGAGGCGCTGCAGGGCGCAAGCGCTGCAAGGAACGTGCTGCTGGTCTCCACGCTCGATAATGTGAGCGGCCGGACGCTGGTCTTCACCCCGACGAAGACGGGCTGGAAGCGGCAGGCGATCGACCTGCCCGACAATGCGACGATCGGGGTGATGAGCACCAACAGCAAGGACGATCGCGCGCTGATCGGCGTCACCAGCTTCCTCGTGCCGCCGTCGCTGTGGCTCGCCGACGCGGCGACCGGCGAGGCGAAGCAGATCATGAGCCAGCCGCCGAAGTTCGACGCCTCCAACCTCGTGGTGGAGCAGAAGCAGGCAACCTCGACCGACGGAACGAAAATCCCCTATTTCATCGTCCACCGTAAGGACATGCCGCTGAACGGCGACACGCCGACTTTGCTCTATGCCTATGGCGGGTTCGAGGTCGCGGAGACCCCGACCTATTCGGCGACGACGGGGAAGCTGTGGCTCGAGCATGGCGGCGCCTATGTGCTCGCCAATATCCGCGGCGGCGGCGAGTTCGGGCCCAAGTGGCACGAAGCCGGCCTCAACGTGCACCGGCAGATCGTCTATGACGATTTCGCGGCGGTCGCGAAGGACCTGATCGCGACCAAGGTAACCAGCCCGCGGCGGCTCGGAATCATGGGTGGATCCAACGGCGGCCTGCTGATGGGCGTCGAGTTCACCCAGCATCCCGAGCTGTGGAACGCGGTCGTGATCGACGTTCCCCTGCTCGACATGATCCGCATCTCGAAGATTGCCGCCGGCGCCTCGTGGGAAGGCGAATATGGTAGCGTCGAGGATCCGGCAGTGCGCGCCTTCTGGGAGAAGACCTCGCCCTACCAGAACCTCAGGAAGGGCGTGAACTATCCGGTGCCCTTCATCTTCACGACGACCAAGGACGACCGCGTCGGGCCGCAGCATGCGCGCAAGTTCGCCGCGCGGATGGAGGAGATGGGCCTGCCCTTCTATTATTACGAGAATACGGAAGGCGGGCACTCGGCGGGCGCGAACCTGAAGCAGCAGGCGCACACCAATGCGCTGACCATGATCTACCTGACGCGCAGGCTGATGGACGATCCGCCGAAGTAGCACTTATTGATAATCATTCGCATTCGCCGTACGGGTGCGGCATGTTGCCGCGCCCCCTAGTCCGCATCGCTGCTCTTCTCGTCGCGGCACTCGCCGCGTTGACAGCGCCAGTTGCGGCCTCCGCCGCCGCCAGCGACGTGCAGACGACCTGGCAGATGCTCAACTACATGTCGGTCGACTACTCAGGCGCGGTCCGGGACGGCAAGATCGTCAGCCAATCGGAATATGGCGAGATGCGGGAGTTCGCAGGCTCGGTCCGGCAGCAGATCGCGGGACTGCCGGCAAGCCCCGCAAAGGCAGATCTCCTCGCCAAGGCGGATCGGTTCGTCGCAGCCGTCAATCGGAAGGAAGACCCTGCAACCATCCGCTCCTTGGCGGACGACCTCGGCAATGGCCTGCTCAAGGCCTATCCGGTGGCTCTCGCGCCTGCCCAGGTCCCGGACCTCGCGCGCGGCGAGAAGCTATTCAACCAAACATGCGCGAGCTGTCACGGCGAGAAAGGCGATGCGAAGACGCCGGAGGCGGCGCAGCTCGACCCGCCGCCGATCGCCTTCGTCGACAAGGCACGCGCCGATCAGCGAAGCCCGTTCGCGCTTTATCAGGTGATCGGCCACGGCATCCCGGGCACGGCGATGGTCAGCTTCTCGAACCTGCCGTCGCAGGATCGGTGGGACCTCGCTTATTACGTGAGCCGGTTCGCCTATCCCGCCTCGCTCGCCGCTGAAGGCAAAGCCATCTGGGACTCCGACGCCGCACTGCGCGCGTCCATTCCCGACCTCGCAACCCTCAGCTCTCTCACCGAGTCACAGCTGGCAGCGCGGATCGGCCAGAGCCGCGCAGCCGCCGTCATCGCTTACCTGCGCTCGAACCCTGCCGCTCTTGCGTCGCAGGCATCGCCCTTGTCCCTCGTGCGCACGCGGCTTCAGGAGAGCCTTCAGGCTTACAAGGCCGGCGATCGCGCCAAGGCGAAGTCTCTCGCTTTGTCCGCCTATCTCGACGGCTTCGAGCCGATCGAGGGGGCGCTGTCCGCGCGGGACGCCGGGCTGCTCGCTCGCGTGGAGGCGGCGATGGGCGAGTTGCGCGCGTCGATCGGGAGAGGCGACAGCAGCGGCGAGGTCCAGTCGCGCGTGCAGGCGCTCGACGGGATGCTCACCGAAGTCGACGCCGCTCTTGCGCCGCAGCAGGGGGCGGCCATCTCGGCCTTCCTCGGCGCTGCGACGATCCTCCTGCGCGAAGGCCTAGAGGCGCTTCTCATCGTCGTCGGCATGCTAGCGTTCCTCAAGAAGGGAGGGCGCCCCGACATGGTGCGCCCGGTCCATTACGGATGGGCCACCGCTCTCGTGGCCGGAGCAGGCACCTGGCTTGCCGCGACCACCCTCATCAGCATCAGCGGCGCCACGCGCGAGCTGACCGAGGGCTTCGGCTCCATCCTCGCCGCGCTGGTGCTGCTGTTCGTCGGGATCTGGATGCACGGAAAAGGCCAGGCCGGCGAATGGCAGCGTTACATCAGGGAACGAATGGACAGCGCGCTGTCCAAGGGATCCGGCTGGTTCCTCTTCTCGCTCGCGTTCATCGCCGTCTACCGTGAGCTGTTCGAGACGATCCTGTTCTACGCCGCGCTTTCCGCCGACGGGAATGCCGCAGCGGTCGTCGCCGGCGCCCTTGCCGGAGCGGCCGCGCTCGCGATCGTCGCAGTCGTGATGCTTCGCTTCAGCCAGAAGCTGCCGGTCGGCAAGTTCTTCACCTACAGTTCCGTCCTGATCGCCGTCCTTGCCGTCGTCCTTGCCGGCAAGGGCGTCGCCGCCCTGCAGGAAGCGGGCCTCGTCGGCGTCGCACCGCTCAGCAACGTGCCGCGCATTTCGGTGCTCGGCATTTTCCCGACCAGCGAGGTCATCGGCGCGCAGGTAGCGACGCTCGTGGCGCTCGTCGTCGGCTTCAAGTGGAATCAGCTCAAGGCTGCCCGAAGGGAAGCCTAGCCCGGCCCCAATTGCGGGCCTCACCTACTGGACGGCGGTCGCGCTCGGCTTATAGCTGTCCTCAAGCAGAGGAGAGTCTCAATGGCGGGCGTGAACAAGGTGATCCTGGTCGGCAATCTCGGCGCGGACCCGGAGGCGCGTTCCCTCAACAACGGCGGCGAGGTCGTGAACATGCGAGTCGCGACGTCGGAGAGCTGGAAGGACCGCGACGGCAACCGCCAGGAGCGGACCGAGTGGCACAATGTCGTCATCTTCAACGAGAATCTCGGCCGCGTGGCGAAAAACTATCTGCGCAAGGGCAGCAAGGTCTATCTCGAAGGGCAGATCCAGACCCGCAAGTGGCAGGACCAGTCGGGCAACGACCGCTACACGACCGAGATCGTGCTTCAGCGCTTCCGCGGCGAGCTCGTGCTCCTCGACAGCCGCGAAGGCGCGGGCGGCGGCCGCGGATCGTTCAACGAGGATTATGACGACTTCGGCGGCGGCGGAGCCGCGCCTGCGCGCACCCAGTCCCGCCCCCAGCCGGCCGCGTTCGATACCGACCTCGACGACGACGTCCCGTTTTGAGGGTGCTCGCCGCCCTCGGGGCGGTTCTTAGGAGTCGCTGCCCCTCTTGAGCGCCGCCAGCGCGGCGAACGGGCCCGCTTGCTCCTCGCTCAGCACGCCGGCTTCCTTCAGCGCCGCCTCGGCGCCCGCGCTTCTGGGATAGGGATCGATGCTGAGCGCGAGCGTGTCCGCAACCGCGCTTCCAAGGTCGATCGCGCCGCCGTCGTAGAAGACCACGTCGCAGTCTTCGGCGCCCAGTTCGATCTCCTCGTCGGGAGAGCCGTCCGCCGGCGCCGGCATGAACAGCAGCGAGAAGGCCTCGTCGACATGGGCGGCGACCGGCTCGCCGGTCACCACGCAGCCCTGCTCGAGCGCCGCGACGATGCGTCCGTCGCAGCGGACGACCGGCCCCGTGCGCGATAGCGTGACATGCGCCTCCAGCCGCTCGAGCCCCTCGAGCCCCAGCCGCTCCGCGACCGAGCGCCGCTCGTGCTCGTCGGCGGCGAGGTCGAGCCGCTCGCCGTCGCGGATCTGGTCGAGCCTCAGCTGGTGCGCGAAGCGGTCGGTCATCCTAGCCTTCCTTGTTCGATCTCGCCGAGCTGCCGCGCCGCCAGCAACGCCCACAGGCGCTCCAGCGCCGCCGCCGAATGTTCGAGCGCGGCGGCCGGGACGGCGCCCTTGTAAAGGCTGTCGCGGGTCGCCTCCGGCCATGAATCCGACGCCGTCGCCGAGCGCCACAGCTCGGTGCGGCGGGCGAGCGAGCCGACGAGCTTGCGCACGGTCTTGCCGAGCGTCGGGTCGCCGAGGCCGAGCTCGCGATGCTCCGCCTCCATCACTTCGATGAACCGCTCCGTGATCGCTACGGACACGAGGTCGCCCGCTTCGCCGTCGCGCTCGAGCCGGACCAGCGCCAGCGCCGTCACGGTTGCGAGGACGGCGAAACGCCCGTCGATCGTGTCCGGCACCTTGCCTTCGACATACCAGTGCGGCTCGCGGGCCAGTGCCGTCAGCGCGGCGAATGCCTCGGCGCCGCGCTTCGGCTCCGCCGTTAATCTCCGGAACAGGAAGTCGAGCATAGCGTCCCTTGCGCTTTGGCGTGGCCGGCATATTGAGGTGCGCGCGCCGGCGTGCAAGGCGGCGGCGGCCACATCCGGAGCGGTTACGCCGCCCGAGGGAAGGAATCAAAGACGCATGAAGTTGGGCTGGTTCAGACTGTCGGCGGTCGCTCTTGCGGCGACGCTCGGCTCGGGCTGCGCGATCAACCAGGCGCACAAGGGCGCCGTGATCGACCCGCAGCTCGCAAGCGCGATCCAGCCGGGCGTCGACAACAAGGCCTCGGTCCAGAAGCTGCTCGGCACGCCGACGCTTCCCGGGCAGTTCACGCCCAACGACTGGTATTATGTCTCGCGCGACACCAACCAGGTCGCCTTCCGCAACCCGCGCGTCACCCGGCAGCTGGTGATGCTCGTCCGGTTCGACCAGGCCGGCAACGTCGCCTCGATCCAGCGCACCGGCAAGGAGCTGGTGCTCGGCGTAAACCCGACGCACCGGGCGACGCCGACGCTCGGCCGCAAGAAGAGCTTCTTCGACGAGCTGTTCGGCAATATCGGCTCGGTCAGCAACGGCGGCATGGGCGGCGGCGGATCGCAGCCCTACTAGGCGCCGCGCTTCCGCACGGCCCTTCTTTATCCTAAGCCGCGCCGCATGACCGCGACGCCCGCCGGCATGACCTATGCCGACTATCTGAAGCTCGACGAGCTCCTCTCGGCGCAGCAGCCGCTGTCGCAGCTGCATGACGAGATGCTGTTCATCGTCATCCACCAGACGAAGGAGCTGTGGATGAAGGAGATGCTGCACGAGCTGCGGCTCGCGGTGCGGCTGGTCGGCGCGGACCGCTTCGCCGAGGCCTATAAGGCGATGGCGCGGATCAGCCGCATCCAGGCGGTCATGACGCTGTCGTGGGACGTCCTCTCCACGCTCACGCCGGTTGACTACATGAAGTTCCGCGACGTGCTGGGCACGAGCTCGGGCTTCCAGTCGGCGCAGTTCCGCGAGCTCGAATATCGTCTGGGGCTGAAGAACCCGGCCTTCCTCGAACATTATGCGGAGGGCTCGCCCGAGCGCGAGCACCTCCGCTCCGCGCTCGACGAGCCCAGCCTTCGCGAAGCCGCGATCGCGGCGCTCGAGCGCGCGGGCTTCGACGTCGGCGACGGCTCGGTCGAGGCGCTCGCTGCCGCTTGGCTTCAGGTCTACAAGGACGCCGAGCGCTGGTTCGAGCTTTACGAGCTCGCCGAGAAGCTGGTCGACATCGACGACGCGCTTGCGAGCTGGCGGCACAAGCATGTGCTGACCGTCGAGCGGATCATCGGCAACAAGCGCGGCACCGGCGGGTCGGCGGGCGCGCCCTACCTTCGCGCGACGCTCGACAAGCGCATCTTCCCGGAGCTGTGGGCGCTGAGGACCGATCTTTGAGCTTCAAGCCGCTGTTTTCGCGCAGCCTCGGCGCTGATCCGGAGCGGCTGCACTTCGCCGCGCACAGCCACCATCTCTGGCCCGACGCCAGCTTCGACGGGCACATGCAGGCATGGGAAGACGCCGCCCGCCTCGCCGACCGCAAGTGGGACAAGGTGATGGACGAGGTCTGGCCGGAGGCCCAGGCGCATGTCGCGCGCGAGCTCGGGACCGGGCAGCCGGACGCCGTCGCCTTTTCGCCCAACACGCACGACTTCCTCGTCCGGCTGGTCACCGCCGCGCCGCGCAAGGCTGCAAAGCTGCGCGTGCTGACCGGCGACGGGGAGTTCCACAGCGCCCGCCGCCAGTTCGCGCGATGGGAAGAGGAGGGATGGATCGCCGTCGAGCGGATCGCAACCGAGCCGTTCGACAGCTTTTCGGAGCGGCTGCTCTCGGCCGCTCGGAGCGGCGATCACGACCTGATCTTCGTCAGCCAGGTGATGTTCGGCAGCGGCCTTGTCTTCGAGGGGATCGAGGAGCTTGCGGCGCTTGCCGGCCCCGAGGGGCCGTGGGTGGTGATCGACGGCTATCACGCCTTCATGGCCGTTGACCGGCCTTTCGGCTCGGCGGCCGCGGGCAGCGCTTTCTACCTCGGCGGCGGGTACAAATATGCGATGGCGGGAGAGGGCTGCGCGTTCCTCCACGCGCCCGCCGGCTTCGGCCCGCGGCCGCCGGTCACGGGCTGGTTCGCCGAGTTCGAGGATCTCAGCCTTCCGCCGGGCAGCGTCGGCTATGCCAAGGACGCGCGCCGCTTCCTCGGCGCCACGTTCGACCCGTCGGGCCTGTACCGCTTCAATGCGGTGCAGCGAATGCTCCAGGCGCAAGGGCTGACCACAGCCGCCATTTCGACCCACACGACGGCGCTTCAGCAGCAGCTGCTCGCCGGAATCGGGGGGACTCCGCTCGCCGCGACCGAGCTGCTCAACCCGCTTGGCGCCGGCCGTCACGCGCGCTTTCTCGCTTTCCGCCACCCCGACGCTCAGCGCTGGTATGCCGCGCTCAAGGCCCGCAACTGCATCACCGACGTGCGCGGCGACGTGCTCAGGATCGGCTTTGCGATCTACCAGGACGAAGCCGATGTCGACCGGCTCCTTGGCCTGCTGGGCGAGCTGTCGTGACCGCGCGCCGGTCCAGCGCCAGGCTCGTGCTCGCGCTCCTGCTCGTCGCCTATATCTTCAATTTCCTCGACCGGCAGATCCTCGGCATCCTCGCCCAGCCGATCAAGGCGGACCTGCACCTCACCGACACGCAGTTCGGCGCGATCGGCGGGCTCGCCTTCGCCTTGCTCTATTCGGCGCTTGGCGTGCCGCTCGCGCTCCTTGCCGACAGGACCAGCAGGACCGGCGTGGTGGCGGGCTCGCTCGCGGTGTGGAGCGCCTTCACCGCGCTGTGCGGAACCGCGGCAGGCTTCTGGCAGCTGTTTCTTTTCCGCCTCGGCATCGGGGTGGGCGAAGCGGGCGGCGTCGCCCCCTCCTATGCGCTCATCGCCGATTATTTCCCGCCCGAGCGGCGGGCGCGCGCGCTTGCAATCTTCTCGCTCGGAATCCCGATCGGCCTTGCCGGCGGAACGCTGATCGGCGCCTATATCGCCCACGCGATCGACTGGCGGGCCGCCTTCATCGTGATGGGTGTTGCCGGCGTCATCCTCGCGCCCGTCCTTCGCCTCGCGGTGCGCGATCTCCCGCGCCCCTCCTCCGCCGCGGCGCAGGCGCCGCTTTCGAGCGTGTTCCCGATCCTCGCCCGCAAGCCGGCCTTCTGGCTGATGGCCTTCGCTTCGTCGTTCAGCTCGCTGTGCGGCTACGGCCTCGCGCTGTGGACGCCGTCGGTGATGATGCGCAGCTTCGGACTCGACCTGCTCTCCACGGGCCAGTTCCTCGCCTCGCTGCTCCTGATCGGCGGCTGTGCGGGCGTATTCGCCGGGGGATGGTTCGCCGATCGTCTCGGCACGGCCGACCGCGGCTGGTACGCGAAGCTCCCGGCGATCGCGTGGATCCTGTCGGTGCCGGCCTGGGGCCTCGGGCTGTTCGCTCCGAGCCTGTGGGTGGCCTGGCCGCTGCTGCTGGTCGGAAATGCGGTGAACATCCTCTGGCTCGGGCCGGTCACGACCGCGGTCCAGCACCTCGTTCCCCGCCCGATGCGATCCACCGCGTCGGCGAGCTTCCTGCTGATCAACAATCTGATCGGCCTCGGCGTCGGCCCGTGGCTGATGGGCCGCCTCTCGGACGCGCTCAAGGCCAGCTACGGCGCCGACGCGCTCCGCAACGGCGCGGTGGGGTGCCTGGTCTTCTACCTGCTCGCCGCGCTCCTCATGTTTGCTGCGGTGCGCTCCCTGAAGGCCGGCTGGGTCGCCGACCAAGATCACTAACTCCCTGAACGACAAAGCAATTTGGGGTTCACCCTAGTGCGCTAGAGCGCATGTTCGATCCGTTTAGGTGTTGGAACGGTGCAGCGGACGGACCGTTTTGCCGTTCGAAAGGAGAAAGTGTCATGACCAGGGTATTTCTCGCCGCGGGCGTCGCCGCACTGGCGATCGCGGCACCGGCAAGCGCCGGTCCTGGCGGTCACGGGGGCGGCGAGGGCGGCCAGGCCGCGTTCGTCGGCGGCGGTGGCGGCGGCCAGCGCGCGCAGGCCCAAGACCGCCGCGGAGGCGGCGCTCGCGCCGAGCGCCAGGCTGCCGTCCAGCAGCAGCGCGCCGAGCGCCAGCAGCGCCTTGCGGCCGTCGAGCGGCCGCAGCGAGCGGAGCGCATGCAGATGCGCGCCGAACGCCAGCAGGCGAGGCCGCAGCATGTCGAGCGCGCGCAGACCCGAGTCGCCGACCGGCAGCAGGTCCGTGCCGAGCGTCAGCAGGCGCAGGCCCGAGTCGCCGAACGCCAGCAGGTTCGTGCCAACCGCCAGCAGGCGCAGACCCGCGTTGCCGATCGCCAGCAGATCCGCGAGAATCGCCAGCAGCAGGTGCAGGCGCGCATGGCGCAGCAGCAGCAGCTTCGCGTCAACCGCCAGCAGCAGGTGCAGGCCCAGATCGCCCAGCGGCAGGATCTCCGGGCGAACCGGATCAATGAGCGGATGGCGGCCAATGGCGCCGTCGGCTACGGCGTCGGCGGGTGTCCTCCGGGCCTGCAGGCGAAGGGCTGCATGCCTCCCGGCCAGGCTGCCAAGCTCGGCATTGCGCCGACTGGCCGCCTGATCACCGCGCAGAATGCGGCCGCGCTTCGGAGTGCCCGCGTCGATGCGCTGAACGACCGGCTCGGGACGCGGCTTCTTGCTCCGGCAGTCGCCACGTCGCTTCTCGGCGTTCCGGTGAGCACGGCTCCGTCGGTTCTCGGCATGAGCCTCAATCCGCTGCCGCAGGAGATTTCGTATCTCTACCCGGCGACGCGGCAATATTATTATCAGTACGCGCCGGGCTATGTGTACCAGGTCGACCGCGGTTCGAACCTGATCGCGGCGCTGATCCCGCTGCTTGCGGGCGGCTACCTTCCGGGCAGCTACCTGCCGTCGGCCTACATGAACAGCTATGTCCCCGATTATTACGGGCTCAATAGCTTCTACCCCGCCAGCTACGGTGCTGGTTACGGCTACCAGAACCTGTGCAACCGCTATGCCTATGGCGTGGTGTACCAGGTCGACTGCGTCACCGGCATGGTCGAGAACGTGATCCCGACCTACGCCGGCGGCTATGGCGTCGGGCAGATGCTGCCTTCGGCATACAGCTATTACAACGTGCCGATGCAGTATCGCAGCCTGTACTACCCGACGAACGACTATTCCTACTGGTATGCGCCTGGCGCGATCTACCAGTATGATCCGTCGACCAGCCTGATCACCTCGGTCGCGGCGCTGATGTCGCCGGGCTTCACGATCGGGCAGCCGCTGCCGATGGGCTATCAGATGTACAACGTGCCCATGGCGTACCGCAGCACCTACTACGACACCGCCAACGCCTGGTACCGTTACAACAACGGCTACATCTACCAGGTCGACCCGGCGACCCAGCTGGTCACCGCGATCGTGGCGTCGCTGCTGACCTGAACGGGCGTGAAAAGTCGTTCATGGTGAAGTGAAGATTGGCCCGGCGATGGAACCCAACCGTCGTCGGGCCATTTCGTCTGCAAAACAAAAACAAGGGAGGCCCAGCGCATGAAGACTCATGCACTCGCGCTTACGGTTGCCGCGGCCGCACTGCTGTCGCTCGGCGCCTGCAACGACAAGAACGGCGGGAACAACGCCGCCGCGCCCGACGCGCAGACGCCGAAGGCCGAAAAGGCCGCGGGCAACAAGACCATCGCTTCCGGTCTCGACCAGAACAGCAAGTTCATGGCTGCGGCCAAGGCTGCCGGCCTCGACCAGACGCTCGCCGGACCGGGCCCGTACACGGTCTTCGTTCCGACCGACCAGGCGATCGGCAGCGCTCCTGCGGGCACCTTCGACACCACGCCCGGCAATCGCGCGCAGCTGACCGGCATCATCACCAACATGATTCTTCCGGGCACTGTGCTCGTCGCCGACATCGACAAGGCGATCGACGCCGGCAAGGGCAAGGCGCCGCTGGCGACGATGAGCGGCGGCACGCTCACCGCGACCAAGGAAGGCGGCAAGACGGTGATCAGCGATTCCGCCGGCCACAAGGCCACGATCACGCAGGGCGACCAGCAGTTCAGCAACGGCGTCGTCCACTCGGTCGACGCCGTGCTGATGCCTAGCAAGCAGCCGCCTGCCAACGCTCCGGCGGTCGGCCAGAAGGCGGGTCACTGACCTGAGCCGCCGATAGCTTCATCATCCCACTTCCGCATGGCGGACGGCTCGCTATAACCGTGCCGTACCATGCGCGGATGATGGGGCGTTGAAGCGATGAAAGCGACGATTGAGCGGGCGGTCCTCCTGAAGAGCCTCGGGCACGTCCAGTCGGTCGTGGAGCGGCGCAACACCATCCCGATCCTCTCCAACGTGCTGATGGAAGCGCAGGAGGACGGCTCGCTCAGGCTGATGGCCACCGACCTCGACCTGCAGGTCGACGAGACCATCCCCGCGAACGTCACGCAGCCTGGCGCGACGACGGTGTCGGCGCACACCTTCTTCGACATCGTCCGCAAGCTGCCTGAAGGCAGCCAGGTCGAGCTCACCGCTGCCGAAGGCAAGATGCAGGTCGTCGCGGGCCGCTCCCGCTTCAACCTCTCGACGCTTCCGCGCGACGATTTCCCGGTGATTGCCGAAGGCGATCTCCCGACGCGGTTCGAGCTTCCCGCGGCGACGCTCCGCCAGATCATCGAGAAGACGCGCTTCGCCATCTCGAGCGAGGAGACGCGCTATTATCTGATGGGTATCTTCTTCCACGTCGTCGACGACCAGCTGCGCGCCGCGGCCACCGACGGCCACCGCCTCGCCCGCGTCACCGTGGCGCGCCCCGACGGCGCGGACGGCATGCCCGACGTCATCGTGCCCAGGAAAGCGGTCCAGGAGCTCTACCGGCTTCTCGAGGAGCTCGAGGGAACGGTCGAGATTTCGCTCTCGCCGACCAAGATCCGCTTCGGTCTGGGCACCGCCATCCTCACCAGCAAGCTGATCGACTGCACCTTCCCCGATTACAATCGCGTCATCCCGACCGCGAACGACAAGCTGCTGAAGCTCGACCCGAAGAGCTTCTCCGCCGGCGTCGACCGCGTTTCGACCATTGCCAGCGAGAAGACGCGCGCCGTGAAGATGAGCGTCGATCGCGACAAGGTGACGCTGTCGGTCACCTCGCCCGAAAACGGCATCGCTACGGAGGAAGTCCCCGCGGACTATAGCGCCGACGGGCTGGAGATCGGCTTCAACGCGAAATATCTGCTCGACATCCTCGGCGAGATCGACGGCGACACCGTCGAAGTCCACCTCGCCGACGCCGCCGCCCCGACGCTTCTGCGCGAGAACGACAAGTCGAACGCGCTTTACGTCCTCATGCCGATGCGGGTTTAACCTCGGGTCCGACCTGCTAGTCCGGCGCGAATGGCAGCACTTTCGCGCCTCTCGCTGACCGACTTCCGCTCTTACGCGTCGGCGTCGCTGCAGCCCGGCCCCGGCTTCGTGCTGCTGTTCGGCGAGAATGGCGCGGGCAAGACCAATCTTCTCGAGGCGGTGTCGATGCTTGCGCCCGGGCGGGGCCTGCGCGGAGCGCCTCTGTCCGACATGCAGCGGCAGGGCGGGAGCGGCGGCTGGGCGGTCGCGGCTAATCTGATTCCCCTACCGCTTGCGGGAGGGGAAGCGCCGCGCAGCAGCGAAGGGGTGGGCCTGTCGGAGGAGATCCCGCACAACGCGCCCACGCCCCAACCCGCTCCCGCAAGCGGTAGGGGGAGCGTCACGATAGGCACCGGAACCCTCGCCGCGGCACCCGAGCGGCGGCAGGTGCGCATCAACGGCGCGCCCGCGTCCGTGAACAGCCTCTCCGAATGGCTCTCGGTCCTCTGGCTCACCCCGGCCATGGACCGCCTCTTCACCGGCAGCGCGGGCGAGCGGCGGCGCTTCCTCGATCGGCTCGTGCTCGCGCTCGAGCCCGGCCATGCGCACCACGCGACCCGCTACGATGCGGCGATGCGCGCGCGCAACAAGCTCCTTGCGGAGGAGCGCTGGGACTCCTCCTGGCTCGCTTCGCTCGAAGCGGCGATGGCCGAGCACGGCGCCGAGATCGCGCAGGCGCGAGCGCGCACCGTCCTTGCGCTCGAAGAGCGGCTCGCCGATGCGCCGGAGGACGAGTTCGCCCGCGCCGCGCTCACGCTCGAAGGCTGGGACGACGCCGACCTGGCCCAGTCGCTCGCATCGAACCGGCAGCGCGACGCCGCGGCGGGCCGCGCGACCGAAGGCCCGCACCGGCAGGACCTCGCCGTCATGCACCGCGGCAAGCGCATGCCCGCCGCAAGCTCGTCCACCGGCGAGCAGAAGGCCCTGCTCCTCGGCCTCGTCCTCGCCCATGCCGAGCTCGTCGCGGACCTCCGCGGCGCCCCGCCCATCCTGCTGCTCGACGAGGTCGCCGCCCACCTCGACCCCAAGCGGCGTGCCGCTCTGTTCGCCCGGCTGGACGGCCGCGGGCAGGTGTGGATGACCGCGACGGAGGCGTCGCTGTTCGACGGAATCCACGCGGCCTCGCGCTTCCGTGTGACGCCGGGGACGCTGCAGCCGGCCTGAGGTGGACTTTTTAACTGCAGTCGCTATATTGCACTGCAGCACGAGGCGCTTTTCAAAAGCGGCGTGAAGGCTCCCGCGAGAAATGGGAGCAGCCCGCGCCTCGACTTTCTTGCTCTCCTATTCACGCGGGGCGCTTTTTTCGACCCCGCTCGCGGCTTGCGCGTCACGCGCCGGCCGCGCGCACAATATTGGAAATCACTCAATGTCATTCATGTCTCTGGGGCTCTCGAAGCCTCTCCTCGACGCACTCAAGGCGAAGAATTACGCCGAAGCGACGCCGATCCAGCGCCAGGCGATCCCGACGGTCCTGACCGGCCGCGACCTGCTCGGCATCGCCCAGACGGGCACCGGCAAGACGGCGGCCTTCATGCTTCCCTCGCTCGATCGCCTCGCGGCCGACCGCCGTATCCCGCGCCCTGGCCAGATCCGGATGCTCGTCCTTGCGCCGACGCGCGAGCTCGCGGCCCAGATCGCCGCCAGCGCGGAGGCTTATGGCCGCTTCATGCGGCTGTCGGTCGGCGTCATTTTTGGCGGCGTGCCGAACCACAAGAGCGTCCGCACCGTGGCGCGCGGCCTCGACGTGCTCGTCGCCACGCCCGGGCGCCTGCTCGACCTCATCGACCAGCGGGCGCTCAGCCTGCGCGACCTGGAAATCCTCGTCCTCGACGAAGCCGACCAGATGCTCGACCTCGGCTTCATCCATGCGCTGAAGCGGATCGTCGCGCTGGTGCCGCACAAGCGGCAGACCCTTTTCTTCTCGGCGACCATGCCGAAGGCGATCAAGGAGCTTGCCGACCGGTACCTCACCAATCCGGCCGAAGTGTCGGTGACGCCCGCCGCGACGACGGTCGAGCGGATCGACCAGTCGGTGACGATGGTGAACCAGGCCGAAAAGGCGGCCCTTCTCGCCGTGATCCTGAACTCGCGGCCGGTGGAACGCGCTTTGGTGTTCAGCCGCACGAAGCACGGTGCCGACAAGGTGGTGAGGCAGCTCGAGGCGGCGGGGATCGCCTCCGCGGCCATCCACGGCAACAAGAGCCAGGCGCAGCGCGAGCGCGCCATCTTCGCGTTCAAGAAGGGCGAGGTGAAGGTGCTGATCGCGACCGACATCGCGGCCCGCGGAATCGACATCCCGGGCGTCAGCCACGTCGTGAACTTCGACCTGCCGGACGTGCCCGAGCAATATGTCCACCGCATCGGCCGCACCGCGCGCGCGGGTGCCGACGGCATCGCCATCGCCTTCTGCTCGCCCGAGGAGCGCGGCAACCTGCGCGACATCGAGCGGACGACGCGGCAGCGTATCGTGGTTGCGCCGCTCCCCGCGGACTTCACTGCCGCGGCAGAGGCGTTCAAGCGGCTGAAGCCCGCGCCGAAGCCGCAGCAGCAGCAGCAGCGGCCGTTCACCAAGGCCGGCCGGCGCGACCAGGGGCAGCAGCGCGCCAATCGCAACGAGCGCACTGGCCAGCGGCACCCGCACCGCGCCGATGGGCATGGCGCCCATCGTCCGGAAGGCGGCCAGCCGAAGCGCCATTTCCGCGGACGGCGCCGCACCCGCGCCGCCTAGGCGCGGGTTCGCGCTCGAGACTTGGGAAAATCTCCCGAGCCTTGGCGCATCGCGACACCGCCGCGGCAGCTCCAACGGCGGAAATGGCGCTTTTCTACCGTTGGCACGCTCTTTGAATATTTCCCTGCATGAAGGCCCGCCGGTGCGCGCCGGAAAAAAGGGAAGAGTTCAATGTCGTCCATCTCCTCGATCAAGCACAGCCTGGTTGCGATCTCCGCCGCGCTCGCGATGAGCACGCTCGCCGTCGGCGCCGCAGTCGGTCCCGCCAACGCCAGCCCGGTCCAGGCGCCCGCCGCCCATGCGTGATGCTTCTTCACCGCGCCCGCAGAAGCTCCCGGCAAAGGTCTACGTGGTGATGGCAGCGACCAGCGCGCTGACCTTCGCCACGCTGACCGCCGGCTACCAGCTCCTGTTCGTGCCCCACCCGTTCGCCTAAGGCCCGCGGCGCCGCCGCCGCGGCTTGGCGAAAATGCTGTCCTACAGGGGCTCATTCATGCTCCACGCTTGCGGATGGGCGCCGCTCCTGATCCGTCGAACTTGGCAAAGTTGACATACCCCCTCCCGCTCCCGCGCCGGACGGCCTCCGCGCCTGTCTCGCGCGCGCGGGCGCACGCGTATGGAACCGTGAACTTTCGCAACTTTCGCGAGGGAGCCGCGCGGCGACTCACGCGCGCGTACGCGCACGCACGCGCGTGACTTCCTGACGGAAATCCCTATATCTCGACTATGGCAACCACCCCCGAAAACGGCAGCAACGGCAATTCCTACGGCGCGGAAAGCATCAAGGTCCTCAAGGGCCTCGATGCGGTGCGCAAGCGTCCCGGCATGTACATCGGAGACACCGATGACGGCTCGGGCCTCCACCACATGGTGTTCGAAGTCTCGGACAATGCGATCGATGAATCGCTTGCCGGCCATTGCGACAGGATCCTGATCACCTTGAACCCCGACGGCTCGGTCAGCGTCGAGGACAATGGCCGCGGCATCCCGACCGGCATCCATCCGGAGGAAGGCGTGTCCGCGGCCGAGGTCATCATGACTCAGCTGCATGCGGGCGGGAAGTTCGAGAACACCAGCGACGACAATGCCTACAAGGTGTCGGGCGGCCTCCACGGCGTCGGCGTGTCCGTGGTCAACGCGCTCAGCGAATGGCTCGATCTCACCATCTGGCGTGACGGCGAGGAGCATTTCATGCGCTTCCGCCACGGCGAGGCGGAGGCGCCGCTGAAGGTCGTCGGCAAGACCGACAAGCGCGGCACCCGCGTCACCTTCCTGCCGAGTGCGGACACCTTCAAGGTCACCGAGTTCGACTTCGAGCGCCTCGAGCACCGCTTTCGCGAGCTCGCCTTTCTGAACTCGGGCGTGCGCCTCGTCCTCGTTGACGCGCGCCACGACGAGACCAAGGAAGTCGAGATGTTCTACGAAGGCGGCATCGCGGCGTTCGTGAAATATCTCGACCGCGCCAAGACCGCGCTCATTCCCGATCCGATCTCGGTCACCGGGCAGCGCGACGACATCGGCATCGAGGTCGCGCTCGAATGGAATGATTCCTACTACGAGAACGTCCTCACCTTCACGAACAACATCCCGCAGCGCGACGGCGGCACGCACCTCGCCGCGTTCCGCGCGGCGCTCACCCGCACGATCAACAATTATGCCGAGCGCTCTGGCCTCCTGAAGAAGGAGAAGGTCGGGCTGACCGGCGACGACATGCGCGAAGGTCTGACTGCGATCGTCTCGGTCAAGCTGCCCGACCCGAAGTTCAGCTCGCAGACCAAGGACAAGCTGGTCAGCTCGGAAGTGCGCCAGCCCCTCGAAAGCCTGATCGCCGATAAGCTCAGCGAGTGGCTCGAGGAAAATCCGGCGCACGCGCGCACGATCATCCAGAAGATCATCGATGCAGCGGCGGCGCGCGAGGCTGCGCGCAAGGCGCGCGACCTCACCCGGCGCAAGGGCGTGCTCGACATCGCCTCGCTCCCGGGCAAGCTCGCCGACTGCCAGGAGCGCGATCCCGCGCTTTCCGAGCTGTTCCTGGTCGAGGGTGACTCGGCCGGCGGCTCCGCCAAGCAGGGCCGCAACCGGCACAACCAGGCGATCCTTCCTCTGCGCGGCAAGCTGTTGAACGTGGAGCGCGCGCGCTTCGACCGCATGCTGTCGAGCCGTGAGATCGGAACGATGATCCAGGCGCTCGGCACCGGCATCGGCCGTGACGATTTCGACATCTCCAAGCTGCGCTACCACAAGATCGTGATCATGACGGACGCGGACGTCGACGGCGCCCACATCCGGACCTTGCTGCTGACCTTCTTCTACCGGCAGATGCCGCAGCTCATTGAGAACGGGCATCTCTTCATCGCCCAGCCGCCGCTCTACAAGGTCGCTCGGGGCCGCTCCGAAGTCTATCTCAAGGACGATGCCGCGCTCGACGATTATCTCGAGGCGGCGGGGCTCGAAGGGCTGATCCTCGACACGCCCGACGGGCAGCGCAGCGGCAACGACCTCAAGACGCTCGTCGACCACGCGCGCCGCATGCGCACGCTGATGCGCTACGCGCCGCGCAAATATGATCCGGCGCTGATCGAAGCGCTGGCGATCAACGGCGCGCTCAAGCCGAACCTCGATCGGGACGGGAAAGCGAAAGCCATTGCCCGGGTCGCCGACTGGCTGAACGCCGGAGACGCGGAGGCCAGCTGGACCGGCGAGGTCGCGGCCGAGGGCGGCTATCTGCTCAAGCGCCTCTGGCGCGGCGTCACCGACGCCTACATCATCGAGCCGGGCTTCCTCGTCTCCGCCGAAGCGCGCAAGCTCGACACGCTCGCGAAGGAGCAAGCGGCCGCTTACGCCCAGCCTTCGACCCTGCGCACGCTCAAGAAGGGCGCTCAGGTTGAGCAGGAGCCGACGCTTGGTGAAGGCGAGGGCGACGATGCGGCCGACGAAGTCGCGGCCGACACCAAGGGCAAGCCGGTGCCGATCACCCGTCCCTCGGAGCTGCTCGACGCGGTGCTCGCAGCGGGCCGCAAGGGCCTGTCGATCCAGCGCTACAAGGGTCTCGGCGAGATGAACGCCGAGCAGCTGTGGGAAACGACTCTCGACCCCGCCAACCGCTCGCTGCTGCGCGTCGAAGTCGCACAGGCCGACGTCGCCGACGAGATCTTCACGCGGCTGATGGGCGACGTCGTCGAACCCCGCCGCGAGTTCATCCAGGACAATGCGCTGAGCGTCGCCAACCTGGACGTATAGGAACCAATCGACAGGAAACGCCATTGGCGCCCTCGTGAGCAGCGGCTGCATCACCCTCGCCTCGTACAACATGCACAAGGCCGTCGGGCTCGACGGCCGCCGCGACCCGCATCGGGTGCTCCGCGTCCTCCAGGAGATCGATGCCGACGTGGTGGCGCTGCAGGAGGCGGACAAGCGCATCGGCGGCCGCGGCTCGACGGTGCCGCACGAGCTGATCGACAGCCACGGCCTCTACAAGCCGGTGCATCTCGGAGTCCGCCACAAGCGCGTTTTCGACAAGGCGCGAAAGCACGCCGACCGGCTGCTCAACGTGAACACCCGCAACATCGGCTGGCACGGCAATGCGATCCTGGTGAAGCGCCATATCGGCGTGCTCGGCTGCTCGGCGCTCGACCTGCCAACGCTCGAACCGCGCGGCGCGGTCATGGCCGAGCTGCTCGTCGACGACAAACCGCTGCGCGTCGTCGGCATGCACCTCGACCTTTCCGGCCTGTGGCGCCGGCGGCAGATGCGGGCGATCCTCGAGGAGATCGCGCGGCGTCCGCAGAAGATGCCCACCGTGCTCATGGGCGACACCAACGAATGGCGCACCGCCGCGGGCTGCCTCAAGGAGCTGGACGGCGAGTTCCACATCGCTCCGACCGGCCCGAGCTTCCACGCCCGCCACCCCGTCGCGCAGCTCGACCGCATCATCGTCCACAAGGACCTCAACATCGAAGCCGCCGGAGTGCACATGAGCGCGGTCGCGCGCCGCGCATCCGACCACTTGCCGATCTGGGCGAGGGTCAGCGCTTAGCCCGCGATCTTCCTTAAGCGGCGCCGCTGGATGGAGGAGCCGATCCCCATCGATTCGCGATATTTGACGACCGTGCGCCGCGCGACATCGAAGCCCTTCTGCTTCAGCAGCGCGGCGATCGCATCGTCGCTGAGGATCTCGGTCTCCGCCTCGATCAGCTGCTTGATCGCGGCCTTCACCGCCTCGGCCGCGGCGCCGTCGCCCTCCGCCGACTGAACGCCCGAACCGAAGAAATATTTGAGCTCGAACAGGCCGCGGTCGCAGAGCAGATATTTGTTCGAAGTGACGCGGCTGACGGTGGATTCGTGCATGCCGATCGCTTCCGCGACGTCGCGCAGCGTCAGCGGCTTCATCGCGGACACGCCGCGCTCGAAGAAGCCGTGCTGCCGCTTCACGATCTCCGAGACCACCTTCACGATCGTCCGCGCCCGCTGGTCGAGCGCCTTCACCAGCCAGTTCGCGCTAGCCAAGCATTCGCTGAGCCAGGCGCGGGACTGCTTGTCCTGCGGGCCGCTCTTCAGCTCCTGGTAGTAGCGGCGGTTGACGAGCAGCCGCGGCAGGGTCGCCTGGTTGAGCTCGACGGAGAAGCCCGCTCGAGTCCGGCGCACGAACACGTCGGGCGTGACCTCGTCGGCGCCGCCGCCCGAGAAGCGGCAGCCGGGCTTCGGGTCGTAGGCGCGCAGCTCGCGGATCATGTCGGCGAGGTCCTCGTCGTCGACTCCGCAAATGCGCTTGAGGTCGCTCGTGCGCCCCTTCGACAGGAGGTCGAGATTGTCGATCAGCCGGGCCATGGCGGGATCGTAGCGGTCCGCCGCCTTCGCCTGCAGCGCCAGGCACTCGGCAAGCGACCGTGCGCCAACGCCGGGCGGGTCGAGATCCTGCACCGCCTCGAGCGCCTGTTCGACGAGCGTCATCGGCGCGCCGGAAAGGTCCGCGATCTGTTCGAGCTCGACGGTCAGGTATCCCGTCTCGTCCAGGGTCTCCGCGATGATCCGGGCGAGGTCGCCTACGTCGCCGGAAAGTCCGTGCAGCTGGTCGACGAGATGCTCGGCGAGCGAGGCTGCCGAATATTCCACCCGGTCGAAGTCGAAGGCCTCCTCGCCGCCGCCTGACGTCACGACGTCGGCATAGCTGTCGGTCTCCAGCGCCTCGCTCGTCCAGTCCACGTCGAGCGGCCGGTCGTCCTCGGCCTGGCCCATGATCAGCTCGTCGGCGCCGGGATCGTCCGGAGCCTCATCGCTGTCGCTGTCGTCACTGGCGAAGTCGCCCGGCGGCTCCTCGCCAGGCTCTGCTGACTGGGCCTCGAGCAGCGGGTTCTTGGAAAGTTCCTCGGCGAGGAAGGCGTCGAGCTCGAGGTTGCTGAGCTGGAGCAGCTGGATCGCCTGCCTCAGCTGGGGAGTCAGGACCAGCTGCTGCGACTGGCGGATGCTTAGGGAGGGGCCCAGGCCCATCGCTGGACCTCGTTACAGCGCGAAGCTCTCGCCGAGGTACAGGCGCCGGACCTCCTGGTCGGCGACCAACGCTTCGGGAGTACCAGCGAACAGGACCTGTCCGTCGTAGATGATGCAGGCGCGGTCGACGATGTCGAGCGTCTCGCGGACATTATGGTCGGTGATCAGCACGCCGATGTCGCGGCTCTTCAGCTCGCGCACCAGCTCGCGGATATCGGCGATCGAGATCGGGTCGATGCCGGCGAACGGCTCGTCGAGAAGCATGATCGTCGGCTCGGCGGCGAGAGCGCGCGCTATCTCGCACCGGCGCCGCTCGCCGCCCGACAGCGCCATCGCCGGCGAATCGCGGAGCGCAGTGATGCCGAACTCGCCGAGCAGCTGCTCGAGCCGGTCGCGGCGGACCTGCGGGTCGGGCTCCGCCACCTCGAGCACCGCCATGATGTTCTGCTCGACGGTCATGCCTCGGAAGATCGACGTTTCCTGCGGCAGGTAGCCGAGGCCGAGGATCGCGCGGCGGTACATCGGCAGCTCGGTGATGTCCTGGCCGTCAAGGAAGATGCGGCCGCTGTCCGGCTTCACCAGCCCCATGACCGAATAGAAGCAGGTCGTCTTGCCCGCGCCGTTGGGGCCGAGCAGGCCGACGACTTCGCCGCGGTGGACCTCGAGCGAGACGTCGTGGAGCACTGCGCGGCGATCGTAGGACTTGGCGATCGAGCGGACCTCGAGGCCGCCGCTCACCCCCTGCGCCTCGCTGGCGGGGCGCTCGATCATCGCGGCTTCGTTCACGGTGGCGCGCGCCTACTTCGAGGGCTGCTGCTGGTGCTGCGGGACCGTGAAATGGCCCGAGACCCGGCCGCCGGTCGAGTTGACGCCCGGCGGGCCGCCGTCGATCACCGCCCGGCCAGAGTTGAGGTCGATGACGAGGCGGGCGCCGTTCACCTGGTTGTTGTCGCGCGTCAGCTGGACATTGCCGATGAGCGTGATCAGCTTGCGGTCGAGGTCGTAGACCCCGAAGTCGCCCTTCGCCGTTTCGGTCGCGTCGCGGACGACGACTCCGCCGGCGGCGTCGAGGCGGTTGATTTGGACGTTGTTGCTCCCGTGGCCCGTCGAATAAGCCACCGTCAGCCGCTGCGTGTCGAGCGTCAGGTCGGCCTGCGTCGCGTGGACGTTGCCGACGAAGACGGCGCGGTCGGCGCGCTCCTGCACCTCGATTCGGTCCGACGTGACGTCGACCGGCGCATTGGTGTTGTGACCCTTCAGCGCGGAGGTCGGCTGCTCCTGCTGGACCTGCGCAAGCGCCGCCGTCCCGGCCAGCACGGCAGTTGCAAGGATGATGCCAGCCATGCGCATGTGCATCATCTGACCGCCCCTTGGACGATTTTCAAGCGAGCACCGTGATCGAGCACGACGGTCCGGGCGCCGAGGTCGGCGTGCAGCTGGCCCGCCTGGAACTGGCCGAGGCGCATCGAGCCGGAAACCGGCCCTTCGCTCGCCAGCTGCCGGTGCTTGAGGTCGACGGTGACGTCGCGGGTGGCGAGGCGGTAGCCGTCGCCGCCCACCACCTTCACCGGCCCGTCGATGTTCACCTGGAGCGTGTCGAGATTGTAGCGCCCCTGGTTCGCGGCGACAAGCAGCGGTCCCTGGGTCATGTTGAGCCGGGCGAAGATGCCGTTGATGTCGACCACCGGCACGTCGGAGCTGCGCTGGATCGCGCGCTGGGCAAGCATCGTGAACTGCTGCCCCTTGTCGTCGGTGCCGGTGTAGCGGGCCTGCTCGACGCGCATGCGCTCCGGCGCATTCTCGACCTTCTTCTTGTCGAGGATGAAGCTGACGTCGCTCTTCTTGCCGAGCGGCGCCACGGCGAGAATCGCGATCAGCACGCCGACCGCGCTGGGAAGCGCGATCTTGGCCCAGCGGATGACGCGGTCATGCGCGCTGCCCGGAACTGCCCAGCGATTCTTCCTGCCGACAGCAGTCTCAGGCACGGCGTCCCTCAGCCGTCATGGGCGAAAATGTCCTGCTCGGCCCAGCCGGCGATGTCGAGCAGCGCGCGCGCAGGAAGGAAGTCGAAGCAGGCCTGGGCAAGCTCGATCCGGTCCTCGCGCTGCAGCCGCTCGTCGAGCTTCTCCTTGAGCGCGTGAAGGTAGCGAACGTCGCTCGCGGCATATTCGCGCTGCGCGTCGCTGAGCTCGTCGGCGCCCCAGTCGCTGCACTGCTGCTGCTTCGAGAGGTCGACGTTCAACAGCTCCTTGACCAGATCCTTGAGGCCGTGGCGGTCGGTGTAGGTGCGCACGAGGCGCGAGGCGGTGCGCGTGCAGTAGAGCGGCGCCGCGACGATCCCGAGATAGGCCTGCATGATGCCGACGTCGAAGCGCGCGAAATGGTAGAGCTTGAGCCTGTGCGGATCCGAAAGGAGCGCCTTCAGCCTCGGCGCGGAATAGTCGCTGCCGCGTTTGAAACGCACGAGATGCTCGTCGCCCTTGCCGTCGGAAAGCTGCACCAGGCACAGCCGGTCGCGGCCGGGAATTAGCCCCATGGCTTCCGTGTCGACGGCGATCGGACCGTCGGCGAACGTCACGTCCGCCGGAAGGTCTTCCTCATGGAGATAAACGGCCATTCGAGCTCCTCGGGCAAGGGTCAGAAGCGCGCTTTAGTCGCCGAGGCACCTGCCTTGCCAGCCCTGTCGAAAATCGCTGCAATTTGAATCACTAGAGCAGCCTTCGATTTTGCTGTAATGACGTGAACGGTGCGTGAGTGATTTACGCGCCATGACCGGTTGCGCCTTTTTGCCCGAGCGCGTTGGTTTCAGGGGTCAACGGGCAGATTAAGTTCGGACGGATATGGGTTTCGATAGAGGGCGCAAGGGAGACCGCGGTGGTCGCGGTCGCGACAAGCGCGAAGGCTTCGGCGAAGAGAATTTCGCAGGTGATTTTGGTGGCGGCTACCAGGAGCGGGGCGGCGGCTATGGCGGCCGCGGCGGCTTCGGTGACCGCGGTGGCTTCGGCGGCGGCGGAGGCGGCGGTGGCGGTGGCTACGGCGACCGTGGCGGCTTTGGCGGCGGCGGCGGTGGCGGAGGCTATCGCGGCGGCGGCGGCGGAGGCGGCGGCTTCCGCGGCGGCGGCGGTGGCGGAATGCCCCCGCAGGTCGTTGGCGAAGGCAAGGGCGTCGTCAAATTCTTCAACCCGCAAAAGGGATTCGGCTTCATCGTTCGCGATGACGGCGGAGAGGACGTGTTCGTCCACATCTCCGCGGTCGAGCAGGCGGGGCTTACCGACCTTGCGGACGGCCAGCCGCTCGAGTTCACGCTGGTGGATCGCGGCGGCCGCATCTCGGCGACCAACCTGCGAATCGAAGGCGAGCCGATGGCGGTCGAGCGGGCCGAGCGCGGCCCGCAGCGCCAGCTGACCGGCGAGAAGGCCAGCGGCACGGTCAAGTTCTTCAACGCGATGAAGGGCTTTGGCTTCATCCAGCGCGACGACGGACAGCCGGATGCCTTCGTGCATATCTCGGCAGTCGAGCGCGCCGGAATCCCGACGCTCAACGAGGGCGACCGGCTCGAGTTCGAGCTGGAGGTCGACCGCCGCGGCAAGACCGCAGCGGTGAACCTGCAGCCGATCAGCTAAGCGGCACGTTCGCTTAGGGGGCGAGAGGGCCGGCGGAGGAGACTCCGTCGGCCCTTTTCCGTCGCTACATCGCGCTCGCGTAGAAGGCCGCGAGGTCCGACTTCAGCTGCCGCGCCGAGGCCGGGTCGATGTACATCATGTGGCCCGCCGGATAGTAAGTGTAGCGGATGTTCGCCTGCAGCTGCGGCTCCAGCGCGAGGTGCTTGAACTCATATTCCGCACCGTGGAACGGCGTTGCCAGGTCGTAATAGCCGTTCACCGAAAGGATCTTCATCCGCGGGTTCTGGCGCATCGCGCTGGCAAGGTCGACGCTGGTGTCGGCAAGGTCCTGGCGCCCGTCCGGCGACTTGTGCGCGAAGCTCCAGCCGTCGGGGCCGTTGAACACCGCGCCATAATTGTTCGGGCGATAGACGAGCGGCGTCTTGTAGCCGAGGTCGCGGAACAGATAGTCGTTGAGCGCGCCGACGAACGCGCCCGTGATCGCGCTGCCCTGCGGGTCGTAATCGGCGCCCTCGCCGACGTTGTCCGGCTCGGTCCCGACATAGCGCGAATCAATCCGGCCGATGACCTGGTGGCGGTCACGCAGCAGCTCGCGCTGGAAGCGGTTGGGCTGGACGCGAAGGTTCGACCGCAGGATGTAGTCGGGCGAAAGGCCGGTCAGCTGCGCCATCTGCTGGGCGATCGACTGACGCTCCTCGTCGCTGATCGCATTCCCCTTCTGAAGCGCCGCCGCATAGGGCCCGCTGGCAAAGTCCCGCGCCTGCTGGATGAACTGGTCCAGCGGCGGCTTGTTCGCGATCTTTCCATGATACCAGGCGTCCGCCGCATAGGTCGGCAGGAAGTTGATCAGCGACTGGTCGCCTTGGAAGTCGGCGAAGTTGAACACCGTGGAAACGAAGGCGATCCCGTTAAGCTGGACGCCGGCGTCGAGCAGCGAATTGGACAGTCCCGCCGCGCGCGTCGTGCCGTAGCTTTCGCCGATGATGAACTTGGGGCTGTTCCAGCGCTGGTACTTGGTGAGGTAGCGCTGGATCGTGCGGGTGAAGGCGTCGAGGTCCTTGTCGACCCCGAAGAAGTCCTTCGGCTCCGCCTTGCCGACTTCGCGCGAAAGGCCCGTCGTCGGCGCGTCGATGAAGACGAGGTCGGTGACGTCGAGCAAAGTGTCGGGGTTCGGCCCGTAGCGGAACGGCGGGCCGGGGATCGTCTCGGGGGTCGAGGCATCGACCTTCATCGGCCCGAACGAGCCCATGTGCAGCCACATGGTCGAGGATCCGGGGCCGCCGTTGAACAGGAACGTCACCGGTCGCGGCCGCCCGGGCGAAGAGGGGATCGTATAGGCGACATAGAACATGCTCGCCGTCGGCTCGCCCTTGTCGTTGCGGATCGTCAGGTGCCCCGGCGTCACGGTGTAGGAGAGCGTGCGCCCGCGGAACGGGATGGAGCGGTTCACCGGCTGCGCGTCTTCCTCGACGCTCGCCTTGACCGTGTCCTTGTCGGACGCGGAAGCCTCGGCCTTGACGTCCTTCGGCGGAACATCGCCCGCAGGCGTGTCGGCGGCATAAGCCGCGCTCGAAAGCAGCAGCGTGATCGCGAGAAGCGTGGAACGCATCATTGTCCTTTCATCGGAATGGGTTTGCCTTCGACCATGACGAAGTGGACGCGCTGGACAGCCGTCGGGTCGGTGAGGGGATCGCCGTCGACCGCAATCAGGTCCGCGGACTTGCCGGGATCGAGCGTGCCGGTCTCGGCCGAAAGGTTCATGAGGGCGGGACCGCCCTTGGTCGCCGCGATAAGCGCGTCGCGCGGGCTCATGCCGCCCTTGGTGACCATCAGCTCCAGCTCGCGATTGGCCTGGGTGTGCGGAGCGACGGCGCTGTCCGTGCCGAGCGCGATCTTGACGCCGTTGCGATAGGCGAGGTTGAGGCCTTTGCCCCAAACGGCAAAGGTCTGGCGCGCCTTGGCTTCCGATGCGGCAGGCAGCTTGCCGGTCCCGATCAGGCCCTGCACGCCGCTGAAGGCCATCAGCGTCGCCACATAATAAGTGCCGCGCGCCTTCATGTCGCGAACGCCCTGCTCGTCGATGAAGGTGCCGTGCTCGATCGAATCAACGCCGGCGCGGACGGCGGCGTCGATGCCGCGCGCGCCGTGAGCATGGGCCGCGACCTTGAGGCCCATGAAATGCGCCATGTCGCAAATGGCCTTCATTTCCTCGTCGGTGAAATGCTGCTCGAGCCCGCGCGCGCCAGGATCGAGCACGCCGCCCGTCGCCATGATCTTGATCCAGTCGACGCCCGCGGCGGCGAGCTGGCGCACGACGTTCTGGCATTGCTCGGGCCCGCTGCAGACCGACGGGTTGAGGTGAGCCTCGTTGACCGCAGCCGCGAGCTCGGGCGGCAGGCCGGTCGCTTCGTCGGCATGGCCGCCGGGGATCGAAAGCGGCGCGCCGGCAACCTTGATCCGCGGCCCGGGGAACCGGCCCTCGGCGACCGCGTCGCGCACCGCGATGACCGCGCTGGTGTCCCCGCCGAGATCCCGAACCGTGGTGAAGCCGCCCTGCGCCATCTCGAGCGCATGGGTGAGGCCGACGGTCGCCGCATAGGGCACCGAATATTTCTGGGTGAAGGCCGCGTACCAGGGCTCGCCCGACGTGCCCGTCAGGTGCACGTGGACGTCGGTCATGCCGGGCATGACGGTGCGGCCGCGCTCGTCGACGACGATTGCGCCCGCCGGGGCGGTGAAGCCGTTTTCGATGCGGGCGATGCGTCCGTTGTCGACCACCACGGTCGAGGCTCCGCGCTGCGGCGCGGCGGCGTCGACGATCAGGTGCCCGGCCTGGATCGCATAGGTCTCGGCGCTCGCCATGGTGGCCATCGCCAGCGCCGCGGCGCCGGCGAGCAATATCTTGATCATGAGTCCCCTCTCCCGGAAGAGGCGCGAGGCTTAGCGCGCCGCGAGGGGCAGCTTCAAGTTACCATTGACTGGAGCGTTGCCAGTCGGTCGGCCTCAGCCGCCGGTTTGTCGATGCGGATCCGGCTGATTCGCGGGAAGCGCATCGCCACGCCGGACTTGTGCCTGCTGCTCCTGTGCACCGAGTCGAACGCGACCTCGAGCACCAGGCTCTTCTCCACTTCGCGCACCGGCCCGAAGCGCTGGACGGTGTGGCCGCGGATCCACCGGTCGAGCCACTTCAACTCCTCGTCCGTGAAGCCGAAATAGGCCTTGCCGACCGGCAGCAGCTCACCCTCGTCGCTCCAGCAGCCGAAGGTGTAGTCGCTGTAATAGCTGGAGCGCTTGCCGGAGCCGCGCGCGGCATACATGAGCACGCAGTCGGCGGTCAGCGGATCGCGCTTCCACTTGTACCACAGGCCGGTGCGGCGCCCCGCGACATAAGGGCTGTCGCGGCGCTTCAGCATGATCCCTTCGATCGACACGTCACGGGCGTTGAGCCGCAGGTCCTCGAGTTCCTCGAAGCTTGCCGCCTCGATCAGCTGGGAGACGTCGAAGCGCTCGGGATCGAGCTGCGCGGCGAAGCGCTCGAGGCGGGCGCGCCTTTCGGTCCACGACAACTCGCGCAGGTCGACATGGCCGTCGAACAATATGTCATAGAGGCGGACGAAGGCCGGATAGGAGGCGAGCATCTTCTGGCTCACGTTCTTGCGCCCGAGCCGCTGCTGAAGCGCATTGAAGCTTGCCGCAGCGCCGCCGTGGACGTCGGCGATGCCCTGTTCGGCGCCGCGCACGAGCAGCTCGCCGTCGAGCACGCCGGCTACGCGGAACGCCTCGGCCACGTCGGGGAAGCTGTGCGAGATGTCGTCGCCCGTACGGCTGTAGAGCCGCGTTTGCCCGCCGGCATGGACCAGCTGCACGCGGATCCCGTCCCATTTCCACTCGGCGGCATATTCGTCGAGCGAGACCCGCGTCTCCTCGAGCGGATGGGCGAGCATGAAGGGACGGAAGATCGGAACGTCGCGCGCGGTCGGCTGCGGCGCCCGCCCCTCCGCCCAGTCGAACAGCTCGGTGAAGGGCGGCGCGATGCCGTGCCAGACCTCCTCCACCGCCTCCACCGCGAGCCCGAAGGCGTCGGCGAAGGCCTGCTTCGCGAGCCGGGCATTGACGCCCACCCGAAGCTCGCCCGTCGCAAGCTTCAGAAGCGCGAAGCGGCCCGAGGCGTCCAGATGGTCGAGCATGGTCGCGAGCACGCGCGGGGCTTCGAGGCGCGATGCCGACCGCAGGCGCTCGACCGCGTCCGAAATCCGGATCGTCGCGTCGTCCGTCTCGGGAACGCCCGTCGCCGACGTCGGCCACAGCAGCGCCACCGTCTCGGCCATGTCCCCGACATAGTCGCGGCTCATGTAGAGCAGCACCGGATCGACCCGCTCCTCGGCGATGGCGCGAACGGCGGCGTGCTTCACCGCCGGGATGCTCAGGGTCCCGGTCAGGGCGGCGAGCCCGTAGCCGCGGTCCGGGTCGGGCGTTTCCTTCAGGTAATCGCCGATGAGCTTGAGCTTGGTGTTGCGCGAACGCGTGTAGACGAGATCGTCGAGCAGCTGCGAAAAGGCGCGCATTGCGCCTCTAATGCATGAACCTCGTTACGGTGTCAGTGAAGGCGGATCGCAAGCGCTGCGAGGATCGCGTTGCAGTCCGCTTCCGACCGGCTGTCGAGCGCTTCGTCGACATGCTCGAGGCAGGAAGTGACCGCGACGCGGTGCCCGGGAAGCAGCGCCATCTGGGCCGAACGCCGGGCAAGGCCCTCGAGCGCGGCAAGGCCGTTGATCGCCGCGAGCTGGCGGATGGCGTCCATCCGGCTGTGGAGGTCGAGCGGAGAGAGGCGGGGACCGGCGTTGCGGATTTCCGCGACGCGCAGCCCGATCTCGTTCCTCACCTTCGCGAGCGGATCCTTGGCCATCGCGCGTCCTCCCTGATTAACGGAGGTTCGCCCAAAGCCGTTAACAGCGCGTTACAGCCCTGTGTCGGTTGACAGAATCGGCTCCGCCCGTCATGGAGCCACGCGATTGCGAGCGGCGCCGAGCCGCTCTTCTTTTTTCAGACTGGGATTAGTCCAATGGCCAAGCCGGCAACGGTCAAGATCAAGCTCGTCAGCAGCGCGGACACGGGCTTCTTCTATGTGACGAAGAAGAATCCGCGCACGCAGACGGAGAAGCTCAGCTTCCGCAAGTACGACCCGGTCGCGCGCAAGCACGTCGAGTTCAAGGAAGCCAAAATCAAGTAAGCCGCGAGGGGCTCAGGCCTCCTCGCCGCCAGGCTCCGACGGGCCACCCGCTCCGTCGCCTTCGTTGGCCCAGCTTTCCTGCGCACGGCCGGTCGGATCTTCCGCCGCTTCTCCGTTGAGGAGCTCGTCGACGGTCTGCGCGAACTTCACCACCGAAATCGGCTTCGACACATAGGCCTGGGCGCCCGCCGCGCGGATGCGCTCCTCGTCGCCGCGTGCGGAATAAGCCGTCACCGCCATGATCGGGACTTCGGCGAGCCTTTCGTCGCGGCGAATCATCCGGATCAGCTCCAGCCCGCTGACGTGCGGCAGCTGGATGTCGGTGATCACCAGGTCGGGCATGAAGTTCCGTGCGGCATCGAGCGCGGTCCGGCTGTCCGTCACCGCTTCGGGCTCATGGCCGTGGGCGGCGAGCAGGTCGCAGAACAGCTTGATGTTCAGCGCATTGTCCTCGACGATCAGGATCTTCGCCAATGTGCTTCCTTCAGCCTTTCAGCAGTATCTAGGTGGTGCAGCGCTCAAGTCCAAACGATCCACTGGCTCTCGCGCTTGCCGCCCTTGCGGCAACGCTCGGCGACAGCCGCAGGGCCCAGCGCTTCCTCGACCTGACCGGAATCGGCACAGAGGAGCTTCGCAGGCGAGCGGGGGAACCGGCGCTGCTCGCCGCCCTCATCCGCTTCCTCGAAGCGCACGAGCCCGACCTCGTCGCCGTCTCCGGGGAACTTGGCGTTCGCCCCGAAGTCCTCGTAGAGGCGCGGCGCGAGCTCGAAGAAGGAAAAAGATGAAAACGATCCTGATTACCGGTGCGACGGCGGGGTTCGGCGAGGCCGCCGCGCGCAAGTTCGTTGCCGGCGGCTGGCGCGCGATCGGGACGGGCAGGCGCGGCGAGCGGCTGAAGGCGCTTCAGCAGGAGCTCGGAGACGCCTTCCTCCCGCTCGAAATCGACATGCAGGACCTTGGCGCGGTCGAAGGCCTCGCCAGGCTCGAACCGCCGTGGGGAGACGTCGACCTCCTCCTCAACAATGCCGGCCTCGCCCCGCCGACCGACCCGCTCCCGGAGACCGACTGGGGCAAGATCGAGACGGTCATCGACACGAACATCACCGGGCTCGTCGCGCTCACCCGCGCGCTCCTTCCGAAGCTGGTCGAGCGCAGGGGGCAGATCATCAACCTCTCCTCGGTCGCCGCGACCTACCCGTACAAGGGCGGAGCCGTGTACGCCGGGACCAAGGCGTTCGTGCGCCAGTTCTCGCTCGACCTGCGCTGCGATCTTGCAGGCACCGGCGTCCGCGTGACCTCGGTCGAGCCGGGGATGGCGGAAACGGAGTTCACGATCGTCCGCACCGGCGGCGACAAGGAAGCGTCGGACAAGCTCTACGCCGGCATGAACCCGATGACCGCCGACGACCTCGCCGACCTCTTCTGGTGGCTTGCGAACCTGTCGGCGCACCTCAACATCAACACGGTCGAGCTGATGCCCGTCAGCCAGAGCTTCGCCGGCTTCACCGTCAGCCGCGAGGCTTGATTCGTCCGCTCGTGAGTGCTTGGGCGGCGGCATGAGCATCGACCAGCGACTTGCCGAACTCGGCATCACACTTCCCGAGCCCGCCGCGCCCGTCGCGGCTTACGTCCCCGCAGTCGAAGCGAACGGCCTGCTCCACATCTCCGGCCAGATCAGCGTCGACGAGGGCGGCAACCTCATCAAGGGCCGGCTCGGCGACGACCTCGACGTCGAGGCGGGCATGGAAGCGGCGCGCCGCTGCGGGATCATGCTGATCGCGCAGATGAAGGCCGCGCTCGGCTCCCTCGACCGCGTCGAGCGCGTCGTGAAGCTCGGCGCGTTCGTGAACAGCGCGGGCTCGTTCACCGACCAGCCCAAGGTCGCCAACGGCGCCTCCGTCCTGATGCAGGAAGTGTTCGGCGAAGCCGGCCGCCACGCCCGCAGCGCGGTCGGCGTGCCGGTGCTGCCGCTCGGCGTCGCGGTCGAGATCGATGCCGTCGTTGCGGTGAAGGCCTAGTTCATTTCCAAGGGCTTACCCACCTGAGGGTATGGCCGACCGCGAAACCGAGGTGCTCGCGAAGATCGCGTCGGGCGTGTCCGGCCTGAACGCGGCTGCGTGGGACCGGCTTGCCGGCGGCGATCCGTTCCTCAGCCATGCTTTCCTGTCCGCGCTCGAGGATTCGGGCAGCGTGGGTCCGCGCACCGGCTGGACCCCGGCGCCGATCCTGGTCGAGGGCGAAGCTTCGCATCTGGTGGCGGCGGCGCCCGCCTATCTGAAGACGCACAGCCAGGGCGAATATGTGTTCGACCACGGCTGGGCCGACGCGTGGGAGCGCGCCGGCGGGCGATATTATCCGAAGCTGCAGGTCGCGGTGCCTTTCACTCCGGTGCCGGGCCCGCGCCTGCTCGGAACCCGCCCGCAGCAACTGCTGGCGGCGATCGAGGCGGTGACGGTCCAGAACGACATGTCCTCCGCCCACGTCACCTTCGTCGACGCGGCCGGGGCGGCGGAAGCGGAGCGCCGCGGCTGGCTCATCCGCCATGGCGTCCAGTACCACTGGTTCAACCGCGGCTACGCGACGTTCGACGACTTCCTCGGCGCGCTGAGCAGCCGCAAGCGCAAGACGCTCCGCAAGGAGCGGGCGGCGGCGCTCGCGGGGCTCGACGTTCGGGTCCTGCGCGGTGCGGACATCCGGCCCGCCGACTGGGACGCGATGTGGGCATTCTACCAGGACACCGGCTCGCGAAAGTGGGGCCGGCCCTATCTCACGCGCGAGTTCTTCGACCGGGTCGGCGAGCGCATGGGCGATCGCGTCCTCCTGTTTCTCGCCTGCCGCGGCGGCCTTCCGATTGCGGGCGCGCTGAACTTCATCGGCCCCGACGCGCTCTACGGCCGCTATTGGGGCACAATCGACGAAGTGCCGTTCCTCCATTTCGAGCTCTGCTACTATCGCGCGATCGAATGGGCGATCGACCACGGGCTGTCGCAGGTGCAGGCCGGCGCGCAGGGGGAGCACAAGGTCGCGCGCGGCTATGAGCCGGTGATCACGAGGAGCGCGCACTTCATTCCGAACCGCAGCTTCCGCGACGCGGTGGCCGACTTCCTGGAAAGCGAGCGCGCGGCGATTGCGAGCGAAGCCGAGTGGCTGCGCCGCGACCTTCCTTACCGCTCCTCCTCGCCCGAATAGACGCGCACGGTCCGGCCGCTCGCGTCGGCCATTCCGCGGTACATGGCCGGGGTAGTGAACCCCCACGCGGCCTCGCCGTCCGGCGCGACCGCGATGAGGCCGCCCTTTCCGCCGAGCACTGCGATATCGGCGAGGACGGCGTCGAGCGCCTCCTGCAGCGGCTGGCCGCCGAGCCTCACCCGCTCCGCCAGCTGGTGGGCTGCCACCGCGCGAATGAAATATTCGCCGGAGCCGGTCGCCGAAACGGCGGCCGACCTGTCGTCGGCAAAAGTGCCCGCCCCGATCAGCGGCGAATCGCCGACGCGTCCCCAGCGCTTCGCCGTCAGCCCGCCGGTCGACGTTCCGACCGCGACATGCCCGTCGACGTCGACCGCCACCGCGCCGACCGTGCCGTACTTGATCTCGTCGTCGAAGCCGCCTTCGCCCAGGAGCTCCTCGAGCTGCCGCCGCCGCTCGAGAATTTCGAACCAGCTGTTCTCGACCTGCTCGAACCCATGATCCCGCGCGAAATCGTCGGCGCCCTTGCCGGAGAGGAAGACATGCGGCCCCTCCTCGAGCAGCCGCCGCGCCAGGCTGATCGGCGCGCGCGTGGTCCTTAGCCCGGCGACGGCGCCCGCTTCGCGGTTGCGGCCGTCCATGATCGCGGCATCCAGTTCGATGCAGCCGCTCGCGGTCAGGACGCTGCCGCGCCCGGCGTTGAAGCAGGGATCTTCCTCGAGCACGCGGACCGCGGCTTCGACCGCATCGAGCGCGGCTTCGCGCTTCTCGAGGATCGCGGCGCCCGCCTCGAGGGCCGCTTCGAGGCCGGCGCGGGCGCACCGTTCCTGCTCGGGATCGAGCCGGCCGGGCCGCATCGATCCGGCACCTCCGTGAATCAGCAAGCGCCAGCGTCTTTCGGTCATCGGCCGGGCCATAGCGGCGCCTCCGGCACGGCGCCAGTTGACGACACCGAAGCTCTCATATTATTATGATATCAAATTTAAGGAGAGCGGAAGTGGCCGACGGAAAAGTCATTGCACTCACGGCAACCAGCGAGCGCGAGGCTTCGACCTCGAGCGGCTATGCGATGCTGATCGTCCTTGTGCTGGCGATCATCGCTTTGCTCTATGCGATCCCGCGGCTCGGTTCCGGACGCGCGCTCGTCGACCTCGGCATCGTGATTGTCGCGACGCTGGCCTTCATCCTCGTCCTGCCCGGCTTCTACATGCTCCAGCCGAACCAGGCCGTCGCGATCACGCTGTTCGGCGAATATCGCGGCACCGACCGCGCGACGGGGCTTCGCTGGACCTGGCCGTGGATGACCAAGAAGAAGGTCTCCGTCCGCGCCAACAATTTCATTTCCGACAAGATCAAGGTCAACGACCTTCGCGGCAACCCGATCGACATCGCGGCGCAGATCATGTGGCGCGTCGTCGACACGGCGCAGGCCCTGTTCGACGTCGACGACTACAAGCAGTTCGTGCGGGTGCAGGTCGAAGCGGCGATCCGGACCATCGGATCGCGGTACCCCTATGACGATTTCGCGCACCAGGAAGTCACCCTGCGCGGCAATCATGAGGAGGTCGGGGCGGAGCTTCGCAAGGAGCTGCAGGCGCGCCTGAACGTCGCCGGCATCACGATCGACGAATGCGGATTCACCAATCTCGCGTACGCCACAGAGATCGCCGGCGCGATGCTTCGCCGCCAGCAGGCCCAAGCGGTGGTCGCCGCGCGCCAGACGCTCGTCGAGGGCGCTGTCGGGATGGTGGAAATGGCGCTCGCGTCCCTGTCCGAAAAGAAGGTGGTCGAGCTCGATGACGAGCGCCGCGCGGCGATGGTCTCGAACCTCATGGTCGTGCTGTGCGGCGAGCGCGACACGCAGCCTGTCGTGAACACCGGCACCCTGTACCAGTAAGCGCGGCTGATGCCGGATGAACGCAAAGCCTTTCCGCTACGCGTGGACCCGGCCCTGTGGGCGGCGGTCGAGCGCTGCGCGGCCGCGGAGCTGCGAAGCGTGAACGCGCAGGTCGAATGCCTGCTGCGCGAAGCGCTCGGCGCGCGCGGAGTGAAGCTGAAGGCGCCGGCGCCGCGCAAGCGCGGGCGTCCGCCCAAGGAGGAGAAGTGAGATGTTGATCGCGCTGCATGCCGGCCGCGGCCGCAAGGCCGTGCTTGTTGCGACGGCCTTGTCCCTGCTGCTCCTCGGCACCGTCGCAGCGCTGAGGCTCGGCTAGGATGGGCGACGGTCCCGAGTGGTTCGCGCCGAGGCGCTACGGCTATGGCGCGGGGCTTCCGATCAGCTGGCAGGGCTGGGCGGTGACGGTCGGGTACGTCGGCATCGTGTGGATGATGGCCCAGCTCATCGGCCGCGATACGCTCAAGCTGGTCGCTGCATTGCTTCCGCTGACGGCGCTGTTCCTGCTGATCTGCGCACGGACGACGCGGGGCGGCTGGCACTGGCGCTGGGGAGATGAAGACTGATGTTCTCGCTATTGATCGCCGCAGCGGCAATTGCTGCCGTGCCGCTCACCGCTCCCGGACCGCAGGGACCTCTTGCCGGCACATTCGTCGACGCCGGTAAGGCCGCTCCGGTCGTCCTGGTCATCCCCGGTTCGGGTCCCACGGACCGCGACGGGAACAATCCCCTCGGCGTCACCGCCGCCCCTTACCGGCTGCTCGCCGAGGCGCTCGCCGCCAGGGGCGTCTCCACCGTCCGCATCGACAAGCGCGGGCTGTTCGGAAGCAAGCAGGCCGTCGCCGACCCCAACAAGGTGACGATCGCCGATTATGCGGCCGACGCACATGCGTGGGTGGCGGCGATCCGCGAGCGGACGGGCGCGCCCTGCGTCTGGCTTCTCGGCCACAGCGAAGGCTCGCTGATCGCCCTTGCCGCAGCCCAACAGCCCCAGGGCATCTGCGGCGTGATCTCCGTGTCCGGCGCGGGCCGGAGGCTCAGCGACGTCCTCAGGGAGCAGCTGCGGTCGAACCCGGCCAATGCGCCGCTTCTCGATTCGGCGAACGCGGCGCTCGACGCGCTGGAAAAGGGGCAGCACGTCGATGTGACTGGAATGAATCCCGCGCTGCTGAGGCTGTTCGCGCCCCAGGTCCAGGACTTCCTGATCGACAATTTCCGTCATGACCCGGCAAAGCTCGCCGCATCGCTCCAGGTGCCGCTGCTGATCGTCCAGGGCGAGCGCGACCTGCAGGTCGCGGCGGCTGACGCGAAGAGCCTTGCAGCCGCCCAGCCGAAGGCGAAGCTGGTCCTCATCCCGGCCATGAACCACGTGCTGAAGGACGTCGCTACCGACGCTCGCGCGGCCAATGCGGCGACCTATTCCGACCCCTCGCTGCCGGTGGACAGCACATTGGTGGACGCAATTGCCGCGTTCGTGAACCGCTAGCCGACCGACAGGTCGCGCTGCTGGTTCACCAGCCGCCATTCGTCGAGGTCCGAAAGCATCACTCGCGCCGCCTGCTCGGCGAGATCTGCGGCTCGTGAGAGGGTGACGTCCTTGCGCAGTTCCTCGTCGATATGGCGGAGCGTGGTGGCGGTAGCCATCGACCGCACCGCGTCGCCGCCGAAGTCGGCCTGGAAGCGAATTCCGAACACCGCCGTGCCGAGCGCCGGGAAGCCCGCCGACACGAGCGTGAACCAATTGCCGTAATCGTTCACGTAACTCGCCCCGAGGCCGAGTCCCACGAGCGTCGCGACCGTGACGGCGAGCGTCGCGGCGAAAAGGATCGTGCCGATCTGCTCGAGGCGATGGTCGAGCAGCTCGATCTGCTCGGCGTTGCGCGCGTGATAGGACATTTGCGGCTCGACCTCATGGTCGGCGATCGCCCGCGCCAGTTGGGCTGCGCAGGCGCTATCGATCGATCCGGACGTGCAGCCGGTCGCGCGCCAGATGCCGCTCGCATACCAGTCGATCCACCGCTTCGGCACAGGGTTGGTCTCGGTGCCCGGCGGGTCCGGGGCGGCAATCCCAAGCAGCTTCAGGCTGCGCATCGGCCGCAAGCGTTCGGCAAGCTGGCGGTAGTCCAGCCAGCGCCGGTGCCACTCCTGCCTGGTGCCGATATGCGCGTTGAGGATGATCGCCATGGTGATCAGCATCTCGAGCGCGGCTTCCTCGAACTTGACGTGCGGCGCCATGAAGGTCGCAAGGCCGAGGCACACAGCGACGCCGCCGAGCACGAAGTTGAAGATGTGCCCGCTTCGGTAGGTCTGCGCGAAGTGCGTCGCGAGCCGGTCAGCCCAGCTGTATGACTCCTCGAGCAGGTCGAACGGCGCGCTGATGTTGTGCGCCTCGACACATCCCTGACGGTACCGCTGCCATTCCTCCTGGATCATGCGCGCGGAATGCTTCTCGGTAAGGTCGCGCGCGCGGAGCCGCTTCACTCCGGCGGCGGTCAGCAGCAGCTGGTATTCGATCCTGGCGCGGATCCGCCGCAGCCGTTCCTTGAGGAAGCGCTTGAGGAATCTTTGCTCCTCCGCGTCGGGCGGCGGCATCAGCAGGCCGGTCAGCAATGCGTCCATATGTTCGCGGTCGAGCGGCCGCGCGACGCTCGGATCGTCGGCGACGGTCACCACCGTCGGATCGAACGCAGCCCACAACAGCCTTGTCTCGTCAGCGGCATCCAGCGGCAAGTGGACGATGGCGGTCCCGCGGGTCAGCGCCTGCTGGACCACCTCGGCCGTGCCCCCGCGGCCGCGCGGCGGCTTGCCGTCCCAGACGGCGATCAGGACGTCGCAATGGGCGACGGTCGCCCGTCCCGTCATCACATAAGCGTCGATGCTGTCGTCCGGGTCGCCGGGCAGCTCCAGCGAGCAGGTTGCCTGCTGAAGCAAGGTATCGAACCGTTCCCGCGCGCCGTGATTGGCCAGGCTCTGGCGATAGGCGTCGCGCGCGAAGGGCAGGATCGCCTGCAGCTCCCAGCCGAGCTGGAACGCGAGCTCGGCCGCGATCTGGTCCGTCCCGTCGGCGATCGGCGAGACGAAGCGGAGCCGAGGAGGCCCGGACGCAAAGCAGTCGCTCTCGCGCGCCTGCAGCGCGCGGCCCGACTCCTCGATCAGCAGCAGCGTCTCGCGGACGCGTGACCGCAGGCGCTCGACGTCGCCTTCGGCAAGCGCATCGGCGCGGTGGCCGGTGACCCCGACCGAAAGGACGAACGGGACGGGCGGCGGGCCCGCGCGATGCACCATGCTTATTCGAACTGACCGATTCCGCCGTTCTGATTCTGCCCGATGGGATCGAACCGGTGCGGCTTGCCGTCCTGGTCGACGAAGCCGAGCGAAAAGCGAAAGAATTGCGGGACGTCATCGTCGTTGCGGACGAGGAGCGTCTTTCCGTGCAGGTGCGACTGCACGACGAAGATCGTCTCGTCGTACGACGGTTCCTGCGGGCAGTCGGGAGGGCTGACGTTGTCCCCCATCGCGACCCAGAAGGCGTGGCACGGGTTCGGCTCGAAACGAAGGCCAAGACCGCTCTGGTCGTCGAGCATGAACTCCAGAAGATAGAAGTCCTGCCGCCGCATCTTGTCCCGGTTCTTGTAGAAGACGAGGTGGCCGTTCTCCTGGTTCTTGAGCGGAGACTCGAAGCTGAAGTCGACCGGATCGTCGCCGGTCCCTTTCGTCGCATGGACCGTCACCTGGAAGATCCTGCCCTGCTCCTCCCTGCTCGTCTTGCGGCAGATCGGCTCGTCATTGTGCATCGCCGGGCCCGGACCGCCCTTTCCTCCCCCAATGTCGCTCATCGAAGTCTCCTGTCGTGTTGAACTACCCTTAGCCGGCACCGCGCCGGTATCCGATTGCACTGAGTTTCGCGGCGATCGGCGCGGCTTCCGCCAATCGTCCGTTCCGTTGCAGGATCATCCGGCGCAGGTTCAGCTCTTCCGGACTCTCTGCCGGAGGTGCCGGCAGCGCCGCCGCTGCTTCCGCCCAGCTCGCCCGCGCTGCGGCGCCATTGTTGCTCGCCTGGTAGATGTCGCCGCGGACCCGCAGCGCCTCGGCGAGGCGGTACGAGTCGCCGGCCGAATCGTTGCTCTTGATCGACCGTGCTGCGGCGACCGCGCGGTCGGCGAACGCCAGCGCATGTGCCGTGCTTCCTGCCGCAGCCGCCAGCCTTGCCCGATCGAGCAGGCAGACTTCGACACCCTGGGCCCAGGAGGGGACCTTCGGCTCCCGCGCCGCGAACCGGCTGTAGACCGGGCAGGCGGCATCGACCTGGGCCGCAGCTTCGCCGTTCTGCCCGTGGTCGATGTAATATTTGGCCAGCGTCAGGCGCGAGCGCGCGAGCCCCGCGGCCCAGTTGTTGTTCAGCGGCTCGGTCGCCACGAGATCCTCGGAAGCGGCGACCGCTGCCTTGAAGTGCTGCAGCGCAAGCTCGCCCCGGCCGATCTGGTCGTAGAGCCGCCCGAGGCCGCGATGCGCATCGATCACGTCCTGGCGGTAGATGACGTCTCCATTGCTCTGCGTGATCAGGCGATCGAGCAGGGCGACGAGGCGTTCGCGAAGGCCAATCGCCTGCTGCAGCCGGCCCTGGCTCTCCTGCGCGTCCGCGAGCCACGCAAGCGCCTGCACAAGCTGGGTCTGGTAGTCGCGATTGCCGGGGTCCGCCGTGGTGAGCGCATCGATCGTTTGCAGCGCCTGCGAGAATTGCGCCGCCGCCTCCGGGAAGCGGCGTTGGCGGACCAGCACTTCGCCCAGGTTCGCTTCGGCATATTGCGTTTCCATGCGCCACTTCATGTTGTCGGGCGCAAGCGAGACCATGGCCGTCGCCAGCCGCTTGTACTCGCGCCACTCCCTTTCCGCCGCGCCGAGATTGCCGCGCTGCATGGCGATGTCGCCGATCCAGTAGACGTTCTGGGCATGGTCGAAGAGGCGCTGCGGGTCGTCGGGATTGCGGCGAACCGCCTCGGCAGTGCCGTTCAGCGCCTCCCGATAAAGCCGCTCCGACGCGTCGAGATCGCTCCGCTCATAAGCCACCTCGGCCATCAAGCTGAGCGCGCGCGAGCGCTGGAGAAGCGCGGCATCCGACAATTCGCCGGTATTCTCCTTGTGATAATAATCGAGCACGCGTGAGCCGACGCCGTCGAGCGCGTCGAGCTTGCCGATCGGCTCGAGCTTGTCCTTGAGATCCCCGAGCATGAACGCGATCAGCCCCTCGGCTTCGCGTCTCTGGTCCCGGGCGGCATCGCGGGCCTGGATGGCGGTGACCGCAAGAGTGCTGGTGACGGCCATTCCCGCGAGCGAGGCCGCGGCCAGCATGGCGAGCCGCCGCTGACGGCGGGTCGCGTCCCGCTGGACGAGATCGTCGAGCCCGACGCCGAGCATTCCGGCGATCAGCTTCATCAGCCCCAGCCGCCGTGCTTCTCCTCCACCGCGCAGGTCGGCCGCCAGCGGCTCCGCGCGCTTGGTCGTGGGCCGTCCCCGCCGGTCATATTTGTGGCGAAGCGCGGGCGGGAAGCATTCTTCCGACTCGCGTCCGTCGATGTCGCTTGCGAAAGGCTCGCCCGAAGCAATCGCCGCATAGACGCAGCCGTCCGGACGCGTTCGCTTGAAGGTCTCGATTTCCGCGTTGGTCCAGCGCGACCTTGCCGCGTCGGGCGAACAGAGAACGATCAGGAACTGCGAGTTGGCGAGCGCTTCCTCGATCTCCTCGCTGAGGTCGTCTGCGGCGGCGAGCTCATGCTCGTCGCGGAAGATGGGCATCAGCCGCCGCGGGATGACTCCGTTCTCGGTGAGCTGGCCCGCCAGGTTGCCTGGAACCCTGAACTGCTCGAGCTGCGAGTGGAGCCAGTCGGCGAGCTCCTTGTCCTTGTGGCTGTAGCTGAGGAAGGCGAAGTAGCGGGACGGCCGCCTGCGCACGCGCCACAGCTGCCGCGCCGAGGCGCGGGCAGCGCGATCAATAGCAGGCAATCGGGCAAGCTTGTTCATTCGCCGCCCCCAGCGAGTTCCCTTAAGCCTGTTAACACAAAGAGATATGAGTAGCGATTGCTTTCGCTCGGGCGCCCCGCGGCTTTGCCGGAGCCGCCTCAGCGCCTATATGCGCGCTCATGTCCATCCGTCCCTGGCGCGATATCGAGCGGCGCAAGTCGCGTCAGATCATGGTCGGCTCCGTCCCCGTCGGCGGAGACGCGCCGATCAGCGTCCAGACCATGACCAACACGCCGACCGAGGACGCGCGCGCCACGATCGACCAGATCCGCCGCTGCGAGGACGCCGGCGCCGACATCATCCGCGTGTCATGCCCCACCGCCGAGGCCACCGCCGCGCTGAAGGAAATCGTGCGCGCGGCGCGAGTGCCGATCGTCGCCGACATCCACTTCCACTACAAGCGCGCGCTCGAGGCCGCCGACGCCGGCGCCGCATGCCTCCGCATCAATCCCGGCAACATCGGCTCCGAAGAGCGCGTCAAGGAGGTGATTGCCGCCGCACGGGCGAACGGCTGCGCGATCCGCATCGGCGTCAATGCCGGGAGCCTCGAAAAGGACCTGCTTGAAAAATATGGCGAGCCCTGTCCCGAGGCGCTGGTCGAAAGCGCGCTCGACCATATTCGCATCCTCGAGGACCATGGCTTCCGCGAATACAAGGTCGCGGTGAAGGCGAGCGACGTGTTCCTCGCCGTCGCGGCCTACCAGCAGCTGGCGAGCGAAGTGGATTGCCCGCTGCACCTCGGCATCACCGAGGCGGGCGGCCTCATCGGCGGCACGGTCAAGTCGGCGATCGGCATCGGCAATCTGCTGTGGGCGGGCATCGGCGACACGATCCGCGTCTCCCTCTCGGCCGAACCCGAGGAGGAAGTGCGCGTCGGCTACGAGATCCTGAAGGCGCTCGGAATCCGCAGCCGCGGCGTGCGCGTCGTCTCCTGCCCCTCCTGCGCGCGCCAGGGCTTCGACGTGATCCGCACCGTCGAGGCGCTCGAGCAGCGCCTGCAGCACATCAAGACCCCGATGTCGCTGAGCGTGCTCGGCTGTGTCGTCAACGGCCCCGGCGAAGCACGCGAGACCGACATCGGAATCACCGGCGGCGGCAACGGCACGCACATGGTCTATCTCTCGGGCGTTACCGACCATCACGTGAAGGACGGCGACATGATCGAGCACATCGTGAAGCTCGTCGAAGCCAAAGCCGCCGAGATCGAGGCGAGCGAGGAGCAGGAGGCGACGCTGGACGCCGCCGAATAGGGTTAGCCTTCCTTAACCAATGCGGCGCAGACTCGCGCCATGGTCAAGCTGTTCATCGTCCTGGTCATGAGTGGAGCGCTCGCCAGCGCGTTCGCGCCGGCGCCCCCGCCGATGCTGATCCAGGACACGACCTCCGCCTCTCTCGACGCTGGTCGCTGACAGCCGCTAAGCGCGGCGCGTGAACCGCGTCGCCCAGCATCCCGCAAAGGCCTTTGCCGTCGCGCTCGGCGCGGTCGCGCTGCTGTCGATCATGGACGCGGTCATGAAGCACCTCGTCATTGCCATCGGCATCATTGCCGTAAGCATCTGGCGGGCGGCCGCGAACCTGCTCCTCAGCGGCCTTCTCTATCTTCCTCGCCGCCTTCCCACGCCCAACCGCAAGACGATGCGAATCCATGTCGCGCGCGGCGTGCTCGTGACGATCATGGCGTTCCTCTTCTTCTGGGGCATCGGGCGCGTGCCGCTCGCCCAGGCGATCGCGCTCACTTTCATCGCCCCGCTCATCTCGCTCGTGCTCGCCGGCATGATCCTGGGGGAAGAGATCGGCCGGCGGTCGATCGCGGGGTCCGTGATCGCCTTCGGCGGCGTGCTCATCATCATGTTCGGCCAGGCCCATGCCGAGCTCGGCGCGGACGTGCTGCTCGGCTCCGCCGCGATCATCGGCTCGGCGCTCTGCTATGCGGCCAACATCGTGATGATGCGCCCGCAGGCGCTCGCCGCGAAGCCGCTCGAGATCAATTTCTTCCAGGCGCTCACCGTCATGGCGATGTGGGTGCTCGCGCTGCCCTTCGTCGGCATTCCCCCGCTCCCCGGCTGGCAATGGCTCTGGGTAGCGGTGGCCTCGGTTCTCTCGACCTGCGGCACTTTGCTCTACGGCTGGTCATATGCGCGCGGGGAGGCAAGCTATCTCGCCGTGACCGAATATAGCGCCTTCCTGTGGGCGTCTGCCCTCGGCTGGTTCATCTTTCACGAGCCGGTGTCCCTCTATACGCTCGCCGGGGCCTTGCTGATCGTCGGCGGCTGCCTCGTCGCTGCGCGGCGCAAGGGTGGTCCGCCCCCGGAGATCGACATTGCGGCATGAGCGGATGAAAGGAATGCGATGCCCTGGTTCTGGCTGATCGTCGGCGGCTGCTTCGAAGTCGGGTTCACGACCTCGCTGCGGTTCGTCGACGGGTTCAGGAACATCCCCTGGACGCTCGCTTTTCTCGGCTCCGTCGCGATCAGCATGGGCCTGCTGGAGGTCGCGTCGCGGTCGATCCCGATGGGCACGGCCTATGCGGTTTGGGGCGGGATAGGAGCGGTCGGGACGGTGGTGGTTGGAATGCTGTGGTTCCACGAGCCGGCAAGCACGGCCCGGCTCCTCCTCATCCTCGCGATCGTCGCGGCGATCGGCGCGCTCAGGCTGACCTCCTGACCCATTGCGCCGCGCCCGGCGGCTGTTAGGGTCCGCCCGCTCAGCGGAGGGAAATTCATGCGTAAATTGCGTTGGTTGCTGGTTGCCGCGGCCCTGATCGCCGCTCCGCAGGCTGCAACGATCGCGGCCCAACCGGCAACGGCCGCGTCCGCAACTGCCGAAGATGCGCGGCTTACGGCCTTCCTCGACAAGGAGTTCGCCGAGGACCTGAAGCTTCGTCCGCAGCTCGCGACGCGGCTCGGCCTGAAGGTGGGCGAGGACCGGCTCGACGACATCAGCGACGCCGCGCAGCTGCAGCGGCTGGAGGCGCGCCGCGCGAGCGTCGCCCGGATGAAGGCGCAGTTCGACCGCTCCAAGCTCTCGCCCAAGGGCCAGACCAACTACGACATCTGGGAAACGGAGCTCCAGCGGATGGAGCTTCAGTACAAGTACCGGCGCTATTCGCCGCCCTTCTACTCGTTCCTCTATTCCGCGCACTCGCAGCTGCCCGACTTCATGATCAACACGCACACGGTGCAGGACGCCGCGGACATGCGCGCGTACAATGCGCGGCTGCGCGCCATTCCGAAGGTCCTCGACACCGCGATCGCGCAGAGCCGGCTGTCCGACGCAGCGGGCATTCACGCGCCGAAGTTCGAGATCGAGCGGGTCATCAACGGCAGCAAGGTGATCACCAGCGGCACCCCGTTCGACAGCGGCAAGGACTCGCCGCTGTGGGCGGACGCCAAGGCCAAGGTCGGCAAGCTCGTCGGCGCCGGCAAGGTCACGAAGGCAGAGGGGGACAAGCTGCTCGCCGACACGCGCGCGGCGCTGCTCGCGATGAAGCCGGGCTATGACCGCGTGATCGCCTGGGCGACGACCGAGCTGCCGAGCGCGCCGAGCGGCCGCGTAGGCGCCATCTCGCTGCCCGGCGGCGAGGACTATTATGCCGCCGCGCTCAAGCTCAACACGACGCTGGACCTCAGCGCGCAGCAGATCCACCAGATCGGGCTCGACGAGCTCAAGCGGATCGAGGGCGAGCAGGATGCGCTCGCGCGGCAGGCCGGCTTTGCCGACCGCAACGCTTTCTACGCCGACCGGGCGAAGCGCTTCCCGCCGCAGCCCTGGACCGACGAGCTTCGCGCCGCGCATCTCAAGCGCGCCAACGACATCGTTGCGCACAACCGCTCGCTGCTGCCGGCGCGTTTCTACAACCTGCCGCAGTACAAGGCGGAGGTGATCCGGGAGCCGTCGTTCAGCGAAGTCGCGGGCGGCGCCGCGCACGCCGCTCCGCCGAGTCCGGACGGCGTGCGGCCCGGCCGCGTGTACCTGCACCTGCTCGGCAAGACGCAGGACCCTGCGCTGCTTCCGGACCTGATGTGCCACGAAGGAATCCCGGGCCACGTCATGGCGGGCGACATCCAGGTTCGGCAGAAAGGCACGCCGCAGTTCCGCAAGGCGGGCGGCTATGTCGCGTTCAACGAGGGCTGGGCGCTCTACGCAGAGCAGCTGTGCAAGGAGATGGGCGCTTACGCCGATATCGCCGACGACTTCATGCACCTGGACCAGGAGCATTTCCGAGCGGCGCGGCTCGTCGTCGACACCGGCATTCACGCCATGGGTTGGACCGAAGACCAGGCCGTCGAATACATGATCAACACGGGCCGCCTCTCGCCCGACCAGGCCCGGTCGGAGGTCAGGCGGTACATCACCCTCCCTGGCCAGGCGACCGGCTACAAGATCGGCATGCTCAAGATCATGGAGCTGCGTCACAAGGCGGAGACCGCGCTCGGGGCGAAGTTCGACGTCAAGGCGTTCGACGATCTCATCATCAGCGACGGGTCGCAGCCGCTGCCCGTGCTCGAACGGCGCGTTGACGAGTGGATCGCCGCGCAGCGTTAGGGCGCAGGGGCGCGTCGGGCCTCATGCGAATGGAATTTCCGAAAGCGCTCGCGGCAGCAGTCGCACTGCTGTCGGCTTCGTGCGGCAATGCTGCGCCCGCTCATGAGCAGCGAGCGGTGCCGGAGGTGGTCCGCCTGTGGCCCGGTCAGGCGCCCGGGACGGAAAGCTGGACCGGTGCCGAGCAGACGGTCGATGCCGAGCTTCCGAATGTCGGCAAGGTGCACATCGTCACCAACGTCACCGTGCCGACGATGACCGTGTTCCGGCCGGCCAAGGACAAGGCGAACGGGACCGCCGTCGTGGTCGTGCCCGGCGGCGCGTTTCGCGCGCTTCCGTGGGACCTCGACGGCACCGAGCCGGCCCGCTGGCTGACGGCGCACGGAATCACCGCCTTCGTTCTCAAATATCGCGTTCGCCCGCCGTCGGACGCTCCGGCGAGTGAATCGTTCGACGATTTCGCCAGGCGGACCGAGCCCGCGCGCAAGATCGCCGTCGCCGATGCAGAGCAGGCGGTCAGGCTGATCCGCTCGCAAGCCAAGCAATATGCGATCGCGCCGGACCGCGTCGGCATGATCGGATTTTCGGCCGGGGCAATGACAACGCTGGACGCCGCGATAGCGAAAGATGCCGCCGCGCGGCCGGACTTCGCAATCGCGCTCTACGGCGCGCTGCTGTCGAGCGGTGCCCCGCCGCCGGATGCTCCGCCGCTGTTCATCGCGGCCGCGCAGGACGACCCGCAGGTGCCTCCCGACAAGCCGCTTGCAATCTACAAGCGATGGACCGACGCCAAGCGCCCCGCGGAGCTTCACCTCTACCAGAAGGGCGGCCACGGCTTCGGGTTTCGCGCGCACGGCCTGCCCGTCGACCGCTGGCCAGACGTGCTCCAGGCATGGCTTAGGTCCCACCATTACCTGCAGCGGTGACGTCCTCAGTGCGGCGCCGGCTCCATGTACGGCGCGATCAGCGGGTCGTCCTGCTCGATCGAGTGGTAGAATTTCGGCGTCGGGAAAGGTCCGCGCGCCTGCTCATAGGCATAGCCTAGCGACAGCAGGGTCGCTTCGCTCCACTTCGGCCCCATGAAGCTGAGGCCGACCGGCATCCCTTTGACAAGCCCCATCGGAACCGTGAGGTGCGGGTAGCCTGCGACGGCGGCAAGATTGCCCGCGCCGCCGCCGCTGAAGGAGTCGCCGCTGACCGCGTCGATCTTCCACGCCGGGCCGGCGGTCGGGCCGACCAGCGCGACGACGTCATATTTCTTGAGCAGCGCGTCGATGCCCTTCGGACCCGCTGCAGTGAAGCTGGCCTGCCGGGCTTTCCTGTACGCTGGATCGTCGAGGCCCTTGGTCTTCTCCGCCTGCTCGAAAATCTCCTGGCCGAACAGCGTCATCTCCTGCTGCGCATGATCCTTGTTGAACTGGATGAGGTCCGCGAGCGTGCGGACGCCGATCGGCGCCGGGCTGCCCTGCAGGTACTTCGCCATGTCAGCCTTGAGCTCGGTCAAGAGCACCGGGAATTCGTTCTTGCCGACGGCGCTGTCGTCGAACTTCTTGATGTCGACGAGGATCGCCCCCTGCTCGCGCAGGATCGCGAGCGCGGTTTCGAACGCGGGGTCTAGCGCCCTGGTCGATGCAAAGCGCATCACGCCGATGCGCTTGCCCTTCAGCGAACCGGCGTCGAGCTGCGCCGCATAATCCATCTTGTGCCGGTCGGCGTCTGCTGTGGCAGGGTCCGCCGGGTCGCTGCCCGCGATGACGCTCAGCAGCTCCGCGGCATGGCGGACGCTGTCCGTCATCGGGCCGGCCGTGTCCTGGCTGTGGCTGATCGGCACGATGTAGGTGCGGCTGACCAGCCCGACCGTCGGCTTGAGGCCGACGATGCCGTTGATGGACGCCGGGCAGGTGACCGACCCGTCGGTCTCGGTGCCGATGGCGAACTGCACGAGCCCCGCGGCGACCGCTGCGCCGCTGCCGCTCGAGCTTCCGCACGGATTGCGGTCGAGCGCCCAGGGGTTGTGCGTCTGGCCGCCGACCGCGCTCCAGCCGGAGATGGAGTTGGTCGAACGGATGTTCGCCCACTCGCTGAGGTTGGTCTTGCCGACGATCACCGCTCCGGCCGCCTTCAGCCGCGCGACCAGCGGCGCGTCGCGGTTGGTGACGTTGTTGGCGAGCGCAAGGCTGCCGGCGGTGGTCGGAAGGGGGCCCGCGCTTTCGATATTGTCCTTGATCAGCACCGGCTGCCCGGCGAGCGGGCCGCGGAGCGCCTGGTTGGCGTCGACCGAGCGCGCCTGGTCCATCGCCGTCGGGTCGATCGCGATAACGGAGTGCAGCTGGGGATCGACATTCTGGATGCGGTCGAGCGCCGCCTGCACGTTGGACTGCGCGGGACCGAGCGCAGCGGTCTCCGCCATCGGAGCCGGCGGGACCGGAGGAATGACCGGCGGCGGAGCCTCGGTGCAGGCGCCGGCGAGCAGCAGGCTGAAGGCAATGATCGACTGACGCATACTGGTCCCCTTTTCCGGCCGGTCAGCGCGGCGCCAGCAATGCGTCCAGCGTGCCCGGGCCTTTCCCGACTTTCTGCAGCCGTGGATAGCGCAGCCCGCCGTGCCAATCGAGGGTCACCGTCTTGTAGACGTCGCCGTCGTGGACCAGCAGCTGCGGCGCAGGGCCGCCGCTGGCAGCGGCTGCGATCGCCTTCTTGATCGCGTCGCCATCGAAATGGCGACCGTTCACCGCCAGGATCTCGGCGCCAATCGTCAGCCCTGCATTGAATGCGGGGCTGTCCCACAGCACGCTCGAGATCTTGCCGTCATTGCCGACCACGAAGCCGCCGGAATAAGTGAGATCGTTGTTCTTGCCCTTCTTCTCGGCGCTCTTGATCCACTTGGTCGGCTCGGGCGTGTAGACGAGCTGGTAGCCGCCCTGGCTGATGCCCTCGAGCGGGGCTTCGGGAGCGACGCTATAAACTCGCCGTTGCAGATAGCCGCGCCAGTCGTAGGGCTGGACCTCGTTGAGCGTCGCGACGATGTCGTCGAAATTATAGGTGAGCTCTCCCCAATCGCGGTCGCGGACGCCGAAGAAAGCCTTGGCGAAATCGTCGATCGAGCGCTTGCCGCGCGACTGCTGGCGGATGATCCGGTCGACGTCGATCCAGATCAGCTGGCCTTCGCTGTAATAATCCTCGCTGCGCTGCCAGCTGCGCCATGGGATCGGAGTGCGGCCGGCGATGATCGGGTCGTTGGTCGTGTCGATGAGCGGGCGCCAGGCGCGGCCTGGCGTGCCCAGGCTGTAGGTTGCCGCCGTCGCCGCGATCGCGTCGAGCGTATCCTGCTTCGACAGCATGCCCGAGCGGGCGCCGAGGACATAGCCCCAGAATTGCGTCTGCCCTTCATAGACCCACAGGCCGCTGTTCTGCATCGGCGTGCGATAGTCGGGAGTCCACAGGTCCGCGGGGCGGCGGAACTTGCCGTTCCAGCTATGGGTGAATTCGTGCGGCAGCAGGTTGCGATCCCGAAGCGCACTGTCCCATTCGGTGAAATAGCCGCGATCCACTCCGTCCTCGGAGCTGCGATGGTGCTCGAGCCCGTTGCCGCCGAGATAGTCCGAGATGGTAAGCAGGAAGTCGTAATGGTCGTAGTGCTGCGACCCGAACGCCTTCACCGCCTGCTCGACGAGGCGCTTGTGGGCGGCGATCTGCTCGGGCGTCGCGGCAAGCTCTTCCTCATTGTCGGCAATGACGTCGAGCGTCACGTCGGGACTGAGCGGAATGCTGCGATAGTGCGCGCCGGCGATCAGCGGAGAGTCCATCAGGATCTCGTAGCTCGTCACCGGATAGTCGATGCGGTTGCCGGCTTGGCCGCTGGGGCGGAGCGCCGTCGCGACCTTCCACCCCGCGGGCACGATGACCGACGCCTGCACCGGGATGTCGCGCACGAAATAGCCGGCCGGATACATCGAGTTCGACAGCCACTGGATGCTCGCCATGTCGGGCGTCGCCACCACGCGGCCCTGGTTCTCCGCGGTCGGGGTGACATGCTGATAATCGACGTCGATCGCGCTCACGCCTTCGGGCACGGCGACGTGGAAGGCGAACACGTCGAGATCGTCGCGGACCCACTTCAGCTCACGCCCATTCGCGGTCGCGCGAAAACCCGTGATGTTCTTGATGTCGTTGCGCGGGCTGTGCCCGCCCGGAACCCACTTGGGAAAGAGGAGCACGAAATCGCCCGCTGCAGGGACGGGGATGTGCTGGTGGACCTTGAAGATCGCGCGCGTGACGTCGCTCGCGTCAACGGTCAGCTGCATCGTGCCGGGATAGGCCACATCGCGCGGCGCCGGGATGGTGTCGGTCTTCGGCGTCGGCTCTGGCTTGCTGTTTTCCGGTGGGACGAGTTGAGCGGCGGCGGCGCTCGCAAGGCATGACGACAACAGGACGGCAAGCGCGGCTCGGCGCATCGGGGGGAACTCCTAGGGCAACTGAGAACGGGACCGACCTCTAACGAAAGTTCAGCGCCCCCGACAACCGCGCCCGAACGTTCGCAGAGGTCAGGGGGCACTTTGTCGAAGTTCACCGCCTTGTCAGGGGCTGTTCAGTTCCTTCCCGCAACGGAGCCCGCATGAACTTGAAACCGTCCCTGCTCGGCACCGCTGCCTTCATCATCTGCGCTTCGCAGGCAGCCGCCCAGCAGCCCGCTGCGACAGGCTCACAAGCGCCGGCGCCCTCTGCACAGCCGACCACGACGCCGCCGGACGTGACCGACGAATATGGCGACGAGGAAGAGATCGTCATCCAGGGCTCGCGGCCGCGGGGCTCGGTGGTCGGCGACATACCGCCCGAAAACACGCTCGATTCGCGCGACGTGCGCGCCACCGGGGCGACCAGCATCAATGAGCTTCTCGACGCTCTCGCGCCGCAAATCGGAAGCGCCCAGGGCCGCGGCGGAGAGCGGCCGGTCATCCTGCTCAACGGCCAGCGTATCTCCAGCTTCCGCGAGCTTCGCGACATTCCCACAGAGGCGATCGAGCGGGTCGACATCCTCCCGGAGGAGGTCGCGCTCAAATACGGCTACCGCGCCGACCAGAAGGTCGTGAACATCGTCCTGAGGCAGCGCTTCTATTCGACGACGGCGCAGGTGGGGGCGGGCGGCGCGACCGATGGCGGCTACCTCAACGGCAGCGCGGACCTCACGCGTTTCATGGTCGTGAAGAACGGGCGCACGACGCTCAACGTTCACGCCGAAGGCAACAACATGCTGACGGAGTCGGACCGCAACATCCCCATTGCGCAGCAGCCGCCGGAGGGGGCCACCACTTCCGATGAGCTTGCCGCGCGCTCGCTCGTCCCTGCGAAGGGGGATCTACGCGCCTCGGGCACGTTCAACCGGCAGATCTTCGGCGACGTTTCCGCGACCCTGAACACGGAAGTGGAGCATACCGACGGGCGCGCGCTGATCGGGCTTGGGGACACCTTGCTCCAGGCGCTCGCACGGAACACCAGCAGCGATACCGCTCATGCCGGAGTGGCAATGAACGGCACCAAAGGCAACTGGCGCTGGACCCTGACCGGCAACGGCGATCTCGAACGCGACGTCACACGGACCGAGCGCGACGATCCCGATGGCGCGCGCGACCGTGCCGTCGAGACCACCAGGTCCGGCGACATCAAGGGGACCGCGAACGGCAAGCTCTTCTCATTGCCCGCGGGCGACGCGACGACCACGCTGACGCTCGGCGGCAGCACGGTCGATCTGAACAGCAATCGCCGCCTTGCGGGAGAGACCAATTCGCATTCGCTCGGCCGCACGACGGGCGAGGCTGCGATGAACCTCGACCTGCCGATATCCCGCCGGAACCGCGATTTCAGCGCTCTCGGGAACCTCACCGTGAACGGCAATGCCGAGGTCGACCAGTTGTCGGACTTCGGGACGCTCACGGTTCTCGGCGCCGGCGCCAACTGGTCGCCGGTCGACCGGTTGAGCTTCATCACCAGCTGGACCCGGGAGGAAGGCCCGCCGACGATCAACCAGCTCGGCGATCCTGTGCTCGACACTCCGGGCACGCGCATCTTCGACTTCACGACGGGCCAGACGGTGCTGGTGAATGCTATCACGGGCGGCAATCCGGACCTGCAGTCGGACACCCGCCACGTCCTGAAACTCGGTGCCAACTGGCAGCCGTTCGAGAAGACGGACCTGCGCCTCCGCGGCGAATATGTGCACCAGACGATCGACAATCCGATCCAGAGCCTCAACGTCACGCCGACGCTCGAGGCCGCCTTCCCAGACCGCTTCGTTCGCGACGCTTCGGGGCAGCTCGTCAGCGTCGACCTCAGGCCGGTCAACTTCGACCGCTCGGAGCGCGACACGCTGCGGGTCGGCTTCGATTTCTCGAAGCCGCTGAAGTCGCATCAACCCTCGCAAGCGGTGATGGACCAGATGCGCGCGCAATTCCGCTCGCAGTTCGGCGGCCGCGCGGCGCAGGGTCCCGGCGCGCCGTCACCGTCCCCTTCCGCCGCTGGCGGCCCGCCGCCGGAAAGCGGCACGGCCACGCAGCGCGCGCAGCAGGCTGGCCGCGAATCCGGCGGAGGCTTTCGTGGCGGCGGCGGTTTCGGCGGCCGTCGCGGCGGCGGCTTCTTCGGCGGCGGCAACCGCGGCCGTCTCACTTTCTCGCTGACCGACACGATCACCTTCGCTGACAAGGTGCGGATCGGGCCGGGGCTGCCGGTGATCGACTATCTCCACGGCGATGCTGCGGGGCAGAGCGGCGGGACGCCGAGGCACCAGGTCCAGGCCCAAGCCGGCTATTTCAACAACGGCATCGGCGCGCGCCTCACCGCCAATTACCGCACCGGCACCACGGTCGATACCTTGACCGGCGACAACCTGCGTTTCTCGCCGCTCGGCACTTTCGACCTGCGGCTGTTCGCCAACCCGGGGGACATCCCCGAAGTGGTCGTCAAGCATCCGTGGCTGCGCGGAACGCGCGTCCAGCTGCAGGTCAATAACCTGTTCAACAGCAGGCCCAAGGTGCACGACGCCAGCGGCAACGTGCCCCTCAGCTACCAGCCGGACCTGCTCGATCCGCTCGGCCGCACGATCATGATCAGCTTCCGCAAGCTGTTCCTGCCGAGCCCGAGCTGGTTCCGCCGGCAGTTCCAGGAGATGCGGCAGGGGCAGCCGCGCTGACGAGCGAATTTCGCTCGAGACGAAATTGTGCTTTAGGCGCGCGGCGATGACGCCAGTCCAGCCCGTTCGGGGCACCCAAAGCCTGCTTGGAGAGGAAGCCGACCGCCTTGCCGCGGTGGTGGCTGCCTTCGATCGCGTGCGCCGGCTGTACGGCTTCAGGCGCGTCGAAGTCCCGACGATCGAGCAGACGGCGGTGTTCGCGCGGACGATCGGCGAGACGACCGACGTCGTGTCGAAGGAAATGTATTCCTTCGAGGACCGCGGCGGAGAATCGATCACGCTGCGGCCGGAGTTCACCGCCGGCATCTGCCGCGCCTATCTCAGCGAAGGCTGGCAGCAATATGCGCCGCTGAAGGTCGCCACCCACGGTTCCGCGTTCCGCTACGAGCGGCCGCAGAAGGGCCGCTTCCGCGAATTCCACCAGCTCGACGCGGAGATCATCGGCGCCGGCGAGCCGCAGGCGGACGTCGAGCTGCTCGCCCTTGCCGACCAGCTGCTGAAGGAGCTCGGCATCGACGGCGCGATCCTGCAGCTCAACACGCTCGGCGACCCCGAGACGCGCGCCGCGTGGCGGGACGCGCTGTACGAGCATTTCCGCGGGCACAAGGACGCGCTCAGCGAAGACAGCCAGGCGCGTCTCGAGCGCAATCCGCTCCGGATCCTCGACAGCAAGGCGCACCAGGACTGGCCGGTGGTCGACAGCGCTCCCGTCATCGACGAATTCCTGACCGGCGAAGCGGCCGAGTTCTTCGGCCGGGTGACCGAGGGCCTCGACGCGGCAGGAATCCGCTGGGAGCGCGCGCCTCGTCTCGTGCGCGGCCTCGATTATTACCGCCACACCGCCTTCGAATTCGTGACGGACCGGCTTGGAGCGCAGGGAACCGTGCTCGCGGGCGGCCGCTACGACGGCCTTATCGAGGCGCTCGGCGGCCCGCACACGCCCGCGGTCGGCTGGGCCGCCGGGATCGAGCGGCTCGCGATGATGATCGGGGCTCCGCAGCCGGAGAAGCCGAGCGTCGTCCTCGTCCCGCTTGGCCCCCGTGCAGAGCTGCAGGGCCAATCGATCGTTGCCGGCCTGCGTCGCGAGGGGATTGCGGCAGACATGGGCTATCGCGGCAACATGAAGAAGCGCCTCAGCCGCGCAAACGACGCCGGCGCCCGCTTCGCGCTCATCATCGGCGACGACGAGCTCGAGCGCGGCGAAGCGCAGCTCAAGGATCTCGGCACGGGCGAGCAGCGCGCGGTTTCTCTCGACCTCATCGCGGAAGCGATCGGCCGGTGACGCAGATTTCATCCGAGCGCATCGCGTCGATCGAGGCGCGACGGCACGAGCTCGCCGAGGCGATGGCGCGCGCCGACTTGTCGCCCGAGGAGTTCGTGCGCCTGTCGAAGGATTATGCGGCGATCGAACCCGTCGCCGCCGCCGCGCGCGAGGTCCGCCGGCTGCGCGCCGAGCTCGAGGTGCTGAACGGCATGGTCGCCGATCCGACCGCCGAGCCGGAGCTCAAGGAGATGGCGGCGACCGAAGCCGACGAGATCCGCCACAAGCTGCCGCAAGCCGAGCGCGCGCTGGCCGTCCAGCTCCTGCCGCGCGACGCGGCGGACGAGCGCGCGGCAATGCTCGAGGTTCGCGCCGGCACCGGGGGCGACGAAGCGGCGCTGTTCGCCGGCGACCTTTTGCGGATGTACCAGCGCTTCGCGGACAGCCAGGGCTGGAGGTTCGAGCTGATCTCGGCAAGCGCGTCGGAGCTGGGCGGGTACAAGGAAGCGATCGCTTCGATCAGCGGCGCGGGCGTGTTCGCCAAGCTCAAGTTCGAAAGCGGCGTCCACCGCGTCCAGCGCGTCCCTGCAACGGAAAGCGGCGGCCGCATCCACACGTCCGCTGCCACGGTCGCGGTGCTTCCCGAAGCCGAGGACGTCGACGTGCAGATCGACGACAAGGACCTGAGGATCGACGTCTACCGCTCTTCGGGTCCGGGCGGGCAGTCGGTGAACACCACCGACAGCGCGGTCAGGATCACGCACCTTCCGACCGGCCTCGTGGTCATTCAGCAGGACGAGAAGTCGCAGCACAAGAACAAGGCCAAGGCGCTGAAGGTGCTGCGCACGCGCCTGTTCGAGATGGAGCGCGAGCGGCTTGCGAGCGAGCGCGCGGGCGCTCGCAAGTCGATGGTCGGCTCGGGCGACCGGTCCGAACGGATCCGCACCTACAATTTCCCGCAGGGCCGGGTGACCGACCATCGCATCAACCTCACGCTTCACAAGCTCGACGAGGTGCTCGAAGGACCGGGGCTGACCGAAATCATAGACGCGCTGATCGCCGAGGACGAAGCCGAACGTCTCGCGGGATTGGAAGAGGCGTGAAGGCGATTGCCCGCGCGCTCGATGACGCGGCGCGCCAGTTGAGCCGGACCAGCGACACGTCGCGTCTGGATGCTGAGCTGCTGATGGCCGAAGCGCTGCACATCGACCGCGACCGGCTCCTTCTCGCGCCGCCCGACCGGAAGGTGCCGGAGCGCTTCTGGGAGATGGTGAAGCGACGTTCGGAAGGAGAGCCCGTCGCCTACATCACCGGCCGGCGCGCCTTCTGGAACATCGAGCTGCACGTCGGACCCGGCGTGCTTGTGCCGCGCCCGGATTCCGAAGGGCTGATCGCCTCCGCGATCGAGCATTTCGAAGGGACTGAGGGGCCGAAGCGGATCCTCGATCTGGGAACCGGGCCCGGCACCCTGCTGCTCGCGGCACTGGACGTGTGGCCTGAGGCGACCGGGCTCGGCATCGACCTGTCGCGGCAGGCGCTGTCATACGCCTCGGCCAATGCCCGCCGCCTCGGCTTCGAAGGCCGGGTGAAATTGATGCAGGGAAACTGGGCGAGCGGCCTGCTCGAAAAGTTCGACCTGGTGCTTTGCAACCCGCCCTACATCGCGGAAGGCGCGGAGCTCGGACCGGGTGTACGGGAATATGAGCCGGATGAAGCGCTGTTCGCCGGACGCGAAGGGCTCGACGCCTATCGCGAGCTGGCGCCCCAGCTGCCGCGGCTGCTTCGGCCGGCGGGGATGGCCGCAGTGGAGATCGCACCCCAGCTGGTGCAGCAGGTCACCGACCTGCTGGCGCGCGACGGGCTGCAGGCGCAGGTGGCGAGCGACCTCGGCGGGCGCCCCCGCGCAGTGCTTCTAACCTGGGTTTAATACAAAATCGCTTGGCAGATGCCCCCTCGCACACTACATCAAGGGCCTGGGCCGGGCCCGCTCCCTTGCACAAGCTGAGCGCATCCCGTTCCAACCCCCGACGCAATCGGCCGTTCATCTGGCGCTTACGCGCAGACCGGAACGAGAGGGTCAGAGGTGACGCCTTCGCGCCACCCTGCCTGACTGAGGACCCAAGGGGCTACAGCTACTTCGTAAGGATGTAGGCATTTGATCAATAATCGTCAGGGCGGCCGCAGGCGCGGTCGCGGGGGACAGCGGGGCCAGAACCTCGGCGGACAGCCGGGCAACAGGCAGGACAACCGCCAGCGGGGCAATGCCGCGCAGCTCCTCGAGAAATACAAGAGCATGGCGCGCGACGCGCAGCTCGCGGGCGATCGTGTCCAGACCGAATATTATCTGCAGTTCGCGGACCATTATTTCCGCGTCCTCAGCGAGAGCCGCGCGCGGTTCGAGGAGCAGAACCCGAACAGCCGCCGGCAGCGCGACGACGACTCCGATGAGGACGATGGCGACGAGCTGATGGACGCCGGCGAAGCCGATGCGTCGGACGAGCAGCCGGAACGCGAGGAGCGGCCCGAGAGGGGCGAGCGCTTCAACCGCCGCAATCGCCCGCGCCGCGACGATCGCGAGGAGCGCCAGGCGCGCGACGATTCCGAGCCGCGGCACGTGAACGGCGAAACCATCCCCTTCGACGTGCTTCCGCCGGCGATCGGCCGCGACGAGGAAGACGCCGTTGCGGAAGAAGAGGAGCCGCGCCGTCCGCGCCGCCGCGCTCGCGCGCCGCGCGCGGCCGAGGGCGACGAGGAAGTGGCGCCCGCCGCCTGAGCTTCGCCGTTTCGTTCAGTTGGGAGTAACGGGCGCAATTTAACACCTTCCCTCAAGAGCGAGGGAGAGTGTGAATGCGTAAGTTACTTCTGGCAGCGACGCTGCTTGCAGGCAGCGCCGGTGCCGCGGCGCAGCCCTCGGCGGCGCCCATCGACACGGCCCAGGGCGACGTCGCCGTCACCATCTACAACAACGATCGCGCGCTGGTCGAAGACCGGCGGACGCTGAACCTCCCCGCCGGCCGCAGCCGTCAGGAATTCCGCGACGTTTCTGCCCAGATCCAGCCGGAAACCGTCACGCTGTCGGGCCGGGGGCTCGAGATCGTCGAGCAGAACTTCGACTTCGACCTCCTGACGCCCTCGGCGCTGATGCAGAATGCGGTCGGGCAGACCGTGACTCTGGTCCGCGTCAATCCGGCGACGGGCGCGGAGATGCGCGAGCGCGCGAAGATCCTCGCCGCCAACGGCGGCGTGGTCATGCAGATCGGCGACCGCATCGAAGTGCTGCGCGACGACGGCCTGCCCGCGCGCGTGATCTTCGACCAGGTCCCCGCCAGCCTGCGAGCCCACCCGACCCTTTCCGTCACGGTGGACAGCGACGGCTCGGGCGCCCGGCCCGTCACCCTCACCTATCTGACCCCGGGCCTCGGCTGGCAGGCCGACTATGTGGCGCTGTTCGACGAGGCCAACTCGCGCATGGACGTGCAGGGCTGGATCACCCTCACCAACAATAGCGGCACCCCTTATGTGAACGCATCGACCCTGCTGGTCGCAGGAGCGGTCGGCGACGCCAGCAACCGTTATGCATATAATCCGGGCTTTCCGCCGCCGCCTCCTCCGCCGCCGCCTCCGCCCGGCGGGCTCGTCCGCGCCGGAACGGAGACCGCCGGCCGCGAGCGCCTCGCCGACTTCTACCTCTACCCGCTGCCCGAACGGACCACGATCGCGGACAAGCAGACCAAGCAGGTCAGCTTCCTCGACGTGCACAACGCGCCCGCCGTCCGGGCTTATGAGTTCCGCAACGGATGGCTCGCCACGAGCGAGCAGCCGCTCAGCGCGAACACCGTCCTCAGGTTCTCGAGCTCGCGAAACCAGGGGCTCGGCGACGCGCTGCCTGCGGGCACCATCCGCGTCTATCAGCGCGACGCTCGCGGCAACCCGCAGTTCGTCGGCGAGCACCGCATCGGCCACACGCCGATGGGCTCGGACATCGCGCTCGCCACCGGACAGGCCTTCGACGTCAAGGTTCGCCCGGTGCTCGAAGAGCGCACGAAGCTCGGCGAAAACCGCTGGCGCACGCGGATGCGCTACACGGTCACCAACGCAGGACCGAAGCCGGTCACCGTCGACCTCGTTCAGTCGGGCCTGTGGGGCGACACCCGAATCACGCAGGAAAGCCTGAAGTCCGAACGGCTGAGCGCCGACGAGGCCCGCTGGCGCGTGCCCGTCGGGGCCAATGGCGAGACAATTGTCACGGCGACGTTCGACAGCCGCTATTAGTCGATGCGCGCTTTCGCACTTCTCGCGGCGCTGCTGCTTCCGGCAGCGATTCACGCGCAGGCGGTCGTAACCTCGCCGGCACCCGACCGGGTGGCGGTGACGGTCTATCGCGACCCCAATCGCGGGCTTCAGCCGCTCAACCTGCAGTGGCTCGGCGGCTACGCGCTGGTGAGCGAGACCCGCCGGGTGAGACTTCCGGCGGGCGAGAGCGAGCTGCGCTTCGAAGGAGTGACCTCCGGCATCGTGCCCCAGAGCGCGATCGTCACCGGCCTCGGCGAAGCCGTTCTGGAGAAGAACCGCGATGCGCGGCTGCTGTCGCCCGGCGCCCTCCTCGACGCTTCGCTCGGCGAGCGGCTCCACC
>JBLNCZ010000002.1:0-3509 GCA_050261135.1 Bacillota bacterium
GGGCACGTCAACAAGAAGCGCTGGTGGGCATGGGAGATACGGTTGACGTGGGTACACGAACGCTGAAAGATCCTCTGTTGTGGTACGTGCGCCCTGCCATGGATGAGCGTATGTTTCTTCCTCGCCACGAACGGATTCGCAGGGTCATCACGATCTGCACTGTCTGCGACTTTCCTGGCATTGCCGAGCTCGTCGATCACTACCTCTTCGAAGAAACCTGTCCGGCGATCTGCCTCGCCTGCGCACCACTACGATGGTATCGGCATTGGTGCTGGTCGGTCTTTTCCCATTTGCGTCACCGGGGAGTGAGGCGTGATCCCGACGATGTCCCGCACTCGCTAGCCGCCGCGTAGGATGCACTGACAACTCTTCCCTCCTATATATTCAAACACGCACGGAGGAGACGATGGACGCACCCAACTTCACATCATTCATCGCGGAAGAACGCGCACGCATCAAGGCTGCCATCAAAGCCGCGGAAGCCAAGCGCCAGGAAGCCGAGGTTGAGATCCAACAGCTTGAGGCGCAGGTAGCGGCGATCGCCGCGTACGATTCCGCGCTCAAGGGCAAGAAGACCCCGAGCGAGCCTCGCGCTCCCCGCGGCCGTCGCGGAGAGAAGCGTGACGCAATCCTCGCCCGCATCGCAGGGCATCCGGAGGGCATGACCCGTCACGAGCTCATTGACGAGATGAACGCCCACAGCGACAAGGCAGCCGAACAGAGCATCAGTAACGCGCTGTCAGCTTTAAAAAAGGCGGGACACCTCACGCAGGAAGGGAAGAAATACATTGCCCGGCCATAGTGGCAGGCGTGTCAACCGCGCTCGCGTATGTCGGGCGACAGATAAAACTGGACCCCTGGCGACAACAGGAACTGGACCCCCTCACTGACGAGGAGGGTCGGATGGAAGAATCGATGCAGCCTCTTTCGCGGGGGGATTTGCCGCGGAGGGAGGTGATGCAGACGCCGGACGAGGTCGCAGCGATGCTGCGCTTGAAGGGGCTGGGGTGGGGCATCAAGCGGATCGCGAAAGAGCTGGGCTGCAGCCACATGACGGTTCGGCATTATGTCGCGCAGGGTGGTTGGCTGCCCTATCGCGGTGGCCGCCGACGGCGTGCGCTGGCCGGGCTCGAGGATTGGCTGGGGGAGTGTTTTCGCCGCCATGCCGGCAACGCCGATGTTGTGCGCCAAGAGCTTGCCGCCGAGAAGGGCATCAAGCTGAGTCTGCGCACGGTCGAGCGCGAAGTGGCACCGCTGCGGCGCGAGCTGTAGGCGGAAGCACGGGCTACGATTCGATTCGAGACGCCCCCGGGCAAGCAGTTGCAGATCGACTTCGGCGAGCGCCGGGCGCTGATCGGCGGCGAGAGCGTCAAGGTGTACCTGTTCGTCGCCACGCTCGGCTATTCGCGTCGGCTGTATGTCCGGGCCTTCCGCAACGAGCGCCAGGAAAGCTGGTTCGCCGGGCTGGAAGGTGCGTTCCGCCACTTCGGCGGCGTCCCCGAAGAGGTGCTGTTCGACAACGATCGAGGGCTGGTGGTCCGGCACGACCGCCAGACCCGCGAGGTCGAGTTCAATGTCCGACTGCATGCCTTCGCCCGGCACTGGCGGTTTCGGCCGCGGGCCTGCGCACCATATCGGGCGCGAACGAAGGGGAAGGACGAGCGCGGCGTCGGTTACGTCAAGAAGAACGCGATTGCCGGCCGCCGTTTCGAGAGCTGGTCGGCGTTCGAGGCGCACCTTGACGAGTGGACGCGCGAGATCGCCGACCAGCGGGTGCACGGCACCACCGGCGAGGTGCCGATCGAGCGCTTCCGGCGAGCCGAGGCCAATGCCTTGCGGTCGATCGCCGGCATTCCGCCCTTCGCGGTCAGCCGCGAACTGGTACGCAAGGTCCAGGCCGACTGTGCCATCGAGGTCGACGGCAACGCCTATTCCGTGCCGTGGCGGCTCATCGGCGAAACGGTGCGCGTCACCCTCGCCGGCGGACAACTGCGCGTCAGCCATGCCGGCCACGAGGTCGCTGTGCATCAGCGCTGCGCCGGCCGGTTCGAGCGACGCGTCGACCCGCTTCACTTCGAAGGCGTCGTCGGCTTCCGATCGAAAGCTGCTGTCGCCGCCGCGCCTGCACCCGAGATTGCCGATCCCGAGCTGCTGCGCCCGCTTCTCGAGTACGAGCGGCTGGCCGGAGGGCGCTGGTGATGGAGCACGATCACCTGGTCGAGATGCTGAACCGGCTGAAGCTGACCGCAATCAGGGATCAGCTCGACAGCCTGATCGACGAGGCAGGACGGCGGGAGCTGACCATCCGGGAGGCGCTGTCGTTGCTCTGCGAGCGCGAGATCGCGCGCAAGGACGAGCGCCGCATCGAGATGAGCATCGGGCTGGCGCGCTTCCCGTTCGTGCGCGACCTCGACGGCTTCGACTTCGCCGCCCAGCCCTCGGTCGACAAGAAGCAGATCCGCGAGATCGCGACCGGGCGGTTCATTGCCAATGCCGAGGTGGTGATGCTGCTCGGGCCACCCGGCGTCGGCAAAACCCACTTGGCCGTGGCGATCGGCCGCCAGGCGATCCTGACCGGCTATTCGGCGCTGTTCGTGCCCGCGCCGACGCTCGTCGCCCAGCTCGCCAAGGCGCACAGCGAAGGCAGGCTCGAGGACCGGCTGCTCCACTTCGGCAAGCCGAAGCTCTTGATCATCGACGAGATTGGATACCTGCCGTTCGAGCCGAATGCCGCGCATCTGTTCTTCCAGCTCGTGTCGCGTCGCTACGAACGCGGCAGCATGCTGATTACCAGCAACCGCGCGGTCAGCGAGTGGGGCACCGTGTTCGGCGACGCCGTGGTGGCGACCGCGATCCTCGACCGACTGCTGCACCACAGCCACGTCATCACGATCCGGGGTGACAGCTATCGGCTGCGCGAGAAGCGACGCTCCGGGCTGCTGAAAGCCCCCGCGGTCACCGAAAGCGCGGCGGCACCGGCGTGAGCAAGGCTTGCCCAGGTGGGTGCACAGGTACCTCCCGCGCGCCGCTCCGCCAGACTCGTGGCGGTCGCGTCGGGGGCGCGCGGGTCCCTCCTATGCACTACCTGGACAAGCCGCCCCAGCACCGAGCCTGGGGCAGCAAAAAACCTAACCGGGGGTCCAGTTCTCAATGTCGAAAAGGGTCCAGTTCCGACGTCGGTTGACGTCGCGAAGTGCTTTGCCTTGCACGGTCCAAAGCCACTGCACATTTCGGCAAGCTGCACATCTCGGGCACTGAAGTCGTTGAATACGGTGAAGCCGCCGATGGCCTGCCCCGCCTCCTCCGGAGTTGCATTGAACAGCGGCCTAACGAGAACGACACCCAATTCTAGCTCGTAGTCCAGCGCCTGGTTGTACCGTGGCCAGGGGACGACCGCTCCGGATGGCAGAAAGCTCAAGTGATTGCCCATATAGTAGAGGGGCTGCGCGTACCACAGCATCCCCGGCCGAAACGCCGGGAACGGCCTGCGCGACGCCACCTCGTACAGG
>JBLNCZ010000003.1:0-153654 GCA_050261135.1 Bacillota bacterium
GGCGTAAACTGGTCATCGCGGGCGTCATTTCATGCGCGCCCGCGCAGACCGCCGCCGTGCCCGCAACCCCGGCTGCCTCGGCGGAGCAGCTGGAGTCCGTGAACTGGTCGCTGGCGACCAACGGCCCTGGCAAGGACGGATCGCAGGTCCAGCTCACCATCGAGGCGCGCTGGGGTGCGGACAATGACAGCATCTGGTCGAACAACCGCAGGATCGAAGAGCTGCAGGGCCTGAGCAGGAGCCAGCTTCTCGGGCCGACCCAGCCGGTGCGCTTCGCGCTCGTGAAGGAAGCCGGCAGGCTCGACTGCACCGGCTCAGCCGGCGGCGGGCATGGCGCGGGCGCGTGCAGCTTCACGCCCGACGCCGGTTTCGCGACCTTCCTCGACGCGCGCCGGATCGGCCGGCCCGACCTGCACCAGGCCTATTCGCTGACGATGAGCGGCGTCGGCCGCGACCTCGTCGACGCGCTCGACAAGAACGGCTTCACTCGCCCGAACATCGACCAGCTCGTCGCAATGGGAATCCACGGCGCGACGCCCGCTTATGTCCAGGAACTCGGCGGCCTCGGTTACCGGCTCTCGGCGGACGACGTGATCGCTTTCAAGATCCACGGGGTCGAACCCGCTTACATCCGCGAGATGGCGGCGATCGGCCCTGCGCTGCAGCACATCAGCCCGTCGGACCTCGTCGCGCTTCGAATCCACGGCGTGAAGCCCGAGTTCGTTCGCGAAATGGCGGCGATCGGACCGGAGTTCCGCAACGTGACCGCCGACGATCTCGTCGCCATGGCGATCCACGGCGTGCGGCCCGAGCTTGCGCGCGCCTACGTCCAGCTGGAGGGCGGCCGCCTCAGCTCGGACGACATCGTCTCGATGTCGATCCACGGCGTTCGGCCCGAGTTCCTGCAGCGGCTGGCGGCACTCGGCTATCGCTCGCTCAGCACCGACGACATCGTCTCCATGGCGATCCACGGCGTGACTGCGGACTACGTCCAGCAGCTGGCCGATCTCGGCTACCGCAACTTCACTGCCGAAGACCTCGTCAGCCTGCGCATCCACGGCGTCACTCCCGACTATGTCCGCCGGCTCCAGCAGAGCGGCATGACGCACATCTCCGCGGACCAGCTGGTCCGCCTGCGCCTCGCCGGCTTCGAGCCGCGCTGAACTCGGGAGAGTGGCGGAGCGGGAGGGATTCGAACCCTCGATACGGTTTTGCCGTATACTCACTTTCCAGGCGAGCGCCTTCGACCACTCGGCCACCGCTCCGCCGCACCCGGACGGGTGCATTACCGAACCAAAGCCTGGAAGGGCGCCCATCTAAGGGCCGCGCGCGCGGCGGGCAAGGTTGCGAGGCGTAACGACCGCCCCTAGGTCGAGCCCATGACTCCCGCGGAGCGCCTCGCCGGCCGATTGCCGAGCGCCGCCGACATCGAGGCGATCGCCCGTCGCACCCTCGATCGCCTGCCCTCGCCATTTGCCGAGAGCCTCGACGACGTGGTGCTGATGATCGAGGAGGTCGCGAGCCCCGAGACCGCGCGAAGCGTCGGCATCCGCAATCCGATGCACCTTAGCGGCCTTTACCAGGGAATCCCGCTCAACCTTCAGAGCATCGAGCAATCGGGCGTCCTGCCCGAGCGCATCACGCTCTACCGCCGGCCGATCCTCGCCGAATGGCAGTCGACGCGCGTCAGCCTCGAACAGCTGGTCAGCCACATCGTCATCCACGAGGTCGGCCACCATTTCGGCTTTTCCGACGACGACATGCACGCGCTCGAGGATGAGGAGGAGTGACGTGCCTGCTGCACTTCGAGGACGTGGCGCTCCGCCGCGGCGGCCGGCTGCTGTTCGAAGGCCTCGATTTCCTTCTCGCGCGCGGCGAGCTTTTCCAGGTCGCGGGTCCGAACGGCAGCGGCAAGTCGAGCCTGCTGCGCCTTGCGGCCGGGCTCCTGCGCGCGGAACGTGGCCGCGTCGAGCGCTCGGCAGTTGCGCTCGCCGACGATCATCTCGCGCTCGACCGCGAACTGCCCCTGCGCAGGGCCTTGCTCTTCTGGGGCGGCGCTGCGGTGGACGAGGCAATGCAGGCGCTCGGCATCGCGCATCTGGCCGAAGTGCCGGTGCGGCTCCTCTCTTCCGGACAGGCGAGGCGCGCGGCGCTCGCTCGGGTGGTCGCGTCCGGCGCCCCGCTGTGGCTGCTCGATGAGCCGCTGAACGGGCTCGATGCCGAAGGCGCCTCAAGGCTCGGGAATATCCTCTCGCGCCACCTCGAGGCCGGCGGCGGGGTGCTTGCCGCTTCGCACCAGCCGCTGCCCGGTGAGTCGCGCCTGCTGGAACTCGGGCAGTGATCGGCGCGCTGATCGCGCGAGACGTCCGCCGAGGCCTCGCCGGAGCGGCATGGCTGCCGATCGCCTTCTTCCTGCTCGTCGCCGCGCTCGTGCCTTTCGCCGTCGGCCCGGACGCCCGGCTGCTGTCGCGGATCGGCCCCGGGGCGCTGTGGATTGCGGCGCTCACGGCCGCGCTGCTGCCCGTCGAGCGCCTCGTCGAGCCGGACCGCGCCGAGGGCGTGCTCGACCAGCTGTTCCTCCACGGAATCGCCGAGGAGAGCATCGCGTCGGCCAAGATCGTGGCGCACTGGCTGACCTTCGCGCCGCTCCTGCTGGTCGCCGCGGTGCCGGCTTCCGCGCTGCTCGCGCTCGACGGCGCGTCGCTCGCGCGCACCGAGCTCGCGCTCCTCATCGGCACGCCGGGACTGGCTTCGCTCGCCGTCGCTGTCGCTGCAGTTACTGCCGGCCTGCCCCGTGCGGGATCGCTGGCGGGGCTGCTTCTCCTTCCGCTCGCGGTCCCGCTGCTGATCTTCGGCGCCGCGGACGCCTATCTGCTCGAAGCGGCGGTGTCGCTTCTGCTGACGGCCGGCGCTCCGTTCATCGCCGGCGCCTCGATCAGAGCCGCGAGGACGTGAGTTCCTCAGGGACTGCCCGGCGCAGTTCCTCGCAGCTCACTCAGCGGACCATCTGGCGAAGATGGCGGTCGGCAACAGCAGCCCGCGCGCTTCCTCCCGGACCGACATTTCCCCCATCTCCACCCTCCCGCCGAGATCGCCGAGAAGCTGCTTCACCAGTTCGCCGATCGCGAGCGCGGACATGCGCACCGCATAGACGGTGAGCACGAGGAAGCGGCTGTTCCCGTCGAGGAGCCGGCGGCAGTCGGCGAGCAGCGGGGCGAGATTTTCCTCGAGGCGCCACACTTCGCCGGTCGGGCCGCGCCCGAACTTGGGCGGGTCGAGCAATATGCCGTCGTAGCGGCGCTCGCGCCGCACCTCGCGCGCGGTGAACTTGCTCGCGTCGTCGATGATCCAGCGGATCGGGCGGTCGGCAAGGCCCGAGAGACGCGCATTCTCCTTCCCCTGCTCCACCGACTTCTTGGAGGCATCGACATGCACCATGCGGGCCCCGGCATCGCTCAAGAGCAGCGTGCCGACGCCCGTGTAGCCGAACAGGTTGAGCACGTCGGCGTCCGCAGACCGGCCGCGCATCCAGTCCCATTGCGGCGCCATGTCCGGGAAGAAGCCGAGGTGCCGGAACGGCGTCAGCGAAGCGGCGAAGCGAACGGCGCCGCGCGAGAGCTCCCACTGCCGTGGGACCGGCCGGTGCTGGACCCAACGCCCGCCGCCCTCCTCGTCGGAGCCCGGCACGAAGGTCGCGTCGGGATCCCAGTTCGCTCTTGCCGGCGCCCACATCGCCTGCGGTTCGGGGCGGACCACGCGAATGTTGCCGTACCGCTCCAGCTTCTGCCCATTGCCCGAGTCGATCAGCCCCCAGTCGGCCCAAGGCTCCGCGACGAGCGTCTGGAGCTCGGTCACGCCGCGAGTGCGAGCTGGGTGCCGACCGACGCGACCGCCGCTCGCCCATCGAGCAGCGCAGCCCCGGCCGCGCGCGCGGCTGCGACGTCGACCTCGCGAAGCTTGGCGAGCAGTTCATGGAGTGAAAGGATGCGCCCGAAGACCTCGATCGACCGCGCCATCTGGTCCGCGCGGCCCTGCACGCTCTCCATGCTCATCAGCAGCCCGGCTTCGAGCTGCGCCCGCGCACGCTGCACCTCCGCATCGGTGAGCGTCTCGACCGCCTCGGAGAGGATCGCGCGCGCGAGGTGCATCGATTCGACGGCACGATTGCGGTCCGCGGCGCAGCTCAGCGCGACGATGCCGGTGTCCGCATAGGCCTGCTGCCATGCGCTCACCGAGTAAGCGAGCCCGCGTTCCTCGCGCAGCTGCTGGAACAGCCGGGAGGACATGCCGCCGCCGATCGCCTGGACGAAGATCGACAGCGCCGGCAGTCGCGGATCGGACGCCGCGATGCCCGGAAGCCCGAGGCACCAATGCGCCTGCTCGAATTCGCGGCGGTCGTTGCGGACGCCGCCGGTGAACTCGGCGCGGCCGATCGGGACGCCGGGCCAGTTCTCCATGTCGCCGAACAGGCGCTCGGCCAGGCGCAGGATCTCGCCCGGCTCGACCTTGCCGCTTGCGGAGAAGATCAGCCGCGAGGGCACCAGCTCGTCGCGGATCCACGCACGGCAATCCTCGGCCGTGATGCTCCGCAGCGTCTCTTCGCGCCCGAGCACCGAGCGCCCGAGCGGCTGCGCGTCGAAAGACGCCTCGAACAAATGGTCGTGGACGACGTCGTCGGGCGAGTCGATCGCTTCGCCGAGCTCGGAAAGGATGACGGCCTTCTCGCGCTCGAGATGCTCCTCGTCCATGTGCGGCGCACGGAGGAAGTCGGCGATCAGCTCGGCCAGCAGCGTCGCGTCCTTGGCCAGCGTCCGGCCGTAGAAAACAGTCTGGTCGCGCGCGGTCCAGGCATTTATGATGCCGCCGACATCCTCGATCGCTTCGGCGATCTGTCGCGTGTCGCGCGAGCCTGCGCCCTTGAACACCATATGCTCGACGACATGGGCGAGGCCGTTGAGGTGCTCCGGCTCCGAGCGTGAGCCGACCATCGCATAAACGCCGAGCGAAACGGACTCGGCACCGGGCAGCGGGTCGACCGCGACGGTCAGGCCGTTCGACAGGACATGCATTTCACCGCTCACGGCTTCGGCTGCTCCCTCCATTTCCTCCTGAGTGCGAGGCCATAGATAATCAAGGCGATTGCAGCGAAGCTGAACCACTGCACCGCATAGGAGCGGTGGTTGTTGGGGATCGTGTCCGTCGACGGCGGAGCGCTCGGCTCGAGGCCCGGCGGAGCGGTCGCGGCCACCAGGCGCATGCCGTTCCTGCGGTCCGGCGCGATGATCCCGCTCACCGGCCCGCCCGGCCAGTTGAACTTCGCGTTGGGGTCCTTCGACCAGCCGACCTCCACGCTCATCCCCGGCCCTTCCGCGCCCGTGGCGCAGTCGACGACCTGGACATAGCCAGGCTCGCCGCGGAGGTTCTCGCCAGCCATCGCATGTTTCGCGACCGGCCGCAGGCAGACACCCGTCGCGTGGCGGAATAGCGGCAGCTGGTCGCTTTTGAGCGGCATGGTCGGCCAGGCGATCGGCGGCAGCTTCTGCGCCGCGGCATATTGCGCGAGGAGCGACTCCTTCCACTTGGCGCGCTGAAGCTGCCAGACCCCAAGGCCGATCATCAGCGCCACTGCCGCCGCGACGATGATCGTCGGAATGACGGGCAGGCGGCGCGTCACTGGATCAGCCGCCCTTCGCGCGCGCGATGCTTATATTCCTGCGCCAGGAGCCACGCCTTGGAGAGCCGTAGCCCGCCGATCGTGAGCGCGGCGGCTACCGGCACCCAAACGAGGTGCACCCACCAGGGCGGCGAGAATATCCCGTCGACCACAAGCGCGGAAACGACGGTGATCGTCCCCACGATGAAGATGAGGAAAGCGGCGGGACCGTCGCCGACGTTGAAACTGTCGAGATCGAGTCCGCACGCGCGGCACTTGTGGGCGAACCGGACCCACCCCGCGAACAGCGTGTGGGCACCGCAGCGGGGGCAGTCGCCTCTCAGCGCCGCCTGAAGCGACGAAGGCCCTTCGCCCAGCTGGTCAGGGGTCACCCCGCGTGCGGCGCGCCCCAGCCGCCCCACACGTAGATGGACGTGAACAGGAACAGCCAAACCACGTCGACGAAGTGCCAGTACCAGGCCGCCGCCTCGAACCCAAAATGCTGCCGCGGCGTGAAGTCGCCGCGGTTGGCGCGGATCAGGCAGACGATCAGGAAGATCGTCCCGACGATCACGTGGAAGCCGTGGAAACCCGTCGCCATGAAAAAGGTCGAGCCGTAGATGCTGCCTTTGAACGGGAAGGGCGCGTGGGCATATTCATAGGCCTGCACGCCGGTGAAGGTGAGGCCGAGCAGGATCGTCAGCAGCAGGCCGAGCTTGAGCCCGTGGCGGTCGCCATGGATCAGCGAGTGGTGCGCCCAGGTGACCGTGGTGCCGGAGCACAGCAGGATCAGGGTGTTGAGCAGCGGGAAGCCCCAGGGGTTCAGCACCTCGATGCCCTTGGGCGGCCATACCCCGCCGACCGCGTCGACGGAGCTCGGGAAGATCGCGGAATCGAAAAAGGCCCAGAACCAGGCGAGGAAGAACATCACCTCGGAGGCGATGAACAGGATCATCCCGTAGCGCAGGTGCAGCTGGACGACCGGCGTGTGATAGCCCGTGTGCGCCTCGTCGATCGTGTTCTTCCACCAGTTGAACATGGTGACGAGCACGCCGAGCAGCCCCAGGCCCATGACGATCGGCCCGTAGCGGTTCTCGTGGAACCACATCACCGCGCCGCTGAACAGGACGCCGCCCGAAATCGCGCCGATCAGCGGCCACGGATCCGGCTCTACCAGATGGTAATCGTTGTTCTTCGTCGCGGCCATCGCTCTCCAGCTTCCCTCTTTATTTTGCCCCGGCTCTAGCGAGCCGCCGGCACGGTTTCCACAGGATAAAATGTATAGCTGAGCGTAATCTCGTGAACGTCCTTCGTGTCCGGGTCCTTCAGGATGGCCGGATCGACGAAGAAGATCACCGGCATGTCGACCTTCTGTCCGGGCTGCAGCGTCTGCTCGGAGAAGCAGAAGCACTGGATCTTCTTGAAATATTTGCCGACCGTGTCGGGCGACACATTGTAGACGGCCTGGCCCGTAATCGCCCGCGCGCTGAGGTTCTGCGCATAATAGAAGATCTTCGTCTGCGCGCCGGGCGCGACTTTGACGGACACCTGCTCCGGCTCGAACCGCCACGGCAGGCCTGGGTGCACATTGGCGTCGAACTGCACCTTCACCTGGCCCGGCACGGCGCCGGGCGCGCGGTCGGCGCGCTGCGTCGTCCCGTCGAAGCCGGTCGCTTCGCAGAACGCCCGATAGAGCCGCGGCGTCAGCGCCACGAGAACCACCATCGCGGCGATGATCAGCAGGAGGATGAGGAGCGTCTTGCCGTTCCTGTTCTCAGCGACCGCGGTGTTCACCAGTTCATCCCCGTCTTCGCGATGGTGATGAAGAAGATCAGCACGACGAAGGCGCCGAGAAGCAGCGCGAGGATCCGCGCCCGCTCGCGCTGGCGGCGAAGGATCTCTTCCTCGAGCTTCATGCCCCGAGCCAGCGGTCGGCGACGAGAATCGCGAACAGCGCGAAGAGGTAGAAGACCGAGTAAGCGAACAGCTTCTTCTCCGGCGCCATCTGTGCAGGGTCGCTTGCGCGGTTCGCGAGCACCCTCGCGGCGAGAACGACGAAGACGAAGCTGAGCACCGCCGCGGACGTCCCATAGAGGGCGCCGGCAAGGCCGAGCGGCCAGGGCGCGACCGCGGCAGCGGCCATCGGCAGGCTGTAAAGGAAGATCTGCCGGCGCGTGCTCGGCACTCCCGCCACGACCGGCAGCATGGGGATGCCCGCAGCCGCGTAATCGGACCGCACGAACAGCGACAGCGCCCAGAAATGCGGCGGCGTCCACAGGAAGATGATCGCGAAGAGAAGAAGCGGAAGGGCCGATACGTGCCCGGTCGCGGCGACCCAGCCGATCAGCGGCGGAAAGGCGCCGGCCGCGCCACCGATGACGATGTTCTGCGCTGTCCGGGGCTTCAGCCACACCGTGTAGACAAGCACGTAGAAGAGGATCGAGACGGCGAGCAGGACCGCCGCCGCCCAGTTGGTCGCAAGGCCCATCAGCAGGACCGAGAAGAATGCGAGGCCGACGCCGAAATGCAGCGCCGATTGGCGATCCATGCGCCCGGCGGGAAGCGGCCGGCTCGCGGTCCGCCGCATCTTGGCGTCGATGTCCGCCTCATACCATTGGTTGAGCGCGCCGCACGCGCCGGCGCCCAGCGCGATGCAGAGGATCGCCGTGAAGCCGAGCACCGCCGGCAGGCTGGCCGGCGCGACGAGCAGGCCGCACAGGCCGGAAAACACCACCAGGCTCATGACGCGCGGCTTGGTGAGCGCGAGGAAATCGCGCCAGTCGGCAGGAAGCGCGGCTGGATTCGTCAGCTCGAAGGCGGGCATTTGCCGGCGGCTATAAGGACTTGGGCCGCAGAGGAAAAGCCTGTGTGGCGATGTTCATCCAGCCTTTGCTATGCCGCAATGCATGAGCATCCGATTCCTCGCCGCGGCGCTGCTCGCCGCCGCATCCGCCCCCGCGCTTTCCCAAGCAGCTCCCGCAGCGCCGACCGAAGAAGTCCCGGTCGCCATCGAGACCAGCGCCGGGCGCATCGTCGTCGCGCTGGACAAGACCCACGCGCCGGTCACCACGGCCAACTTCCTCCACTATGTCGACACCCACCGCTTCGACGGCGAAAGCTTCTACCGCGCGATGCACCAGCCGGGCGGGAAAGAAGGCGACGGCCTGATCCAGGGCGGAATTCGCTCGAACGCGCTGAAGCTCTACCCACCGATCAAGCACGAGCCGACGACGCAGACCGGCCTTCGCAACGTTGCCGGCGCAATCTCCATGGCCAATGCGGGGCCCGGCACCGCGCGCGCCGATTTCTTCATCCTGGCGAGCGACATGCCGGCGCTCGACGCGACGGCGGACGACCCCGGCTTCGCCGCTTTCGGCCATGTTACCGAGGGAATGGATGTCGTGCAGAAGATCCTCGCCTCGCCGGTCTCCGCGACCAAAGGCGAAGGCGCCATGAAGGGCCAGATGCTCGACCCGCCGATCAAGATCATCAGGGTCGAGCGCGTCAAAGGCTAGGCGGAAAAGGAAAAGGGCCGGCACCGCTGCTGCGGAACCGGCCCATTCTCTCAGGCTGGCGGACTAGTCGATCCGCGGCAGCGTCGAATATTGGTGGAACGGCGGCGGGCTCGACAGCGTCCATTCGAGCGTCGTCGCGCCCTCGCCCCAAGGGTTGCCGGCAGCCTTCGGTCCCGCCGCAAGCGACCAGAACAGGTTCACGAAGAAGACGGCGACGCCGGCGACCGTGATCATGTAGCCGTAGGTCGAGACCTCGTTCCAATGCGTGAACGCCGGCGTGTAGTCCGGAATTCGCCGCGGCATGCCGTCGAGGCCGAGGAAGTGCATCGGGAAGAAGATGACGTTCACGCCGACGAACATCAGGAAGAAGTGAACCTTGCCGAGGAACTCGTTGTAGAGGCGGCCGCTCATCTTCGGGAACCAGTAGTAGAAGCCCGCGAAGATCGAGAAGATGGCGCCGAGGCTGAGCACGTAGTGGAAGTGCGCCACCACGTAATAGGTGTCCTGCATGTACGTATCGACGCCCCCGTTGGCGAGCACGACGCCGGTGACGCCGCCGACCGTGAACAGGAAGATGAAGCCGATCGCGAACAGCATCGGCGTCTCGAACGTGATCGAGCCGCCCCACATCGTCGCGATCCAGCTGAAGATCTTCACGCCGGTCGGGACCGCGATGATCATCGTCGCGGCGGTGAAGTACATCTTCTCGTCGACGCTCATGCCCGTGGTGAACATGTGGTGCGCCCAGACGACGAAGCCGATCACGCCGATCGCGACCATGGCGTATGCCATGCCGAGATAGCCGAACACCGGCTTGCGGCTGAAGGTCGAGACGACCTGGCTGATCATGCCGAAGCCCGGCAGGATCATGATGTAGACCTCGGGGTGGCCGAAGAACCAGAACAGGTGCTGGTAGAGGACGACATTGCCGCCGCCCGACGCGTCGAAGAAGGCCGTGCCGAAATTGCGGTCCGTCAGCAGCATCGTGATCGCGCCCGCGAGCACCGGCAGCGACAAGAGCAGCAGGAAGGCGGTGACCAGCACCGACCAGACGAACAGCGGCATCTTGTGCAGGGTCATGCCCGGCGCGCGCATGTTGAAGATGGTGGTGATGAAATTGATGGCGCCGAGGATCGAGCTGGCGCCGGCGAGGTGCATCGAGAAGATGACCATGTCGACCGACGGCCCTGCCGAGCCGGAAGTGGATAGCGGCGCGTACATCGTCCAGCCGGTGCCGGCGCCGAGGCCCGTCCCTCCCGAGACGAAGGTCGAGCCGAGCAGCAGCAGGAAGGACGGGACCAGCAGCCAGAAGCTGATGTTGTTCATCCGCGGGAAGGCCATGTCCGGAGCGCCGATCATCAGCGGCACGAACCAGTTGCCGAACCCGCCCATCATCGCCGGCATGACGGTGAAGAAGATCATGATCAGCGCGTGGGCGGTGATCAGCACGTTCCAGTGGTGGGTCCACTCGTCGAAGTTCGCCGTCCCGGCGCCGATCGGCCAGGCGTGGTTGAGCACCTGGATGCCCGGCTCCATCAGCTCCCAGCGCATGATGCCCGAGATCGCGCCGCCGATGGTCCCGGCGATGATCGCGAAGATCAGGTAGAGCGTTCCGATGTCCTTGTGGTTCGTCGACATGAACCAGCGGACAAAGAAGCCGGGCTTGTGGTCCGCATCGTGATGCGCGTCATGCGCTTCGTGCGGCTGGAGATGAAGTGCGTCGGCGGTCGTGCTCATTACTGGGATCCGTGTCTTACTGGTTGGCGCGGTTGGCGACGTTCGGGTTGGTCGGCGCGGGCGCCGGGTTGGCGGCAGCGGTGCCGCCGGCCGCCGGAGCAGGCGTGGTCATCTCCCCGGCCGGTCCGGCGGTGGTCGGCGGGACAGCGGCCGCGGGCTTCGCGCCGGCCAGGTGACCGCCCTTCGAGGCGACCCAGGTCGCGAACTCCGCGGCGGGCACGACCTCGACGGCGATCGGCATGAAGCCGTGGCGGGCGCCGCAAAGCTCGGAGCACTGGCCGAAATAGACGCCCGGCCGGTCGACCTTCACCCACGCCTCGTGCAGCTGGCCCGGGTTGGCGTCCTGCTTGATCCAGAACGCCGGCACCGCAAAGCTGTGGATGACGTCGTCGGCAGTGACGATGAACTTCACCACCTTGCCCTGCGGAATGACGACGCGCTGGTCGACGGCGAGGAGCGGCGGCCCGTCGGCGTCGGTCCGGAAGCGCTGGTTCGCCTGCCGCGTCGGGTCGTTCTTCTCCTTCAGCATGTAGCTGTCGAAGCTGACGCCATTGTCCGGATATTCGTAGCTCCAGTACCATTGGTGCCCGGTCACCTTGACCGTCAGGTCCGCGGGCGGCGGCGAATAGGTGTGGCGCAGCAGCCGGATCGACGGGATCGCGATCGCGACCAGGATCAGCACCGGGACCAGCGTCCAGATGACCTCGATCGTGGTGTTGTGCGAGTTGCGCGAAGGCACCGGATTGGCGCCGCGGCGGAAGCGCACGAGCGCGATCAGCAGCAGGATGAGGACCAGCGCGCTGATCGCGGCGCAGAGCGGCAGCAGCCAGTAATCATGGAAGGACGCGGCTTCCCGGCCGATCGGCGTGACCTGGTCCTGCAGCATCATGCGGCCGTCGGGCTCGCCGATCCCGGGCGTCGGAGCGACCGTGGAAAGCGCGGCGGCGACCGGCTCCTGCGCGGGAGCGGCAGTAGCGGCCTCCGGCTTGTTCGGGTTCTGGGCGAAGGCGGCGGGCGGCGCGCTGTTGGGCTGAGCGGCGGCAGTCGTGGCGGCAGGCGTACTTGCCGGCGCTTGCGCCGCTGCAGGTGTAAGCCAGGCCGCGGTCAGCGCAATCGCCCATCCAGTTCGTTTCATCGATACCCCAGAGGCAAGTTGAGGACCGGAAGCGCGAGGACCGCGCGACCGGAGTTGCCGGCTCTATAGGCGCGGGTTGCGGGAGCCTCAAGCGCCTGTTCCAAGATGCTGCGGGGGGTGTTGAAGGGGTGCGCCGCCGCGCCTAATGGCCGTTGCCGATGATGAGCGACGACGAAATCCTCGCCGAATTCCGCGCTGCCGACGCGCTTCTCGAAGGCCATTTCATCCTTTCCTCGGGTCTCCGCAGCCCGCGCTACCTTCAGTGCGCGCGCGTGCTGATGGACCCGGCCCGGGCCGAGCGGCTCGCGCGCGAGCTCGCCTCGCGCATTCCGAATCTTGTCCGCGATCAAGTGCAGGCGGTGATCTCCCCGGCGATGGGCGGCGTCATCATCGGCCATGAGATGGGCCGCGCCCTCGGCAAGCCGGCAATGTTCCTCGAACGGCCTCAGGGCGTGTTCGAGCTCCGCCGCGGCTTCGCCATCGAGCCCGGAACCCGGGTACTGATGGTCGAGGACGTGGTGACCACCGGCCTCTCCTCGCGCGAGGCGATCGATGCCGTGCGGGCGGCGGGAGGCGAGGTCGTCGCCGAAGCAGCCCTCGTCGACCGGTCGGGCGGAGCGTCCAACCTCGGCGTTCCCTTCTATCCGCTGATCCGGATCGACGTGCCGACCTATGAAGCCGATTGCGTTCCTCCGGAGCTCGCGGCCATTCCCGCCGTCAAGCCGGGGAGCCGCGCCGCCGCGTGACCGGCAAGCTCCGCCTTGGAGTGAATATCGACCACGTCGCGACGATAAGGAACGCGCGCGGCGGCGATCATCCCGACCCAGTGCGCGCGGCGATCATGGCGGCGGCCGCGGGCGCCGACGGCATCACCGCGCACCTCCGCGAGGACCGGCGGCACATCACCGACGCCGATATCGACCGGCTGATGGCCGAGATCGGTCTGCCGTTGAACCTCGAGATGGCGGCGACCGAAGAGATGCTCGAGATCGCGCTTCGGCATAAGCCGCACGCCGCCTGCATCGTCCCCGAGCGGCGCGAGGAGCGCACGACCGAGGGCGGCCTCGACGCCGCCGGCCAGCACAACCACCTTGCTTATTACGTGGACAAGCTCGGCGCCGCGAACATCCGGGTCAGCCTGTTCATCGAGCCCACCGAGGAGCAGGTCGCCGCCGCGGTTCGGCTCGGCGCGCCGGTGGTCGAGTTCCACACCGGCCGCTATGCGCATCTCGCCGGTGACGAGCGCGCGGCCGAGCTCAAGCGGATCGCCGACTGCGCCGCGCTGGCCGTGAAGAACGGCATCGAGCCCCACGCCGGCCACGGCTTGACCTTCGACAATGTTGTTCCGGTCGCAGCCATCCCGCAGATCGCCGAGCTCAACATCGGCCATTTCCTGATCGGTGAGGCGATCTTCACCGGCCTCGATGCGAGCGTCCGCCGGATGCGCGAGCTGATGGACGAAGCGCGGTGATCGGCTCCTCCCCGGAACGGGGAGGGGGACCGCCGCGCGCAGCGCGGTGGTGGAGGGGGCGTGATGCAGGGCTCCGTCCCCCCTCCGTCAGCGCTTCGCGCTGCCACCTCCCCGTCCCGGGGAGGATCGCATGATCGTCGGCATCGGCTCGGACCTGTGCAACATCGCGCGCATCGAGAAATCGCTCGAGCGCTGGGGCGACAGGTTCCTCCAGCGGGTCTTCACCGACGCCGAGCAGGCGAAGGCCGCGTCGCGGCCGCACACGCGCGCCGGGACCCTCGCCAAGCGCTTCGCCGCGAAGGAGGCTTTCTCCAAGGCGGTGGGCACGGGGTTCAAGCGCGGCGTCTATATGAAGGACATCGGAGTCGTTAATCTTGCCTCAGGCGCGCCCACGCTAGAGCTGACCGGCGGAGCGAGGGCGCGGGTTGACGCACTTGCGCCGGAAGGCCACGCCATCGACATTCACCTGACGATGACCGACGACTACCCCTGGGCGCAGGCCTTCGTGATCCTGACCGCCCGCAAGCTGGAGCCCTGATTGTTGAGCGATACTGTTCCCGAGGCGGCCGCGGCCGACGACAAGAGCGCACCCGCCGACGAAAAGAAGGAGTCGAAGGGCTCCGCGCTATGGCGCGAGATCAAGGGGCTTCTGTGGGTGCTGATCGCTGTCCTCGCCTTCCACAGCCTCGTCGCCAAGCCCTTCTACATCCCGTCGGAATCGATGATGCCCGGGCTGCTCACGGGCGATCGCCTGGTGGTCACCAAATATCCCTACGGCTGGTCGTGGGTGAGCCCGAGCTTCCACGTGCTTCCGCCGATGAAGGGGCGGCTGTTCGGCCATATGCCCGAGCGCGGCGACATCGTGATCGTGACTCCGCCGGGAACCCGCACCGACTACATCAAGCGCGTCATCGGCCTTCCCGGGGACACGCTGCGGATGGTCGACGGGCAGCTGTACATCAACGGCCAGGCGGTGAAGCGCCAGGTGCTTCCCCCCGACATGATCCCGATCGACGCCAATTCGCCGTGCGGGTCGCCGCAGGATGACAAGCTGCGCCCGTACCGAACGCGCGGTGCGGACGGGAAGATGTACTGCCGCGTTCCCGTCGTTCGCGAGACGCTGCCGAGCGGCCGCACCTACGAGACGGTCGACCTCGGCCTCTCGCCCGAGGACAATTTCGGCCCGATCACCATTCCCGCGGGCCATGTCTGGCTGATGGGCGACAATCGCGATGATTCCGCCGACAGCCGCATCGACGTGTGGAACGGCGGCCTTGGCGGGCCCGTGCCATGGGAGAATATCGGCGGCCGCGCCGAGTTCATCACCTTCTCGCTCGACGGCACGTCCGTCTGGTGGAACCCGCTGAGCTGGTTCGAAGCGCTTCGCCCCGGCCGCGCAGGTACGTCGCTTAGGGATAGTTGATGTCTACCACGCCGCCGACCACCGAGCCCCATCTGGAGCGGCCCGGCCCGGCGGAGTTCCGCGACCCGCTCGTCCGCCGCGAGATGGCCAAGGCCGCGGTGTGGTTCGGCATCGGCCTTGCGATCCTCGGCGTCATCACGCTCGGCCAGCCCCTGCTGCTGATCGTCGGCGGCGCGATCTTCGCCGTCTTCCTGGACGGCGGCGTCCGCGTCCTCGGCCGCTACCTTCCGATACCGAGAGGCTGGCGGCTCCTCCTCGTCCTGCTCCTCGGCTTCGGCTTTCTCGGCTGGGTGGTGTGGTTCGCCGGAACCACCATCGCGGCCCAGTTCGAGGCGCTGCGCGCGGTGGTCACCGCCCAGTTCGACCGCCTGATGGCCTTCGCCGCCTCGCTCGGCCTGGTCGACGGACAGCCGACCAACTGGCGCTCGCAAATCCTCGGCGGCGTGGGACGCCTGACGAGCGCGGTCGGAAGCGTCATCGGCGCCGTCGCGAGCGTGATCGCGATGATCGTCATCGGCATTTTCCTCGCTTCCGAGCCGCGCCTCTACGACCGCGGCATCGCGTGGATGCTGCCGCTAAGGCACCGCGCCGGCTTCTACCGCATCGCCGAGCATGTCGGCTTCACGCTGCGCCGGCTGCTGTTCGGCCGCCTCATCGCAATGGTGTTCGAAGGCGTGTTCGCCTGGTTCCTGCTCACGATCGGCGGCGTGCCGATGGCGGGTCTGCTCGGCCTCGTCACCGGCGTTCTCGCCTTCATCCCCAACATTGGCGCGATCACTTCGGGCGTGCTGATGGTCGCAGTCGGCTTCAGCGCCAGCTACGGCCAGGGAATCTGGTGCATCGTCGTCTATTTCCTGGTGCACAATATCGACGCCTACCTGGTGGTGCCGTTCGTCGCGCGCAGGACGGTCGACCTCGCGCCGGCAGTGCTGCTGGCGATGCAGCTGCTGATGGCTGCCTTGTTCGGGATCCTCGGCGTGCTGTTCGCCGACCCCATCCTCGCGACGCTGAAAGTCGTCCTCGTGGACCTCAGCAGGCAGCAGGAGCGGAAGCAAGAAGAAGGGGCGGAGGTCGTCTCCGTCTGACGCGCGCTATTGCTGCTGCGGCTGTTCCTGCGGCTGCTCTTGCGGCGGGCCGCCCTGCTGCATCAGCGCGGCGTTGGGCACCAGCTTCACCACCGTCACGTCATAGTCGAGGTCGGCGTTGGGCGGGATCGGCGCGCCCGGAGGCGGGTTGGCGCCATAAGCGAGCTTCGACGGGATATGGATCCTGTAATGGCCGCCTTCCTGCATCCGCGACAAAGCGTCGGCGAAGCCGGGGATCACCTGGCTGGCGATGAGCGGGATCGGGCCCTTGCCCGCGCTCGAATCGAACACCTTGCCGTCGGAAAGCCGGCCCTCATAGTCGATCAGCACGCCGTCCTGCGGCTGGACGGTCGGACCGGTACCGGCCTTGACGGTTTCGACCTGGACGGTCCGCTGCCGGACCGAATGCGCGCCCAGCCAGGCCAGGGCGACGCCGGCGGCGATCACCAGGATGAATCCGAGCCACAGCGCGAACGCCCTGCCGGAACGGTCGGGTCGATGGGCGGCTTCGGCGACGGACACTGGGCTGTGGCGCTTTAAGGCTTAGCGCGAGCCTTCGCGCTCGGCGCGCTTGCGCTCGAGCTTGCGGGCGCGGCGGATAGCGGCGGCGCGCTCGCGCGCGCGCTTCTCCGACGGCTTCTCGTAATGACGGCGCAGCTTCATCTCGCGGTAGACGCCCTCGCGCTGCAGCTTCTTCTTCAGCGCGCGCAGCGCCTGCTCGACATTATTGTCGCGAACGATGATCTGCATAAACTCCCGTCACTCTCCCTAAAGTCTTTAAAAACAGGGGCTTAACCCCCATATCCCAGTGCGGCGGAATGGGACCCGTCCTCACTGGCAAAAGAATAGCGGCCTCCAGAGGCACACCTCGGCGGCGCGCGCCACTTAGCAGCGAGACACCAACCATTCAACCCGTAGATCGTCGGCCGAAGGTGCGATGAACCGTTCAGTCGGCGGGGTGGGCGGGGAAACATCCACCGAAGGGTTATCGGCCATTAACCCTTTGAATGGTAAAGCAATGGCCAAGAGCGGAGGGAAATGCATGTCGTTGAATCGGAGGGAAATGTTGCGTCTTGGCGCCGCCGGCGCCGGTGGACTGATCCTTTCTTCTGCAGCAGCTTCGCAGGCGCTGCCGGGCCTTCTGGTCCCGCAGGCGCCGACGAGCACATACCCGTTCGCCCCGGCCCCCGCCCAGCCGCAGGCGCCGACCGCGCCTGCCGGCATCGACCCGCAGCTTTTCGCCCGCGCCAAGGCGGCGCTGGACCAGCACAAGATCTACCCGCGCGATACGATCGGCATCGCCGACTTCTCGAAGCCGTCGAGCGAGCAGCGCTTCTACCTCGTCGACCTCCAGAACGGCACGGTCGAGACGCATCTCGTCTGCCACGGCCGCGGTTCCGATCCGGGCCACTCGGGCTTCCTCGAGCGGTTCAGCAATGATTTCGGCAGCTATGCGACGTCGAACGGCACCTACGTCACCGACGAATATTATGAGGGCAAGTACGGCCTCTCGCTGCGCGTCCGCGGCCTCGACTGGACCAACAACAATGCCGAGCCGCGCGCGATCGTGATCCACAACGCCTGGTACGCCGAGCCGGAGATGATCCAGCAGCACGGCATGCTGGGGCGCTCGGAAGGCTGCTTCGCAATGCCGAAGAAGAGCCAGTATGCGGTCATGAAGCGCCTTGCCGGCGGCCGCATGATCTACGCCGACAAGATCGCGTAAGCCGCTCTTCCATTCCGACAAAGGGCCGCTTCGGCGGCCCTTTTCTTTTGCGCCTAGTCCTTCGGCCGGCGGATCCGCACCGGATCGAGCCTGCCATCGTTCGACAGCAGCGCGGCAAGCCACTTCGTGCGCTCGAACTGGCTGAACACCATCATCGCCATCAGCGTCAGCGGGACTGCAAGGAACGCGCCCGCCAACCCCCATAGAAGGCTCCAGAAGGCGAGCGCCAGGATGGTCACGACCGGATCGATGTTCTGCGTTTCCGCCTGCAGCCGCGGGTAGATGAAATTCCCGATCACGGTCGCCACGATCTGGATCAGAACGAAGATGACGATCGCCTGCCACACGGTCGGGAACTGCAGCAGCGCGAACAGTGCCGGGACGATCGAGCCGACCGTGACGCCGATGTTGGGGATGAAGGTCAGGAGGAAGAAGACGACGCTCCAGAACAGCACGTTGTGGAGCCCCACGGCGAGCATCACCGCTGCGGACGCGGCGGTCAGCATCAGGCCGGTGATGGTCTGGACCCAGATGTAGGTTTCGATGTCCGAAGCGATGTGCTCGATGACCGAGCGGATCGTCCGTCCGCTGCCCGGCGGGCCGCCGATATGGTCCATCTTCCGGCTCATCCGCTCGCGCCCGGCGAGCATGAAACCGAAATAGACGATCATCAGCAGCACGCCCGACAGCAGCCCCTGCACGCTCGAGAGCACCGCGCCGGCGATCTCGGGAACGCTGACGTTGCCGATCACGCTGGACAGGTGCAGCGGCTCCTTGAGGTGCAGCGCCTGCCCCGCGTCGCCGACCAGCTGGTCGATCCGGCTCACCAGCGCCGGTCCCTGCGAGACCATCTGCACCATGCCCTGCGCCATCACGAAAATGCCCGCGGAAGCAGCAACGATCACCACGATCCCGGCGGATATCGAGACCACCCAGCCCGGCGCTCGCGGTGATCGCGCGCGGATCCATCGCACCAGCCCGCTGACGAGCACGGCGAGGACGAAGGCGACGACGAACGGCACCAGGACGGGCCGGAAGAAATAGAGCATCGCAAGCGCGGCTGCGGTGCCGGTGAGGACTTGCGCGACACTGATCGGGCGTGCGGCCACGCTTGTCCCCCTGCTCGGTCCGCCGGCACTAAGGTCCGGCGCCCGCGCCGGTGTCAAGCGGAAGCGCTAGCGCGTGGCGACCTGCTGCGCCGGCTTGGGCTTCGGCTTCGCCGCGACATTATCGTCCTTCGACTTGGGCGCCGCGAGGCTTGCCCCGCCGTCCTTCATGTCGAGCGCCTGCATCGCCTTGGCGTCGCGGCTGTACATGTCCTTGTAGTCGACGATCTTGCCGTCAACGAGCGCGGCCTCGGTGAAATAGACGATATAGACCGGCACCGGCTTCACGAAATTGGCCTGCACCGTCTTCTTGCTGGCAAGCGCGGCCTGGATCCGCTGCGGCGTCCACGGCCCGTCGTCGTCGCCGAGAAGCTCGGTCGCAAGGTCGATGATGTGCTGCGTGCGCACGCAGCCGTGGCTGAGCGCGCGCACGCTGTCGTTGAAGCGGCTGCGCGCATTGGTGTCGTGGAGGTAGATCGCCTTCGAGTTCGGCATCACGAACTTGATCTGGCCGAGCGCATTGGTCGGCCCGGGCGGCTGGCGCCACCGCTGGATCGACCCGTCCGGTCCCTTGACCGCGACGAAGCCCTTCTTGCCGGCGGCTTCCTTCTCGATGCTCTTGGGCACTTCCCACCAGGGATTGAGGATCACGCCGGTCGCGAGCGCGGAGAGCTGCGGCGTCGGCGTCGAAAGCTTGCCGGCGATCGCCCGCTGCTTCCACCGCGTTGCGCCGTCCTGGACCAGGGTCGCGTGGAAGCTCGGCACGTTGACGATGATATATTTGTCGCCGAGCTGGCGCGGCAGCCACCGCCAGCGATCCATGTTCAGGCGGATGCGGTCGCGCTTCACCGTCTCGGCGGCAGGAGTGATCGCCAGCGCCGCCTTCAGCGCCTGATATTGCGGGTGCGTCGGGAGCAGGCCGTTCAGCGCCCCGGGAATGTCGTGGGCGGCAAGGGCGGAGCGCAGCAGCGCATCCTGCTTGTCGGCATTGAGGTCCTTGTCGACCACGAACCAGTCGATCCGCGCCGGCTTCTTCACATGGCCGAGGGCGAGATCGGAAGAGACGAGGTCGAAACGCTCGGTCGCGGCGGCGGAAAGGGCGACCGGGTCTCCGCCGGCCAGTGCGGCTTCGAGACCCTTGGGGTCATAGTCGTCGGGGTTCAGCCCTTCGGCGCCGATCTGCTTGATATAGTTGAGGAGGTCGCGCGCGTTCACCGCGTCCCACACCGGCGGCGGGAGGGGCGCCGGGACCACGGGCGCTTGCGACGAGTCCTGCTGGTCGGGAGCGAAGTCCGGATTGCCCGGCACCGGAGCATCGGGGGCGGGCTTGGCCTGGACCGGCTTCGGCGCCGCGGGGGCCGCCGGCTTCGGCTTCGCCGGCGCTTGAGCGACCTGCGCGAGGGCGGGCGCCGCCGCCATTCCGGTCATTGCGGCAATCAGGATCAGCGTCTTCGCACGCCTGGCGCTCGCCAGCTTCAACTCGTTCATTTCAAAAGATAACCCCCACGTCCCACGCCTGCATACACCGCGGTGCGCAGGCTCGCCAGTGACGCCGCGACACACTCGCGGACGATCCGTCTCACTTTGTCGCAAACCAATCCTTAAGCGAACATGGCTAAGGACCGGCTGCGGCCTTTGTGGGAGGCGTTTCAGAGTGGCGTCCAGCTTCTTTCTCGACGGCGGAATGATTCCGCGAACGGCAAGGCGAACCATCGACGAACGCACCGAGGTGCGTCACGCGGCGCTTTCCGGCACCGCCGTGCTCGAATTCCGCGGCCGCAAGCATGTGGTGAGGCTCATCAACATCTCCTCGTCGGGCGCGATGGTCATTTTCCCACACGTCCCGAACATTGGTGAGCGGCTCGTAATCCAGCTTCTTGACCGCGGCGTTGTCTCGTCACAGGTGAGATGGGTGAAGGATGGCCGGATCGGGCTCTCCTTCGATGCCCCGCTGGAGTAGCGGCGGATGGAGATGAGTTTCGTGACGATCAAAGCCCGCATTGCGGAGGACCAGGACGAACGGCGCCGCGCGCCGCGCGTGCCAGTCGAGCTCGACGCGAAGATGCGGGAGCTGGGCGCGAACGGCGTCGAGGCGAAGGTGCTCAATATCTCGGAGCGCGGGTTCATGGCCGAGTCCGAAGGCCGGTTTGAGGTCGGGAGCCGCGTGTGGCTGATCCTGCCCGGGCGCGAGCGGGCCAATGCCGTCGTCAAATGGACGGCGGGCGACAAGATCGGCGCCGAGTTCGCCGAACCCATTTCCGTCGACAATTTCGCGAACGGCAACTGAACCGCCTCGAGGCTCGCCTCGCCGTTACCCGGCGCAGCGCTGCCGCTAAACATCGGTAAACTTATGAAACCGCCTGCCGCGTGGGTCGTTGGCCGCGCGAAAGGATGTCAGTCATGCCGATCACTTCCGGCGATGCCTGGAACCCTGGCGAGCGGGGATACCATGCAGTTTATCGCGAACATGAGGTCAATCACTGCCCGGGATGCGGCCGTACGCAGTGGCTGATCGGACGCGTCTCCGCCGAATGCGCCTTCTGCTCGACCGCGCTGCCGCTGGCGGAAGCCAGCATGCGCTCGCATAACGGGCCGGTCGTCATCCAGCACAAGAACCGCGCGCTGCACGACTGGGCGGCCTGAGCTACCCCTTCTTCCTCACCGGCACCTGAACGTTGCACAGGTCCACTCCGCCTGCGGGCCGGATGTAGAAATCGTCGTGCCGGTTCGCGCGGACGTGGAGGTAGCGCGCGAAGCTCGGGCTCGCCGTGTCCATATATTCGTAGGCCGGCCGCTCGGCGGCGGGCATCTCGCTCGCAAGGCGGATCCTCGCGATCGGCACATATTGCGCCTTGTCCTTGTAGAAGCCGAGCGCCTCGGTTCCGCGCGGCAGCGAGCTCAAGCGGTCGATCCCGTCGACCACCCTGCCGACGAGCGCGATCACCCGGTCCAGCTGGCGCGGCGCGTGGCCGATGACCGCGTAGAGCTCGCCGCCCGTGCCGGTGTCGGGCGAGAGGTCCCGGCCCACGCCGACGCTGGCGTAGCAATGCGCAAGGTCCGCCCAGCCGGCCTTCGCAGAATAAGCGACCGGCCAACCGTCGACGAAGCCGGCGCCCGGCGCATAGGGGTCGGGCGAGCCCAGCGGCGTGACCTTCAGCCCTTTCAGCGGCCGGGTATATTCCGCCGGCGGCTTGGCCGTCACTCCGGCCGGCCACGGCTTGTCGCTCTCGTTCAGCCCCCATTGCGCGACATAATTGTCCTGGACCCGGTAGACCGTCGCGCCGTCCCAGTAATTGCCGCGGGCCAGCGCCTTGATGTTGGCGACGTGGACGGGCGCGAAGGCGGGCGCGAGCTGGATGACGACGCGGCCGCCGTCGGCGAGGTCCATCACCATGAGGTCGTCCGCCGGGATCGTCTTCCAGGCGCTCGCCGGCGCCTCGGCGACGATGTCGTTCGGCGTGAGCAGCTTCTTGGCCGGCGCTGCCCCGACCAGCAGGGCCGCGGCTGTGACGAGCAGCAGTGAACGCATGGCTTCCCCTCCGTTGCGGCCGGTCTAGCCGAGCAATCGCCGCGCGGCTATCGCCGAGACATGTTCACGGCGACGCTGCTGCTGCTCGGTTCGGGCGAGCTTGGACGCGAGTTCACCATCGCGGCGAAGCGGCTCGGCTGCCGGATCGTCGCCTGCGACCGGTACGCCAATGCGCCGGCGATGCAGATGGCCGACGCCTTCGAGGTCTTCCCGATGCTCGACGGCAAGAAGCTCCGCGCCGCGGTCGAGAAGCACCGGCCCGACGTCATCGTGCCCGAGATCGAGGCGATCGACACCGGCACGCTCGCCGAGCTCGAGAAGGAAGGCTGGCGGGTGGTCCCGTCGGCGAAAGCCGTTCAGCTGACCATGAACCGCGACGGCATTCGCGACTTCGCGGCGCGCGAGCTCGGGCTGGTCACTTCGAAATACCGCTTCGCCGAGAGCCGCGAGGAAGCCGTCGCCGCGGCTCGCGAGGTCGGCCTGCCGTGCGTGATCAAGCCCGTCATGTCGAGCTCGGGCAAGGGCCAGAGCACGGCAGAGACCGAGGAAGAGGTCGGGACCGCCTGGGACTATGCGGTCGAGAAGATGCGCGGCGACCGGCCGCGGGTGATCGTCGAGGAGCTGATCAAGTTCGACAGCGAGATCACCATGCTCACCGTCTCCACCAAGGACGGCGTGATCTTCTGCCCTCCCGTCGGCCATCGGCAGGAGATCGGCGACTATCGCGAGAGCTGGCAGCCGGCGGCGCTTGCGGAAGGCGCGCTTTATTCCGCGCGCAACCAGGCGCGGAAGGTCGTGACGGCGCTCGGCGGCCACGGCATTTTCGGCGTCGAATTCTTCATCCGCGGCGAGCAGGCGATCTTCTCCGAGCTTTCGCCCAGGCCCCACGACACGGGCATGGTGACGCTGATTTCGCAGTTCCCCAACCAGTTCGAGCTGCACCTGCGCGCCGTGCTCGGGCTGCCCATCCCTTCGATCGAGTTCGCGGGGCCCTCGGCATCGGCGGTGATCCTCGGCGATCGCGAGGCGGACGACTTTTCCTATGAGGGGATTTCCGAAGCGCTGGCGCTCGGCGCGCCGCGCAAGCCGGTCGACCTCAGGATGTTCGCCAAGCCAATGACGCTCAAGAACCGGCGCATGGGCATCGCGCTCGCGCGCGGAGAAAATGCGGATGAGGCGGTGGCCCGGGCCAACGCCGCAGCCTCGCACGTCCAAATTCGTTATCGCGGCTGAAGGAGAAGGTAGAAATGACGCGGACGGCAATTGCGATCCTGCTCGGCTCTGTCCTGCTCTCCGGTTGCGACAAGCAATGGGGACGGCAGGAGGGCAACCAGCCGCAGATCCGCGTGGTCGGCGACGAGCAGAAGCAGCTCCACCAGCTCGACGCGTTCAACCTCGCGATCGGGCTCAAGCGGGCGATCTACGACGCCGGCTACACCTGCAAGAAGATCACCGATGCCGGCTTCGTCGGCACCTGGGAGAATCTCGACGAGTGGACGGCCCACTGCGTCTACGACAACGGCAGCTCCCGCGACTGGGCGATCTTCGCCGGCCCCGACGGAAGCGCGCAGGTGCGCGACTGCAAGGACGTGCCGGGAACCGGGCTGCCGCCGTGCGTCATCAAGAAGCGCCCCAAGGGCAGCTTCATCTTCAAGAAATAGGGAAGGCCCAGCGGGTCAGGACGGATTGCACTGGCGAGTTTCCTTATACTCGCCCGCGGCGGACTTTTCCTTGATGGTGACGCAATTGCCCTGCTTCACCTCTTCGCGCCAGCTTCCGTCCGGATTGGTCACGCGATTGCCCTTCGGCACGCGCTGGCCGTTCTTGAGCTCGTAGCTCCAGCCTTTCGGGGTCTGCACGGAGGCCTGCTGGTCCTGCGCCGGTGCGGCAGCCGCATAGGCGGCAGTCGCGCCAAGCGCGAAGGCGCCGGCGATCAGCAGCTTCATTGCGGTCTTTGTCATCACACCACTCCTCATGGTCCCGTCTACCACGGGCGAGGTGAACCGGCGCTTACGCGATTTTCCCACCCCGGGCCGGCCCTCTCGCCGAATTCCCGAGTCAAATGTGGGGATGGGGAGCGCGGCGCGCAATGCGCCGGCGCGACCGATCAGCCCTGGCGGGCCTTGAACCGCCGGTTGGTCTTGTTGATGACGTAGGTGCGCCCGCGGCGACGGATCACTCGGCAGTCCCGGTGGCGCGACTTCAGCGACTTTAGCGAATTGCGAATCTTCATGGCCGGGCGCCTGCTCGTGTCTCGTACATAGGTTGTCGGATTGGTCCCGGAGGACCGGCGGCCCACCTAGAGAGAGCACCCGCGCAAGTCAAGCTGGTGGCGGCACTTCACGGCAGTTGCGCCGTTGTGCCGCGGTGGCTCTCGACATCCTCTTCCTGCTTGTCGGCATCGTCGTTGCGGCAATGACCTTGCTCGACGTCTTCGAGACGGTGGTCGTGCCAGGCGGAAGCAAGGCGTCGCTGAAGGTCGCCAAGCGGCTCGTGTGGCTCCTCCTGCCGCTGTGGAAGGGCCTTCGGGGCAAGCGCCATGGCCTTTCCAGCGCCTTCGCGCCGCTCGTGCTGGTGCTCTGCTTCGTCATCTGGATGGGCCTTATGGCGATCGGCTTCGGCCTGATGGCTTATGCCGAGCGCGCCCATTTCCATCCGCCGCTGAGAAGCTTCTTCGACGGAGTCTATATCGTCGGCAGCTCGCTCGTGACCGTCGGGCTCGCGGAGAGCAACCCGCTTGGGCTGGCGCGCTGGATCGTCCTCGCGGCGGGATTCTGCGGGCTTGCCGTCATGACCATGGCCGTCACCTATCTGCTCGAAGTCCAGAGCAGCGTCGCCAAGCGCGACATCGGCATCATCAAGCTTAATACCTCGGCCGGGGAGCCGCCGTCCGCGGTGACCTTGCTCCAGCGCTTCGGGGCGATCGGCTACAGGTCCGAGATCGGCGACGTCCTGCGCGAGGGCCGCGACTGGTGCGCCACGGTCCGCCAGAGCCATTCGAACCACCCTTCCCTGATCTATTTCCAGTCGGTCGGCACCGGCTCGGGCTGGCCGGCGGCTCTCGCCGCGCTGCTCGATCTTTCCCTCCTCAGCGAGCATTGCATCGACGATGATTCGCTTCGCGGCTCCGCTGTGCTCCTGCGGGACGAAGGGACGCGCATGGCGCGGGAGCTCGCCGGCGTGATCAGCCTCCAGCCGATCGAGGTGCAGCCCGATGAGCCCGAACTCGTCCAGGCTGCCGAGCGGCTGCGAAGCGGCGGCTATGCGATCCGCCCCGACATCGATTTCAAGGCGCTGTCGCGGCTGCGGATGGAATATCGCAGCTGCGTCGAGGCGCTCGCGCGGCACCTCGGCAAGCCCGGCGCCACCCTGGTCCGGCAGGACTAGGCCGGCGAGCGCTCCAGCAGCTTGCGCTCCCACTCGAGAGCGCTGCGCACGATCACGTCGATGTCGGCATATTGCGGCCGCCACGGCAGCGTCGACAACAGCCTCGCGTTCGCCGCTACGAGTTCTGGGGGATCTCCTGCCCGTCGCCCCGCCATCACCCGCCTCAACGGCTGGTTGGTGTGGCGGTCGAGCGCGTCGAGCACTTCCAGAACCGACAGCCCTTTGCCGTAGCCGCAGTTCATCACGAGATTCTCGCCCGAATGCTCGACCAGCCATTCGAGCGCGGCCACATGCGCGTCGGCAAGGTCGCTGACGTGGATGTAGTCGCGGATGCAGGTCCCGTCCGGCGTCGGATAGTCGGTCCCGAAGACCTGGATATGGTCGCGCTTGCCCACCGCAGCCTCGGCCGCGACCTTGATCAGGTGGGTCGCGCCCTTCCCGATCTGACCCGTGCGGCCCTTCGGGTCGGCGCCCGCGACATTGAAATAGCGCAGCGCCCCGTAGTTGAAGGGATGCGCCGCCGACGCATCGGCAAGCATGCGCTCGGTCATCAGCTTGGACGCGCCGTAAGGATTGATCGGCTCCTTCGGGTCGTCCTCCGAGATCGGAACCTGTTCGGGGATGCCGTAAGTCGCCGCGGTGGACGAGAAGAGGATATGCTTCACGCCCGCCTCGACGGCCGCGCTGATCAGCGCGTGCGAGGCAAGCGTGTTGTTGGCATAATATTTGAGCGGCTGCTCGACCGATTCCGGAACGACGATCGAGCCGGCGAAATGCATGATCGCCTGGATCTGCTGCTCGCGGAAAATCCGCTCGACCAATGCCCGGTCGGCGATATTGCCTTCGTAGAAGGGGACGCCCTCGGGCACGACGGCGCGCGTGCCGTTGGAGAGGTCGTCGATGACCGCGACCGGCCAGCCGGCGTCCATCAGCGCGAGAACGGCATGGCTTCCGATATAGCCGGCGCCGCCGGTAACGAGCACGGGGACTTTGTTCATGCCCCGCCGCTAGCCAAGCTCGGCACGCTTTTCCAGCGGGAGCAAAAGGGGAGCTGCTAGCAGCCGCGCTGCGGACAAGGTCCACACCCGCTTCCTAGAGCGCGCCAACGGCGGATGGCGTTTGCCTGAATCCGATGGCCGCACTATCAGCCGCCCCAACTTCCCGACTGCAGCCGAGTACAAGCATGGCACTTACGATTTCGAGCGCGTTCGATGCGGGCAATATCCGCGTGGTCAACCAGGACGGCGACCGTGTCGACCTGGAAATCGTCAAGGACCACATGAGCGATTTTTATCAGTGGTTCTATTTCCGCCTGGCCGGCGCGGCCGGGCGCGAGGTGACTCTGCGCATCACGAACTGCGCCGGCTCCGCCTACCCGCACGGCTGGCCGGACTACAAAGGCGTGATGAGCCTCGACCGGGAACAATGGGTACGGATCGAGGACACGAGCTATTCCGACGGCGTGCTGACGATGAAGCTGACGCCGCCGCAGGACATGGTCTGGATCGCCTATTTCGCCCCTTATTCGATGGAGCGGCACCATGACCTGGTGACGCAGACGGCAACGCTCGACGGCGTCCGCTACCGTTCGCTCGGCAAGAGCCTCGACGGCCAGGACATCGATTGCCTGACCATCGGCGAAGGGCCGCTCAACGTCTGGCTCTACGCGCGCCAGCACCCGGGCGAATCCATGGCCGAATGGTGGATGGAAGGCGCGCTAGAGAAACTGACCGACGAGGACGATCCCGTGGCGCGCGTGCTGCGCAAGGAATGCACCTTCCGCGTGGTTCCGAACATGAACCCCGACGGGTCGCGGCGCGGCCATTTGCGCACGAACGCCGTCGGCACGAACCTCAACCGCGAATGGCATGCGCCGACGCCAGAGCGCAGCCCCGAAGTCCTGTGCGTGCGCAACGCGATGGACGAGACCGGCGTCGACTTTGCGATGGACGTGCATGGCGACGAGGCGATCCCCGCCAACTTCCTCGCCGGCTTCGAAGGCATTCCATCGATCACCGACCGGCAGCAGAAGCTGTTCGAGCTGTTCAGCGAGACGCTCGAAAGGCTCTCGCCCGACTTCCAGCGCGAGCAGGGCTACGAGATTCCCGCGCCCGGCGAAGCGAACATGAGCATGTCGACGACGCAATTGGCCGAGCGCTACGGCTGCGTGTCGATGACCCTCGAAATGCCGTTCAAGGACAATTTCAACCTTCCCGACCCGGTCTACGGCTGGTCGCCGCAGCGCTCGAAATATCTCGCCTACGCCTGTCTCGATGCGCTCCACGCGATCCTTCCCGAGCTCAAGAAAGCGACCGCCGAGCGCGACTCCGCCAAGCGCGTGAAAGAGCCCGCCTAAGGACCTACCTCCAGCTCCAACGAGGCCGCGATGGTGACGAAAAAGCGCTCTGGGAGTGAGCGAGTGCAGCCAGATAGTGGGCACTATCTGGCAATCGAGCGAGCGCGCCAGGGCGCTTTTTCGTCCCACCCGAAGGGCATGGCCCTGCCGGCGCTGCGCTTCGTCGAAGCGCTCGACCGGGCCTTCAGGCCCGCTCTTCCCACTTCTCCTAGCGCAGCATCCGGCAGGAGCCATGTCACGGCTCTCGCTGGAGCTGGAGGTAGGTCCTAGTGCCGACGCTCGTGCTTCTGCGGCACGGGCAGTCGCAGTGGAACCTCGAGAACCGCTTCACGGGCTGGTGGGACGTCGACCTGTCGCCCGCGGGAGTCGAGGAAGCGCTGGCCGCCGGGCGGCTGCTGAAATCGAGCGGCTTCGACTTCGACTGCTGCTTCACGAGCGTCCTCACGCGCGCGATCCGCACGCTCCACCTCGTCCTCTACGAAATGGACCGGCTGTGGCTTCCGGTCACCAAGGACTGGCGGCTGAACGAGCGGCACTATGGCGGGCTGACCGGCCTCAACAAGCAGGAGATGGTCGAGAAGGTCGGGGCGGAGCAGGTCAAGATCTGGCGCCGCTCCTACGACATCCCGCCCCCGCCGCTGCCCGAGGACAGCGCGTGCGACGTCAGCGGCGACCGCCGCTACGCCGGCGTCAAGGTGCCGCGGACGGAGAGCCTCGCGGACACGATCGCGCGCGCCGTTCCTTATTACGAACGGGAGATCGCGCCGGCCCTGTCGGCGGGCAAGCGGGTCGTCGTCTCGGCCCACGGCAACTCGCTGCGCGGGATCATCAAATATCTGTCGGACATCGGGGACGAGGAGATCGTCGGGCTCGAAATTCCGACCGGCAAGCCGATCGTCTATGAGCTTGCCGACGACCTGTCGGTCGAGCGGCGCTACTATCTCGAGGAGGCCTAGGCCGCAGCGGCAGCTTAAACGCCGCTAAGCGGCTACGCTGCCGCTTTTCGCCGGTACATTTCCTGGTCGGCGCGGGCCATGGCGGTTTCGGGCGTGTCCTCCGCGTGGATCGTCGCTGCGCCGACCGCGACGCTCAGCGGGAGCGATTCGCCGGCATGGTTGAAGTCGCAGCCGGCGATCAGGTCGATCAGCCGGTTCGCGGTCTCGCCCGCCGAGGCCTCGTCCGAATGGCCGAGGAGGATGGCGAACTCGTCGCCGCCGATCCGGGCGACGACGTCGCTCTTGCGCACGCCGCCGACGAGCAGGCGAGCCACCTGCATCAGCGCTTCGTCGCCTGCCTGATGGCCGAAGCTGTCGTTGATGACCTTGAGGCCGTCGAGGTCGACGAACAGAAGCGCTGCCTTCTCCTGGTAGCGCTTGACCCGGTCGATCAGCCGCTCGAGCGCGCGGATGAAGCCCCGGCGGTTGGGCAGGCCGACGAGGCTGTCCTCGTGCGCGAGCATGTCGAGCTGCTCGACGCGCTCCTGCAATTGCGCGACCTTGCCGCGCAAGGCGCCGATTTCCGCAATAAGCTGGTCGACGTCGACGACGTCGCTAACCTGATCAGACATTGCCCCCGAGCCCCTGCTCCCGTCTGTGCCGGACGCCATAGCGTGATTCCAAAGCCTTGAAAATGCAGGAACTTGGCTGCCGAGACTCCGACGCATGAATCGCGGCAGCCAAGCCGAGATTGCCTAGCCGGAATCGGCACCCTAAACGAGCCGGCTCAAATCAATTGCTTCAAGGCGGGACAATGCCAGATGCGTGAGGATGGACCGCTCGTCGGCATCATCATGGGCAGCAGCTCCGATTGGGAGACGATGCGCCATGCCGCCGAAACGCTCGAGCAGCTCGGCGTCCCGCACGAGACCAGGGTGGTCTCCGCGCACCGCACCCCCAAGCGGCTCTACGATTATGCCCATTCGGCGAAGGAGCGCGGCCTGAAGCTGGTGATCGCGGGCGCGGGGGGCGCGGCGCATTTGCCGGGCATGACCGCCTCGATGACTCCGCTTCCGGTGCTCGGCGTGCCGATCGAGAGCCAGGCGCTGAAAGGAATGGATAGCCTTTTGTCGATCGTGCAGATGCCCGCGGGCGTGCCGGTCGGGACGCTGGCGATCGGCAAGGCGGGCGCGGTCAATGCGGCGCTGCTCGCCGCGGCGATGCTCGCGACGCAGGACGAGGCGCTTGCCGCCCGGCTCGAGAGCTGGCGCGAGAAGCAGACGGGATCGGTGGTCGAAGCGCCCGAATGAGCATCGCGCCGGGGAGCAGGATCGGGATCATCGGCGGCGGCCAGCTCGGCCGCATGCTCGCGATCGCGGCGGCGCAGCTCGGCTACAAGTGCCACGTGCTCGACCCCGACGAGGGCGGGCCGGCAGCGCAGGTCGCGGACGGCTTCACCCGCGCCGCCTATGACGATGTCGAGGCGCTTCGCGACCTCGCAGCGCGCGTCGACGTCGCGACCTACGAGTTCGAGAACCTGCCGGTCGGCCCGCTCGAGGTGCTCGGCGACAAGCTGCGGCCGTCGACGCGGTCGCTCGCCATCGCGCAGGACCGCGCGCGCGAGAAGAGCTTCATCGAAGGATGCGGCGCGCGGGTGGCGCCGTGGCGGGCGGTGTCGTCGCTCGACGAGGTTCGCGCTGCGGTGGTCGAGCTCGGCACGCCCGTCGTGCTGAAGACTCGGCGCTACGGCTATGACGGCAAGGGCCAGGCGTGGGTCCGCTCGCCCGGCGAGGCGGAAGCAGCGTGGCAAGCGATCGGCGAGGAGCCGGCGGTCGCCGAAGCCGCCGTCGATTTCACCGCCGAATTCTCGGTGGTGATCGCGCGCTGGGCGGACGGGCGTCACGCGCTGTGGGATTCGCCGCAGAACGAGCATGGCGAGGGCATATTGCGGCGCTCGACCGTGCCGTGCAGCGAGCCGGTCGCGCTCCAGGTCGCCGAAGCGCGCGAAGCGGCGATCGGCCTCGCCGACGCGCTCGGGCATATCGGCGTGCTGACGGTGGAGTTCTTCGCCGCAGGCGACGGCCCGGTCGTCAACGAGATTGCGCCGCGGGTCCACAACAGCGGGCACTGGACGATCGAAGGCGCGGTGACCTCGCAGTTCGAGCAGCACATCCGCGCGGTGTGCGACCTGCCGCCCGGCCCGACCGACCTCGTCGGAACGCGCGCGGTCATGGACAATCTCATCGGCGACGAGGTGCACCGCTGGCCCGAGCTCGTCGCCGAGCCCGGCCTCCACGTGCACATCTACGGCAAGGGCGAAGCGCGCCCCGGCCGCAAGATGGGCCATGTGACGCGGGTCGAGCTTTAGGGCGCTTCAACCACCTCGATCGGCATTCCGAGCTTCTCGAGCTGCGGCTTCACCTTCGCCGCATCGCCGACGACGATCCAGGTGAACCCCTTCGGATCGAGGGCGGCGCGCGCCGCCTGATCGAGCGAGGCGGTGGTCTGCGCGCGATACTTGGGCGCGAGCGTCTCGTAATAATTGTCGGGCCGACCGAGCATGTCCATGTTCATGATCGCGCCGAGCACCGCGCCCGACGTCTCGAACTCGCCGGGCAGGCGGTTGATGTCGTTCTCGACCGTCCGCTCGAGCTCTTCCTTGGTCACGCCCTTGGTGGTGAGGAACTCGGTCAGCTGCTTGTTCAGCTCGGCGAGCGAATCCCCGGTCCGATCCGCCTGGACGGGCGCGGAGACGATGTAGGGCACGGCGTGGAGCATGACGCTCTCGTCGCCGCTCACTCCGTAGGACCAGCCCTTCTCTTCGCGCAGATCCATGTTGAGGCGCGACAGGAAGGTGCCGCCGAGCACCTCGTTGGCGGTGTCGAACGGAATGATGTCGCCGCGCGGATCGATCGGCAGCAGCTCGCCCCCGACGATGCTCGATTGCGGCGAGCCGGGACGGTTGACGAGCAGGATCTTGGGCGAAGCGGGCCGCGGCGGCGGTGCCGTGAAGGTCTTGGTGCCCTTCGCGACGCTCGGCGCCGACCAATGGCCGAAGCGCGCCTCGAGCAGCGGCTGGATCTCCGACAGCGGCCGGTCCGAAACGACGTAGATCTTCACATTGTCCGGACGCAGCCAGCGCTGCTCGAACCCGACGAGGTCGTCGCGCGTGAACTTGGTGATCGCGGCGGGGTCGCCGCCCGGAGGACCGCCATAAGGGTGGCTCGCTCCATAGAGAGCAAGCGGCAGCACCCGCTGCGCAACGCGCGTCGGGTCCTTCTGCATCTGCGCGATCGCGGTCAGCTTCTGCGCCCGGATGCGGTCGATGTCGCCTGGCCGGAATGCGGCGTCGTTGACCGTTTCCGACAGCAGGTCGAGCGAGGGCGCGAGATTGGGCGACAGCGCGTTCAGCGAAACGTACGAAGCATCTGACCCATTGCCGGTGCTTACGTCGGCGCCGAGCCGCTCCTCGGCTTCGGCGAACTGCTGCGAGCTCAGGTTCGACGTGCCTTCGTCGAGCAGGTCCATGGTCATCGACGCGAGGCCCCGCGCCTGCGGGCTGTCCGCCGCCGAACCGGCGTCGAACGCCATCGCGACCTGGGTCACGGGTACCGAGCTGCGCTGCACGAAATTGACCGGGATGCCGTTCGAAAGCTTCGTGTGCACGATGTCGGGAAAGTCGAGCGCGGCAAGCTGGCCGACCGGCGGGAGCGGGCGATTGCCCTTGACTGCTCCGGCGCTCTTGTCGGCGCCCGGCTTGGGCGGGCTGACCTCCTTCGCTTCCTGGTACGCCGGCCGCTCGCCGGGCGACAGCGTGATCGTCAGCGCCGGCCGCTTGAGCCAGCGCTGCATCGCGGTCCGCACGACGGCGGGAGTGATCGACGCGTAGGAATTGAGCGTCTTCTTGTAGAAGTTGCTGTCGTGGGCGAAGGTCTGGCCTTCGGCGAGCGACACTGCCTTGCCGCCGAAGCCGCCGACCTGCTCGAGGCCGCGGATCCGGCCCGACACTTCGCTCATGACGGCGCGCTGGACTTCGTCCGCGGTCGGTCCCTTCGCGATATAATCGGCCATCAGTTCATCGAGCCGCTTGGACACGACGGCCGGGTCGACGCCCGGCTTCACATAAGCGCTGACCTGGAAGATTCCCGCTCGCTGGAGCGGGATCATGCTCGCGCTGACGGCGACCGCAAGTTTCTCGTCGCGGACCATGATCTTGTCGAGCCGCGAGCTGTTGAGGCCGCCGAGCACCGAGCCGCCGATGTCGAGCGCAGCGAGCTGCTTGTCGAGCAGGCCGGGCACCGCCCAGTAGCGCTGGATGATCGTCGTCGCGACATGGTCCTTCATCTCGATCGACTTGGGCGCCGGCAGCGTCGGCACGCTCGCCATCGCGGGATGATTGACCGGACCGGCCGGGATCGCGCCGAAATATTTCTCGACCAGCGGCTTCACTTCCGCGGGCGTCACGTCTCCGGCGACGACCAGCACGGCATTGTTGGGCCCATATTTGTCGCGGAACCACTGCTTCACGTCGGCGAGGCTCGCGGCGTCGAGATCGGCCATCGAGCCGATCACCGTGTGGTGATAGGGGTGTCCGGCGGGGAACAGCGTTCCGAACAGCTGGTACTGGATGAGGCCGCCCGGGCGGCTGTCGTCCTGCCTCTTCTCGTTCTGGACGACCGCGCGCTGGTTATCGAGCACGCCCTGCGTGACCGCGCCGAGCAAATGGCCCATGCGGTCCGATTCCATGAACAGCGCGCGCTCGAGCGCGCCCGCGGGCACCGTCTCGAAATAGTTGGTCCGGTCCTGCGCGGTGGTGCCATTGTAATCGGTCGCGCCGATCTGCTGGAGATAGTTGAAATAGTCGCCCGGCAGGTCCTCGCTGCCGTTGAACATCAGATGCTCGAACAGGTGCGCGAAGCCCGTCTTCCCCTTCGGCTCGTCCTTGGAGCCGACATTGTACCAGACGGTGACCGCGGCGACCGGCGCCTTGTGGTCCTCGTGGACGATCACGGTAAGGCCGTTCTTCAGCTTGAAGCTCGTGTGCGGAATCGACACCTGGCTGACCAGGCTCGGGATCGGAACGGACTTGCCGATCGCGGCGTCGGCGGGCTGCGCTGCAAGGACGGGCGGCGTCAGGATCGTTGCGGAAGCGAGCAGCGCAAGCTTGCTGAAGTGGCGCATCAGCTTGAATTCTCCAGTGATTATGTTCGGCGTGAAGGGAGCTTAACGGCCGTTCCCATGCATGCAACCGCGCCGCCCGCGGCAGCGGCGGGCTTTTCGATGAACGGGCGCTTGTTCCTGCTGCTGCTGCGGCATAGCCTTCGCCGATGCGCATCGCTCCGCTCTTCGCCGCCGCGGCCCTTGCCGCCGCGCCCGCTGCCGCCGCCACTTCGGACACGCCGTTCCTGGACTTCCCCTATGTGGACTCGATCAGCGCGGCCAAGGTGCCCGCATTCGCCTGGCTCACGCGGCAGGCGGACCAGTCGATGGTCTTTTTCGCGCGGGCGCCGGAATTCCGCCGTGTCGAGCTCGCCTCGCGCAGCGACGCGGACGGCGACCCCATCACCGCGATCGCCCTCTCTCCCGACGGCACGCACCTCGCTTTCCTGACCGGCGTGCCGCGCCCGGGTGAGCCGTTCAACCCCGCCAGCGAAGTGCCTGCGCCGAAAGTGAAGCTGTGGCTCGTCGCCACCGCGCCGGGCGCGAAGCCGGTGGACCTCGGCGAGCTCCAATTTGCGGACTTCACGCCGGACGGCCGCAAACTGCTGTTCAAGCGTGACGGCGACCTGTGGTCCGTCGACACCCGCGCGCCGAAGGCGAAGCCGGCGCTGTTCGCGAAAGGCGGTGCCGACTGGGACCAGTTCGCGTGGACGAAAAATGGAGATTTGATCTTCATCAATGATCGCCGCGGCTATTCATTCCTCGGCCGCTTTCGCCCGGGCGCCAGGCAGGTGGAATGGCTCGAAACCGGCGTCGACCGCCTCGCCATCCCGGTGCTTAGCCCGAGCGGCGATGCGGTCGCCGTTCTTCGCCTGCCCGGCCGCAAGCACAGCACCACGCCCGACAAGACGGAGGCGGAACCCTTTTCGATCGACGTCGTCGACCTCGGCACCGGCGCCCTGCGAACGGTGTGGAGCACGCGCGGGCCGGCGATCACCATCGACATGGACGATCCGGAGCAGGCGCTGCGCTGGGCATCGAACGACACGCTCCTCTTCTATTCCGAAGACGACAATTGGGGCCGGATCTACGCGGTCGCGCGCAACGGCGGCGCTGCGCGTGCGATCACCCCCGCGAACTGCGAAGTCGCCGAAAGCGAACTCGCCGGCGACCAGCTCGTCGCGATCGACAATTGCGCGAGCCACGACACGCGGGAGATGGCGATCTTCGACCCCGCGACCGGCGGCGCCAAGCCGCTGCCGCAGGGCGATCCGGTGCTCGCCGGCGCCAGGACCGCGGGGAATTATGTCGCGTTCGTAGCGGCGAATGCGAACCAGGCGCCGCTCGTCCGTATCGTCGATCTGGGCAGCGGCACCGCCAAGCTCAACGAGCGCTATGCCGATTACCGCTACACCTCGCCATTCACCGGTGCTCCGCCGGTCGAGGTTCACCTCACCTCGACCGACGGCATGCCCTTCACCGGCCAGCTGTTCACGCCTTCAGGCCCCGGCCCCCATCCTGGCCTCATCTACGTCCATGGCGGGCCGCAGCGGCAGATGTTCCCGAGCTTCCACTACATGGGCTATTATTCGAGCGACTATGCGGTGAACCGGCGCCTTGCCGAGCAGGGCTATGCGGTCCTCGCCATCAACTATCGCTCGGGGATCGGCTACGGCCGCGCATTTCGCGATGCGCCGGGACGCGGCTGGCGCGACGCGACCGAATATCGCGACGTGCTCGCCGCCGGCCGCTGGCTCGCCGCGCAGCCCGGAGTGGATCGCAACAAGATCGGCATCTGGGGCGGCAGCTACGGCGGCCTGCTCACCGGCCAGGCGCTCGCGCGCAATTCCGACCTGTTCAAGGCCGGCGTCGGAATCCACGGAGTCTACGACTGGAGCTGGCCCTCGCCGATCAAGGGCCACCTCAGCCCCAGCACCTATTTCGGCGTCGACGAGAAGGACCGCGACCGGGCCCGCGCCTCGTCACCGGTCGGCCACCTCGACAGCTGGCGCTCGCCCGTGCTGTTGATCCACGGCGACCAGGACATGAACGTGGACGTGATGGAGACCGTCGACCTCGCCCAACGCCTGCGCGAGCGCGGGGTCGAAGTCCGCACGCTCATCTTCCCCGGCGAAGCCCACGACTTCATCCGCCACGCCGAATGGCAGAAGGTGTGGCGCGCGCTCGATCCCTACTTCCTCGAGAAGCTTCCGCCGGCGAAATAGCCGCTACTCGAACTCCACGATCACCTGGTCGACTGCGAGGCTGTCGCCGGCCTTGGCGGGCGTCGCCTTGACCGTCGCGGCCTTCGGTGCGCGGAGGATGTTTTCCATCTTCATCGCTTCCATCACGGCGACCGGCTGCCCCGGCTCGACCTTGTCGCCGACGGCGACGTCCAGCTTGGTCAGAAGCCCCGGCATCGGCGCCAGCAGCAGCCGCGAAAGGTCCGGCGGCTCCTTCTCGATCATGAAGTGCGACAGCGCTGCGACGTGCGGGACAAGCACCTGCACCTTGTGCGTCGCGCCGCGCGTCTGGAGCTCCCAGTTGCGCCCCGCACGGCGGACCTGGACGATGCGCCTGCGCCCGTCGATGAGCACGGTCAGCAGCCGCTGCCCCGGCGTCCAGCGGCCGACGATGTCGATCAAGTCCCCGCCGTCGAGGATCGCGAGCGTGCCGCCCTTGTAGGGCTTGATCCGCACCTTGTGCTCGGCGCCGCCGTCGATCCGCACCACGCGCTCGCACGGGACGTACACCCGCTCCCCCAGCTGGTCGCTGATCTCGAGCGCGCGCTCCTCGCTGATCACCGACACCATGCCCGCGATCACCGCCAGGTCCGCCTGCAGCTGCTCGTCCGCGGGTGCGCCGTGGAAGCCTTCGGGATATTCCTCGGCGATGAATCCCGTGGTGATCTCGCCCGAGCGGTAGCGCGGGTGCTGCATCAGCGCGGAGAGGAAATCGACATTGTCGCTGATGCCGTCGATGACGAACTGGTCGAGCGCATCCACCTGCGCATCGATCGCGCCCTCGCGAGTCGGCGCCCAGGTGACGAGCTTGGCGATCATCGGATCGTAGAACATCGAGACCTCGCCGCCCTCGGCGACGCCGTCGTCGACGCGGACGCGGACCTCCCCCTCCCGCTCGCGGGAAGGGGTCGGGGGGTGGGCCTGTTCGTGGGACTCGCCCACCCCTTCGCGCTTCGCGCTCTTCCCCTCCCGCAAGCGGGAGGGGATTTCCACCGGCGCGCGATACCGCACCAGCCGCCCCGTGCTCGGAAGGAAGCTCCGGTACGGGTCCTCCGCATAGACGCGCGTCTCGATCGCCCAGCCGTCGAGCTTCACGTCGTCCTGCCCGAACGCGAGCTTCTCGCCCGCAGCAACGCGGATCATCTGCTCGACGAGGTCGAGCCCCGTGACCTCCTCCGTCACCGGATGCTCGACCTGCAGCCGGGTGTTCATTTCGAGGAAGTAGAAGCTCTTGCCGGTCGGGTCCGCGCCCGAGACGATCAGCTCGACCGTGCCCGCGGAATAATATCCGACCGCGCGCCCCAGCGCGACCGCCTGCTCGCCCATCGCCTTGCGCATCTCCGGCGTGACGAACGGCGAGGGCGCTTCCTCGACCACCTTCTGGTGGCGACGCTGGATGGAGCATTCGCGCTCGCCGAGATAGAGAATGTTGCCGTGCTGGTCGCCGAGCACCTGGATCTCGATATGCCGCGGCTGCTCGATGAATTTCTCGATGAACACGCGGTCGTCGCCGAAGCTGTTGAGCCCCTCGCGCTTCACGCTCTCGAAGCCCTCGCGCACGTCCTTTTCCGACCAGGCGAGCCGCATGCCCTTGCCGCCGCCCCCGGCAGACGCCTTCATCATCACCGGATAGCCGATGTCGGAAGCGATCTTCACCGCCTCGTCGGTCGCCGCGATGTCGCCGAGATAACCCGGCACGACGTTCACGCCCGCTTCCTTGGCGAGCTTCTTCGATTCGATCTTATCGCCCATCGCCGCGATGGCGTTCGGCGGCGGACCGATGAAGGTGATGCCCGCCCCTTCCAGCGCCTTGGCGAAGCTCTCGCGTTCGCTGAGGAAACCGTAGCCCGGGTGCACGGCCTCGGCGCCAGTCGCCTTGCAGGCGTCGATGATCAGCTCGGCCTTGAGGTAGGATTCGCTCGCCGGCGGGGGGCCGAGACGCACCGCCTCGTCCGCCATCCGCACATGGGGCGCGCGAGCGTCGGCGTCGGAATAGACCGCGACCGTCTTGATGCCCATGCGCTTAGCGGTGCGGATCACGCGACAGGCAATCTCGCCGCGGTTGGCGATCAGGATTTTAGAGAACACTATCTACTCCGCTTCATAATCCTGTCCATGACCAGCATCGTGATCATGAGAGAACCAATCATCCAAGGTATCCCGACGAGCCAAAACGCTAGAGTTCCTGTGTTCCCCGGGAGCACCCGCGCGAGCCACGACGTGCCGATGAAAAGCAGAGGAAGTGTGGCGACAAAGACTACCGCCCCCACGAGTATGTCGAGGAATAGGAAGCGGTCGAACCTCACTCCGCAGCCTCGTCCAGCGGCGGGCGGTTGTGGCCGAGGAGGCGCAGCACCTCGTCGGCGGCGTCGGCGAGGTTGGTGCCGGGGCCGAAGATCGCCTGCACGCCCGCGGCCCGAAGCGCGGCATAATCCTGCGGCGGGATGACGCCGCCCGCGACCACCTTGATGTCGGCACGGCCCATTTCCTTCAGCGCCTCGATCATCTCGGGAATGAGCGTCCGATGCCCCGCGGCGAGCGAGCTTGCGCCGACCACGTCGACGTCGTTCTCGATCGCCATCTCCGCAGTCTCGCGCGGGGTCTGGAACAGCGGTCCGGGGATCACTTCAAAGCCGAGGTCGGTGAACGCGGACGAGACCAGGTTGGCGCCGCGGTCGTGGCCGTCCTGCCCCATCTTGGCGACGAGGATCCGCGGCTTCCGGCCGAGCCGTTCGGCGACCGAGCGCGTGCCTTCTTCGGCGGCCTTCCAGCGCCCGTCCTTGCGCGCAGTGCCATAGATTCCGCGCACCGGCTCCGGCTTCGTGCCGTAGCGCCCGAACGCCCGCTCGAGCGCGTCGGAGATTTCGCCGAGCGTCGCGCGTGCGCGCGCGGCTTCGACGGAGAGGGCGAGGAGGTTGTTCTCCAAACCCTCTCCCTCGAGGGAGAGGGCAGGGTGAGGGTGTGCGGCGGCGGAGAGTTCGTTCGACTGTCGAGCCCCCTCACCCCAACCCTCTCCCCGCTGGGGAGAGGGGGTTTTCGCTGCCGCCTCGGTGAGCGCATCGAGCGCGGCGCGCACCTTCGCCTCGTCACGCGCGGCCCGCACCTTTTCGATCCGCGCGATCTGCTGCGCGCGGACCTTCGCATTGTCGACCTCGAGGATGTCGTGCTCGGGCTCGCTGTCGGGCTGGTAGCGGTTGACGCCGACGATCACCGTCTCGCCCGTGTCGACCTTCGCCGCGCGCGCCGCCGCGGCTTCCTCGATCCGCCGCTTGGGCAGCCCCTCGGCGACCGCCCTGGTCATTCCGCCATGAGCCTCGACTTCCTGGATCAGCGCCCAGGCGCGCTCCTCCAGCTCGCGCGTCAGCTTCTCCACGTACCAGCTGCCGCCGAGCGGGTCCGCGACCGCGGTCACGCCGCTTTCCTCGGCGAGGATCAGCTGCGTGTTGCGCGCGATGCGCGCGGAGAAATCGGTCGGCAGCGCGATCGCTTCGTCGAAGCTGTTGGTGTGCAACGACTGGGTGCCGCCGAGCACCGCCGCAAGCGCCTCGATGGTGGTGCGGATGATGTTGTTGTACGCGTCCTGCTCGGTCAGGCTGACGCCGCTCGTTTGGCAGTGCGTGCGCAGCCTTTTGGACTCGTCCTTCTGCGCGCCGAGGTGGGTCATGATCCGGTGCCACAGAGTCCGCGCGGCGCGCAGCTTCGCGACTTCCATGAACAGGTTCATGCCGATGCCGAAGAAGAAGCTCAGGCGCCCGGCGAAGGCATCGATCTCCAGCCCCTGGCGCATCGCGGCGCGCACATATTCCATGCCGTCGGCGAGCGTGTAGGCGAGCTCCTGCACCGCCGTCGCCCCCGCCTCGTGCATGTGATAGCCGCTGATCGAGATGGAATTGAACTTCGGCATCTCGCGCGCGCAATAAGCGATCACGTCCGAGACGATCCGCATGCTCGGCTCGGGCGGGTAGATGTAGGTGTTGCGGACCGCGAACTCTTTCAGGATGTCGTTCTGGATCGTGCCGGTGAGCTGCTCGTGCGGCACGCCCTGCTCCTCGCCGGCGACGATGAAGAAGGCCATGACCGGAAGCACCGCGCCGTTCATGGTCATGCTGACCGACATCTTGTCGAGCGGGATTCCGTCGAACAGCAGCTTCATGTCCTCGACCGTGTCGATCGCGACGCCCGCCATCCCGACGTCGCCCGCGACGCGCGGATTGTCGCTGTCGTAGCCGCGGTGCGTCGCGAGGTCGAAGGCGACGGAGAGCCCCTTCTGCCCCGCGGCGAGGTTGCGCCGGTAGAAGGCGTTGGACTCTTCGGCGGTCGAGAAACCCGCATATTGCCGGATGGTCCACGGCCGCCCGGCGTACATCGTCGCGTACGGCCCTCGCGTGAAAGGCGGCAGCCCCGGCAATCCGCTGTCGATCCCGCCAGCGTCGTCGGGCCCATAGACGGTGTTCAGGCGAATCCCTTCGACCGTCTCCCGCGACAGGTCCTTGCCGCGCGATTCCTTCCCGGCGAGCGCTTCCCAGTCAGACTTCGTAGATTTCTTGTCGGCCATCCACATCACTCCCTCTCCCCCGCGGGGAGAGGATACGAAGGCTTAGCGGCTATGCCGCTTAGCCGAAGTTGGTGAGGGGGCTAGCGCGTTTCCGAAGAGGGCGGAACCCCCTCACCCAACCCTCTCCCCTCATGGGAGAGGGCTAATGTTTCGGGCTTTCCATGATCTCCGTCAGCACGCCGCCCATGTCCTTGGGGTGGACGAAGAAGACCGGCGTCCCGTGCGCGCCGATGCGCGGTTCGCCGAGCACGCGCGCACCCTTCGCCTCGAACTCCGCCTTGGCCGCGTGGATGTCCGGCACTTCGAAGCACACATGATGCTGCCCGCCGAGCGGGTTCTTCTCCAGGAACTTCACGATTGGGCTCGCTTCGCCAAGCGGCTCGATCAGCTCGATCTGCGAGTTCGGCGTGTCCACGAAGCACACCCGCACCCCCTGCGCCGGCAGCTCGAATGGAGCCGCATGCGGCTCCGCGCCGAACATCGTGCGGTAGAGCTCGAGGCTCTTCTCGATCGAAGGCGTCGCGACGCCGACATGATTGAGGCGGCCGAGTTTCATTCGCACACTCCGTCATGCTGAACTTGTTTCAGCATCCATTCCTCCGCATGCACAGCGATCGTGAAGCAGCCATGCGTCTACATTCTTGCCAGCCAGGAATACGGGACGCTCTACATCGGCGTCACCTCAGACCTGATCGCGCGGCTGTATCAGCACCGCACCGGACAAGTGAAGGGTTTCACTTCAAGGTATCGCGTTTATCGGCTGGTCCGGTTCGAGCAGTTCGAAACCATGCACGACGCGATCTCCCGCGAAAAGCAGCTCAAGCGATGGCATCGTCAGTGGAAGATCAATTTGATCGAAAGTCAGAACCCACAGTGGGTGGATTTGGCACCGGCTAGGCCTTCCGCCACTTTCGTCATGTTGAACTTGTTTCAGCATCCATCCGGCTGAAGGTCGGAGCGCTCGAAAATGGATCCTGAAACAAGTTCAGGATGACGGCTGGACCGTCACCTCGGTCGTCACGCTATTCGCAATGAAGCACGCCTCGTGCGCGCGGTGGTGGAGGTCGGCGATGGCCGCCTCGTCCGGCGGATTGCCTCCCCAAGCCACCCGCGGCCGCAGCGTGACCCGGGTCATCGCCATCTTACCGTCGGCGCGCTTCTCGAGCACGCCTTCGGCCTCGTCGACATAGCTATCGACCACGAACCCCGCGCGCCGCGCGAAATCGACGAAGAACAGCATGTGGCACGACGACAGCGAGGCGACGAACGCTTCCTCCGGATCGACCCCCGCCTGGTCCGACCAGGGCGCCGGGACGACGTGCGGGCTCGGGCTCGCCGGCACCACCGCCCCGCCGTCGAACGCCCATTCATGCGCGCGGCTGTACTGCCCCTTGGCGAAGTCGGTGCTCGGATCGCGGGTCCAACGGATTGTGGCGGTGTAGGTGCTCACGCGTGTTCCTCGTGAATCTTAATGATCTTGTGGGCGATAGCAGGACAATCCCCAGCATCGGGAAGTCCCATCTTTTCGATGGCTGCCCTTGATAGGTAACCAGCGATCTCGCGCTCGCCCTTGCCCGCCTTCAGCATGCCGAAAATGTGCAACGCGTAATTATCGTACTCGTCCGCAGGACCAAATCCATTCAAGCCAATTGGATCCCACTCCTCCCGCAGCAGACGCTTAAGTGCTTCAAGTTCAGCGATCACAGCGGGATATTGTCGTGCTTCTTCCATGGGTTTTCGAGCTGCTTGTTGCGCAGTTTCCGTAGCCCCATCGCGACGCGGCGCCGCGTGGAGTGCGGCATGATCACTTCGTCGATGAAACCCTTGCTCGCGGCGACGAAGGGGTTGGCGAAGCGCTCTTCATATTCGGCGGTGCGGTTGGCGATCGTCTCGGCGTCCTTGGCGTCCTTGCGGAAGATGATCTCGACCGCGCCCTTGGCGCCCATCACCGCGATCTCGGCGGTTGGCCAGGCATAGTTCAAGTCGCCGCGCAGGTGCTTTGAGCTCATGACGTCATAGGCGCCCCCATAGGCCTTTCGCGTGATAACGGTGATCTTGGGCACCGTCGCTTCGGCGTAAGCGAACAGCAGCTTCGCGCCATGCTTGATGATGCCGTGATGCTCCTGCCCGACGCCCGGGAGGAAGCCGGGTACGTCGACGAACGTCAGGATCGGGATGTCGAACGCGTCGCAGAAGCGGACGAAGCGCGCCGCCTTCTTCGACGAATTGATGTCGAGCACGCCGGCGAGCACCATCGGCTGGTTGGCGACGACGCCGACCGTCCGCCCCTCGATGCGGCAGAAGCCGATGATGATGTTGGCCGCGTGCGCGGGCTGGAGCTCGAAGAAATCGCCTTCGTCCGCGACCTTCCGGATCAGCTCGTGCATGTCGTAGGGCGTGGTCGCGCTCGGCGGGACGAGCGTGTCGAGGCTGTCCTCGACTCGGTCGACCGGGTCCTCGCACGGCCGCTCGGGCAGATCGTGGCGGTTGCTGAGCGGCAGGAAATCGAAGAACTCCCGCGTCGCAAGAAGCGCGTCGATGTCGTTCTCGAATGCGACGTCCGCGACGCCCGACTTGGTCGTGTGCGTGACCGCGCCGCCGAGCTCCTCCTGCGTGACCACCTCGTTGGTGACCGTCTTCACCACGTCCGGCCCGGTGACGAACATGTAGCTCGAATCCTTCACCATGAAGATGAAGTCGGTCATGGCCGGGGAATAAACCGCGCCGCCCGCGCACGGCCCCATGATCAGGCTGATCTGCGGGATCACCCCGCTCGCGAGCACGTTGCGCTGGAACACCTCGGCGTAGCCGGCGAGGCTTGCGACGCCTTCCTGGATGCGCGCGCCGCCTGAATCGTTGAGGCCGATGAGCGGGGCCCCGACCTTCATCGCCATGTCCATGACCTTGCAGATCTTCTGCGCGTGGCGTTCGCTCAGGCTGCCGCCGAAGACGGTGAAGTCCTGCGCGAAGACATAGACGAGCCGGCCGTTGATCGTGCCCGAGCCGGTGACGACTCCATCGCCGGGGACCTTCTGCGTCTCCATCCCGAAGTCCGAGCAATTATGCTCGACGAACATGTCATACTCTTCGAAGCTGCCGGGATCGAGCAGCACGCTGAGGCGCTCGCGGGCGGTCAGCCGCCCCTTCGCATGCTGTGCCTCGATGCGCTTCTCGCCGCCGCCGAGGCGGGCCAGCTCGCGCCGTTTTTCGAGCTCTTCAATCGTCGTGGCCAAAGGCAAGTCTCCTCGGGCACGCTCCTTCCACGCACGGTTCATCCGGTCAACGCCGCGGTTGGGCGCATGCTGCGGCGCACAATCGCAGGTAATTAGCGCTAACATTGATGTAGGTTACGGAACCGCAACGCCTTGATGCCCGTTCAGCATGCAAGGGCAAACTAAATCTATGGAGGACAAAGGAAGATGCTGACCCGCGTCGGGGTGCCAGTTGAGTTTGAAGCCGAGCCCTCGGCGCCGGACCCTGAGCCCGCAACCCTTATCTGCTTTTCGCACCTGCGGTGGAATTTCGTGTTCCAGCGACCGCAGCACCTGATGAGCCGCTTCGCCCGCGAGATGAACGTCATCTTCTGGGAAGAGCCGATCGATATTGCACCGCACGAAACCGCCTACCTTCAGGTCCGCGAGGCGCCGGATGCCGCGAACGTCCGCGTCGTTGTCCCGCATCTTCCGCAGGACATGCCCGAAGAAGCGCGCGAAGCTGCGCTCGCACGGCTCCTCGACGCGCACATGGCGTCGCTCACCGGGCCGCTGATCGCCTGGTACTATACGCCGATGATGCTGCCCTTCTCGCGGCATCTCGGCCCCGCCGTGACGGTGTTCGACGCGATGGACGAGCTGTCCAAGTTCAAGTTCGCCCCGCCCAAGCTGGTCGAGCTCGAGCAGGAGCTGATCGACAAGGCGGACATCGTCTTCACCGGCGGCTCTAGCCTCTACGAGGCGAAGAAGGACCGTCACGCGAACGTCCATTGCTTCCCCTCTTCGGTCGACCGTGCGCATTTCGCCAAGGCCCGCGCGCGCCAGTTCGACCCCGCCGACCAGGAAGACCTGCCGCGCCCGCGGCTCGGCTTCTACGGCGTGATCGACGAACGCTTCGACACCGACCTGCTGGCGAAGGCCGCCGAAATGCGCCCGAACTGGTCGTTCGTGATGGTCGGACCGGTCGTCAAGATCTCCGAGGAGGACCTGCCGAAGCGGCCGAACATCCACTATCTCGGCGGCAAGACCTACGACCAGCTTCCGTCCTACTTGTCGGGCTGGGACGTCGCGCTGATGCCGTTCGCGATGAACGAATCGACGCAGTTCATCTCGCCGACCAAGACTCCGGAATATCTCGCCGGCGGCCGGCCCGTCGTCTCGACGCCGATCAAGGACGTCGTCCGCCATTACGGCGAGCTGGAGGGCGTGAAGATCGTCTCCACCGCGGAAGAGTTCGTCGCCGCGTGCGAGGAAGCGCTGGAGCTTTCCAAGAACCCCGAGAGCGGCTGGCTTGCCGAAGCCGACCTCATGCTCTCGGCATCCAGCTGGGACACGACCCAGGCGCGCATGGCCGGCCTCATCGCCGACATCATGGGCACGCGCACCGGCGCGACCAGCCCGGCATTGCTGGTGGCTGCCGAATGAGCGCTCCGCCCATGCCCGCCAATGGCGGCAAATATGATTATCTGATCGTCGGAGCCGGTTTTGCCGGCTCCGTTCTCGCTGAGCGCCTTGCATCGCAGCACGGCGCGCGCGTGCTGCTCGTCGACCGGCGCCCGCACGTCGGCGGCAATGCCTATGACGAGCCCAACGAAGCCGGGATCCTCTACCACAAGTACGGCCCGCACATCTTCCACACCAACAGCGAGCAGGTGTGGGATTATCTCTCGCAGTTCACCGAATGGCGCCCGTACGAGCATCGCGTCCGCGCGATGGTCCGCGACAAGCTGGTGCCGATCCCGATCAACCGGACGACGCTCAGCGAGCTGTTCGGGCTCGACCTCAAGACCGACGAGGATGCGGCCGAATATCTCGCCTCGCGCGCGGAGCCGGTCGAGGACATCAAGACCAGCGAGGACGTCGTCATCAACGCCGTCGGGCGCGAGCTCTACGAGCTCTTCTTCCAGGGCTACACCCGCAAGCAGTGGGGCCTCGACCCGAGCGAGCTCGACAAGCAGGTGACGAGCCGCATCCCGACGCGCACCAACACGGACGACCGCTATTTCGGCGACACGTTCCAGGCCATGCCGCTCCACGGCTACACGAAGATGTTCGAGAAGATGCTCGACCATCCCAACATCGAGGTGCGCACCGGAGTCGATTTCGCCGAGCTGCGCCCGCACGCGCACGAGATCGCCGACCACATCATCTACACCGGCCCGATCGACGAATATTTCGACTTTCGCTTCGGCAAGCTGCCGTACCGCAGCCTCAAGTTCGATCACCAGACGCTGCAGGAGGAGTGGCACCAGCCGGTCGCGGTCGTGAACTACCCCTCGCCCGACGTGCCCTACACCCGCATCAGCGAGTACAAGCACCTGACCGGGCAGGACGCGCCAGTGACCACGATCACCTACGAATATCCCTCGGCCGAAGGCGATCCTTATTATCCGATCCCGCGCGCGGAGAACCAGGCGCTGTACAAGCGCTACGAGGCGCTTGCCGACGCGACCGAGGGCGTGACCTTCGTCGGTCGCCTGGCGACCTACCGCTATTACAACATGGACCAGATCGTCGGCCAGGCGCTCGCCACCTTCCGGCGCATGGACGAGAAGCGAAAAAGGGAGCGGCCGCAGCCGACTGCGGTCGCGGCGGAATGACGGCTGCCGCCTCACCGCTCGAGCTGTGGGGCGGCGTCGAATGTAGCGTCGTCCGCATCGGCGACGAATATCGCAACCAGCTCGCCGACACCGGCCACACCGCCCGCTTCGCCGACCTCGACGCCATGGCCGAGCTCGGGATCAAGGCGGTGCGCTACCCGATCCTGTGGGAGACGGTCGCGCCGGACAGCCCCGGCGAGCTCGACTTCTCATGGTACGACAGGCGCCTCGAGCATCTGCGCGAGCTCGGCATCAAGGTGGTCGCGGCGCTCGTGCACCACGGCTCGGGGCCCAGGTACACCAACCTCCTCGACCCGAACTTCCCCGACCTGCTCGCCGACTATGCCGGCAAGGTGGCGCGCCGCTATCCGTGGATCGAGATGTGGAACCCGGTGAACGAGCCGTTCACGACGGCGCGATTCTCCTGCCTCTACGGCCACTGGTATCCGCACTGCAAAGACATCAACGCGGCCTTCCGCGCGCTCGTCAACCAATGCCTCGCGATCAAGCGCGCGATCGAGGCCATTCGCCAGCACATTCCGGGCGCCAGGCTGGTCCCCACCGAGGACGTCGGAAAGACCTTCGCGACCGAGCCGCTGCAGCACCAGGCGGACCATGAGAACGAGCGGCGGTGGCTGACATTCGACCTCTTGGCCGGCCGCGTCGTTCCCGGCCATCCCTTCTACCGCTGGCTGCGCAACAAGGCGGCGAGCGAGGAAGAGCTGGCGGAGCTCGCCACGGGCGCCGCCACCCCGGACATCATCGGCTTCGACCATTATCTCACCAGCGAGCGCTATCTCGACCATCGCGTCGAGCGCTTTCCGGGCGTCCAGCCGGGCTCCAACGGCCGCGACACCTACGTGGACGTCGAGGCGGTGCGGGTCGCCAAGCTGACGCGCGAGCTCGGCCCGCGCCTGCGCCTGCGCGAAACATGGGAGCGCTACCGTATCCCGATCGCGGTGACCGAGGTCCACCACGGCTGCACCCGCGACGAGCAGGTGCGCTGGCTTCACCAGGTGTGGACCGAAGCCGAAGCGGCGCGCGGCGATGGGGTGGACGTGCGCGCCGTCACCTTGTGGGCGCTGTTCGGAATGGTCGACTGGCGCTCGCTGCTGACCCGGCGCGAGGGCGCCTATGACGTGGGCGGCTTCGACACGCGCGGTGAAATCCCGCGCCCGACTCTTCTCGCCAAGACGGCCGCGCAGCTCGGCCGCGGCGAAAAGGTCGATCATCCGGTCCTCGACCTTCCCGGCTGGTGGAAGCGTCCCGGAAGAACCCACGCGCGCCCCAGCTACGACATGCTCCCGCTCCCGGCGGCGCGTTCGGCCCGGCCGATCCTGATCACCGGTGCGACCGGCACGCTCGGCCAGGCCTTCGCGCGGATCTGCGCGCATCGCGGGCTCAGGCATGTGCTGACCTCGCGCGCCGACCTCGACATCACCGACGAAACGTCGATCGCCTCCGCGCTCGAGCGCTACAAGCCCTGGGCCGTCATCAATGCCGCGGGCTTCGTGCGCACCTGGGAAGCAGAGGAGAAGTTCGACGAATGCCTCGCCGCCAACGCGATCGGGCCGGAGCTGCTCGGCCGCGCGTGCAAGGCCGCAGGCATTCCGCTCGTCACCTTCTCGTCCGACCTCGTGTTCGACGGCAAGGCGGGGCGCCCCTATGTCGAGCCCGACACGCCCGCCCCGGCATGCGCCTACGGCAAGAGCAAGGCGGAAGCCGAGCAGCGGCTGATGGCGATCGACGCCGACGCGCTGATCATCCGCACCAGCGCCTTCTTCGGCCCGTGGGACCGCTACAATTTCCTGTTCGACACGATCGAGAAACTGCGGCGCGGCGAGGAAGTCGTGGCAAGCGACAGCACCTATGTGTCGCCGACCTACGTGCCCGACCTCGTCCACGCGACCCTCGACCTGCTGCTCGATGGCGAGACCGGGATCTGGCACCTCACCAACCAGGGCGCGATCAGCTGGCACGAGCTTGCGCGCGAGGCCGCGGCCGCCGCCAAGCTCGACCGCAGCACCATCCGCCTGGTCCGCCCCGCCGACGACCCCGAGGGCGCCGACACGAGCCTCACAAGCAATCGCGGCCTCCTCCTTCGCCCGCTGGGCCAGGCGCTGAGCGACTTCGTCCAGCACAATGAGGCGCTGCAAAGCCTCGGCTGAGCGGGTGGCACAATTGCCGCGCTGATGCTTTCTGCTGTTTCATGAAGTCCGGCACTCGCCAGAACTGGCCTGCGCGCCTGTGGCTCGTCCGCCACGGCCAGAGCCAGGGCAATGTGGCGCGCGACGCCGCGGACGAGACTGGGGCGCACGAGATCGACATCGACATGCGCGACGTCGACGTTCCGCTGTCCGAGCTCGGGCGCAAGCAGGCCGAAGCTGCCGGCCGCTGGTTCGCAGCCCTTCCGCGCGACGAGCGCCCCGAGCTCATCCTCTCCTCGCCCTATGTCCGCGCCAAGCAGACCGCCGAGATCATCTGCCGTGCCGGCGCGCTCGCCGGCGGCCCGGCGCATACCATCGTCGACGAGCGCCTTCGCGAACGCGAATTCGGAATCTTCGACCGCCTGACCACCGCCGGCATCCGCCACAAGTTCCCGGAAGAAGCGGCCCACCGCCGCCGCCTCGGCAAATTCTACCACCGGCCGCCGGGCGGCGAGAGCTGGGCCGACGTCATCCTCCGGCTCCGCTCGATGCTCAACACGATCAACCTGCATTATTGCGACCGGCGCGTGCTGGTCGCCTGCCACCAGGTGGTCGTGCTCTGCTTCCGCTACATCCTCGAGGAGCTCGACGAGCAGCAGATCCTCGCGATCGACAAGCAGGCCGAAGTGCTGAACTGCGGCATTTGCGCTTACGACTTCGAGCCGGGCGCCGACGGCTTGTGCGTCCCCGAGCTGACTTTGTGGAATCACGACACGCCGCTGGAGGTCGAGGGCGCGCCCAAGACCTCGGCCCCCGATGCCGTCGCGGGCAGTCGATGAGCGCGATCCCGCTCGACCGCCAAGCACTCGACCGCCACCCCCTCCCGCCCGTCATCGACGGCGACAAGGAGACGAAAGGACGCATCCTCGTCATTGCCGGCAGCCGCGACGTCCCCGGCGCGGCGCTGCTCTCGGCCACGGCGGCGATGCGCGCCGGTGCCGGCAAGCTGCGCATCGCGACGGTCGAAAGCGCGGCCATGGCGCTCGCCGTCGCAATGCCCGAAGCGATGGTCTTCGGCCTGCCGCAGGACGAGGACGGCGGCTTCGCCCGAAGCGCGGTCGCCGAGCTCGCGAAATCGGCGAAGGAGGTGGACGCGATCGTCGCCGGCCCCGGCGTCAGGCGCTCCGACATGTGCAAGCGCCTCGCCGACGCGCTGCTCGAGACCGACGCTGCATTGGCGCTCGACGTCGCGCTTCTCGAAACGCTCGAGCCGCTTCACGACCGCGAGCTCCGCCGTTCGAGTCCGCCGGTGCTTCTCCCCAATGCCGACGAGCTTGCGTCATTGCTCGACTGCGAGCCGGAGCATGTCAATGCCGACCCCGTAGGCTGCGGCGTGAGGGCCGCCGAGCTCTACCGCTCGGTCGTGCTGGTGAAGGGCGTCCGCAGCCATGTCGTGACGCCCGAAGGCGAGTGCTGGGCTTATGACGGCGGAGCGCCGGGGCTCGGGGTTTCGGGCAGCGGGGACGTGCTCGCCGGCATCGTCGGCGGCCTGCTCGCGCGCGGCGCCGAGCCGCTCAACGCCCTGCTGTGGTCGGTCTGGCTGCACGGCGAGGCGGGCGCCCGGCTGGCGAAGAAAGTCGGCCCGGTCGGCTTTCTTGCGCGCCAGATCGCCGACGAGATTCCCGCCTTACTGCCCCGCTGAGGCCTTGCTCGCCTGGTAGCGCTCCAGCTCGTCGCCGATCAGCCGGACGACGTGCAGCACATTGGTCGATCCCGCCGTGCCGAACGGGATTCCGGCCATCAGCACGATGCGGTCGCCGCCCTTGGCGATCTTGTGGCGAAGCGCCATGCGCTTGCCCTTCTCGACCATCTCCTCGAAGCTCGACACGTCGCGCGTGTGGACCGCGTGCACGCCCCACAGCAGGCCCATCCGGCGCGAGGTGTGCAGCGACGCGCTCATCGCCAGCAGCGGCACCGGCGGGCGCTCGCGCGCGATGCGGCGCGCCGTGGCGCCCGAGCTCGTGTAACAGACCATCGCCGTCGCCGAGACGGTCTGCGCGATCTGCCGCGCCGAAGCGGACAGCGCGTCCGCGGTCGTGGGCTCGAGCCGCGTCTGCGTGAAGTGGATGCGGGCCGAGTAAGAAGGATCGTTCTCCGCGCTGGTCGCGATACGGTCCATCATCTGCACCGCTTCCCACGGATATTGTCCGGTCGCGCTTTCGGCCGACAGCATCACCGCGTCGGCGCCGTCGTAGATTGCGGTCGCGACGTCGCTCACTTCGGCGCGAGTCGGCGTCGGCGAAGTCACCATCGATTCGAGCATCTGCGTCGCAACCACGACAGGCTTTCCGAACTGGCGCGCGCAGGCGACGATCTTGTTCTGCAGCGGCGGCACCTGCTCGGGCGGAAGCTCGACTCCAAGGTCGCCGCGCGCGACCATCACCGCGTCGGCAAGCGCGATGATGTCGTTGAGCCGGTCGATCGCGGCGGGCTTTTCGATCTTCGCAAGCAGCGCCGCGCGGTCGCCGATCAGCGAGCGGGCTTCCGCGACATCCTCCGGCCGCTGGACGAACGACAGCGCGATCCAGTCCGCGCGCTGGTCGAGCGCGAACTGGAGATCGTCCTTGTCCTTGTCGGTCAGCGCGGGGATCGGCACCACCACGTCGGGCACGTTGACGCCCTTGTTGTCGGATACGGCGCCGCCGACCTTCACTTCGCTGACGATCTGGTCGCCGTCGGCTTCGAGCACGCTCAGCCGCACCTTGCCGTCGTCGATCAGGATCCGCGTTCCCGGCCGGATGGACTCGAACAGCTCTGCATGGGGCAGCTGGACGCGGCTGCTGTCGCCGGCCTTCTTCTGCCGGTCGAAGATGAAGCGGCTGCCGTTTTCCAGCACCGTCCGGCCGCCGCTGAAATGGCCGACCCGGAGCTTCGGGCCCTGGAGGTCGAACAGGATCGTCGTCGGGCGGTGGAATTCCTTTTCCAGCGCGCGGATATTCTCGACCAGCTTCGCCTTGGTCCGCTGGTCGCCGTGGCTCATGTTGATCCGGAAGGCGTCGGCGCCGGCGAGCATCAGCCGGCGGATCATCTTCGCATCGCTCGAGGCTGGGCCGAGCGTCGCAAGGATCTTCACCTTGCGGTTGCGGGGTGCAAGCGTTTCGGTCACGGGGTCAGGGCCATAGCGGCTTGATAAGACGGTTCAACCCGCTAGAGCCGCCGTTCACACTGAGAAATCGGAGTCTCACGAGCATGGCGGAAGGCACCGTCGCGGCCGACCAGCTGCGGCTGTTCATCGAGCGGATCGAGCGCTTGGAGGAGGAAAAGAAGGGCATCGCCGACGACATTCGCGACGTCTACGCCGAGGCGAAGGCCAACGGCTACGACCCCAAGATCATGCGCATGATCGTCCGCCTGAGGAAGATGGAGACCCACACGCGCCAGGAGCAGGACGCGGTGCTGGAGACCTATCGCCAGGCGCTCGGGCTCGCCTGAGCCTCTCCCCTCCCGCTTGCGGGAGGGGCAGGGGGAGGGCATGTGGATTCGCGGGGACGAAAATGGCCGGCCACAGTAAATTCAAGAACATCATGTACCGGAAGGGGGCGCAGGATAAGAAGCGCTCGGCCCTCTTCTCCAAGCTCGCGCGGGAAATCACCGTCGCGGCGAAGATGGGCCTGCCGGATCCCAACGCCAATGCGCGCCTTAGGGCCGCGGTCATCGCCGCGCGCGCCCAGTCGATGCCGAAGGACAATATCCAGCGCGCGATCGACAAGGCGTCCGGCAACGAAGCCGACAATTACGAGGAGATCCGCTACGAGGGCTTCGGGCCCGGCGGCGTCGCCATCATCGTCGAGGCCTTGTCCGACAACCGCAACCGCACCGCGACCAACGTGCGCACCATCTTCTCGAAAAACGGCGGCAATCTCGGCGCGTCCGGCAGCGTCAGCCATGGTTTCGAGCGGCTCGGCCTGATCGAATATCCGGCAAGCGCGGGCGATGCCGAAAAGGTGCTGGAAGCGGCAATCGAGGCGGGCGCCGAGGACGTCGAGAGCGACGAGGACGGCCACCGCATCTGGACCACCATCGACAGCCTCCACGAGGTCGCGCGCGCCCTCGAACCGATGCTCGGCGAAGGCGAAGGCGCGAAGCTCGCGTGGAAACCGTCGACCGAGGTCGAGGTCCGCGGCGACGACGCGGCTCAGCTGATGAAGCTGATCGACGCGCTCGAGGAAGACGACGACGTCCAGACCGTCTGGGGCAATTACGACGTCCCCGACGAGGAGCTGGAGAAGCTGGCGTAATCCCCTCCCGCTTGCGGGAGGGGCTGGGGGAGGGCATGTCAGCCCTCCGTGCCGGCAACGACAATCCCTCCCCTGACCCCTCCCGCAAGCGGGAGGGGAATTTGAAGATCCTCGGCCTGGACCCCGGCCTCGGCACCACCGGCTGGGGCGTGATCGAAGCGGAAGGCAACCGGCTCGCGCACATCGCCAACGGCCAGATCAAGACCGACACCGCCGCTCCGCTGGCGTGCCGCCTCGCCGCGCTCGCCGACCAGCTCGAAGCCCTGATCGCCGACCAGCGCCCCGCCGCCGCGGCCGCCGAGGAAGTCTTCGTCAACAAGAACCCGCAGTCGACGCTCAAGCTCGGCCAGGCGCGCGGCGTGGTCCTGATGTGCGCCGCCCGCGCCGGCATCGACGTCGGCGAATATTCTCCGACGCTCGTCAAGAAGGCCGTCGTCGGCACCGGCGGCGCCGAGAAAGCGCAGGTCCACGCGATGGTCGCCCGCCTGCTCCCCGGCGCCAGGATCGCCGGCCCCGACGCCGCCGACGCCCTCGCCGTCGCGATCACCCACGCGCATCATCTGGCGACGAGCCGCCGCATCGCTTAAGCCCTGCGGCTGATGATCGCGCGCCTCTCCGGGACCCTCGCGGAAATCACCGCCGACAGCGCGGTGATCGATGTCGGCGGTGTCGGCTATCTCGTGCAGATGAGCGGCAAGACGCTGGCGGCCATCGGCGCGGTGGGCAACGACGTCGTGATTCTGACCGAGCTCCAGGTCCGCGAGGATGCGTGGACCTTGTTCGGCTTCGGTTCCACCGCCGAGCGCGACGCCTTCCGCGCGCTGACAAGCATCCAGGGCGTCGGCGGCCGTCTCGCGCTCGCCATCCTCTCCGCTCTCTCCCCCGACGAGCTCTCGCGCGCCGTTGCGCAGGAGGACAAGGCGATGATCGGCCGCGCCAACGGCGTCGGGCCCAAGCTCGCCGCCCGCATCGCCAACGAGCTGCAGGGCAAGCTCGGCGTGACCGCGATCGGCGGCGCTGCGCCCGCGCCGAGGGCCGGAGCCGCGGCCGACGCCCTCTCGGCCCTCGCCAACCTCGGCTTCAGGCCCGCCGAAGCGAGCGCCGCCGTCAACGCCGCGCAGGACGAACTTGGCCCCGACGCCGGTCTCGACGCTCTCGTGCGGCTGGCTCTGAGAAAGGCTGCGAAGTGACCACCCGATCCGCCTCCTGCCGCTGCGGCAAGCTCACGGCGACCGTCACCGGCGAGCCCGTCCGCGTCTCCGTGTGCCACTGCCTCAATTGCAAGAAGCGCTCGGGCAGCGCTTTCGCGGCGCAGGCGCGCTGGCCCAAGAAGGACGTGCGGATCGAAGGCGAGTCCAACACCTTCGTGATGGTCGCCGACAGCGGCAACCGCGGCATCTTCCACTTCTGCCCGTCATGCGGCTCCGACGTCTATTACGAGATCGACGGCAAGTTCGACGACAAGTTCAACGACCTCATCGCCATCCCCCTAGGCACGTTCGACGACCCCTATTTCGCAAGCCCCCGCTTCTCCGTCTGGGAGGAGCGCAAGTGCGATTGGGTCGACATCACCGGCTCGGACGTCGAGCACTCGCACTAGCCCCACACCTCTCCGTACAGTCGCATGAGATTGCCGCCGAGCAGCTTCTCGACCCGCGCGGTGGTCCAGCCGCGCTTCATCAGGTCCGCCCCCAGCCGCTCCATCTTGTCGATGGAATTATAGTCGAGCACCAGCGGGAACACGTCCGGCCCCTCGCCCGGCGCGGCGATGCCGGCAGCCTTGCGCTGCTCGTAATCCTTGCGCGCATATTCGCGCGCCTTGTCGTCGATCACGTTCGGAAGCACGCCCCCGTCGGTGCCGATCGCGACATGGTCCTCGCCGGCGACCCGCGCGACATGGTCGATATGGTCGAGCAGCATCGCTCCGCTCGTGTGCATGTCGGGCGCGAGATAGGGCATGAAATAGACGCCCACCACGCCGCCCTTGTCCGCAACCGCGCGGATCGCGGCGTCGGAGACGTTGCGCGGATGGTCGGTGATCGCCCGCGCGCCGGTATGGCTGATGGTCAGCGGGCGCTTCGCGAAGGCGATCGCCTCGTCGATCGTCCGCGCGCCGCCATGCGCAAGGTCGAGCAGCAGCTTCTCCGCCTCGATCCGCCGGATCGTGTCGCGGCCGAGGTTGGTGAGCCCCGCATTGCGCGGCTCGATCGATCCGTCGCCGCTGAGGTTCGCGAGATTGTACGTGAGCTGGACGGCGCGAACCCCGCCCTTCTTCAGCTCGCCGAGGCGGTCGAGCGCGGGCCCGACCATCGCGGTGTCCTGCGTTCCGAGAATGAGGCCGAGCTTGCCCTCGCGCTTCGCCGAAACGATGTCGGCCGTGCCGAGCACCAGCCGCAGCCGCTCCGGGTTCGCCGCCAGGATGTTGTGATAGGTCTCCAGCTTTCTTACGGCCTGCTCCCAACCGTCGGCGAGATTGCCCACCGGCAGCAGCGTTTCCCGCACCGCGGTGATGCCGGTCATGCGCATCTCGGCCCAGGCGCGGTCGCTGATGCGGATCCAGTCGTCGGGCGAATAGGGGTCGACCAGGCCGCCGAGCCCATCGATGACGATGGCGTCCGAGTACCAGGACGGCGTCGGCGCTTTCTTCGCAAGTGCAGGGCCGATGGCGAGCGCGGCTGCCGCGCCGCCCAGGAAACCGCGCCGGTCGATATGCATCCGAACTTCTCCCCCCGCGTTCCCCCTAGCAGCACGAGGGAAAATGTTCGACCAATATGCCACCGACGTCGCGCACATCGTCGCGAAGATCGTCGAGCTGTTCGGAATCGCGATCATCGCGCTCGGCGCGTTCGGCACGCTGGCGATCTTCGCCGGCCGCTTCGCGCGCGGCGCCGACCGCGACGAGGCAGTCGCCAGCTTCCGCTCGAGCCTCGGCCGAGCGATCCTGCTCGGCCTCGAGTTCCTCGTCGCCGCCGACATCATCAACACCGTGGCGGTCACCCCGACGCTGATCAGCGTCGCCGTCCTCGCCGGCATCGTCATCATCCGGACCTTCCTCAGCTTCAGCCTCGAGGTGGAGATCGAGGGGCGCTGGCCGTGGGACCGCAGGCGCGGAGAGCAGCGGCAGGTCTGAAAATTGCTGTCCTACAGCGGCACGATTGTGCAACATCGCCGCCGTGGCGGGTCGGCAGCTAGACACGGGCGATTTGAGCGCTTCCAGCAGGCGCTGCCCTCGCGCGCGCGCGCGTGGGACTGTATACTTTGTAGACTTTCGGGGTCCCGATGGCGACTGATCCCGCCCGAATCACGACCCCCGAGCGCACCAGCGAGGACGCCGATGCCGCGCTTCGCCCGAAAAGCCTCGACGAGTTCATCGGCCAGCAGGCGGCGCGAGAGAATCTGCGCGTCTTCGTGTCTGCGGCGAAGAGCCGGGGCGAGGCGCTCGACCATGTGCTGCTCCACGGCCCGCCAGGCCTCGGCAAGACCACGCTCGCCGGAATCCTCGCGCGCGAGATGGGAGTCGGCTTCCGCGCCACGTCCGGCCCGGTCATCGCCAAGTCGGGCGACCTCGCCGCACTGCTCACCAACCTCGAGGACGGCGACGTCCTCTTCATCGACGAGATCCACCGCCTCAACCCTGCGGTCGAGGAGGTGCTCTACCCGGCGATGGAGGACCGGGCGCTCGACCTGATGATCGGCGAAGGGCCCTCGGCGCGCTCGGTCCGGATCGAGCTGCCGCGCTTCACGCTCGTCGGCGCCACCACGCGGCAGGGGCTGCTGACCACTCCCCTGCGCGACCGTTTCGGAATCCCCGTCAGGCTCAATTTCTACACGGTCGAAGAGCTCGAGCAGGTGGTCCGCCGCGCCGCCCGCCTGCTCAACGTCGACATCAGCGACGACGGCTCGACCGAGATCGCGCGCCGCTCGCGCGGGACCCCGCGCATCGCCGGCCGCCTGCTTCGCCGGGTGCGCGACTTCGCCCATGCGTCGGCGTCGGACCGCATCGACGCCAGGGTTGCCGACGCCGCCCTCTCGCGCCTGGAGATCGACTCCCTCGGGCTCGACGCCATGGACCGGCGCTACCTGACGATGATCGCCGACCTTTACGGCGGCGGACCCGTCGGGGTCGAGACGCTCGCCGCGGGCCTGTCCGAGCCGCGCGACACGATCGAGGACGTGATCGAGCCCTATCTCATTCAGCTGGGCCTCATCGCGCGCACCGCACGAGGGCGCTGCCTCAACGGCCGCGGCTATGCCCATCTGGGCCTGCCCGCGCCGCAGGGCAGCCAGGCCGGCCTGTTCGATAGCGGAGCGTCCCCCAAGTAAATGCGTGCTCTATTCCTGACTGCCGCGGCGATGATGCTGGGTGCCCCTGCTTCTGCCCAGCCCGCCTCCCCATCGGCCGCGCCCGATTATTCGAAGGATTCGAGCTGGCTGTGCCTGCCCGGGCGGAAGGACGTCTGCTCGACACCGCTTCCGACCACGGCGCTGACGCCCAACGGTTACAGCTCCACCGGGCTCAGCACGGTCGCCACGGACCCCCCGCTCGATTGCTTCTACGTCTATCCGACCGTGTCGACCGATCCCTCGCTGAACAGCGACATGAACGCGGGCCGGGAGGAGAGGCTCGTCGCCGAGGCGCAATTCGCCCGCTTCGCGTCGGTGTGCCGCACCTTCGCTCCGGTTTACCGGCAGATGACGCTCGGCGCTGTCGCGGCTTACTCCGCCGGGGCCAATGTGGATGCGGCTGCGGCGCTGGCCTACCGCGACGTCCTCGCCGCCTGGCGCAACTATATCCGCACCCACAACGGCGGGCGGCCGTTCGTCCTCATCGGCCACAGCCAGGGCAGCCTGATGCTGCAGCAGCTGATCGCGCGCGAGGTCGAGACCGACCCCGTGGTCGCGGCGCGGATGAAGCTTGCGATCGTTCCCGGGTTCAACGTGCTGGTGCCGCAGGGGAAGCTGGTCGGCGGGACGTTCAAGAAGACGCCGCTCTGCAGCCGCCCCGGCCAGACCGGCTGCGTGCTGGCCTGGAGCAGCTTCCGCGAGAAGAACCAGCCGCCGGAAGGGGCAATGTTCGGCTATGCCGAGCAGCCGGGAATGACCGTCGGTTGCGTGAACCCGGCGCTTCCAGGGTCACGCGACTGGGTGAAGCTCGACAGCTATTGGTTCACGCGTTCGACCCTTCCGGTGCCCGGCGGTCCGATCAAATGGTCGGCCGAGGGGCAGCCCTCGACGCCCTATGTCCGCACCGAAGGCCTAGTTTCCGGCAAGTGCGTCAACGACGTGCAGCGCGGCTATCTCTCGATCCGCACCAACCATGCGCAGGGCGATAAATGGACCGACCGCATCGGCGGAGAGGTCGCGGTGCTCGGCATGTTCCTTCCGGGCTGGGGCATGCACCTCGCCGACATGGCCGTCGTCCAGGGCGACCTCATCCGCCAGGTCGGCGACATCAGCGCTCGATCCAGAACAAGCGCTCGACCGGCACATTGAGCGCCTTTGCGAGCTTCAGCGCCAGCAGCGCGGAGGGGGTGAACACGCCATTTTCGACCGTGTTCACCGTCTTGCGCGTCACCCCCACCCTCTCCGCGAGCTCCGCCTGCGTCAGGCCCAGCTCGCCGCGGGCTTCCTTCAGCCGGTTGCGGAGCGTCTCAGCCAAGCTGCTCGCCGCGGCGCTCGAGCATGCCGAAGCGGATCAGCGCCGCGCCGATTCCGACCGACACGATCAGGTGGATCACCTCCCGGTCCGACATCGGGAACGCCGTTCCCACGACATAAAGCACGATGCCGGCAAGCATCGCGAGGATGAAGCCGATGCGCAGTGCGTCCGCGCGGTGGGCCTTGCTGAGCTCGTCGTTCAGCATTGCGCGGAGCTCGGGCTTGCGCAGCCAGAAGCCGCCGGTGACCAACGCTGCCAGCAGCACCACGGAGAGCACCGCCCAGGCGCCGATCTTGAAATGGTCGACCAGCCGCTCGCCGTCGGGCGAATTGAAGAAGGTGACCTGCTGGGCGAGGTAGAAGATCGCCAGCACCGGCAGCACCCGCGCGCGGCGGCGGGAGAGGCGGTCGGCCTCGTCGGAAATCGATCGTTCAACCACGTGCCAGCCCCCGAACTGTGTAACCTACAGGTGACATGTAACCTATGCGTTACACACGAGTCAAGTGGGGTTTACGGCACGAGTCGGCGGTCGCTACAGGCTTGCCGATGGCGTCAGCGGACTTTGATACGCCCTATCGCGGCGGCTTCGTCGGCCGCGAGCACCATTTCGCGCTCACCGTCTATTTCGAGGACACGGATACCGCGGGCGTCGTCTATTACGCCAACTACCTCAAGTTCATGGAGCGTGCGCGCTCGGACATGCTGCGCGCCGTCGCGGTCGATCAGCGGCAGGTGCTCGAGGCCGGCGAAGGCGCTTATTATGTCGCGGAGGCGCACATTCGTTACGTTGGCTCGGCGCGGCTCGGCGACGACCTCGTCGTGGTCAGCACGGTCGAGGAAGTGCGCGCCGCGTCCGTCGTGATTCAGCAGCGAGTCATCCGCCGCGGGGAACTGTTGACCGATGCTCGCGTGACCGCAGCGTTCCTCAATGCGAACGGTCGGCCGCAACGGCAACCCAGGGAATGGATCGAAAAATTCAAGACAATCGCCGCGTTCGGGCAATGACAACAAAAGCACTTCCGGGAGCACTCGCGCTTCTCGCGGGCTTGCTCGGCGCTCCGGCGCAGGCGCAGCAGCCTGCAGCCACGGTCATTGCCATTCCGCCGCTCACCACGCCCGACACTGGCAGCAGGGGCAATGAGATGCTGGCGATCGCCTGGCAGGCTACCCAGCTCATCGAGACCGACCTTCGCCAGACTTCCGAGCTGATGCCGCTGAAGCCCGACCGGAAGGATTATTATTCCTACCCCGAAGTCACCGCCCCGACCTTCTCCAAGTGGCGCGACAAGGGCGCCAAGGCGCTGGTCACCGGCTTCGTCCAGTCGCGCCCCGACGGCCGCTACACGATCGGCTGCTACGTCTACGACGTCGACAAGGGCCGCGAGCTCGCCCGCAAGGGCTTCGTCATCACTCCCGCCGACCTGAGGCGGGCGGCGCACAAATGCTCCGGTCTCGCTTACCAGGCGATCACCGGGTCGCCCGGCATGTTTGACACGCGGATCGCTTATGTGGCGGAAACCGGCGCCGCGGGCGCCCGGGTGAAGCGCATCGCGATCATGGACAGCGACGGCTTCAACCACAGCTATCTGACGCCCGGTGGAACGACCGTCCTCACCCCGCACCTGTCGCCCAAGGCGCGCCGCGTCGCCTTCGTCAGCTTCGACGGAGGCGTGCCGCAGGTCCGCGTGATGGACCTCGACAGCAAGGAGCAGCGCCCCCTGCTGCCGGGCAGCGCCATGACCTTCGCGCCGCGTTATTCGCCCGACGGGACGAAGATCCTCTTCTCGATGATGCTCGGCGCCAACAGCGACATCTATGTCGTCGGCGCGGAGGGCGGCATGCCGCAGCGGCTGACGACCTCGCCGGCGATCGACACCGACGCCAGCTTCTCGCCCGATGGCAGCAAGATCGTGTTCGAGAGCGACCGCTCGGGCACCCAGCAGCTCTACGTCATGAACGCGGACGGCACGAACCAGCGGCGGATCACCTTCAGCATCGCCGCCTACAGCGCGCCCGAATGGAGCCCCGACGGCAATTCGATCGCTTTCACCTGGCGCTCGGGCGACACCCGCCGGATCGGCGTCATCAGCCCGGACGGCACGGGCGAGAAGCTCCTCACCACTGGCCCTGCCGATGAAGAGCCGAGCTGGGCCGCGAGCAGCCGCGAGCTGGTCTTCCAGCGCACCGAGGCGAACGGCCGGCCAGCCATCTACCGCGTCAGCCTAGACGGGAGCGCGCCGCGCAAGATGACCATTCCCCAGGACGGATCCGACCCCGACTGGTCGGGAACGATGGACTGAGCCGATGCGCAAGCACATCCTTCTTCTCGCCGCTTTTCTCGCCGCCCCGGCATCGGCGCAGCTGCCGTTCCTGACGAAGCGCGGCCCTGCTCCGCAGGTGCCGGTCCAGAGCCCCATCGACGTCCTGCGCGCCGATTTCGCGGCGCAGTCGGGCGGAACCACGGTCTATTTCGCTGCGGGAAGCGCGCAGCTTACGCCGCAGGCGAAAATGCTGCTGACGGCGCAGGCAGCATGGCTTCGGCAGCATCCTGCAGTCGCGGTGCGGATCGAGGGGCATGGCGATCCCACCGACACGCGGGATCATGCGCTGGCGCTCGGCGCCGAGCGCGCCGCGGAGGCCCGGGATTATCTGATGCTGCTCGGGACGCCCTCGGCGCAGGTGAGCACGATGACCTGGGGCAAGGAGCGCCCGGGGCCGCCGAGCGCGGTGACGACGATCGTCCCCTAGGTCAGGCGGCGCGGCGGCCGTAGCCGCAGCTCGCGAGCCAGGCGCGGGCCTGGCGCTGGGCTTCGGCGATTTCGCGGGCGGTCATCTCGATGGCGATTTCTGCCCGGCATTCCTGGCCCCGGGTGCTGCCGTTGAGCGCGGCGAGGTTGAACCATTTGTGGGCTTCGATGAGGTCGACCGCGATGCCCCCGCGGCCAGTCGAATAAGTCACTCCGAGCTCGAACAGCGCATCCACGCTTCCCGCCTCGGCTTCTGCAATGCGGGTCCTCAAAAGAAACTCCGCAGCTTTCTCGCTGATCGCACCCATGGTCCACATTCCCCTTCCCTGTTGCGGGGCAAATTCAGCGGGGAACGCAAAAAAATGGTTAACGCGGTTCAACCATGACCGGGAGGTTGTCGATCAGCCTGGTCGCGCCGATCACGGCCGCAGCGATCAGCCGCATCTCGCCGCGCGGATTTTCGAGCGGCTCCAGGCTGTTCGCGTCGACCAGCGCGAAATAGTCGATCCGCGAAAATCCCGCTTCGACGAGCATCTTGTGGCCGGTATCGAGCGCGATCCGGACCGGCGTGCCCTCGACGATCGCCCCGCGGGCATATTCGAGGGCCTGCGACAGCGCGACTGCGCGCGGCCGCTGCTCTTCGGACAAATATGCGTTGCGGGAAGACAGAGCGAGGCCGTCTTCCTCCCGCACCGTCGGGACGCCGGCGATCTCGACCGGGATGTTGAGGTCGGCGACCATGCGGCGGATCACCGCGAGCTGCTGGAAGTCCTTCTCGCCGAACAGCGCCACGTCCGGGAGCACCGACAGCAGCAGCTTGGCGACGATCGTCGCGACCCCGTCGAAATGCCCGGGCCGGGCCTCGCCTTCCCACCGATCGGCAACGCCGGAAACGTGGACCGACGTCGAAAATCCGTCCGGGTACATGTCCGCGGCAGACGGCATCCACAAGAGGTCGCAGCCCGCCTCCTGCAGCATCTTCGCATCGTCCGCTTCGCGGCGCGGATAGCGGCCGAAATCCTCGTTGGCGCCGAACTGGGTCGGATTGACGAAGATGGTGGCGGCGACCTTGTTCGCCCGCTTCTTCGCCTCTTCGACGAGCGCCATATGGCCGGCGTGAAGCGCGCCCATCGTCGGAACGAGCGCCAGCTTTCCTTCAAGCGCAGCGCGCGCCCGCGCCAATTCTTCACTCGTGCGAACGATTTGCACGCGGCCCCCGGCTAAAGTAATCTTGCCTCGGGGGGCGCTCTCGGAGCGCCGAGGGAAAAGATCAAGCATGAGCCAGCCGCATTTCATCGTCTTCGCCAACGAAAAGGGCGGGACCGGCAAGTCCACGACGGCGGTCCACACCGCCATTGCGCTCGCCGCCTCCGGCCACCGCGTCGGCGCGCTCGACCTCGACAGCCGCCAGCGCACCATGACCCGCTATCTCGAGAACCGGGATGCGACGATGCGGCGGCTCGAAACGCAACTGCCGCATGCGTCCTACGAAGTGCTGGAGGATCACAGCGAGCCTGGCCTCGCCGTCGCGATCGAACGCCTCGCGAAGGACGCCGACGTGATCGTCGTCGACACGCCCGGCCGTGACGACGAAGTCGCGAAAGCGGCGATCCTGAGGGCCGACACTTTGGTCACGCCGATGAACGACAGCTTCGTCGATCTCGACCTCATCGGCCAGGTGCACCCCGAGAACTACAAAATCACCCGGCCGAGCTTCTATGCCGAGCTGATCTGGAACAGCCGCACCCAGCGCGCGAAGCAGACCGGCAAGAGCGTCGACTGGGTGGTTCTGAGAAACCGCCTCCAGCATATTGAGTCGCACAACCTGAAGCGCGTCGGGGCGGCGCTCGACGAGCTTGCCCGCCGCGTCGGCTTCCGCGTGATCCCCGGCCTCGGCGAGCGCGTCATCTACCGCGAGTTGTTCCCGAAGGGCCTGACCCTCCTCGACCTGCCGCAGCTCGGCGAGGTGGGAATCGCCCATATCACCGCGCGTCAGGAGCTGCGGGAAATGATCGCGGGGCTCGGAATCCCCGGGCAGGGAGACCAGAAGCTCGCCGCCACTGGTTGAACAAAGTTCCGGCCGCTACGTTCGGCGGCGCAATGACCCACCAGTTCAACAAAACCATCCTCCGCGAATATGACATCCGCGGAATCGTCGGCGACACGCTCACCGAGACCGACGCCTATGCGCTCGGGCGCACCTATGCCGCCATCGCCGGCGAGGAGGGGGCGCGGCGTATCGCGGTCGGCCGTGACGGGCGCACCCATAGCGGCATGCTCCAGGCGGCGCTGATCCGCGGTCTGAACGAGGGCGGCATCGACGTCGTGCAGATCGGCATGGGCCCCTCGCCGATGCTTTATTTCGCAACCTATTATCTGGATGTGGACGGCGGCATCCAGGTCACCGGCAGCCACAATCCTGCCGATTACAACGGCTTCAAGCTGCTTCTGAAAGGCCGCTCGGTGTTCGGGCAGGAGATCCAGGCGATCGGCGAGCGTGCGGCGCTCGGCAAGTGGAGCGATGGCAGCGGGGGCGTCGAAGAGGTCGATGTCCGCGAGGCCTATGTCGACCGGCTTCTCGAAGGCTTTTCGGGGAAGCCGTACCGCATCGGCTGGGACGCCGGGAACGGAGCCGCAGGGCCGATCCTCGACATGCTCGTCGAACGGCTTCCGGGGCAACATCATGTTATTTTCAGCGAGGTCGACGGCCGCTTCCCCAACCATCATCCCGACCCGACGGTCGAGAAGAACCTGGCCGACCTCAAGCAGCTCGTCCTTCGCGAGCAGCTCGACTTCGGCATCGCCTTCGACGGCGACGGCGACCGGATCGGCGCGGTCGACGGCAAGGGCCGTGTGATCTGGGGCGACCAGCTGCTGATGATTCTTGCCGAAGCGGTGCTGAAGGAAGAGCCCGGCGCCACCATCATCGCCGACGTGAAGGCGAGCCAGAGCTTGTTCGACCGCGTCGCGGAGCTCGGCGGAGCGCCGCTGATGTGGAAGACGGGCCACAGCCTCATCAAGTCGAAGATGAAGGAAACCGGAGCGCCGCTCGCCGGAGAGATGAGCGGCCACGTCTTCTTCAAGCATCGCTGGTATGGGTTCGACGACGCGCTCTACGCAGCGATCCGGCTGATCGAGGCCGTGTCGCAGAGCGGCCGCAGCCTGACCGACATCATGGACGCGATGCCGCAAACGACGGCGACCCCGGAGATGCGCTTCCAGGTCGATGAAGCACGCAAGTTCGCCATCGTCGACGAAGTCCGCGACCGTCTGTCGGCCGCGGGCGCGAAAGTCGATGCAACCGATGGCGTGCGGGTCAGCACCGGCGACGGCTGGTGGCTGCTGCGGGCCTCGAACACGCAGGACGTGCTGGTCGCAAGGGCCGAGGCGAAGGACCAGGCCGGGGTCGAGCGCCTGGTGGCGCAGATCGATGACCAGCTGGCCAGGTCGGGCGTCCAGCGTCTCGAGAGCGCGCACTAGCTTCCGATCGGCTGGACAAGTCGGAAGTTAGGCATCAGCCTTCCGGCTCAACTGGCGGGGGGAAAGTCGTGAATGGCCTGATGTTGCTTATGGGCGCGGCGGCGGCTGCGCCTGGTCCGGCCCCTGCTGCGGCGCCTGCGGCGGTCGCCGCCCCCGTGAGGGCAGACCTGCGCTGCTTCCTTCTCTACGCCGTCGCCGTCGGCCTTGCGGACGGCAGCGACGACGAGAATACGAAGGACGCAGGCAGCCTCGGCGTCATGTATTATTTCGGCAAGCTCAAGTCCGAAGCGCCGACCCTCGACCTATTCTCCGCGCTTCGTGACGAGGCGCTGTCGATGGAGGGCGATCCCAACCTCAAGGAGGAAGGGCAGGCCTGCGACACCGAATTCAAGGGCGCCGGATCGATGCTGATGGATCTCGGCCGCCAGCTGCAGCAGCTGGCAACGCCGCCGGCGCATACGTCCTAACCGAAGATCGAGCGCCCGCTGAGGTTCCGGCGCGCGGCGATCATCGCGCCCGCGATGCAGGCCGCGAAGAGCGCGGCTTCGAGGCCGCCGGTCACGATGCGCGTGGTGGGGCCGAGGCCGCTCTCGCCGAACAGGGATCCGATGCGCTCGATCCTCAGCCGCGATTCGGGGAAGGTCTGGGCGAGCAGGGCGAGGCTGCCGAGCATCAGGCGCCCGCCGGCGATGATCACGAGCACGCCGGCGATCGCGCCCGTCGCCCCTGCGGCTGCCATGCTCCGCCTGAGCGGGGCGCGGTCCCGGTTGCGGGCGGCGAGCCACACGCCAAGACCGACGCCCGCACCCAGCAGGAGACCCTCGCCGGCGCCGGTGATGCCGGCCGGCGATCGGCCGAACAGCAGGTTGAAGGCGTCGAGGCCGAGCAGCTTGACGACCGCCCCGACGATCATCCCGCCGGCCGCTCCTCCGAGGACCGTCCAGGGAAGCCGCGGGCGGTCCGCGAGCATCGCTGCGGCGATTCCGAAGCTGACGCCCGCGGCGCCGATCAGCGCGACCAGGATGCTGAGGCAGAGGATGACGATCATCACCGACATGGTGCCCATGCCGGGCTGCAGCGGCTCCGACGCACCGGCAAAGCCGTAGAAGAGCCCGCCGAGCAGCCCGGCCATTCCACCGCCGATCGTGCCTGCCGCCCCGAGCAGCAGGAACTCGCGCCACGAGAAGCGCGCCAGCCGGCGCACGAGCGTCGTGGAGCGACCCTCGTCGACCGGCGCGATGAAGCGGTAGCCGTGCTTGGGAACGGTCTCGATGAACCGCGGGCGGCCAGCCTCGTCGCCGAGCTGCCGCCGAAGCGTCTTGATGCACTGGGTCAGCGCTTCGTCGGTGACCGGCACGCCGCGCCACACTTCGTCGAGGAACCGCTCCTTGGAAACCAGCTTGCCGCGTTCGCTGACGAGCAGGGCAAGCGCATCGAGGTAGCGGCTATTGAGCTCTACGGGAGCCCCGTCGCGGATCAGCTGACGGTCGGCGGCGTCAAGCTCGAAGCGGTCGAAGCAGAATCGGCCGGACGTCACTTTTCAGCATAACCTCACGACTTGCTCATGCCGCTCACCGGCACAGGGGCCAAAGTGAAGCCGCAATCAGTCGAGGAGGCAAGTGTGGCCGAGATCATGCACAGTTCGGGCGCCAGGCGCGGGGTGCCGTGGCGAGTCATTGGCTGGGGAACGGCAGTGGCGCTGCTGGCGACGCCGTTCGTCGCGATGCAGCTGCACGCCGAGGGGGTGAACTGGACAGGGAGCGATTTCATCTTCGCCGGAGCGATCTTCGCCATCATCGGCGGGCTGCTCGAGCTGGCGGTCAGGATGTCGAAGAACGGCTTCTATCGCTTCGGCGTCGCCCTGGCGCTGCTCGGCAGCCTGCTCGTTGTCTGGTCGAACCTCGCGGTCGGAATCGTCGGCAGCGAGGACAATCCGGTCAATCTGCTGTTCTTCGGCGCGCTGCTGGTCGGCATCGTCGCGGCGTGCATCGCCCGCTTCCGCGCGCAGGGGATGCCATGGGCGATGGTCGCGACGGCGGTGTCGCTCGGCGTCGCCTTCATCGTCGCGACCGGCTTCAGGACCGACGAACCCAACGTTAGCCACTGGACCGAGGCGCTCGGGGTGTCGATCTTCGGCCTCGTTTTCCTCGCTTCGGCCGGGCTGTTCCGCCGCGCGGCGGCTCTTCAGTCGTCTTCATCCTCATAGCCGACGAGGTTCAGCTCGCAGGCCTTGATCTGGTGCGTCATGCACCAGTGCTTGAGGGCTTCCTCGCGGCCGTGAGTAATCCAGACTTCGGTGGGTTCGAGCTCGCGGATGGTCATCGTGAGCTCGTCCCAGTCCGCATGGTCGGAAATCACCAGCGGAAGCTCGACATTGCGCTGGCGCGCGCGCTGGCGGATCCGCATCCAGCCCGACGCCATGGCGGTGATCGGGTCCGGAAGGCGCCTCGACCAACGGTCGTTGAGTGCTCCCGGCGGAGCGATCACGACGTGACCCGCCATCTCCTGCTTGGTCGCGCTGCCCGTGTGGCGGAGTTCGCCGAGCTCGACGCCGAAGCTCTCGTAGAGCTGGTTCAGCCGCTCGATCGCTCCGTGGAAGTAGATCGGATCGTGGTGGCCCCGGCCGCGCAGCTCGCAGATGATCCGCTGGGCCTTGCCGAGCGCATAGGCGCCGACGAGCACGCAGCGGGCAGGGTCGGCGTGCAGGCGGTGAAGCAGCCTGTCGATCTCGCTTCCCGTATCGGGATGGCGAAAGACGGGGAGGCCGAAGGTCGCCTCGGTGATGAAGATGTCGCACGGCACCGGCACGAAGCAGGCGCAGGTGGGATCGGGCCTCCGCTTATAGTCCCCGGAGACGACGACCTTCTCGCCGTTGTGCTCGAGGACGATCTGGGCGCTGCCGAGGACGTGGCCGGCGGGAACGAAGCTGACGTCCACCTCGCCGACCCTGAGCGACTCGCCATAGGCAACCGGCTGGCCCGATTGAGGCCCGTAGCGGCACTCCATGATGGCGAGAGTCTCGGGAGTGGCGAGCACTGCCGTGTGCCCGCCGCGCGCGTGGTCGGAATGGCCGTGGGTGACCATCGCCTTGGCTTTGGGCTCGGTCGGATCGATCCACGCGTCCGCCGGGCGCACGTAGATGCCCTCGGGGTGGGACTCGATCCAGGAACCCAATCGCGCCATTGGGAGCTATATAGGCCGAAAGACCCGGGAGTTCCGTTTTACAGCCGGGCGGGAGGAAGCATGGGACACGCGATGTGGTGGGTGATGGATATCGTCGGACCGGCGATCCTGCTCATCGTTCTGATCTGGCTGGTGATGCGGCGGCGCTCGAACCGCACCGACGAGCGCACCGAGGCGGGGACTCGCGAAGTTTACCGCGAGGAAGAGACTCGCCGCCGCGAGGGGACTGACGACCTCTGAGCGACCTTCCAGCAGTCGTTGGCCGCTGGTTTGAGTCGAAAGGCTGGTCGCCGCGGCGGCACCAGCTGGAAATGTTGCAGCTGGCGCGGCTGGGCAGGAGCGCCCTGCTTGTCGCGGCGACGGGCGCAGGAAAGACGCTCGCGGGCTTCCTCCCGACGATCTGCGAGCTCGCGGAGACGCCCGCCGAGGGCCTGCACACGCTCTACGTCTCGCCGCTGAAGGCGCTCGCGGTCGACGTCCAACGCAACCTCATCGGTCCGATCGAGGAGATGGGGCTGCCAATCCGCGTCGAGACGCGGACCGGCGACACGCCTTCGGACCGGAAGGCGCGGCAGCGCGTGAAGCCGCCGCAGGTGCTGCTGACGACGCCCGAATCGCTTAGCCTGCTGCTTAGCTATCCGGACTCGTCGCAGATGTTCGCCGGCCTGAAGACCATCGTGGTCGACGAGCTCCACGGCTTCGCGAAGGAGAAGCGCGGCGACCTGCTGTCGCTGGCGATGAGCCGACTGCAGAAGCTCGCGCCGGGGCTGCGCCGCGTCGGGCTCTCGGCGACCATCAGCGATCCCGACGCTTACCGATCCTGGCTGGCGCCCGACGCGGACATGGAGCTGGTCGACCTCGTCATGGGCGAGCCGGGCGCCGAGCCGGACCTCTCGATCCTGATCCCGGAGAACAAGATCCCCTGGGGCGGGCACTCCGGACGCCACGCGGCGCGCGAGGTGATGGAGCTCATCGAGCGACACAATACGACGCTCGTCTTCTGCAATACGCGCAGCCTCGCCGAGCTCATCTTCCAGGACCTGTGGGCGGTGAACGACAAGGCGCTGCCGATTGGCATCCACCACGGCAGCCTCGCGGTCGAGGCGCGGCGGAAGGTCGAAGCGGCGATGGCCGAGGGCAAGCTTCGCGGGCTCGTCGCGACAGCCAGCCTCGATCTCGGCATCGACTGGGGCGATGTCGACCTGGTCGTCCAGATGGGCGCGCCGAAGGGCAGCTCGCGCCTGCTGCAGCGGATCGGCCGCGCCAATCATCGCCTCGACGAGCCGAGCAACGGGATCATCGTTCCCGGAAACCGCTTCGAATATTTGGAAGCCCGCGCGGCGCTGGACGCGATCGACGACGGCGAGCTCGATCCGGAAGTGTTCCGCCCGGGGGCGCTCGACGTCCTCGCGCAGCACATCCTCGCCATGGCTGTCGCGGCCCCCTTCCAGCAGGAGGAACTGCTGGAGGAGGTGCGCTCGGCAGCGCCCTATGCGGGCCTTAAACAGGAGACCTTCGAGGAAATCCTCAATTTCATCGCGACGGGCGGATATGCGCTGAAGGCCTACGACCGCTTCCGCCGGCTTGTGCCGGAACCGGGAGGCATGTGGCGCATCGCCAGGCCGACGGTCGCCCAGCAGCACCGGCTCAACGCGGGCGTGATCGTCGAGCAGCCGCTGCTCACCGTTCGCTTTCGCAACGGCCGCAAGCTCGGGACGATCGAGGAAGGCTATGCCTCGACCCTCGCGCCCGGCGATCATTTCTATTTCTCCGGGCTCAGCCTGGAGGTGGAGCAGTTCAAGGACACGGACATCATCGTCCACGCGAGCTCGAAGCGCGCGCGGATCGTGACCTATGGCGGGCAGCGCATGTCCATGTCGACGCACCTCGCCAATCGCGTCCGCCACATGCTGTGCGACCGCAACGACTGGCAGCGGTTCCCTGACGACGTTCGCGAATGGCTGGAGGTCCAGTCGGAGCGCTCCGTCCTTCCGGAGCCGCACCAGCTGCTCGTCGAGACTTTCCCGCACGAGGGGCAGCATTTCATGGTCGCCTACAGCTTCGAGGGCTGGAATGCGCACCAGTCGCTCGGAATGCTGATCACCCGCCGCATGGAGAGTGCCGGCCTGAAGCCGCTCGGCTTCGTGGCCAACGATTATGCGCTCGCCTGCTACGGGCTCGAGCCGATCACCGACCCCAAGGCGCTCTTCTCCGCCGATATCCTCGAGCAGGAGTTCATCGACTGGGTCGAAAGCTCATATCTCCTGAAAACCGCTTTCCGCGAGGTGGCCGTCATCGGCGGCTTGGTCGAGCGGCATCACCCCGGCAAGAAGAAGTCGGGACGGCAGGTGAGCTTCTCGACCGACCTCATCTACGACGTCCTGCGCCGTTATGAGCCGCAGCACCTGCTCCTGCGCGCCGCCTGGGACGACGCGCGGCGGCGAATGACGGAGCTCGGCCGCCTCGTCCGGCTCGTCGACCGCGCCTCGGCGACGATGCTCCACGTCCAGCCCGGCCGGATCACGCCGATGGCCGTCCCGTTGATGGTCATCGTCGGGCGCGAGGCGCTTCCGCCAGGCGCCGAGGCCGATGAAGCCCTGCTCACGCAGGCCGAGGCGCTCGCCGAAGCTGCGATGCAGGCGTGAATTCTTGTTCATTGCGGGTTGTCTCTGCTCGTGCGAGTCTTCGCTCGTGCGCGCGCTTGTCCTGCTTTGTCCCCTTGCCCTTGGCGGTTGCGTCGTCGGCACCATCGCCAAGACTGCGGTCGACGTTGCGACCCTTCCGGTGAAGGTCGCTTCGGCGGGCGTCGACGCGGTGACCACCAGCCAGGCCGAGGCGGACCAGAAGCGCGGACGTGAGGCGCGCAAGGCCGACGAAGAGCGCGGAAAGCAGATCCGTCTGGCCGAGGAACGCTGCCGGAGAGGCCAGCCGTTGCCCACCGACAATTGCGCGGCGCTCCAGCCCCGCTAGGGGGCGGACATGCGCTACTTCCTGGACACGGAATATAATGGCGTCGGCGGCGCCCTTCTCAGCCTCGCGCTCGTCCCCGACGACGGCGACGAGCTCTACCTGACGTTCAAGACGTCGGAGCCGCTGCTCGAATGGGTCGAGCGGCACGTCGCTCCATATCTCGATTCGGTTCCCGAGCAGCTGTCCTGCCCGCGCCTATCGCGCGATGATGCGGCGAAGGAGCTCGAGCGATATCTCCGGCACGACGAAGAGCCGCTGATCTTCGCCGACTGGCCCGAAGACGTCGCCCAGTTCTGCAACCTGATGATCACCGGCCCCGGCGACATGATCGACGTTCGACACGTCACATTCCACCTCGCCCCGATGAGCAACTTCAGCACTGCGGCGAACAGCAAGGTGCCGCACAACGCGCTTCACGATGCGCGCGCGCTGCGCGACCAAATCCTCGCGATCGAATGACTATTCCGCGGCGGTCCTGAAGCCCTCGGCTACCCCCTCGCGGTCGATCCAGGTGAGGTCCGACAGCGTGAGTTCCCGCCCGTCATGCGCCTGCACGCACATCTTTCGCACGGGCCGCATGTCGCGGCGGTCGGCGAGCACGATCTCCATCTTCCCGTAGCCCCACTCCTCGCCCCACTGGCGGAGCGCAAGGACGACGGGCAGGAGGCCCTCGCCCTTCGGCGTGAGCGAGTAGATGACGCGGCGCTTGTCGGCGGGGTCGGGCGAGCGCTCGAGGATGCCGCCGGCGACCATCTTCGAGAGCCGGTCGGAGAGGATGTTTCGCGCGATTCCGAGCCCCGCCTGAAATTCCTCGAAGTGGTGCAGCCCGTTGAAGGCGCCGCGCAAGATGAGGAAGGCCCATTTCTCGCCGATCAACTCTACTGCGCCGGGAATCGGGCACGACAGTGCCGCATCCTTGAACCGGTCGATATCCGACGTGAGCGTATCTGCCGGCATGAGCCGCTCTCTCTCCCCTGACGAATCTCTTCAAAGCACAGAAGAGTTCCAAAAAATAGTTGCAATGTGCAACTAGCATCCTTACTCCGTTTCAAATCGCAACTATCGGAAAAAGGATGAGCGATGATCCGGGCTGCTTCCTTCCTGTTCCCGCTGCTCCTTGCCGCTGCTCCCGCGGCGGCGTCCACTTATTCCGCCACGCTCGCATCGCCAACGACGGGCCGCTTCATCGCGCGCGACATCAGCTGGAACTGCGGCGTCGCTGCCTGCCAGGGCGCAACCGAAGAGAGCCGCCCGCTCGTGCTGTGCCAGTCGCTTGCGAAGCGCGCAGGCCGCATCGAACGCTTCCTGGTAGACGGCCGGCCACTGCCCTCGGCAGACCTCGACCGCTGCAACGCCTCGGCGAAAGCACCGGCGGTGAGCGACGCAGGCAAGTAGGGTCTTCCCCGGAGCCGCGCCCACTCCCCGCGCGGCTCCATTTCTTTCACTTGCGCAAGTGAGCCGCCTCCCCCCATCTTAGGCGGGTGCTGCGGCAGTACGAACTTGTCGAAAAGGTTCGCTCCTACGATCCCGATGCGGACGAGGGGCTGATCAACCGCGCTTACGTCTTCTCGATGAAGGCGCATGGCGACCAGCAGCGCGCCTCGGGCGATCCCTATTTCAGCCATCCGATCGAGGTTGCCGGCATCCTCACGGACCTGAAGCTCGACGACCAGACCATCGCGACGGCCATCCTCCACGATACGATTGAGGACACGCTCGCCACCACCGAAGAGATAGAGAAATTGTTCGGCAAGGACGTGGCCCGGCTGGTCGACGGCGTCACCAAGCTCAGCAAGATCGAGGCGCAATCCGAAAGCGAGCGCGCCGCCGAGAATTTGCGCAAGTTCCTCCTCGCGCTCAGCGACGACATTCGCGTGCTGCTGGTGAAGCTCGCCGACCGTCTGCACAACATGCGCACGCTCCATCACATCCCGTCCGAAGAGAAGCGGCGGCGGATCGCGCGCGAGACGATGGACATCTATGCGCCGCTCGCCGAGCGCATCGGCATGTACGAGATGATGACCGAGATGCAGACGCTGGCGTTCCGTGAGCTGGAGCCCGACGCCTACGCCTCGATCATGCGGCGGCTGAAGCAGCTGACCGAATCCGGCGGCGACCTTGTCAACCGCATCGGCCTCGGCCTCCAGCTATACCTCGCCGACAACGGGCTCGAGGCAGAGGTCACGGGGCGCCAGAAGCACCCTTATTCCATCTGGAAGAAGATGGCCGAGCGGCACATCAGCTTCGAGCAATTGTCCGACGTGATGGCGTTCCGGATCATCGTCGAGGACGTCGGCGACTGCTATCGCGCGCTCGGCCTGATCCACCGCCGCTGGCCGATGGTACCGGGCCGTTTCAAGGATTACATCTCCACCCCCAAGCGCAACGGCTACCGTTCGCTGCACACCTCGGTCATTCACGATTCCAAGATGCGGATCGAGATCCAGATCCGCAGCCGAGAAATGCATGAGCAGGCGGAGCGCGGGCTCGCGGCGCACTGGGCCTACAAGGAAGGCAAGCCCAAGGGCGAGATGAACATCCCGTGGGTCGACGATCTCGTCGAGATCCTCGACCACGCCGAGAGCCCCGAAGAGCTGCTCGAGCATACGCGGATGGCCATGTACCAGGACCGCATCTTCGCCTTCACGCCGAAGGGCGAGCTGATCCAGCTACCGAAGGGCGCGACCCCGGTCGACTTTGCCTATGCGGTCCACACCGACCTCGGCGACCGGACCGTCGGCGCGAAGGTGAACGGCCGCGTGGTGCCGCTTCGGACCATGCTCGAGAACGGCGACCAGGTCGAAATCCTCGCCTCGGAAGCGCAGCATCCGCAGCCCTCGTGGCTGCGCTTCGTCGCGACGGGCAAGGCGCGCGCAGGCGTTCGCCGCTTCGTCCGCCACAAGGAGCGGGAGGAGACGATCGAGCTCGGGCGCAAGATCTACGACGAGATCGTCCAGCGCCTGCCCGCCGAGCTGGACAAGGACGCGCAGAAGCGCGCGCTCAAGAAGCTGAAGATCGAGAATGAGGACGAGCTGATGATCGCGATCGCGCGCAAGCGCGTCAGCGACGAGGCGCTGATGGAAGCGCTAATGCCGGGCTCGGCAGGCGGCGACGTCGCATCGCCGCGGCCGCTCGGGCAACGCAAGGCAATCTCGATCAAGGGGCTGACGCCCGGAGTGGCCTACCACCTCGCCCAATGCTGCCACCCGATTCCGGGCGACCGCATCGTCGGCCTCAGGCGCGAGGATGAGGAGATTGAGGTCCATGTGATCGGCTGCGACACGCTGGCGAGCGGCGTGGATGCCGACTGGCTCGACCTCGCCTGGGGCGAAGGCTCGGACGGCGGTGCCGCGCGGCTCGCGGTGATCCTGCGCGACATTCCGGGCGCGCTCGGGACGATGTCGGGAATCCTCGGCGCGAAGCACGCCAACATCGTGAACCTTCAGCTGGTCCACCGCGACGGGAGCTTCCAGACCTTCCACCTCGACATCGAGGTGCACGACCTTGCGCACCTGCACGCGATCATCGCGGCGCTGCGCGAAGCCGATCCGGTCAGCTCGGTCGAACGAATCTAGACCCGCGCCGCCTGCCGGTTGTGGCGGGCATGGGCGTCGCCGGCCGCGAGCACGGCAAGCATCACCAGGTCGGAAGCGCTCGCCGTCATCGGCGCGATCTGCACAGGATGCTCCAGCCCGAGGATGTAGGGCCCGAGCACGCTCTCCCCGCCGAGCTCGCGCAGCAGCTTCGCCGACAGGCTTGCCGACTGGAGTCCGGGCATGACCAGGATGTTCGCGGGGCCCGAGAGACGGCTGAACGGGTAATAGCGCCGCTGCATCTCGTAATTGAGCGCGACATCGGGCGCCATCTCGCCTTCGTACTCGAAATCGACGTGGAATCCGTCGAGCAGCTTCACCGCTTCGCGCAGCCCCTCGATATGCGCGCCGGGCGGGTTGCCGAAGGTCGTGTAGCTGATGAAGGCGACGCGCGGCTCGAGACCCATGCGCCGGGCGAAGGACGAAGCGCGCATCGCGATGGCGGCATATTGCTCGGAGGTCGGCCGCTCCGTCACGGCGGTGTCGGCGATCAGCACCGTGTGGCTTCGGCTGACGATGACGTTGATCCCGAACGGCGTCGCGTCTGGCTCGTCGTCGATCACCGTGCGCACCTGCTTCAGCGACTGGCTGAACGGCCGCGTGGTGCCGGTGATCATCGCATCCGCTTCGCCCAGCGAGAGCATGGCCGCCGCAAAGTAATTGCGGTCCTGGTTCACCATCCGCTCGATCTCGCGGCGGAGCATGCCGTGGCGCTGGTGCTTGGCGTAGATGTAATCCACCGCGCGACCGACCAGCGGCGAATTGCGGCTGTTGAGGACCTCATATTCCTTCGGATCGTCGACGCCCATTTCCTTCAGCAGGTCGTAGACGTCCTCGCGCCCAACGAGCACCGGCGTTCCATAGCCGCCCTCCTTGAACGCGATCGCGGCGCGGAGAACGTTGGGTTCTTCGCCTTCCGCGAACAAGACGCGCTTCGGATTGGCCTTCGCATTCTCGTAGGCGAGGCTCATCACCGACACGGTGGGGTTGAGGCGCGCGCGGAGCTCCTGCCGATACGCCTCCATGTTCGCGATCGGCTTTTGGGCGACGCCGCTCTGCACCGCAGCCTCGGCGACCGCCGACGCAACCACTTCCATCAGGCGCGGGTCGAACGGGGCGGGAATGATATAGTCGCGCCCGAAGCTCTGCGACCGGCCGCCGTAAGCCGCCGCGACTTCCTCCGGCACCGGCTCGCGGGCCAGCTCCGCAAGCGCTTCGGCCGCCGCGATCTTCATCGCGTCGTTGATCGCGGTCGCGCGAACGTCGAGCGCGCCGCGGAAGATGAAGGGAAAGCCGAGGACGTTGTTCACCTGGTTCGGAAAGTCGGACCGGCCAGTCGCGATGATCGCATCCGGACGAACCGCCGTTGCGTCCGGCGGCCAGATCTCGGGATCCGGATTGGCCATTGCGAAGATGATCGGCTCCTTCGCCATCCTCTTCACCATGTCAGGCCTCAGCGCGCCCGCCGCAGACAGGCCGAGGAATACGTCCGCGCCTTCCAGCGCCTCGGCCAGCGTCTTCTTGTCGGTTTCCACCGCGTGCGCGGACTTCCACTGGTCGAGGTCCTTGCGGTCCTTCGAGATCACGCCCTTGCGGTCGCACATGATCACGTGGTCGCCTTTGACGCCCATCGCCTTGATCAGCTCGGTGCAGGCGATCGCGGCGGCGCCGGCGCCGTTCACCACCACCTGGATCTCGCCGAGCTTGCGGTTGGTCAGCAGGCACGCGTTGATGAGCCCCGCCGCGGTGATGATGGCGGTGCCGTGCTGGTCGTCGTGGAAGACCGGGATGTTCATCCGCTCGCGCAGCGTCTGCTCGATGATGAAGCAGTCGGGCGCAGCGATGTCCTCGAGGTTGATCCCGCCGAAGCTGGGCTCGAGGAGCTCGACGGCATCGATGAACCGCTGCGCGTCCTCGGTCTTCACCTCGATGTCGACGGCATCGACGTCGGCGAACCGCTTGAACAGCACTGCCTTGCCTTCCATCACCGGCTTGGACGCCAGCGCGCCGAGATTCCCGAGCCCGAGGATCGCGGTGCCGTTCGAGATCACCGCGACGAGATTGCCCTTGGTCGTATAGTCGTAGGCGCAGGTCGGATTATCGGCGATCGCGCGCACCGGCACGGCGACACCCGGCGAATAGGCAAGGCTGAGATCGCGCTGGGTCGCCATCGGCTTCGAGGCGATGATCTCGAGCTTCCCCGGCCGCCCGTGCGAGTGGAAGTCGAGCGCTTCCCCTTCGGTATATTTGACATTGGATTCCGACATGGCGGTGGGCCTTAGTCCATTTCGCGCGTGCCGCGAAACCGCTAGGCTCGGGAGAATGGCCCGCGCCGACGCCCCCACCCCGATGATGGCCCAGTACCGGCGCCTCAAGGAAGAGGCGGGCGACGCTTTGCTCTTCTATCGCATGGGGGACTTTTTCGAGCTCTTCTTTGATGACGCCAAGGCGGCCTCAGCGTGCCTCGACATCGCGCTGACCAAGCGTGGCGAGGACGCCGGAGAGCCGATCCCGATGTGCGGGGTCCCCGTCCACTCCGCGGAATCCTACCTCGCGCGGCTGATCAAGGCGGGTCACCGCGTCGCTATTGCCGAGCAGACCGAAAGCCCCGCCGAGGCGCGCAAGGCGCGCGGTTCGAAGGCGCTGGTCGAGCGGGCGATCATCCGGCTGGTGACGCCGGGCACCCTCACGGAAGAGACGCTGCTCCAATCCTCGTCGGCCAACTGGCTCGCCGCCGTCGCGCGCGCCGGCGACGACTGGGCGATCGCGGCCGCGGATATTTCGACCGGGCGATTCGAGCTCGTGAGCTGCGGCCCGGGCGAGCTCGCCGCCGAGCTTGCGCGAATCGCGCCTGCGGAGATCATCGCCGACACCGCAATCCCCGGCGTGCGGACGTCCGCGGGCAAGGGCGGCTTCGACAGCCTCGCCGGCGAGCGCGCCTTGAAAAGCCGCTTCGCTTTGTCGACGCTGGACGGCCTCGGCTCGCCATCTCGGGCGGAGCTTGCCGCCGCGGGCGGGCTCCTCGCCTATCTCGATGCGACGCAGAAGGGGGCGGGCATCCTTCTCGATGCCCCGCGCCGGATCAGCCGATCGGCGCACATGGCCATCGACGCGGCGACCCGGGACAGCCTCGAGCTCACGCGCTCGGTCAGCGGTTCGGTCGACGGCAGCCTGCTCGGCGAGATCGACCGCTGCCAGACGGCCGCGGGACGCCGGATGCTGTGCGAGGACATTGCCGCGCCGCTCACCGACCGCAGCGCCATCGAGCAACGCCTGGCGCTCGTTGCCTGGCTGCACGAGGCGCCGCTTCGCCGCGAGCGGGTCCGGACGGCCCTGAAGCAAATGCCGGACGTGGCTCGAGCGCTCGCGCGGCTGTCGGCCGGACGCGGCAGCCCGCGCGACCTGTCGCTGCTTCGCGACGGGCTCGCCGGTTCGGCCGCCCTGCGCGCCGAGCTCGAGATGGAGCCCGAACGGCCGAGGCTGCTCGATGCGCTTCTGCCCCGCCTCGGCGGCCACGGAGCGCTCGTCGACCGGTTGCGCGCCGCGCTGGTCGACTCGCCGCCGATCGACGCTTCGAGGGGCGGCTATATCGCTGAAGGATATGATGCGGCGCTTGATGCGCTGCGCGAGTCGGCTTCGAACGGCCGCCGCGCGATCGCCGCGCTCGAGGCGCGCTATCGGGACTCAACCGGCATCAGCTCGCTGAAGATCCGGCACAATGCCGTGCTCGGCTATCATGTCGAAGTCTCCGCGAAGCACGCCGATCGGCTGATGGCGCCCGACAGCGGCTTCACGCACCGCCAGACGCTGGCCGGGGTCGTCCGCTTCAACTCGCCCGAGCTGCACGAGGAAGCGACCAGGGTCGTCGAGGCGGGCGCGCATGCGCTGGCCGCGGAAGCTGCGCATGCCGAGGAGCTGACGGCATTGGCGGTCGCTGCCGCCCGGGAGATCACGGCAACCGCGGAAGCGATCGCGCGCATCGACGTCGCCGCAAGCCACGCGCACCGTGCCGCCGAGGGCGGATGGACCGCCCCCGACCTCACCGACCAGCCGTGCCTCGAGATCGATGGCGGACGGCACCCTGTCGTCGAAGCGGCGCTGCAGCAAAGCGGCGATCGCTTTGTCGCCAACGATCTCTCGATGGGGCCGAACGACCGCCTGTGGCTGATCACCGGGCCGAACATGGGCGGCAAATCCACTTTCCTGCGGCAGACTGCGCTGATCGCCGTGCTCGCGCAGGCGGGAGCGTTCGTCCCGGCAGCGCGCGCGAAGGTCGGCATCGTCGACCGGCTGTTCAGCCGCGTCGGCGCGTCTGACAATCTCGCGCGGGGCCGTTCGACATTCATGGTCGAGATGGTCGAGACCGCAGCGATCCTCGCGCAGGCGACTCCGCAGAGCCTCGTCATCCTCGACGAGATCGGCCGCGGCACCTCGACGTACGACGGCCTCGCGATCGCCTGGGCAGTGGTCGAGGCGATGCATGACGAAGTGAAGTGCCGGACCCTGTTCGCGACCCATTATCACGAGCTGACGCGGCTCGCGGGGCGGCTCGACTCGCTTTCGCTGCATCATGTTCGGGCGCGCGAGTGGAAGGGCGACCTCGTCCTGCTTCACGAGGTGGCGGGCGGCGCTGCCGACCGAAGCTACGGCATAGCCGTCGCCAAGCTTGCCGGCCTTCCGCCCGCGGTGGTCGCGCGCGCCCGGTCCGTGCTTGCGAAGCTCGAGGCCGGCCGCGATGCGACCGGCGGCATCGCCGCGGGTCTCGACGACCTTCCGCTCTTCGCTGCAGCGGCAGAGCCCGACCAAGGCCCCGATCCTCTCAGTGCCGCATTGGCCGAGATCGACCCCGACAGCCTCACTCCGCGCGAGGCGCTCGAGCACCTATATCGGCTCAAGAGACTGGCCTCAGAGTGATGTCATGAGCTTCCTCGACATCGACAACCGGCGCGCGATCATCGACCGCCGCGAGGTTGCCGACCGGCTTGCCGCCCTGGCGGCCGGGAAGAAGCTGCCCACACAGGCCGGCGAAATCCTGTGCGAAGCGCTGAAATCCGGCCGCGCGGAGATCGTGAAGCGGCTGGCCGCCGAGCCCGGTAACGGCCGCGCCGCAGCGCGCGGCACGGCCTTCCTCCACGACCAGCTCGTCCGCCTTGCCTATGATTTCGTCTGCGGCCGGCTCATCGAAGAACCCGTAGAGGGGCTCGCCCTGGTCGGGCTCGGCGGCACCGGCCGCGGCGAGATGGCGCCGTTCAGCGACCTCGACCTCATGTTCCTGACCGCCAAGGCGGCAACGCCGGGGCAGGAGCGCGCGGCGGAGGCGGTCCTCCACCTGCTCTGGGACCTGAAGCTCAAGGTCGGTCACTCGGTCCGCTCGGTCCCGCAGCTCATTGCGCTTGCGAAGAAGGACATGACGGTTCGGACGGCCTTTCTCGAAGCGCGATGGCTGTGGGGCGACGAGAAACTGTTCGACACGGCGATGCGCCGCTTCCGCAAGGAGGTTGTTGCGGGGACAGCCGCCGAGTTCGTGGCTGCAAAGCTCGCGGAACGCGACGAGCGGCACGTGAAGATGGGTGATAGCCGCTACGTCGTCGAGCCGAACGTGAAGGACGGGAAGGGCGGCCTGCGCGACCTCCACACGCTCTACTGGATCGGCAAGTACGTCCATGGCGTCGAGCGGCCAGCAGACCTGGTCGGCGCGGGGCTGCTGACCGCAGCGGAGTTCCGGCGCTTCGATCGCGCCGAACGCTTCTTCTGGTCGGTGCGCTGCCACCTGCACCTCCTCGCCGGTCGCGCCGAGGAGCGGCTGAGCTTCGACTACCAGCCGCGCATCGCCGAGAGGATGAACTACGCCGACCGGCCGGGGAAGTCGGCCGTCGAGCGGTTCATGCAATTCTACTTCCTCAACGCGAAAACGGTCGGCGACCTTACCGGCCTGTTCCTGGCGCAGCTTGACGAGCAGCTCGGGAAGAAGGGGTTCCGGTTCGCGCTGCCGACGATCCGCCGCAAGCCGAAGCGCCTCGGCGGGTTCGTGCTCGACCGAGGCCGGATCTCGATCCCGAACGAGGACTTCTTCCGCGCCGATCCGGTGCGGCTGCTGGAGCTGTTCGCGCTTGCCGCTCGCGAGCAGCTCGAAATCCATCCGACCGCGATGCGCGCGGCGACCCGCGACGCGGTGCTCATCGGCCGCAAGGTGCGCGAGGACCCACGCGCGAACGCGCTGTTCCTCGACGTCCTGACCTGCATCAACCGCCCGGAGCTGGTGCTCCGCTGGATGAACGAAGCGGGCGTGTTCGGCCGTTTCGTCCCCGACTTCGGCCGCGTCGTCGCGCAGATGCAGTTCGATATGTATCATCATTATACAGTCGACGAGCATTCGATCCGCGCAATCGGCCTCCTTGCCGCAATCGAGCGCGGAGAGCTGAAGCAGGATCATCCGATCTCGACCGCCATCCTGCAGCGGCAGATCGCGTCGCGGCGCGTGCTCTACGTCGCCGTCCTCCTCCACGATATCGCCAAGGGCCGCGGCGGCGATCACAGCGTCATCGGCGCGGAGATTGCGCTGAAGCTGTGCCCGCGGCTCGGCCTCGATGCTGCCGAGACGGAGACGGTGTCGTGGCTTGTCCGCTATCACCTCCTTCTCTCGTCGACGGCGTTCAAGCGCGACCTTGCCGATCCCAAGACGATCGAGGATTTCGTCCGCCAGGTGCAAAGCCCGGAGCGGCTGCGCCTGCTGCTCATCCTGACTGTCGTCGACATTCGCGCCGTCGGCCCCGGAGTGTGGAACGAGTGGAAGCGGACGCTGCTGAGGACCTTGTTCGAGGCGGCGGAGGAGCGGCTTCGGCTCGGCCACAAGCAGCACGGGCGCAGCGAGCTGGTCCAGGCCCGGCAGAAGGAGCTGGCGAAGGCGCTCGGATGGAAGGCGAGCGCCATTCGGGCGCACGCCAGGCGCCTGCCCGACAGCTATTGGCTCGCCGAGCCGCTTCCCTGGCAGGCGGCGAATGCGCGCCAGGTGGCCGAAGCGGAAGCGCGGATCGGCGAAGCGAACCCGAACGTCGCGGTCGAGGACGATGAGGAAAGCGGCGCGACCCGGGTCAGCATCTTCACGCCCGATCGGGAGGGGCTGTTCTACCGCATTTGCGCCGGCCTCGCCTCTGCCGGCGCGAACATCATCGATGCCCGGATTCACACGACGAAGGACGGGATGGCGCTCGACAACCTGCTGGTCCTGGACGGGCGCGGACAGCCGTATCGGGATCGACGTCAGCGGACGCGGCTTGCGCGTGCAGTCGAATCGGCCCTCGTCAGTGCCGACCCGCCGCCGCTGCCCTCGGCCGAGCCGGCCAAGCGCACTACGGCGTTCGAGGTCGCTCCGTCAGTCGCCATCGCAGAGCGCGCTTCGACCCGCACGACCGTCGTCGAAGTGAATGCGCGCGACCGGCCCGCGCTTCTCGCCGCGCTTGCCGCGGCGATCCACCGCGAAGGGCACACGATCCATTCGGCGCACATCGCCACGTACGGCGAGCGGGCGGTCGACGTCTTCTACCTCACCGCGCCTTCGGGAACGAAGCTCCGCAGCGAAGAAATCGCGGACCTGCGCGCCCGCCTCCTCGACGCTGCGCGCGAGCCGTCGCGCGCCAAAGCCGCCTAGATCGCGCCGCGCTCGCCCCGCTCGGTTGGCGCGGGCGGGGGTGGCGGTGGCGGAGGCGGTGCCGGCTGCTCGACAACCGGTGGTGGCGGCGGCGCTGGCGGCGCGACATAGGGCGCCGGCGCCGGCCGTGCGAAGCCGAGCTTTCCGCGCAGCGTCACGCCGAACGTGCGCGGCTCGCCGAGGAACGCGCCGTACAGCTGGGTCGAGCGCGGGTAAAAATTGGCTTCGACGCCGCGCGTCGTTCCGGTGCCCTGGATCGGCGCGTCGAACGCCACCTGGATGTACTTCTTGTTGAGAAGGTTCTGGCTCCACAGTTCGATCGCCCAGGCGTCGTCCGGTCCCTCGATGCCGACGCGGGCGTTGAACAGCGCAAAGCCCGGCTGGGTCTTTTCGATGTCGAGGTCGGAGCCGGTGTTGAACTTGCTCATGTAGCGCGCGTCCGCATAGAGCAGCGCGTGCATCCCCGATCCGCCGATCGGCGGGGTCCAGGCGACGCTCGTCGTCGCGGTCCACAGCGGCGCGTTCGAAATGCGCCGGCCCGGCAGCTGGAACAGCGCGTTGGTGAGCGGCTGGCCGTTCGCGCCGGCCAGATTGTCGCGATAGCGCGTGTCCGCCATCACCAGCCCGGCATTCCACTGAACGTTGGCCATCGGGTGGGTGAAAGCTTCGAGCTCGAAGCCCTTGCTCACCACGCCGCCGCGCAGGTTGCCGGTGCAGGCGCCGGTCAGCGGATTGTTGTCCTTGTCGGCGCCGTTCAGGTCATCGCTGCAGCTGTTGATGTTCTCGACGACGAAGTTGAGGCCGTTGAAGGTGTTCAGCTGGAAGTTCCGGAACACTTCGTGGAACAAGGCGAAGTTGATGTCGACGCCCGGGCCGTTGAACTTTGCCCCGAGCTCGAACGCGTCGTTGATCTCCGGCTTGAAGCGAAGGTCGTCCGCGGCGGAGGCAAGGCGGCTGCAGCCCGGCTGCGCTGCGGTCGAAACGCAGATCGCGCCGTTGCCGGAAAGCGGCGACGGGAGCGCGCTGCTGCGGAAGAGGGCGGAGCGGTCGAGGTTGTAGCCCCCCGCCTTGTAGCCGTGCGAATAGCTGGCGTAGGTCAGCAGCCGCTCGGTCGGCTTGTAGCTGACCACCGCAGTTCCCGAGAGCTTGCTCTCGCTGAAGCTGTCGTCGAGCGCCATCGCGCCGCCCGGCACGCTCGGGTTTACGCAGGGTAGCGTCTGCAGCGCGGGGATGAACCGCGAGTAGAAGGTGCACAGCACATTATTGTCGGTCAGCGCCGCATCGAGGCTCTTGCGCTCATGCGTGTAGCGCGCGCCGAGCGTGAGCTTCAGCTGGTCGGTGATCGAGATGATGTTGTGCGTGAAGACCGCGTAGTTCTTGCTTTTCTGGTTGTAGAGATCGTCGAGCGCTGCGCCATTGAGCGTGGCGGCGGCAAACGGCGCTCCGCCCGCCGCGATCGCGAGGTTCGTGAACCCGCTGTTGGTGAACGGCGCGCCCGCGAAGACGCCGAGACGGGCAAAGGCCGCCAGCACCGATTGGTTGGCCGGAGAAAGCGCCGGCAGGACGGCGCCCGCAACCGCCGGGTTGAAGCAGGTCGGCGAGGCGCCCGGCGCAAGCAGGCTTGCCGGCGCTCCGCCGGCGACGAAGTTCGCGGCGACCAGGCAGTTCGAATAGCGCGCATAATCGGCGCCGTAGGCGAGGTTGTCGCGAAGGGTCAGCTTCTCGTCGGCGTAATAGCCGCCGATCAGCCAGTCGAGGCGGTTGTTCCAGGTATTGCCCTGGAGCCGCAACTCCTGCGTGAAGGTCTTGAACTTGTTGTAGGCGCTGCCGTCGTCGTCGCGGTAGAGGATGTCGAGGTTGTTGAAGTCGGCGTCCTGCCCGCGCGTGTACTTGTTGTAGCGATAGGCGGTGATCGAGGTCAGCTCTGCCCAGCCGAAATCGTCGACCAGCTCGGCCGAAACGCCCCAGTCGGTCACGTCCGAACGGTAGCTGCGGCCCGGTGTGATCGAGGTCTTCCGGTCGAACGTGTCGTCCTCGATGATGCCGCCCAGCGCCCGCTCGATCGCGGCGATCGTCGAAGGCGCCTCCGCGGCTCCGCCGCCGCCGGTCGCGACTACGTCATGCGCCGGAAGGAAGGCGGCGCCGCAGCACTCCTCGTTCTGCTTCGAATAATCGGCGATCAGCCGGACGGACAGATTGTCGCTCGGTTGGAACAGCGCCTGGCCGCGCAGCATCCAGCGATCGCGGTCGTTGATGCGCCGGCCCGAGACGACGTCCTTGAGGAAGCCGTCGCGCTTGTCCCAGACTCCGTCGAGCCTCAGCGCGACCGTGTCGCCGACGGGGCCCGTCGCGCTGGCCTGCAGGCGGCGATAGCCAAAATTGCCGAGATCGACCTGCCCGCTGACTTCGGGGGTGAAGCGCGGCTTAGCCGTGATGATCGAGATCAGGCCCGCCGACGTATTGCGGCCGAACAGCGTTCCCTGCGGCCCGCGAAGCACTTCGATGCGATCGAGCGGACCGAGGTCGGTCAGGCCGATGCCGGTGCGGGCCCGATAGACGCCGTCGATGAAGATGCCGACGGAGCTTTCGAGGCCGGGATTGTCGCCGACCGTGCCGACGCCGCGGATACGGGCGACTGCGGCTCCCGCTTCCGACGAGGTCGACGAAACGAGCAGCGACGGCGCAACCTGGTTCAGCTGGCGGATGTCAGTCGCGCCCGTGTAGCGCAGGTTCTGGGCGGTGACGGCGCTGACCGCCATCGGCACGTCGGACAGCGCCTGGTTGCGGCGCGTCGCGGTAATGACGATGTCGGCGGTGTCAACGGGCTGCTGCTGCCGCGCCTCGTCCTGTGCCGCCGCGCCTTCGGTGGCGCCGGGAGTGGGCCGAGCGGCCTGTTTGTCGGTGTCGGTCGTCGACTGCGAAGTGGGTTGGGCGATTGCCGGCGTCGCCACTGCGACCAGCCCGGCCGATACCAGCCACACGGACTTGCGGATCATTGTCTCTCTCCCCCACGGGCGCGCCCGCGCCCGGTCGAAGATGAGGCTAATCCTGAAACGACCGTAATGGAAAGCGATTGCGACCGCGGAACGGCAACAATCCCGTTCCGCTGAAGCAATTTGGCAACACGAGTGTAAGTAAGCGGTTTGAAACCTACTTGGGCGCCAGCACCATCAGCATCTGGCGGCCTTCCATCCGCGGATGCGCTTCGACCTTGGCCATTTCTGCGGTCTGCTCCTGCACCCGACGAAGGACGGCCATGCCCAGCTCGCCATGCGCCATCTCGCGGCCGCGGAAGCGCATCGTGACCTTCACCTTGTCCCCCTCCTCGAGGAACTCGAACACCTTCTTCATCTTGGTGTCATAGTCATGGTCGTCGATGTTCGGACGCATTTTGATCTCCTTGATCTCCTGCGTCTTCTGCTTCTTGCGCTGCTCGGCCGCCTTCTTCTGCGCCTCGTACTTGTAGCGGCCAATGTCGAGGAACTTGGCGACCGGCGGATCCGCGTTCGGAGAAATCTCGACCAGGTCGAGGCCCGCTGCCTGCGCCTGCTCGAAAGCTTCGCGCGTATACATCACGCCCAGGTTCTCGCCGTTCTCATCGATCACCCGGACTTTGGGCGACTGGATGAACTCGTTGTAGCGGGGGCCGCTCATCGGCGGCGGCGGCGCCATTCCTCGGCGCGGATAGGGCGGTGGTATAGCGAAGTCTCCAATATTGTTGTTCGTCAATTCAGCGAATTAGGCACTCGTTGCGCGGATGAAAAGTCCGCGCGAGCGAATGCGAGTCGTTTTTGCCGCGACCTGTGGCGCGGAGTCGCCAGATGGCTCAGCGGCGGTCCGGCGGGACCGCTTCGGAACCGATCATCTCCACCACCTCATCGAGGCTCATCATCTTTTGATGCTCGTCGGAGCCGAGGCGGCGAAGCGCGACCGTGCCTTCGTCCGCCTCGCGTTTGCCGACGACGAGCAGCAGCGGGACCTTGGCGAGGCTGTGCTCGCGGACCTTGTAGTTGATCTTCTCGTTGCGCAGGTCCGTCTCGACGCGAATGCCGGCGGCGGAAAGCTTCTCCGCGACCTGCTGAGCATAGCCGTCCGCGTCGGACACGATCGTCGCAACCACCGCCTGCACCGGCGCAAGCCACAGCGGAAACTTGCCCGCATAATGCTCGATCAGGATGCCGATGAACCGCTCGAACGTGCCGAGGATCGCGCGGTGGAGCATCAGCGGATGGTGCTTCTCTCCGTCGGCGCCGATGTAGGTCGCGTCGAGCCGCTGCGGCATCTGCGGGTCGAGCTGCAAGGTTCCGCACTGCCAAGTGCGGCCGATCGCGTCCTGGAGATGGAACTCGAGCTTGGGCCCGTAAAAGGCGCCCTCGCCCGGCAGGATTTCATATTTGAGTCCCGTCTCCTTCAGCGCCGTTTCGAGGTCGGCTTCGGCCCGGTCCCATTCCTCGTCGCTGCCGATGCGCTGGTCGGGCCGGGTGGCGAGCTTCACCTGGTAATCGGCGAATCCGAGGTCGCGATAGATGGAATCGAGCAGCGCGCAGAAGCGCTTCGTCTCCTCGACCAACTGGTCGTGCGTGCAGAAGATGTGCGCGTCGTCCTGCGTGAACTGGCGCACGCGCATGATCCCGTGAAGCGCGCCGTGCGGCTCGTTGCGGTGGCAGCAGCCGAACTCTGCGAGCCGCAGCGGCAGTTCGCGATAGCTGGTGATGCCCTGCTTGAAGACCTGGATGTGGGCCGGGCAGTTCATCGGCTTCAGCGCCATCAGCTCGGCATCGCCGGTGATGACCGGCTTGCCCTCCTCGGTGCCCGGCACCTCGTCGGGGACGACGAACATGTTCTCGCGGAACTTGCCCCAGTGTCCGGACAGCACCCACAGCTTCGAATCGATCAGCTGCGGAGTCTTGATCTCGTTGTAGCCCGCGGCGTCGAGGCGGCGGCGCATATAGGCTTCGAGCTGGCGCCAGATGATCCAGCCGTTCGGGTGCCAGAACACGCTGCCGTGCGCTTCGCCCTGGAGGTGGAACAGGTCCATCTCCTGCCCGATCTTGCGATGATCGCGCTTTGCCGCTTCCTCGAGCCGGACGAGATAGGCGTCGAGCTGCTTCTTGTTCAGCCAGGCCGTCCCATAGATGCGGCTCAGCATCGGGTTCCTCGGATCGCCGCGCCAGTAGGCGCCCGAGACGCGCGTCAGCTTGAACGCATTGGGATCGAGCCTGCCGGTCGAGGCCAGGTGCGGCCCCCGGCACAGGTCGACCCACGCGTCCTCGCCCGTGCCCGTCCGGTACATGGTGATGGTCTCGCCCTCGGGCAGCTCCATCACCCACTCGGCCTTGAACGCCTCGCCCTGCTTTTCGAAGAAGGCGCGCACCTGCTCGCGCGTCCAGACTTCCCGGACGAGCGGCTTGTCGGCCGCGATGATGCGCCGCATCTCCTCTTCGATCGCCGGCAGCTCCTCCTCCGTGAAGGCGCCGTGCTCCGCCGTCGGCGCGAAGTCGTAATAGAAGCCGTCATCGGTCGCAGGTCCGAAGGTGATCTGCGTTCCCGGGTAGAGGTTCTGCACCGCCTCGGCGAGGATGTGCGCATAATCGTGACGGACGAGCTCGAGCGCTTCGGCCTCGTCGCGCGAGGTGATCAGCGCGAGGCTGGCGTCGCCCTCGAACGGCCGGGTGATGTCGCGCACCTCGCCGTTGATCCTCGCCGCAAGCGCGGCCTTTGCGAGTCCGGGCCCGATCGCCGCTGCGACGTCCGCCGGCGTCGACCCTTCGGGCATCTCCTTCACCGAACCGTCGGGAAGCGCGATCTTGAACATCTTCGTCATGGGTGAGCGGCATGTAGCGATGCGCCGCTCCCCTCTCAACCGCCGCATACATCAGCACGGTCAGTCAAGCACCCTTGACAGCGCGATTCCCGTTTGTGTAAAGCACCCTTTACTCATTGCAAAGGAATGTTGACATGACTTCCGACTCCGCCATGAAGCGCTACAACGTTAGGGTCGTCTGTCTCAGCCTGTTCTACGTCGCGTTCCTCTTAGCGGCGAACTACGGTTTCAGTCACAAGCTGCTCGGCGGCGCTGTCGCTTACGTCGCCGCGGTACTCCCGGCGCTGCCGATCATCGGCGTGTTCGCTGCGATTGGGCGCTATCTCGTCGAGGAGCGGGACGAATTTGTCCGAATGCTGATGGTCCGCCAGACTTTGTGGGCGAGTGGATTCGCGCTCAGCCTCGCGACCGCCTGGGGCTTCCTCGAAAGCTTCGATCTCGTCGGCCACATCGACGCTTATTACATTGCCGTCCTGTGGTTCGCCGGCCTGGGACTCGGCTCGGTCGTTAACAAGCTGACCTTCGGCTCGGCGGCGGGCTGCTGATGGAAAACCGTCTTCGAGTGCTCCGCGCGGAGCGCAACTGGAGCCAGCACGACCTCGCCGAGCGGCTCGAGGTGTCGCGCCAGAGCGTCAACGCCATCGAGACGGGCAAGTACGATCCCTCGCTGCCGCTCGCGTTCCGAATTGCCGAGCTGTTCGAATTGCCGATCGAGGAGATTTTTGTCTCGCCCGCCCGACGCAGCTCCAAAGCAATCTGACCTCAATCGAATGAAAGGAGAAGAACCATGCGTATTTGCGCCTTGATCCTTGCTGCCCTTGCGGCGAGCACTCTCGACTGGTCGGGCGCCGCCCACGGGGCACCTGCAGCGGCCGAACAGCGCCTCTCCCATATCTCGATCGTCAGCGAAGGCAGCGGAAGCCCCGTCGTGCTCATCCCCGGCCTCTCGTCGCCGCGCTCGGTGTGGGACGGCGTTGCCCCGGCGCTTGCCAGGAAGCACCGCGTGATTCTGGTCCAGCTCAACGGCTTCGCAGGCGACAATCCCGGCGCCAATCTCGAGGCGCCGGTTCTCAGCGGAGCGATCGACGAGCTTCATGCCTGGCTTGCGGCGAACCGCGTCGGGCCAGCGAAAATCGTCGGCCATTCGATGGGCGGCCTGCTCGCGCTCCAGCTCGCCAGGGCCCATCCCGAGGACACATCGGCACTGATGATCGTCGACGCGCTCCCCTATGTCGGCGACATCTTCCTTCCGAACGCAACCGTTGCGCAGCTCGAACCGCAGGCGAAAAGGATGCGCGACCAGATGGTCGCTAGCTTCGGCAAGACCGATTCCGCAGCGGCCGAGCGGACCGCCGCCGGAATGGCGCTCACTCCCGCGGCGCGATCGCAGGTCGCGGCGTGGATCGCGAAAGCCGATCCGCGCGTGTCCGGCGAAGCGATGTACGAAGACATGACGACCGACCTTCGGCCGGAGATGGCGGCCATTAAGACGCCGATGACGCTGGTCTTTCCTTATTCGGCGGCGATGCCGAAGGAGCGCGCGGAGCCCTTTTACCGCGAGGAATATGCGCACGCTCCGAACGTCCGCTTCGTTCCGATCGAGAATTCCGGCCATTTCGTCATGCTCGACCAGCCGCAGGCATTTGCCGCTGCGCTTGAGGATTTCGTCAAGTGATCAGGCCGGGACTCTGCCGAGGGCTTCGTCGATGATCTGCTCGGCGCGAATGAACAGCTGCGTGTCGATGACGACTCCTGACGCTGCCGCATTCTCGCGCACCTGCTCCGGCCGCGAGGCGCCGATGATCGCCGAGGCGACGTTCGGCTCCCTCAGCACCCAGGCGAGCGCGAACTGCGGCAGGGTCAGCCCGGCTTCCTCGGCAATCGGCTTGAGCCGCTGCACGGCGCGAAGCAGGTCCGGCTGCATCAGCCGGTCCATGAAGCCGCCCATCTCCTCGCTTGCGGCGCGCGAGTCCTTCGGCGGCGGCTTGTCGGGATCGTACTTGCCGCTGAGCACGCCCTGGCCGAGCGGCGACCAGACGATCTGGCTGATGCCGTTGGCTGCGCAGAGCGGGATCACCTCGTCCTCCGGCTCGCGCCAGAGCAGAGAATATTGCGGCTGGCTCGACACGAAGTTGGCAACGCCGCTCATGTCGAGGGCCGCGTGGATTCGCTCCGCGGGCCATTCCGAAAAACCGATGTAGCGCGTCTTGCCGCTCTCCACGGCGCGGGTCAGCGCCTCCATCGTCTCCTCGAGCGGCGTGTCCCAGTCATAGCGGTGGCACTGGTAGAGATCGACGTAGTCGGTCTGCAGCCGCGCGAGCGAGGCATCGAGCTGCTTTTCGATCTGCGCCCGCGACAAGCCGCGGTCGCTGTCGCTCATCGGGAAATAGACCTTGGTTGCGAGCACGTAGGAGTCGCGGGGACGCCCCTTCAGCGCTTCGCCCAGGAACGTCTCGGCAGCGCCGCGCCCGTAGACGTTGGCGGTGTCGATGAAGTTGATGCGCTGGTTGAACGATTCTTCCAGGCAGGCGCGCGCCTTGTCGGCTTCGACGCCGACGCCGTAGGTCAGCCAGGAACCGAGCGAGATTTCGGAAACCTCGAGATCGCTGTCGCCGAGCTTGCGGTATTTCATGCCGTGGCCTCCTTCGCTGCGGTCGCGACAACCAGCGCCGGCGGCTGCCGTTCCGGCGCATTGCGCTTTGCGGACCGAACTGTGAAGAGTCGGCGCCGATGTGGGACCAGGTGCAGCGCGCGGACGAAGTCGACGGAGCCGGGCTCGAGAGCTTCCCGGCCGAGCTCGCGGAGCGCAACCGCCCGGCCGTGCTGCGCGGCGTGGCGGCCGATTGGCCCTTCGTCCGTGAAGCGCGCAAGTCGGACGAGGCCGCGGTCGCCTATCTCGAGCGCTTCTACAACGGGACGCCCGTAAACACGGTGGTGGCACCGCCCTCCGAACAGGGCCGACTGTTCTACCAGGCCGATTCCAAGGCGATGAATTACGCCGAGTCCGTGCAGCCGCTCTCGAATGTTCTAAAGGGCATCCTGCAGCAACGGCAGTCCGATGAACCCCTCGGCATCGCGCTCCAGGCCATATCGGCCGCGGACTGCCTGCCCGGCCTCGAAGAAGACAATCCCAATCCGCTGGTGCCGGAGGGCACGAGCGCGCGCGTGTGGATCGGCAACAAGGTGACGGTCGCGCCGCATTTCGACGTGGCGGACAATCTCGCCTTCGTGATGGCCGGGAGCCGACGCTTCATCCTCTTCCCGCCGGAGCAGACCGCGAACCTTTACCCCGGGCCGATGGACGTGACGCCCGCCAACGTGCCGATCAGCATGGTGTCGCTCGACGCGCCTGACCTGGAGCGCTTTCCCCGCTACCGAACGGCGATGGACGCCGCCGTCGTTGCCGAGCTGGAGCCGGGCGACGCCGTCTATATCCCCTACATGTGGTGGCACGGAGTCCAGTCGCTCGCCGGCTTCAACGTCCTGATGAACTATTGGTGGAACCGCGACGAGGTGTCGGCGCGGCATCCCTACGGCGCGCTCCTCCATCTCGCCTACATGCTCTACGGCGACATGCCGCCCGAGCAGCGGCAGGCCTGGCGCGCGCTCTTCGACCATTATGTGTTCCAGACGGCGGGCGACCCGATGGAAGCACTGGAGCCGGCGCACCGCTACTATGCGCGCAAGCTCGACCCCGCGCGCGTTGCCAGGCTTAAGGACGCATTGCGCGAGTTGCTCGGCTGAATGACCGGGATCCGTCACCTCGAGGTGGGGGACCGCCGCATCGCGTACCGCCTTCGCGGCGGCGCCAACCCGACGCTGGTATTCCTACCGGGCTATGCCTCGGACATGGAGGGGACGAAAGCGCTCGCACTTGACCAGTTCGCCGCCGGCAGGGGGTTCGCAATGTTGCGCCTCGATTATTCGGGGACCGGCTCGAGCAGCGGCAGGTTCGAGGACGGGACGCTCGCCTTGTGGCTGGAGGAGGCCGTCGCCGCCGTGGATGCGCTGACGGCGGGGCCCGTCATCCTTCTCGGCTCGTCCATGGGCGGGTGGATTGCGCTCCACATCGCGCTTCTCCGTCCGGAGCGGGTCCAGGCGCTGGTTGGCATCGCGGCAGCGCCCGACTTCACCGACTGGGGCTTCACCGCCGATCAGAAGGATCGGCTGCAGCGCGAGGGCCGGCTGGAGGAGCCCAACCCTTACGGGCCCGAGCCTTCGATCTTCACGCAGGCATTCTGGGAGTCCGGACAGTCGCTTCGCCTGCTCGAAGGGCAGATCGCGATCGACTGCCCTGTCCGGCTGTTGCACGGTGAAGTCGATCAGGAGGTCCCGCTCGACATCGCATTCCGCCTGATGGGGCGCCTCCGTTCATCCGATGTCCAGCTCAATGTGCTCAAGGGCGGAGGCCATCGCCTGTCGGAGCCGCACGAGATCCGCGCGATCCTGAGCACCGTCGAAGCACTGCTGGAGCCGCATCCTTGATCCCTCTTCTTGCCGCCGCACTTGCCGCTGCCGCTCCTGCATCCGCCTGCCCCGTCGTGGTCACGCCCAAGGCGCTCGTCTGCAATGCGCTGGAGGCAGAGAAGAGCGGGGATCATGCCGGCGCCGCTCGGGCTTTCGAGGAAGCGGCCAACTCCTCTTCCGACAAGGACCCCGAAACGGCGCGCCTGTGGGCAGCGGCGGGCAATCTGTGGATTGCCGCCGACCAGCCCGGCAAGGCGGCATTCGCGCTCGACAAGGCGCTCGCGCTCCCGGGGCTCGAGGCGGAGCAGCGGGGCGAGGCGCTGCTCGACCGCGCCCGCGCGGCAGAGGCGCAGGACGACCTGAAGACCGCCCGCGCGCGCGCCAACGAGGCTGCGCAGACGATCTCGGACGACCCGTTCTACTGGTACTTCTCGGCCGCGCTCGCCATTCGCGAGAACGATCCCGCCGCTGCCCAGGCAGCAATCGGCAAGGCGCTCGCGCTCGCCCCGTCCGACCCGACGATCCTGTTCGAGGCTGGCCATGTGGCGGACCTGATGGGCGACGACGCGAGGGCGCGCAGCTACTGGATGCGCGCCGCGGGCAGCGATCCCAACGGAGAAGTCGGCAAGGCCGCCGCCAAGGCGGTCGAGCTGCTCGGCGTCACTCCAACCGTGAAGCTCGACGCCCAACCGCCGAAGTAGCGGCCGCCGCCTCAGCCGAGGTCCTAGTCGATCGTCGTCACCACGCGAACCTTCTGGAACGGCGAGCTTCCGCCCGACGAGCCGCAGTCGTCGCAATCCTCTCCGTCGCGCGCGCCGACCGAGAAATAGCCCTGGCTGGCCGACTTGATGCGGCCGACGTCGACGCCGCTGTCGCGCGCGAACTGCTCCGCGCTCTCGCGCGCGTTGCGCGTCGCCTCGGCGATCATCAGCGGCTTCAGCTTGTTGAGGCCGGTGAACGTATAGGTGATGCTCGTCCCCGAGAGCTCGACCCCGTCGCGCAGCAGCTCGGCCTGCCGCGAATAAGCGGCCCGCGCCTTCATCACGTCACTCGTCCGAAGCTGGATGGAGCGGCTGACGGTCAGCTTCTGCGGCCCGACGGGGTTGCCGTCGCGGTCGCGCGGCTGGTCGCGGTTCAGCGACACGTCAGCGTCGGTGATCTCGTCCGGGCGGAAGCCTGAGCGCAGGAAAAAGCCGCGCACGGCGCTCGCCTGCTGGTCGACGGACTGCTGGACGGGCGCGAGCTCCGTCCCCTCGTGGGAGAAATTCACCGACCAGGTCGCGAGGTCGGCCGTGACGTTGCGTTCCGACACGCCCCTTACCGTTACCGACCTGTGCTCCGCCATCTTCGACCGGCGCAGGCCATCGCCGAGCGCGTAGCCGCTGGTGGTGAGGCCGAATGCAAAAATCGCTACCGCGCCCAGAAGGACGGCGCGGCTGTCCTGCAGCTTGTGGATCATGGGATGAAAACCCGTGCGTTCGTCCGCATATGTACGAGCAGCCACCGGTCACGATCGCCGGTCACGGCTGCGACGAACCGTGCATTTATAGCGATGAATTGAGGCGAGCGAAATGAAATTCCTGCACGCAATGCTCCGCACCTCCGATCCGGAGGCGACTGTTGCATTCTTTCAACTGCTCGGCCTGGAGGAGCGACGCAGGATGGCCAATGAAGCGGGCCGCTACACGCTGATCTTCCTCGGCGTTCCGGGAGACGAGGGCGGCGAGGTCGAGCTCACCTACAATTGGGACGAGTCCGGCTATGCCGGCGGCCGCAATTTCGGGCACCTCGCCTACCAGGTCGACGATGTCTACGAGACCTGCCGGCGCCTTGTGGACGCAGGCGTCACGATCAACCGCCCGCCGCGAGACGGCCGCATGGCATTCGTTCGAACGCCCGACGACATCTCGATCGAGCTTCTCCAGAAGGGAGCGGCGCTCGCCCCTGCCGAGCCGTGGGCGTCGATGCCCAACACGGGCGAATGGTGAGCTGGCCCGATCGGCGCTTCCTCGTTCTCGTCGGGATCGACGCGCCGATCGTGCAGGCGCCGATGGCAGGCGCCGGCGGCGTCGACCTGTGCGTCGCCGCGATCGAGGGCGGCGGACTGGGCTCGCTCCCGTGCGGCATGCTGTCACCCGAACAGGTGCGTGACCAGGTTGCGGAGGTGCGGCGCCGCACCGACCGCCCGCTCAACCTCAACTTCTTCTGCCACAGCATGCCGGAAAGCGCCGACGACAGCGCGTGGCGGGCCTTGCTCCAGCCTTATTACGAGGAGTTCGGCGTCACAGCCGGAAATGGCGGTGCGCTGCGCCTTCCGTTCGACGATGCCATGGCGGCCGTGGTGGAGGAGATCCGACCCGCCGTCGTGAGCTTCCACTTCGGTCTTCCAGGCGAGCCGCTCCTCGCGCGAGTGAAGGCGACCGGCGCCGTCGTGCTCGGAAACGCGACGAGCGTCGAGGAAGCGCAGTGGCTCGAGCAGCATGGCGCGGACGCGATCATTGCGCAGGGTTTCGAGGCGGGCGGACACACGGGACGCTTCCTGGGGTCCGACCCCGCGGAGGCTATGGGGCTGTTCGCGCTCGTTCCGGCGGTCGTCGATGCAGTGTCGGTGCCGGTGATCGCGGCGGGCGGTATTGGCGACGGGCGCGGGATCGCCGCCGCCTTCATGCTTGGAGCAAGCGCCGTGCAGCTGGGCAGCGCCTACCTGCACGCGCCGGAAGCCACAATCAGCGAGACTCACCGGGCACGCCTCAATGAGGGGCGCACGCTCTTCACCAACCTCCTTACCGGCGGCCTCGCCCGAGGGCTCCGCGGCAGGCTCGTGAATGATCTCGGGCCGGTGCGGGAGGAAGCTCCGCCGTACCCGCTCGCCAGCGCCGCCCTCGCGCCGCTCCGCACGGCGGCGGAGAAGAAGGGAGAATATGGCTTCGGCCCGATGTGGGCCGGGCAGGCGGCGCAGCTCGGCGAAGCGCTTCCGGCAGCAGAGCTCACCCGCAAGCTCGCCGCCGATGCGCTGGCGATCCTCGGCCGCGGAGATTAGGACCGCTGACGATGCAGGTCGTGCCCGTCCCCGCCTTCAGCGACAATTATATCTGGCTCGTCCACGACGAACAAAGCGGCGAGACCGCAGTGGTCGATCCGGGCGACGCAGCGCCCGCTCTCGCCGAAGCGAAGCGCCGCGGCTGGACCATCGGACAGGTATGGAACACCCACTGGCACGGCGACCACACCGGCGGCAATCTCGCGATCAAGGAAGCGACGGGCGCGCGCATCTCCGGGCCCGCATCGGGCCGTATTCCGGGCCGTGACGTGTCTCTCTCGGAAGGCGGCGAAGTTCGCCTTGGAAGGCACGTCGGCCGGGTCATCGAAGTGCCGGGCCACACGCTCGACCACATCGCGCTCATCTTCGACGAGGAGCGCGCCGCGTTCGTCGGCGACACCCTGTTCGCCATGGGATGCGGCAGGCTGTTCGAGGGCACGCCGGCGCAGATGTACCGCTCGCTCCAGCGGCTGGCCGGCCTCGACGAAGACACGCGGCTCTACTGCGCGCACGAATATACATTATCGAACGCCCGGTTCGCCGCACATGCGGAGCCCGACAACTCCGCCATCGCGGAGCGTCTGCGACAGGTTCAGGCGCTCCGCGACGCAGGCGAGATCACGCTTCCGACAACGGTCGCGCAGGAACGGGAAACCAATCCCTTCGTTCGCAGCACTAACGAGGAAGAATTCGCGCGACGCAGAGCGGCGAAAGACAGCTTTCGTTCATGAGCGAAGGCGCTTTCGACACGCCTGCGGAACAGTGACGGAGGCCAAGATGCGCAGCATGTCTCTCCTGATCACGGGCACGATCCTCGCGTCCTGCACCAATGCTCCACCGCCGCCCTATATGGCTCGGAGCGCGAGCGGAGAGCGAGCCTACCAGATGGCGGTCGCGGGCAAGGTGCCTGGCCAGCCGATCAGCTGCCTACCCAACTACAACGCCAACGACATGAGCATCATCGACGGGCGCACGGTCGCTTTCCGCGTCGGCAGCCGGACGACCTACATCATGCACCTGAGCGAAGGATGCGAGATGGCGGGCAGCGGGACCTATGCGCTGCTGTCGCGGCAGATCGGCGGACCCGGCATGTGCCGCGGCGACATCCAGTCGGTGGTCGACACGCTCAATCACACGAGCGTCGGCAGCTGCGTGATTCAGGACATCGTTCCGTACACGCGGCCGTAGGCCGCTACCTGCCGTAGAGCCCGTCCAGCCGCTCGCCGTAGGCGGCGGAAATGACGTGCCGGCGGATCTTGAGCGACGGCGTCAGCTGCTCGTTCTCGATGCTGAACGGCGCATCGGCGACGATGAACCTCCGCACCTTCTCGATCACCGACAGATCGGCATTTACGCGGTCAACCGCGGCCTGGAGCCGCTGGTGGAGGTCGGGCGCCGAAGCAATCTCCGCGTCCGGCACGAGCAGGCCGACGAGATGCGGACGGCGATCGCCGTAAACCATCGCTTGGGCGATCTCCGGCTGCAGCGTCAGCATGCCCTCGATCCGCTGCGGCGAGACGTTGTCGCCCTTGTCGTTGACCAAGATGTCCTTCTTCCGGTCGGTGATGACGATGCGGCCTTTTTCGTCGAAATGGCCGACGTCCCCGGTGGCGAGCCAGCCGTCGCGGAGCACCCGGGCCGTCTCGTCCGGATTGCGCCAATAGCCGTGCATGACGTTCTCGCCGCGGACCATGATCTCGCCGTCCTCGGCGATCCGCACCTCGCAGCCTTTCACCGGCACACCCACGGTGTCGAGGCGAATGCCGGCGCTCGGCCGGTTGCAGCTGATCACCGGCGCGGCCTCGGTCTGGCCGTAGCCCTGAAGGAAGGTGATCCCGAGCGACTGGAAGAAGATGCCGACTTCCGGGTTGAGCGGCGCACCGCCCGACACCCAGGCCTTCTGCCGCGATCCGACCTTTGCTCGGACCTTCTTGCGGAAGGTCAGCGAAAGCAGGCCGTCCATCGGCAGGTCCCACGGCTTCCGCTGCCCATTGTACCTGTCGGCGCCGATCTTGAGCGCTCGGCCGAGCATATATTTGGCAAGGCCGCCCTGCGCCTCGATGGACTTGATGATCCGCGTGCGGAGGAGCTCGAACAGCCGCGGCACCACGACCATGATGGTCGGCTGCACTTCCTCGATATTGGCGGCGAGCTTTTCGAGGCTCTCGGCGTAGTAGATTTGCGCCCCGAGCGCGACGGGGAAATGCTGCCCGCCCGTATGCTCATAAGCATGGCTTGCCGGCAGGAATGACAGGAAAATCTCGTCGTCCCAGCCGAAGTCCGTCGAGATGATGTCGGTGCATCCCTCGAGATTGTGAAGGATCGCCCCATGGTGCTGCTGCACGCCGCGCGGCGCACCGCCGGTGCCGCTGGTGTAGATGATGCAGGCAAGGTCCTTCCGGCCGATCTTGGCGACTTCGTTGCCGAGCGCGGCGACGTCCGCATCGGAGGACACGAGCTTGGTCCACGAATGGCAGTTCACCCAATCCGGAGCCTGGCCCGTGCGCAGGGGCTCCATGGCGATGACGTGGTGGCATTCGGCCGACGTGAGCACGGCCGGAATCAGATTCTTGGCGAGCTTCTGGTTCGAGACGATCACCGCCCGAGCACCCGAATTTCCGAGCACATGCGCATGATCGCGTTCGGTGTTGGTGGTGTAGGTCGGCACCGTCACGCAGCCCGCGGCCATGATCCCAAGGTCGGCGATGAGCCATTCGGGCCGGTTCTCGCTCACCAGCGCGACGCGGTCGCCCGGTTCCAGGCCCATCTGCTTCAGCGAGGCTGCAAGCCCCGCGACCTGCCGCGCAGCCTCCGCCCAGCTGATAGGCCGCCACGCACCCTCGCGCTTGGCCCACAGGAAGGGCGCCTCGCCCTTCTCGCCCGCGCGGGTGAGGAACAGGGAGACGAGGTTTTCGAAACGTTCGAGCTGCCGAGCCAATTTCCCCCCGTTCGCGCTTATTGAGAGAGCGCTGCGCCCTCGCTGCGCGGATCGGCCCCGCCCGCCCAGCGGCCGTTCAGCCACTCGATCGCATTGGCCTTGAACGTCCCCGGCGGAAGCGTCTTCACATCGGCGTGCCCGAGCGCGCGCAGCTGCGGTATCATCGGCTCCAGGAAGGTCCCGCTTTCGACGAACAGCGTATCGCCCGGAGCATAGATCATCGGCAGCGCGATCGCCTCCTGCGCGGACAGGTGGAAATCGACGACCCCGATGATCGCCTTGATCACCTGGGCCGGAATGGTCGAGCCGCCGGCCGCCCCGACCGCGAGCACGGGCCGCCCGTCAGGTCCATAGACGATGGTCGGGCTCATCGAGCTGCGCGGCCGCTTGCCGCCTTCCACCCGGTTGGCGACCGGGCAGCCGTCCTTCTCCGGCACGAAGCTGAAGTCCGTCAGCTCGTTGTTGAGGTAATAACCGTTGACCATCAGGCCCGAGCCGAAAGCGCTCTCGATCGTCGAAGTTTCGGACGCGACGTCGCCCCATTGGTCGACCGCTACGAAGTGCGACGTTCCGCGCTCAGGCTGCGGCGCCGGCGTGCAGACGACATCGGCTCCGCCGGGCGTGCCTGCATGGACGTCTGGAAGCGTGCTGGTCGGCGAGATGAGCGCCGAGCGGCTGGCGAGATACGCGGGGTCCGTCAGTCCCGCGAGCGGCACGCGGACGAAGTCTTCGTCGGCGAGATATTTTTCGCGGTCCGCGTAAGCGAGCCGCTCCGACTCCGCGATCAGGTGCCAGGCAGTCGGCGAGTGCGGGCCGAGGCCGGAGAGGTCGAACCGCTCGAGCTGCTTCAGCGCGGCAAGAACGATGAAGCCGCCGGAGGACGACGGGCCCATGCCGCAGATGCGGTATGCGCGATACGTGCCGCAGACCGGCGGCCGCGGCTTGGCTTCGTACGATGCGATGTCGCCCGTGGTCATCGGCGCCGGGTTGTGCGGCGCGTTGCTCACGGTGGCGGCGATCGCGCGTGCGTTGGGGCCGACGTAGAAGCTGTCCGCGCCGAGCTTCGCAAGCTGCTCGAGATAGGCCGCGAAGGCTGGATTCTTGACCAGCGTTCCGACGGGCTTCGGTTTGCCGTCCGCCTGGTAGAAGACTTGCCGCGCCTCTGCGGAGAGCGCGCCGGTCGCCGGATATTTGAGCAGCGCGTTGTAGAGCCGCGGCGTGATTTTGAAGCCGTCCCGCGCAAGCCGGATCGCCGGCTGGAACAGCGCGGCCCAGGGCAGCTTCCCATAACGCTGGTGCGCCATCGCCATCATGCGGACGTTGCCGGGAACGCCGGTGCTCTTCCCGCCCGGCTGTGCGTCGCTGAACTCCATCGGCTGCCCGTCCTTGTAGAACCAGGTGCCGGTCGCCGCGGCGGGCGCCTTTTCGCGGCCGTCGAAGGTGGCCGGCGGCCCGCCCTTCTCGGAATAGACGAGATAGCCGCCGCCGCCGATGCCGGAGCTCTCCGGTTCGACGACGTTGAGCGCGAGCAGGGTCGCGAACGCAGCGTCGGCCGCCGTACCCCCCTCGCGCAGGATCTCGACTCCCGCTGCCGCAGCGCGCGGATCGGCGGCGCTGACCATTCCCGGGACGGTTGCAGAAGCCGTCGGGGCGGACCCGCTGCCGAGAACCAGGGCAGCGGCGATCAGGGGCAAGTGACGCGGACGCATGACGGTGGGCTACTCGGTCCCGACCGCGTCGGCAATGTTGGCAAAACCTTCCCGCTTCAGGCGTTCGGCGAGGCCGATCGCGATGCGCCGCGCGATGCCCGGCCCCTCGTAGACCATCGCCGAGTAAAGCTGGACCAGGCTGGCTCCCGCCCGGATCCGCTCCCACGCGTCCTCCGCATCGGCGATCCCCCCGACGCCGATCAGCGGGATGTCGCCGCCTGACGCGGCTCGGAATTCGCGCAGCGCCTTCAGGGCGAGCGGCTTCAAAGGCTCGCCCGACAGGCCTCCGCCCTCGTCGCGCGCTTTCGACTTCAGCAGCGGCCGCGACACGGTCGTGTTGGCGACGATGATCGCGTCGATCCTGTGCTGGATGGCTACGCGGACGATCTGGTCCGGCTCTCCCTCGCCGAGGTCCGGCGCCACCTTGAGAAAGATCGGCGGCCTCTTCGGCTCCCGCGCCTCGCCCACGGCCGAGAGCAAGGCCCTCAGCGACCCTTCATCCTGCAGCTGCCTAAGGCCCGGGGTGTTCGGCGAGCTGATGTTGATCGTGAGATAATCCGCGACCGGGCTCATCGCGCGCACGCCCTCGGCATAGTCGGCGATGCGATCGCCGCTGTCCTTGTTGGCGCCGATGTTCACGCCGACGATGCCGTGCGCGCGCTTGCAGCGGAGCAGCCGCTCGAACGCTGCGGCCTGGCCCTTGTTGTTGAAGCCCATGCGGTTGATCACCGCGCGATCCCCGGCGAGGCGGAACAGCCGCGGCCTCGGATTGCCCTGCTGCGGCCGTGGCGTGACCGTCCCGACTTCGACGAAGCCGAAGCCAAGGCTGAGCATCTGCTCCGGCACTTCCGCATCCTTGTCGAAGCCGGCGGCGAGGCCCACGGGCGAGGGGAAGTCGAGACCGGCCACGGTCGTCCTCAGCGAAGCAGGAAGGTCCGGCGGACGCCGCGCCGGCATCAGCTTCAGCCCGTTGATCGTCGCCCGATGGGCGGTCTCCGCATCCAGGGCGAAGGCCAACGGTCGGACGAGCGGGTAGAGCGACACGGCGCCCGTTCCGCCTTGCAACTGAATCATTGTCAAACTAAATCGGACTGCAGTAGTCCGAATTGACATGCGCCTGAGCCACCTCGCCGATTATGCGGTCGTCCTGATGACCGCGGCCGCTCGCCGGCCCGTCGGCGCGCGCCTCAGCGCAACCGAGCTCGCCGGCGACACCGGCGTCCCGCTTCCGACGACGCAGAAGCTGATGGGCCAGCTCGCCGCCTCCGGGCTGCTCACCAGCGCGAGGGGCGCGGGCGGCGGATTTGCGCTGGCCAAGGCAGCGTCCGAGATCACGCTCGCCGACATCGTCGAGGCCGTCGAAGGCCCGATCGCCATGACCGTTTGTTCCGAAGGGCGCAACGACTGCGCGCTCGACAAGCACTGCCGCGTGAAGCCGCACATGGGCGTCGTCGGCAATGCGGTGCGCGGCGCGCTCGGGGCAGTGAGCCTGACGGAGCTCGCGCGATGAACGAGGCCGTCAAGAACCGCGAGATCCGCGAGAAGATCGACCGCGATTACGAGTGGGGCTTCACCAGCGACGTCGAGCAGGAGTTCGCGCCCAAGGGCCTCAGCGAAGACACCGTCCGCTTCATCTCCGCCAAGAAGAACGAGCCCGAGTGGATGCTCGACTGGCGCCTCAAGGCGTACCGCGCCTGGCTCGAGATGGAGGAGGTCACCTGGGCCAAGCTCGACATTCCGCCGATCGATTATCAGGACGCTTATTATTACGCGGCCCCCAAGGCGAAGCCCAAGCTCGCCTCATTGGACGAGCTCGATCCCGAAATCCGCCGCACCTACGAAAAACTGGGCATCCCGCTCGAGGAGCAGAAGGTGCTCGCGGGCGTCGAAGGCGCCGCCAAGGTGGCGGTCGACGCGGTGTTCGACAGCGTTTCCGTCGCCACGACCTTCCGCGAGGAGCTGAAGAAGGCCGGCGTCATCTTCCTCTCCATCTCGGAAGCGATCCGCGAGCATCCGGAGCTGGTGAAGAAGTATCTCGGCAGCGTCGTCCCGCAACGCGACAATTATTTCGCCTGCCTCAACAGCGCGGTCTTTTCCGACGGCACCTTCGTCTACGTGCCCGAAGGCGTCCGCTGCCCGATGGAGCTCAGCACCTATTTCCGCATCAATGCCGAGAACACCGGCCAGTTCGAGCGCACGCTGATCGTCGCCGACAAGGGCGCGTACGTCTCCTACCTCGAAGGCTGCACCGCGCCGATGCGCGACGAGAACCAGCTCCACGCCGCGGTGGTCGAGATCTTCGCCCACGAGGACGCCGAGGTGAAGTACTCGACCGTCCAGAACTGGTATCCGGGCGATAAGGAAGGCCGCGGCGGCATCTTCAACTTCGTCACCAAGCGCGCGCTCTGCTCGGGCGACCGCTCCAAGGTCAGCTGGACGCAGGTCGAGACCGGAAGCGCGATCACCTGGAAATATCCGAGCTGCATCCTCAAGGGCGAAGGCAGCGTCGGCGAATTCTATTCGGTCGCGCTGACCAACAACCGCCAGCAGGCCGACACCGGCACGAAGATGATCCACATCGGCGCCAACACGCGCTCGACGATCGTCAGCAAGGGCATCAGCGCCGGACGCTCAAACAACACCTACCGCGGGCTGGTGCGCGTGCTCCCGCGCGCCGAGAATGTCCGCAACTTCACCCAGTGCGACAGCCTGCTGCTGGGCAGCGACTGCGGCGCCCACACCGTGCCTTACATCGAGGTCAAGAACCCGACCGCGACCATCGAGCACGAGGCAACGACCTCGAAGATCAGCGAGGACCAATTGTTCTACGCAATGACCCGCGGCCTCGATCAGGAATCGGCGGTCGCGCTCATCGTCAACGGCTTCGCGCGCGAGGTGCTGAAGCAGCTCCCGATGGAATTTGCAGTGGAGGCGCAGAAATTGCTTGGAATTAGCCTGGAGGGTTCCGTCGGATGATGCCGTTGTTGTTCCTTGCCGCGGCATCGGCCGATCTCGACTCGCTCGACCAGGCGGTGGCGCGTTGCGACCGGGCGGCGGTGAACCCCATGTTCGCCGGTGAGGCCGCCCGCCGCAGCCAGTTCCTGCTCGACGCCTATCGCGAGCAGGAGGCGATCGTGAACGACCGCCTTGCGCTGGCGGAGCAGCGGCGCGCGCTGCGCGACGCGGGCCCGATCAAGGCGGCCGACCAGAAGCAGCTCGACCTCCAGCAGGCGGACCTCGACGACCGGCAGAAGGCGCTCAACGACAAGCGCATGCTCGAAGGCATTCGCGAGGACGCGATGGACTCGATGCGGCATTATTTCCTGCTCAACTGCCCCGCCGGCGGCGGCCAGGACAGGGCGCGCTGATGCTCGACATCCAGAACCTTCACGCGACCGTCGCAGGCAAGCCGATCCTCAACGGCGTGTCGCTCAACGTGCCCGCCGGCGAAGTTCACGCGATCATGGGCCCGAACGGCTCCGGCAAGTCCACGCTGTCGTACGTGCTTGCCGGCCGCCCCGGTTATGAGGTGACGCAAGGGTCGGTCACCTTTTCTCCCCTACCGCTTGCGGGAGGGGAAGAGCCGCGCAGCGGCGAAGGGGTTGGCGGGAGCGACGAGACAGGCCCACCCCCTGACCCCCTCCCGCAAGCGGTAGGGGGAATGGACCTCCTCTCCCTCGAGCCGCACGAGCGCGCGGCGGCGGGCCTGTTCCTCGGCTTCCAATATCCCGTCGAGATCCCCGGCGTCTCCTATCTCCAGTTCCTGCGCGAAAGCCTTAACGCCCAGCGCCGCGCCCGCGGCGAGGCGGAGCTGTCGGGCGGCGAGTTCATCAAGCTTGCGCGCGAACAGGCCGCGCTCCTCGGCATGGACGCCGAGATGCTGAAGCGCCCCGTGAACGTCGGCTTCTCCGGCGGCGAGAAGAAGCGCGCCGAGATGGTCCAGATGGGCATCATGGCGCCGAAGTTCGCGGTGCTCGACGAGACGGACAGCGGCCTCGACATCGACGCGTTGCGGATCGTCGGCGAGGGCATCAACCGGATCATGCGGGCACCGGACAAAGGCGTGCTCCTCATCACCCATTACGAGCGCCTGCTCGAGCATGTGCACCCGGACCGCGTCCACGTCCTGGTCAACGGCCGCATCGTTCGCTCGGGCGACATCGAGCTCGCCCGCGAGCTCGAGACCAGCGGATATGCGGAGGCGGCGGCGTGAGCGCCGCGCCCCTCAGCCTCCCCTCCCTTTCAAGGGAGGGGCTTGGGGGTGGGTGGCGGACGAGCGGGCTCGATGCCCGCTCGGGAGCTCATTCAGCGGCATTGAGCCGCTTCACGAGCACCCCACCCCCTTCCCCCTCCCCTGAAGGGGAGGGGAGGTGGACGCTATGACCGCCCCCTTCCCCAGCCACAAGCAGGAGGAATGGCGCTACGCCGACCTCGACGCGCTGAAGCCGGTCTGGGAGCAGTTCGCCGAACCGCTGACGCTCACCGTCGGCGCCGGCGAAGAGCTCGAGGAAGTCTGGCTCCCCGCCAACGGTGACGTTCAACTTCGCCGCGTCCGGCTCGCGCTCGGCGCAGGAGCGAGGGCGCGCATCTTCGCGCTCAACGCCGCGCCGGTCTACGGCCGCATCGAGCTCGAGGTCAGCCTCGACGAATCAGCCGAGTTCGAGCTTTTGGCAGCGAATATCGGGACGGACCTGTCGACCAACGAGATCGTCACGACGGTGAAGCATCGCGAGCCCAATGGCCGCTCGCGCCAAGTCGTCCGCTCGGTGCTCAACGGCAAGGCCGCCGGCTCCTATCTCGGCAAGGTCGAGGTCGCTCGCGGCGCCCAGAAGACGGACGCCGAACAGTCGGTGAAGGCCATGCTCCTCGACCGCGGCGCGACCGCGAACTGCAAGCCCGAGCTCGAAATCTTCGCCGACGACGTGAAATGCGCCCACGGCGCGAGCGTCGGCGAGCTCGATGCAGACCAGCTCTTCTACGCCGAGAGCCGCGGCATGGACCCAGCGACGGCGCGCGCACTGCTGCTCGAAGGATTCGTCACGGGCCTGTGGGAAGAGGCGAGCGAGCCCGATGCGATCCGCCAAGCCGCCCGCGAAGCCCTTCGGAAAGTCAGCTCCTCCCCGGGACTGGGAGGGGGACCATCGAACGAAGATTCGATGGTGGAGGGGGTGCAGTGCCAGGCATAGAGCCGCCTCCGTCGGCACTGCGTGCCGCCACCTCCGCGTCCCGAGCAGGATCGAACTCTGCGCTGAATGTCCGCGACCAGTTCCCGGCCATCGCCGGTTGGCATTATCTCGACAGCGCCGCGACCGCGCAGAAGCCGCAGGCGGTGATCGACGCGATCGCAGACGCCTATTCGCGCGATTACGCGACCGTGCATCGCGGCGTTTACCAACGTTCCGCGACGATGACGGAGAGCTACGAGGCCGCTCGCGCCGCCTCGTCGAAGCTGATCGGGGGCCAGCCTAACGAGCTCGTCTTCACCCGCGGCGCGACCGAGGCGATCAACCTCGTCGCGCGAACGCTTCCGAAGGAGGGTCGTGACCGCGTCCTGGTCTCGCAGCTGGAGCACCACAGCAACATCGTTCCCTGGCAGCTCGCCGGCTACGAAGTGGACGCGGTGCCGCTCACGCCCGACGGCCGGATCGACCTCGACGCCGCCGAGCAGATGCTCACCGACCGGCATCGCGTCGTCGCCTTCGCCCACGTGTCGAACGTCCTCGGCTCGATCCTCGACGCGAGGCGCGCCGCGGAGATCGCCCATGCAAAGGGCGCGCTGCTCCTGCTTGACGGCTGCCAGGCCGTGCCGCGCCTGCCTGTGGACGTCGGCTCGCTCGGCGCTGACTTCTACGCTTTCTCCGCGCACAAGCTTTACGGCCCGACCGGCATCGGAGCCTTGTGGGGTCGAGCCGCCCTGCTTTCCTCCTTGCCCCCGTGGCAGGGCGGCGGCGCGATGATCGACTCCGTGACGTTCGAGCGGACCACCTTCCTCGATCCGCCGGCGCGGTTCGAAGCCGGAACGCCGCACATCGTCGGCGCCATCGGACTCCACGCAGCCGTAAGGTGGGTCGAGAATCTAAGCATCGACGCGATCCACGCCCATGAATGCGCGCTGGTCGCGCAAGCGCGCGAAGCGCTTCGCAGTATCCCGGGAGTGACCGTCTACGGGCCCGACGACAGCGCCGGGATCGTCAGCTTCAACGTCGACGGGGTGCATCCGCATGACACCGCCACCATATTGGACGATGCGAAGGTCGCGGTCCGCGCCGGCCATCATTGCGCGCAGCCTCTGATGCGTTGGCTCGGTGTCGAGGCGACCGCCCGCGCGAGCTTTGCGGCGCACAGCGACAGCTCGGACATCGAAGCGCTGGTCAAGGGTATCGAGCAGGTCAAACGGGTCTTCGCATGAACGAGGAACGCAAGATCGAGACGGAAGAGGTGGATGCGGTCGCTCCGCCGCCGCGCGCTCGCGTGCCCGACAGCGTCGCACGAAAGCGCGACTATCTCGCGGGCTTTCTCGCTGGCGAGAAGGACGATGCTCCGAAGGGCGGCCCGGGAGGCGACCTCCAGGCCGCCGTCGTCGAGGTCCTGAAGTCGGTTTACGATCCCGAGATCCCCGTCGACATCTACGAGCTCGGGCTCATCTACGATGTCGACATCAGCGAGGACGGCGACGCGACGATCACCATGACGTTGACCACCCCCCATTGCCCCGTCGCCGAATCGCTCCCGAACGAGGTGGAGCTTCGCGTCCTCTCGGTGCCGGGAATCCGCGACGCCGTGGTCAATCTCGTCTGGGACCCGCCATGGGACCCCTCGAAAATGAGCGACGAAGCCCGTCTAGAATTGGGAATGCTGTGAACAAGGAAACCAGATTGCGCGCGCGTCCTGCGGCGATCACGCTCACTCCTGCTGCAGAGGCGCGCATCGCGGACCTGATGAGCCGCGCCCCCGAGGGAGCGATCGGCGTCAAGCTGTCCACGCCGCGCCGGGGCTGCTCGGGGCTCGCTTATTCGGTCGATTATGTGACCGAGGAAAAGCCGTTCGACGAGAAGATCGAGACGCCCGGCGGCACCTTCTACGTCGACGGCGCTTCGGTGCTCTACCTGGTCGGCTCGACCATGGACTGGCGGGAGGACGATTTCGCCGCGGGCTTCGTGTTCGAGAACCCGAACGCGAAGGGCGCCTGCGGTTGCGGCGAGAGCTTTACCGTCTGATAGCGGGAACAGGATGGAACAGGTGAACGGCCGCGCCTTCGAGGCGGGCGAAATGATCGACACTGACGGGAAGAGCTTCACCGAGTGCACGTTCGACTCCGCGGTCCTGGTCTACAGCGGCGGCGAGCACCCGTTCTTCGAGCGCTGCACGTTCAACGGCAGTACCAGCTGGCGCTTCCGCGGACCCGCGCTCCGTACCGTCCAGTTCCTGCAGCGGATCGCCAGCGACGCAGGGGGCGAGAATTTCATCGCCAGCCTGTTCGAGAAAGGACGCTATTTCGGCGACGATCCTGGCTGAGCTGGCGCCTTCACTTCGGTCAATCCTGCGGCCGTGCGCGCTCGCAGCCGGCGGCGAATGCTTCACCGCCTGCCCGAACGGTGCTAAATCGGTGCACTAAAGGAGAGTGGTCATGCTCCTCTTCACCCTCACCGTGCTTGCCGCTTCCGGAGCGGCGCAGCCGGCCCGCGACATGCCGGTCATCAACCCTGCTCCCGAGGGAGCGCGCTGCCCGGAAACGCCTATGTCGATCGCGCGAAAGATGGGCCAGCGGCCGCCGAACGCCATTCCTCTGTCCAAGCTGCCGCCGGGACAAACCTTCATGGCCGTGGATCGCCGCATCGATAACTGCCCGGCGCCGCTCACCATGACCGAGTACCGCAATCCGCGCCGACGCTAGCGTTCCATAGCCAACGCGCCGAACCGAGGGGGAATTCGGCATGTCACGTGCGTTCAACCTGCTTTTTGCGATTATCTGCTACGCGATCTTCTTCGCGACCTTCCTGTACCTGGTTGCCTTCGTCGGGAACTTTCCGGTCCCGAAGACGGTCGACGCGCCGCCCTCGTCGCTTGCTCCCGCGCTTGCGGCGGTTGTCGATGTCGCGCTGATCGCGCTGTTCGGCCTGCAGCACAGCATCATGGCTCGGCCCGCGTTCAAGCGCGCGTGGACGCGCGTGGTACCGCCGGCCGCGGAGCGCAGCGTCTACGTGCTCTTCGCAAGCATCGCCCTACTCGTCCTGTTCTGGTTCTGGAAGCCGATCGAGGGCACCGTCTGGCAGGTGCCGGTGGCCATGCACTGGCTGACCACCCTGCTCTGGGTGCTGTTCTGGGCGGGCTTCGGAATCGTGCTGATCAGCACCTTCCTGATCAACCATTTCGAGCTGTTCGGCCTTCAGCAGGCGTGGCTGAACCTCAGCGGACGGGCCGCCGAGGCGCCCGAGCTTCGCCAGCCGCTGTTTTACCGGTGGGTCGCGCATCCGCTCTACGCGGGCTTCTTCCTCGCCTTCTGGGCGACTCCGCACATGACCGTGGGGCACCTGCTGCTCGCGCTTGCCCTGTCGATCTACATGCTCGTGGCCATTCAGTATGAGGAGCACGACCTCACCGGAGTGTTCGGCGAGGACTACACGCGCTACCGCTCGCAGGTCGGGATGCTGTTCCCGCGGTTCAGGCGACGGAGCGCCTGAGCGGCTCCGTCGCCTGTCCCCTCCCCAGCTCGGTAAGGTCTAGAATCCGAGGCTGAACCGGATCGCCGCGCCGATGTCGTCGGGCGAATTGGCGATGTGTCCGGGATCCCGGCGGTAGAACAGGTTGGTTCCCAACCACGCATTTCCGTCCAGCAGGCTAGACCCGTAGCTCAGCTCCCCGTCGACCTCGCGGCCGCTCGGGCGAAGCGACATTCGCGTCAGCGAATCCGTCGCCGTCTGCGTTGCGTAGTCGTAGGTGGTGGGCAACATCATAGCGAAGCCGCCTGCGACCACCCGGAGCGGCTGGGAGATGCGGATGCCGAGCTTGTCGGTGCCTCCGAAGATGCCGAGCTTCGCCAGGTCGAAGGCATAAGCGTCCGTCCGGAACTTGCCGCCGCCGAACTCGGTCCACCCGCGCCGCGCGGTGAGCGTACCGCTCCAGCCGCGCCCGAAGTCGTGCCGCGCCTCGCTGTCGAGAAAGAGGGTGCTCGCGCCGCCGCCGCCGAGCGCACTGCTCATGCGGCCGCCGAGCACCGACTGCCTTTCGTCGAGCCGGCTGAGCCCCACCTGCAGCCAGGTGGAACCGAGGCGATGGTCGACCGCAACGCTCGTCAGCCGATAGGGCGAGCCAGTCGCGCTCGTATGCACCTCGTGCCACACGTCGCCGGTCTCGCCGGACACGGTCACTCCGGTGCCGCCGAATTCGTGGCGAACGGCGAGGCCGCTGTTGCGCTTGGCGAGGAAGCCGGGAGTGCCGGTCACGTCATTGGCAACCAGGAACGAGCCCTGCGCCGCCCCATCGAGCCGCCGCTCCATCGCTTTCGCGCCGTCGGCAAAGCCGATCGCAATCGCGGTCTTGCTGTCGAGCCGAGCGACGGCGGAACCGGCAATCAGCCGCGACTGCCGCAGATCCTCCGGCCCGACGTGCATGCGCTCGAGCTCGAAGCCCTGGGCAAGGTCGTGCCGCTGGCGCACGGTCATGGCGATGCTGAACGGACCGGCGGTGCCGCCGGCGACTTTCACGTCGTTCTGGAGAGACCGGGTCAGCGGATGATCGACCGCGGCCGTGCGCAACGTCTTCGCGAGGTTGAGCACATAGGCGCGGTTGTAGCCGTCGAGGATGATCGCGCCCATCGACTGGCCCGTCGCCGCATCGCCGGCGGGTCCCGGCATGTCGCCGTTTGTGCCCGTCACCGGCGTCTTGCTGTCCGCCATCGACGTCTGGCCCTGCGGCTGGAACGCCCGGGCGATGTCCAGCGCGCCATGACCGTAAATGCCGTCGACGCCGATCGCGCCCAGATCGTCGGCGCTGTTGAACAGGATCTCGACGATCTGCTTGCCGGTGAGATTGGGGAAGGCCTGCGCCATTAGCGCGACTGCGCCGCTGATCGTCGGCGCCGAGAAGCTCGTGCCCGACCAGATATATTGCGCGCCGGTTTCGTCGGGCGCCCGATCGTCGACGCCGACAGCCATGAGATAGAAGTCCTGGCCCGTTCCCGCCTTGTCCGAGAAGCTCGCGATGGTCTTGCCGTCGGCATTGAGCGCGCCTGCAATGATGACCGATCCGGGGAACTTCTGCGCCGGCGTGAGCGCGAACGCGTCCGGGTTGGCGGTCCCGTCATTGCCGGCCGCGATGACGATTACGATGCCTGCGTTGATCGCCCGCTGCATCGCGGAGATCACGTCGTACCCGGGCTGTGAGCCGCCGAGCGACAGGTTGATCACCTTGGCGCCGGCGAGACGCGCCGCGTCGATGCCATCGGCGATGGCCGGATCGAAAAAGGCGCAGCCGTCCTTCGTCGCGCAGCTGCCGGGGTCATCGGCGCGCTCGCTGACGATCGTCGCCTCGAACGCGACGCCCATCGTGTTCTGGCCGTTGCGCGCCGCGGCGGCGACCGCGCTTACCGCAGTGCCGTGCCCGCCTTCGTCGCTGATGCCGCGATTGCCGGCAACGTCGCCGCTCGCCGGGTCGATCCGGCCCGTGAACTCGCTGAGCTTCGGATTGATGCCGCTGTCGACGACGCCGATCTTCACGCCCTTGCCTGTGGCGCCCGCGTTATAAGCGGAGATCGCATTGGCAGCGACGGAGTAGGTCGAAGCGCGATATTCGGCCGTGTCGTAGTTCACGCCCGGAGTGGGAGTCGGCGTCGGAGTCGGCGTTGGCGTGGGGGTCGGCGTCGGAGTGGGAGTGGGCGTCGGAGTAGGCGTAGGGGTCGGAGTAGCGGGCGCGGGCGGAATCGGCGCAACGCCGCCGCCGCCACCGCCGCAGGCCGACACGCTGAATGCGAGCACCACCGCGCACGCGGTCGACCCGAAAAGCCTCTTCGTCATTTAACCCCAACCTCCGCTCAAGCCGTTGAAAACGCACGGCTTCCCGTCTGCGCTTATGGTTACCGATTCCTTTCAATTTGCTTAAGCCGTTGAAATCTCTAGGGGTCTCAAGCCGATGGATCCCCGTTTCGAGCACGTCCGCGACTGGATTTTCGACCTCGACAATTGCCTTTATCCCGCGTCCACGGGGCTCTTTTCGCTGATCGACGAGCGCATGGGCGCCTACATCCAGCGCCTGCTCGATTGCGGACCCGAAGAAGCGCGGCGCGTGCAGAAGTCGCACTTCCATCAGCACGGGACGACGCTCGCCGGGCTCATGAAGGAACATGGCGTCGACCCTCACGACTTTCTCGAGGACGTGCATGCGATCGACCTGGATCGGATCCAGTGCGACGAGCGGCTGGGCCGGCTGCTCCCGCAGCTTCCGGGCCGCCGCTTCGTCTTCACCAACGGCGATGCGCCCTATGCGCGGCGAGTGCTCGACAGGATCGGCGTGGCCGAGCATTTCGACGACCTCCACGACATCCATGCGAGCAGCTACCGCCCCAAGCCCGACCCGCACGGCTACGAGCTGCTGTGCGAGCGGTTCGGCATCGATCCCGAACGCGCGCTGCTCGCGGACGACATGGTCCAGAACCTGGCCCCTGCCAAAGCGCTCGGCATGACGACGATTTGGGTCGACAACGGCTCGGAACGCGGCAACCACAATTATGACAGCAAGGTCGTTGACGAGCGGATCACCGACGTCGGCGAGTGGCTCGAATCGATTCTGGGGGCAAAGGATGGATGATCAGCTGGAGGCGGTGATCGACCGCGGCTGGGACGAGCGGAACAGCATCGGACCCGACACGCGTGGCGAGGTGCGCCAGGCAGTCGACGCCGCCATTGCCGCGCTCGATTCCGGCAGGGCACGCATTGCGGAGAAGACGGCCGACGGGTGGACCGTTAATCAGTGGCTGAAGAAGGCCGTGCTGCTCTCGTTCCGGCTCAATCCGATGGAGGCCATTTCCGGTGCTCCGGGCGGCGCGCACTGGTGGGACAAGGTGCCGTCGAAATTCGCCGGCTGGGGCGAGAAGGAGTTCGCCGCTGCGGGCTTCCGCGCAGTGCCGGGCGCGATCGTTCGCCGCGGCGCCTATGTCGCTCCAGGAGCCGTGCTCATGCCGAGCTTCGTGAACATCGGGGCTTATGTGGGCGAGGGCACGATGGTCGACACCTGGGCGACCGTCGGAAGCTGCGCGCAGATCGGCCGCAACGTGCACATTTCGGGCGGAGCCGGCGTCGGCGGCGTGCTCGAGCCTCTCCAGGCAGGGCCGGTGATCATTGAGGACGACTGCTTCATCGGCGCGCGTTCGGAGGTCGCGGAAGGCGTCGTCGTCGAGCGCGGAAGCGTTCTTTCGATGGGCGTGTTCCTCGGCGCATCGACCAAGATCGTCGATCGCGCTTCGGGTGAGGTCCACTATGGCCGTGTTCCCGCGTTTTCGGTCGTGGTGCCCGGATCGCTGCCGGGGAAGGACGGCGGCCCGTCGCTCGCTTGCGCGGTCATTGTGAAGCGCGTCGACGAGCGGACGAGGTCCAAGACGAGCATCAACGAGCTGCTCCGCGACTGATAAGCAGAGCTTATCGGCGGGACTCGAGCATTTGTTGGCGGCGGCGGCGGCGCCGACCTAGCTCATCCGGGCCATGAAGCCCGTCCACCCCAAAGCGTTTGAACGCAATCCCGCGGACGCGCCGGCATCCCCGGCTGGCGATAACCCGCTGATGATCCGTACGCTCATGAACCGCAGCGACTGGCTGATCCTCCTCGTGCTGGCAGTGATCTGGGGCGGCGCCTTCTTCTTCATCGGGGTTGCGGTGCGCCATGTGCCGCCACTCACCTACGTTCTCCTGCGCCTGTCGATCGGTGCGGCTGGCTTATGGGCCTATCTTGCGCTGCGCGGCGAGCGAATCCGCCTGCCCCGGAATGTGTGGGGCTCGATCCTGCTGCTCGCGCTACTCAACAACGCGCTGCCGTTCGCCCTGTTCGGCTGGGGCCAGACACATATCGCCAGCGGCCTCGCGTCGATCCTGAACGCGACTACGCCGATCTGGGGAGTCGTCGTCGCGCACTTCCTCACCCAGGACGAGCGCATGACCCCGCGCAAGGTCGCGGGCGTACTCCTGGGCTTCGGCGGAGTCGCCGTGATGATCGGCCCGTCGCTGCTGTCGAACCTCGGCACGAGCGGCCTCGCCCAGCTCGCCTGCGTCACTGCATCCCTGAGTTATGCGCTTGCCGCCGTTTGGGCTCGGCGCTTCAAGCGCCTCGGAATCTCGCCGTTCAGCGTGACGACCGGCCAGCTGACCGCCGGAGCGATCGTGATGCTGCCGGTTGCGATGATCGTCGACCAGCCGTGGGCCCACCCGCTGCCGCCGCTGAGCGCGTGGGCAGCGATCAGCGCGCTTGCGCTGCTCTGCACGGCGCTCGGATACGTGCTTTACTTCCGCCTGATCGAGCATGCCGGCGCGACCAACGCGCTGCTGGTGACGCTGCTCGTCCCGCCCGTCGCCATCCTCCTCGGCGCCTTGTTCCTCAGCGAGACGCTCGCCCCCCAGGATTTTGCCGGCCTCGGACTGATCGCGCTCGGCCTCGCGGCGATCGATGGGCGGCTCCTCACCGTCCTTCGGCGACGCCGCCTTCGGCCAGCAGCTTAGCCGCGGCGGCCGTCGTCCAGTCCTGGTCCCCGACGTAGCGCCACACTTCCTTGCCGTTCGCATCGTAGAGGATCGAGGTCGGAAGCACCTCGGCGTTCAGCGCGCCCGAAAGCGCCATCTTGGGATCGTGATAGGAATCGAGATTGGCGATCTGATGCTCTTTCAGGAACGCTTCTACAGAGGCCTGCGGAGCCATGTCCTGGCTGATCGCCACGATGTTGAGCTTGCCGTCCTCTGCTTTTGCCAGCCGGTCGATGGTCGGCAGCTCCTTCACGCAAGGCGCGCACCAGGTAGCCCACAGGTTCACCAGGGTCGGCTTGCCTGCGAAAGTTTTCAGCGAGGTCGCATTGCCATCGGGGTCGTTGAAGCTCGTTGCCGGCGCAGCCTGGCCCTTGTGGCTGCGGTCGACGCCCTTTCCCGGCGCTTCGGGCTGCGCTGCGGCTGTCTGGTTCGCGGTCGGCTCGGCGGCCTTGTTGCAGGAGGCAAGCGCCAGGGCGGCGCAGCTGATGAGCAGGAGGAGGCGCATGGCCGTGCCGCTAGCCTAAGCGCCGGGGAACGGCTAGTCGGCAGCCCATGAAGTTGACGCGGATCATTGCGGCGCTGGGCATCGCATCGCTCGCCGGCTGCGGTCACGTCACCGAGCTCAAGCCTGCGCCCGGCGAGCCGCTTCCGGTCAAGCCGCTGATGGCCCGCGCGACGCCAACTCCCGCCGACCTGCTTCGCATCCCGACCTATGCAAAGCCGGACCGCGTGGACGAGTTGATGAAAAGGTCCCAGCCGCGCGCCGAGGATCCGTTCGACCTGCCGCCGCCGACCGGCGGTGCGGCGCCTTCGCTTCCGCCGGGCTCCGAAACTGCGCCCAACCAGCAGCAGCCGGGGGCGCAACCCGCGCCCGGAATGCCCGTTACCGAGCCGACCACTCCAGGAGCCTGAATGTCCACTCGCGTCCGCAAGGCGGTGTTTCCCGTCGCCGGCCTCGGCACCCGCCTGCTTCCCGCCACCAAGAGCATCCCCAAGGAGATGATCACGGTCGTCGACCGGCCGCTGATCCAGTACGCGGTGGACGAGGCGCGCGAAGCCGGCATCGAGCAGCTGATCTTCGTCACCGGCCGCGGAAAGTCGTCGCTCGTCGACTATTTCGACCAGGCGTTCGAGCTCGAAGCGACCCTCAGGGACAAGGGCAAGAGCCTCGATATCCTCGCGCCGTCCAACGCCAAGTTCGGCGAGGTGGTGACCGTCCGCCAGCAGCAGCCGCTGGGGCTCGGGCACGCAGTCTGGTGCGCGCGGCACATCGTCGGCGACGAGCCGTTCGCAGTGCTTCTCCCGGACGAGCTGATGCTCGGGCAGCCCGGCTGCCTCGCGCAGATGGTTGAGGCCTATGAGCGGGTCGGCGGCAATATCGTCGCCGCGCTGGAAGTGCGCGACAGCGAAACGCACAAATATGGCGTCATCGATCCGGGTGCGACCGACGGCAGGCTGACGGAGATCCGCGGCATGGTCGAAAAGCCGGCGCCGGGCACCGCTCCATCGAACCTCATGCTCCCGGGCCGCTATATCCTGCAGCCATCCGTCATGCGCGCGCTCAATGCTCAGGAGACCGGCGCCGGCGGAGAGATCCAGCTGACCGACGCCATGGCGAAGGTGATCGGCAGCGAGCCCTTCCACGCCTTCCTGTTCGACGGCGAGCGTTACGACTGCGGGAGTGCCGCGGGCTTCGTCATCGCGAATGTCGCAGTGGCCCTGCAGCGCGGCGACGTCGCCCCGGCCCTGCGCCAGTTCCTCGCCAGCGCTTAAGGCTCCAGTTCGACGTCCCAGTAGAGATAGTCGCGCCAGCTTTCGTGCAGGTAGTTCGGCGGGAAAGCGCGGCCATGCTCCTGCAATTGCCAGGTCGTCGGGCGGATCGGCTCGCGGTGCGGGTGCATGTGGGCTTCCGCGGGCGTGCGGCCGCCCTTTTTCAAATTGCACGGAGCGCAGGCGGTCGCGACATTCTCCCACGTCGTGCGTCCGCCATGCGCGCGCGGAACGACATGGTCGAACGTCAGCTCGCGCGACGCTCCGCAGTACACGCACCGGAATTTGTCGCGGAGGAACAGGTTGAACCGCGTGAATGCCGGATATTCGTTCGGCCGCACATAGTCGCGCAGCGCAATGACGCTCGGCAGCTTCAGCGCCATGCTCGGGCTGTGCACCTCGCGGTCGTAATGGGCGACCACGTCCACCCGCTCGAGGAACATCGCCTTCACCGCCGTCTGCCAGGGCCAGAGCGACAGGGGGTAATAGGACAAGGGCGTGTAGTCGGCGTTGAGCACCAGCGCCGGGCAGCTTTCGGGATGTCGGATCAACTCGGGATGATACATGCGAGCGCCATGAGCCTTTCGTCCGGTCGGTCCGAACTCCAGCTCCCCGGCCTCGTCGCACTCAAGGAGGAGAGGGCGCACGGCCCACTTCCCTTGCCCGCCGGATGCCAACCCGGCGCGACAGCCCTATAGCAGCATTTCCGATGACTCCCGGTCAAGAGCTGTTTCGGTCACACCGCAAATGAATGTGACGCGATTTGCGCCTTCCCCGACGGGGCGGCTGCACCTCGGCCATGCCTATAGCGCGGTGCTCGGCCATGCCGCCGCGCGCGAAAATGGGGGCAAGCTGCTGCTGCGGATCGAGGATCTCGACCAGACGCGCAGCCGGCCGGAATTCGTCGACGGCATCATCGAGGACCTGCATTGGCTCGGGCTCGACTGGGGCGAGCCGGTGCTTGTCCAGTCTCTACGCGCAGAGGCGTACGGAGAGGCGCTTCAGCAGCTGCGCGACCTCGGCCTCGTCTATCCGTGCTTCTGCACGCGGAGCGATATCGCCGCGGCGCTCGAGGCGCCGCACGGCGCGTCCGCGCATTATCCCGGCACCTGCCGCGGCCTTCCCGACGATCCCGACCGCCGCGCGTCGACGCCGCACAGCTGGAGGCTGGATGCGGAAAAGGCGCTCTCCGTCGCAGGGCTCCCGTCATGGACCGAGGCCGACGGCCGGCGCTTCACTTCGGCAGTCGAGGACTTCGACGATGCGATTCTCGCGCGGAAGGACGCGCCCGCTGCCTACCACCTCGCCTGCGTGGTTGACGATGCTGCGACCGGAGTCACCCTCGTCACGCGTGCCGAGGACCTCCGCTCCTCGACGCCCGTCCAGCGCCTGCTGCAGATTGTCTTGGGGCTGCCCGAGCCCGCTTACCTGCACCACCCGATCGTCGCTCACGCCGACGGCCGGCGGCTGGCCAAGCGCGATCTCGCACCCACCTTGGCGGCGATGCGCGATGACGGCGTTGACGGGCGGCGGCTGGCGGCCGACCTGCTGGAGGGGAAGCTTCCCCTTGGTTTCACCTTCATCCACGCCTAAGGCACGGCCATGCACATAGGGCTCCTCATCCTCCTGCTGCTGGCCATGGCCGCGGTCGTCTACGTGCTTGTCCGCGGAGTGATGGCCATGGCCTCGGGCAAGGACGTGACCGGCGAGCAGTCGCAGATGTGGATGCGCCGGCGCGTGCTGTTCCAGGCCGCGGCGATCGTCATCGTCATCCTGCTGCTGGTCGTCGCCGGGGCCTCTTCGAACCACTAGGCGCCGCGCCTTGGTCAAGCTCAACAAGATCTACACCCGGACAGGCGACGGCGGCAGCGCAGGACTGGTCGACGGCAGCCGGGTCAGCAAGTCGAGCCTTCGGATGACCGCCATTGGCGAGGTCGACGAAGCCAATGCGGCCATCGGCGTCGCCATCGCGGCGCTCGGCGGCGGCGATCTCGCCTACCGCCTGCTCAAGGTCCAGAACGAGCTGTTCGACCTCGGTGCCGACGTCGCGACGCCGGGCGACGTCGAAGGAGCGCTTCGCATCGACGCAAGCCAGGTCGCGCGTCTCGAGATCGAGATCGACGAGATGAACGGGACGCTGGAGCCGCTCACCAGCTTCATCCTCCCCGGCGGATCTCCTGCCGTAGCCGCGCTCCACCTCGCCCGGACGGTCGTCCGCCGGGCCGAACGGGCAGCTGTCGGCCTGAACGAGGCCGAGCCGTTGAACCCACAGCTGCTCGCCTATCTCAACCGCCTCTCGGACCACCTGTTCGTCGCAGCCCGGTTCGTCGCGGCGCAGGAGGGAGACGACGTGCTGTGGCAGCCGGGCGCCACGCGGACCTAGGCGCAGCGTTCACCGGGCGACACAACGGCCGTTTTGGGGTAAGGGCCGCATCCCTATGGCGACCCAAGCCCGAGCAGCGCCCGGCGCCGATCTCGCCTCTCGCCTGTTCGCGACGAGGAAGCTGACGCTCGATCTTGCGGCGCCGCTGTCCGACGCCGACGCGACCATCCAGCCTTTCGCCGATGCTTCCCCCGCCAAATGGCACCTGGCGCACACGAGCTGGTTCTTCGAAAGCTTCGTGCTTCGTGACCTTGCCGGCGGCTATCAGCCGTTCGACGAGCGCTACGCCTTCCTCTTCAACAGCTATTACGAGGTTGAAGGTCCGCGCCACCCACGGCCGCGGCGCGGCATGCTGAGCCGCCCCTCCCTCGACGAGATCCGCGCCTATCGCGCCCATGTCGACGAAGCGCTCGAGCGCGCCCTCCCGAACCTTCCGCCGGCCGCGCTCGATCTGGTGGAGCTTGGGATCAACCACGAGCAGCAGCACCAGGAGCTCTTCCTCACCGACATCCTCGCCGCTTTCGCGGAGAATCCGCTGGAGCCCCCCTATGGCGAACTTCCGCCGCACGGCTGTTTCGCAGTCGAGCCGCTCTCCTGGCATCGCGGGCGGGAGGGGATCGTCGAGACAGGCGCGCCCGCTGACGGCTTCGCCTTCGATTGCGAGCGCCCGCGTCATCGCATGTTCCTGACAGGGCACGAGCTCGCCAATCGCCGCGTCACCAACGGCGAATGGCGCGAGTTCATCGCCGAGGGCGGCTATTCCACGCCGGCGCTCTGGCTGTCCGAAGGCTGGGACTGGGTGCAGCGCGAGCAAGTCTCGGCGCCGCTCTACTGGAAGGACCAGGAGACCGAATTCACCCTTGCGGGCCGCCGCGAGATCGACTGGGCCGCGCCCGTCGCGCACGTCAGCTATTTCGAAGCCGACGCGTTCGCCCGCTGGGCCGGCGCGCGACTTCCGACCGAAGCGGAATGGGAGGACTTCGCCGCCTCTGCCGACCCTGCGCTCGGCAACCAGCTCGACGAAGCTGGTGCGGTCCTCCCGCGCCCTGGCGGCGGCATCTTCGGCGATGTCTGGGAGTGGACGCAAAGCGCCTTCGCTTCCTATCCCGGATTTGCTCCCGCCGCCGGTGCGGTCGGCGAGTACAATGGCAAGTTCATGTGCGGGCAGTTCGTGCTTAAGGGCGCGAGTTGCGCGACGCCTCGGGGGCATAGCCGCGCCTCGTACCGCAATTTCTTCCCGGCGCATGCGCGGTGGCAGTTCACGGGAGTGCGCCTTGCTCGCGACGCTTGATCCGCAGGCGAAGGCATTTCGCGACGACGTCCTCGCGGGCCTTTCCGCGCCGATCCCGGCGATCCCGGCGCGCTGGCTCTACGATCGCCGCGGATCCGAGCTGTTCGACGAGATCACGCGGCTGGAGTCCTATTATCCGACCGCGACCGAGACTGCCCTGCTCCACGACATCATGCCGGAGGTGGCCGAGCGGGTCCCCAGGGGAGCTGCCGTCGTCGAGTTCGGCGCCGGCTCGGCCACCAAGACTCCGATCCTGCTCGAGGCGATCGCGCCCGCCGCTTACGTGCCGGTCGACATCTCCGGCGATTATCTCGAGCAGAGCGCGCGCGAGCTCCAGCAACGCTTCCCCTCGGTCGAAGTGCTTCCCGTGACCGCGGACTTCGCGCGGCCGTTCAATCTTCCGGCCGGGATCGAGCATCTGCCGAAGATCGGCTTCTTCCCCGGTTCGACGATCGGCAATTTCGTGCCATGGAGCGCGACCGACCTGCTGCGCCAGTTCCGCGCCCTGCTCGGCCCCTGCTCACAGCTGCTGATAGGGATGGACCGGGTGAAGCCCGTCGAGCGCCTCCTTGCCGCCTATGACGAGCCTGAGGGCGTCACCGCCGAGTTCAACCTCAACCTGCTGCGCCGGATCAACCGGGAGCTAGACGGCGACATCCCGCTCGACGCCTTCCGGCACGAGGCGCGCTGGAACGACATTCTTTCGCGGATCGAAATGCACCTCGTCGCCACACGGGATGTCGACTTCAGCATCGCCGGGCGGCGGTTCCACTTTGCCCGGGGCTCGTCGATCCACACCGAGAACAGTCATAAATATGGCCGGCGCGGCGGCCGCGTGCTGCTGCTAGCCGGCGGCTGGACGCCGATCAGCGAGTGGAGCGACTCGGCAGAAGATTTCGCCGAAATCCTCGCGACCGCGGAGCCGGAGAGGTTTGCGCCGTAACAGCCGCGCGGCTAAGCGAAGCCCATGCTCCTCGCCCTCGTCGACATTGCCGACCTGCTGCTCAGCATCCTCACCTGGGTGATCATCATCCAGGTGATCCTGAGCTGGCTGCTCGCCTTCAACGTGCTCAACACCAGCTCCAATGGCGTCCGCACCTTTGCCGTCGCGATCGACCGCCTGACCGCGCCGCTGTACCGGCCGATCCGCCGAATCCTGCCCGATTTCGGAGGAATCGATTTTTCGCCGCTCGTCATCCTGATCCTCATACAGGTGATCAAGAAGCTGCTCGCGGGCGTCGTCACCCAATATTATTTCGGCACATGACGGCGCGGCTGATCGACGGAAAGGCCTTCGCAGCGGGCCTTCGTGGACGCGTCGCGGAGCGGGCGGCGGAATTCCGCGCGAAGACCGGCCGCGCGCCGGGACTCGCAGTGGTTCTCGTCGGGGAGCATCCGCCGTCGGCCGCTTACGTCCGCTCGAAGGTGAAGGCCACGCTCCAGGCCGCCATGGAAAGCTTCGAGCATCGCATCCCTGCCGAGACGAGCGAAGCCGACCTGCTGGCACTGGTTCGCAGCCTGAATGCCGACGACGCGGTGGACGGAATCCTCGTCCAGTTCCCGCTCCCGAAGCATGTCGACGAGCAGAAGGTCATCACGTCGATCGACCCTGCCAAGGACGTCGACGGCTTTCATCCGCTCAACGTCGGCCGCCTTGCGACGGGCCTTCCGGCGCTCGTCGCCTGTACGCCGCTCGGCTGCCTGATGCTCCTCCAGCACGAGCTGGGGGACTTGAGCGGCCGCGACGCGATCGTGGTCGGACGTTCCAACATTGTCGGAAAGCCGATGGCGCAGCTCCTCATCCAGGCGAATTGCACCGTGACCGTTGCGCATTCGCGGACCAGGGACTTGCCGGACGCGGTTCGCCGGTCGGACATCGTCGTCGCCGCGGTCGGACGGCCCGAGCTGATCCGCGGCAGCTGGCTCAAGGAGGGCGCGACGGTCATCGACGTCGGACAGGAGCGGGTCGAACAACCCGATGGAACGCGCAAGCTGCTGGGCGATGTGGCGTTCGACGAAGCGATGAAGGTGGCGGGCGCCATCACCCCGGTCCCGGGAGGCGTTGGACCGATGACGATCGCTTGCCTGTTGCGCAACACGGTCGTTGCGGCGCACCGTCGCGCAGGGCTGGAGGACCCGGAGGGCCTATGATCGCAGCACTTCTGCTGGCCGCGGCAGCGCCGGCCCAGACCGCGGTGGACGCGGAGCTCGCCTTCGCGCGCGACGCGCAGCGGATCGGTCAATGGTCCGCGTTCCGCAAATATGCGGACCGCGACGCCGTCATGTTCACGCCCCAGGCGGTGTGGGCGCGCGACTTCCTGATGGACCGCAGGGACCCGCCCAAGGCGATCAGATGGAGGCCGGCGCAGAGCTTCGTTTCGTGCGATGGTCGCATTGCGGTGAACACCGGGCCCTGGTTCCTGCCCAACGGGAAGCTCGCCGGCTATTTCACGACCGTGTGGCAGCGCACTGCCAAGGGCTGGCACTGGGTCTATGACGGCGGTGGGCCGGTTGCCGGACCTTCCGCCACGGCTGCTGCCGGCAAGCCGCAGGTCCATCGCGCGTCGTGCAAGGGCAAGCCGCCGGGTCCGCCCGTCATTCCGCCCCCGCCGCTCACCAGCAAGGAAGCGCGCACCACGCCCGACGACAACGGCCGCGGTCAATCGGCCGACAAGACGCTCGGCTGGGACTGGAAGGTCGGCAAGAAGGGTGAGCGCCACTTCCGCGTCTTCCAGTGGAACGGCAGCCGCTACGTGCCTGTGCTGACGAACGATATACCGGCGCCGTGATCGAGCTGTTCGGCTCGGCGCTCATCACCTTCCTGGTGATCATCGACCCGCCGGGCTGCGCCCCGATCTTCGCCGGACTGACGCGCGGCACTCCTCCCGCTCACCGCCGGGCAATGGCGATCCGCTCGTCGCTGATCGCCTGGGCGATCCTGATGTTCTTCGCGCTTCTCGGCCGTCCGATGCTGCACTGGCTCGGAATCAGCCTGGCCAGCTTCCGCATCGCCGGCGGGATCATGCTCTTCTTCATCGCCCTCGACATGGTGTTCGAACGGCGCACCCAGCGGCGCGAGGAGCGGGCCCAATCGATCGAGGGCACCGCGCAAGCGGAGGACATCAGCGTCTTCCCGATGGCGATGCCGATGATCACGGGGCCGGGCTCCATCGCCAGCGCCATGCTGTGGGTGTCCCGCGCCGAAACGCCGCTCCACGTCGCGGTCGTGCTGGCGGCCATTACCGTGGTGATCCTGATCACGATGGTCACCCTGCTCGCATCGGCGCCGCTGATGCGGCTGATCGGCGACAAGGTCGAAGCGGCGATCACGCGAATCCTGGGCGTCATCCTCGCCGCTCTCGCGGCGCAGTTCGTGATCGACGGGCTGAAGCAGAGTTTTCCGAGCCTCTAGCCGGATCCATCCGGCCACTCGGAAGACTTCGCAACCTGCTCGCCTAGCCGACCACCTTCCACATCTTGTACGGCGAGTCCTTCGGGAGCGGCACCGGCTTCAGCCATTTCGGCACCTGCCCGCGCTCCAGCTGCCCGTAGAAGCCGTTCGGCACTTCCGACATGAAGATGGTCGTCGTCGAACTGTTCGGGCAGCTCAGCACATAATCGGCATGATATTTGTCGACCATGATCTGGTGCGCCTGCTCGGCGCTTCCCCGCCATGCCTTCATCACGTCGACGATCTGCCGCCAGTTCCGATGATAGGGGCCGGTGATCGCGTCATGGCTCGTCACCGTGATCAGCCGCGGCCCCAAATCGACGAAGGTGAAGACCAGCCCCTTGGGCTGGAGGGCGATCGGATGAAGACCCCATAGTGAGCCGCACAGCGCGTTCGCCCGTCCGATCGACTTCTCGTAAGGAGTCGCGGCCTTTTCAGGGATGAAGTTGAGCACGAAGGGCACGGCCGCGCCTGCGGCGAGCACCATCACCACGATCGCGCCGCCCACCCGGACGACCGGATTCTTCGAGTTCCAGAACAATGGGAAGAGGAACCAGCCGAGTGCCGCTGCGCCGATGACCGCCATCATCTGGGCCGTCGGGCCGGTCCGCGTCTGCCACAGCAAGAGGAGCGAAGCCGTGATGCCCGGGATGGCCGCGCCGAGGATGCGGCGGAGCTGGCTGCGATCCCGCCGGCGCATCCACGCCAGCACCGCCCAGCCGATCGCGCCGGTGACCGGCAGCGCGACGATCAGCATCGCGATGCGCCAGCCGTGCCGGTACACCGGCCGAGCTTCCTTCACATAGTTCATCCACAGTCGCTGGGCCTCGGGCGAGATATGCTCGGGCTTCTGCAGGCATTGCGGCCACATTGCCGCGTGGAAGCCGGCGATTATCGCGCCGGCGAGCAGCGCGAGGAGGAGGCGCCGCTTCCAGTCGCCGGGCGTAACCCACGCAAGCGCGTACATGATCGCTCCGCCGAGCAGCGCGTCCGAGACATAGACGGGCGACAAAGCGTCGCACACCGCCGCGCGATTGTCGTAGGAAGCGAATAGAAGGAAGCACAGGGCGACGCCGCCGGTCAGCGACACGGCATAGGCCCGCAGCCGTTGCGACTCCTCCGCGTCGTCGACCCAGAAGAGCACCATCGCGACGCCTGCCAGCGCCAGGTAGATGATCATCTCGAGCCCGATGGCGAGCGACAATGCCGACGTGATCCCGAGGATCAGGCCGCCGCGCACCCGCTGCGGGTCGGCGATGGCCGCCATGCTGCAGGCGAGCAGCGCGAGCTGCCAGCCGTGATGGTCGATGCGCTCCGGCATGAACATGCCGTTGGTCGAGCCGGCGAAGAACAGGGCGAGGAACGCCAGCGGATAAGCGAGCGGATGGATCAGCCGGCGCGAGGTCAGCGCCAGCGCGTAGAGCAGGAGCAGATAGGGGATGAGCGGGGCAATCGCGACCGCCCAGCGCTCGGCGGCGGGTCCGCCGAGGAACGGGCGCAACCCCAGGATCAGCCCTGCGATGGGCAGGTCGACCAGCCGCGACCAGTGAATATTGGCCCCGAAAGGCGGGTTCATCCGGTAGTTGCGAAGGTCGAACCAGCCCTGGCCGTGAAGCAGGCCGCGGACCTGCATCATCCGCATATTGTCGTCGGTGTCGCCGAGCCCGAACCAGCGGATATCGTTCCACTTCTGGTAGATGAACCAGGCGCAGGCGAGCAGCCAGACGACGAGGACGACGCGCTTCCAGTGGCGCTCGACGATGTCGAGCGCGCGCCGTTCCCACGCCTCCAGCTTGCTTTGCAGCATTTTTCGCGCTGTAGCCGCCCCTCCTCAAACGGCAAGCAGCCGGGCATGGCCACAGGATTAAACGTCAGTCACGAAACCTTCGGTCAGCTGGTCCGGTTCGCGCTGGTGGGGTTCTTCCTCGCCGGCGTCTATTCCGCCATCTACTGGTACCTCGCCACCTATGTGATGCCGGCGATGGCGGCGGTCGTGATCGCCTTCCTGGTCGCGGTCAGCATCGGATTCGTGCTCCACAGCCGCTGGAGCTTCCGCGGCCACGGCAAGCGCGAGGACCGGCGGATGAAGCTCAAGTTCTTCATCGTCCAGACCTCCGGCTTCATCCTCAACGAGGGCTTCACCTGGCTTCTGGTGAACCACCTCCACGGGCCGACCTGGTGGCCGCTGATCCCGGCCATCTTCGTCACGCCGCTCGCGACCTATCTGTTCAACCGGCAGTGGGTATTCGGCTGATGGAACGCAGCGTCTATCGCGAGATGGCGGAGCTCGACCAGCACCACTGGTGGTACCGGGCGCGGCGACGGGTGCTCGCCGACCTTATCCGCCGGGAAGCCATGCCGCCGCGGGAGGGCCGAATCCTCGAGATCGGGTGCGGCACCGGGCACAACCTCGAAATGCTTGCCAGCTTCGGCGAGGTCGATGCGCTGGAGCTCGATGAGGAGGCGCGCGCCATCGCCGAGAAACGGCTCGGCCGGAAAGTGATGAGCACGCCGCTGCCGGAGCTCGCCGGGGTGCCCGACCGTCATTACGACCTCATCGCCGCGCTCGACGTGATCGAGCATATCGACAATGACCATGCCGCGGTCAGCGCGATTGCCGCCAAGCTGAAGCCGGGCGGCAAGCTCGTGATGACGGTGCCGGCGCACCGGTGGATGTGGTCGGCTCACGACGTCGTGAACCATCACAAGCGGCGCTATTCGAAGCAGGCGCTTCGGCAGCTTGTCGAAGGCTCGCCGCTGCGGCTTCTCAAGGTCGGCTATTTCAACAGCCTGCTCTTCCCCGTCGCGGTTGCCGAACGGCTCGCATCCAGGCTTCGCGGCAAGGACAATGCGGACGTGAAGCTGCCGCCCGCGCCGCTCAATGCGACGCTGCAGGCGGTCTTCGCGGCCGAGCGTCACCTCGTCGGGCGCTTGCCCCTGCCGCCGGGCTTGTCGCTCTTCGCCGTCGCGTCGGCGATATAGCCGAGCCGCGCTTCGGCGCGCCCGTCGCCCGCGACCTCCTGCACGATGTAGAGCGGCCGCCCCTTCGCCTCGTTGTACAACCGCCCGATATACTCGCCCATCAGCGCGAGCACGAACATCTGGATGGCGCCGAGCACGACCACGACGAGCATCAGCGAGGTCCAGCCGGGGATGCTCCTTCCGGCTGCCCAGGCGTAGGCGATGTAGAGGATCAGGATCACCGAACCGAACGACAGCCACAGCCCGGCATGGCTGGCGAGCTTCAGCGGCGCGGACGAAAAGCCCGTCAGCGCATCGAGCGCGAAACGCAGCATCTTGCGCAGCGGATATTTGGTCTCGCCGGCGAAGCGCTCCTGCCGGTCGTAGGCGAAGGGCACCTGCCGGAAGCCGATCCACGCGACCATCCCGCGGATGAATCGCGCCTGCTCGGGCATCGCCAGCAGCGCATCCAGGGCGCGCCGGCTCATCAGGCGGAAGTCGCCCGCGTCAACCGGAATGTCGACGTCCGTCGCCCGCGAAAGCAGCCGGTAGAAGCCGTGCGCCGTCGCGCGCTTGAAGGCCGTCTCGCCCGCCCGGCTCTTGCGCACGCCGTAGACCACGTCCGCGGCCTCATCGCGCATGACCCGGATCATGTCGGGCAGGAGCTCGGGCGGGTCCTGCAGGTCGGCGTCGATGATCAGGATCATGTCGCCGCGGCAGAGGTCGAGCCCGGCAGTGAGCGCCAGCTGGTGCCCGTGGTTGCGCGACAGGTTCACCGCGACGACGTGCGGGTCGCCTTCGACGATCGCCTGCATCAGCGGCCAACTGCGGTCGCGCGAGCCGTCGTTGACGAAGACGATCTCATAATCGTCGCCGACGCTTTTGCGGGCGGCGGCGGACAGCCGTTCGTGAAGCGCGTCGAGGCACGCTTCCTCGTTGAAGCATGGAACGACGATCGAGAGCGCGGTCATCAGTGGAGACGATAGAGGATTGAGCCGGGTCCGCGCCAGACGGGTTGCAGCCCCTCCACCAGCGTGGGGTCGTAAGGAGGCACGTCGATCAGCCACACATAGTCGAAGTCGCCGCGCGGCAGGGCGGCGAGCGACTGGTCGATGGTCCGGTGCAGCGGGTCGCGGCAATGGTTGGGCCGCACCAGCTGCGACGGGTCGGCGGCGAAATAGCCGGCAGCACGATATTTGAGGTCGAGCAGGTTCACGCCCTCGAGCAGCCACTGGTCGTTCGAGAAGCCGTCGCGGCGAACGATCACCATCGCGCCCAGATGGCTGTTGCGAAGCATCGGCCAATATTCGGTGCAGGGCATTCCCGTGAGCGTGATGACCCGCGCCCCTTCCGGCATGACGTCGATCGCCTGGAGCTTCGCTTTCTGGTCCATTCCGGCCATTCCGAGGCTGAGCGTATTGGCCCCCGTCCGGGTGGCGAAAAACAGCAGGCCGAGCACTGCAAGGACCTGCGCCGTCGTCCGGTCGGGTGCACCCCTGAAGCGGATCGCGAGCAGGGCGACGGCCATGAGATAGGGCACGAGCCGCATGTCGGCATAAGCCGAGCCGAACACGATGCGCGGAATGATCGCGAAGGAGACCGCAAGCACGATGGCGGAAAAGGCGAGGTTGCGCGACAGCGTCAGCTTCCGGCTGAAGAGCGCATAGGCGAACACCAGCGAGGCGGCGACCAATGAGCCGATGTCGAACAATTTCCAGCGGTCGCGGAGCGCCGCATAGATCCAGCGCCATTTCACCTTCCAGTCGAACCAGTCGATCGTCTGGCCTCCATGGGTTTCGCTGCGCCAGATCAGCATGACGAGGATCGGCAGCGCCATCACCGACGTGTGCAGCGCCGCTTCGACGCCGGCGCGCCACCACGGCCGGCCGCGGTCGTGCACCCGGACTGCGTCGGCCGAAAAGCACATCAGCCCGAGCAGGCCCCAGCCATAGGTATGGCAGAAGAAAACGATCAGGGAGATGGGCACGAACAGCCATTCGCGGACCGTCGTCCGTTCAAGCCGCCCGAGCCTCAGCCACAGGCCGAAGGCAAGAAACGCCAAGGCAACCGACAGCGCGAAATTGACGAAGCCGAACAGGAAGGGGAAGCCGTAGATGAACGGCAGCGCGAAGAAGGCGGTCGGCGGGATGCGCCCGTGCACCTCGCGCGCAACCCACAGGAAGCCGATCGCCGTGAGCGGCGGGATCGCGAGCACGATCAGCTTCACCGCGGGCTCCAGCCCGAGCAGCTCGCCGAGCGGGATCACCAGCAGGTCGACGCCGAGATTGCCGATCGCCGCCCAGTGATAGTCGAAATATTGCTGCAGGAAGCGCGAATGGTCGAGGTCGAGCTCGACCCGGTACCGGCCCATGTGCCCGAACAGGTCGACGAGGGGCGGAATGGCCGGGTAGAGCAGCGGCAGCATCGTCGCGAGCACCACCAGTGTGAGGCAGAGTCGCGATTCCCACCACGGGCGCGCCTCTTCCGCTGCATCAGCCGTTGTGGCCTCAACCCCCATGCGTTCCAGCCTGTAGCCCTTGCCCGCGGCGGTCCTAGCGGGTGCGGGTCAATTGTCCATGCGGAGAGCGGCTGGATTACAGCTTCTTAACGCCGGTTTCAGGCGGCTCGCGGCCGCTCGACCATGTCCGTTCGTACGCGCCACACCTTCAGCGACCTCAGATGCAGGTCGACGGGTTCCGCCCAGTCCGGAGCTTTCCCGGCGTTGAGCATGGCGGCCACGCCATTCGGCCCGTGGCGCGACCACCAGATCGATTCCGGCGTGCGCGGACAAAAAACGAGATAGTCGATGTGCCTGCGCGCGAGCACTTCGCGGGCTTGGCTCGGGGAGCCGATGAACAGCACGATCACGTCGCGGATCGCGTCGGGCATCCGGTGATAGCCGCCCGCGATGGCCCGCTGGTGCGTGTTCGCGATGATCGCCGAGGTGATGTCGATCGGCGCGGCAAGATTGGTGACGCCGAGCTGGTCGAGCTTTTGAAGCTCGCTCCGCTCTAGGCAGTGGTCCGCCGATCGGATCTGCGCCGGCAGCTCGGGGTTCGAGGGCAGGACCAGCGCCGGGGCCGCATAAGCGGGCGCCATGATGAACACGGAGGCCGCCGTTCCGACCACCCTCACCGGCATCAGCGAGACCTTGCGCGTGCGCTGAAGCGCGAGGTCGCATAGGAAGGCCGTTCCCGGCAGGCTGACGACGCTTGCATAGGTTGCTTCGCGGATCACGAACACCCCTGACAGGGTAAGCGCGCCCAGAACATAGGCGAAGACGATCCAGCGGTTCCGCTCCTCGCCGCGCGTCAGCCTGATCGCAACCAGCGCGCCGAACAGGCCGACGAGCGACTGGGCCATTCCCGCCGCGGCGTCGATCGGGGCGAGCTCCCAGATGGGACGGCCTTCGTCCACGCCGTCGTACCAATAGGTTTTGACGATCGGGTCGAGCGACGAAAATGGGCCCGAGAGGAAGTGGGGGTCGACCAGGAATGCCGCCGCGGCTGTGATGGCGCCGGCCGCGCCCAGGACGAGAGCGCGCGACGAGCGCTTCGCCATGTCTGCGCGAACAGCGGCGAGGCAGCACAGCCAGGCCGCGACGAAGCCGGCGAGATGCGCGTCGTTCACTGCGTCGTGCGGATGCGCCAGCCAGTTCGACGGGGCGTGCGTCAGGCCGAACAGGGCAACGCTGCCGAGCGCCAGCGACGCGAGATAGGCCTTGAGCCCCTCGGCGTTTCTTGCGTCCAGGAACCATTGCAGGCCGAACCAGGCCCCGACAGCCGCCGCGAACGGCAGCCCCTCGATCGATATGCTGAGCCACAGCGCAACTGCCCCGCCGGCGACCAGCCCGGACCGCCGCGCGCGCTTGTCCAGGAGCGCCAGAAGGGCGACGAGCGCGAGCACGATCTGCCAGCCGTGATGGTCGATGCGCATCACCCGCATCTGCTTGAGCACGCCGAGCGACGCGGGGGTCGCCAGCACGGCGAGCAGCGCCGCCGAGCTGCTCATGAGCCTCGACGCAATGCGGTGCACCAGCAGCATGGTGATGCCGAGCGTGAGCATCGGGACGACGACCAGGGCTGCGGTCTCTGCCCCGTCAGCTCCGAGGAATGGCCGGGCGAGGAGAATGACGGCGGCGATCGGGATATCGACCAGCCGCGACCAGTGCATCGCGCCGCCCACGGGCGGGTTCAGCCGATACTGGGTAACGTCGAACCAGCTCTGGCCGGCTAGCCAGTCGCGCACCTGCGCGAGGCGCATCGCGTCGTCCGGATCGGGGAAAAGCCGCTGTGAAAGGCCGATGCGCGACTTCCACGTCGTCCAGCAGGCAACGAGTAGCCACAGGCCGACCACGATCAACAGGTCGCGCCTCGAATGAAATCGTTCCTGGAGCTTCGCGATCACGCGAAGACCACCTTCTTTCGAAGCACGTAGGTGGCTTGGAAGCTGACGACGATGGCAATGCCCTTGGCGATGCGCGGGTCGAGCCCGTACCAGCTCCCCAAGCCGACAATGCCGGTCGTGATCCCCAGCCCGACGAGAGCGGAGAGCACGAAGAGCGCCTGCTGCTGGCGCCGACCTGCGGCGCTTTCGGCAACCTGGCCGACGAACACCATCCGGCTCGAGATCAGCCAGTGCGTGACGATGCCGACCATATAGCCGCATGCAGCCGCGAGCGCCGGCGGCACTCCGGCCGATAGCGCCAGCATGAAGATCGCAAAGTCGACGCCGAGCGAAATGGCGCTCGCCGCGATGTAGCGCAGGTAGACCTGGTCGAGCATGGACCTCAGGCCGCCTTCAGCCGCTTCGGCACCAGGCGCTCCGAAGCGAGCGCAGCCTGTTCGCCCTCGTCGCCCGCCTCGTGATATTCGGCGTCCTCGTTGACGGCCCAGATGTCGTAGGCCCGGCGGCCTGCCTGGATGTTCCTGACGGTCAGCATGGCCGTCATCATCGCATGGTCCTGGTTGTTGTAGCGGTGCATGCCGTTGCGGCCGACCAGGTGCAGCGTCGGATAGGCGGCCTCCAGCTCCTGCCGGATCGCTTCGACATTGTCGCGATACTGGTCGTCGTAGACGGGATAGGCCTTCTCCTGCCGCACCACGACGCCGCCTTCGACATCGGCGGGATCGCACAGGCCGAGGATGGCCATTTCCTTCTTCGCCAGCTCGACCAGGTCCTCATCCGGCGACTGCCAAAGCCCGTCGCCCTCGAAGCAGAAATATTCGAGGCCGACGCAGGCGAGCGCCGGGTCGGGCACCATTTCCGGCGACCAGCTGCGGAAGTTCTGGATGCGGCCGACCTTCACCTTCGAATCATGGATGTAGATCCAGTTGTCGGGAAAGATGTCCTCGGACCTGATCATGAGCGCGACGGTCAGGAAGTCGCGGTACTTGAGGTCGAAGGCGCGCGGCATCGACTTGGGGAGCGGATGGATTCGGCTCACCAGCTCGCGGATCGGCGCCGACGAGATGACGTGGGTCGCCTTGATGATGACGCTCTTGCCCTCGCCGTTCGTCGCCGCGACGCGCCAGCGCTGCAGCTTGTTGTCGAACGACAGCTGCTGGAGCGCATGGTTCATGAGCACCTTGTTGCCATGCTCGACCACAAAATCGCGCGCCGCGTCCCACATCATTCCGGGACCCTTCCGCGGATAGCGGAAGGTCTCGAGCAGGGTCTTGGTCTCCATCCCGTCATTCGGCTTCTTGTTGAGGCCGAGCGACCGCTTCAGGCCGTCGAGCACTGCGCCGCCGAGGCTCAGGCCCTTGATCCTCTGCGCCGCCCAGTCGGCGGAAATCTCGTCGCAGGGCATTCCCCACACCTTCTCAGTGTAGGTCTTGAAGAAGATGTTGAAGAGCTGCTCCCCGAACTGGTTGATGGTCCAGTCCTGGAAGCTCTTCACGTCCTTGCGCGGGAAGACGCGCGACTTGGCGTAGGACGCCATGCAGCAGGTCGAGCGCCAGATGCCGAGGTTCCGCAGCGCTTCGAAGCCGCGCAGCGGGTAGGAGTAGAATTTGCCGTCGTAGAAGATGCGGCTCATCCGCGGCCGCTGGATGAAGTCGTCCGGCAGGATCTCGTTCCACAGGTCGACGACTTCGCGGGCCTTGGAGAAGAAGCGGTGCCCGCCGATGTCGAAGCGAAACCCATTGTGCTCGACGGTCCGGCTGATCCCGCCGACGTAGACGGGGTCCTTCTCGATCACGATGACCGAATGCCCCGCTTTCGTGAGGAGGTACGCCGCCGTGAGCCCCGCCGGGCCAGCGCCGATGATCGCGACATCGGCCGCAGCTTCGCTCGTAAGTGGCATTGCCTTCCCCCGCTTGAGTTAGGGGCAAAGTGTCGGCCAACCTCTAAATCTTGGTTAACAAGCGGGTCAGGATTTCCGCGGCCGCACATATTCAACGAGCATACAGCTTCCGCCGACTAGCCCCGCCGCGATCCCATTGGAGGCTTATCGATGAAGAATTTGCTGATCGGCGGCGCTGTTGCGGCCGCCCTTCTGACGAGCGGAGCGGCGCTGGCGACGACCAAGACGACCGAAACTGCCAAGACCGTGCAGCCGACGCGCGCTGCGCGCCAGGCGCGGGCGGCGGAGCCGATTACCCGCACTGCCGTCCAGTCGCGCATTGCGACGATGTTTACTCGGCTCGACACCAACCACGACGGCGTCATTTCCAAGGATGAGCTCAACGCCGTCGAGAGCCAGCGCGAGCAGAAGGTCGAGCAGCGGGCGCAGAAGTTCGACCCCTCGAAGATCTTCGATCGCCTCGACGCCAACCACGACGGCAAGATCACCGTCGCGGAGGCCAACGCCGCTCGCAGTCAGCGCGTCGAGGCCAAGGGCGGCACTGCGCAGGCGCAGGCCACCGCCTTCCAGGGCCTGTTCGCGCGCGCAGACACGAACAAGGACAATGTCATCACTCGCGCCGAGTTCGATGCGATGGGACAGCAGCTCAAGGCGCGCATGGAGCGTGTCAGCGTTGCTCGCGCCGGAATGGCCACGCGCATGTTCGACCGTGAGGACGCGAACAAGGACGGCAAGGTGACGCTTGCGGAAATGCAGCAGGCGGCGCTCGCCCAGTTCGACAAGGTCGACCTCAATCACGACGGCACGATCACGCCGCAGGAGCGCCAGCAGGCCCGCGCCCAGTTCAAGGCGCAGCGCCAGGCAAAGCCCGCGCCGGCGAAGAAGTAGTCGCATCGAGGCCCGGCCAGGCGCCGGGCCTTTTCTATTTCGCGAGTTCCGGCGCCTGAGCGCGGCGCTTCCTCGCGGCCGGCCGCTTTGCCGGTGCGGGTGCATCAGGCGGCGACAGCTTCCGGTAGCGCTGCTCCGCTTCCGCCATATAGTCGCGCGTGATCGGAAGCGCGTTGCGGTCGCGGACGTACTGCACCTGGAAATTGCACCCGCTGCCGTTCTCGAACATCACGATTCCGCCCGAGAGGTAGAATTCCCACATCCGGCAGAAGCGCTCGTCGTAGAGCCTTGCCATCTTGTCCCGCGCGGCCGTGAACCGCTCGAGCCATGCGCGAAGCGTGTAGGCATAATGCAGCCGAAGCACTTCGATGTCGGTCGCGATCAGCTTCGCGCGCTGGCTCGACTCCGACATCTGGCTGATCGACGGCAGGTGATAGCCGGGGAAGATATATTTGTCGGTGAAGGGATCGGGCGCCTTGATAGCGTCGCCGAACTTGCCGATCGTGTGCAGGAGCATGACGCCGTCCGGCTTCAAGAGCTGGCGGCACTTGGCGAAGAATTCGTCGTAATGCGCCTTGCCGACATGCTCGAACATGCCGACCGAGACGATGCGGTCGAACTCGCCTTCGACCAGCCGATAGTCGATCAGCTCGAACTTCACGTGATCGGCAACGCCCGCGTCCTTGGCGCGCTTGCGCGCATATTTGAGCTGCTCCTCCGACAAGGTGATCCCGAGCACGTCGACGCCCGCGACCTTGTGCAAATAAAGCGCCATCCCGCCCCAGCCGCAGCCGATGTCGAGCACCCGCTGGCCGGGCTTGAGGTAGAGCTTGGCGGCGATATGCGCCTTCTTGTCCGACTGCGCCTGCTCGAGGCTGTTGCTCGGATCGGTGTAATAGGCGCAGCTATATTGCCGGTCGGCATCGAGGAAGCTGTCGTACAGCTCGTCGCTGAGGTCGTAGTGGTGCGCGACGTTTCGCTTCGACTGCTTGGGCTTGTTGCGCTGGAACAGCCGCTTGACCTGGCCCATCCGGCCCTTGCCGAACAGGTTGCGCTTGGCGCCGGAATCCTCCCACCGGTTCTGTCGGGTGATCAGCTCCATGAGGTCGAGGATCGTGCCGTCCTCGATGATCATGCGCCCGTCCATATAAGCTTCGCCCAGCCCGAGGCGCGGGTTTCGGATGATGTCGAAGCCGACCTTCCGGTCGGTGAAGCGGACGGTGAGGTGCGGCTCGCCGCCCGGGCCGTAGGTCTCGGGCGGCTTGCCCGGAGTGATCAGCGTGATGCTGCCCTTTTTCAGCAGCTTGTCGATCAACTTGCCGATCAGCGACATTCAAACTCCTCTTAGGCGGCGGCTCTGGCCCTGCGCTTCCGTTCCGCCGCAGTCTTCAACTGCCCGCAGGCGGCGTCAATGTCGCGGCCGCGCGGCGTGCGCACCGGCGCCGAAATCCCCGCCTCGAAGATGATGTTGCTGAACGACCTGATGCGCGCCTCGTCCGAACATTCATAGGGCGCGCCGGGCCAGGGGTTGAACGGGATGAGGTTCACCTTCGCCGGCAGCCGGTACTTGCGGATAAGGCGCACCAGCTCGCGCGCATGCTCGTCGCTGTCGTTCTTCCCCTTGAGCATCACATATTCGAAGGTGATGCGGCGCGCGTTGTTGGCTCCCGGATAGGCCGCGCATGCTTCCAGGAGCTGCTCGATCCCGTACTTGCGGTTGAGCGGCACGATCTCGTCGCGGATCTCCTTCGTCACCGCGTGAAGCGACACCGCGAGATTGACGCCGATTTCCTCGCCCGCGCGCGCCATCATCGGCACCACGCCCGAGGTCGAAAGCGTGATCCGCCGCCGCGACAGACCAAGCCCGTCGCCGTCCATCACGATCTTCAATGCATCCCGGACATTGTCGAAATTGTAGAGCGGCTCGCCCATGCCCATCATCACAATGTTGGTGAGCATGCGCCCCTCGGGCTGGCTGGGCCATTCTCCGAGCGCGTCGCGCGCGAGCATCACCTGGCCGACGATCTCCGCGGGCTCGAGGTTGCGCACGAGCTGCATCGTTCCCGTGTGACAGAAGCGGCAGTTGAGCGTGCAGCCGACCTGGCTCGACACGCACAGGGTGCCGCGGTCCGCGTCCGGGATGAAGACCATCTCGAAATCATGGCCGTCGTGCGTCTTCAGCAGCCACTTGCGCGTCCCGTCGGACGAGACCTGCGCCTCCATCACCTCGGGACGGGAGACGACGAACCGCTCGGCGAACCAGACGCGCTGCGCCTTCGCGACGTCGCTCATTGCCTCGAAGTCGGTGACGCCGCGATTGTAGATCCAGTGCCACAGCTGCTTGGAGCGCAGCTTCGCCTGTTTCGGCTCCAGCCCGGCTGCTTCGAGCGCCTCGCGGATCTGCTCCTTCGACAGGCCGACCAGCTCGACCCGCCCGTCGGCGCGCGCCGTCGCGCGCCGCGGAACGGGCACGGGATCGATCGCGCCGGGGATCGGCATCAGGGTCGTGTCGGCAGTCATGGCAGGGCGCCTATCTAGGTGCGATCACGGCCTTTTGCCAGCGCAGGCGGCTGCTGCCGCGTCGATCGCAGTCGCGGCGCCGTCGAGCGCATAGGGATCGACGAAGCGGCGGCCGGCTCCGTCCCGGGATTCAACGCTCATGCCGGACGCGCTGCGAAGCGCGGCGATGATGGCGCGCTCCTGCATTGGTCCGTCGCTCCACGCCTGGTTGCCGCGGCTGACGAGCAGGAACGGCTGGTCGCCCACGCGCAGCATCACCGCCGCTCCGGCCCTCGGCAGGCGCCGCAGCCGGGCATGGAACTCCCCCCACCGGCGCCGGTCCGCGGAGAAGGTGAAGCCGGCGATCGCCTGGAGCTTTCCCTTGGGCGCGGTGCGGGCCGAGCGAGCGAGCGCCTCGCAGGTGCCGCCTCGGTCGATCGCCGCCCAGCTGCCGCCCGCATAAATGATCGTTCCGCGCGCAGCCGCGGCCGAAGCCATGCTTGCAAGAAGAAGGACGAGCCAGCGCGCCATGCGGTCGACGCTAGCCCGCGCGGTCGCGAGGCGCCACTTTCAGGACCGCTTATTCGTCGACCCGCCGCAGCTTCTCGCCCGTGGCGATGACGGCGAACGTATGTTCGTCGATCCGGCGCACCGGCTCGCCCGTGTCCAGCATGTAGCGTGTGACGCGCCGGAACGTTCGCCTGCCCGTATAGGCATAGACGTAAATACGCGAACCCGACGCATCCTCCACGGGGATGCGCCCTGAGTAAGTTTCCACAAGTCCGCTCCCCCAATGGCGGACGATTCGGCTCAGATGAATCTAACGTCTGTTATTAATTCGTCCAGCAAATTGGCACCTTCTTGTCGTTTAACTTTAGTTATGCGATGCCCGCCACCGCTCGGTTTTGGATGATTCGCCGCGTTAGGAGGGTGTCATGCGCCGAGCACAACCAATCCATTCCGGACCAACCTTCTAGCGCTCACCGCCGGTCGTGGCGCTCGCCCAAATCCTCAGCCGCATCGCGGCGGAGCTCGCCCTTTTTGCGGGTGCGGGCTTCCTGCTGTTCGCCCTCAACGATCTCGTCGTCGACATCATCTACTTCGCGCGGGCGGTCTGGCGGACGCTGACCGTCTACACGCGTTACCCGCGCGCATTTGCAAGCGCGCTGCCGCAGAACCCTGAGCCGCGCCTGCTTGCGATGCTGGTGCCCGCCTGGGACGAATCCGCGGTCATCGCCTCCATGTTGCGCGCGACGCTCGCGCGGCTCGATTATCCCAATTACCGGATCTTCGTCGGCCATTACCGCAACGATCCCGCGACGGCTGCCGCGATCGCCGCGGTCGACGACCCGCGGATCGAATCTGTCGAGGTGGATTGCGACGGCCCGACGACCAAGGCGGATTGCCTCAACCACCTCTACGACGCGCTCGTCGCCTACGAGGTCGAAACCGGCGCCTCGGTCGCAGCCATTGTCCTCCACGACGCGGAGGACGTGATCCACCCGCTGGAATTCCGGACGTTCGACAGCCTGATCGACAAGGCCGCGGTCATACAGCTGCCTGTCCTCCCGCTCCCCGACCGGCACTCGCGCTGGATCGCGGGCCATTATTGCGACGAGTTCGCCGAGGCGCACATCAAGGAGCTGGTGGTGCGCGAAGCCGTCGGCGCGGCGATTCCTCTTGCCGGCGTCGGGTGCGCGATCGCCCGCAAGCCGCTCGCGCACCTTGCCGCCAGCCGCGACGGAAAGCCGTTCGCGACCGGCAGCATGACCGAGGACTATGAAGTCGGCCTGACCCTCGGCGCGCTTGGGCTGAAGACGATATTCGTGCGCCTGCCGGCGCAGCCCGGCGGAGGCGGCGTGGTCGCCAGCCGCGGGCACTTCCCGGCGACCCTCGGCTCGGCCGTTCGCCAGAAGGCGCGGTGGCTTGGCGGAATTGCGCTCGCCGGGTGGGACAGGCTCGGATGGAGCGGCGGCATCGGCGAACGGTGGATGCGGATGCGCGATCGGCGCGGTCCGCTCGCCGCGCTGCTCCTCGTCGCAGCCTACACCGCCGCATTCCTGTGGTCGCAGATCTGGCTGGCAGAGATGCTTGGCGCGCCCATCGAAGCTCGGTTCGATCCTCTGCTGGTGCGGCTGCTGACGATCAACGCGTGGCTCCTCGCCTGGCGCATCTTGATGCGCGCCTGCTTCACCGCATCGGCGTACGGGCTCAAGGAAGGGCTGATGTCGATCCCGCGGCTTGTGGTCGGCAATGTCATCGCCATCCTCGCCGCGTTGCGCGCGCTCGCCATCCACATCGGCGGCGGGGCGACTCGCTGGGACAAGACGCAGCATATCTTCCCCGCGGAGCTGGCGCAGTGAGGCCGTCGCTCCGCTTCATCGGCCTGGCTCTGTTTGGATGGGTGGGGCTTCGCGCCGCAACCTTGGGTGCGCTTCCCGGCGCCGAACTGTTCCGCGTCGACCGCAGCGAGGCGAAGGCGCCGCCGCTGATCCCGACGCAGTTCCCGCCGATCGACCCCATCGAGCCAGCCTCGGCGGACATGCCGGCGGTCGACGTGCAGCCTGCGGCTGCCACTTACGGCGTCGGGCCGAACTACGCTGCGTCCAGACCTGTCATGGTGCCGGTCTATTACGCGGCCGCGAGCCCGCCCAATCCATACGCCGTCACGCAGCTGGCCAACGCGCTCCCGACGCCGCGCGCGCAATTCTTTTCTCCCATCCCCGTACTCGACGAATGGCCGCTCTCGCGCATCGCAGCGACGTCTCTGCCGCCGCTCCGCTCGAGCGTGGTTGCCCCCAACCAGAGCGTGCCCGTCGCATTGAAGCGGAACGGAATCGATCGTCTCCAGCTGACTGCCTGGGCGCTCCTGCGCGCGCAATCGGCGGGCGTCGCAGGCACTCAGTCGCTCGCCAGCCAAGGCTCGCTCGGGGCAAGCCAGGCCGGTGCGCGCCTGACCTACAATTTCACGCGGCAGCTCGCCGCGACGTTCAGGACGAGCAATGACGTCGGCCGTCGCGGCGGGGAGATTGCCGCGGGCGCGCGGGTCCAGCCGGTCGCCGGCATTCCCTTGTGGGTTAACGCCGAGCGGCGGCAGCGCGTCGGCCGCTACGGCGGCGGCCGCAACGCGTTCGCGCTGTTCTTCGAAGGAGGAGTCTACGGGCGCCCCATGCCGCTCCATTTCGTCCTCGACAGCTACCTGCAGGGCGGGGTGGTCGGCATTCGCAGCCGCGACAGGTTCATCGACGGTGCGCTGACGCTCACCCGGCCCGTCTACAAGCAATTCTCCGCCGGTTTCGGCGTGTGGGGCGGCGCGCAACCGGGCGTTTACCGCGTCGATGCCGGCCCGCGGGTCAGCATGAAGGTGCGCAAGAACCTGCGCGTGCACTTCGACTGGCGGCAGCGCCTTGCCGGCAATGCGCGGCCGGGCTCCGGTCCGGCGGTCACCCTCGCCGGAGACTTCTAGCCGCCGAAGCTTGGCCGCGGCCGCCGTTTGCGGCTAGTCTCCTGCCGGCCGATGCACATCTACCTCCCCATCGCAGGCCAGTCGGTGAACGCGCTCTTCATCGTGCTTCTCGGCTTCGGCGTCGGTGTGCTTTCCGGCATGTTCGGGATCGGCGGCGGCTTCCTCACTACGCCGCTGCTCATCTTCTACGGCATCCCGCCGACCGTCGCGGTCGCGTCCGCGACGACGCAGATCACAGGCGCCAGCGTGTCGGGCGCGATGGTCCACATGCGCCGCGGCGGCGTGGACCTGAAGATGGCCGGAGTGATGATCGTCGGCGGCCTGTTCGGCTCCTTCGTAGGCGCCGCTTTGTTCCGCATGCTCCAGGCGAGTGGCCAGGTCGATGTGGTGATCAGCTTCCTCTACGTGCTCATCCTCGGCTGGATCGGCACGATCATGCTGAAGGATTCGCTGGTCACGCTGGGCGTGCTCCCCGGAAAGGCCGCCGAGCCCGAGGCTCCGCACCACAACCGCTGGGTGGCGTCACTGCCGATGCGCTGGCGCTTCTACACCTCGGGGCTCTACATTTCGCCGATCGCGCCAATGGCGATCGGCTTCCTTGCCGGCGTCCTCACCGTCCTCCTCGGCATCGGCGGCGGGTTCATCCTCGTCCCCGCCATGATCTACCTGCTCGCGATGCCGGCCCGGGTGGTGATCGGCACCAGCCTTGCAATGATCCTGGTGGTGAGCGCCTGGACGACCATGGTCCACTCGATGACCACCCGCGCCGTCGATATCGTGCTTGCCGCGCTGCTCCTCGTCGGCGGCGTCATCGGCGCGCAATATGGCGCGGTCCTGACGACCAGGCTCAAGCCCGATTACCTGCGCCTCGCGCTTGCCGTGATCATCCTGCTCGTAGCGCTGCGCATGTTCCTCGGGCTATTCTGGCGCCCCGACGAGATCTTCTCGATCGAATATCTGTGAAGAAGTCGCTCGCCCTCCTCGCTGCGCTTCCGCTGCTCATCGGGGCCGAAAAGCCGATGCTCGTCCCTGACGTGTCCGCCCGGCAGGTGCAGATCCGCTACAGCTTCTCGGGCGCCCAGCTGCTGCTGTTCGGCGCCATCGCTTACCCCGACGGACGGACGCCCAAGCGACCTGCGGATATTGCCGTCGTTCTCCGCGGCCCCGTCGAGGCGATTCTGGTGCGCGAGAAGCAGAAGATTGCCGGCATCTGGATGAACGCCGATTCGAGCCGCTTCCGCTCGGCGCCGAGCTTCTACGCCGTCGCGTCGTCGAGGCCGATCCACGACCTCATCGACGACCGCACGGCGTCGATCTACGAGCTCGGCGTCCACAACCTCCAGCTCTCGCCCGGCGGCGGTTCGCTGCCTGAAAAGGAGCAGCATTTCGAAGCCGGCCTGCTCGACCTGCGCACGCGTTCAGGCCTCTATTCGGAGAACCCGCACGGCGTCGAGATCACCGATGGCCTGCTCTATCGCGCGGTGATCACCATTCCGAGCCAAGTGCCCGTCGGGACCTACACCGCCGAAACCTTCCTCATCGACCGCGGGAAAGTGGTGGCGGCCGCGACGCGCGACATTGAGATCGACAAGTCGGGCATCGAGCGCTCCGTCTGGCTCGCCTCGCGCCGTCACCGCTTCCTCTACGGCCTTGCCTGCGTCAGCCTTTCGCTCGGACTCGGCTGGGCCGCGGCGGTAGCGTTCCGGCGGAGGTTCTAAGTCAATTTTAACCGCTCCCGTTTAAGCCGGTTCGAAACATAGAGCCTTGGGAGCGAACAACGATGGACGACCAGCCGAACCTGCGCGAATTCCTCAATGAAGTCAGCAGCTTCACCGAGGAAGCCGCGCCCGCTCCGGCCGCTTCGGCGCCTGGTCAGCTGGCCGCCGTCGGCGAAGTTGTCGAGATTGCCGGCTCCGGCTCGCAGATCCGCATGGACTCCGCGGCGATCATGGCGCTGCAGTCGCACGCCGACCCGTCGGTCGCCATGTCCGGCCAGGTCGGAAGCCAGGTGAAGATGGTGGTCGGCGACGCATGGCTGATCGCCAACGTCCGCACCCTTCGCGCCAACGACGGCGGGCAGCTCATCGCCAACGTCGACTTCCTCGGCGAGGGCAAGAAGGATTCGTCGGGCAAGCTCAGCAGCTTCCGCCGCGGCGTCACCCGCTACCCCATTCCCGGCGCACAGGTGATGCCGGTCACGACCGACGATCTCCGCGCCGTGTTCGCCGCGAGCGACGAACCCCACATCGAGATTGGGACCGTCTACCCGACGGACGACATCCGCGGCGCGCTTTATGTCGATCCGATGCTCGGCAAGCATTTCGCGGTGCTGGGATCGACCGGTACCGGTAAGTCCACGTCCGTCGCCCTGATCCTCCATCGCATCTCGGAGCTTTCGCCCGAGGGTCACATCCTGATGATCGACCCGCACGGCGAATATTCCGCCGCGTTCAAAAATTGCGGCGAGCTGTTCAACGTCGACAACCTCCAGCTGCCCTACTGGCTGATGAACTTCGAGGAGCATTGCGAAGTGCTGCTGACGACCCACGGGTCGGAGCGCCAGCGCGATGCCGACATCCTCGCCAAGTGCCTGCTTGCCGCGCGGACGAAGGGCAAGGACCTCAGCCAGCTCGGCAAGGTCACCGTCGACAGCCCGATTCCGTACCTCCTTGCCGACCTCAACACGATCCTCGTCAACGAGATGGGCAAGCTCGACCGCGCCGGCGACACGCTCCCGTTCCAGCGGCTCAAGACCAAGCTCGACGAGCTCCGCGCCGATCCCCGCTACACCTTCATGTTCTCGGGCATGCTGGTTTCGGATTCGATGCCCGGCCTGCTCGCCAAGCTCTTCCGCCTGCCGAGCCACGGCAAGCCGATCTCGATCGTCGACGTGTCCGGCGTCCCGTCGGAAATCACTTCAGTAGTGGTGTCGATCCTGGCTCGCATGGTGTTCGACTATGCGATCTGGTCGCGGACCGAAGCGCAGCGGCCGCTGCTGCTCGTCTGCGAAGAGGCGCACCGCTATGTGCCGAAGGACGAGAATGCCGAAGGCCAGGCCGTCCGCAAGATCCTCGAGCGCATCGCCAAGGAAGGCCGTAAGTACGGCGTCAGCCTGGGCCTCATCACGCAGCGCCCCTCCGACCTTGCCGAGGGCGTGCTGTCGCAGTGCGGCACGATCGTCTCCATGCGACTGAACAACGACCGCGACCAGGCCTGCGTCCGCGCAGCCATGCCCGAAGGCGCGCGCGGCTTCCTCGACGCCATCCCTGCGCTCCGCAACCGCGAGTGCATCGTGTGCGGCGAGGGTGTTGCCATCCCGATCCGCGTCCGCTTCGACGACCTCGAGCCCGAGAAGCGCCCCGCTTCGTCCGACCCGAGCTTCGCCCGCCTGTGGCGCGAGACCGGCGACGAAGCCGGCATCATCAGCCGCACGATCAAGCGCTGGCGCGGCCACGGCAGGTGAGCCGCCGACCATAAGATCGGTTTCGCCCAGCAAGACTGAGCTTGTGCCGAAGGAAAGGGCGAACCGCCGCCCGGCCTGTGCTCAAACAGAGCGAGACGTCGAACATCACGCGGATCCACTCCGCGTGACGCCTCCTAGCCGCGTTTGACGCCGACGCTGAGGAGCGCCTGCAGCCGCGCCTTCACGGCCGCGGCGAGGTGCGTGTCGACCAGCGGCGCGCTGGTGAAGCGCACGCCCAGCGGATTTACCGGCGTGCCGTTCTCCCGCACCTCGAAATGGACGTGCGGGCCGGTCGAAAGGCCGCTCGAGCCCACATAGCCGATCACCTGCCCCGCGCGCACGAAGCTGCCGGGCTGCGCGACGATTTCGCTCATATGGCCGTAAAGGCTGGTGATTCCGCCGGCATGCGCGATCTGCACCTCGCGGCCGTAACCGCCTGCCCAGCCTGCGGCGACGACCCGCCCGTCGCCCGCGGCGACGATCGGGCTGCCCCAGGCGGCACCGATGTCCAGCCCCGCGTGGAAGCGGGTGAAATGCAGGATCGGGTGGTAGCGATAACCGAAATAGGAAGTCACATGGCCGTCGACCGGCATCACCATGCCGCTCTCGGCAGCGGGCGGGCGATCGGCATTGGCCGCATCGATCCACCTCGACTGGCCGCCCGCCGTCCATCTCACGAGCTGGAGCGGCGCCTGGCCGACGCGGTTGAGGCCCGCATAGAGCAACTGGTGGCCGCTCCCGAGCACCAGGTCGAAGCCGTCTCCGGGGAGGACCTCGCCGACGTCGATCTCGGTCGCGAGCGCAGCGAGATATTCCGCAGCCACTTCCGGGCTCGCTCCGGCTGAGCGGAGCGCCCAGTAAAGCCCGTCGCCCGCGACGCCGCGGATGCGGATCGGGCCGCCGGGCACCCCTGCCGCGGCGGGCGCTGGTGGGACCAGCGGCTGGGGCGTGAAGGCGCGCTTCGGAGCGAAGGCGATCGGCTCGGCGGCGTCGGTCGGAGCCATGGCGATGCCCGTTGCTCCGCCGCTCGCAAGCGGCGCGACGCCGAGCGCCTGCCACTGCCGCTGCTCATCGCTCGAGCCTGGCGCTCGTCCGGGGAGCGAAGCCCAGGCGACGGTGCTGCACAAAAGCGCGAGGGCGCCCGCCGTTCTCCACCCGGCCGCGGGCCAGGCAGGCGCGAGCGACCGCCGCAGCGGATGCGCATGGCTTCGTGACGTCAACATGAAGAGGGGTGTCTCGAATCGAGGTTAAGACGGCCCTAATTTCGACGAACGGAACTTGCCCTCGCCCCGAGCGCTGCCACAGTGAAAAAGCCATGGCGCCGCGTTCAGACGCTTCGGTCCGGGCCATTCTTGGCCCGACCAACACGGGCAAGACTCATCTCGCCATCGAGCGGATGTGCGGCCATTCCTCGGGCGTAATCGGCTTTCCGCTTCGGCTGCTCGCGCGCGAGGTCTATGACCGCGTCGTCGCAATCAAGGGCGAAAGCCAAGTTGCGCTCCTGACCGGCGAGGAGCGGATCGTCCCGCCGCAGGCGCGCTATTTCCTGTGCACGGCGGAGAGCATGCCCGTCCCGGGCGGCGACAGCCATCACGACACGGACATGCAGCGCGACTTCGCTTTCGCGGCCATCGACGAGGCGCAGCTCGGGATCGACCCGGAGCGCGGCCACGTCTTTACCGACCGGCTGCTCCGCGCCCGCGGGCGCGAGGAGACGCTGATCCTCGGTTCGGAGAGCTTGAAACCGATCGTTCGCGAGCTCCTGCCTGACGCCGAAATCGTCACCCGGCCACGCTTTTCCACCCTTCGCTATGCCGGAAGCGTCAAGCTTTCGCGGCTGCCGCCGCGCTCCGCCGTCGTCGCCTTCTCCGCCGAGCAGGTCTATGCGCTCGCCGAGATGCTGCGCCGCTTCAAGGGCGGCGCCGCGGTGGTCATGGGCGCGCTTTCGCCCGCCACCCGCAACGCCCAGGTCGCCATGTTCCAGCGCGGCGAGGTCGATTACCTCGTCGCCACCGACGCGATCGGCATGGGGCTCAACATGGACGTCACCCATGTCGCCTTCGCGGGGCTCAAGAAGTTCGACGGGAAGCGCGACCGGCGGCTGACTATCGCCGAGATGGCGCAGATCGCCGGCCGCGCGGGCCGCCACCAGCGCGACGGAAGCTTCGGCACGCTCGGTCTTACCGAAGAGAGCGGCGGCTTCAGCGACGGTGAGATCGAGGCGATCGAGGAGCACCGCTTCCGTCCGCTGGACTTCGTCTATTGGCGCAATGCCGAGCTCGATTTCACCGACGTCCGCGCGCTGATCTCCAGCCTCGAGACCCGGAGCGACGATCCGGTGCTCCGCTCCGCCCCTGAATCGATCGACCTCGCCGTGCTGAAGCTGATTGCCGAGGACCCGTCGATTGCGGCTAGGAAAGGCGTGCAGGCGCGGCGGCTGTGGGCCGTCTGCGGCCTTCCCGACTTCCGCAAGGTGGGGCCGATGCACCACGCCCGCATGGTCCGCCGGCTGTTCAGCTATATCGGCGAGGGCGGCCACGTGCCGCATGAATGGTTCGCCGCGGAAGTCGCGCGCCTCGACAATATGAGCGGCGACATCGAGGCGCTCGCCGACCGCCTCGCGGGCATCCGCAGCTGGGCCTATATCGCGCATCGCGCCGACTGGCTGAAGGAGCCGGCCAAATGGGCGGAACGCACGCGCGAGGTCGAGGCGCGCCTGTCCGACGCTCTCCACGAGCGGCTGACCCAGCGCTTCGTCGACCGCCGCACCGCCGTGCTCGTCCGCGACATCGGCGCACGCGGCGCCGATGCACTGCCGGTAACGGTTGCCGCCGACGGCGAGGTCAGTGTCGGCCCCGAGCCGATCGGACATCTCGCGGGCTTCGAGTTCCGAGTCGATCCGTCCGCGCGGCTCGCCGACAAGCGGCTGCTGCTCGCCGCCGCCGAGCGCCGGCTCGGCGACGAGCTCGACCGCCGCGCCACGGCCCTGATCGACGCGCCCGACGAAAGCTTTTCACTCGCCGCCGAGGAAGGCGGCGGCATAGCCGTCGCCTGGGGCGACCATGTCCTTGCGCGGCTTGCGCCGGGCCGATCGCTGCTGGAGCCCGCGCTCCGCACCGCGCGGGCGCTCGACCGCCTCTCGGCGCAAACCCGCGCCGGGCTTCGCGAGCGGCTGGAGCGCTGGGTCGACGGCCAGGTCCATCGGCATTTGCGGCCCTTGGAGAACCTCGCCGCGGCCGCGACCGATCCTTCCAGCTCGCCCGGCGTGCGAGCCCTTTCCGCGATGCTGCTGGACGCCGCGGGCGTGCTTCCGCGAAAGAGTGCCCTGAGTGCGATCGCGCATCTCGAGCATGCCGACCGGCAGGCGCTGCACAGGCTCCGCGTCCGCCTCGGCCCGCTCGACATATTCCTTCCGCCGTTGCTGAAGCCTGCGGCCCAGCAATGGCGCGCGGCCCTCCTCTCGGTCCGTCAGGGGCAGCAGATGCCCGCGCTGCCTGCGCCAGGAGCCGCGACTCTCACCGCCGACGCCGACCCGCGCGGCGCCGTCCTTGCCTATCGCCGGGCCGGCCGGAGCTGGGTCCGAATCGACCTTGCGGACCGGCTCGCAAGCCACGCCCGGAAGGTGCGCTCCGCCGGCGGCCCGGACCCCGTCGACGCGGCGCTCGCGACCTCGATCGGCCTCGACGAGGACGCCCTCGCCCGGCTGATGAACGATATCGGCTTCACCCGCTCCGGCGACGCCTGGCGCTGGCGAGGGCGCCGCGCTCCGCGCGACGATCGCCGCCCGGCGGGCTCCCACGCCTTCGCCGAGCTTGCCAAGCTCAAGAAGACCAAGTGAGGATCGACCGTTATTTGTTCTTCATCCGGCTGGCGAAGAGCCGCACGCTCGCGCAGGCAATCATTGGCGAAGGCCATGTCCGCATCGACGGCAGGCGGGTCGAAAAGCCGAGCGAGGACGTCCGCGTCGGGAGCGTCGTCGCGCTGCCGCTGCACGGCCATGTGCGGATCCTGAAGGTGCTGAGCCTGCCCGGCCGCCGCGGCCCGGCAGCGGAGGCGCGCCTGTGCTACGAAGAGCTGGGAATTGACGAGGCGAAGGGAGCGACATAGCGAGGCACAAAGGGAGCCAAGCACATCATGACCTACGTCGTCACCGACGCCTGCATCAAATGCAAATATATGGACTGCGTCGAGGTCTGCCCCGTCGACTGTTTCTACGAGGGCGAGGTGATGCTGGTCATCAACCCCAACGAGTGCATTGACTGCGGCGTGTGCGAGCCGGAATGTCCGGCCGAGGCGATTCTCCCGGACACCGAGAGCGGGCTTGAGAAATGGCTCGAGGTGAACGCCAACTTCTCGTCCGAATGGCCCAACATCACGCGGAAGAAGGAAAGCCCCGCCGACGCCGACGAGCACAAGGGCGAAGAGGGCAAGTACGACAAATATTTCACGCCGGACCCCGGGCAGGGCGACTAGCGGCGCAGCGCGTCAGTAGGCGCGAATGCTGAACGTGTAGTTGAGGCCGATCCCGCCGGAGAAGTGGTTGCGCGAGCCGAGCTCGCGAATGATCGGCGACTTCGCAGCGTCTCCGACCAGGCGCTCATAGCGCGCATAGCCGAACAGGCCCCAGGGACCGGTGCCGAGCTGGTAGGACATGCCGCTCGCGGCAGCGACGCCGTAGATGCCGCCCCACGGACGATAGGCCGGAAGACCCGAGGCGACCGATGCCGCCGGCGTCACGCCAAAATAGGCGCGCTGGAATCGGGCGTCGGAGAAGAGGATGCGCGGCCCGACCGAAAAGACGTAACGGTCGCCGCTCCGCCAGATCTTGTCCGCGCCGAGGGACCCGACAATCCCCTCATGGCCGTTGATGCCTTTGCGGGCCTCGGCGCGAAGGCGGAAGGAATCGGCGGCCAGGTACTGGGCGAAGGCGCCTACCTCGAACGTTCGCGCGACCGAACCGACCGGCGCCCCGAGGTCGGACTCCTTGCGACGTCCTTCGACGTTCACTGCCGGGCCGAACGAGAATCCCTTGCTCGAGACGACCGCGATGCTCGGACTGTCATCGGGCGCTCCGAAGCTGAACTCTTTCGTCCCGCGCGCAACCTTGAAGTTGAAGAGCGGCGCAAGGCTCGACTTGTCGGCGCCGATGAACTCGGGCCGCATCTGCGCCCCGGCTCCGACCCGCACGCGGAACAGCCCGTCATCGGCCGCTGCAGCAGCGCTCCAGGCGGGAAGAAGAATGCTCGCGGCGATCAGCAACTGCTTCATGGATGCCGTAACTTCCTGACGCGCCGTTGGTTGCAGGCCCGTATTGAATCTGCGCGCCGCTGCCTAGCGGCGGCTCAGCAGTTTCTCGACGATCAGGTCCGCCGCCTCGTCGGCGCTGAGCTCGGTCGTGTCGATGTGGATTTCGGGCGCTTCGGGGGGTTCGTACGGGCTGTCGATGCCGGTGAAGTTCTTGAGCTCGCCGGCGCGCGCCTTGGCATAGAGGCCCTTCACGTCCCGCTTTTCGGCCTCGGAGAGCGGCGTATCGACGAAGATCTCGAAGAACTCGCCCTCCGGCACCATCCGGCGCACCATGTGCCGCTCCGCCCGGAACGGCGAAATGAAGGCGGTGAGGACGATCAGGCCGGCGTCGGCCATCAGTCGGGCGACTTCGCCGACCCGGCGGATATTCTCGATGCGGTCCGCCTCGGTGAAGCCGAGGTCGCGGTTGAGGCCATGGCGGATATTGTCGCCGTCCAGCAGGAAGGTGTGACGGCCGCGTGCGGCAAGCTTCTTCTCGACGAGGTTGGCGATCGTCGACTTGCCCGCGCCCGAGAGGCCGGTGAACCACAGCACCGCGGGCTTCTGGCCTTTGATCGCCGCGTGTGTCTCGCGGCTCACGTCGAGATGCTGGCGGTGGATGTTGAGCGCGCGGCGGAGCGCGAAATGGAGCATTCCGCAGGCGACCGTCGCATTGGTCAGCTTGTCGATCAGGATGAAGCCGCCGAGCGCCTTGTTCGGGCTGGTTCCGTCTGCGGCATAGGGTTCGAACACGATCTCGCGGTCGGTCGACAGCTCGGCAACGCCGATGCCGTTGAGGCTGAGCGTCTTCGCCGCGAGATGCTCGAGCGTGTTGACGTTCACCTCGTACTTGGGCTCCTGGATCATCGCGGTGACGCTCTGGGTCCCGAGCTTCATCCAGTAACCGCGGCCCGGGAGCAGCTCCTCGTCGGCCATCCACACGATGGTCGCCTCGAACTGGTCGGCGGCTTCCGGCGGATCGCCGGCCGCGGCGATCACGTCGCCCCGCGAACAGTCGATCTCGTCGGCGAACGTGACCGTCACCGACTGCCCCGCGACCGCCTCGTCGAGATCGCCGTCCAGTGTCACGATTCGCTCGACGCGCGTCGTTCGCCCTGACGGAAGCACGCGCACTTCCGTGCCGGGCCCGACGCTTCCCGATGCGATCTGCCCCGAAAAGCCGCGGAAATTCTGGTTGGGCCTGTTCACCCATTGGACGGGCATCCGGAACGGCTTTTCCGCATCGGCCGCGGCATCGAGCGGGACGCTGTCGAGATGTTCGAGCAGCGTCGGCCCGCTGTACCAGGCCGTCGTCTCGCTGCGGCTCATGATATTGTCGCCGTTGAGGCCGGAGACGGGGATCGCGACCCAGTCCTCTATCGCGATCTGGCCGGCGAAGGCGCGGTAATCGGCGCAGATGGCATCGAACGCGCCCTGGTCGTAGTCGACCAGGTCCATCTTGTTCACGGCCAGAACGAAGCGCCGGATGCCGACCAGCTTGGCAAGGTAGGAGTGCCGGCGCGTCTGAGTCAGCACGCCCTTGCGCGCGTCGACCAGCAGGACCGCGAGATCCGCCGTCGAGGCGCCGGTCACCATGTTGCGCGTGTACTGCTCGTGGCCCGGCGTATCGGCGACGATGAACTTGCGCTTGGCGCTCGAGAAGAAGCGATAGGCGACGTCGATCGTGATGCCCTGCTCGCGTTCGGCCGAGAGCCCGTCGACGAGCAGAGCGAAATCGATCTTCGCGCCTTGCGTGCCGTGCCGCTTGCTGTCGCTTTCCAGCGCGTCGAGCTGGTCGTCGAAAATCTGCTTGGACTCGTACAGCAGCCGCCCGATCAGCGTCGACTTGCCGTCGTCGACGCTTCCGCAGGTGATGAAGCGCAGCAGCTCCTTCGCCTCCTGCTGCGCAAGCCAGGTGCGCACGTCGTGGCGGATCAGCTCTTCTTCGGACTCGAGCGGGCGGGACATTTAGAAATAGCCCTCCTGCTTCTTCTTCTCCATCGACGCGCTGCCAGCATCCTTGTCGATGATTCGGCCCTGCCGCTCGCTCGTCTTCGTCAGCAGCATCTCGGCGACGATTTCCTCGACCGTCGCCGCCTCGCTTTCGACGGCGCCGGACAGCGGGTAGCAGCCGAGGGTGCGGAAGCGCACCTTGCGCATCACAGGCGTCTCGCCGTTCAGCGGGAAGCGGTCGTCATCGACCATCAGCAGCAGGCCGTCGCGCTCCACGGTCGGCCGCTCGGCCGAGAAATAGAGCGGCACGATCTCGATATTCTCGCGCATGATGTACTGCCACACGTCGAGCTCGGTCCAGTTGGACAGCGGGAAGACGCGCATGCTCTCCCCCTTGTTCTTGCGGACGTTGTAGAGCGACCAGAGCTCGGGCCGCTGGCGCTTCGGGTCCCAGCGATGCTTGCGGTCGCGGAAGCTGAACACGCGCTCCTTCGCGCGGCTCTTTTCCTCGTCGCGGCGGGCGCCGCCGAACGCGGCGTCGAAGCCATATTTGTCGAGCGCCTGCTTCAGCCCCTCGGTCTTCCACATGTCGGTGTGCAGCGGCCCGTGGTCGAACGGGTTGATCCCCTGCCGCTCGGCTTCCGGATTCTTGTAGACGAGGAGCTCGATGGCCGGATCCGCCCCGACCTTGTCGCGCAGCGCGTACATGTCGCGGAACTTCCACGTCGTGTCGACATGGAGCAGCGGGAACGGCAGCGGGCTTGGGAAGAAGGCTTTCTTCGCAAGGTGCAGCATCACGGCCGAATCCTTGCCGATCGAATAGAGCATCACCGGACGCTCCGCCTCGGCGACGGTCTCGCGCATGATGTGGATGCTTTCGGCCTCTAGCCGGTCGAGATGCGTGAGTGCGCGCACGCTATTCAGTTCAATCCCCGCTTAAGAAGGTCCGCCGCGGCACTTCGCGGCCGCGGCGCACCGGCGCAATTGTCAGGCGTTTTCCTTGACCTTCGCCTTGGACTTGGAGCCGCTCTTTTCGGGCTTGCCGTCGATCGCGTCGACCAGCGGCTGCAGCCCGGCGCCATATTTCTTCCAGCGCTGCACCGAGGTCTTGTAGATCGGCTTGCGCACCTGGGCGACGCTCGCGGTCTTCACCGGCCGGTCCGACTTGTGGAAGTCGACGCACTTGTCGTTCCACGGCAGGCCCAGGAACTCGATCACGCGGCGCGCTTCCTTCTCGGTGTCGGCGACCACGTCCTCGTACTGGACGGTGATCATGAAGCCTTCGGGCAGCACCTTCTCCCAATGCTCCATCAGCTCGCGATACTTGCCGTAGTAGCGGCCGAGCTCGCCGAGGTCGTAGCTGTGGGGCATGTCGTCCTTGAACAGCTTGGTGAAGCCCGAAAGGCAGGTGTCGACCGGGTCGCGCCGCGTGTGCAGCACCTTCGCCTTCGGGAACAGCAGGTTGATCAGGCCGACGAAGAAATAGTTGGTCAGCAGCTTGTCGGTGATCCGCTTGGCATCGCCCGCGCCTTGGGACAGCGCCTGCTGGTAATTCTTCGCCACGATGTCGAGCTGCGCGGGCGTGATCTTGGAGACCATCTCCGGATATTTCGGGAGCGACGGGAAGCGGTCCCGCAGCTGTCCGAGTGCGCGGCTCAGATATTTGACCTCGCCCGCCCCATAGACGTCCGGGTGGCTCGACAGGATCTGCTCGAGCAGGGTCGAGCCGGAGCGCGGCATGCCGACGATGAACACCGGGCGGTCATCGTCCAGCCCCTCATATTTGCGGTTCTCGAAAGCTTCCTTCGGGAAGGCAGCCCGGATCGAGTCGAAGAAGGCGTGCGTGTCCGACTCCTTATAGTCGAGCTGCGCCCGCTTCATCCGCCCGCCGGTGATATAATGCTCCAGCGCCTTCTCATGCTGGCCGCGGTCGTCGAGCGCCTTCGCATAAGCGAAGTGCAGCGCGAGGAAGGGCTCGGCCTCCTGGTTCGGAACCGCCTCGAAGATCGCTTCCATGCGGTTGAACAGCTCTTCGCCGATGCCTTCGGAGAAATCGACGAGGTCGTTGAGGTTCGCGTAGGCGCCGTACATCGAATCGTTGATCTTGAGCGCCTTGAGAATGTGCTCGCGCGCCTCGTCGAGGCGGCCGACCGACTTCAGCGCGACGCCGTAGAAGTTCAGCGCCTCCGGGTTTTCCGGATTCTTCTTGAGCGCCCGGTCGAGGACGTCGAGCGCTTCCTCGTACCGGTCGGTCTCGTGGTAGATCTGGCCGAGCACGGTCAGCGCTTCGGCATTCTCCGGCTCTTCCTGCAGCGCGAGCTTCGTCGCCTGCTCGGCCGCCTGGAGGTTGTTGCGGCGCAGCTGGATCTTGGCCGTCAGAAGCAGCGTCTGGATGTTCTTCGGCGCGAACTTCAGCGCCTCGCCGAGGATGCGCAGGGCTTCGACTTCCTGCTTCTGCCCCGAAAGCAGCTGCGCGAGATTGTTGTGCGCCTCGATGTAGCGCGGGTTCTGCTGGATCGCCTTGCGCAGCGCATGCTCGGCTTCCTCGAACCTGCGGTCCTGCTGAAGGAGGGTGCCGAGATTGTTGTACACCTCGGGATAGACCGCGCGCTGGGTCAGCGCTTCCTGGTAAGCCTGTAGCGCGCCGTCGATGTCGCCGGTCAGGCGCAGCGCATTGCCGAGATTGTTCAGCGCCTCGGCCATGTTCGGCCGCAGCTCGAGCGCGCGGCGGTAGCTCTTCACCGCCTCCGCAAACTGCTTGCGCTCATATTGGATAATGCCGAGGTTGTTGAGCGCCTGGGCGTTGTTGGGGTCGAGCCTGATCGACTCCTCGATCGCCTTCGCCGCTTCGTCCAGGCGGCCGGCCTGGCGCAGGATCTCGCCGAGATTGGCATGATAGCTCGGCGCCTGGCCGTTGATCTTGATCGCGCGCTTCAGCGCGGCGACGGCTTCGTCCATCTGGCCGAGGCCGGCGAGCGACACGCCGAGGATGTTGTGGGCGTCGGCGTTCGCCGGACGGGCGGCGATGATCTGGCGGCAAACCCGCTCGGCTTGGCCGTACTGTCCGCGCGAGTAGAGCTGGCCGGCCATTTCGATGGCCTTCGCAGGCGTGATGTTGACCCTGCCGTGCTGCGCCTTGGCGATCGTCTCGTCGATCGTGCTCGGCCGCCGCGCGCGTGCCGGGGCATTGGCTGCGGCCTGCGCCTGCTGGGGGCGGTTCGCCGCCGCCTGGGGCGCAGCCTTGTTCGTCGCGGCCTTCGGCGCGCTGCTGGACTTGTTGTTGGTCATGGCAGTTCTTTTACCCGTAAGTTCCGGTAGTTAAAGGCCCTCGGCCCGAAAAAATCGGCCGTCCCCGCAAATGCGAAAGAAGAGGGAATTGCTTCCCTCTTCTCCCGATACTCGAACTTTTCCGTTCCGTGGAGGGGGAGCCCGGAGGCCGCGCCCCGCCCGGTTTTCCTTACAGGCCGCGCTCGCCGCGCTCGACCGGCGCCGGAGGCGGCGGAGGCGGAGGCGGAGGAGGCGGCGGCGGCGGCGGCGGAGGCGGCGGAGCCACGACCGGAGCCGGCGGCGGCGGCGGCGGCGGAGCCGCGTGGCCGCCCAGCGGCAGGACGAACTTGAAGTTGCCGCTGTGGCTGGTGACGCTGCCGTTGAACTCGCCCTCGTAACCGATCCGCACATCGACCG
>JBLNCZ010000004.1:0-88771 GCA_050261135.1 Bacillota bacterium
CGGCCGGAGCGGCGGTATCGGGGCGCGGAGCAGACCCCGCAGCCGGAATCTTGAGCGACGAGAAATCGGGCGTGTCGCCGGGGCGGAACGCCGGCTCGGGCACGTGCAGCGCGAGCTTCGGCGCGTTGGGGCGCAGGGCGGGATCCTTGTCGCTCATATCCTCTCCGGCGCGGCGCTTAGTCCGGACTCGCGCACGCGGCAACTGCTCGCGTCAAGTATACTTTACATGGGCCGATTTGCGGTCGCGGCGGCCGGGCGCTAGAGGCGCTCGCCATGTCCGAGAACAATGCCGACACGCCGCCCGACCGGCTCTCGCTCGATCCGCGCAGCGACTATTTCGACGAAGCGCTCCTGAGCCGCGGGGTCGGGATCAAGTTCAACGGGCAAGAAAAGACCAACGTGGTCGAATATAGCGTGTCGGAAGGCTGGATCCGCGTCGCGGCCGGCCGCAGCCGCGACCGCTACGGCCAGCCGATGACCATCAAGCTACAAGGCAAGGTCGAGCCTTATTATGAGCGGCCCGCTCAGGAAGAAGGCGACGAAGGTTCCGCGTCCGAAGGATAATGCGGGTGCGAGGCCTTGCGCTCGCGCCACTTCCTGAAAGCCCAGCCGCCGAGCGCCAGCGCCGCCAGCGCCGGAACGCTGCGCCGGGCGACGGCAGCGGCGCCGTAGCCGAGAATCGCGCCCTTCGCTCCTGAGTTCCTGCCGGCGACCTTCTCGCCGAGCCATGCGCCGAACAGTTTCCCAAGCATCGTCATTCGCTCCTGCTGATCACGTGGGGATTCGACGCGCCGCGGTTGGTGAATGTTCCCAGCCGCGGTTTGGGATTCGCCGCCAACTTTTGGTTGGGAAAATCCGCCATCGGCCGGGGGGCCGCACAATTTTCGGCAGTTTTCCGGGATTGGCACGCTCCTTGATTAGTAGTGTTCATCGGCCCGCAAGCAACCAAGCGGGCCACAAAGGAGAGTTTGAAATGTCGTCGCAGTCGCCCTTCACCCGCACTCTGGTCGCCATCGTCGCGGCGCTCACCATGAGCACGATCGCGGTCGGCGCAGCAGTTGGTCCGGCCCAGGCCAGTGCCAACCCGGTCCAGGTCAGCCTCAATGCCTGAACTCGAGATCCTCGAAGCCAAGGTCCCGGTTCGCACGCCGGTGCTGGTCAAGGAAGCCGAGACGGCTCAGGACAGCCTGGCATCGCGTCTCGCTCCGGTGGCCGGCTGGTTCAGCGGTCCGGTGTTTAGCCGGGCGCGCGACATCTTCGCCGCCAACATGGCCGAGCTTCTCGACCGGGCGGAAGATCCGGCGCGGATGATCCGGATGATCATCCTCGAAATGGAAGAGACGCTGGTCGAGGTCCGCGCGACCGCGGCCCGCTCGATCGCCGACATCAAGGAGATGCGGCGCGCGGTCGGCAGGCTCGACGAGCTGCAGGCGGACTGGACCGCCAAGGCGGAGCTCGCGCTGTCCAAAGGACGCGAGGACCTGGCCAAGGCGGCGCTCGTCGAGAAGCAGAAGGCCGCCGAGATGGCCGACGGGCTGCGCGATGAGCTCAGCCAGATGGAGCAGGTGCTGCGCGGCTACGAGGCCGACATCGCGAAGCTCCAGGGCAAGCTCCGCGAAGCGCGCGCCCGCCAGAACGCCATCGCCGCGCGCTTCGAGAGCGCGGTGACGAGGGCCAGGGCGCGCGAGGTCATGCACGGCAGCCGGACGCAGGACGCGTTCGCCAAGTTCGAGCTTCTCGAGCGCCGCGCCGACTTCGCCGAAGGCCGCTGCGAGGCGCTCGGCATCACCAGCCTCGAAGACGAGATCGACCAGCTCAAGGCGTCGGACGCGATCGACGCCGAGCTGGAAGCCATGAAAGCGGCGCTGAAGGCGCGCGCGAACTGAACGAAAGGAAGGGGAACAGTGACAATGGCCCGCAAGATTTACCCGTACTCGCTCGACCGCAAGGATGCGAAGATCGCCGGCGTCTGCTCGACCCTCGGCGGGATCACGGGCGTCGATCCGACCTTCATCCGGATTGGCTTCGTCGCTGCAGCGATCCTCATCAGCCTCAAGCTGACGCTCGTCGCCTATGCGGCGGTCGGTATCTACCTCGCCGTGCAGAAGAAGCGCTCGATGCGCGACGACCGCCGGATGAGCGATTTCGACCGGATGGACTTCGCCGCCAAGCGCAAGCCGACGGTCCACGCCATGCGGACCGAGCTGGACGAAACCGACCGCCGGCTGATGGCGATCGATCATCACATCAACAGTCAGAACGAAGAGCTGGCGCGCGAGATCGAAGCGCTCCGCCAGGAGGAGAAGTGATGGACCCGCTGACCCTTGGAATGCTGAGTGCGAGCATTATCGTCGGACTGGCCGGCGCGGCGCTCGCGGGGCTCAAGGCCTGGAACGGCTGGCTCGAGCTCAAGAAGATGGAGCTGGCGCAGATGACCGGCGACCGCGGCCTTCCGCCCGCGACCGGCCGGATCGAGATCGCGGACCTGCGCGAGCGCGTCCGCAAGCTCGAGGCGATCGCCGCCGGCATCGATCTCTAAGGCACGAAATCCCCAGCGCGTTTTTCTCCCCAGACGCGCTATCCCGAGGCCCGGCGAAATCCCCTTCCGCCGGGCCTCTTCCATTTGCAGAGCGATAATGCTGTTTCGTGGGGGCGCGATTGCTCGCCGGTCTCCCCAATCTACGCCAAGAGGATGTTCGTGCCGAACAAGAGCTTTGTCGCCCTGGCGGGCCTCGCCTTCGCCAGCCCCGTCTTCGCCGCCGACGCGCCGCCGAAGGACGAGCCGAGCATCGTCGTGATCGGCGAGCGGCGCGAGAATACGCCCGAGAAGCTCGACCATATCATGCCCGAGGTGGACGGGACCAAGATCACGGTCACGAAGAAGACGAGCGTCACCAAGCTCGACCTCTTGCCGACGATCGTCGACAATAATGCCCGCGAGCTGTTCTCGCGGACGCCCGGACTGTTCGTTTCCGAACAGCAGGCCCCGACCCAGTTCAACATGAGCTACCGCGGCCTCGGCAATCCGCAGGAGGCCGAATATGTGCTGGTTCTGCAGGACGGGGTGCCGATCTCGACCGACTGGATCGGCTTCCCGACGCTTTATTACATGCCGCTGCCCCAGTCGCTCGAGGAAGTGCAGCTGATCCGCGGCGGATCGAGCCTGCTCTACGGGCCGAACCCCGCGCCCGCGGTGAACCTGGTTTCCAAGCGGCCGGCGGCGGGAGAGCCGCTCGGCGGCTACAGCGAGAATGTGATCGGCAGCGACGGGCTGTTCTCCACCTACAATACGGTCCAGGGCTCGAGCGGCGCGCTGTCGTTCCGCGGCAATCTCGGCTTCGTCAGGAGCAACGGGCAGCGGGACAACGGCCATTCCCGAGTCACCCAGGGCGATGCCTATGTCGCCTACCAGCCGACGAAGGACAGCAGCTGGTACGTCGACATCCACGCCCATGACGCGAGCGCCGGCGACCCCGGCAAGCTGAGCTACCCGCAGTTCAAGGCGGATGCTGACCAGGCGGTCACCCCCTTCAACCATAATTGGGTCAGCCGGACCTCTGTCGTGCTCGGCAACGACAGCGACCTCGGCAACGGCTGGCGATCGGAAGCGAAGCTGTGGGCGGCGCGGCAGACCCTGTACCAGCGGTCCGCGCCCGCGGGGCCGAATCCCGCGACCACGACGCTGGTCGAGGAGAAGTTCCGCAGCGAAGGGCTCGACTGGCGCTTCCGCAGGCGGTGGGGGCGCGGCAACGCGCTGACCTTCGGCACCGTGCTCTATCACGACGACGCGCCGTTCCGGCAGTGGACGAGCACCGACATCACGGCGGACCGCGGCTCGCACGACGGGACTCCGCGGCTCGGTCAGCAGCGGGACGCGTGGTACGGCGCGATCTTCGCCGAGAACGTGTTCCGCCTGCCCGGGCGGTGGCACGTGGTGCCGTCGTTCCGCCTCGACCATGAAGCGATCAAGATCGACGAGAGCGTGCGCCCGCCGAACCTCGTGCGGCCGCTGATCCACCAGTCGATGAGCCGGACGATCCCGATGTTCGGGCTCGGCGCCGGGTTCGACTTCGGCAACCAGAACGAGACCTATTTCAGCGTCAGCCAGGGCTATCGCCCGGTTCGCTTCTTCGACGTCGCCTCGCCATTCTCGAACGTGCTTCCGGGCGGGGTGCCCGCAGCGTCCAAGTCGGTGTCGTGGGAGGCGGGCGTGCACGGAACGCCGGTCAAGGGGCTGTTCTACGACGCGAGCCTGTTCTGGATCGACTTCAAGAACCGCATCGAGACGATCGTCATCTCGCCGGTGGAATCGGTGTTCCAGAACAGCGGCGACACGCGCCATCGCGGCTTCGAGGGCGAGCTGTCCTACGACCTGTTCGCCGCACGCTCCGACGGCCTGCACCTGACGCTGTTCGGCAATGTCAGCCTGCTCGACGCCAAGTTCACGAAGAGCAATCTCGCCAACCGCGTCGGCAACCGGCCGGCCTTCGCGCCCAAGGTGACGGCGAAATATGGCGTCAGCCTGCGCAGCGACGGCCGCTTCAACCTCAGCCTCAGCGGGTCGAGCGTCAGCAGCCAGTATTTCCAGGATTCGAACCTGCCCGTCGGGACTCCGGCGAGCGCCAACTTCATCCCGGCCAAGGTGGCTGCCTATACGGTGCTCGACCTTGCCGGCGATTGGCAGGTCAGCCGCAACCTGAGGCTGCTCGCGGGCGTGTCGAACCTCAGTGACCGCAAATATTACAACCGCGTCTTCCAGAACGGGATCGAGCCGGCGCAGCGGCGCAAGATCTACGCGGGGATTGCCGCCGGGCTCTAGCCGAAGCGGGAATCGCTGGGCTACCAGCCGCGCGATGGCTGCCGGGCACGAACATCATCACCATCACGATGACGGGCGCGATTTTTCGCGCGCATTCGCGTCCGGCATCGCCCTCAACGTCGCCTTCGTGGTCATCGAGGCGGTGTTCGGCTTCACCGCCAACTCCATGGCCTTGCTGTCGGACGCGGGGCACAACCTCTCCGACGTGCTCGGGCTGGTGGTCGCCTGGGCCGGAGGCTTCATGGCCAGGACGGGGCCGTCGCCGCGCTTCACTTACGGGCTGAAGAAGGCCTCGATCCTCGCCGCGCTCGCCAATGCGCTGTTCCTCCTGGTCGCGGTCGGCGCGATCGGGGCGGAGGCGGTGCGGCGGCTGTTCCACCCTTCGCCGACCGAAGGCGGGACGGTGATGATCGTGGCGGCGATCGGCATTGCGGTGAACGGAATGACCGCGCTGCTGTTCGCCCGCGGGCGCGAGGGCGACATCAATGTCCGCGCCGCCTTCCTCCACATGGCGGCGGACGCGCTGGTTTCGATCGCGGTGGTGTTCGCCGGCCTCGTGATCCTGTGGACCGGGCAGCAGTGGGTCGACCCGGTCATGAGCCTCGCGGTCGCCGTCGTCATCCTGTGGGGCAGCGTCGGCCTGCTGAAGGAGTCGGTGTGGATGTCGCTTGCCGGCGTTCCCAAGGGCATCGACGCCGACCAGGTCGAGGTGGCCCTGGCCGGGCTCGACGGCGTCGATGCGGTGCATGACCTCCACATCTGGCCGCTGAGCACGACGGAGACGGCGCTCACCGCGCATATCGTCACTGCCCAGGCAGATTATCCCGACGCGCTTCTGGAGAGCGCGCGGCGCCTGCTTCACGACAGCTTCCGGATCGAGCATTGCACGATCCAGGTCGAGCGCGACCATCCCGCCCACCATAGTGACTGCTGATCCATGAACGTGACCCATCTCGAATGCTCGCTGACCGGCGAGCGCTACGAAGCCGGCCGCCCGCACAACCTCAGCAAGGCGGGCAAGCCGCTGCTGGTGCGCTACGACATCGAGGCGGCGAAGCGGACGATGACGCGCGAGAGCCTGGCGGGCCGAGAGCCGGGCATGTGGAAATGGCGCGAGCTGCTTCCCAACGACGGCGAGCCGGTGAGCCTGGGCGAGCCCGAGACGCCGATCGTGCCGCTGCCAAATACCGGCGGGCCGAACCTGCTGGTCAAGGACGAAGGGCGGCTCCCGACCGGCTCGTTCAAGGCGCGCGGGCTGGCGATGGCGGTGACGATGGCCAAGCAGTTCGGGATCGAGCGGATCGCCATGCCGACCAACGGCAATGCGGGCGCCGCGCTCGCCGCTTATGGCGCAAGGGCCGGGATGGAAACCGTCGTCATCTGCCCGGCCGAAACCCCGGCGATCAATGTCACCGAGACGGCGGCTTACGGAGCGCGCGTCCATGTCGCCGACGGGCAGATCGACGAGTGCGGCGCGCTCGTCGGCAAGGGCGCGGCGGAAGGCCTGTGGTTCGACTGCTCGACGCTGAAGGAGCCCTACCGGCTGGAGGGCAAGAAGGTGATGGGGTTCGAGCTGGTCGAGCAGCTCGGCTGGGAAGTGCCCGACGCCATCTTCTACCCGACCGGCGGCGGCACCGGGCTCATCGGCATGTGGAAGGGCTTCGACGAGCTCGAGGCGGCGGGCCTCATTGGACCCAAGCGGCCGCGCATGTATGCGGTGCAGGCGGAAGGCTGCGCGCCGATGGTCCGCGCCTTCGAGCGGGGCGAGGAGTTTGCCGAGCGATGGGAGAATGCCGCCACGGTCGCGACGGGGATCCGGGTGCCCAAGGCGGTCGGCGACTTCCTCATCCTGCGCGCGGTTCGGGAAAGCGGCGGCGCGGCGATCGCCGTTTCCGAAGAAGCGATCCTGCAAGCGGTGGAAGATGCCGCGCGCGACGACGGCTTCCTCTTCTGTCCGGAGGGCGGAGCGGTGCTGGCGGCTTGGCGCAAGGCGCTCGAACAGGGACTGGTCGGCCGCGACGAGAAGGTGCTGCTGTTCAACTGCGCCAACGGCAACAAATATCCGCTGCCGGACCGGTCGAAGCGCCTGGCGCTGGCGAACGCCGACCCGCGCGCACTCTAGACAATGAAAAAGGCTCCTGACGGAGCCTCGCACGACCGCTCTTCCGGTCCCCAGAAATGGGTAACCCCGGCAGGTTTGACCCTGCCGGGGCACCATGCTTAGTTTGTCTTTCGACTCCCTAAGCACAGAACAACAATACACCGGACGAACGGTTCTTCCAGCAGATTCGTGTCGGCTCGACGACAAATCTGTGGGCGAATCGGTGGACGACTCAGTGAGCAACTGAAGGCGACTCGCGGCAATCCGCCAAAGATGATGAAAAAGAGCCCCGACAGGCTCTCGCCTGACGGGGCTCCCATGCTCCCGAACCATTGATCCGCGCCGTCGAACGGAGCCGATCCGCAGGCTTTTCAGCCCGGGTTCCGCGCCGGAGACACGCATCGGTGGTTCCGAAGCACGCAAATAGAACAGTTCGCTCTTCCGCGGGTTCCTACGGCCGATGACCAAGAAGCGCCGGCTGCGAATCGCCAGCTACAACATCAACGGGATCAACACGCGGCTCCACGTGCTCACGCGCTGGCTCGAGGAGTTCCAGCCCGACGTCGTCGGGCTGCAGGAGCTCAAGTGCACCGACGAAGCCTTCCCCCGCGAAGCGATCGAGTCGCTCGGCTATTCGGCCATCTGGCACGGGCAGAAGAGCTGGAACGGCGTAGCGTTGCTCAGCCGGGTCGGCGAGCCGGTCGAGACGCGGCGTGCGCTCCCCGGCGACCCGAACCTCGAGCAGAGCCGCTACATCGAGGCGGCGGTCTGCGGCATCCTCGTCGGCAACATGTATGCGCCCAACGGCAATCCGCGCCCGGGCCCGAAGTTCGACTACAAGCTCGCGTGGATGGACGCGCTCTACGCCCACGCCCGGCAGCTGCTCGACAGCGGGGCGCCGGCGCTGCTCATCGGCGACTATAATGTCATTCCGACCGACGAGGACGTCTACAAGCCCGAGCGGTGGAAGAAGGACGCGCTGTTCGCCCCGGAAGCCAAGGAAAAGTACAGGGAGCTGGTCGCGCAGGGCTGGACGGACGCGATCCGCCACCTCTTCCCCGACCGGCGGATCTATACCTTCTGGCATTACTGGCGGAACTCGTTCGAGCGCGACGCCGGCATCCGCATCGATCATGCGCTGCTCAGCCCCAGCCTCGCGAGGAGGCTCAAAAGCGCGGGCGTCGACCGAACTCCGCGCGGATGGGAGAAGACCAGCGACCACGCGCCGGTCTGGGTCGAGGTCGAGCTCTGAGCGGCGGAAAGCCCCGGTTCAGGCGCGCGCCTGCATTATGGCGTCCTGCACTCATCGAAGACGATCCGGCCGACCGTTGCGGTTCCTTGCCGGCAAGTGCATGTGATAGCGCTATCAATATACGGGTGAGGGACATGACTTCGACGGCAACTCGACTTTTGATCACCTTCGCGTTCGCGGCGGCGGGTGCGTCCGCGGCCGGTGCGCAGAGCATGGGGCCCGGCTCGGCGGCGCCGCTTCCGGGCACCGGAGATTCGACCAAGATCTCGCAGGGCAACCGCGACAACAACCAGGCCTACAATCAGCTGATCGGCGCGGCCGACCAGACGACCAAGAAGGACGACCGGGCGCAGAGCCGCCACGCGGCGGTCCCCGCGACTGCGGCCGACATCAAGGCCGGCGCTTCGCTGCGCGACATCAAGGGCGTGAAGATCGGCACCATCGCGTCGGTCGACGCGACACAGGCGGTCGTCGACACCGGCCAGACCAAGATCGGCGTTCCGCTGATCGCGTTCGGCAAGGACGACCAGGGCCTGCTGCTCGGAATGACTGCCGACAAGTTCAACAAGCTCGTCGCGCAGGCGCACGCGAAGCCCGGATCGAACTGACCGCGAGGAGCGATCCTTTGGCGCGGGGCGCAGAGGCGGGGCTTGCCGCTGTCGCAGAATGCGACCCCGCCGCTTTCGCCGAGATCATCAAGGACAGGGACGAGCCTGCGGTGTTCCGCGGGCTCGTTTCCGATTGGCCGATCGTGCGCGCCGCGCGAAGCTCGCTCGACGAGCTTGCCGCCTATCTCGCGTCGCTGGACCGCGGCGCTTCCGTGCGGGCGTTCGTCGGCGAGCCGGAAGCCGGAGGTCGGTTCTTCTACAGCGAAGGGCTGGAGCGGTTTAACTTCCACGTCGCGGAGACCCGCTTCGCGCAGCTGATCGCGACGCTCGTGCAATTCGCGCGCGACGGCACCAACCAGCCGATCTACATGGGATCGACCTTCACGTCCGAAATCCTGCCGGCTTTCGCGCAGGCGAATCCGCTGGGCGCGGTCGAGAGCCGCGGCGGTGCGCCGCGCATCTGGATCGGCAACAGCAGCCGCGTCGCCGCGCATTTCGACGAGTCCGACAATGTCGCCTGCGTGGCGAGCGGCAAGCGGCGGTTCACGCTCTTCCCGACGGACCAGGTGGCGAACCTCTACGTCGGGCCGCTCGACCGCACGGTCGCGGGGCAGCCGACAAGCCTCGTCGACCTCGCCGCGCCCGACTTCGAGCGCTTCCCCAAGTTCCGCGAAGCGCTGAGCCATGCGCGGACGGCGGAGCTCGGCCCCGGCGACGCGATCTATATTCCCGCGCTCTGGTGGCATGCGGTGGAGGCGAGCGGCCCGCTCAACGTCCTCGTCAATTATTGGTGGCAGGACGAACCGACGGACGCGGATTCGCCGCTCCACGCGATCGCGCACGGGCTGCTTTCGACCGCGCATCTCGCCGACCGCAAGCGCGAGCGCTGGCGCACCTTGTTCGACCATTATGTGTTCCGGGCGAACGGCGATCCCGCCGCGCACATCCCGGAGCCGGCGCGGGGCGTGCTCGGAAGGTCGACGTCCGAGCTGCGCCAGTTCATCGCGCGCTTCCTCACCCAGAAATTGATGGGCCGTTAGCGGGTTGCGGCTTAGCCGGCGTCACATGCTCGTGGGCTCCGGCGCGGCGGCGCTGTGCCCGCCGGCAATCGCGCAGAGTGCTGGGGGCCCGTTCGCGCCGACCTGGGAGTCGCTGGCGAGCCAGTATCGCGTGCCGGACTGGTTCCGTGACGCCAAGTTCGGCATCTGGGCGCATTGGGGACCGCAGTGCCAGCCCGAGTGGGGCGACTGGTATGCGCGGCTGATGTACGTTCCGGGGCGCCAGCCGTGGTTCCCGCCGGAAACCGCCTACGAGCATCATCTCAGGCATTACGGCCACCCGAGCCGCACCGGCTTCATCGACGTGATCGGGAGGTGGAAGGCGGAGAACTGGCGTCCGGAGGAGCTGATCCGGAAATATGCGAGGGTGGGCGCCCGCTACTTCTTCGCCATGGCCAGCCACCATGACAATTTCGACAATTTCGCAAGCAGGCACCATGCGTGGAACTCGACCCGCGTCGGGCCGAAGCGCGACATCATCGGCGGGTGGGAGCCGGTCGTTCGCGACGCGGGGCTGAAGTTCGGCATCTCCAATCATTCGAGCCACGCCTGGCACTGGTACCAGGTCGCCTATGGCTACGACCCCGAAGGGCCGATGCGCGGCCGCCGCTATGATGCGTATTGGCTGCGCAAGCGGCATGGGCGCGGCAGGTTCTGGGAGGAGCTCGACCCGCAGGAGCTGTACACCGGACCTTATTACGTGCCCCCGGCGGGCATCCGCACGAACGAAGAGATGATGGCCTGGCACGACAAGCGCGACGGCCAGTGGCTCGAGGCCGCGCCGCCGTTCAACGCCGGGTTCGTGCGCAAATGGCTGCTGCGTCAGAACCAGCTGGTCGACGATTACCGGCCGGACCTCGTCTATTTCGACGACACCGGACTGCCGCTCGGCCAGGCCGGGCTCGAGGCGGCGGCGCATTTCTACAATCAGGCGCTCCAGCGACGCGGCGACACCGACGTCGTGATCTTCGGCAAGAAGCTCGAAGGCATCCAGCGGCGCGCAATCGTTGAGGATGTCGAGCGCGGCTGGCTCGACGAGATCCGCGCCGAGCCGTGGCAAACCGACACGTGCATCGGCAACTGGCACTATTCGCGGCGGATCTACGACGAGAATGCGTACAAGACTTCGAAGCAGGTGATCCAGCGGCTCGCCGACGTGGTGTCGAAGAACGGCAATCTGCTGCTCAACATCCCGGTGCGGGGCGACGGCACGATCGACGAGAAAGAGGAAGCGATCGTCGACGAGATCGCCGCCTGGACCGGGCGCAACGGCGAGGCGATCTTCGGCACTCGGCCGTGGCGCAGGTTCGGCGAGGGGCCGACCAGGCCGCCCGGGGGGTTCCTCAACGAGGACCTGGCCAAGCCGTTCACGGCCGAGGACGTGCGCTTCACGACGAAGGCGGGCGCGCTCTACGCAATCTTCATGGAATGGCCGGAGCGCGAGAGCGCGATTGCGTCGCTCGGCGTGCGCGCCCTGCCGGACGCGGCGATCGAGCGGGTGCAGCTCCTCGGAGGACCGGCGCTCGACTTCCGGCGGGACGCCGATGCGCTGCGCTTCACCATTCCGCGGACGAGCGGCGCGTTCACGCCCGCTATTCAAATCAGCGGGCGGGGCTTGTTATGAGCAGCGCATGCGCAGCCTCTCCTTCATCGCGGCACTCGCCGTCGCCATGACCGCTCCCGCCCATGCCGAGCATCGCCCGCGCGCCCGCGAAGCCGGGATCGTCATCGGCGTGCTTCCGACCGGCCCGCTCAACGCGATCACCGACGTGAGCGGCGTGAAGGTCGGGCAGGTGACGATCGTCGAAGGATCGAACATCCGCACCGGGGTGACCGCGATCCTTCCGCACGGCGGCAACCTCTACCAGGACAAGGTCCCGGCCGGTTTCTCGGTCGGCAATGCGTACGGCAAGTTCATGGGCTCGACGCAGATCAAGGAGCTCGGCGAGATCGAGACTCCGATCCTGCTGACCAACACGCTCAACGTTCCCGAAGCCGCGGCGGGGATCATCGAATGGACTCTGAAGCAGCCCGGCAACGAGGAGGTGCGCTCGGTCAACGCGGTCGTCGGCGAGACCAACGACGGCACGCTCAACGACATTCGCGCGCGGCGCGTGCGTCCCGCCGACGCGGTCGCGGCGATCGAGGCCGCGCGCGATGGGCCCGTGCAGGAAGGCGCGGTCGGCGCGGGCACGGGCACGATCGCCTTCGGCTGGAAGGGCGGGATCGGCACCAGCTCGCGCAAGCTGCCGGCGAGCCTCGGCGGCTGGACGGTCGGCGTCCTCGTGCAGACCAATTACGGCGGCGTCCTGCAGGTCGCGGGCGTGCCGGTCGGGCAGGCGCTCGGCCAATATATGCTGAAGGACGAGCTTTCGCGGGCGAGCGGCGACGGATCGTGCATCGTGGTCGTCGCGACCGACGCGCCGCTGTCCGACCGCAACCTCGAGCGGCTCGCCCATCGCGGGCTGCTCGGAATCGCGCGCACGGGATCGCCGATGACCAACGGTTCGGGCGAATATGCGGTGGCCTTCTCTACCAGCCTCGACGTCCGCCGCACGCCCGAGCGGCGCTCCAGGCCGAGCGCGATCCTCGACCTTCCCAACGACCAGGTGACGCCGCTGTTCGAAGCCGCCGTCGAGGCGGCCGAAGAAGCGGCGATCAACTCGATGTTCGCCGCCACTTCGATGGACGGCAACGGCAAGCATATCGACGCGCTTCCGGTCGACCAGGTGATCAAGCTCTACAAGCGCGCGCGGCGCTGATCAGCGCATCCGCACCGTGAGCGGCGCGCCGCTGTAGGTCAGGCTCGCGTCGGGCTTTGCGTCGAAGGCAAGCGCGCGCGGGCTTCCGGGCCTCATCCAGCGGATGTTGATCACGCGCCGCCCGGCCATTCCGGGATAGCCGTTGCCCTCGCGCGCGCCGATGGTGAGCGTCTTCGTGCGCTCGTCCCATTTCAGCGGAATGCGCGAATATTGGCCGTGCAGATACTGCCGGCTGGTGCCGTCGTCCTCGTAGAGCGAGAAGCTGCCGTCGGCGCCGGTGTAGACGTTGAGCGTCACCGCCGCGTGCGAATTGTTGCCGGTGTGCTGGATCGCGGGGCCGGTCGGAACGATGGAGCCGGCGCGCACGAACAAGGGCATGCGCTCGTAGGGCGCGGCCGCGGCGATCGTCTGCCCGCCGCTGAGGCTTCTGCCGGTGTAGAAATCGTACCAGCGTCCCGCGGGCAGATAGACCTTGCGGCTGCGCGCCTTGTACTCGGTCACCGGCGCGACGAGGAATGCCGGGCCGAACATATATTGGTCGCCGATGTCCCACGTTTTCCGGTCCGCGCCGAAGTCCATCACCAGCGCGCGCATCAGCGTGCCGTCGTTGAAGTAAGTGTCCGCGCCGGCGGTGTAGATATAGGGCATCAGCCGGTAGCGGAGCCGGTCGTAGCAAGCCATCGCCTCATAGGTCGGCGATCCCTTCGGCGACATTTCGAAAATCTCGCGCTTGATCAGCTCGCCGTGGCTGCGGAAGATCGGCGAGAAGGCGCCGAACTGGAACCAGCGCGTGTTGAGCTCGCGCCATTCCGCAAGGTCCTTCGGCGTCGGCTTCTGGAAGCGCGGCTCCATCGTGTAGCCGCCGATGTCGTGGCTCCAGTTGGGATCGCCCGAAAGCGAGAAGTTGAGCCCCGCCGAAATCTGCTCGCGCAGATTGTCCCAGCGCGACGCGACGTCGCCCGACCACACCGCGGCGCTGTCGCGCTGGATCCCGCCGAACGCGGAGCGCGTCAGGATGAAGGGCCGCACGTCGGGCTTGTCGGCGACCTGGTGGTCGTGGACGCCGTCGACGTGCATGATCGGATAGGAGTTGAAAAAGGGCAGACCCGTCGGCCCCATCCGCCGCGCCGTCTCGGCCGGCGAAATGTTCGAATCGAAGTCGGGCTCGTCGGAATCGAGCCACCAGGCGTCGAAGCCCTTGCTTTCGATCCCCTCCCGGATCTGGCTCCAGTAGAGGTCGCGGGCGGCCGGATTGTAGGGATCGTAGAAGGCGTTGAAATAGCCCGGCCCGACCCAGTCGAGGTACATCGACTTGATGTAGTTCGGGTCCTTGGGCTCGTCGGGCCGCGGAGTCGACATGCGGTCGAGCATGCCCCCGATCGAGTCCAGCGCCTGGTAGTTCGGGATGCCTTTGTAGAACTTGGCCCATACCGAGATCATCACGTGCGCGCCGCTCGCATGAACTTCGTCCGTCATCGCCTTCGGATCGGGGAAGCGGGCCGCGTCGAAACATTGGCAGCCCCACTGGTCCTGCGGCCAATACAGCCAGTCCTGGACCATATTGTCGAGCGGAAGGCCGCGCTTGCGATATTCGCGCAGCACGCCGAGCAGCTGGTCCTGCGTCTCGTAGCGCTGGCGGCTCTGCCAGAAGCCGTAGGCCCATTTGGGAAGGATCGGCGACTTGCCGGTCAGGTAGCGGTAGCCGGCGATCACCTCGTCCATGCTGCCGCCGGGGATGAAATAATAATCGACCGCCTTGGCGAAGTCCGACGACAGTGTCAGCGAATGGCGGTCCGGCTCGGGACGCGGGTCGGCGTGAAGCAGCGCAATATAGCCGGAATCCGGCTCCCACTCGACGCGGATCTTGTGCGCCGTGCCGGCCGCCAGGTTCGCGTCGAACAGATGGTAGAAGGGGTTCCAGTTCTGCCGCCAGCGATCGAGCACTTGGCGACCGTCGACGAACACCTTGAAGTAGCTGGAACCGTAGAGGCGGAAGCGGTGCAGGCCTCCGGTGCGGGGGACGACCGTGCCCTCCCAGCCGACGTGGAGGCCGTCGACCGTGCTCTGCATGTCCGGCTTGCGCGTGCCCGCGGGCCAGCGGTTCAAATCTTGGAGATACTGAAGCTGGATCGTCGGCTCGCTGCGCGTGGCGATCGTCTTGCCCTTGGCCGAATAGGTCGCTTTCCAGCCGGCGCCGCCATTCACCTGCAGCCCGTCGTCGGGAGCGCCGGCGTAAGTGTAGGGCTTGGGGTCGCCGAAGCGCGTGACGCTATTATTGTCCCACAGCAGCCCGTAGTTGCGCGTGGAGACGACGAACGGGATCGCGACGTCCATGTTGTGCTGGGACAGCTCGACGTCCTCGCCGTTGTAATTCATTTGCCCGAGCTGGTGCTGGCCGAGGCCGTAGAAGCCCTCGTCCGTTCCGCGGTTGAACTGCTGCGAGATGGAAAGCCACGGCACGCCCTCCGCCGTCGCCGGAGCGAACGAGGGCGGGGCGCTTTCCGCGAGTACGACATTGCCCGACGGATCGTGGAAGCGGACGGTGCCGGTGCCGACGTCCACGTCCGCGGAGGATCGCGCCGTCGACAAGGTGACCGTTCGCGCGCCCTCGGTGACGGTGAAGCCGCCCGCGACCGGCTGCGCGCGGACCATCAGGCTTCCCGGAAGGTCGAGGTTGCGTGCCGGCGACTGCGTCACGCGGATGATCCCGTCGCCATAGACGCGCAGGCGAACGGCTGGCCCGGTCAGCGGCTGGACGATCACGCCGTCCGCCGTTTTCTCGATGAATATCTGGTCGGGGGCGACCGGCGGAGGAGCGGCGCTGGTCGTCGCAAGCAGGAGCGCGGAAACGGCGGCAAAGCTCATCGATAGGTCCCCATGCGAACCTTCAGCAGCACCGGCTGCGTGAGGTTCAATCCGTAGTCGGTCTGGTCGCCGTTCCAGCGGCGCTTCATCACCCAGCGGCCGTTGTCGAACGCGCCTTCCTCGACGTCCATGAATTGCACGTTCTCGCCCGCCTGCGGCCTGTCGAGCGCGAAGCGGACGCGGATGTCGGAGCCGGCGACGAGGAACTCGTCAGGGCCGAGCTGCACGATGGCGGCGCCGCCGACCGGCATGTCCTTCTTCGGGTTTGCCGGCATGTCGATCCACGTCCAGTCGCGCTCGCCGAACTCCCACATTCCGTACATCGCCGTCGCCTTCCAGCGGCCGAGCACGGCCGATTGGTCGGAGCCGTCCTTGGGCTTGGCGAAGCCGATTGTCGGATGCTCGAAGGACAGCCGCGCCCAGTCTCGCGCCATCGGCGCCAGCAGGCGGTATTTGGACGCAAAGGCTTCGATCGTGTCGGCGTCGAGCTGCTTCGCGCCGAGCGGGAAGTTGGAATAGCCGGTCGCGTCCATCCCGAACGGCGCCCAGCCGATCGCTCCGCGTCCGAGCGCCGCCCACAGGAAGCGCGAATATTCGGCAGCGTTGCCGTTCTCCGGAACGAACAGCGCGTTGTCGGGCCGCGCATAATGGTCGAGCTGCGCGACGTTCACTTTCTCGTCGCGGTCGTAAATGTCGGGGGCGAGCAGCGACAGGTGCGGAGCCGCGGCCTTCCAGATGTCGATCACGTTCCAGTTGGGGCCGCCGCTCGCGCCATATTGCGCGCCTTCTTCCTTGAACGGGTCGCTGAGCGCCGCATTGGCGTACATCGGCAGGTCGAGCTCGGCCTGGCCGGCGGCGGCGACCTGGTCGACGTAGCGCGCCGTGTACCAGCTGTTGAATGCCTGGTCGGCCTTCCAGCCATAGGCCTGCGACCAGGTGCCGCTCTTGCCCGTCGTGCGGGCAAGCTCGGTGGGGATCGGTTGCGCGAACAGGCGGTTGGCCTCGGGCGAGAAATCTCGCGGCGACTGGTAGCTGCCGGTCTCGTTCTCGACCTGCACCATGATAACGGTGTGCTGCGGGTCGACGTCGCGGATGTGGCGCATCAGCGCCGCGAACGCGCGGCTGTCCGCGGCGAGGGTCGAGCGGGCGAGCGGCGTCAGGACATAGTGGGTCTTGCCGTTCTTGGTGATCATCCGCGGGAAGCGCCGGTTGTCGCCCTTCACCCATTCGGGGGCGTAGCTCGGCGACGTGTTCTTGAAGGCGCCGAACCACAGCAGGACCAGGCGGACCTTGTGCTGGCGCGCCTGCGGCAGGAGCGTGTCGATCCAGGAGAAATCGAACCGCCCTTCGACGGGTTCGACCTGCTCCCAGGCGACCGGCATTTCGACCGTGTTCGCGTGAAGCGGATCGACGACCGCCCAGACCTGCGGGAGGACGGCGGGATAGTTGCTGCTGTTGTTGGTCTGCGCGCCGAGGATGAGGAAGGGCGCGCCGTCCACCAGCAAGGCATGCCTGCCGCCGGATTCCACGACGCGCGGAAGCGGCGCCGGCTGCGCCTCGGCAGTGGCGCCGGCAAGCAGCAGCAAGGCCCCGATGAACAGCGCGCGCAAGCTTCGCATGATTCTCCCCTTGGCTTTTTGCATCGCCCGTTGGTAGCGCTAACGCAAGAGGTGAAGGGGAGTGGGGAGGCTATGGCTCGCATCGTGAAACTGGTCCTGTGGCTTGCGCTCGCGCTCGGCCTTTGCGCGGCGCCGGCAGCGGCGGAAACCACGCAGGAGATCGTCAACAAGGCGCCGAACGGGCTGGCGCTGACGCCGCCCATGGGGTGGAACAGCTGGAACAAGTTCGCCTGCGACAACAATGAGCAGACGGTGCGCGCCACGGCGGACGCGATGGTCGCCTCCGGAATGCGCGACGCCGGCTATCAATATGTCGTCATCGACGATTGCTGGCAGACGTCGCGCGACGCCAACGGCTTCATCGTCGCCGACGCGCAGAAATTCCCGTCCGGCATCAAGGCGCTCGCCGATTACGTCCATTCGCGCGGGCTGAAGTTCGGCATCTATTCGGATGCCGGCCGCCTGACCTGCGGCGGGCGCCCTGCGAGCCAGGGGCACGAATATCAGGACGCGATCACTTATGCCCGCTGGGGCGTCGACTATCTGAAATACGACTGGTGCAACACCGGCGACCGCAACGCGCAGGAAGCCTATGCGGTGATGGCCGACGCGCTTCGACAGAGCGGCCGCGACATCGTCTTTTCCATGTGCGAGTGGGGCACGGCCAGGCCGTGGCTGTGGGCGAAGAATATCGGCAATCTCTGGCGGACGACCGGCGACATTTTCGACAGCTTCTCGGTCAAGGACCCCAAGCGCGAATGGGCGCATACCTTGCTCGAGATCGTCGACCTCAACGAGCCGCTGTGGCCCTATGCGGGGCCCGGCCACTGGAACGATGCGGACATGCTCGAGGTCGGCAACGGCGGGATGACTCCGGCCGAGTACCGGTCGCATTTCTCGCTGTGGGCGATCATGGCCTCGCCGCTGATGGCCGGGAACGACATCGCGCACATGGACGAGACCACGCGCTCGATCCTCCTGAACAAGGACGTGATCGCCGTCGACCAGGACAAGCTCGGCGTGCAGGGCCGGCGCGTGTGGAAGGACGGCGACAGCGAAGTGTGGGTGAAGCCGCTTTCAGGCGGCGCGCGGGCGCTGCTGCTGTTCAACCGCGGCGGGGCTCCGGCGACGATCCGGGCGACGGCGGATCAGCTCGGCTGGCCCGCGGGGGTGCGCGCAAGGGTTCGTGACCTGTGGGTGCACAGGGACGCGGGCCGCTGGACCGGCGCGATCGAGGCGACGGTCGAGCCGCACGGAGTCGCGATGTTCCGGATCCAGCCCTAGCCGCGCTCGCCGGTCGAGGTGCTCGCGGGGAGCGCCCGCACCGCCGCGGCATGGTTGCGGATGACCGCCTGCGTCGATGCGTCGACGTCGAACACGCTGTACCAGCCCTGCGGCTCGTGCGGCGGGTCGCCGACATAATTGGTGTCGCCCGGCTGGAAATGGTGGTCGGGATGCTGCGCGCGGCCTTCGCCGCCCCACGCCCAGAAGTGGGTTCCCGCGACCGGCCCGCCCGCCTGCATGTTCTCGAGCGCGAGCTCGTAGATGAGCGCGTAGAACTTGTCCTTGTAGACGGTCGGGGTCCCCGGCTCGTAGCCATTGTCGCGCGGAAAGCCGAACTCCTCGACCACCAGCGGCTTGCCGAGCGCCTGCGCGATTGCGAGCTGCCGCGCGAAATAGGCGCGCGTGTTCTTCTCGACCGTCGGCCAGGTGCCGGGGAGGTCCTTGGGGTCGGCCCAGCTCCAGTTCTGCGGCCAGATATGCGCCGTCACATAGTCGATCGCCGGCGACGAATGCGCCTCGCGCGCGCAGCTGTCGCTGTCGGCGCAGCCCTGCGTCCCCTCGCTGCCCGTAGAGACCATGTGGTTGGGATCAATCGATTTTATCAGCCGCGCCGTGCGGTCGATCCAGTGCAGATAGGCCGGCATGTGCCGCTTCAGCACTTCCGGCGACTCTCCCGGCCGCGGCTCGTTCGCGAGCTGCCACGCCTGAATCGCCGGATCCTCGGCATAGCGCGTGCCCGTGATCCTGTTCCTTCGCCCGACCAGCGCGCGGATATAGTCGTCTAGCATGGCGACGGCCTTCGGCCTGCCGTAAAAATCGGAGCTCATGTCGGGGAATTCCGGCCAGGGATGCGCCGGGTCGTTCATGTTGATGTAGCGGCCGCCGTTGACCCAGTAGAGGTAGGTCATGAACCCGCCCGACCATTCCCAGAAATTGGCGACGTAGATCACCGCCTTCATGTTGCGCTTGCCGAGTTCGGCGAGCGCGAAGTCGAGGCCGCCGAGCAGCGCTTCGTTGTAATGGCTGGTCCGGTCCCGGAAGGTGGGGGTCACCGAATTCTTGAGCGGCGACAGCTCCGAGCTTCCGAGCATCCGCACGCTGGTCACGCCGAGCTCGGCGAGACGGTCGAACTCACGCTGAAGCCGCGCGCGATTGCCGTAAGGAGCATCGGCGCCGAGATAGGCGGCGTACCACATGTTGGTCCCGACGTAGCGGTAGCGATCGCCGCCGAGCTGGAGCGCGGTTCCGCTGCGCCGCACGAAGCCGGGCCGCGCCGCGGCGCCGGCGGCGCCGAGCGGCATTGCGGAAGAGGCGAGGATTGCCGAACTGGCGACGATCAGGTCGCGCCGGGTGATTGGTGCGGACATGGATGCTCCCGTGTTTGCGGCGACGCTATTGCAGCAGCGGGGCGGCGCGCAAGGTAGCGCTACCATTCACCAAGAAGTGTCGTCCGGCCAACAGTCGGAGCGCACCTGTTGCCACGGCGCAACGGGGCCCGCGGAAATTCGTCGCACACAGAGCACGGATTGACTGCCGTCAAAGTTTGCATACGAATGCATGCTGCTCACGAAAGTGGGTTGGGGAGAATTGCGACAAGGCTGGGCGAGCGCCGCCAAGAGCATAGGGAATATGCCGGCGCCTGTTTCATTTAGCCCGTTTTGGTAGCGCTACCACTCCCCGCCGACTCGGGAGCCCCGGCAACGGGAACGAGGGGAGAAATGTATGTTCGGATGCTCGGCACGGACTGCGCGCCTGTTGCGCTGTGGTGCATCGACGATGGTTCTTGGCGCGGCGCTGGTCCAGGCAAGCCCGGGCGTTGCCCAGGCTACTCAGCCCGATTCCGACAATGCGGCGACGCCGATCAGCCAGAGCACAAGCACGCAGAACCAGACGCCTGCGAGCGCTCCTGAAAAGAACGCCATCATCATCACCGGCCAGCGGCAGGCGCTCCGCACGTCGCAGCAGATCAAGAAGAACGCCGACACGGTCGTCGACTCGATCACCGCGACCGACATCGGCGCCTTCCCCGACAAGTCGGTGGCCGAAGCGCTCCAGCGCGTCCCGGGCATCACCGTCAACCGCTTCGCCGCGACCAGCGACACGGCGCACTTCTCCGCCGAGCCGTCGGGCGTCATCATCCGCGGCCTCCCGCAGGTCCGCTCCGAATTCAACGGCCGCGACACGTTCAGCGCGAACAGCGGCCGCGGCCTCAGCTGGACCGACATCACGCCGGAGCTCCTCGCCGGCGTCGACGTGTACAAGAACCAGACCGCCGACATGATCGAAGGCGGAATCGCCGGCACGGTCGACCTTCGCACCCGCGTCCCGTTCGACGCCAAGGCCCAGTTGCTCCAGCTCGGCGCGCGCATGAACTACGGCGACCTCTCGAACCGCTGGACGCCCGATCTCAACGCTTATTACAGCAACCGCTGGCAGACCGGCATGGGCGAGCTCGGCCTGATGGGCAGCGTCGCCTACTCGCACGTGACGACGCGCTCGCAGGGCATCCAGTACGGGCGCACGGCGATCGTCATGAACGGCGGCCCCGGCTTCCCGGCCGAGGCATTCATCCCGGCGTCGATCAACTTCCTCGACAACGAATATAACCGCAAGCGCTACGGCATCGCCGCGGCGGGGCAGTGGAAGAGCAACGACGGCAAGATGCTGCTGACGGCGCAGTATCTGCGTTCGCTGTACAAGAATTCATGGCAGGAGCGCAGCTTCGGTTCGTTCGGCCTCGGCCCCGATCTTTACGGCCAGGACGTGCGCACGCGCGTCGTCGGCGGCGGCGCGTTCAGCAACCAGATTCCGGAGCCCGCGCCCGGTACGGCGCCGTTCACGTTCGACTCGAACGGCAATTTCCAGACGGGCACGGTCAACAAGCAGCAAAGCGTCGCCTGGTGGGGCAACCCGCCCGAGTGGGGCGGCAACGCCGGCTTCGGCGTGAACGACCAGGGCGAGTCGATGTTCAACGCGTGCTACACGCACACGGTCGCCTCCTGCGTTTACGATGCCAATGGGCTGGCGCCGAACGGCGTCGACGTCGGCACCGGCAGCCGCATCAACCAGAACCGCAACATGACTCAGGACGCGGCGATCAACCTGAAGTGGAATCCGACCAACGACCTCCACTTCAATTTCGATGGCCAGTACGTCAAATCGAAGGTCGACAATTACGACATCTCGATCGAATTCCACTCGTTCGCGAACGTCGGGCTCGATGCGACCGGCGAACTGCCGAGGATCACGCTTTCCCCACCGACCAACATCAATCAGTCTGCCGGCGGGCTCGCCAATCCGAACAACTGGTACATCCGGTCGGTCATGGACCACCTGGAGGACAGCAAGGGTCACGAATATGCCCTTCGCGGCGATGGCGAGTGGGACTTCCATTCGGATTGGTTGAACAGCCTCAAATGGGGCGCCCGCCTGGCTGACCGCAAGCAGCTGGTGCAGTGGAGCACCTACAACTGGCAGAATATCGCCAACACCTGGACGGACTGCGGCAACCCGCATCCCTACTGGAACCTCGACAGCCAGCCGGGCGGCACCTGCATCCCGACGGGCGAGACGTTCAAGGGCTATCCCGCGAACTTCTACCAGACGGCCGGGTTCGGCGCCGGCTTCTTCGGCGGCGACCTCGGGGTGTTCCCCTTCGTGCCGTTCCAGTTCCTGCAGGATCACAAGGCCGACCTGTTCAGCCAGGAGCTGACCGGAGTCGGAAGCTTCATTCCGATCTGCCAGCGCAACGGACAGCTTGGTGCGACGCCGATCGAGCTTCCGAACAGCTGCTTTACCGCGGACGAAGTCGCGAACGTCGATGAAAAGACGAAGGCCGCCTATGCGATGATCAAGTTCGGCGGTCCGAACGCCTATCTTGGAAGCATCAAGGTCAGCGGCAACATCGGCCTGCGCTACGTCAAGACCGAGGATACCAGCGCGGGCTTCCTGCGCTGGCCGACCATCCCCGGCCTCAACACTGCGCAGTGCCCTGCGACGCCGCTGGTTCCCGGCGGGTTCACGGGCACGGGAACCGCGGCGACTCATCCGCCCGGAACGACGGGCGCGGACTTCCCCGCCTTCTGCTATCTGTCCCCGGCCGACATTGCGTTCGCGACGGGCGGCGGAACGGGCAACACCGCCCAGAACGACTTCCACCACTTCCTGCCGAGCTTCAACATCCGCTTCGACATCACGCCGAAGTGGCTCGTCCGCTTCGCTGCTTCGAAGGCGATCTCGCGGCCGGACATCGGGTTGCTCAAGAACTTCACCGCGATCAGCATGCAGCTGCCCAACGGCAACAACCTGTCGGATCCGCGGTGGACGATCGGCCCCAACGGGCAGCCGACCGGAGTCACCCCGACCTACACCGCCAACGCGTTCAACCCGTACCTGCGGCCCAGCGAAGCGTGGCAGTTCGACCTGTCGGTCGAAAACTACTTCGCCAACGTCGGCCAGTTCAGCGTTGCGGCATTCTACAAGAACTTCACCAACTACATTCAGTACGGCACCTTCCTCGAGCAGGTGACGCACGGAAGCACGACCCGGAACGTCCTCGTCACCGGTCCGTCGAGCGGCAAGGGCGCGAAGATCGAGGGTGTCGAAGTCGACTACCAGCGCTTCTTCGACTTCCTGCCGGGTCTGTGGAGTGGCCTCGGCATCCAGGCCAACGCCACCTACGTGAAGAACAAGGGCGTGCCGAACGCCAACCTGACTCCGGTCGGAAGCACCGGCGCCGTCACCAACGCCGGCAACGCGGGCACTTCGCTCGATCCGGGAGCTCTCGAGGGCCTGTCCAAGTGGACGTACAACCTCGTCGGCATGTACGAAAAGGGCAAGGTATCCGCCCGCGTCGCCTACAACTGGCGCTCGAAATATCTGGTCACTGCGGTCGACTGCTGCGTCTACCTGCCGGTGTGGCAGAAGGGGGCAGGCTTCCTCGATGCGTCCGTCCGGTTCCGGGCGAGCGACGCCTTCGAGTTCAGCCTTGAAGGCAGCAACCTCCTGAACACCAAGACGGTGCTGCAGACCCAGGTCACCGACAAGAGCAGCCCCGAGGGCAAGATCATCCTGACCCCGAATGGGTGGTTCCAAAACGACCGCCGCTTCATCGTCGGCGTCCGCTGGAAGATGGGCAGCTAAAGCGCACGAACAGGGGAGGGGTGCCGCTTCCATGAGGCGGCACCCCTTTTTCATTGGTGAAGGGGGTGACGCGCCGAGGCTGCTAAAGTAGCTCGTGGCGTCGAACCGCACGGAAGCCAGGCAGTGCAGCAACCGCTTGAAATCGTGATCCTTGGCGGGGGAACCGCAGGCTGGATGACGGCCGCGGGACTGGCATCGCGCATCCCGCAGGAGCGCTGCCGCGTGCGCCTGGTGGAATCGGACGAGATCGGCATCGTGGGGGTCGGCGAGGCGACCCTGCCGCTCATCAAGAACTTCAACGATTCAATCGGGATCGACGAAGCCGAGATGATGCGGGCGACGAACGCCACGTTCAAGCTCGGCATCGACTTCATCGACTGGGGCTACAAGGGCTCGCGCTACATTCACCCGTTCGGCGTTCACGGGTCGGCGAACGCGGGCCTCGGCTTTCACCAGGAGTGGCTGAGGGCCAAGAGAGCGGGCCGCGACTGGGACATCCAGGAATTCTCCTTCGCGTGCATGGCCGCGCGTCACAACCGGTTCGACTTCCCCGCCGTCGGTGCGAGGACGATCAACTCGACGCTGTCCTATGCCTATCATTTCGATGCGAGCCTCTATGCGAAGTTCCTGCGCAGCCAGGCGGAGCCGCGCGGGGTGCAGCGGATCGAAGGCAAGGTGCGCGACGTCGAACAGGATCCCGAAACCGGCGACATTCGCGCGCTCATCATGGAATCGGGCGAGCGGATCGCGGGCGATTTCTTCATCGACTGTTCCGGCTTTCGATCGCTTCTGCTTGCCGGCAGGCTCGGAGCCGAATGGGAGGACTGGTCGCAATGGCTGGCGTGCGACCGCGCGCTGCCGGTGCCGACCGAGCGCCAGGGCGACCTGACGCCGTATACGCGGGTCATCGCAATGGACGCGGGCTGGCGCTGGCGCATTCCGCTGCAGCACCGCACCGGCAACGGCTACGTCTTCTCGAGCCGCTTCATCGACGAGGACAAGGCGCGTGAGGAGCTGCTCGACAGCCTCGACGAAAAGACGCTCGCCGAGCCGCGGCTGCTGAAGTTCAAGGCCGGCCGCCGGACGCGGTCGTGGATCCGCAACTGCGTCGCAATCGGCCTTGCAAGCGGCTTCCTCGAGCCGCTCGAATCGACCAGCATCTACCTGATCCAGGTCGCGATCATGAACCTGCTGCCGCTGCTTCCGACGAAGCGCTACGACGAGAGGCTGGTCGATGAGTTCAACACCAAGATCGACCTGGAATATGAACGGATCCGCGACTTCCTGATCCTCCACTATCACGCCACCGACCGCGAAGACACGGAGTTCTGGCGCTACTGCAAGTCGATGGAGGTGCCGGAAAGCCTCGAGCGCAAGATGCGCCTGTTCCGGCATTCGGGCGTCGTCCCGCAATATCGGGAAGGGCTGTTCACGCCGCCGAGCTGGATCAGCGTCTTCTTCGGGCAGGGCGTGACGCCCGAGCATTATAATCCGCTCGCCGATGCGATGCCGATCGACCGGCTCCTCCAGACGATGGACGAGCTTCGCGAGGACATTCGCGACCGGGTCGACGAGATGCCGAAGCACGCGTCTTTGCTCGCGCGCTACGCCGACGCAGGGACGGCGCCCGCGACGGTGGTCGCCGAAAGCAGGGAAGGGCTGTGAGCCGCCGCATCCGATCGGTTGCGGTCGTCGGCAGGGACGCGTCCTTGTGGCTTACGGCGGCCGCGGTCCAGCGCGCATTGGGGCGGACCGGCGTCACCGTGCAGGCGGTCGATCTCGGCTCGCTGCTGGCGCAGGTCGATGCCTATGCGGCGATCCCTTCGCTTGCCGCGCTGCACCGGGTGCTCGGGCTCGAAGAGCGGCTGGTGCTGGACGTGTGCCAGACGGTTCCGATGGTGGGGCAGCGCTTCTCCAACTGGGCGAAGGGCGGGACGCCATATATGCTCGCCTATGACGACGAGCCGCCGCCCGGCAGCGACCTGTCGTTCGTGCATTATTGGGCGAAGGGCGCGCTCGAGGGGCTGCGCGTCGGGCTCGAGGAGTTCTCGCTCGGAACCGCCTGCGCACGCCTCAATAGCGTGCCGATCCCGCCGCCGGAGCCGCAGCCGCTTTCGGCAAGCTACGGCTATCATCTCGACGCGCCGCTCTATGCCGAGCTGATGCGCCAGTTTGCGATGCGCCTCGGCGTCGAGGCGGTGGAGGCCGGCGTCGCGAGCATCGACACGAACGGCGACCGCGTCGCCGGAGTCGATCTCGCCGACGGCCGGCGGATCGCGGCGGACCTGTACATCGACGCTTCCGGCCGCGAGGCTCGACTGATCAGCCGGCTTGACGGCGCGGAGTTCGAATCCTGGAGCAAGTGGCTGCCGTGCGACCGCATGCTTGCCGCAACCGCGCCGCGGCTGCCGCAGCTGCCGGCGTTCAGCCAGATCTCGGCGTTTCACGGCGGATGGGTGGGGCTGTTCCCGCTCCAGAATCGGACCGCGGTCACCGCCATCTACAACAGCGATGTTGCGGCGGATGCGGAAGTGGCGGAGCTCGCGGGCGTGATCGCGCGCATGCCGGTCAGCGGCGAAGCGGTGGTGAGCGCGCTCAGGCCGGGCATCCAGCGCAGAGCGTGGATCGGCAATTGCGTCGCGGTCGGCGAAGCGGCGATCGCGGTCGACCCGATCGATGCCGTGACGCTGCAGGTGACGCACGGCTGCATCTCGCACCTCATGACGCTGTTCCCCGCGACGGCAGACGAGTTTCCTGAGGCGGAAGCCTATAACCAGGTGGTTCGGCTGTTCGGGTCGAACATCCGCGACTTCCAGGCCGCGCATTATCTGTTCAACCGCCGGTTCGACGATCCCCTGTGGGACCGCGCGCGCGAAGCCGCGCCGCCGCCGGGGCTGAAGCGCAAGGCGGACATGTTTCGCGCGCGCGCGATCGTCCCGCTGAACGACGAGGAGACGTTTCAGGAGCAGATCTGGACCGCCTTGCTCGTCGGCTGCGGGATCATGCCGGAAGGCTATGATCCGCGCATCGACGCGGTATCGGACGAGGCGCACATCCAGCGCGTCCAGGACCGGCTCCGCAAAGTCGCCGAGATTGCGCGGCAGATGCCGTCGGTCGAGCAATTCCTCGGCGTTGAGCAGCCCGCCCGGGCGGAGGTGAGCAACTGATGCAGTCGATCCGCGACATCGTCATCGTCGGCGGCGGAACCGCCGGGTGGATGGCCGCGGCGGCGCTCGCCAAATGCGCGGGGACCGCACGGCACCGGATCACGCTCATCGAATCCGAAGAGATCGGCACGGTCGGCGTCGGCGAATCCACCATCCCGCCGATCCAGACCTTCAACAGAATGCTCGGGATCAACGAGGACGAATTCGTCCGCGAGACCAATGCGACGTTCAAGCTGGGGATCGAGTTCGTCGACTGGCGCAGGCTCGGGCACAGCTACTTCCACAATTTCGGCCTGCTCGGCGCTGATCTGAACACGGGCGTGTCGTTCATTCACTACTGGCTGCGATGGATGCAGGCCGGCGGCGACCCGGACCAGCTGCGCTTCAGCACGGAGGCGCAAGCGGCGCGTGCCGGGAAGTTCGGCCGCACGCAGCCATCGCCAGGGCGGATGCAGCCCAGCGTCAACTATGCATTTCAGTTCGATGCCTCGACCTACGCAGCCTACCTCCGGCGCTATTCAGAGCGGCGCGGCGTTGTCCGGCGCGAAGGCAAGGTCGTGAACGTCCGGCAGAGCGCCGAGACCGGGCTCATCGAAGCTGTCGACATGCACGACGGCACGGCGGTTCGCGGCGATTTCTTCGTCGACTGCTCCGGCTTTCGCGGGCTGCTCATCGAGCAGGTCTACAACTCCGGCTTCGAGGACTGGAGCCAGTGGCTGCCCAACGACCGCGCGGCCGCTGTTCCGGCGGAGCGGATGGGCAACCCGTCGCCGTTCACCGTCGCCCGGGCCCGCGAAGCGGGCTGGCAGTGGAGAATCCCGCTGCAGCACCGCACTGGCAACGGCTATGTATTCTGCAGCAGCTACATCTCCGACGACGAAGCGTCGGCTCGGCTCCTCGGGTCGCTCGAAACGGCGCCGCTCGCGGACCCGAAGGTCCTGCGCTTCAAGGCCGGCCGGCGCAAAGCGTCGTGGGTGAAGAATTGCCTCGCGCTCGGCCTTTCGAGCGGTTTCCTCGAGCCGCTGGAATCGACCAGCATCCATCTCGTGCAGGCGGGGATCACGAAGTTCCTCGACTATTTCCCGCACCGCGAGCCGGACCCCAAGCTCATCGACCGCTTCAACGCCGAGATGCGGTTCCAGTACGAGACGATCCGCGACTTCATCATCGCGCACTACAAGGTCACCGAGCGCGAGGACACGGAGTTCTGGCGCTATTGCAAGCATATGAGCGTGCCGGACTCGCTGGCGGAGAAGCTCGAGCTGTTCATGTCGCGGGGCGAGGTGAAGCCCGAGTCCGGCGATCTCTTCAGCGAGGTGAGCTGGTTGGCGGTGCTTTACGGCCAGGGGCTGGTCCCCGCCGGCCATCATCCGCTCGCCGATGCAATGTCCGACGACGATCTCGAGCTCACGCTGTCGCGAATTCGCTCGGCGATTCGGCAGCGCGTCGACTCGCTCCCGTCGCACGGCGACTTCATCCGCAGCTGCTGCGCCGCCGAGGCGGCCACCGCCGCTTGACCTACGCCGGAGTCGAGCTCGGCGGGACCAAATGCGTCGTGCTGCTGGCGCGCGGGCCGGACGAAGTGCTCGCACGAGAAACTCTGCCCACGACCACGCCCGATGAGACGCTGCGCGCAATCTCTGCGCTGCTCTCCGGCTGGAGCTTCGAGGCGCTCGGTATCGCGAGCTTCGGTCCCGTCGATCTCGACCCATCTTCGCCGCGCTGCGGCCACATCACCAGCACCCCCAAGCCGGGGTGGGCCGGCGCGGACGTGCTTGGCCGGCTCAGGCGCGACGGCGTCCCGGCGGCGTTCGATACGGATGTGAACGGCGCCGCCCTCGCGGAGATGCGCTGGGGATCGGGGCAGGGCTTCGACGACTTCGCTTACGTGACGGTCGGCACCGGCGTCGGCGTGGGGCTGGTCGCGAACGGAATGCCGATGCGCGGCTTTGCCCATTGCGAGCTCGGCCACATACGCGTGGCGCGGCTGCGCGACGACGCCTTCGCCGGCTCATGCCCGTTCCACGGCGACTGCGTCGAAGGGCTTGCGGCAGGGCCGTCGCTGGTCGCGCGCGTGGGCGCAGAGCGAGTCGGGTCACTCGCCGCTGACGATCCGGTTTGGACCTCGGTCGCATGGGCGCTGGCGCAGCTCTGCCACGCGATCGTCTGCGCCGCCGCGCCGCGCGCAATCGCGATCGGCGGAGGCGTGATCGACAACCAGCCGCACCTTCTCGAGCGGATCGAAGCGATTCTGGTCGACAGCCTCAACGGCTACATGACGCTTCCGGAGGACGGCCGCTACGTCCGCTCGCCGGCGCTCGGCCGCGACGCGGGGCCGCTCGGAGCGATCGCTCTGGCGATGAGCGCTAGGGCGTAGCGCCGACCAGCATCCGCCCCTCGCCGTCCACGCTCTCGCCCGCGCCGACGAGCAGGCAATCGCCCGGCGCGGCGCTCTCGCCGTTGCTGCGGACCATGCCCTCGAGCGGAATGACCCAGCGTTGCCGGTCCTGGAGCGTGTCCTCGGCGGTGTGGACGAGGACGAACTGCGGCCCGTCGACCAGCCTTTCCGGCTGCGGCCCGGAGAGGTGCCGTGCGAGCGAGTCGTGATAAGGCTCACGCCGCGCGACGGTCACGGCGTCGTCGAGGTGCAGCTCGCGCGGGCGGCCGTAATCGTAGAGGCGGTACGTCACGTCGGAATTCTGCTGGAACTCGAGCAGGGAAATGCCCGCGCCGACCGCGTGGATCGTGCCGGCGGGGACCATGAAGAAGTCCCCTGTCCGGACCGGGCGCCAGTCCATAAGCTCCTCGATCGATCCGTCGAGAGCCGCGGCCCGAAGCTCGTCCGCCGTCGCTTCGCGCTTCAGGCCGAGGCCGAGCGTCGCATCAGGCTCGGCATCGAGGATGTACCAGCACTCGCTCTTGCCGCGCGGCAGCCCGCGCGCGCGCGCCTGATCGTCGTTCGGGTGGACTTGGATCGAAAGCCGCTCGCTGGTGAAAAGATATTTGACCAGCAAGGGCTGGTCGCCCGCGCCGGTGAACCACACTTCGCCCATGCGCTTGCCTTGCGGCGCGTCGAACATCGCGGGCAGCTCGGTCCGGCCCCACGGCTTCTCGACGTAGCGGCGTTCCAGCTTCATCGCCGCCGCAGCACCCTGGCAAGGATCGGCTCGATCACCCTCGCCATCGCGTCATAGCCGGCTTCGGTCGGGTGAACGCCATCATAGGCGAGCCCGGGCTTCATTGCTCCGCTGCCGTCTCGAGCACGCGATGATAGTCGACCCAGGTCGCACCCGTCTCTTCGGCGACCCGCTTCAATCGGCGATTCAGCTCGGCGATCGCCTGGCGCGTCTCGATCGCCGGCGCCCATGGGAATTGCGCGGCTGGCGGGACGGAGGCGATCAGCACCCTGATCCCATGCCGCTGGGCGATGTCGGTCATCGCGCGGATGTTGTTCTCGCTCATCTGCGGACTCATCGGGCCGGTATTGCCCGCAATGTCGTTGGTGCCGCCCATGATGTGCACGGCGCGCGGCTTCAGCGCCACGACGTCGCTCATCATCCGCAGCAGCATCTGCGGCGTAGTCTGGCCGCCGATGCCGCGGTCGATCCGGCCTTTCGTGAAGAAGCCGGGTCTCTTGTCGAACCAGCCCTCGGTGATCGAGTCGCCGATGAACACGACGTCGACCGGCGTCTTCGACGCGAGCAGCGCGGCATTGTCGTCCGCATAATAGCCGATCATCCCGAAGTCGCGGCCGAACCAGCCGCGGAACCATGTGTTCCAGTCCGCGCCGGGCGGGATCTTCTGCTTGGCCCAGGCGGCAGTCGAGGCGAGCAGCGCCGGCAGCGCGAGTGCCGCGCGGAACAGGTCGCGGCGGTGAAAGCTCACAGCGCGTCCCCCAGCGAACAGAGCTGCGGGCGCAACGGACCTTCGACAGTCACGCCCTTCGCGTCGAAGAGCACGTGCTGCTGCGTGTCGGAGGTGAAGCGCGGCCATTGCGGGAGGCCGGCGACATTGAGGTCGCCGCTGCGGATGAAGTCGATCCAGTAAGGCTTGAGCGACAGGCCGGGCGCGAAGCTCAGCTCGCCGAAGGCATAGCCGATCTCGGCCGCGTGGGAGGTCTTTCCGCCGTTCGCGGCGGCGTCGAACTCGTAACGCCAGACGGGCGCGCCTTTCGCCGCGAGCAGCTGCGCGAGATGTTCGGCGGGGCAGCGGAAGATGATGTCGGTGCCGATCTGCTCGTCGAGGGTGCCGAGGCGCGGATCTTCGGGCGGGTCGGGCTGGTCGGCGCGATAATATGCGCGGGCCGCCGCTTCATTTGCGCCGAATGCCTTCGCGATGAATTCGTCGCGGTGAACGCGGTCGGAGCCGAACTCGACCTTGTTGCTGCCGACGATCACCGGCCGGGGCGGCGCTGCTTCGAGCAGCGTCCGCGGGTCGGTGGGAAAGAGCTTCCCGTCCACGGTCGTCCGCAACCAGACCATGGAATCGGAAACTGCCGCGGGTTCGTGGAGCTTCAGGTCGACGGCGAGCAGCGCCGGCACGGACATGTGGCGCAGCCGCTCGATGCTTCCGCCGGCCTTCAGCAGGTCGTCCGCCTGCATGCCGATCCTCTCCGCCTCCTTGAGGCTGCGGAACGGCATGCCGAAGCCGGGCGTGCCGCTTTCCATGATCGCCTTCTGGAACAGCCCGCGGGCAGCCGGGGCGGCGAGCAGGAGGCTCACGTCCTGGGAACCGGCCGACTCGCCGGCGATGGTCACGTTCGCAGGGTCGCCGCCGAACCTCGCGATATTGTCGTGCACCCAGCGCAGCGCCGCGACCTGGTCCATGATCCCGTAATTGCCGGACCCGCCCTGCTCGGCCGTGAGCGCGGGGTGGGAGAGGAAGCCGAAAATGCCGAGGCGGTATCGGACGCCGACGATCACCACCTGCTTGCCCACGTCCGACAGAACGATGTCGTTCGGGCCCCCGGCCCGATTGCTTCCACCGTGGATCCAGACGAGCACCGGCAGCCTGCCGGTCATCGACGGCGTCCGCACGTCGAGCGTCAGGCAATCCTCCTTGCCGATCTGGAAGTCCGAACTGTTCCAGCCCTGGTCGTTCTGCACGCAGGAGGCGGGCTGTTGGGTGGCGTCGCGGATGCCTTTCCAGGCAATGACCGGCTGCGGCGGCTTCCAGCGTAGGTTGCCGACGGGCGGAGCGGCGAACGGAATGCCGCGGAACAGGTAGCTGCCGTTCCACTGCTTGCCGCGGAGAACCCCGCCGTCGACCCTGATTTCCTGTGCCCGTGCAGGCGCGCAGGACAGCAGGGCAGCGCCGAGCAGCAGCGATGCGAACGCTCTGAACATGCACTAGCGTTAGCGCTAACTCGGCTGCTTGTGCGACGGATTTTTCGCTGCCAGTCTGTCGGCAACTTCAAGGGGATCGTCAGTGCAGCAAGAGCGGCAATCGGCCGGGGTCACCGGCGCCTATGTGATCGTCACCTGCCTGTTCTTCGCCTGGGGCTTCATCACTTCGCTGGTCGACCCGCTCGTCGCTGCGGTCAAAGGCGTGTTCCACCTGTCGGACGTGGAGGCTCAGCTCTCCGCCTTCGCCTTCTTCATTGCTTACGGCGTGATGAGCCTGCCCGGCGCCGTGATCCTCGCCCGCCTGAAGTCGGTTCCGACCGTGCTGATCTCGCTCGGCATGATGGTCGCCGGATGCCTGATCATGCTCGTTGCGGCGAACATGGCGGTCTATCCGATCGTGCTGCTCGGCCTGTTCGTGCTCGCGAGCGGCATCACCGTCCTGCAGGTCGCGGCCAATCCGCTGGCCGCCGCGCTGGGAAGGCCGGAGCGCAGCCACTTCCGGCTGACCTTCAGCCAGGCGTTCAACAGCCTCGGCACCTTCATCGGCCCATATCTGGGCGCGGCGCTCTTCCTGAAGGGCGTCGAAGTCAAAGAGGGAGCGGTGAACAGCGCTGCCGTCCGCGCCGGCTCACTCGCCGGCATCGACCGCGCCTTCTTCTGGATCGCCGGGCTCATCATCCTCATCGCGCTGCTGATCTGGGCCGGGCGCAAGATGATCAGCGCCGCCGCTCCGCCGCCGCCGCACGAGACTGCGGACCTCGGGATCGGCGCGACCATCCGCGAAGCAATCGCCTCGCCCTGGGCGCTGTTCGGCGGACTTGCCATCTTCCTCTACGTCGGCGCGGAAGTCTCGATCGGCACGCAGATGGCCCTGTTCCTCAACAGCACCAGCGTGTGGGACGTGCCGCTGGAAAAGGCCGGCAAGTTCGTCAGCCTCTACTGGGGCGGAGCAATGGTCGGGCGGCTGGTCGGATCGGCTTTGCTGACGCGGGTGCAGGCGCCCAAATTGCTCGCGGCGTTCACCGGCGTTGCCTGCCTGCTCTGCCTGTTCGTCTTCGCCGTCGGCGGAATCCCGGGCGGCTATGCGGCACTGTCCATCGGGCTGTTCAACTCGATCATGTTCCCGGTGATCTTCACGATCACGCTCGAGCGCTCGACGGCGTCTGAGGAATCGACTTCCGGCTTCCTCTGCTTCTCGATCGTCGGCGGCGCCATCCTGCCGCTGATCGTCGGACTCGTGTCGCAGCATTCCAGCTATGTGAAGGCGTTCATCGTACCGGCGCTCTGCTATGCCGTGCTGTGCATGTTCGCGATCGCCGCGGGCCGCGCCCGCGTGCACCTGCGCGAGGAGCCCGCCGCCGCCACCATTCACTGAGCGGCGGCGATCCTCCGGCTGATATATTCGCTCGACAGGGGCAGGCGCTCGGCCGCGGTCTCGTAGGCGCTGCGAAGCTCCGCCATGGCACGCAGCACTTCCGCCTCGGGCATGGCCATCGCGAGCGGATCCGGCGCCGAGGGAATGATCTCCTGGCCGAGCATTACCGCGACCCAGCTCGGCACGTCGAACAATTCGTCATTGTAGCGGAAGACCCTCCCATGCTCGCGGAACAGCGCGATCTTGTGCTGCAGCGTGTCCGGCAGCGGCGTCTCGCGCACTTGCTGCCAGAAGGGCTCGAACCGGGAGTTGGCGAAATAATGGAGGATGATGAAGTCGCGCACCGGCTCGTAGCTGTTGACCATGTGGCGGTTGTATTCGTCCCGCTCGACGGGGCTGATCTCGCGCGCCGGGAAGAGGCTCAGCAGCTTCTGGATGCCGTGCTGGATGAGGTGGATGCTGGTCGATTCCAGCGGCTCCAGGAAACCTGACGAAAGGCCGATCGCGACGACATTGGCTTCCCATGACTTGGCTCGCCGGCCGGCGGTGAAGCGCAGCCGCCGCGGTTCGGCGATCGGTGCAGAGTCGAGCGTGTCGAGCAGGATTTGCTCCGCCTCATCGTCTTCCATGAATCCGCTGCAATAGACGTGGCCGTTGCCGGTGCGGTGCTGGAGCGGGATGCGCCACTGCCAGCCGGCCGAGTGCGCAGTGGAGCGGGTGTAGGGGAGGAGCGGGTCGGTCCGCTCCGAACCGACGGTCACGGCACGGTCGCACGGCAGCCAGTGCGACCAGTCCTCGAACGCGACTCCGAGCTTCTGGCCGAGGAGCAGGCTGCGAAAGCCCGAGCAGTCGATGAACAGGTCTCCGCGGACCGTGCGGTCGTCCTCGAGGCGCACGGCGGTGACGAAGCCCGTTTCGCCGTCCTGCTCCACGCCGACGATCTTGCCTTCGATCCGCTCGGCGCCGTGAGCCTCGGCATATTTGCGCAGGAAACGGCCGTAGGCGCTCGCGTCGAAGTGGAAGGCGTAGGCGATCTGCGACAGCGGGTCGGTGGGGTCTGGCGAGGGGTGGCCGAATCGGTGCAGGGCCGCGGCGACTGCGGACATCGAATAGCCGGCGAGCGGCCCGACGGACGGGCTGGTGCGGTTGCGCAGCCACAACTGGTAGAGCGGGACGCCGTTCAGCGGCCGGCCGATCTGCCCGAACTGGTGGAAGTAGCGCTCGCCCGGGCGCGTCCAGTCGGCGAACTCGATCCCGAGCTTGTAGGTCGCGTGGGTCTCGCGCAGGAACTCGCCTTCGTCGAGCCCGAGCTGGAGGTTGAACTCGAGGATCGGTGGGATCGTGCCCTCGCCCACGCCGACGGTGCCGATCGCTTCCGATTCGACCAGCACGATCCTTCGTCCGCTGCCGCCTAGGAAGCGCGAGAGAGCGGCGGCGGTCATCCACCCGGCGGTCCCCCCGCCGACGACGACGATGCGCCGGATTGCCCCTGCGTCAGCCATGGGCCGTCACTAGGGCGTTTCGGGGCGGATGGAAGCCCCGCCTAGGGCTTCCTGTAGGGCACCCAGTCGCCGAGGTTGCACGAAGGCCCAGGAATGATCGCGCCGGGCTCGAGCCCGCGCACGCGGTCGCCGCGGCAATATTGCGAGCCGATCAGCCCTTCGACGATGATCGTATTGTGCGGGCTGAGCGCCGGGCACGGGCCGGCGAGATGGTTGATGTAGACGGTGTTGCCCCAGCCGTAGGCGATCGTCTGCGCATCGAGGACTCGCAGATTCTCCTGCGGGTAGCTCGACACGCAGGTCTGCGCCGGCCCGGCGATCCGGCCCGCGGTCTCCTGCGCAAATCCCGCTCCCGGCGGCAGTGCGGGGCGGGAGCAGCCGACGGCGGCGGCGGCGGCGGCGACAATAATCAAAGCGCGCATGGCGGACCTCCTGCAGGTGGAACGCACGACTGTTGACGACCGGTCCCGGGCGTCAGGAATCCCGGGACGGTGTCGAAGTGAATCGCCTTATACCACGCCAGATCGTGCCGCGGAGGCCTGGTTCCGGCGGGAAGCGGCAGATGCGAGACGCTCTGCCAATAAGCGATCGAGGCATCGCGCCACCACTGCGCTTCCGCGAGCTGGCGGTGCAGCCTTGCCGAAGTTTCGAGATGGCGCGGCATGTCGACCATTGGTGCCAGCGAGGCCCAGCCGCGGTTCATCGCGTCGACCGTTGCCACGCCGCGGTCGTATCGCCGCACGAGCGCGTCCCAGAGGCTTTCCCCGGAGCGAAGCCGATAGGTCCACGGCAGGTGGTGGAACCACAGCAGATAATCGTCGGGAACGCAGTCGAGGTCCGCGAAGCAGCGGCCGATCTCCGGCGCATATTGAGCGGCGGCATTGGTCCCGGTCGAAGTGCGGTCGAAGCCGATCCCGCCCGAGTCCGCGCGGTTGTAATAGGTCGGGTTCCACAAGGGAGCGGCCTGGTCGCTGACCCAAGGCCCAGGGCCGTAATGATGGTCGCTGGCCATCTGATGGGCGAGGCCGAGCGGCGTCATGTAGTCGACCACGGCCTGGCGGGACTCCATCAGCATTGCGACGATCGGTTTCACCACCCGGGGATCGTTGCCCCACGTCATGCGGGTCCACTCGCCGGCGATCCGCTCCGGATCCGCCGAAGGGTCCCAGGCGAGGCGGCCGAAGGCGTACCAATTGGCCTGGTCGAATTGCGAGCCCGTCCAGTTGCGGTCGCTCCCGACGTTCGCGACTCCTGCAATCGCGGAGAGCGAATCGAGGACGCGGGAATTGGGGCGAGGACGCGCGGTGCGGCTGCGCAGCACCTCCGACCACATCGTGCCGAGGTAAGCGAGGTGCGTGCTTTCGCCGAGATATTCCTTGGTGAGCTGGGCTTCGAGCGCGAGGCGCGTGTTCGGCATGGCGCCGAATAGCGGATGGAAGGGCTCGCGCGGCTGGAAGTCGATCGGGCCGTTCTTCACCTGCAGGATGACGTTCGGCCGGAACTTGCCATCGAGCGGGCGGAATTCGGCATAAGCCTGTTTCGCCCGGTCCTCCTGCGACGCGCCGGAATAGACGAAGGCGCGCCAGATCACGGTTCCGCCATGCGGCGCCAGCGCGTCGGCGAGCATGTTCGCGCCGTCGGCGTGGGTTCGCCCGTAAGCTTGCGGGCCAGGCTGCCCTTCCGAGTTCGCCTTGACGAGGAAGCCGCCGAAATCCGGAATGGCGCGGTAGATCTCGGCCGCTTTCGCCTTCCACCAGGTGCGGACTGCCGGCTGCAGCGGATCGGCAGTCGCAAGATGCCCGAGCTCCATCGGCGCCGAGAAGCGGGCGGAAAGGTAAATGCGAATGCCGTACGGCCGCCACGCATCCGCAATGGCCGCGACCTTGCGCAGATATTCGGGCGTCAGGATGCGCGCGTCTGAGTTGACGTTGTTGAGGACAACGCCGTTGATCCCGACCGAAGCGTTCGCGCGCGCATAATCGATCAGGCGCGGATCGACCGCCGGCAGCTGCGCCCAGTTCCACAGCGACGCGCCCGCATAGCCGCGCTCGACCGTGCCATCGAGATTGTCCCAATGGTCGAGCATCCGCAGCGGGATTGCGGGTGAGTCGCACATGTCGAGCCGCGCCGGCAGGGAGCGCGTCTGGATCAGCCGCAGATAGGCGAAGGCGCCGTAGAGGACGCCGATGTCGCGCTGGGCCGAGATGACCGTCACGCGATGTCCGCGCGCGCGCTCGGTCCGAAGGCAGAAGCCGTCCCCGCTGCCGGTCGGCGAGCGTGCGGTCCTGAGAAGGATTGCGCCATCGCTGAGCTGCCGCCCCGGATTCGTCGCCAGCATTCCGCCGAGGCCGCGGCGGAGCTCGTCCGCGGCGGCGTCGAGGGTCGGCGAGCGGCGCTCTTCGACAATTGCGGCCGCTCGTTCTGCGTAAAGGCTGCGCCACCGAGCCTCGGCGGGGCGATAGCGGAGCCACAGGTCGTAGCCGTCTTCGGCGCTCGCACCCGTGGCAAACGAGAGCAGCAGGAGCCCCAGCAGCAAGCGAAGAGGAGTCGTTGACAACACCGATGCGAGCCTAGCATTGGTAGCGCTACCATAGGAGGGGCGATTGGAGCTCACACGACGCCAGGCGCTCGCCGGCGGAGCCGCCGCGTTCGCGACATCCGCGGTCGCTCGGCCGACGCAACCCAGCTCACTGGACGCGCTCGCGCGCCGGAGCGGGCGGCGGTTCGGCTCGGCGGTCGCGTGGAGTCCGCCAGGAACGGACGCCGGCAGCATTACCAATCCTCGCTACACTGCGCTGCTCGAGCGCGAATGCGAGCTGCTGGTCCCCGAAAATCAGCTCAAGTGGCAGTGGGTCCGCCGGTCCCGCGACAGCTTCGACTTCCGCGCGTTCGACGCCATCGCCGATTATGCGGCGCGCCATCGCATGAAGCTGCGCGGGCACACGCTGTTCTGGACGCCCACCAAATGGTACCCGAAGTGGCTCGCCGAAACGCAGTTCGGCTCCCCCGCCGAGGCCGAGAAGCTGCTCACCGAACATGTCCGCACGGTCTGCAGCCGCTACGGCAAGCGCGTATATTCGTACGACGTCGTCAATGAGGCGGTGCAGCCCGAAACCGGCGCGATCCGCGACACGAACGTGACCCGGGCACTCGGGGGCGAGGCCTTCCTCGACCTGATGTTCCACACCGCCCGCGAGGCCGCCCCGCATGCCCAGCTCGTCTACAACGATTATATGAGCTGGGAGCGGAACAGCGAGGACGAGACGCACATCAAGGGCGTCCTCAAGCTGCTCGAAGGCTTCAGGAAGCGCGGCACGCCGGTCGATGCGCTCGGCGTCCAGTCGCACATCCGGCTTCTCAAGAAGGCCCCGGTCGCGGCGATCGTGCGCGAATCGGAACGGCCGTGGCGCCGCTTCCTCGATGAGGTGACCGGGATGGGCTATCAGCTCGTCATCACCGAGTTCGACGTCAACGACCGCATGGCGCCAACGGCGATCCCGCTGCGCGACCGGACGGTCGCGGATTATGCGCGCGCTTACCTAGACCTCATGCTGAGCTATCGCCAGCTCGGCGACGTGCTCTGCTGGGGCCTGTGCGACCGTTACTCATGGCTCGAGGAGTTCGACCCTCGCGCGGACAAGAGCCTGAAGCGGGGAACGCCCTATGATCGCAACTTCCACGCGAAGCCGCTTCGGCAGGCGATCGCCGCGGCGTTCCAGCATGCGGGCCCGCATCATGCTTAGGTGGATCGCCGCAGCCGCGATGCTCGTTGCCGCACCCGTGGCAAGCTCAGCGAAGCAGGCGCCGGCGCAATTCGACTGGTTCGAATATTCGGGGAGCGATGGCCTGCCCAAGCCGGGGCCTGGCGAATATGCGAACCCGATCCTGCAGGGCTTCTACCCCGACCCGAGCATCGTCCGGGTCGGCGAGGATTATTATCTCGTCAATTCCACTTTCTCCTGGTTTCCGGGCATGCCGATCTTCCACAGCCGAGACCTCGTGCACTGGACCCAGATCGGCAATGCGATCGACCGGTCGAGCCAGCTCGACTTCGGCAAGCTCGGCATGGGGCAGGGGCTCTATGCGCCCGACATCAGCTTTCACGACGGCACCTTCTACCTGATCAACACCTGCGTCGGCTGCGGGGATACGTTCGTCATGACCGCGCGCGATCCGGCGGGGCCCTGGTCGGACCCGATCTTCCTGCCGGACCTCGCCGGAGCGATCGACCCGTCGATTTTCTTCGACGAGGACGGAACCGCGTGGATCGTGAACAACGGCCCGCCGCAGGAGAAGCCGCGCTACGAAGGTCACCGCGCGCTGTGGCTGCAGCAGTTCGACGCCAAGCCGATGAAGACCGTCGGTTCTCGACGGGTCCTCGTCGACGGCGGCGTCCACCCGGAACAGAACCCGATCTGGATCGAGGGACCGCACATCTTCAGGAAGGACGGCTTATATTATCTGATTGCCGCGGAAGGGGGGACTGCGGAGCAGCATTCGGAGGTCGTCTTCCGCAGCGACAAGGTCACCGGACCTTACGTCCCTCTCGCGAGCAACCCGATCCTGACCCAGCGCGACCTGCCGAACGATCGGGTGAAGCCGATCACGTCCACGGGCCATGCGGACTTCGTCGAGACTCCGAACGGCGAATGGTGGGCGGTTTTCCTCGGTGTCCGCCCGTATGACGAGGCAGGCAATTTCAACACCGGCCGCGAGACCTTCATGATGCCGGTGCGGTGGGAGGACGGCTGGCCGCGGATCACCAATCCGGGCGAGCTGGTGCCGTGGGAGGCGCCCGCGGCAAAACTTCCGCGGCAGCCCAAAGGACCAGTCCCGCTCAACGGCGATTTCACGCTGCGGGAGGAATTCAATTCCGCCAGGCTGCCGCCCTACTGGATGATGCTTCGCAACCCGGCGGGCAGCTGGTGGCGGATCGGTGAGGGCGCGCTGGAGCTGGACCCGCGGCCGGTCGGCCTTGGGGACGATGGCAATCCGTCGCTCGTCGCGCGGCGTCAGCAGCATCTCAACGCAAGCGCGACGACGCAGCTGCGCTTCCGCCCTGCGAGCGACAATGCCGAGGCGGGCCTCGTCGCCATGCAGAGCGACGAATATTACTATTTCATCGGCGTCGGCCGTCATCGCGGCAGGGCCGTCGTCCGGGTGCGGCAGCGCGCCGGGGATAAGCAGGCGACGCTCGCCGAGGCTCCACTGGCCGGATCTTCGCCCGTGCAGCTCCGCATCAGCGCGCGCGGACCGCGTTATGACTTCGCCTGGAGCCCGGACGGGCGCCACTGGCGGACGCTGGTGAGGAATGCCGACGGGACGATCCTCAGCACCAAGACGGCCGGCGGATTCGTCGGTGCGGTGTTCGGCCTCTACGCGCACGACGGAGGCGGAGACTCCCAATGATCGCGGAGCGATATCTGCCCGACCCGCAGCGCTACGATGGGCGCATGCCGTACCGCCGGTGCGGCCGGAGCGGCCTCGACCTTCCGGCGATCTCGCTCGGCCTGTGGCAGAATTTCGGCGGCGTCGACATGTTCGAAACCGGTCGCGCCATTCTCCGCCGCGCGTTCGACCTCGGCGTCACTCACTTCGATCTCGCGAACAATTACGGGCCGCCCTACGGCTCAGCGGAGGAGAATTTCGGCCGGTGGATGGCGGCGGACTTCCGGCCCTATCGCGACGAGCTGATCATCTCGACCAAGGCGGGCTACGACATGTGGCCGGGGCCCTATGGCGACGGCGGATCGCGCAAATATCTGCTCGCGAGCCTCGACCAGAGCCTCAGGCGCATGGGGGTCGACTATGTCGATATCTTCTATTCGCACCGGGTCGACCCGACGACGCCGCTCGAGGAGACGATGGGCGCGCTGGCCCACGCGCACCGCCAGGGCAAGGCGCTTTACGTCGGCATTTCCTCCTACTCGCCGGAGCTGACACAGAGGGCGGCGGAGATATTGAAGGGCGAGGGCGTGCCCCTGCTCATCCACCAGCCGAGCTATTCGCTGCTCAACCGCTGGATCGAGGAGGGGCTGCTCGACACGCTCGAGGAGCTCGGGGTGGGCTGCATCGCCTTTTCGCCGCTCGCGCAGGGGATGCTCACGAACAAATATCTCGGCGGAATTCCGGAGGACGCCCGGGCGCGGCGCTCGTCGTCGATGTCGGAGGACATGCTGAGCGAACGCAATCTGCAGCATGTGCGGGCGCTCGACGATCTCGCCAGGGGACGCGGACAGACGCTGGCGCAAATGGCGATCGCATGGGTGCTGCGCGATCCGAGGGTCACGTCCGCGCTCATCGGCGCGCGTACGGTCCAGCAGCTCGAGGATTCGCTCGCAGCCGTCCGCATTCTCGACTTTAGCGACGAGGAGCTGGCGCGGATCGATCAGTTCGCGACGGATGCCGGAATCGACATCTGGAACTCCTCTTCCTCAATCACGCAATCTCGATGAGATATCGCTTCGTCCGCAGCCGAGGTGGACCGGCGCTGCCGAGGGCGTGCACCTAGATCGAGGCTGACGCTGCGCCGTCAATCCACGTCTCCCTGACGGCCAGGTCGTCGTCGAGGAGCACGAGGCTTGCGCGATAGTCCGGCGCGATGCGGCCGAGCTCGTCTTCCAGGCCGAGGAATGCAGCAGGGTTCGTGCTCGCCATCGCCAGCGCGTCCGGCACGCTGAGACCGAGCATCGACACGGCATTTCTGACGGCGCTCGCCATGTCGAGGTCGGAGCCTGCAAGCGTCCCCTCCCCATTGACGCATTTGCCGTCCAGGACCGAGATCGCCTCGCCATTCAGGGTGAAGGCCTTGCGCCCGCCGACGCTGGGCATGGCGTCGGTCACCAGCATGAAGCGGCGATGCGGCGCGGCGGCGAGCGCCAGCTTCAGCGCGCGCGGATCGACATGGTGCCCATCGACGATGATGCCGCACCAGCTGTTCTGGTCATAAAGCGCGGCGCCGACCACTCCCGGCTCGCGGGCAGTCAGCTGCGACATCGCGTTGAACAAATGGGTGAAGCCGCGGAGGCCGTTGCGCAAAGCTTCGAAAATCTGGTCGGCGGTGGCCTGGGTGTGCCCGGCGCAAACGATCACGCCGGCGCCGGCAAGCTCGCGAATGGCCCTTGGCGGCACGGCCTCCGGGGCGAGCGTGACCATCACCTTGCCGCCGATCGAGCGGCTCAGCAGCTTCACGTCCGCATTGCTGATCGGGCGAAGCTTGGTCGCGTCGTGAATGCCTTTCTTCTGCGGATTGAGGAACGGCCCCTCGACATGCACTCCGAGCACGCCCGGCACGCCGGCGCGGATCGCGGTGCGCGCCGCCTCCATCGCTGCCGTAATTTTCACTGCATCGTCGCTGATCAGCGTCGGCATGAAGCCCGTGGTGCCGAAGCGGCGATGGGCGCTGCCGATCGCGGCGATCGCATCGACGCTCGGATCGTCGTTGAAGAGCTTGTTGCCGCCGCCGTTGACCTGCGTGTCGATAAATCCGGGAGCAAGCATGCGGCCGTGGAGATCGACCCGCTCGGCGCCGTCCGGCAGCGCGTCCTCTGCGGTAATCGCCGCGATTCTGTCTCGGTCGATCACGACTGCCTGGCCCGTGACGAACTTGCCGCCGACGAGGACCCGTCCGTTGATCAGCGCCTGGGCAGTCATCGCGTTTCGGTGACCTTGGCGAGGTGCGGAGGCCGGTCGGGATCGAGGCCGCGGGCAAGCGCCAGCGCGTTCGCTGCGCGGTAGAAGGACTGGACCTGCAGGATCGGCTCGAGCAGCGGCGTGCAGCGGACGGTCGGCAGCGAGGTTGCTCCCGGCGCTTCTGCCCCGGCGAGGAACACGTGGGCGCCGCGATCGGCGAGAGCGGTTGCAGTCGCTTCCACCATCTGCCCGGTCTCGTCGGACTGGCTGAATATCAGCGCCGGGAAGCCCTCGCGCACGAGCGCCATGGGCCCGTGGCGGAGCTCGGCCGTGCTGAACGGCTCGGCATGCAGCTGCGAGGTCTCCTTGAGCTTGAGCGCGGCTTCCTGAGCCACCGCGAAACCGACGCCGCGGCCGAGGACGTAAAGGTCGGTTGCGCCTGCGAGCTCCTCGGTCAGCGGAGACCAGTCGAGCTCCCAGGCCTCGCGCAGTCGGGCAGGAAGCTGCGACAACTCGCTGCGGAGCGCCTCATCGTCGCTCCACTCGGCGACGAGCCGGGATACGGCAGCGAGGGAGGCGATGAACGACTTGGTCGCGGCGACGCTCCGCTCCGCTCCCGCGCCGAGGTCCAACACCTCCTCCGCCAGCTCCGCGAGTGGCGACTGCGGTTCGTTGACCAGCGCAATGACGCAGGCGCCGGCCGACTTCAGGCCGGCAACGGTGTCGAGCAGGTCCGGGCTTCGGCCTGACTGCGAAATGGGGAGGCAGATCGCGCCTTCGGCCCGCAGGTGCGAGCCGTAGACCGAGGCGACGGACGGCGCGGCGGACGCCACCGGGACTCCGATGCGAGTCTCTATCGCATATTTGGCGAAGGTCGCCGCGTGGTCGGAGCTGCCGCGCGCGCAGGTGATCACGACGTTTGGCGACCGATTGCGGAGGGCCGCACCGATCCGCTGGAGCTGGGCTCGATCCTGTTCCTGGCGAGCGACGGCGCCGGCCGCCTCCGCGGCCTCCCGGAACATGTTGGTCAGCCGCTCGGGGGATTGGTCGGTCATCGCTATTGACCCAAGCTAACGATGTGCCGGATGGTCGCACAATGACAAAGTTTAGAGGGCGTTATCCCGTGGGCTTAAGCCGATGAGCCGAGTGACCCTGGCCGCCCCGATGGCCGGCTGGGTGACCAGCCTCAAGAACGTCCCCGATCCGGTGTTTTCGGAAGAGATGATGGGGGTCGGCGTCGCGATCGATCCGACGGAGGGCAAGCTGGTCTCTCCGTGCGCGGCGGAGGTCCTGATGGTCGCGCCGACCCGCCACTCGCTTACCCTGCGCACCACCGAAGGCGCGGAGCTGCTGATCCACATCGGGCTCGAAACGGTCGCGCTCGAGGGGCGCGGCTTCAAGGCTCATGTGCGTGACGGCGATCACGTGAGCGCGGGGGATCTCCTCATCAGCTTCGACCTCGATGCCGTCGGTCTTGAAGCGAAGAGCCTCGTCACCCCCATCCTGCTGACCAACACGGGCGAGTTCAGCTTTGCCGCCGGCGAGCTCGAGCGCCTGGTCGAGGCGGGGGAGCCGGTGGGCTCGATCGAGGGCACGGCGACGCTCGCGCCGCAGCCCGGCACCGCCGCCGCCGGCGAGACTGCCGAAGCGGTCATCGGCTTTGCGCATGGCCTCCATGCCCGGCCGGCCGCGCGCGTCGCCGATTGCGCCAAGCGATTCGCAAGCGAGATCCGGATCAGCCTCGGCGACAAGTCCGCAAGCGCCCGAAGCCCGACGGCGATCATGGCGCTGAACGCGAGGAAAGGCGATCGACTCCTGCTCGAAGCCGATGGTGCCGATGCTGCGGCCGCGCTCGAGGCGCTGGTCGGCCTGATTGAGCCGGGCGAGGAGGAGGAGCATCGGCCCCAGGCCGCCGCCGCTCCGGCGCGAACTGCGCGCGAAGATGAGATCGCCGGCGTCTGCGCCCTGCCGGGCATCGCTGTCGGCACCGCCGTCCACTGGAGGCGCCACCTGGCGGAAGCATCGGCGGAAGGACGCGGAGTGGAGGTCGAGCGCGCTGCGCTCGAGCAGGCGCTGGGTGTCGCCCGCGCGCGTCTGGAGGCGTTCAGCGCGGAGTTGGGCGGGCCGGGGAGCGGTATCGCCAAGGCGCATATCGGCCTGCTCGAAGACGAGGAGCTCAGGGCGGCGGCGCTGCGCGGAATCGACGACGGAAAAAGCGCCGCATGCGCCTGGCAGGAGGCCGCGTCGGCAGCGGCGGAATCCTTGCGGCAGGCCGACAATCCGTTGTTGCGGGAACGCATCGCGGATCTCGACGACATTTCCGCGCAGGTCACCGCCGCGCTTGTCGGTGATTCCGCGCCCGCTCCCGTGGAGCTGCCCGAGGATGCAATCCTGATTGCCGACGAGCTGCTCCCTTCGGAGCTGATGTCGCTGCCGCGCGAACGCCTCGCCGGCCTTGCGACTGCGGGCGGCGGAGCGACGTCGCACATGGCGCTGATCGCCGCTTCGTTCGGCATTCCCACCGTGGTCGCGATGGGCCCGGCGGTATCTCGGGTTCCCGAGGGCGCGCGCGTGCTGCTCGACGCGGCGGCAGGCGTGCTGGTCGTCAACCCCGACGAGGCGGCGCAGGCGAGAGCCGTCGCCGCAGCGAGGCAGGTTGCAGCGGAAACGGGCGAGTGCCGCACGCGCGACGGACAGGCTGTTCGCTTGCTCGCCAATCTCGGCGCTCTCGGCGAAGTCGATGCGGCGCTCGCGGCAGGCGCCGAGGGATGCGGCCTCCTGCGCACCGAATTCCTCTTCCTCGACCGCGCGGACGCGCCGTCCGCGGAAGAACAGCGCCGCACGTACCAGGCGATCGCGGACGCGCTCGGCGGACGGCCGCTCACCATCCGCACGCTCGATATCGGCGGTGACAAGCCGGTCTCCTACATCCGCTTTCCGCACGAGCAGAATCCCGCGCTCGGCGCGCGCGGCATCCGCACCGAGCTGTTCAAGCCCGAGCTTCTCGACGAGCAGCTGCGCGCAATCGCGCAGGTGGAGGGACAGGCGATCAAGGTCATGCTGCCGATGGTCTCGTCGGTCGCCGAGCTGCGCGCGGTGCGCGAAAGGATCGCCGGCCTCGGTAAGGAGCTGACGGTCGGGGTGATGGTCGAAACGCCGGCAGCGGCGCTGATCGCCGACCGGCTCGCCGCAGAGGCGGACTTCCTCTCGATCGGCTCCAACGACCTCGCTCAATATGCGTTGGCGATGGACAGGACGAACCCGTTGCTCGCCTCCTCGATCGATGGGCTTCATCCGGCCGTGCTGCGGTTGATGGCGATGACGGTGGATGCCGGCCGCCGCGCGAGCAAGCCGGTGAGCCTGTGCGGTAACCTCGCATCGGAGCCGCTTGCGGCGCTCGTGCTGACGGGGCTGGGCATCCGGGAATTGTCCGGAGTCCCCGCAGCCTTGCCGCAGGTCCGCCACGCGATCGGCCAAGTTTCCGCGTCGGACTGCGCAGCGCTTGCCGAGCGCGCGCTCGGCCTCGAATCCGGCGCGCAGGTGCGCGCGCTCGCCGCCGAGCTGCTCAAGGCCGGCGAAGGAGAAGTTCGATGATCCAGCTTCGCGTCGACAAGCTGCAGCCGCTCGGCCGCGCCCTCATGCTGCCGATCGCGGTCCTGCCGATCGCGGGGTTGCTGCTGCGCCTGGGACAGGCGGACCTGCTCGACGTGCCGTTCATCGCCGCGGCGGGCGACGCCATCTTCTCGCATCTGGGATTGCTGTTCGGGATCGGCGTCGCGGTGGGGCTCGCGCGCGAGAATCACGGAGCGGCGGGGCTAGCGGGCGCCGTCTGCTTCTTCGTCCTCACCGAAGGAGCGAAGGCGTTGCTGCAGGTGCCGCCGGATGCGGCGGGGGGCTTCGCTGACCCGGCAGCGCGCGACCTCGCAATTGCCGCGTGGAAGACGAAACAGCTCGAAAAGCTCAGCGTGCCCGCCGGCATATTGTCGGGCGTCGCCGCGGGCGTGCTCTACAATCGCTTCAGCGACATCAAGCTGCCCGATTATCTCGCCTTCTTCGGAGGTCGCCGCTTCGTGCCGATCGCTGCCGGCGCCGTCGGGCTCGTCGGCGCAGTGCTTTTCGGCCTCGGCGACCCGTTTCTCGAAGCAGGAATCGACCAGCTCAGCCGGTGGGTGGTCGCCTCGGGCAATTTCGGTCTGTTCGCCTACGGCTTCCTCAACCGAGTGCTCATCGTCACCGGACTCCATCACATCATCAACAATATCGCCTGGTTCATCCTCGGGGATTTCCACGGCACGACCGGCGACCTGAAGCGCTTCTTCGCCGGAGACCCGACCGCGGGCGCATTCATGGCCGGCTTCTTCCCGATCATGATGTTCGGCCTGCCCGCTGCCTGTCTCGCGATGTACCACAGCGCGTTCGCCGACCGGCGCAAAGCGGTTGCGGGAATGCTGATCTCGCTCGCGCTTACCTCATTCCTGACGGGAGTGACCGAGCCGATCGAGTTCAGCTTCATGTTCCTCGCGCCGGGCCTTTACGTGCTGCACGCAGTGCTGACGGGCCTGTCGATGGTGGTCATGAACCTGCTTGGCGTAAAGCTCGGCTTCGGCTTCTCGGCGGGGCTGTTCGACTATCTTCTCGGCTACGGAATCTCGACGCGGCCACTACTGCTCATTCCCGTCGGGCTCGCTTATTTCGCGGTCTACTACTTCTCCTTCCGCTGGTGCATCGAGCACTTCGACCTCAAGACCCCCGGCCGCGATGCGGGCGAAGTCGTGGCGGAGCGCGACAGCTCGGCCGGAAGCCGCGGCCGCGACTTCGTCCTCGCACTCGGCGGAGCGCAGAATCTCGCTACGGTCGATGCCTGCATGACGCGGCTGCGGCTGACGGTGAACGACCAGCAGGCGGTCGACGAGACACAGCTGCGGGCGCTCGGCGCAAAGGGCTTCATGCGTCCCGGCGGCAATGCGCTGCAGGTGGTGCTCGGGCCGATCGCCGACCAGGTCGCGGGAGAGATACGCGCCAGCCTACGCGGCAAGCCCGCGGCGGCCGACGACCGCTGGCTGGCCGCGCTGGGCGGCGCCGACAATGTCGAAGACGTCCGGCAGCGCTCCACTCGGCTCATCCTGAGCCTGGCGGACGCGGGAAAGCTGGACGCGGCGGCGCTCAGGCAGCTCGGCGTCAGGGCCGTGGCCCGCTCCGATGGTGGCCGCGTTCACCTGCTGGTCGACGAACCGACGGCCGAAAGCGTCGCTGCGGCGCTGCAGCCGGCTTAAGGCACCGCCACCTCGACGGTCCGGCTGGCGCGGTTGCCGTCGAACGAACGCGTGCGCAGTTCCACCGGACCTTTCACCGGGACCGGACCTTCGTAACGGAGCCACTGGCCGCCATTCGTTCGATACTCGATCGGTTGCTGCGGAAACTCGCTGTTCGCTTCGAGCTTGCCGTTTGCGATCCGCGCACCGGGTGGCGCGATGCGGTAGAAGATGCCTGCGCGTTCGAGCTCCTGGAGGTGCGTCGGCAGCTTGGCGGTAAACGCATTCCAGTCCTGCTTCAACGCAGCGAGGTCGATCTTGCCGTCGCCGTAGGAATAAGTCGTGCCGGGGGCATAAGGCGCCTCCCACGCCGCGCGGTGCCAGGTGCGCTCCGCAAGCGCGAGCAGACGCGGGAAAAGCATGTAATCGACAAGTGAGTCGCGCCGGACAGTCTCGCTCCACAGGTTCGCCTGGGCGCCGTCGAAGCGCCTGCCGGCCTGGAGCGGTACCGTGTCGGTGCTCGTCGGCGGCTTGTTCTTGATGTCCTTCATGACCGAAGCGTTGGCCGGCAGGTTCTCCGGCAGGAAGCTGAAGACCTTGAACGTGTCGGTGCCGCGCGTCGGCCAGTCATAGCCGCGCTCGAGCGGCGTCGGCGCATAAGGGACGTCGAAGTAAAGGACGTTGGGGACAGCGATCACCGTTTTCCAGCCGAGGTTTGCCGTCCGGTGCGCCTCGGCAGACGCAGCGGTGAACAGGTCGCTCCAGATGTCGGACTGCACCCGCTTCGGCATTTTCGCGGGGTCGGTATGGTCGAGGCCGTCGCTCCAGCCCGCCACCTCGATGCCCTTGCCCGCGACCATGTTCGAGACTCGCTCGATGAACATCGGCCCCAGTTGGTCGACCTTGAGGCCGGTCTTCGCCATCAGCGCCTTGCACGCAGGCGATCCCGACCAGGCGCCGGCCGTTTCGTCGCCGCCCATATGGTAGGTCTTCAGCGGCACTCCGGCCGCCCTGTGCATGGCCGCCACCTCGTCGAGGACCGCGTCGATGAAGGCGTAAGTGCCGGGCAGGCAGACGTTCAGCGTATTGTCGTTGTAATTCTGGACGCTGCGGTATTGTGTCGTGTCGCCCGGCTCGGCGAGGCGAAACTGCTCGGCTTCAGCCTTCCGCCCCTCTGCCGCCAGCTTGCGATAGCGGGCTTCCATCGCGTGGATTGCGGCGCGCGAATGGCCGGGCATGTCGAACGACGGGATGACCTCGATCCCGCGCGCCTTCGCCGCTTTCAGGATGTCGATATAGTCCGCTCGGCTGAGATATCCGTTCACCGGCGTGTCGCGGTACGGGCCCGCGCCGAGCTGCGGCAGCAGGCAGCGCGTTTCTCCCGGATCGTAGCAGCGGAAGCCGCCGACCTCCGTCAGCTCCGGAAAGCGGGCGATTTCCAGCCGCCAGCCTTCGTCGTCGCCGAGGTGCAGGTGCAGCTTGTTGAGCTTGTAGCGGCCCATCTGCTCGACGAGTTTCAGCACCTCGGCCTTGCTGTGGAAGTTGCGTGCAAGATCGAGATGCTGGCCGCGGAAGGGCAGCCGGGGCGCGTCGTCGATGACGATCGGCCGTAAGCTTGCATGCTCGTACCCCGCCTCCTGCGCGAGCGACTCGAGAGCGTATCGCGCGCCCGCTTCGTCGGCCGCGAGAATGTCGATGACACCGTCGCGGGCGGAGAGCCGATAGGCTTCACTTTTCAGCTTCGAGGCGGGCGAAACGCGAATCCGCAGCTGCGGCCCTGTGGGGCTCTCGCGAACTCCCGCTTGGGCGAGGTCGGCGAGCACGGCTGCAAGCGCGGAACGCTGCACGCCCGAAAGGCTGAGCCGAACGCCACCCGTAAGATCGATCGGCGCTCCTGCCGGCCTTTCGACCCGCGCGGGCGTCGGAATGATCGCCACATCCGGTTGCGCTGCCGAACCGGCGCGGTCGGCGTACAGGTCATATGCGCGTTCGGGTGTTTGCCACCGCGTCTGGTCGTCGCCGGATTGGGTGGCGAGCCGCGCCTCATCGGTCATCGGCGCGACGAAAGGGAGGACTTCGAGGCCGCTTTCCGGATCCGTGGCGGGCCGCGTCGCAGCAATGACGGCAGGAGCAAGGTCGCCGGACACGAGGAACATGTTCGGCATCGGATAATAAGCGGAGAAGAAGTGGCCCTGCGACCAGAGCTTCACGCCATAGGTCTTTCCCGCCTGCAGCTTCACGCCCGCGCGCGGCTCGATGACGTGCAGGTCACCGTTGATCAGCCGCACGCTGAATGCGTCGCTGTCGCCCTGGATCACGGGGCTGACGGAGCTGAAGTACAGCTTGAACCCGCCGCTCGCGAGGTCTGGCGGAAGGCTGGCCGGCATCTTGAGGTCGAGCTCGGAAAGGAAGCAGCCGTCCGCCTGGCCGGGGCAGCTGGCCGGATGATTGTCGAGGATGACGAGCCGAACGCCCATGTCGCTTGCGAGCGAATTCAGCTCCTGCTGCGAGGCGGCGAAGGTCGGCGATGCGACACTCGAAGCGATCAGAAACGCGATCAATTTGCGGCGCATGGAACTGGCTTCCCCTCGGCGAAAGCACAGTCGTGTCATGGCCCTCGGCAGGGGTCAATCAGGCCGCTGTTGCCCTGCGGCCGCCACCGGCTAGGCTGCGCACATGCGTGCTCTTGCCCTGTCGCTCGTTGCGGCCCTTGCCGTGGTTTCGCCCGTGCAGGCGAAGGAGCGCGGCACCGTCGTCGGCTACATCGCCGCTTTCAAGGGCCTGGACCGCGAAATGCAGCAGGAGGGTCTCGACCGGTACACGCAGCTGGACCTCGCCTTCGTCAATCCGACGCCGCGAGCCGAGGTGGCCGACGGGAACGGCCTCGCCTGCGCTCCAGCGGTCGAGGGCAACTCCGATGTGATGGTCTCGGATGGGCAGCTGCGGGCATTGGTCGCGCGCGCGCACGCGTCAGGGACGAAGGTGGTCGCCTCGCTCGGCGGCGCCGTGATCCCGCCGTGCGGCGGCGATTGGGCGACCCTGCTGCGGCCGGATTCCCGCGCGGCGCTGGTCGCGAACTTCATCGCCATGGTGGACCGGTACGACCTCGACGGACTCGACGTGGACCTCGAAGGCGAGCTGATGACGGGGATCGATGCGGCGGGCAATTACACCCCGTTCGTGCGCGATCTCGCAGCGGCGCTTCACAAGCGCTCGAAGCTGCTCACCGCCGCGACCGGCTCATACCCGGGCGGGATGGTGCCGGACTCGTCGATCCCATTCTTCGACCTCCTCGGGGTCATGTCCTACGACCAGGTCGGGGCGACCTGGGGGACGCCCGGGGGCGAGCATTCGACATACGCCCAGGCCGTTGCCGATTTGACGCTGTGGATTCGCAAGGGCGTTCCGGCGAGCAAGCTGGCGCTCGGAATGCCCTTCTACGGCCGCGGGTTCGGCACCTACCGCGAAGGCTGGAACCTGCAGGACATCGCCTCGCAGTTCGGGGAAGGACAGCTGGACGGCGACGTAATCGGCGAGCGCTGTGGCGGTTGCAGCTATATCACGTACAACGGACTGCCGACGCTCGAGCGCAAGGCCGAGCTGGCGGGCGCATGGGGGGCTGGCGTGATGGTGTGGGAAATCGGGCAGGATCTTGAGGACGGACGCGCGATCCGGCAGGTGGTGCGGGCCTATCGCAAGGGGCGCGCCCGTGGCTCGCGCTAAGGCTGCCGAGCCGCAGCGGCTCGTCTCGCTCGATCTCCTGCGCGGTCTCGCGGTGATCGGGATGATCATCGTCAACGAAATGGCCGGCCTGCAGAGCGAAGGCCGCGTCTTTCCCACGCTCCTTCATTCGCGATGGGACGGCCTCACCCTTGCGGACGTCGTCTTTCCCGCCTTCCTGTTCATGGTCGGAGTTTCGATTCCGCTCGCGCTCCGCCGACGCGAGGAAGCCCGCTACGCGCCGATCCTGTGGCGGGCGGCGCGCCTCGTCCTGCTCGGCTTCGTGCTGTCCAATCTTTACTGGTTCGTGGATTTCCAGTCGGGAAGCTGGCGCCTTCCAGGGGTGCTCCAGCGGATCGGCATCGTTTACGGCGTGTGCGCGCTGATGTTCCTGACCGTGCCGCCGCGGGCGCGGTTGATCATCGCTGCAGCCATACTCGTGCTTTATTGGCCGCTGGCGCTGATACCCGCGCTCGACGGGCTGCCGAACGACATCTGGCTCCGCGGGCACAATTTCGTCGGCTCGGTCGATCGAGTGATCCTCGGAACGCACCTCTATGTGCAGGGGCCGGACGGCTATGACCCGGAAGGGATCCTCGGCACCTTGCCCGCAATCGCCCACGGGCTGATCGGACTTGCGGCCGGCGAATTCGTCTTGAGAACCCAAGGCGCGGCACGCCTCCGCGGCCTTGCCATCGCGGGAGCGGCGATGCTCGTCGTCGGGGTCGCCTGGGGCTTCGTCTTCCCGGTCGTCAAGGACATCTGGTCGAGCACGTTCGTGCTGGTGACCTGCGGTATTTCATCGCTCGTGCTGGCGGCGCTCGGCTATCTGTTCGACGGGCGTCCGATGGAAGGGCCGCGTCGCGTCGCCGAAGTCGCCGTCCTGCCGTTCGGCATGAACGCGATCGCCGCCTACACCTTGCACGAAGTCACGGCCACCGTGGCCGGCTGGGACCTGCTGCAGGCGCCCTACCGGGCGTTGCTGCCCGTCACCGGCCCGGAGATCGCCGCCTTCGCGCCGGTCCTCCTCTACCTCGGCTTCATTTGGCTGTGCATGTTCTACCTGTGGCGGCAGCGCTGGCTGATCCGCATCTAGCGGACAACCGTCAGCCTCGCGCTCTTGAGGTCGACCGAGTTCGGCCCTGACGAGATCGTAAACGTGCCCGGCTCGACGACCTTCTTCATGTCCGCATTCCACAGCGCAAGGTCGTCCGGGGTCAGCTCGAACATGATCGTGCGCCGCTCGCCGGGCTGGAGCGTGACGCGCTGGAACCGCTTGAGCTCGATCACCGGACGCGTGACGGACGCCTCGTCGTCGTGGACGTACAGCTGGACGACCTCGTCGCCTGCCCGGGCTCCCGTGTTGGCGACGTCGACCGCGATGCGGGCCGCCTGGTTTGCTGCGATCGTCGGCGTCAGCACGCGCGGCGACGAGATGTCGAAGCTCGTGTAGCTGAGCCCGTAGCCGAACGGATAGAGCGGCTTGGTCGGGTCAAACAGATAGCCTCGCCGCGCGGTCGGCTTGTGATCGTAGAAGACGGGCAGCTGGCCCACCGAGCGCGGGAAGGTGACCGGCAGCTTGCCGCCCGGATTGGCCTTGCCGAAGAGCACGTCGGCGACTGCATGGCCCGTTTCCTGGCCGAGGTACCAGCCTTCGAGGAGCGCGGGCGCCTTCTCGGCCAGATAATTGACCGATAGGGGACGCCCGTTGAGCAGGATCACCACCGTCGGCTTGTGAAGCGCGAGAATGGCCTTCGCGAGCTCTTCCTGCTGCCCGACGAGGTCGAGAGAGGCGCGGTCGCCAAGATGTGTTTCCGCCCAGGCCTCGCGGCTCAATTGCTCGTTTTCACCGAGCACCATGACGATGACGTCCGCCTTCTTCGCGGTCTGCACCGCAGCGGCGATGAGCTTGCGGTTCACCGAGGCGGGCACGAGCTTTACCTCGTCGCACGACCAGCACCGGCTCTGCGTCAGGCGAACCCCTTCGCTAAAATCGACCGCGAACCTGCCGCGGCCCGCCTCCTGGAGGCCTTCGAGCACGCTGACGACATGGCCCGGGACGTCGCTGTAGCCGCCGATGGGCGTGTCCTTCGCATGGGTGCCAACCACGGCGAGCCGGCGGATCCTGCGCGCGTCGAGCGGCAGCAGGCCCTTGTCGTTCTTCAGCAGGACGATGGCCTTTTCGGCGGCTTCGCGTGCGAGCGCGACTGCGTCCGGAGTCGCCGTTTTCGCCTGCGCCGTCGCCGGGTCCGGATAAGGATTTTCGAACAACCCGGCTTCGAACTTCAGCTCGAGCACCCGGCGGACCGCCTGATCGACCAGCGCCTGCGGAACGCGGCCTTCCCGCACCAGCTCGGGCAGATAGACGAACGCCTCCGGGTCGGGCGTTTCCACATCCACGCCCGAGTGGATCGCGCGATCCGCCGCATCCTTCAAATTATCGTAGAGATGATGACGGCTCATCAACTCCTTGATGCCGTAATAGTCGCTCACGACCGCTCCCCTGTAACCCCACTCGCGGCGCAGCACGCCGTTCAGAAGCCAGTTGTTCGCGTGGCTCGGAACGCCGTCGATCTCGTTGTACGACGCCATGACCGAGCGGACCGGATAGGTTTTCACCGCGGCTTCGAACGGCGGAAAGAAGACTTCGCGAAGCTCGCGCTCTCCGACATGCGCCGGGCCGACGTTCATCCCGCTTTCCGGCCAGCCGTGGCCGGTGAAATGCTTCAGCGTGACGAGCACCTTGTCGGGCGGGAGCGGCAAAGTCGGCCCCTGGAATCCGCGCACTGCGGCAAGGCCGATCTGCGTGACGAGATAGGGATCCTCGCCATATGTCTCTTCGATGCGCCCCCAGCGCGGGTCGCGTGCAACGTCGACTACGGGCGCGAGGACAAGAGTGGCGCCGCGGGCGCGGGCTTCGCGCGCCGCCACCGAAAAGACTCGCGTGACGAGTTGCGGGTCCCACGTGCTTGCAAGCGCGATCGCCTGGGGAAAGCTCGTCGCGCCGCGCGCAACATAGCCGTGCAGCGACTCCTCATGCATCAGGATCGGGATTCCGAGCCGCGTACGCTCGACCGCCCAGTGCTGGGCGGCGTTCACATATTCGGCAGTCTGCTGGGCATTGCGGTTGACGGTCTCGCCAGCCGCGCCTGCCGCGCCGTTCGATTGCGTCACCCCGCGATAATCGGACGGCCGCGCGAAGCCGCCGATGCCGTTCGGGAAGTTTCTCGAGGCAAGCTCCGGCGAGAAAGTGCCGTCGGCGGTCTGGAGCCTGGCCTTCTGCTCCCACACCGTCTCGAGCTGCGCGACTTTCTCGTCGAGCGTCATCCGCGACAGAAGATCGTCGACGCGCCGAGCCACGGGTTGGCGAGGGTCCTTGTAGAGCGGCACTTCGCGCGGCGCCGAGCGCGCGCTTGCCGCAATCATCCCGCCCGCAATCGCGACTGCGACGACCCAATGCGTGATCCGCACGCGATGCTCCCCTCGGTTTATGGTAGCGCTAACGTAGCTGAGCTGTCCGCGCCGTCAACGCGCCGCTGATTGCATTGCCGATGGTGCTCACCTAGCAAACCACTCCATGGCGAGACCGAGCCGGCGCAGACGCGGAGCGACGACGATCGAGGATGTCGCGCGCGCCGCCGGCGTCTCGGCAATGACGGTGTCCCGTGTCATCAACCAGGGGAAGAACGTCCGCGAGTCCACGCGCGCCGCGGTGCTCGATGCGATCGCGAGGCTCAACTATTCGCCGAACACTGCGGCGCGCAGCCTCGCTGCAGGCCAGGCGACCCACATCGGCCTCCTCTATGCGAATCCCAGCGCCGCCTATCTTGCGCAGTTCCTGATTGGCGCGCTGCACGCCGCGCGAAGCGCGGGCGTCCACCTCGTCATCGAATCCTGTGAGTCCGAAGATGCGGACGAGCAGGCGGAAGTCACCCGCCGCTTTGCAACCAGCGACGTCGAAGGCGTCGTCCTTCCGCCGCCCCTGTCCGAATCCCAGCCGATCATGGCGGAGCTCGACCATATGGGCATTCCGGTCGTGACCGTCGCCATGGGCGCGCCGCGCGACGACAGCCTCAACGTCCGCATCGACGATCACGCCGCCGCGATGGAGATGACGCGCTACCTGCTCGATCTCGGCCATCGCAACATCGGCTTCATCAAGGGACACCCGAACCATGTCGCGAGCCACGACCGCTATCGCGGTTTCTGCGACGCGCTGAGCGAAGCCGGGATCGACTGCACCAAGGCCCCGGCCGAGCAGGGCTATTTCAGCTATCGCTCCGGCCTCACCGCCGGCGAGCGGCTGCTGATGCGCGAAGACCGGCCGACCGCGATCTTCGCGAGCAACGACGACATGGCAGCCGCGACGATCAGCGTGGCGCATCGCATGGGGCTCGTCGTCCCCGACGACATCAGCATCGTCGGCTTCGACGATACGGCGCTTGCGACCAGCGTCTGGCCCGAGCTGACAACGGTGAAACAGCCGATCTCCGCAATGGCCGAGGCTGCGCTGGAGCTGCTCATCGCTGATCTCAGGAGCCACCCTCCCGGGACGCCGCGGAAGTTCACCGAACGCGTGCTCAGCCATGCGATGATCATCCGCGAATCTTCGGGAGCGCCGCCGGGTGCGAAGAAGATGAAGAAGGCGAAGGCGATCCGCAGTGCTTAGGCGATTGCGCGGCGGCAATTCTGTGTTACCGCTAACAGGCTGAGTTCATCGCACGGGGAGAGAAGCATGGTCGAGGCAAGTCCGCAGCGGGCGAACATGGGCTTCATCGGAGCGATCGTGGCGGTCGCGACGATCGGCGGTTTCCTGTTCGGCTATGACAGCGGCGCCGTGAACGGCACGCAGGACGGCCTGACCCAGGCGTTTCACCTGGTGCCGGGGAGCTGGTCGCCGAGCAACGGCCTCGGCTTCACGGTCGCTTCGCTGCTGATCGGATGCTTCACCGGCGCTTTCTTCGCGGGGCGCCTCGCCGACCTCATCGGCCGCCGCAACACGATGATGCTCGCCGCAGCGCTCTTCCTCGTCGGCGCGCTCGTGCAGGGCGCCGCACCATCGCAGATCATCTTCGTCATCGCGCGCATCTGCGGCGGCATGGCGGTCGGCGCGGCAAGCGTCCTGTCCCCGGCCTACATCTCCGAGGTCGCGCCGGCGGAAATCCGCGGGCGCCTGACCACCGTGCAGCAGATCATGATCATCACCGGCCTCACCGCCGCGTTCGTGGTCAATTACTTCCTCGCGCAGGGCGCCGGCGTCTCGACGGCGCGTTACTGGGGCGGAATCGAAGCGTGGCGCTGGATGTTCCTGATGCAGGCGGTGCCCGCGGCGATTTTCCTCGTCGCCCTCTTCATGATCCCGGAGAGCCCGCGTTATCTGGTCTCCAAGGGACAGGGCGAGAAAGCGGAGAGCGTGCTCACCAGCCTGTTCGGCGCGAGTGTCGCCAAGACCAAGCTGAAGGAAATCCGGGCGACCTTCGCCGAGGACCACCGGCCGCGGCTCAGCGATATCAAGTCGCCCAATGGCGGGATCCGCAAGATCGTCTGGGTCGGCATCATGCTGGCCGCGTTCCAGCAGTTCGTCGGCATCAACGTCATCTTCTATTATGGCGCGACGCTTTGGCAGCTTGCCGGCTTCTCCGAGAGCCAGTCGCTGGCGATCAACATCGTCTCGGGCGCCGTGTCGATCGCTGCCTGCTTCGGCACCATCGCGGTGATCGACAAGATCGGCCGCAAGCCGCTTCTGCTGATCGGCTCGGCGGGCATGGCCGTGACCCTGTTCGCGATGGTCTATGCGTTCAGCCATGGCGCACTCGACGCCAAGGGCAATTTGGTCCTGTCCAAGGACCTCGGCATGATCGCGGTCGTCGCAGCTAATCTCTACGTGATCTTCTTCAACTTCAGCTGGGGCCCGGTGATGTGGGTGATGCTCGGCGAGATGTTCCCGAACCAGATCCGCGGTTCGGCGCTAGCGGTGTCGGGCTTCGTCCAGTGGTTCGCCAACTTCCTCATCTCGTTCAGCTTCCCGGTGATGGCCGCGAAGCTCGGCCTGACGATCAGCTACACCTTCTACGGCGTCTGCGCGGTGATCAGCTTCTTCCTCGTGAAGAGCCTGGTGCACGAGACCCGCGGCAAGGAACTGGAGCAGATGGAGGGGTGATGAAGCATCCTCCCCGGCATTTGCCGGGGAGGGGAACCATGCGCAGCATGGTGGAGGGGTCTTCGCACTTCGAGTGCCCCTCCGCCACTCTTCGAGTGGTCCCCCTCCCCACGAAATCGTGGGGAGGATGCTCATGACCCGCACTCCCGTGCGCCCGTTCCGCTCGCGCGAATGGTTCGACGCGCCGGGGCGGCCGGACATGGCTGCGCTCTACCTCGAGCGCTACATGAACGACGCTTTCACTCGCGAGGAACTGCGGTGCGGGAAGCCGATCATCGGCATCTCGCAATCGGGCTCGGACCTCGTTCCGTGCAACCGCGTCCACGTGAAGCTGGCGGAGCGCATAAAGGCGGGCATTCGGGACGCGGGCGGCATTCCGATGGAATTCCCGATGCACCCCATCTTCGAGAATTGCCGGCGGCCGACGGCCGCGCTCGACCGCAACCTCGCTTACCTCGGCCTCGTCGAAGTGCTGAACGGCTATCCGATCGACGCCGTGGTGCTGACGACCGGGTGCGACAAGACGACGCCGGCCTCGATCATGGCCGCAGCGACGGTGGACATCCCGGCGATCACGCTCAACGGCGGACCCATGCTCGACGGCTGGCACGAAGGGGAGCTGGTCGGATCCGGCACCGTCATCTGGCGCTCGCGCCGGCTGCTGGGCGCGGGAGAGATCGACGAGGAGGAGTTCATCCGCCGCGCGAGCGATTCCGCGCCGTCGCTAGGCCATTGCAACACCATGGGCACGGCGTCGACGATGAACTCGCTGAGCGAAGCGCTCGGAATGTCGCTGCCGGGGCAGGCAATGATCCCGGCGCCGTACCGCGAGCGCGCGCACATGGCGTACGAAACGGGCCGGCGCATCGTCGACATGGCGTACGAGGACCTTCGCCCGTCGAAGATCCTTAGTCGCGAGGCTTTCCTCAACGCGATCGTCGTCAACGCAGCGATCGGCGGGTCGACCAACGCGCAGCCGCACATCGTCGCCATGGCGCGCCACGCGGGGATCGAGATCACGCCGGAGGATTGGATCGAGCACGGTTATGACGTTCCGCTGCTCGTCAACATGCAGCCGGCGGGGAAATATCTGAGCGAACGCTTTCATCGCGCCGGCGGCGTGCCGGCGGTCATGTGGGAGCTTCTTCAGGCGGGCAGACTCGTCGGCTCGGCGATCACCTGCACCGGGCGGACGCAGCGCGAGAATCTCGAAGGCTGCGAGGCGAGCGACCGCGAGGTGATCTTCCCTTACGCCGCGCCGCTCAAGGATCGCGCCGGCTTCCTCGTGCTGCGCGGCAATTTGTTCGACTTCGCGATCATGAAGACCAGCGTAATCGGCGAGGAATTCCGCAACCGCTACCTCTCGGAGCCCGGCCGTGAGGGCGTGTTCGAGGGCAGGGCCGTCGTGTTCGACGGATCCGGCGACTACCATCACCGCATCAACGATCCTTCACTCGGCATCGACGAGAATTGCATCCTCGTGATCCGCGGCGCCGGCGTGCTCGGCTGGCCGGGCTCGGCGGAGGTGGTGAACATGCAGCCGCCCGATGCCTTGCTCCAGCGCGGCATCCAGAGCCTGCCGACGATCGGCGACGGACGGCAGTCCGGCACGTCGGACAGCCCGTCGATCCTCAATGCATCGCCGGAGAGTGCGGCCGGCGGCGGGCTCGCCTGGCTGCGCACCGGCGACATCATTCGCATCGACCTCAAGGCGGGCACCTGCGACGCGCTCGTCAGCGATGAGGAGATCGCACGGCGCAAGGGGGAAGCGCCGCCGGGCGTGCCGGAAAGCAATACGCCGTGGGAAGAGCTCTATCGCGAGAAGACGGGGCAGCTGGCCGAGGGGGGAGTGCTCGAGTTCGCCGTGAAGTATCGCGGCACGTCAAAGAAGGTGCCGCGCCACAATCATTGAACCGGGAGCTCGAACACCGGCGCGGGCAGCAGGTCGAGATCATAGAGGTTGACGACCGGATAGTCCGACCAGGCGTAGCGCACGCGCGTGACGGGCTGCCCGTCCGAGGCGATGACCAAGAAGCTCCCCTGCACGCGCGCCTCTGCATAGCGGCAGGTTTCGCCGCACAGCTCGACCGCGTTCGCGACGCTGGCGCTGAGCAGCTGCAGCGGCTTGGTGAAGCTCACCACGATGCTGTTGCCCTGGCGGGTGGCGGCAAGCGGCGACGGTCCGACCGCACCGCCGTCGCGATAGACGAGGCTGTGCGCGGCGAGCGCGAGGCGGCGGCCGACCTCCTGCTTGTTCGCCGGATGGATGTCGTTGGGCTCGCCGAGGTCGATGGCGCTTGCGAGCGCTGCGCGCCTGTCGCGTTCGACCGCGAGCCGCTGCTCGTCGATCGTCGCTGCCCAGCCGCTTTCGACCGGGTGCGAGACAGGCTTGCCCCAGCCTGCGAGCCCGACGATCAGGAAGGGCAGCTGAGGATCGCGGAACTGGGCGCGCCAGTTGGCCATCCAGGCCGCGAGGCGGCGGTCGTAGCCGGGCTGCCCGACGTCCGCTTCCCCCTGGTACCAGGCGACGCCCTTCAAGCCGATCGGGCCGAGCGGCGCGACCATGGCGTTGTAGATGGTAGAGACACCGGAAGAGCCGGCCCACGGGGCGACCGGCGGTTGGCCGACGGCATCGGCGATCTTCGAGTATTGCCAGCCGCTGGTGAGCGGCTTCGAATGGCCGTCGGCGAAGGTGAGCGCGAACTCGCCCGCCGGTCCCTTGAAGCCGCCCTGTCCCCACACATTGCGCGCGAACACCATGATCTCGTTGGCGCCGGCTTTCAGCACGCCCGGCGGGATCGGATAGGCGCGCGGGTTGGTAGGATCGTTCTCGCCGCCCACGGCGACGCCGTTGACGAAGGTCTGGTCGAGATCGTCGACCGAGCTCAGCGACAGCGTCGCCGCCTGCGCCGCCTCGGCAGCCGTGAGCGTGACGCGGTCACGGGCCCAGATCGAGCCGATCCACCCCTTCCACTGCGGCCCCCAGCTGTCCCAGTAGGCAAGCGACGGCACGGGCTTCCAGGCGAGCCGGGAGCTTGCATTCCACGGCTCCTCGCCGGGCCTGTCGCCGGTCTGCTTGCGCCACCATTCGCCCCATTGGCCGCCGAACTGGCGGACGGCGGCAGTCGGATCTGTTCGCGCCAGGGCGACGATCTGCGCAGCCTCGGCGCCGCCGCTCGAAGCCACTGAAGCCTCGTCCATCCAGGCGCGGATCGGCGTGCCGCCCCATGTGTCGTCGATCGCGCCGATCGGGACCTTCTCGGTCGCGCGGAGGTCGCGAACCATGAAGTAGCAGGCGGCGGAGAAGTCCTTCGCCGAATCGGGCGTCGCGGGACTCCAGGACGGCGCTTTCTCGAACTGGCGCCTCGGCATGGCGGCGAGCTGCTGCGGTACCTTCATCAGCCGGAGGTCGGGGTCGCCGGCGCTCGCCACTTCGCCGTCGCCGTTGAGCGCCCGGCGCAAGGGATATTCCATGTTCGACTGGCCCGAGCAGAGCCAGACGTCGCCGATCGCGATGTCCTGCGCCGCCACCGCACCGTTGAGGCGGATCGAGTAGGGGCCGCCCGCCATCCGCGCCGGGAAGCTCGCCTGCCATCGGCCCGACGCGTCGGCCCGGACACTCTTCTGTTCTCCGGCGAAGGTGACGGACACGCGTTCGTTCGGGGCGGCGGTGCCCGTGAGGAGGATCGGCCGGCCGCGCTGGATGACCGCGTGGCTGCCGAACTGCGGATCGACGCCGGGCGCTGCTGCGGCGCTCGTCGCCAGCAGGCCCGCGAGGATCAGTAGCGCACGAGCGGACATGACACGCCGGGCACGTCGACAGCGAACTCGAACAGGTCTCCGATCTGCGGCTGCTTCGCGATCTCCTCCGGCTTCAGCATCTGCCGGGCCGTCGTCGCGTAGGCCGTGCGCAGGTCGCCGCCGCCGAAGGCGATCTTGGTGATGTTCGCCACGGGAAAGCGAACGCGGTCGATCAGCGCGCCCGACGGCGAATAGCGCCATGCTTCCCACCCCGCGTAAAGCGAGATCCAAACACATCCTTCGCTGTCGATCGTGGGCCCGTCGGGATGGCCGTCTTTCGGGTCGATCTTCGCGAACGGCCGCCGGCCGCCGAGTGAGCCGTCCGCGCCGATGTCGGCGGCCTCGATCGTCCCTTTCAGCGTATCGACGAAATAGAGGATGCGCCCATCGGGCGAGACCGCAGGACCATTCGTGATGGCGATGCCGTCGAGACCCGTGTGCCGCACCTCCCGGTTCGCGAAGCAATAGAAGGCGCCGCTCTTCGCCTTCTCGCCATTGTCCATCGTGCCGAACCAGAGCCGGCCTTGCGGGTCGACTACGCCGTCGTTGAGCCGGTTCCCGGGCTTCTCCTCGTCGACCTTCGCGATGAGATCGAACACGCCGCTGCTTTCATCGAAATGATAGAGGCCCGACTGCAACCCCGCGACGAAGCCGCCGCGCTCGGCGGGGAAGACGAACCCGACCTGCTCCGGCGCCTTCCAAGTCTTCCTTCCGCTGTCGGCGGGATCGTAGCGATGGATCTCCTGCTTCTTGATGTCCACGAACCAGAGCGCGCGGTCGCGCTCCACCCACACGGGACCTTCGCCAAGCTCGGCCGCGAGGTCCAAGACGACTTTCGGTTCGCTCATCGCCATCCTGCATCGACGAAATATTCGTGTCCCGTCATGCCGCGCGCGTCGTCGGATGCAAGGAAAGTCACGAGGGCGGCGACATCCTTCGGCTCGAGCCGGTGCTTGACGCATTGCGCTTCGACGATCGCGGCTTCGCCCTCGGGCGTGTACCATTGCATCTGCCGCGGCGTGCGGATGTTCCCCGGAACGACGCAGTTCACGCGGATATTGTCCTCGCCGAGGTCGCGCGCGAGCGCCCGCGTCAGCCCTTCGATCGCCGCCTTGCACATCTGATAGAGCACGAGATCCGGCAGAGCGAGGTGCCAGCTTATCGAGCCGAGATTGACAATTGCGCCGCCGCCCGCCGAACGCATTCCGGGCAGCACGGCCTGGGTGCAGAAGAACTGGTGCTTCAGGTTCACCGCGAGCCGGTCGTCCCAATATTCCTCGGTCACTTCGTCGATCTTGTGCCGGTCGTCATTGGCCGCATTGTTGACGAGGATGTTGAAGGGCCCGTCGCGTTCGACCAGCCGCCTGATGCAGGCCGTGGTCGCGCCGATGTCCCGAAGGTCCACGCGCTCGAACCTCGCCCCGGCTTTTTTGGCCAGCTCTTCGGATTCGCCGTTCAATATATCGATGAAGGTGACGTCGGAGCCCTGCTTCGCGAAGGCCTCGACGATCCCCGCGCCGATTCCCGACCCGCCCCCTGTCACCAGCACTCGCTTGTCGCGCAGGCTCGGATAAGCAGCGCGCAACTCTTCACTTCCTGCCAACTGCTTATCCCCCGATGTAGACGGTCTTGATCTGCGTGTAGAATTCGACTGCGGCGAAACCCTGCTCGCGCGCCCCGTAGCTCGACTTGCGCGTGCCCCCGAACGGCACGTGGTAATCGACGCCGGCGGTGGGCAGGTTGATCATCACCATCCCCGCGCGGACGTTCCGGCGGAAATGCCGTGCGTGCTTCAGCGAGTTGGTGACGATGCCCGCCGAAAGGCCGAACTGGCCGCGGTTGGCGATTTCCAGCGCTTCGTCATAGTCGCGCACCTTCACCGTGCTTGCGACCGGGCCGAACACTTCCTCGCAATTGATCCGCTGGTCGGGCGCGGTGTCGGCGATCACCGTCGGCGCCATGTAATAGCCGCGCTTCTCGAGGTTCAGCGGCTCGCCGCCGGTCAGCACCTTGCCTCCTTCGTCGCGCGCGATCTTCACGTAGCGGAGGTTCTGCTCCAGCTGGTCCTGGCTCACCGCCGGCCCGATCTTCGTCTCCGGATCGAGCGCATCGCCGACCTTCAGCGATTTGGCGCGCTCGGCGAGCGCCTCAACGAAGCGGTCGTGAATGCCCTCGGTGACGATGATTCGCGACGATGCGGTGCAGCGCTGGCCGGTCGCGAAAAAGGCGCCGTCGATCGCGCAGGTCACCGCGCGTTCGAGGTCCGCGTCGTCGAGCACCACAAGCGGGTTCTTGCCGCCCATCTCCAGCTGCACGCGCGCCTGGCGCTTGGCCGCGCCCTCGGCGACACTCGCCCCCACGGTTTGCGATCCGGTGAAGGAAATGCCGTCGATGTCGGGATGATTGACCATCGCGCGGCCGACGTCGCCTTCACCGATCACCAGGTTGAAAACCCCTGGCGGCGCTCCGGCTTCGAGCAGGATTTGAGCGAAGGCATGCGCGATCGCCGGCGTCGGCGTCGCGGGTTTGAGGACGACCGTGTTGCCGAACGCGAGCGCGGGCGCCGACTTCCATGCCGGGATGGCGATCGGGAAATTCCACGGCGTGATGAGGCCGAACACGCCGACCGCCTCGCGGTGAGTCTCGACGTCGATCGAGGGCCGCGTCGAATCGAGCGTCTGCCCGTGCCGGCGAAGCGCCTCGCCCGCGAAATATTTGAAGATGCGCGCGGCGCGCATGACCTCGCCAGTGCCCTCGGGGAGCGTCTTGCCTTCCTCGCGCGAGAGCAAAGTCCCGAGTTCCTTCGCCCGGGCCATGATCAGCGATCCCGCTTTGTCGAGCACGTCCGAGCGGACCTCCGGCGAGGCGCCCGACCAGCCTGGGAAAGCCGCGCGCGCGGCCTTCACCGCGTCATTGACCTCGCCGGCTCCGGCCTTGGGATAGCGGGCGACGACGTCGTCGAGGTTGGACGGATTGATGCTCTCGCCGGCAGCGTCGCCGCCGAGCGCTTCGCCGTTGATCAGATGCGTCAGCGTGTCGGTCACGTCGTCACCTCGTTGAGCAGGCCGCGCGCGGCCAGGTTGCGCATCAGCGCGCGGGTCCCGAAGTTCCAGGGCGGAGCATCCCTCGATGTCGAGACGATGTTCGCCAGCATGCCCAGCTTCGGTGTGGAGATACGCACTTCGTCGCCGATCTTGTGCGTGAACCCGCGGCCCGGCTCATCGCGGTCGTCAGTCGGCGCGAAGAGCGTGCCGAGGAAGAGGACGAAGCCGTCCGGATAATGATGCTCGCTCATCGCCTGCCGCGCCAGCTCCTCGGGATCGCGGCTGATTTCGCTCATGCGGCTCTGCCCCTGCAGCCGGAAGCCATCGGTGCCGCTGATCTCGAGCTCGACCACGGCGGAGCGCATGTCGTCGAGCGTGAAGCGATCGTCGAACAGGCGAACGAACGGCCCGATCGCGCACGAGGCGTTATTGTCCTTCGCCTTGCTCAGCAGGAGCGCGCTCCGCCCTTCGAAGTCGCGCAGGTTCACATCGTTCCCCAGCGTCGCGCCGCGGATCGCGCCGCGGCTGTTCACGACGAGCACGACCTCCGGCTCCGGATTGTTCCAGCTCGAATCGGATCGCACGCCGATCTCGGCGCCCCAGCCGACGCTGGCGAGCGGCGCGGTCTTGGTGAAAATCTCGGCGTCGGGCCCGATCGCGACTTCGAGATACTGGGACCACAGGCCATCCTCGATCAGCGCGTCCTTGAGCTGCGCGGCGCTGTCGGTGCCGGGAACGACGGAGCGGATCGCGCCGCCGATCCGCTGCTCGAGCTTGTCGCGGATTTCGGCCGCGCGCGTGAAATCGCCGCGCGCGCGTTCCTCGATCACCCGCTCGATGGCCGAGATGGCGAAGGTCACGCCGGCCGCCTTGACCGCCTGCAGGTCGACCGGAGCGAGAAGCTTCGCCGCGGGCAGCCGTTCGATGTCGAATAGCGGCTCGCCACGGACGGCGGCGGGTTCGGGCAAGTCCATCAAGTCGGCAACGGTCGGCGCCGTCCGCGACACATCCTCCACCATGCCGCCGCGGATGATGACGGGCGTCGGTCCGGCGTCGAGCAACAGCCGTCCGACGAGGACGGCATCCTGATGGTCGACAGGCAGCATCGCGGTCGTAAATTGCATAAGCGGCGAGTTGCACCTGACTCGGTTGTGGTAGCGCTACCAATCGGCGTTGGCCGCGGCTAAAGTCAAGCCGATCCGCCGACTTGTAACGCGCGGAACAGGGGAGAGACAGAAGATGAGCCGACGCATTCGCCTGGTGCTTTTGCTTGCATTGAGTTCAGCCGCCGCAGCCGCGACGGCGCAGCCCGCGGCCAACCGGCCGTGGATAAACCCTGCGCTGTCGCCCGACCAGCGCGCCGACCTTGCGGTGCAGCAGATGACACAGGACGAGAAGCTGCAGCTGGTGCTCGGCTATTTCGCGAGCGACTGGGAGGGCAAGAAGCCGCCCGCGGGGGTTCGCTACGGCTCGGCAGGCTATGTTCCCGGCATTCCGCGCCTCGGCATTCCCGCGCAGTGGCAGACCGACGCGGGCGTCGGCGTCGCCACACAGGGCGGCGCAGCGACCAAGCGCGAGCGGACGTCGCTCCCGTCGGGCATCGCTACCGCGGCGACGTGGAACCCGGACCTTGCTTTCCGCGGCGGCGCGATGATCGGCTCGGAGGCGCGCGCGTCGGGCTTCAACGTGATGCTTGCGGGCGGCGTCAACCTGCTCCGCGACCCGCGCAACGGGCGGAACTTCGAATATGGCGGGGAGGATCCGCTGCTCGCCGGGACGATCGTCGGTTCCGAGATCGCCGGCATTCAGTCGAACCACATCATCTCGACGACGAAGCATTATGCGCTGAACGACCTCGAGACCGGGCGGAAGGGCCATGACGCGCAGATCGACCCGGCGGCCGCGCGCATGTCCGACCTGCTCGCCTTCGAGCTCGCGATCGAGCGGGGCGACCCCGGCTCCGTGATGTGCGCCTACAACAAGGTGAACGGCGACTTCGCGTGCGAGAACGACTGGCTGCTCAACCGCGTGCTCAAGGGCGATTTCGCCTGGCCTGGCTATGTGATGAGCGACTGGGGCGCGGTGCACAGCACCGTCAAGGCGGCCATGAACGGGCTCGACCAGCAGTCGGGCTGGCCGTTCGACGAAAAGCCCTATTTCGGCGAGCTGCTGAAGGCGGCGGTCGCGTCCGGCCAGGTGCCGCAGGCGCGGCTCGACGACATGGCGCATCGAATCGTCCGCTCGATGTTCGCGCATGGCGTCGTCGACAATCCCGTGTCGGAGAATGGGCCGATCGACGCCGCGGCGAACGAGGCGGTGAGCCAGGCCGACGCCGAGCAGGCGATCGTGCTCCTCAAGAACGAAGGCAACCTGCTTCCGCTCGCGTCCAGCGCGCGGCGCATCGTCGTGATCGGCGGACACGCGGACAAGGGCGTGCTCGCGGGCAGCGGCTCCTCGCTCGTCTACCCGCGCGGCGGCAATGCCGTGCCCGGGCTCGAGCCGACGGGCTGGCCGGGACCGGTCATGTATTTCCCATCCTCGCCCGTGCAGGAGCTCCAGCGCCTGGCGCCGAACGCGAGCGTAACCTTCGTCGACGGCGCCGATCCCGCTGCCGCGGCAGCGGCCGCCAAGGTCGCCGACGTCGCCATCGTCTTCGCGACGCAATGGTCGAGCGAGTCGATCGACGTGCCGATGAAGCTCGACGGCAACCAGGACGCGCTGATCGATGCGGTGGCCCGCGCGAACCCGCGCACTGCCGTGGTGCTCGAGACGAATGCGGGCGTGGCGATGCCCTGGGCCGCACGCGTGCCGGCGATCGTCGAAGCCTGGTATCCCGGCAGCAGGGGCGGCGCCGCAATTGCGAACGTGCTGACGGGGCGGGTGAACCCGTCCGGCCATCTGCCGACCACCTTCTACGCCTCGGAAGCGCAGCTGCCGCGGCCGGTGCGGCCCGGCAGCAGCTCGGAAATGGACGCGTTCGCCTTGCCCTATCCGGAGGGCGCCGCGGTCGGCTACAAGTGGATGGACCTCAGGAAGCTTCAGCCGCTGTTCCCGTTCGGGCACGGGCTTTCCTACACGAGCTTCGCCTACGGCCCGATCAGCGCCACGCCCACGGGCGACGGACGCGTTCGGGTGCACTTCACCGTGCGCAACACGGGCAAGCGCGCCGGCATGGCGGTCGGGCAGGTCTACGCCTCGCCGGCCGCGGGCGGCTGGGAAGCGCCGAAGCGGCTGGTGGCGTTCGACAAGGTCGAGCTTGCGCCCGGCGCTTCGAAGAGCGTCGACGTCGAGGTGGATCCGCGGCTGCTCGCGAGCTTCGACGAGGCAGGCCACGCGTGGAACGTCGCGCCGGGCCGCTACAGCTTCATGCTTGGCGCGTCGTCGCGCGATATCCGTGCGAACACGTCGGTGGCGCTGCCCGCGCTCAGCCTGCCGTCGAACTGGAAGCCGGGACAGGCAGCCGCCGCCCCTCAGCCGCAGCGCGGCGAGCGAGGTCGATAAGCAAAAGCCCGTTCCGCGCGTCACGCGGGTCGACGGGCACGGCTGCGCCGTCGAGGATCGCCGCTGCCACACCTTCGTAGAAGGCGAGGTAGCGGCCGGTCTCGCTCGGAACCTCCACGGTGCTTGCGTCCGGCAACGTCAGCAGGCCGGCGCGGGGGTCGGCGCCAAAGCCGCGGTCGCGCGGGTCCATTCCCGACTTGAGCTGCGCCTCCTGCGGGTCGAGCCCGTACTTCAGGTACGAGCCCTTCGTGCCGTGCACTGAAAAGCGCGGCCGCGGCTCGGCCATCAGTGTCGAGCAGCGCAGGCAGACGCGGCTGCGGCCGTAATCGAGGGTCAGGTCGAAATAGTCGTCGACCAGCGCCTGGGGCCGCTGGCTCAGAATATCGGCGGAAATCGCCCGCGGCATGCCGAACAGTTGCAGCGCCTGGTCGATGAGGTGCGGGCCGAGGTCGTTGAGTACGCCGGCGCCGGGCTCGGGCTGCTCGCGCCAGCCCTGCTTGATGGCTGGGCGGAAGCGGTCCCAGTGCGCTTCGTAGAGCAGCACCTCGCCAAGCTCCGGCGCGATGCGCTTGACGGTGTGGAAGTCGCCGTCCCAGCGGCGATTGTGGAACGCCGTGAGCACGCGCTGCTGCCGCTCGGCGAGCGCGATCAGTTCGTCCGCCTCGGTGACGGTTACCGTGAAGGGCTTGTCGATCACCACATCGCGACCCTGCTCCAGCGCGGCCTTGGCGAGCGGGAAGTGGGTCCGGTTGGGCGAGGCGATGACGATCATCTCGGATCGGCCGACCAGCTCGTCGAAGCTTCGAACCCGCAGCGGGTGATCGCGCGACGTGAGCACGCCCGTGAGCTCGAGCCGGTCGCAGGCGCGGATCAGCGGCTCGTGGAATAGGGCGCCGGCGAGCCCGTAGCCGACAAGGCCTGTTCGGATCACCCGCCCTCCTTTTCGCCTGCCGGCCGCGAAAGCAAGCTTGACGCGCCGCTAAATGATAGCGCTATCATTCGGGCGGATGATGGAGGGATCGGGCATGCGTCTTCACCGGCTGTGGACATTGATTGCGCTTCTGTTTGCGACCCTGGTGGCGGCGCCCGCTGCCGCGCAGCCGGCTGCGGTGCTCGACCAGGCGAACCAGCCCTTCCATCGCGGCGTGAACGTCCTCGGCTACGATCCCTATTGGAACGCCGGCGGCGTCCGCCGCTTCGAATGGCGGCACTTCGCCGAGATCCACAATGGCGGCTTCGACTTCGTCCGCGTGAACCTCCAGGCGTTCAAGCATATGGACTCGCAGAACCGGCTGGAGCCGCAGTGGCTCGCGAAGCTGGACGACGTGGTTCGCGAAGCCCAGGCCGCAGGTCTCGGAGTGATCCTCGACGAGCATGATTTCGACGTCTGCTCGGAGGACGTCGACGCATGCCGCACGCGTCTCTCCGCCTTCTGGCAGCAGGTCGCGCCGCGCTACGTCAACGCACCGCGAAATGTCGCCTTCGAGCTGCTCAACGAGCCGCATGACAAGCTCAACGGCGAAGTGTGGAACGGCATGTTCGCGCAGCTGCTTGGCATCGTGCGCCAGAGCAACCCCGACCGAATCGTGGTCGTGGGCCCGACGCACTGGAACAGCCTCGCCGACCTGCCGCTGCTGAAGCTCCCCGCCGATCCCAACCTCCTCGTCACCTTCCATTATTACGAGCCGTTCCACTTCACCCACCAGGGCGCCACCTGGGCGGGCGAGGAGGTGAAGAAGCTCCACGGGATCACCTGGGGCAGCGAGCAGGACCGCGCCGCGGTGAAGGCGGATTTCGACAAGGTCGCCGCCTGGGCTGCAGCGAACCACCGCCCGATCCTGCTCGGCGAGTTCGGCGCCTATGACAAAAGCGGCACGCCGCTCGACCTTCGCGTCGCGTACGTGAACGCGGTCCGCACCGAGGCCGAAAGCCATGGCTTCGGCTGGGCCTACTGGCAGTTCGAGGGCGACTTCGTCGTCTGGGACATGGCGAAGCAGCACTGGATCGAGCCGATCCTACGGGCGCTGATCCCGGGCGGTGAGCGGGGCTAAGCGCGGACCGCGATGCTCGGCAGTCCCCCGGACTGCCTGCGCCGATCGCGATGCTCGGCAGTCCCCCGGACTGCCTGCGCCGATCGCGATACTCGGCAGTCCCCCGCACTGCCTGCGCTCGCGATGGTGCCGGATGCAGGATTCGAACCCGCGACCTTCGGTTTACAAAACCGCTGCTCTACCAACTGAGCTAATCCGGCGCGCCCGAGCCTCTGCGTTATAGCACGCCGAAGGTCCAGCCTTCGCTTTTCGCGATTTCCGGCGTCAGGCCTTGGGGATCGAAGGCGCGCGGCTCGGTCGTGGCAAGCAGCCGCATCCCTGCCGCGGTGACGAGCGCGTCGGTCTGGTGATCGTTGGGCTCGAAGCGCAGGCGCGCGGGTCGGCTTCCGAGGCCCTCGAGCGCGCGGTTGAGGCCGGCCCGCGTCCTCAGCTTCACGCCCGTAAGGCCCGCGCGGCGAAGGTAGATGCGGGTATAGATTTCGACCACCGCGCTGCCGTGCCCGGGCAGCGGATCCATCGGCCAGACGGCGACTCGCCCGTCGAGATGATGCAGGAAGCGCATGCCCGAGAAGCTCGCCTTGGCGACCTGCGCGGCGCCGATGGCGTCATAGGCGCTCGCCGTCTTGCGGCCGCCCTGCGCGTTGAGCCGGGCATCGCACTGGCGGAAGCGCACGAAGTCGGCCTTCACTCCGTCGGCAATCCCGAAGTAGAAATGCGGGCGGTGCACCCGCTCGAGGAAGCTTGCCGCCCCGAGGTCCTCGTCTTCACATCGTGAGTCGACATAGGCCCAGAACTCGCGCGCGGTTTTCGGCACGCCGGACTCGCCTGGCAAATATTCGCCACGCTCAACGATTGGCGGAGCGAAACTGAAGTCGAAGCCGAACAGCGTAGGCTCCTTGGCCGCGCGCCTGAGCAGCCATTCGAGCACCTCCTCGCGCGACCAGACGTGCCCCGGCCGGATCAGCCGCGGCGCCGCCTCTCCCCGGGCTTCGGCGAGAGCGATGCCCTTGTGGCGCTTGCCCTTGGCTCCTGACCAATCGATGGCGACATAGCTTGCGAAATGCCTCACTTGCGCTTGCGCGGCCGCGCCTTCGGCTTGGCGGCGACAAAGTCGCGCGCGCGTGCGATCACTTCGCGAACGCGTTCGGCGTCACTGCTGTCGTAACGGATCAGCACGCCTTCCCATCCGACATAATGGGGCGATTGCCAGAAGGTCTCCGGATGGGTCTCCTTCAGGATCTCGATCGACCCGAGGTCGATCGCGACGCCGAACGAAGTCTCCGCTTCGTGGCTCGGGAACAGGAACGCGCGATCGTTGGACGCGACCTTTACTGCCGGCTTGCCGTAGCTCCTCCCGAGCACCGTGCCGGGCAGCGCCAGCGCATATTCCACCGCCTCGTCCCAGGTCATCACACCAGCGGCGGCTGGCTTTCGCCTTCGTCGGGCTCGCTCACCGGCGGCGCCTGGCGGATGCGCTTGGGCCGCGGCGGCGGCATCGTCGGCGCGCTCGACTGGTCGGCCCAGCGCTCGAGCACTCGCGCCGCGGCGTCGCGGCCGCCAAGGCCGAACGCCAGCGCACAGGCAATCGCCGCCGACCCGAGGATCAGGCCAAAGGCAAGCATCACGATCTGGTCGGCAAGCCCCATGAAGGTCAGGCCGATTGCCGTGAACAGGGCGATGATCGCATAGCGCACGATCGTCTGGGCGTAGCCGCCTTCACCCGTGCCGCTCGCGACAAGGCCCGAGATGATGCGCGCGAGGAAGATCCCGACGACGATGATCAGGCTGCCGAAGATCACCTTGCCGCCAAGTTCGGTCACCTGGGCGAGGAAGATGGCGACCGTGCCGCCGCCAAGCTGGCTCGCGGCCTCGATCGCTGCGGCGAGGATGACCGCGATCATCGCGATGTTCGCCACGATCCGCGACGGGAAAGCCGTCGGCGGAAGAACGCCGGTCGAGCGTACGGCGTCGTCGAACCCCGTCGGCGGGAGGATCGCCTCGATGATCGTCTTGAGGAAGCGGCCGGCGACGAAGGCGATGCCGATCCACAGCGCCGCGGCGAGCACGTGCGGGATGGCGGCAAGGATCTGGTCGAGCATCGCCGTCGCGGGCGCCGAGATCGCGGTGATCTCGAGCGCCTGCAGCGCGGCGATCGCGACCGGAATGATGATCAGCGCATAGACCAGCACGCCGGCAGCGCGCGCGATGCTGGCGCGGGTTGCGCCGGGCGCCGCTCCGGGAGGCACCGCTTCGGGCGGCGTGCGCGTGGTATCGGCGGTCGAACCGATGCCGATCCGCGCGAGCAGCCCGTCGACATTGGCGGCGATCAGCACCGTCTCGACGAGGCGCCGCACGATCCGCGCCACCACGAGACCGACGAAGAAGATGAGTCCGGCCGCGATCAGGTGTGGCAGGAAGGCGAAGATCTCGGTCACCAGCTCGTTGATCGGCGCAAGGATCTGGCCGACACCGAGGAAGCGCAGCGCCGCCATGATGCCGACGAGCCAGATGATCAGCTTGGCGATGGTGCCGAGCTGGTGCCCGACCGTCTCCTCCGGCGTGCCGGTCACGTGCTTCTTGAGCGCGGGACTCCGGTCGATCGCCTTCCTCAGCACCCATCCGACCGCACGAGCGACGATCCACGTCGCGACGAGGATCAGGATGGCGATAAGGATCTTGGGGCCCCAGTACATCGTCTGCGCCTGCCAGTACGCGCCAGAGTCGACCTGATACATTGAGCGTGCTCCCTGCTTTGCTCTCGCGCGGTTAACCCGCGTCCTCTGCCGATTGTTGCAGCTCCTTGCGGCGCTCGGCCCAATAGTCCAGCCGCTCCTTCACGCGGGCTTCGAAGCCGCGGTCCGTCGGCTCGTAGAAGGTCTGCGCCTCCATCTCCTCGGGCCAGTAATCCTGGCCGGAAAAGCCCTCGTCGGCGTCATGGTCGTAGGCATAGCCCTTGCCGTAGCCGACATTTTTCATGAGCTTGGTCGGCGCATTGAGGATGTGCATCGGCGGCATCAGCGAGCCGGTCTCCTTCGCGCTTCGCCAGGCGCTCTTCTGCGCCGTGTAGGTGGCGTTCGATTTGGGCGCGGTCGCGAGATAGAGACAGGCCTGGACGATGCCGATCTCGCCCTCGGGCGAACCGAGGAAATCGTACGTCTCCTTGGCCGCGAGGCACTGCAGGAGCGCGTTCGGATCGGCGAGGCCGATGTCCTCCACGGCCGCGCGGGTCAGCCGCCGAAGCACGTACAGCGGCTCTTCGCCGGCGACCAGCATGCGCGCGAGATAGTAGAGCGCCGCCTGCGGGTCGGATCCGCGGATGCTTTTGTGAAGCGCGGAGATGAGGTTGTAGTGGCCTTCCCGGTCCTTGTCGTAGACGGGCACGCGGCGGTGAAGCAGGTCGCTGAGCTCGGCGGGGCCGAGCGGCTGCTCGAGCTCGACGGAGAACAGCGTTTCGGCCTGGTTGAGGAGGAACCGCCCGTCGCCGTCGGCGCTGGCGATTAACGCTTCGCGCGCTTCCGAGGTCAGCGGCAAGGCCCGGCCTTCGATCTGCTCGGCGCGCCGCACCAGCTCCTCGAGCGCGTCATGGTCGAGACGCCTCAGGATCAGCACCTGGCAACGGGATAACAGCGCCGCGTTGATCTCGAAGCTGGGGTTCTCCGTGGTCGCGCCGACCAGCGTCACGGTGCCGTCCTCGACATAGGGCAGGAAGCCGTCCTGCTGGGCGCGGTTGAATCGGTGGATCTCGTCCACGAACAAAAGGGTCTTCTGCCCCGCGCGCGCCACGGTGCGCGCCTCCGCGAAGATCTTCTTGAGGTCGGCGACGCCGGAGAAGACTGCCGAGACGGCAACGAAGCGCAGCCCCACCGCGTCGGCGAGCAGCCGCGCAATGCTCGTCTTGCCGGTGCCGGGCGGTCCCCACAGGATCATCGAGGCAAGCCGGCCGGCGGCGACCATCCTGCCGATCGCCCCGTCGGGCCCGGTCAGATGCTCCTGGCCGACGACGTCGCTCAGCGACTTGGGCCGCAGGCGGTCGGCAAGCGGGGCGCCGGTCGGCGGCGCCTCGTCGGCGCGGCCCGGCAATTCCTGATCGGCAAACAGGTCCGCCATCGCGGCGGAGCATAGGGCCGACGCTGGAAATTGCATCAACGGGCTTGCTCAAGATGCAGCTAAGATATATCTAAGACCCATCTAAAGGAGGAGCCTTATGCCTCGTCACCACCCTCATCCGCCTGAGCCGCCGATCCCGCCCGTGCCGCCGGTGCCCCCGTTTCCGCCCGAATGCGAGCGCGCCTTCCGTTTTGCCGACATCTGGCGACAGGTCGCCTCCGGCCGCGGCTGGCAGGGCAGCTGGGGCCCGTTCCGGTTCGACTTCGGCGACGAAGGCGGGCGCGGAAGCCGGCGCTATCCCGGGCGGAAGAGGATGTTCGAAGGCGGCGAGCTGCGGCTCGTCCTGCTGAAGCTGATCGCCGACGAGCCGCGTCACGGCTATGACCTTATCCGCGCGATCGAGGAGATGACCGGAGGCGAATATGCGCCGAGCCCCGGCGTCGTCTATCCCACGCTCACGCTGCTCCAGGACATGGGCCTGATCGAGGAGGCCGCCGGCGAGGGTCCGCGCAAGCCGTTCCAGGTGACCGATGAGGGCCGCGAGTATCTCGAGGAGCGGAGCGAGGAAGTCGAAGGCCTCATCGATCGGTTGACCGACATGAAGCCGCGTCACTCCGATGCCGGGCCGGCGATCGGCCGCGCTGTCAGGAACCTGATGACGGCCCTTAGCCACCGCGTCAGCCGCGATGGGCTCAACGAGGACCTGCTGCATGAAATCGCCGCGATCCTCGATGAAGCCGCTCAGCGGATCGAGCGACTGAAGTAGCCGAATCGTCTGCTGCCACCTCGCCATTGCTTCGCAACGGGGAGGAGCTTGGCAGCTACCGCCCCATCATCCGCGCGAGGCGCTCGCGCTTGTGGATCGCGTGCATGTAGACGCGGATGACGGTCGCGTTGATCGAGTCCCAGTCCATCGTCTTCGCAATCGCAAGCGCCGCTTCGCCCTGGCGGCGGCGCAGGTCCGGGTCGAGCGCATAAGCGGCGAGCGCGGCGGCAAACTCGTCGGGCTCGGTGCCGTCGACCAGCGTTCCGGTGACGCCGTGCCGGACCAGGTTGGTCGCGCCGGTCGCTTCCGCCGCAATGACCGGCAGCGCGCAGGCCATGGCCTCGAGGGTCACGTTGCCGAACGCCTCGGTGATCGAGGGGTTGAGGAACAGGTCGGCGCTGGCCAGCGCGCGGCCGAGGTCGTCGCCGGTCAGCTCGCCGGTGAAGATCGCGTCGGGCAGCTGCTGTTGGAACCAGGGCCGCGCCGGGCCTTCGCCGATGACGAGCACGCGGTACTTGAGCCCGTGCGTCGCGAAGGCGCGGACCGCGTCGACGAACACGTCGAGGCCCTTTTCCATCACGACGCGGCCGAGGAAGGCGATCACCATCTCGTCGTCGGCAATGCCGATCGACCGGCGCCACTCCATGCTCCGTCGCTCGGGGTTGAACTGGTCGCGGTCGACGCCGCGGGCCCAGATCGCAATGTCGCGGTTCATCCGCTGGACGCGAAGGATGACTGCAGTCGATTCCGCCGGAGCCATCACCACCTCGCAGCGGTGATAGAAGCGGCGCATGATGTCGCGCGCCAGCGGCTCCAGCGCCTGAAGGTGATAATAAGCGAGATAGGTGTCGAAGCGCGTATGGACCGACGCGACGCAGGCGATCTGCCGCTTGCGCGCCCAGGTGACGGCCCGGTGCCCGACGATGTCCGGGCTCGAGACGTGGACGACGTTCGGATTGAACTCCGCAAGGTCGCGCTTGACCCGCGGCGGCAGCGCGATCGGCATGCGATACTCCGCGCGGCCCGGGATCGGGATCGCCGGGATGCTGACGAGATCGCCGGTCGGCTCGAACGCCGGCTCCTTCACCGTCGGAGAATAGACGCGAACCTGCACGCCCTGGCGGAGCAGATAGCCGACGAGGCGGTTGAGCGCCTGGTTGGCTCCGTCGCGCACATAATTGTAATTGCCCGAAAAGAGCGCAACGCGGAGGTCGGTCGGCTTCACGCCGCTGGGCTGTAGGGGTTAATTCGTGGGCGTCAAATTCGGACTGCCGCCGGTCGCCCGAAGCGATGCGAGGCTGTTCGTGCTCGGCAGCCTGCCGGGGGACGCATCGCTCGCGGCCCGCCGATACTATGCCCATCCGACGAACCAGTTCTGGCGCCTCCTCGGCGCCGCCATTGGGGAAGAGCTGCAGCCGCTGTCCTACGAGGCGCGGCTCGAGCGGCTGGCCGGGCGGCGCGTCGGCCTTTGGGACGTGATCGCCTCGGCAAATCGCCCCGGCAGCCTCGACCAGGCGATCCGCGAGGCGGAGCACAACCGCATCGAGCACCTGCTCCACGACTTCCCGGAGCTGAAGGCGATCGCCTTCAACGGGTCGACCGCTTCGGCGGTGGGCCGGCGGTTGATCGGCGAGCCGCCGCCGCACATCAGCCTCGTCGACCTGCCGTCCTCGAGCGCCGCCAACACGCGGCCGTTTGAAGAGAAGCTGGAGGCGTGGTCGAGGCTTGCCCAATTCGTCCCGCCCGCCCAGATTGGCCCGCGATGATTCCGGTCGAAGAAGAAGAGGTCGACAGCGACAAGAGGCTGTCGATGGTCGACGAGGCGCTGGTCGCGGGCACGATCGCCAACACCAACGGGCTTCTCGTCATCCTTGCCAAGCTCGTGGCGAGGGGCGTGTTCGACCGGGCGGACCTCCAGGCCTTTTCCGACAGCTATTCGAAGCCGCTCGACCATGTCGGAATGCGCGAGAACGAGCTTGTCAGCCAGATGCAGGACCAGATGGAATCCACGCTTGCCGAGCTGATGCGCTACCTCAGCGAGCGCGACCGCGACGGCTGAGCCGCCGCGCAATTGACTAGCGGCCCCTAAGCCCACATATGGCCGCCTCCCCGGATCGGGTCCGGGGCAGCGATGGCCCCTTCGTCTAGCGGTCTAGGACGTCGCCCTCTCACGGCGAAAACACGGGTTCGAGTCCCGTAGGGGTCACCAACGATTTCAATAACTTAGCCGTGAAATCCAAGTTGCAAAATGCAACTTCCCCAAAATTTCACGAATATCCGGCCCTGGATTTCGCTGAACTGTCTTGGATGACTTCCCTGCGTCGTCTCAGAATCGCGTAGCCGGAAATGGTGTGAACGGCGCAGGCGAGCATGTTGCGCTCCCGACGATCCACTTGTTCGGTTCGACGTTCAGCTGTCCGATGACGTACTCGCCTGTACGTCGGTCGACGGTCACCCTGTTCATCGAGAACGCCGAAGCTTCGCCCCATTCAAACGCGATCCGAAGCGGATCCACGGAAGCAATGCGCCGCACAGACGTGCACTCGTCATTGCAATACTGGCCGCTCGCAAGGTCGACGTGAATCGTGCGTTGGAAAGGGCCGTCGACCTTTTGCGTTTCGGTCTTCGCTGTGCCGGTGCATTTCAGATCGAACTGTTTCTGCTCCGCCGCCGCCGAACTCGCAAAGCCAATTAAGAACCCGGCCGCCAGTAAAGTTTTCACGCATACCCCCGTTGATGTCAGCCAACGACGGCGCACTAATCAGAGAGCGTTCAAAGTCCGTAAATTGCCTTTGCAGAGTGGTCGTTACTCAGGATTCACGCTCTCGAGCAGAACTGCAGAGCTCAGTTCTCCCACACCTTGTTCAGGACCTTGGCCGCAAGGGCTGCCTTGTCCTGGGGCAGGAACCGCCCGTAGTGCTGCGCGACCATTTCGGCAGTGTCCTGGATGGCGTAACCGGCCTGCTCATAGGAGCCCGTTTGCTTGAGGACGTGGGTCGCGAGCACATCGCGCACATTGTGCGGACCGTGCGGGAGCAGCCCCTTGATCGCCCCACGGCCAGTGTAGGGATTGTGGATGCCGTAGCGCTGGATGATCAGCCGCCACGCTTCGTAAAATGCCGTCTGGTTATATGATGCGTGGCGGCTTGTGCGCTTGACCGTCTTGACGAAGAACGTGCCGGGGTCTGGCGCGCCGTTGAGCAATCGCGGTCGGTGATCTGCGATGTAGGCGCCGATGTAGGAATAGAGACCATCTAGGTCGGGCAGGAGGAGGCGGAAGGGCTTCCGGCCAAAGAAGGACGAGTTGGCATTTTTGAAGGCGCTCGACGGGATCAACACCTCCCATGCGTCTTCCTGCCGGTTCCATCGGAGTTCACCCCGCCTGAGCGCGTCCAGCTGGCGCTCTGTCTTCGGCACTGAGCCGCGGTCACAGACGAGCAACTCGCGCAAATTCCGTTGCCGGACGCCGAGATGGAGCGCGAACCGAAGCATGAGGAAGCTCCGGACCGTTTCGGCGGCGCTGCGCGGATAGCGCCGTCTGTCAGGCATGTGCTTGAGGATCTCGAGCGTGATGCGGCGATAGGCGGCGAGCGGGTTCGGATCCTCGAGGATCGGCAGGATCGGCTCGAAGGGATCGCGATGCACCTGCGCGACCCTCTCGATCTCCTTGAAGCGGGCAAGACCATGGTGGTGTGCTGCGTCGCAGGTTCGACCCCAGTCGGCGCGGGCGGCAGCGACCTCTGTGTCCGTGATGAGGCCGGAAACGGGTTGGAGGCGGTCCAGCAGTTGAGGATTCTGCCGTAACCAGCCGGTGCCTTGGCGAGTCAGCGAGAGCCCGAGGGAAATCATGTTCATTTCCCAGCACGTGAAGAAGCCACGTCGAGCTTCGCGCCATTGCAGGTACCAATCCCACACCGGCGGAAGGGCGAGGAGCGCGAAGGTCAGCCGATCCGGCGGCACGCCCCGGCCGCGGACGGAAGAAGCGGTATCCGCTGCGAGCGCGCCGAAAAACAGCGCGAGATGCTCGACCTTCTGCGAAGCGGTTTCCTCGTTCCAGACGCCGTTCCGTCGAAGCCCGATTTCGGTGAGCGTGGCAGTCTTGAATCGGACGAGGCCGGCCATCTCGCGGACCAGTTCTGGCGGCGCGGTCCTGGCGCAAGACTTTCTGGCCCAAAGCCCACCGCTGTCGAAGGCCCCGCCTCGCTGGAGGATCGCGAGCGGCGGAAATCTCAGGCCGAAACGATCCTTCGCTGCTTCTGTCTGATAGCGTCGGTAATCCGTCGATCCGGAGATCACCACGGTGCGCACCCATTCCAGGATCTCGGCCCGCTCTACGGCTGGACGCCTGCCGAAATCGCGAGGCAGATGCCAGGACAGGCGGCGACGTTCACTGGCCGAGAGGCCGACCAGATCATGGCGTCGCGGCGCTCGGTTCAGCCCATCGAGCTTCGCTCGAAAATAACCCTCGGGAAGCCGGTAGCGGCGCTCGATCCGGCCGAGCATTTCAAGGCTCGGCAGCGAGTTGGGTGTCTTGCGACCGGCGGCCCAGTCCTGAAGGGTCTTGCGGTCGAACCGGTCGCCTTCGCGCATGATGGATCGGTGTAGATGGAAGCAGCTTTCCCCGTGGCGCGCGATGTGGAGCGAAAGCGCCTCCGGGAATGTCGGAGGATCGCTCCAGTCGGCGGTGAGAGGCTGCGGGAATTCCACGATCGGTCGAGGCTTGGGTCCGCGCTTCTGCCCTTGCGGGGCGGTGCGCGATTGACGATCGCCGGCGGGCGCATTTCTGTTCTTGGCGTGAGGCATCGCTCCGTGTCTCCTTGGATCGCCCCCCTGCAGGTCAAGACGATGCGCACCCGGCTTCCCCTGCCTTGTCATTGCTGTTTGCGCGGCTAAGCTGATGACGCGCCGGAGGAACGGCGCCGGGGCGTGAGAACCTCGACTTGGAGAGCCGACCGGACCCATTCAGGAGACACGGCCGGGTGGCCGCCGCGCATGTCCAGGCCGCTTGCGGCTAAAGGCGGCGGCGCATGTCCAAGCATGTTCTCAACACCCGGCTCACCGGCGCAATTCGCGAGGAGATCGTGAGTGCGCCCGGCGGAACGCAGCGTCGATGTTGAGGACGACAGAGGTCGACTCCAGCAACTGTATCGCGACCACAATTCGTCGCTGGTGCGGCAACTGACGCGAAAGACGGGATGTCGCGAGCTCGCCCGCGAGCTCGCCAACGAGACCTTCGTGAGACTGCTGCGCATGGCGCCGGGCAATCTCGGACGGATCGAGCAGCCCGAGGCCTTTCTCCGCCACGTTTCCACCAACCTGCTGCGCGACTGGGGAAGGGCAACCGCCCTCAAGCAGCGCTCGCAGCTTACCCTCGAGCTCGCCTCCAACCAGGAGTTCGATCAGATTGCAGCGCTTGAATCGCGCGACACGTTGCGCCGGCTCGAGCAGGCAATCGGCAAGCTCAAGCCGAGGACTCGGGAGATCTTCCTCGCCCATCGGCTCCATGGCTTCACTTACGCCGAAATCGCGGAGCGCACGGGCCTCAGCGTGAAGGGTGTCGAGAAGCAGATGAGCAAGGCCATTGCCAAGATCGACCGCATGCTGGATCGAGGCTGAGCCGTGGGACTGCGTCTGCCGAAAACCAGAGGGATGTTGCGCCGCGAGGCGGCGAACTGGCTTGCTCGCCTGCAGAGCGGGCGCGATCCCGATGTCGAGCGCAAGTTCGAGCAGTGGCGCGCAGACCCGAGACATGCCGAAGCGTTCGAGCGTGTGCATCGGTCATACGAGCAGGCCGGGCTGCTCAGGCATTCTCCCATCGCCGCTGCAGGACAACTTCAGCCGACACCCAGCGAACCCGAATGGAAGCTGCGACCCGCGCTCGCTGCTGCTGCCGCGGTCGTTCTGTTGATTCCGATCAGCGTGTTGCTCGTTCGCGGCGGGTCGCCGTTCGGAGGCACCGACGCCGTGATGCTGATGACCCGCGTCGGAGAGATTAGACAGGTCACGCTGGCGGACGGTTCAAGAGTGACGCTCGACACGGCGACACGCGTCGACGTGGACATCGGGCGATCGCGCCGGAGCGCCCATGTTCGGTCCGGTCGTGCCCGGTTCCAGGTCGCGGCGTCAAACATCCCATTCGTCATCGAAACCGCGACCTCCAAGGTCACGACACAGCACGGTATGGTCGACGTGGAGCAGGTCGGCCAAACAAGCCGAGTGGACGTTCTTGCAGGAGCGGCCGACATCCGTGGATCGGGTGCGGGACAGGCTTCATCCACCGCCTTGAGCGCGGGCCAGGCGGTGACGGTGCGACCCGAAGGCCTCGGACAGAAGGCCGCTCTGTCTACGGGTCCAGACTGGACGCGCGGCATGCTCCAGTTTGACGGGACGCCGCTTCCTGACGCTGTCGCACTCGCCAATCGCTATTCTGAGCGCCACATCATTCTCGCCGGCGACCTCCCCGCGCTCAAGGTCACCGGCGCATTCCGCGCCGGCGACACCGTGGGCCTGGCGAAGGCGCTCGCGGCTGCCTTCGACCTGTCGTTCCAACGATCTGCTGACGGCAATTTACTGCTATCACGGAACGCCTCCTCCACGCAGGAAAAGAAAAAGGGAGGGTAGCGCCGCCGTCCTCCGTCTCCCTGTCGCCGGGCAGCAAACGCCCGGAGGGGGAGAACGGACGTGCGAAAGCTTCAATCGACAACGGCGCTGGCGTTACTCTTAGTCGCCAGCGCGACGGCCGCGAATGCGCAGCCACAGGACCAGTTCGTCTTCGACCTGCCGGCGGAGAGGTTGTCACAAGCGCTTCGAGATGTGGCCGTCCGCACCGGCCGCAACGTGATCGCTCCCGCCGATCTTCTCGGGACCCAGCAGGCGCCTGCGCTTTCCGGCACCTTCACCGCCGAAGAAGCGGTGGCGCGGCTGCTTGCGGGAACCGGTCTGCGCTATCGCCTGGTCGACGGCACGCTCGTGGTCGAGCGCGTCCCTTTTGCAGAAAGCGCCACCGCACCCGCGAACGGTGAAGTCGCGGGCTCCGCGATCACCGTAACGGGCACACGCATCCGCGGTGCAGGCTCGGTTTCGCCCGTGACGGTCACGACCCGCCGCCAGATGGAGCAGGCGGGGATCAACGATCTCGCCGATTTCACGCGCATCCTGCCGCAGAACTACACCGGCGGGCAAACGCGGGGGATCGCCGGCGGGGGTGAGCAGGGCGGCCAGCAGAATCTCAACAATTCGGCGACCCTGAATTTGCGCGGCCTCGGGCCTGACGCGACCCTGACGCTGCTCGACGGTCACCGGCTTGCCTATGACGCGTTGGACCAGGGAATCGACATTTCCGCGATCCCGCTCGGCGCCATTGAGCGGGTGGAAGTAGTCGCTGACGGCGCCTCCGCGCTCTACGGCTCCGATGCGGTCGCCGGCGTCGCCAACATTATCCTGAGGCGCGACTATGACGGGCTCGAGACCACGGTTCGGGTGGGCGGCTCGACCGACGGCGGCAACTTTCAGAAGGAACTGAGCCTGGTCGCAGGTCATCGCTGGACCACCGGCGGGTTCATGATGGCGATCGATGGGAGCAGCGCCACGCCCATCTACGCCGGCCAGCGCGATTATACGCGCACGGTCGACCAATCGCTGACTCTCACCGATCGCAATCGCCAGTTGAGTGGAGTCCTCAACGCTCACCAACAGATCTCACCGTGGCTGACTTTCGAGATCGACGGTTACCTGATGGACCGCCGCTCGCTGCTGCAGAACCCGTTCCTACCCGCGTCCGATGTCCGTGTGAGCGGCATCGTCTCGCATCCGCACGTCCGTTCGTTCGCGCTCACGCCAACCCTGCGCGCCGATCTCGGCAGCTGGCAGGCGTCGCTGAGCGCGACCGGTGCCCGGAGCCGGACGTTCCTCGATGTGAGCAATTACAGCAACAGCATTCCGCGCACCCTGCACAATCAGTTCGTGGATGGATTGAGCGGCGTCGAACTCACGGCGGAAGGTCCCCTGGTCAGCCTGCCGGGCGGCGCTGCCCGGCTCGCGCTCGGCGGCGGGCTGAGGCACGTGTCGCTTCACCTGCGCGAAGCATTCGTCAACCGTGGAGAGGAGCAGCCGTTTGCCGAGTTCCGGCAAGGCAGGAACGTCCAGTTCGCCTATGGCGAGTTGTCGCTGCCGCTAATCGGATCGGACCAGCAAGTGCCGTTGGTCAACCGTCTGACGCTTACGGGGGCGCTCCGGTACGAGCACTGGACCGGCATATCTGCGGTCACCACGCCGAAGCTCGGCCTCATCTACCAGCCGCATCCGGACATGACGGTCCGCGCGACCTGGGGCAAGTCGTTCAAGGTCCCGACGCTCGACCAGATCAACGAAGTCGAAGAAGCAGATCTCATTCCGGGATTCTTCTTCACGCCACCTCCGCAACCCGCGGGCGCGCCCGTTCTCCTACTCCTGGGCAGTGCGCCTGACCTCAGACCCGAGCATGCGACCACCTGGTCCGCGACTGTGGAAGCGCGGCCGCATCTCGTGCCGGGCCTCCATCTTCAGGCAACCTATTTCCACGTCGATTACCGCGACCGCATCGCCGGACCCATCGTCAGTGTCCTGAGCGCGCTCTATAATCCGATTTATTCCGACCTGATCGTCTACAATCCGACGGCGGCTCAGGTGAACGCGGTGATCGCGGGCGCTCCCGGCGGCCTCGTCAATGAGACCGGCGGGCCGTTCGACCCGTCCGGCGTGGGCGCGATCATCGATGCCTCGATCCGCAATACTGCGCGGCAACGCATTCACGGTGTCGACTTCGCTGGCGATTATCGGCTCGACCCGGTCGCTGGCGGTACTTTGCTCCTGACCGGGGCAGCGAGCTATCTTTCGAGCAATCAACAGCTCACCGTGGACCAGCCGATCGTCCAGCTCGCCGGCACGATCTTTCATCCGCCGCACTGGCGAGCCCGCGCCGGCGCTGTGTGGACCCGTAAACAGGTCAGTTTCTCAGCCTTCGTGAATTACATCGAGTCGACGATCGACAATCGGCTTACACCGGCCCGGACGGTCGGCTCATTTACCACGTTTGACCTAAATGGAAGCTTCCGGACCAAAGAGGCGGAAGGCCCATTCGGCAATATCGAGCTGCGCGTCTCGGCCCTCAACATCCTCAATGAGAAGCCGAGCCCGATCCGCACCGGATCGCTTGGCGGAGCGCCCTACGATTCAACTAATCAGTCGCCGGTTGGCCGGTTCCTCGGCGTCTCACTGCGGAAGGTCTGGTGAGGCGCACTGTCATCGCGCTTGCGGCAACGGTCGGGGCGCTGCCGGCGGCCGCCGCCGCTGGACAGGGCGCCAGCCGTCCCGAGTGCAGCACAATCCTGCCGCGGCAAGTGACCGCCGGGCGGCGCGCGCTCACGCCCGAAGATCTCGCGCGCCTGCGCGACATCGGCCCGATTGAGCCCGAATATTTTGCCGAGCCTTTCTTCACCGTTTCACCGGACGGGCGCCGTGTCGCATTCCAACTCAGGCAGGGCGACCCTCAGCGGAACGTCTACTGCCTAGCGATGGTGATCGTCGATCTGTCGCGCTCCGAGCAGCCACGGATCATTGATGAAGGCGGCGAGCCCCTCTTGTATACCTTCGACGATTTCCGGGGGTTCACCGATTTTCCAACCGGCTTGATGCGGGTGGTGACGCCGCGCTGGTCCGCCGATGGAAAATGGATCGCCTTCCTCAAGCACTCAGGTGGGACGACGCAGGTGTGGCGTGCATTCCTCGACGGCAGCGGGAGCGCGCCACTCACCCATTCCGAGACCGACGTCGTCGATTTCCGATTCAGCCCGGATAGGCGGAGCATCGTTTACGCCACCCGCCCCGGGGTCGAGGCGCAACGGCGGCAATATGAGAACGAGGGGCTCGACGGATGGCATTATGACGAGCGCTTCGTGCCCTGGTTGTCGAAACACCCGCTGCCACGAGCGCCCGTCAGCCGGCAGATCACCGTGCTCGATATTGCAAGCGGCGCAGAGCGCGCCCCCACCCCACAGGAGACCTCACTGGTGGCAGCCGACCACCAAATCATCGCGAACTCAGGCGAGAAGGCCGCGATCGACGCGCAGGGACTCGAGATCGCCGCCACCAATCTCGGTGGCGGCGCGAAGGCGGGGGCCTTCCACGCACGCCGCGGCGACGGGTATACGGCAACCTGTACGGCCCCGGCTTGCGACGGCGCTTACGCGCCCTGGTGGATGCCGGATCGCACGCACGTCCGCTTCTTTCGTTCGGAAGGCTGGGCGAAGGCGTCGACGGCAATCTATGATTGGAACGTCGGCAGTGGGCAGGTCCGCCGGCTCTATTTCACCGACGACGTGCTCTCGAGCTGCACACCGCAGGACGGGTCACTCCTCTGCCTCGTCGATTCATCACTTCAACCGCGGCGATTGGTGCGTCTCGACCCTTCGAGCGGCGCGCGCGAAATCTTATTCGATCCGAACCCGGAATTCGCCCACCTGACGCTCGGCAGACCGGAGCGTCTTCACTGGCGCAACGCGTTCGGCGTCGACACCATCGCGGACCTCGTGCTGCCGGTCGGTTATCAGCCGGGCAAGAGATATCCGATGGTCGTCGTTCAATATGACACCCGCGGTTTCCTGCGCGGCGGCACCGACGATGAATATCCGATCCAGGCATTCGCCAACCGCGGATATGCGGTGCTGAGCTTCAGGCGCCCAGCCTCTCCCGCGACGAAGGGCGCAAAGGACTATGAGGAGGCCGGGCGCAAGGATCTAGAGCAGTTCACCGACCGTCGAAGCGTGCAGTCTTCCCTCGAGAGAGGTGTGCGCATCGCGATCGATCGCGGGATCGCCGATCCCGGGCGAATTGGCATCACCGGGCTAAGTGACGGCACCAGTACGGTAGAGTGGGCGCTCATCCACAGTTCGATCTTTTCCGCGGCGGCAGTGAGCAGCTGCTGCTGGGACCTGACGTTCACGGCCATGGCCGGGCCATCGTTCGCCAAGCATTTCCTCGCGGAAGGCTATCCCGGCGTCCTCGGCCGAGACGACCTTTTTTGGAAAGACGTCGCGCTGGAGGTCAACGCGCGAAGGATCTCGGCACCGATCCTGATCAATGCGTCGGAAGACGAGTTCCTGACCGCAGTCGAGACTTACACGGCTCTTCGCGAGGCTAGCGTGCCGGTCGACATGTTCGAATATCCCAGCGAGCATCACGCGCGATGGCAGCCCGCCCACCGGCTCGCGACCTATCGCCGCTCGCTCGACTGGTTCGACTATTGGCTGAGGGGTGTGCGTTCCGAGGCACCAGATCGGCAATCGGAGCTTAAGGAATGGGACCGCCTGCGAGCCGAGGCGGCCCATCGAAAAGACCGCTAATACTCAGCGGACCTGGTTCAGTCGCGGGTCTTGTGAACCAATGGTCCATCCAGGCTTCCGCATTGACCAGCTCGAGGATGCGCACGCGTTCCAGGTCAGGAACGGGACGCTCGTCGGCGAGCAGTCGCCCGATAGCGGCTGGATCGACAATTCCGGCTTCAGCGAGGCGACCGCCGAGCAGCCGCTCGCGGATTGGGCCACGGAAATGCTCGAGGAGCCGCGCAGCGAACCGGCCCGGAGTTCCTTTAACTCGCCGGTTGAGGACCAGCGGCGGAAGTTGAGCCGCGAAGGCACGGCGCGCGAGCGAGCGATCGCGGCCGCCCGCGCGCCATTCCCAACTCGGTACCGCGAGGCAGGCTTCGATGAGGGGTTGGGACACCAACGGACTGAACACGGGCCAATAGTAGCCCCGAGCAGCCTCGAGGATCGGCTGCGCCCGTAGGATTGAAGAGATGTGCGCCGACTTGCCCGGAAGCGCGCTCGCGGGTGGATCGAGCCACGGGTGGCAGAGCTCGTGCATGCCAAGTCCCCTGACAAAATCAGGGTGAAGCAGGAGCGCGTTCGGACGAATGCGATGCCTCGGCGATCCGTGCGCGAGCCGCCAGGCTTGCCGGACGGCGTCGAAGACGCTGCACCCGGTCTGGCGGCACACGTCTCCAAGCGAACGGAACAGGCCCTCGCCGACGCCTTCGACCAGATAACGGTCGGCGATCGGAGCCGCCGACTGCGAATAGCCCATGACATTGTCGCCGCCATTGCCAGTCACAAATCCGTCCGCCCCCACCTCGGCTGCGACCTCCAGGTTCATGCGCTCATAGGCGAGTGCCTGCGTGCGGTCGCGCGGCCTTGGCAGATGCGCCGCGAGGGGCTCGGTGATGTCGATGTCCTCGAGGCGGTATGGCCGCTCGACGAGGCGAAGCCCCAGGTGGTCACACAACGCCCGCGCGAACGGCCGCTCATCGCCCGCCGCGTCGTCAGTGAACATGGTCAGGCAGACGAGATCTCCCCCGCCCTTGGCGAAACATGCAGCAACGATCGATGAATCAAGCCCGCCCGAAACGCTGAGCAGCAGACGGTGACGCGTCGACGCCCATGACTGGACGCAATGGCAGACGGTGCGCGCGAGGCGTTCGGCAGCTTCGACTGGTGGAACGCCTGGATCCGACACATGGTCCCATGGCGACCACCGGGCTTGCTGGATTTCCATAGCCGACGGGAAGCGGAGCTCGAAGCCGGCGAGCAATTCGTGGATTCCGCGGACGGCGGTTGCGGGCGAAGGCACGAACGCGCGGTAAAGCTGCCTCCCGACCTCCTCGACATCAATGTCCAGAGCGATGCCGCACGCGGTCAGCAACTCAGCGTCAGACGCGAACATTGCGACGCCGGGCGCGGTTACATAGTAACAAGAGAAAGTGCCGGATGGATCGCGGAGGATGCTGGTGTGCTCCGCCTTCGTGATCGCCGCGACATAGCCGCCCCAATAAGAGCCGATCAGCGTTTGACCGCCGCCGTTTGCCAGCGCCAGCGGCTCCCCCTCCTGCAGCGCGGCAAGCGCTTCAGCCGGCCCATGACGGCGGAAGAGGGAGCCCAGGATGCAGCCCCTGTCGGCCACGCGAATGCACGAACATGCAGGGTTTGCCAGCGCCGAGATCTGTCCGCCCGAGAAGACCGGCTGCAGGCCCGTGCGCTCGGAGACCAGACGCTCGCATTCGGTCCTGCTCGTCAGGTCCGCCGCAAGTATCAAGACATAGCGGGGACTCATCCGACAACGAGCACAGGCGTGTGGATTCGCGCCTGCTCAAAGCCGCCGACCAGCACGGCACTTCCGAGCTGAACCCAGCAGTGCGCAGCGAATGGATGAGCGATGACGCCCAACACCAACTTGGGCCTGACTGCTGTCCTGGTGCAGAGCGCGTGCACTGCGAGCGCGCGTACGAGACACCGGTCATGGCTGCGCGTGATGAGGGCTGCGCCGGCGGCGGCGGCGACGATCTCCTCAACTTTCCAGTGGTCCTTGGCGCTCGGGTCGACAGGCCTTTGCCCGCGGCAGCGGGCAGATTCGATCAGGTTATGGAACGCTCGGGCCCGTAGCGCCGAGGCGGCGCGGAGCTCGGCGGCGAGCGCCCGCAGCATCCACCGCGGGGTCGTCGGCGGGAACGGCTCTTCGACGAGGTTGTGGGTGGGAGCGTCGATGGCAGGCGGGCGCCGCAAGGCCGCCTCGGTTTCGGCTTCGACCAGCACTCCCTTGGCAATGAGCTGGTTCAGCAACTGCTCGTCTCCGTCGAGGGTCGTCCCGGCTGCAAGCCGCACGAATGCGTCGTTGCTTGTCTGCGGAAGGCAGAAGTAGCGGTCTGCTCGAGTGTCGAGAAAGACGGCACGGCCTTGGCAGTCGCACCAATGCAGATCGTCCCGGAGCTGGAGCGACATGAGCAGAATTCGCGGAAGCGCGTGCGCCCGCTG
>JBLNCZ010000005.1:0-2521 GCA_050261135.1 Bacillota bacterium
CAGGCTGCGGAAATTAGGCCGTTGTGAGCGGTCATCTCTGCCGGTCGGTGTGGTTGGCCGGTGGCAGGGCGCTTGCCGAGAGGCATTGTTGGCTGGTTGTGGGCGGCGGATTGGCTTCGGCCGGCCGTTCATGCGCTTGCCCCCGACAGTTTCGGCATGCGGATCAGGTTGTAGGCGGCAAGGGCGAAGGTGAAGGCCATGCGGACCCGAGCGAGCCCGCGGAATTTGGTCTGCCGCAGGCCGCCGACCGTCTTCAGCCAGCCGAAGATCTCCTCGATGCGCTTGCGCTTTTTCTGGCTGAGCGCGTAGCCGGGATGGCGAGTGGTGCGGCCGTCGATCGCCGAGCGGCGCTGGGCGGTCGCCGTCTCGTAGGCATTCTGCGCGACGTGCGGGGTGATGCCGAATTCGCGCACCTCCATGACGAAGTGGTGGGTGTCGTAGCCTTTGTCGGCACCGAGCGTCTTGTGACCGGCGACCAAGTTCTCGGCCATGGCGAGCGCCGCCAGCCGCTCGGCCGAGCCGGCGGCGCGGGTCAGTTCGGCATCGACGGCGAGGCCGTTGCGGTTCTCCATCAGCACGTGGCCGATGAAGCAGAGCCGGCTGGCCTGGCCGTCGCCCTTGCGGAACAGCCGGGCATCGTCGTCGGTGGTCGAGCGGTGCGTTTCGTTCGATCGCTTCTCACCCTTGAAGTCGCGCTCACCGTTGCGGCCTTGAGCCGGCGGCTCGCCCGAGCCGTCCTTCGGTCGAAAGCTCTTCAGGCTGGCCCACGCCTGGATCAGCGTGCCGTCGACCGAGAAGTGCTCGTCGGACAGCAGGCCCTCGATGCGCGCATCGTCGAGAATGGCGCCGAAGAACTTGCTCGCGATCTCCCCGCCCAACAGCCGGTCACGGTTCTTGGTGAACACCGTCACGTCCCACACCGGATCGTCGATGCCGAGACCGACGAACCAGCGGAACAACAGATTGTAGTCCAGCTGCTCCATCAGTTGCCGCTCCGAGCGGACGGTGTAGAACGCCTGCAACAACAGCGCCCGCAGAAGCTGCTCCGGCGGGATCGACGGCCGGCCGATCGGCGCATAGATCGCCTCGAAATCGCCGTCCAGCCGGGCGAGCGCTGCATCAACCATCGTCCGGATCGTCCTCAGCGGATGGGTACGCCGCACCCGCGCCTCCAAATCGACATAGCTGAACAGGCTGCCCGACCGAACCTCGCCACCGCGCATCGATACCTCCTCCCATACCAGTGGTATCGAATCACGCCACAACGTCAAAATCGAGCCCTTTTTCCGCAGCCTGCTAATCGCGGACTTATTCTTGTGCGACATAATGTTATCTATAGTCTCCTCCGTGCCTTCCGCTTATCCGCAACGATATCAGCATCATCAATATGATAGCCGGCTGAGCGAAGCGCCGTGAGCACCAGGTATTGCTTGGTAACGCGTTTGGCTGCGGCTTCTCGTGTCAGTTCATCATCGAGGTAGACCGGAACCTCAATACGGAGAGACGCCACTGGAGCACGTGCGACGGGTGGCGCGGATGCAGGCTGCTGTGTACGCTGTAGGCTGGTTGACGCGCCCCACTCGTTTCCGAGCAAGCGAGAATTTTTCTCAATGGTCGCGTCATCTGCGTTTCCCTTCGGCCGAATGGCCTTGAGATCGACGCGCTTGCGCTCCCCCCTCAGTTCGGCATCGATCGGCGGCAGAGCTGGTTTACTAGTCATGCCGCGGCCTCCTGAAGATTCTCAAGGCGGGTTAAGAGCTCCTGGGTGATCGCCGATACATTCGCCGCGGCAGCGCTCGTGGGGTCCGTTTGGCGCGGCGCCTGGCCGGTGAGATGCAACTCCCTGAATACGGCACGTTCAAGAAGCGCTGTCCCAAACACCGGCAACTCCTTCTCCTCAACACTTCTCCGCACATGGCGCGCTGAGCGGCTCTCAAAGCCTGGCAGCAAACGCGTCCAGATGAGTGATCTGGGTATATCAGTGCGGGCAAGCTCCTGAGCGTCATCAATCTGCGCCAGGGTTTTGATGGCGTCGCGAACATCCGGAAGCGAAACCTGGCACGGAACGAGAACATAGTTTGTGCGCTGCAGGGCTTTTAGGGCGAGGGTCGAACTGCCGCCCGGCAGATCAATGAGCACCACGTCTGCATCCGCGTCTGCCTTGCGAAGCTCTGAGAGAACATTTCCCTCATCGATTGAGGACACCACAGTGAAGCCCGGGACCCCTGCCTTTTTGCCAAAGGCTGTCGCGTGCTGATTCACGTCGCAGTCCAGAAGCGCAACCGTGTACCCCTCAAGCGCGAGCTCCGTGCCGAGGAGAATGGCAAGGGTCGTTTTCCCGCATCCGCCCTTGGCGCTTGCAATCGAGATGGTGGCCATCTCTCCTCCTATCACCCTTCACATAAATCATCTTGTACAAGTATCCTTTTGGCAATAAGAATTGGATGTCAAGTATCCTTTTTTCATTATGGAGGCTTAGGTGTTGTCATGCCCCGGCAATGACCTCGCCTTGAGGCGCGCC
>JBLNCZ010000006.1:0-15263 GCA_050261135.1 Bacillota bacterium
CGGTCGATGTGCGGATCGGTTACGAGGGCGAGTTCAACGGCAGCGTCACCAGCCACAGCGGCAACTTCAAGTTCGTCCTGCCGCTGGGCGGCCACGCGGCTCCGCCGCCGCCGCCGCCGCCTCCGGCTCCGGTCGAGCGCGGTCTCTAGGAAAGGTCCAGGCCAATGGAGGGGCAGGGCCCGCGGCCCGTCTCTCCCCGGCCAGCGGCAGGCCGGCACGTCTCCTACTTGGACGGGGCTGCCGGCGGGAGCCCTTCAGATCACTCGAGTTTCCAGCCGGATGGAACCGACGCGACGCGTCCGGGCGTCTAGTCGAGCGTGAAGCCCGGCCGTGCGGCTGCTGCATGCGCGGGCGGCAGCTCGACGGTGACGGATGCCCGTGGGCGCTCCTTCGACGCCTCGACGAAGATCGTTGCGGCGCCGATCAGGGAAAGTGCGAGCAGGGCGAAGGCCGGCAGCGCTCGCTGGCGCGAGAGAAGATTCCTGTGCCGGGGATTGGCGGCCGTGCCGCGAGAGGTGACGATGGCCCCGCAATATTGGCACCGGCTTTTCACCCTCAGGTCGGCGATGTCGAGGCCCCAGCGGCGCTCCGGAAGATGGTGTCCGAGGCGGCAAAGGATCTGCATATTGGTCCCCCCGGGCAGAGCGCGGCCCGTGTCCGGGAGAATTGCCTTCATTCGTCGGCCCGTCAAAAGGATTCCGTGCGCGACGCGGCAGGTCGAGGGCCCGGAGCACGCTTTGATGGCCCGTTTTGGCGCAATGCCAAGGTGCAGCGCCGCTCGGGATCCTAGGCTGTCCTGGCCGGACGGCGTGCGGCCTTGCCCGACGCCATTGCAGCACGCTTCCGAGGAGCTAAGCTGCCGGCGCGAAGACGGCTGCCGGCCGTTTCGCTGTGTCGCCAACGGGACCTCCGCCGAGTCCTGGATCGCGATTGAAGGGGGTGGCGATGACGGATTTTTTCTATCGCCTGCCGATCTGGGCTTCGGCGATCCTGGTGCTCGGCGTGTCGGTTGCGATCGGGCTTGGAAGCAGCGTTGGGCTGCGCCGGATTTTCCGGCTCCGGACCACTGCCGAAGAGCGCGAGGTCGGGACCAATCTCATGCAGGTGGTCGCCGCCTATATCGGAATCATGATCGCCTTTGCCGGCGTCCAGGTCTGGCAGGATTTCGCCGACGCGCAGGAGGCTGTGTTCCGCGAATCCGCAACTGCCGCAGAACTCTACCGCGACCTCACCGCATACGGGCCAGAAACGCTCGCGGCACGTTCGGCGCTTCGCGCCTATGTCGACAGCGTGCTCGACGACGAATGGCCGCTTCTGGAGAAGGGCCGGAAGAGCAGCGTCACCGAAGCCCGCCTCGCTGACCTGTTCGCGCAATTCGCGAAGATCCGGCCGCAGGACAATCGCGACAGTGCGATGTATTCGGAAGCCTTTTCCAAGCTCAACGATCTCGTGGGGCTGAGGCGCGAAAGGCTGATCGACAGCCGGTCGGGAATCCCCGGCATCCTGTGGGCGGTCGCTCTCGTGGGGTCGCTTCTCACTGTCGCTTATGCGTCGGCATTTTCCTCGACCCGCTACAATGTGGCAATGACGGCGGGGGTTTCGCTATCGCTTGGAATGATGCTGCTGTTCATCCTCGTTGTCGACAAGCCGTTCCGCGGCGATTTCAGCGTCAGCAACGAAGAGCTGTCCCAGCTTCCGCAAGCGTTCGATGCGCTCGACCGCCATTTCTCGGCTGCGCCTTCGCGCTAGCCGATTTTGCGTCATCGTTGCCGCCGAGCCCGGTCGAAACGTCGTTCGGGACGGGATTTTTCTCATCTCCTTATCGTTCGATAAAGTGCATTAGGCCATTGAAAAGCTTATTATTGCGCCGCGCGTCGAGCTTGTGCTCCGTGCTTGCCGCAGCGTGTTGGGCGTCAGACGCAACAGAGCGAGACAATTGGGGTGAGCAGCCTGGCAATGGTGATCGAATCGTCCTCGGACGAAGCCCTTAGCGCCGCCGACCTGCGCAAGCTGGCGGCGAAGTGCCGGCGCTTCGCGCTTACGATGAGCGATGGCGACACTGCCGCGACATTCCGCAGGATGGCGGCAGAATATGAGGGTCTCGCCTGCAGCAAGGAACGCTGGTCGGCGCCAGGAGGCCCGGGCTTCAGCCTGTAGCCGCACTTCGACGATAAGCCGGCGATTCCACTCGTCGCCAGGTAGAAGCTAATGTCGCGGTGGTGCGCCGCACCTGCTCGCGCGCTCGAGCAGGCCCTCGGTGCGCTCGAGAAGTTCCCGGCACTCGCGCAGCGCGTCGCGCACGCGCTGCCTGTCCCTGCAAGGATCCGGTCGGACATCATGGTCGGGCATTTGGCTGTCCAATCGGGCGGCCGAGGGGAAAGGGCGGCCGCCCTGAGCTTTTGAATGCGCGCCCAGCTTTCGCGCAACCCTTTCGAACGTGTTGCCCGTGCTGCGGTTCCTCGAAAGACGGGCCGGAGATCCTGCGTCGGGAACTCCGGCTCTCCGATCGCGGAAGAGCGCTCGAACGAGGGGGTGGTTGATACCGCGGTGACGCGTCGTCATGCGGCCGTCCGGAAGGTTCCCTGAGTTGTGGCCGGAACGCTCCTGCTCGCACCCGATCGCCGGGGAATTGCCCGGCGGCGCGGCCGCTAGTGCGCACAGTTCAACTTCTTCTTGCCGTGCCGATTGCGGCGCGGACGAGGAGCGCCGCAACGCCTGCCGCGACGAAGGGCACCATTGCGACCGCCAGCAGCAGTGCGGCGGCGCGGAGCGGCCTCAGCTGCCCGCGCCTGCGCGGCGCATCGTCGCCGTCGCGGTTCGACGCGCGCGGCGGGCTTGTCACTGCCGCCTCGCTGCCAGCGAAAGAGCAGCGGCGTATCGGACGAAGGGAGAGGCAGGAGCGGCAAAGCGCCCGCGATGGAGTGGCGCGTCCATTGTGGACAATTCCGTTGTTGCCTAGAGTCGCGTTATTACACTTCACAAACCCACCCTCTAGGGAGTAGCAGAAAATGCTCCCTCTCCAGAGGAGGTTTGACCTTGGACCGCGCAAGCACATTCTCCATAATTTCGCACGGCCTACCGTGCGCATAGCTGACGACGTTCGGCGCGCCGTAGTCTTCCTTGGCAATGGAACGAACGAGGATTTCAAGAGCGCCGGGACGGGCTTCCTGCTCACCTTCGGCGGCATGAGGCATTTGGTCACATGCAAGCACGTCGCTAAAGCGCTAGCCGACCAGCCATTTTCCATACGCCTTAGCGGCTCGGAGCGGAGCCTTACTCTGGGATTGGACCCGACAGAGGACGGAAGCCACATATTCAAGTGGCTCACTCACGAAGACCCAACGGTCGACGCGGCCGTAATGCCTTTTGATCTTGATCTGAAGGACACACCTGCAGATGCGATTTCGCTGCCAGAGGATTTCCCTCTTACCGATAGTCTCAGGGATGAGGAGAATGTCGGCTTCGGCAGCACTTGCTACGCAGTCGGTTTGTTCCGCGTGCATCCGGGGAAGAAACGAAATCTGCCAGTAGTGCACACTGGAAACATTGCATTGATGCCTAGCCCAGATGAGCTCGTGCCGGTCAGAGACAAAATCACCGGGATAGTCACCGAAATGGAAGCGTATCTAGTCGAGATGACAAATCTCGACGGGCTGAGCGGCGCGCCTGTTTTCGTTCGTCCCGAACTGCCCGTCTCGATTACGCTGGAAAACGATACCATTCACCGCGCTCACCTCAACAAAGCCTATACGTACATCTTGGGTGTATGGGTGGCTTCGTGGACGGCGACTCCCCCCAGCGGCTTGGGCGTAAATCCGGTGGGAATGGGCGTCGTTACGCCGATTGAGAAGGTGCTGGACATCCTGAACTCGAAAGAAGCGTGGCTAGCCAGAAGCGAATTTCTGACGGTCGCCAGAGAGCGTAACGCGGCGCAAACTGACACTGGGCCAGGCGGATCTTAGCCCCCCTTAGCCGCCACCCTTTTTACTAGCGCTTCCAATGCCTTTTCGGCTTCGATGGGGTTTAGTTCGCCAGCGTCGATTAGCCTTTGAGCGTCCCTTTTGAACCGAGCGCTCTGCTCCGCCTGACTTTCATGCCGTTTCTTTTTTGGCATCACTCCCTCATACGCACGCTTTGTAGGTGAGGCGCTTGCCCACTACTCCCTCCAGCAAACGGGCAGCGCGCTGCTCATCATCGCAGCCAAGCGCCTCGCGGTTGCTATAGCGGAAATCGAACTCCGCGAGGTAGCGGTGAAGATGCTTTTCCGCGCACCACTGGTACACGCCGCGCATGCCGCGCTTGAAGATGCTGAAATAGCCCTCGACGGTGTTCGTGTGGACCTCGCCCCGCGCGTATTCGTCGAACTGGTGGCATACGACGGAATGGGTACGGAACGAGGGACCGATCTTGCGGTACATGCCGTGCTCGTCGGTCATCAGATGCGCTTCAGCGTCGATATTCCGCTGCATGATCGGAAGAACATTGTGGACGTTGGCGTGATCGACCACGAACGAACGGCTCTCGCCAGTGCGGTTCACAAGCGAAAGAACGGCCATTTTGTGCGAAACGCCGCCGCGCGGAAACGCATAGCCTTCCTTGCGTCCGATATAGGTTTCGTCGACCTCAACAATACCGCCCATTGGGCCCAGAGCGCCGGATCGCATGGCTTCGCGGATGCGATGCGACATGAACCATGCGGTCTTGAGAGTGACGCCCAGGGTCCGGTGAAGCTGGTTGCTGCTGATGCCCTTCTTCGATCCGGCAACGAGGAAAATCGCCTGTAGCCAGATATGCAGCGGCACATGGCTGCTCTCGAAGATCGTCCCCTGCCGAACCGTGAACTGCTTCCGGCACTGGTAGCACTTGTGCAGCCCCTTGCGGGTCGCCTTGCCCTGCATCTTCGAGATGCGCTCCACGCCGCCGCAATGCGGGCAGACGGGGCCGTTCGGCCAGACATGCCGCTCGACGAATGCGAAGGCCGCATCTTCGTCGTGGTAGTGCTTGGCTGATAGGACGGACGCCATTGATTTTCTCCTGTTACGCCTCCTCTAGCGTATCAGGATGGGTTTGGCAAGTATAATAACGCCCCTAGAGTTAACTAGTTCGTGCTTACAGGTGCCGAACTCGAAGGAACAGGGACATGCCTCGAATGGGCCGCATCATCGCGTCAGCCGTCATTTCGCTCTCGCTCATCGGCAGCTCGACTGCCGCCCTTGCGCAGGCGCCGCTTCCTTCGCCTTCGAGCGATGCCTGGCTCAGCCTGAGCATGCTCAGCCCGTCGGGCGCGGCGGTGCTCGGGACGACAGCGGTCGCCGCAGCCCAGCCGACGACGCAAACCTGTCCGGACGGTTCGGTCATTCCCGCAAGCGCGACCTGCGCGCCGCCGCCCGGGACCTACACGGGCCCATCGACGCCGCCGGTCGCGGTGCTCGCGATCTGGGCGCTGGTGCTTGGGACGATGGTCTACATCGCCACCAAGAACAACCACAGCCACCCGGTCCCGAACAGCCCGGCCTGAGTCAGCCGGGCTCCAGACCTCAGGAGCTTTTGCCCCCGCGCATCCGGTCCCAGCACCAGGCGAGCGCGAGAAGGGCGCCGGCCGCGATCATGTCCGTCGCCCAATCCATCACATCGCTGTCTCGGTACAGGAACGGAATGGCCTGAAGGATTTCGATAAGAGCGCCGAAGGTCGAAAGAGTCGCGAAAACCCGCAGCGCGCCAGCCGACGGAAATGCAAGAGTTGCAAGCAAGGCGAGAGTCGCAAAGGCGAGCGCATGCTGCAGCTTGTCGGACGGCGGCGGAACGTGCGGCGGATGCGGCAGCAAGGCCATTGCTAGCGTGAAGATCACCGCCGTCCAGAAGGCAAAGCGATAAGCTGCGGTCATCGTCCCGCGCTAGCTTTGCTGCGCCCACGTCCGCAATGGCCGGCGGTCAGGCCGGGCAGACCGGAGGCCGCCAATCTCGAGCCATGCTTGCCGCCGGCAATGAATCAGGGTTGTGAAGCCGGCAGGAGCGGGCGCTCGCCTGCCGGCCGGTGCGACACGGCGAGTCGCGCGCGGCGACGCCACCTGGAAAGTAGCGGAACAAGTCCCGCGCATGTCGGCCGCCGGTCGCGGTCGCGCGGTTCGCCCGGCCGGAGGCCCTCAGTCAGGCTCGCCGATCGGCGGGATGCGCCCGATTTGGCGCTGCTTCTGCCAAACCTCGCGGACCAGGTCGCGCCTTAAATGCTCCGCTTCCGCGAGTGCGTCGCGGTCCGTCTGCGCGGCGAGCCAGCGGGCATCGACGATGCCGTCGGAGCGATCGACGAAATAGACCCGGTATTCATCCATCCCCCAAACTCCAGACTGGCAATGCGCGCCGCGAAACGGCCGGGTTCAGGCGCTCCCCGTCACCGTTGCCCAGCACCCTTCTTTCTTCACCGCCTGCAGCGTTTGATCGTCAAGCGGTTCATCGAACCGGATGCCGCACTGCTCGGGGCGGCTCCAGATGACAGAAGCCAGCATTTCGACGGTGCCGATCCGCACCAGCAATTGCCTTCCGACCGGCTCCACGCGCTGCGCGCGAAGCTTTGCGCCCGCGCGGCCGACATCTTCGATCATGACCGATTGCGAGCTTCCGATCGCGAAGGCCGAGCCGGCAAGAACAACATTCTCGCGGACCGAGCGCCGCCGGCCGCCCGGACCGTCAATCCGTCTTCCAAAACCCGGCATTCAACTTCCTGCTTCAAGAGGGGCCTCGCCGACAACGCCCTTAACTTTCGTTCGTTAATGCAGTGTCGTTCGGCGGGGCAAAGACCGGGTTTACCAACAGGATGCGGAGGCGAGCCGCGCCCGCCGCCTCCTTCGGGGATGGCGGAGCTCAGGTTCGCGGCCGGCCTATCTCCGCGGCAAGGTGGTTGTTCGCGCGAAGGTCAACCCGATCGATCGTCGAACGAGAGCCCGGCCCTGGCGAGATAATGTTCGAGCTCGGCGAGCTTCAGCTTGAGCGCCGCGACTTCGCTCGGGCCCTGGTCCCGCTGCTCCTGCTTGCCGGGCTCCCTGTCCCGCGCGCGAGCCGCGGAGTGGGCGATCCTGCCAAGAAGATCGGCACGGCGATGCAACAGGCTCGCAATCTCCTCGTCCGGCAGGTCCATCGATCGCTCCTTTTCCTCCGGGAAGATATTCCTCCGCCGCACCTTAGGCGCGGCCGCATCAAGCGCGCCAGCGGCGCGGGCGCTTTTTCCAGTAGCAAAGCAGGAGATTTCGTCTAATCAGCAATGAGCGGTCTGCGGGGGTGTGGCGGGCATGCAGCACGTTTTTCTTGAACGCGAATTGTCATACGATTGGCGCCACGACCGGCGGCTTGCAGCCTGCGCGATTGCTGCGGCGCTGCTTGCCGCTGCGGCGAGCGACGCGCGGACAGGCAACGGCTTCCAGACCTTTCTCAGGATCTACGTGTGCGGCCTCGGCACGGCGCTCGCGCTGTCGGAGTGGCGTCGTGGACGTTTGTGGCTGCCGCTTTCGGCGATTCTCATCGCGATATTCTTCAATCCTATCCGGCCGATCGAGATCGAGCGGAGCGCGTGGCAGCTCTATTGCTGGGGCGCGGCGGCCTGGTTCGTTGCCGTCGGCGCGTTCCGGCTTGTCCACCATCTTCCCCGAGCCGTCTTCAGCTGGCTGGTTGCAGCGGCGCTCGTTGCCGCGGTGACGATACCGGCGGTCATGACCCTGCAGGCGGCACAGCGCGACCAACGGCGCTCGCGAACCGTGGACGCGACCGCCTCGCTGGCCGACACGATAGCGCGAGGCGCGCCCGAAGAGGTGACCGCGGCCGCCGATCCCGACCCGCTCACCCCGCACGCGGGGCGGCGCCTGGGACATTCGCCGCCGCGCAGCCTGAGTGCCGCCGCCGAACATGCGCTTGCGCTCGACGCGCAGGAACTCTCGGACGAGTCGAACCTGGCCATGTTCGACGAGCAGCTGAATAGCGTCGGTCCGGACGCCGTGGGCGGCGTGACCTCCTTTCCCGCGACTGGCGACATCGAGGACTGAGACGGAAAAAAGCGGCCGCCCGTGGCCGGATTTCATTCACCTCGCCGGTAAGCCTCCAGCTCGGGTTGTTTGACATCCGACGGGTAGCATTTCGGCGCGTAGCCGCCAGGCCGGCTGTAGGCGCTTCGCCCGCCGCAGGACCGCCCCGCCCGGTCGGTGTTATACGGGCACCGGCAGTTCCCCGGATAGCTGTTGATCGCTTCCCGGATGATCCTTGGCCTGGCCCGCGCGTCGGATTCACGGGCAAAGGCCGGCTGAGCCGCCACTGTGACGACCGCCAGCAAGACAACCCATTTCATCATGTAAACCCCCCGCTTACGGGTGATACGGCACAGCGAAGCTGCGAGGGAGCGTGGCGCGAATGAAGCGCCGGATGTGCTGTCCGCGGCGCACGGTTAGGGCGCCTTGATCACTGCGCCTCTTCAGGGGCGCCGCCGAGGCTAGGCATCGGCCCAGAGCGCGAGATTCGCCGAGCAGGCGCATCCTGCCGCGGAAGCGCACTACAGCCGAATCGCGGCAGTCGCCCATGCCCGCCTCGTTGCCGGCGCGGGGCCGGCGGGGACAGGCGAATGACTCCCACCAAATTGCTGATCGGCCAGATCCTGGCCGTCTTCGCGATCATGCTCCTCGGCCTTTGGGCCTCGACCGAGTGGGCGGCTGCGATGCTTGCCTACCAGCCCCAGCTCGGTGCCCGCTGGTTCGAGCTTGGGAGCCTGCGCGTCTATCGGCCCTGGTCGCTCTTTTCCTGGTGGTTTCACTATAATGCTTATGCGCCGGCCGTGTTCGACAAGGCCGGGGCGCTCGCTGCGGCGAGCGGCTTCCTCGGTTGCGCGGCCGCGATCGGCGGTTCCCTGTGGCGCGCGCGGCAGCCGCGGGAAGTGACGACCTACGGCTCTGCCCGCTGGGCGAGCGAGCGCGAGCTAAAGGCCGCGGACCTGTTCAGGGACAAGGGCCTGGTGCTCGGAACGCTGCAAGGCCGCTACCTGCGCCATGACGGCCCGGAACATGTGATTGCGATCGCTCCCACCCGAAGCGGAAAGGGAGTGGGACTGATCGTGCCGACGCTCCTCAGCTGGGCCGGCTCCGCGATCATCCACGACATCAAGGGGGAAAACTGGGCGCTCACCGCCGGGTGGCGGTCGCGCTTCTCCCACTGCCTTCTGTTCGACCCGACCGATGCCCGGTCGGCATGTTACAACCCCTTGCTCGAGGTGAGGCGCGGCGAAAGCGAAGTCCGCGACGTCCAGAATATCGCGGACATCCTCGTCGACCCGGAAGGGGCGCTCGAGCGCCGCAACCACTGGGAGAAGACGAGCCACGCGCTGCTCGTCGGCGCGATCCTGCACGTGCTCTATGCCGAAGAGGAGAAGACGCTTGCGCGCGTCGCTTCCTTCCTCTCCGACCCGAAGCGGAGCTTCGAGGCGACGCTCACAGCGATGATGGCGACCAACCATCTCGGCACTGCCGACTCGCCACGGGTCCACCCCGTCGTCGCTTCTGCTGCGCGCGAGCTGCTCAACAAGTCGGACAATGAGCGCTCGGGCGTGCTTTCGACCGCCATGTCCTTCCTCGGCCTCTATCGCGACCCGACCGTCGCCGCAGTGACGTCGCGCTGCGACTGGCGGATCGCCGACCTCGCCAGCGCCGCAACGCCTGTCTCGCTCTATCTCGTCGTTCCTCCGTCGGACATTTCACGGACCAAGCCGCTGATCCGGTTGGTCCTGAACCAGGTCGGCCGGCGGCTCACCGAGCGCATGGAAGCGGGCGGCGCCGGATCGGCGAGGCTCCTTCTGATGCTCGACGAATTCCCCGCGCTCGGGCGGCTCGACTTCTTCGAGACAGCGCTCGCCTTCATCGCCGGCTACGGAATTCGCGCCTTCCTCGTCGCCCAGTCGCTCAACCAGATCGCCAAGGCCTATGGCGAGAACAATTCGATCCTCGACAATTGCCATGTCCGGATCTTCTTCTCGACCAACGACGAGCGTACCGCGCGCAGGATCTCGGACGCGCTCGGGACCGCGACCGAGCAGCGGGCGATGCGCAATTATGCGGGGCACCGCCTCGCTCCATGGCTCGCTCATGTGATGGTCAGCCGGCAGGAGACTTCAAGGCCGCTCCTCACGCCGGGCGAGATCATGCAGCTTCCGCCGAGCGACGAGATCCTGCTCCTGTCGGGAACGCCGCCGATCCGCGCAACCAAGCTGCGCTATTTCGAAGACCGCCGCTTCACTTCGCGGCTCTGCCCTCCGCCGGTTCTCGGCGCTGACGGCTATGCCGATCGTCCCGCAGCGAGGCCCGACGACTGGGCGGGTTGCATTGCTTCGCCCGAAGCGCTTCCCACGCGTCCCGCCGCCCGGGACGAGCGTTCGAACGGCGGCGGGCTGAAGCAGGAGCTGCAGCCGGCGCTCGCGCTCGAGCAGCGCCTGACGGAGGAGCCGCGGCCCGATCCGCTCGGCCTCGGCGATGACGAGGACGAGCTTCCCTCGACGGTCCCGCTGCTCGAGCGGATGGGCCCGCTTCCGTGCACCGTCGCCGCAGACGCGATCAACCAGGGCGCGCCGCGCGGCTGCGATCCCCTGCCGAGCTTTTGAGCGCAGCAATGGCTTGTGCCCCTCTCACGCGCCGGACGCCTTGCGATGGCGCATTTGGCTCGCCGGCCTCCGTCCCCATCGAGCCGTCGCTCCGCTGCGCGCGAGCGGCTGCACCGCGGTCCTCTTCGGCCCTTCTTCGATCGCTCGCGCCTCGGTGCGCGATGCGCCGGCCTCCAATCATTGCGGGGGAGGCGCGGTGAGCTCGCTCGAAGCAGCCAATCGCAAGCGCTCGATGCTGCGGACGGCGATGGGACCGGCGGTTGCCGCGGCCCTTGCCGACCGCGAGGTTGTCGAGGCGATGGTCAATCCCGACGGGGTCCTTCGGGTCGACCGCCTGGGCCGCGGCATTTGCGACACCGGCGCACGGCTCGGCGCCGGGGAAGTCGAGCGCATCGTGCGGCTGGTCGCGAGCCACGCGCGCGTAGAGGTGCATGCCGGAGCCCCGATCGTCAGCGCGGAGCTTCCACCGCTCGAGGACGGCCTTGCCGGCGAACGGTTCGAAGGCCTGCTTCCGCCGGTCGTCGCCGCGCCCTGCTTCTCGATCCGCAAGCCCGCATCGAAGGTTCACCGGCTTGCCGATTATGTCAGCGACTCAATGATGACCGCCGCCCAGGCGGCAAATCTCGCGCGTGCCGTTGCCGAGCGCCGCAACATCCTCGTTGCCGGTGGCACGAGCTCGGGCAAGACGACCTTCGCCAATGCGCTCCTTGCAGAGCTTGCCGAGCGGGGCGAGCGGGTCGTCCTGATCCAGGACACGCGCGAGCTCCAGTGCGCCGCCCCGGACAGCGTTGCGCTGCGCACCCGCCCCGGCGTCGTCACCATGGGCGACCTCGTCCGCTCGACGCTCCGCCTCCGTCCCGACCGGATCATCATCGGCGAAGTCCGCGGAGCCGAAGCGCTCGACATGCTCAAGGCGTGGAACACCGGGCACCCGGGGGGAATCGCGACGGTGCACGCCAATAGCGCGCGCTCGGCGCTCTACCGGCTCGAGCAGCTTGTCCAGGAAGCCGTTCCGACCGTTCCGCGGCCGCTGATCGCCGAGGCCATCGATCTCATCGTCTTCATCGAAGGGCGCGGAAGCGGCCGGCGCATTGCCGCGGTCGAGCGCGTCGAAGGGATCGATCCAGGCGGGGACTATGCGCTTCGGCCGTCCGAATCCTCGGGCGCCGCTCACCAGGGAGAATGAGAATGAAGATCGATCGCGCCCTTGCACGGCTTTGCGGCTGTTGCGTCACCGCTTTCCTCGCCGCCGCTCCGGCACATGCGGCCGGCTCGGGAATGCCGTGGGAGGAACCGCTCCAGAAGGTGCTCGAATCGGTCCAGGGGCCGGTCGCCAAGATTCTCGCGGTGATCATCATCATCACCACGGGCCTGACCCTCGCGTTCGGGGAAACCGCCGGCGGCTTCCGGCGGCTGATCCAGATCGTCTTCGGTCTTTCGATCGCCTTTGCTGCTTCCTCCTTCTTCCTCTCCTTCTTCAGCTTTGGCGGCGGAGCGCTGATCTCTTGAGCAGGCCGGGCGCACATCTCGAAGGCTTCGAGGCGCCGATTCATCGCGCGCTTGTCGAGCCGATCCTGCTCGGCGGCGCTCCGCGCGGGATCGCCATCGTCAACGGGACTGCTGCGGCGGCGCTTGGCCTCGGGCTCCAGCAGTGGCTGGCCGGGCTGCTGATCTGGGCCGTCGGCCACTCGCTCGCGGTGATCGCCGCCAAGCGCGATCCCGATTTCGGACCGGTGCTCGTGCGTCACCTGCGCCAGCGCTGCAGCCTCTCGTGCTGAACCTCAACGAATATCGCAGCCGCGCCGACCGGCTCGCCGACCATTTGCCCTGGGCAGCTTTGGTCGCGCCCGGAGTCGTGCTCAACAAGGACGGCAGCTTCCAGCGCACGTTGAAGTTCCGCGGCCCCGACCTCGAAAGCGCAACCGAGGCGGAGCTCGTCGCTGCAAGCGCTCGGGTCAACAATATGCTCAAGCGCTTCGGCTCGGGCTGGGCCTTATTCTTCGACGCCGAGCGCGTCGAGGCGCTCGGCTATCCGCGCGGCCGCTTTCCCGATGCCGCGTCCTGGCTGGTCGATAAGGAGCGCGAAGCGGCCTTCGAGGGCGGGAGCGACCATTTCGAAAGCCATTATCACCTGACGTTCCTCTGGCTTGCGCCGCCCGACGGCGAAGCGCGCGCGGAGCGCACGCTGGTCGAGCGCGGACACGCTTCCGCCTCGGGCCGCGACTGGCGCGAAGCGCTCGGTCAGTTCATATCGGCGACCAACCGCGCGCTGGACCTTCTCGGTGCGCTCATGCCCGAAGTCCGGGCGCTCGACGATTCCGAAACCCTCGCCTTCCTCCACAACCGGGTCTCCGCCTGGCGTCATGGCATCGCCGTTCCCGAAACGCCGCTCTACCTCGACGCCTTGCTGGCGGACACGCCGCTGAGCGGCGGGCTCGAGCCGATGCTCGGGCCGCTCCATTTGAGGACCGTCACCGTGCTCGGCTATCCGGCAATGAGCCGTCCCGGGATCCTCGACGCGCTCAACCACCAGGACTTCGCCTATCGTTGGGCGACCCGCTTCATTGCGCTCGACCGCGCCGACGCGGTGCGCGCGCTGACGAAACTCCGGCGCCAATGGTTCAACAAGCGCAAGTCGGTGAGCGCGCTGCTTCGCGAAGTGATGTACAACCAGCCGGCGCAGCTGCTCGACAGCGATGCCGACAACAAGGTCGCGGACGCCGACCTCGCGCTCCAGGAGCTTGGCCAGGACCATGTCGCCTTCGGCTACCTGACCGCGACGGTCACGGTCGCCGACGAGGATCCGGCCGCGGTCGAGGAGAAGCTGCGCGCCGTGGAGCGGGTCGTGAACGGGCTCGGCTTCGCGGTCAAGCGCGAGCGCATGAACGCGGTCGAGGCATGGCTTTCGAGCCTTCCGGGCCATGTCTATGCGAACGTCCGCCAGCCGCTCGTCCACACGCTCAACCTTGCCCATCTCATGCCCCTGTCCTCGGTCTGGGCAGGTCCGTCGTCGAACCGGCATTTGCACGGGCCGCCGCTGTTGCTTGCCGAAACCGGCGGATCGACGCCGTTCAGGCTTTCGACGCACGTAGGGGACGTCGGCCACATGCTCGTCGTCGGACCGACAGGCGCCGGGAAGTCGGTCCTCCTGTCGCTCATCGCGCTGCAGTTCCGCCGCTATAAAGGCGCGAGGGTCTTCATCTTCGACAAGGGCTGGTCCGCACGCGCTGCAGTGCTCGCGATGGGCGGCGCCCATCACGAGCTTGGCGCGGCGCGGTCCGGAGCAGGGCCCGCCCTGTCGTTCCAGCCGCTGCGCGAGATCGGTCAGGCGGCCGAGCGCAGCTGGGCCGCCGAATGGCTTTCCGGCCTGGTCGAGCGCGAGGGGGTCGCGCTCACGCCGGAAGCCAAGGACGCGCTCTGGTCCGCGTTGCTGAGCCTTTCGTCGGCCCCGCCCGACGAGCGGACGCTGACGGGTCTCTCGCTTCTTCTCCAGTCGGCCAGCCTCAAGGCCGCGATCCATCCCTTTACGCTCGACGGCCCGTTCGGCGCGCTGCTCGATTCCGACTGCGACCGGTTCGCGCTTGCCGACGTCCATTGCTTCGAGACCGAGACCCTGATGGGGCAGCCCGCCGCGATCGCGCCGGTCCTCGGCTATATTTTCCACCGCCTCGAGCAGCGGTTCGACGGCGCTCCGACCCTCTTGATCCTCGACGAGGCCTGGCTGTTCCTCGACAATCCCATGTTCGCGGCGCGCATCCGCGAATGGCTCAAGGTGCTTCGCAAGAAGAATGTCGCGGTGCTGTTCGCTACTCAGTCGCTTGCCGACATTTCCCAAAGCAGCATCGCCCCGGCGATCATCGAGAGCTGCCCGCAACGGATCTTCCTTCCGAACGACCGCGCGGTCGAGCCGCAGGCGCGCGACGCCTATGAACGCTTCGGCCTCAACGAGCGGCAGGTCGAGCTGATCGCGAGGGCCACGCCAAAGCGGGACTATTATCTGCAGTCGAGGCGCGGGAACCGGCTGTTCGACCTCGGCCTCGGGCCGGTCGCGCTGAGCATCTGCGGCAGTTCCGATCCAGCTTCGCAGCGCCTCGTCGACCGCATCCTCGACGAGGGCGGCGGCGAGCCTTTCCTGACGCGCTTCCTGAATGCCCGCGGCCTCGACTGGGCGGCGGCGCTGGTGCCCGAATTTGCATCACTACACGAGCAAGGAGAGATGGAATGAAGCGAGTTCATGCGGCGCTTGGTGCAGCCGCGCTTTTCCTGACGGCGGGGCTGTGCGGAACGGTCGGTGCGCAGCCGGCCGATGCTGCCGGGATGCCCGTGTTCGACGCCACCAACTATGCCGAGAATCTGGTGCAGGCGGCGCGCTCGCTCGAGCAGATCAACAACCAGGTGAAGTCGCTCGAAAATGAGGAATCGATGCTTCGCGGGATGGCGACTAACCTCCGCAGGATCGATTTCCCCCAGCTCGAGCGAATGGCTGCCGCAATGCGCCGAATGGATGTGCTGATGGGGAAAGCGAAGGCGATCGGCTTCAAGGTCGACGGGCTCGACGAACGCCTGCGGAAGCTTTTCCCCGGCGCAGTCGCGCGCGCGCTCGACAGCGATGAGCGGGTTGCGGATGCGCGCGCGCGGCTCG
>JBLNCZ010000007.1:0-90008 GCA_050261135.1 Bacillota bacterium
TCGTCATCTTCGATAATCAACGCGTGCATCGCCTGCTCCCCTGGAAGTCGGGAGCGCGGCTGCACTCCAGCACTGGTCGATGGTGGCCAAGTGTAACGGGTCAACGCTTCGCGGGAACTAAAGGGGGCCGGGATGTTTTGAGTTACTGTTCGGCTTCGGACAGTGAATTGCTGCAAAACCATCGGACAAGCTTGGCGAGCCGATGGCAGAGAGATGTGCGAAGCTCCCGCCCAAGGAGCGCTTTAATGAATCTGCCTCACGATCTGGCCCAAGCGCAGGCGCTCGCTCTGGCGATCGTTGACACTTTGCCAGAACCATTCCTGGTGCTCGATGACGAGCTCCAACTCTTAGCCGGCAGTCGTTGCTTCTACGAGGTCTACGGCGAGGATCCCGCCAGTGCGCATGGCCGTTCCATGTTCGAGCTATCGGACGGACAATGGGACATCCCTGGGCTCAGGCAGCTTCTCGCGGCCGTCGTCGACGATCGCACCACCATCGACAGCTTCGAGTTTGAGCGTAAGCTCGGCAAGCGCACGCTCCATCTGAACGCCTTGCCCATCCGCGATGAAAGCGGGTCAGGGCGGATGGTGCTGGTCGCGATCAAGGACATCACCGAGCGACGCGCGGCTGAACAGGAGAAGCAGCAGCTCCTGGAGCACACGGAGGAGCTGCTCGAACAGCAAAAAACGCTCCTGCGCGAGATGCGGCATCGCATCGCGAACAGCCTGCAGATCATTGCCAGCATCCTGCTACTGAAAGCGGGGGCTGTAACTTCCGAAGAGACCAAGAACGAGCTTCGTGCAGCTCACCAGAGGGTCATGTCGGTGGCCGCGGTGCAAAGCCACCTGCAGGCCTCGGACGGTATCGAGCAGATCGAGATGGCCCCCTATCTTACGAAGCTGAGCTCGGGCCTCGCTTCGTCGATGGTCGACCCTCGGCAACACATCGACATCGCGGTGAATGCCGATCCAGGGGTGCTTCCCACGAGTCACGCGGTCAGCATCGGACTGATCGTCACCGAACTCATCATTAACGCCGTCAAATATGCCTTCCCCGAGGCGCGTTCGTCAGCGAGCATCCGAGTGACCTTCGAGATGGCAAAGTCAGACTGGAAGCTGACCGTTGCTGACAACGGCTCCGGTAGGCGCAAACCGAACGAGCTGAGTGCATTGACGGGCTTGGGGACCGCTCTAGTTGCAGCTTTGGCCAAGCAGCTCACGGCGCAGGTGTCCGAGACTTCATCTGACAAGGGCATGGTTGTCGCCGTGACAAAGGCCACCTTCGAGTCACGTCTGCCAAAGGTCGCGTAGCCCCGCTGCCCGGTCGCAACGCCAAAAAAAAGGCGTCCAGCCGAAACCGGACGCCTTTCGCATGACGAACTAACTTATCAGCGCGCCATGTCGAGCAGTGCCAGAATCATCTGAGACTGGCGGTCGATCTGGTAGACGCGCCCATTGTCGTAGCCGTAGTAGATCCGGGCATCGTCGACATACTGGCCGCGATACTCGGCTGGCAGGTTGACGATACGAGCGGTGGCGTGCTGGCCGATTCTTGCGTCACCGTTGAACCGATCGCCGGGGTGTAATCCGGCAAACCTGGCGTCGGGCACCCACTGCCCATTGATACTGCCACTTTCCCAACTCGCCGTATCGCCCCGGCGGCCGTTGTGGTCGCGACTGGCGATACTGATGTCCTTGGCTAGTGCAGTGCTGCGTTGCAGCAACTGGGCGTGTTCACGGCCGCTGATGCCATTTGGACTGAACCTGCGTTCAAGGCGCACCAGCTGGCTTAGCTCTTCGCGCAAGGCGACGCTTTCACGCCGTGAGATCGTGCCCTGGCTAACACCCGCGTCGATCTGCATTCGGAGCTGCCGGCTGTAAGTGCGGCTATGGCCCCACTGGGTAGGTGCAGACGCGTTCGGTGCCTGGCTGTAATTCGGCTCATGGACCCACTGGGCCGAGGCGGGCGCGGCCACCGAAAGGCCGGCGACGGCTGCCATCAGGGTATAAATCATTTTCATCGGATGTTCCTTTGGCTCTCCGGTCCGGGGGAGGCGGTCGCACCGCCAATCGCCCGAACCCCTTGAGGCTCGAACGATCGGCGTCGAAGAGCGAACGGAGACGATCTTCGCTGCCGCTCGCGCCACTTGGTTAGATGGTCTGAAGGTTCAGCGCGCAGGGCTGGCGCTGGGGGTTCGTGCCCACGTCATAGGAAAGACGCTGCCCGACGGTCGGGACGGCCTTATTTTCCCAAGAGAAGGCGCTTCGCTCAAAGCGAAGCATCTCGCCGCCGGTCTCGGGCTTGATCTCGCCGTGGCCCTTGGCGGTGTCGAACGAGCTGACGGTTCCGAAATATTTCATGGTGAGTTCCTTTGTTGGCAGACGCCGGAGTGGCGCCCTGCCGCTAGGAGACGTCAAAGATGGAGGAAGGTGCGGCTTAGCGCCCAAAACCGTCGATCGCGACTGGTAGCAACGAAGAGATAATTGTTGTGGGACAGTTAATCAAGCCAACTCCTAAAATATAAATCGTCGTGATTTTAAATCACCGATAATAATCTTTCATCGATTATATAGTAATTAGCGAGAAACATTCCGACTCAAGATGGGAGATTTGGTTGGGCAAGCGGCTAGTCGCCAGCGTAGCAGCTAATCGCCTTCAGGCTTAACCGAGTCGATAATGGCGGAATTGGTCGGCGGGTTATCACACCTTGTTGTTTTAGGTTCATGCGTCTTATTCGCGTAATACGCGTTCTATCCTGCGAACTCACCGGCGTCCTCTGCGTGAGAACGAGGAAATTCCAATGACAATTCGCACCCATTATCTCGCCGCTGCGGCGGCGATCGGCGCTCTTGCGGCTCCGGCCGCGGCGCAGTCCAGCTACCCGTATCAGAGCTATCCTGTGCAGCAGCAGGTCCCGCAGCCTTACCCGGGCCAGCCCGGGTACGGCTACTCGCAGCAGGCTTTTCCCGGCTACACCCAGCCCGGTGTCGACTACGGCTACGGCCAGCAGGGCTATGCCCAGAACCCGGTTGGCCAGATCATCGATAGCCTGCTCGGCAACCGCTACAACGTCACGGACCGCCAGGCTGTATCCCAGTGCGCTTCCGCTGCGATGACCCAGGCCGCTGTGCAATATGGCAACGGCTATAACCGTGGTTACGCCAACAACGGCTACAACGGCTACAACGGCTACAACGGCTACAACGGCTACAATGGCGCGATGCGCGTTACCTCGATCACTGACGTCCAGCGCCGCAACAACGGCTTGCGCGTTTCGGGAGTGATGAGTTCGGGCTACGGCAGCCAGCATGCAAGCCAGTACGGCTACCAGAACCGCAATACCCCCGGCGCCAGTGTCAGTTTCCGCTGCAACGTGGATTATCGCGGCGCCGTGACCAACGTCCGGATCGGCCGCAACATGGCCTACGGCCGCTAAAACGAGCTGGGTCGGGGCGGTTGCGCAAATGTGCGACCGCCCTGCCCAACGAGAAGCAAACCAAAGGATGCTTAGCCCGCTGGCCCCTTGCCAAAACGCTGCTGAACACCATGTCGATGGTAGCGCATCGATCTGCTGAGCACGCTGCGCCAGAGAGATAGCAGCTCCCGCTCATTGAGAAGGCCGCTATGCCGAACCCAACCATCCGCGCACAAGAAGAGCCGAGCGACTTGAGCATACGATTGCTCGCTCTCAGCCTCAGCTCCGATTGCGAGAATAGGGGAGTGAGTCCCAGGAATTATGCTCATCGCGCTCGGGTAATCCGGCAACAAACCGAACTGCTCAATCGCCGCAATCGATCAAGAGACGCCGCGACGAACGCTGCGCACGATGTCCTGGACAATGAAGGGGCATGCGTCAGGTCAAATTGATGACTGCGTCTGAAAGCCAATTGCGAAACCGCCCTCTGGCCAGGGCAGCGCGCACCTACGCCCACCTGCCGTCCGTTGGCTCCGGAAGAAGGAAAAGCACTCCGATGCAGAACCTACGGTTGCTGATCACCAGCGCGTTCGAAGCTTTATTAGGCGAGAGCTTCCCGCGGCGGGTTACAGCGGTGAACGGGAAAACTCGTTGGCTGGGCTACAGCGGTCGAAGTTTCGAGACTCGCGAAGAAGCGCTCAGAAACTAAATTGAACGCTTGATCATGTTCGGAATGCGTGGTGGACTTAGCGTCAGGCTATTCGCGAGGCCAACAGCATTCAGGCCGCTATTCATGTCATGCTTAGCGTTTTGAATCGAGGTTACAGTGAGCGAGAATTGGCGCGAGGAGCGAGATCGAATCGTCGAGCTCCTTGAAAGCATCGAGCGAGGTGAAACGACCTACTTCGACAAACCCGGATCTCGAGAGCTTCACGCGGCAAACGCCGAGAACGTCGCGGATCTGCACAGGCGGGTTGCGACACTGAACTTTAGACTGGGAAAAGCCTGACGGGGGCCGAGCCACAATGTCTGCAATGGGTCGAAAGCTGCCACTAGCGGACGGTCCGCTAACGGCCAATTGTAGCCGGTGCCTATAAGCAACGAGGATGCGGCCGCGTACGTAGAGAACAGCTACGCCCAACAGTCCCAAGTCGATCGTCGAAGCGCCCAGTGCTTTCCGTATATTTTCCGTACTACCGCCGGTGCGCACCAGGTAAGTCATTGAAAAGGCTGGTGGAGCTGAGGGGAATCGAACCCCTGACCTCTGCAGTGCGATTGCAGCGCTCTCCCATCTGAGCTACAGCCCCGCACCGGCGAAGCGGCTCCTTAGCCGCGCCAATCCACCGGCGCAACGCCCTCCTGGAAGCTTCGAAGTTCCTCGTCGACCGCAGGATCCTGATCGGCCGCCAAGATTTGCATAAGCGCGGCGCGGCCCCATATCGAAGACATGACAAGGCGGTCCCAGGTCCATCCCGGCAGCAGCACGGCACGCCTCCCGGCCCTCGGCCGGGAATCCCCGCGAGCCGCGCCCGGCCCTGGGACTGACAAGGAGGATGCGGTCCTGAGCTAGAAGGTCAGGCCTGCACCTCTCCGCCCATTCGGCTCGCCCCCCTTCAAGAGGACGAGCAACATGTTCCAAGATTTTCCTTCACGGGCACTTGCCCTCGACCACCAGCGGCCCGCCGCGCGGCGCCCCTCGGATGAAGCGCGCGAGCTCCTCGCGCGCTATCCCAACCTCAGCGAGACCGAGCTGGCGAGGCTGATCAACCTCTACCGGCAGCTTCCGGCGCTCGACATGGCGCTGATGCTTTCGGACGAGGCGCTGGCGCCGAAGATGGACCGGTTCGCGGCCGAGCATCGATGTAAGGTGCGGCCGCCGTTCCGCCATTATGCAGGGCTGATCGGCTATGCCGTGCTGGCGGTCATCGGCGTGGCCTGGGCGATGTCCTCCGCATCCTAGGCCGCCCCGGCCAGCAGTCCGCGATGGCTGCCGCGAACTGCCGGTCATCGCTTCGGAGGCGTCGTCTGCCCCGATTGGCGCCTCCCGCCTGGCTGCGGCCGAAATTAATTGCCCGAATCGACATAGAGGGCGGAGCCTTGCTATTGATTCTGCGTTGATTGCTCCGAGTTAACAGGGGAAATCAGTGCGTGAGTAATGTGGCGCGCGTGCCGACGCGTGGTTTGCGTCGGCGTCGCTATTTCCCCGTTCGGGTCAAATTCTGCATTGCCGTCAGCGTGGCACTCTTGTGGACGCTGTTCAGCGTGTGGCTTTCGACGCGGTGGGTCGACGAGCTGGGCAGGGTGACGCACCCGCTCTTCGCGCTCTTCGCGATCACCTTCATCGCCTACGTTCCAGGATTCATGAACTGCTTCCTGGTGACGACGCTGCTGCTCGACCGGCGTCCGCCCCGGCGGCGCCCGGCCACCTATCCGGGAGTCAGCGTCCTGATCGCCGCATATAATGAGGCGGACGCGATCGCCGAGACGATCGAGAGCGCCGCGCACGAGGATTATCCCGGGCCGCTCGAGATCATCGTCCTCAACGACGGCTCGACGGACGGCACGCTGCAGGCAGCGGAAGAAGCGCGTTCGCGCGTCCGCACGGCGCCGAACGTGGTCGTGCGGATCGGCGACTACCCGGTCAACCGCGGCAAGGCGGCGGTGCTGAACGACGGCCTCAAGGTCGCGCGCCACGACCTTATCGTGACGATCGACGGCGATACGCGGTTCAAGTCCGACGCGCTGACCTATATCGTCGAGCGGCTGCTGTCCGACCCGGCCGGAACGGCGGCCGTCGCCGGCGCCGTGCTGGTCCGCAATGCCTGCGAGAACCTCATGACCGGCGCGCAGGACTGGGATTATTTCCATGGCATCGCCGCGGTGAAGCGGATGCAGAGCATGTATCACGGGACGCTCGTCGCCCAGGGTGCGTTCTCGATCTACGAGCGGGCCGCGCTCGAGGAGGTCGGCGGCTGGCCCGAATGCGTCGGCGAGGACATCGTCCTCACCTGGGCGCTGCTGAAGAAGGGCTACCGGATCGGCTATGCCGAGGACGCGATTGTCTTCACCAACGCGCCCACGACCTTCCGGCAGTTCGCGCAGCAGCGGCGGCGCTGGTCGAGGGGGCTCGTCGAGGCCCTCCACCACCACGAGGACCTGCTGTTCGTGCCGCGGCTGGCGGTGATGTTCATCTGGTGGAACCTGCTCTTCCTGCCGCTCGACCTCGTCTACACCTTCATCTTCCTGCCCGGCGTGTTCGCCGCCATCTTCTTCCACATCTTCTGGATCGCGGGACCGATGACCCTCGCGGTCATCCCGCTCGCGGGCCTCTGGAACCTGGTCATCTCGCGGGCGCAGCGGCGGACGATGAAGGAGCAGGACCTGAAGCTCCGCCATCATTCGGGCGGTCTGCTCTTCTACCTCGTCGTTTACACCTTGCTCATGCAGCCGGTCTGCGTCTGGGGCTATTGGTCCGAGCTGCTGGGGCTGACCAAGAAATGGGGAACCAAGTGATGCGCCTCGCCGGGATATTGGGCTTCGCCGCCCTGGCCGCCGCGCCGGCCGATGCAGCACCGGACGCGCATGCGATCGCGGCCTCGCTGCTCGCCTCGTCGGACGCCCTCGAGGGAACGGCGGCTCCGGCCGACACCGGCTTCCGCCACGCGATCGGCACCGACACCTTCTTCTCGACCGACGCGGAGCATACCGACGTCCTCAAGCAAGGGCTGAACCTCGACTGGCACTACCGCGGCCCCGAGCAATATCTCGGCGTCAGGCTCGAAAAGGCGTGGTTCCGGCCGCTCGGAAAATCATGGCAGGGCCGCAGCCGTTTCTACGTGCGCGGCGCGGATTCGCTTGGCGCGTGGAAGTGGAATGCGACCGTCGGCACCGACGGGCACACGCTGCTGGGTTCGGCCGACATCCACGACGAAGCCAAGTTCCGGAAGGAATTCTTCCTCGAGCGCGAGATCCTGGAGACCCCGCAAGCGCTCAAGCGGCCGATCTATTATACGTTCGGCGGCGCCGCGATCGATCTCCCCGCCGACGACCGCAACGTCCTCACCCTCGTCGCCGGGCTCCAGGACTTCACCGGGCGCAACCTGCGCACGCAGCTGCGCGCGAACTTCGTCCACGTACTCAAGCCCGAGTCCGGGCTCAGCCTGCAGCTGCGCACGCGCTACTTCCATGACAGCGTGCCGCACGAGTTCGATTATTATTCGCCGCGCTGGTACGTGCAGGCGGTTCCGGTGCTCCAGCTTCGCCGCTTCACGAACAGCGGCTGGCGTTACCTGCTGGCGGGCGGCGTCGGCGTGCAGCGCGACGACGGCTCGCGCTGGCACCGGTCGAGCTATTTCAACGCGCAGCTCGCAAGCCCGCCCAGGCACCACTGGTCAGGAAACGCCGCGCTGCTGTTCAGCGAGACGCCGACCGCGACGGGCCGGTCGTACAACTATCTTCAGCTGACCTTCGGCCTGACGCGCGCTTTCTAGTCGAAGTCGAGCAGTTGCTCGACGTGCAGGCGGTTCAGGTCCTTGCGCAGGATCTCGTCCGCGTAGCGGTGATCCGACGCCTGCCAGAACAAGTGGGTGGCAGCGCCCATCGCGGCGGTCGTCACAGCGACCGCCACCATGGCAAGCGGAACGATGCGCCACGGGCGCGACTGCTGGTGCCAGGTCGCAGACCGGCCGCGGCGGCGTGCATTTATGCGCGCGTTTTCAGGAGGGTTCGACACGAAGGAAGAACCGCAACGGGGGAAGTCCGTTCCAACTTGCAGCGATGTAAAAAGAGGGCCCCGCAATCGCTCGCGGGACCCTCCGGTTTCTTTGGCGTTGGCGGGGAGAGTTACTCCTCGGTATCCCCCGTCAGGAACGCCGGCGAGAACTCGGGCTCGCGCCCGCCTTCGTCGCCGCCCTGGCGCTCGCCGCCTTCGCGGTCGCGCCGCGGTCCACGGTCGCCGCGGTCGTCGCGCGGGCCGCGATCGGCCCGGTCACCACGGTCCCGCCTCGGCCCGCGATCGCGGTCGCCGCCGCCGCGGCCATGCCGGCCGCGATCTCCGCGGTCGCCACGGGGCGCGCGGTCGCCGCCTTCACGAGGCTCCCTCGGCGGACGCGTGTCGGGCAGCTCCTCGCCCGTCTCCTGGTCGACGAGGCGCATCGACAGGCGCACCTTGCCGCGCGGGTCGACCTCAAGCAGCTTGACCTTCACTTCCTGGCCTTCGCTGAGGACGTCGCGGACGTTCTCGACGCGCTCGTTCTTGATCTCGGACACGTGCACCAGCCCGTCCTTGCCGGGCATGAAGGTCACGAAGGCGCCGAAATCGACGATGCTCGCCACCTTGCCGGTGTAGATGGTGCCGGGCTCCGGCTCGGCGACGATGCCCTTGATCCAGTTGCGCGCGGCTTCGATCTGCGAAAGGTCCGAAGACGCGATCTTGATCGTGCCGTCGTCGTCGATGTCGACCTTGGCGCCGGTCTCCGCGACGATCTCGCGGATAACCTTGCCGCCCGTGCCGATGACCTCGCGGATCTTGTCCTTGGGGATCTGCATGGTCTCGATGCGCGGGGCGTGGGCCGACAGCTCCTGCCGGCTTTCACCGAGCGCCTTCGACATTTCGCCGAGGATGTGCGCGCGGCCGTCCTTCGCCTGTGCAAGCGCGGTGCGCATGATCTCCTCGGTGATGCCCGCGACCTTGATGTCCATCTGCAGCGAGGTGATGCCGTCGGTCGTGCCGGCGACCTTGAAGTCCATGTCGCCCAGGTGGTCCTCGTCGCCGAGGATGTCGCTGATCACCGCGAAATCCTTGCCTTCGAGGATCAGGCCCATGGCGATGCCCGCGACCGGCCGCTTCAGCGGAACGCCCGCGTCCATCAGCGCCAGGCTGCCGCCGCACACCGTCGCCATCGAGCTCGAGCCGTTGCTCTCCGTGATGTCGGAGAGGACGCGGATCGTATAGGGGAACTCCTCCTCGCTCGGCAGCATCGGGTGAAGCGCGCGCCAGGCGAGCTTGCCGTGGCCGACCTCGCGGCGCCCCGGCGCGCCGAAGCGGCCGACTTCGCCGACCGAATAAGGCGGGAAGTTATAGTGGAGCATGAAGCGCTGGTAGGAGAGGCCCTCCAGCCCGTCGATCATCTGCTCCGACTCCTTGGTGCCGAGCGTCGTGGTGACGATCGCCTGCGTCTCGCCGCGCGTGAACAGCGCCGAGCCGTGGGTGCGGGGCAGGAAGCCGACGCTGATTTCGATCGGGCGCACGGTCTTGGTGTCGCGGCCGTCGATGCGGCGGCCTTCCTTGAGGATGGCGCCGCGGACGACGTCGGCCTCGATGCTCTTGACGAGCTTGGCGGCGACGAGCTGCTGCTGCGGGTCAGCGTCGGCGAACGCGGCCGCGGCCTTTTCGCGCGCGGCGGCGAGCGCCGTCTGGCGATCCTGCTTGCTGGTGAGCTTGTAGGCCGCCTCGACGTCCGCGCCGATGAGGTCCTTGAGCTGCTTCTTGATCGCAGCCTTGTCGGTGGTCTCGGCGAGCTCCCACGGCTCCTTGGCGGCCTGCTCGGCGAGCTTGATGATCGCCTCGATCACCTTCTGGCCTTCGCGATGGGCGAACATGACCGCGCCGAGCATCTCCTCTTCGGACAGCTCCTTGGCTTCGGATTCGACCATCATCACCGCGTTGCGCGTGCCGGCGACGACCAGGTCGAGGTCGCTTTCCGCGATCTGGGTGCTGCTCGGGTTGAGGATATATTCGCCGTTCTTGAAGCCGACGCGCGCTGCGCCGATCGGCCCCATGAAGGGAACGCCGGAGAGGGTGAGGGCGGCCGAAGCGGCGATCATCGCGAGGATGTCGGGCTCGTTCTCGCCGTCATAGGAGAGGACCTGCGCGATCACGAGGATCTCGTTGTAGAAGCCCTCCGGGAACAGCGGGCGGATCGGGCGGTCGATGAGGCGGCTGGTCAGCGTTTCCTTCTCGGTCGCGCCGCGCTCGCGCTTGAAGAAGCCGCCGGGAATGCGGCCGGCAGCGGAGAATTTCTCCTGGTAGTGGACGGTCAGGGGGAAGAAGTCCTGCCCCGGCTTGACCGACTTCGCGGCGGTGACTGCGCACAGCACTACGGTTTCGCCGAGGGTCGCGAGAACCGCGCCGTCGGCCTGTCGGGCAACGCGGCCCGTTTCGAGCTTGAGCGTCTTTCCGCCCCACTCGATTTCTACAGTCTTGGTATCGAACATATTCTTTCCTTCACCCGCGGGCCGGATGCCGGCGGGACAGCGTGTGGCGAGCTGTCCGGCTCGCCTCGGTCGGGGCGCTTTCAGGCCCCACTGCGCCCCGCCGGATTGCGGGACTTCAGATAAGCGAAACGGCCCAGAAGCGGGCCGTTTCCGTTACTTGCGAAGACCGAGCTTCGCGATGAGGTCGGTGTAGCGCTGCTCATCGTTGCGGCGAAGATAATCGAGCAACGAGCGGCGCTGGTTGACCAGCATCAGCAGCCCGCGCCGGCTATGATTGTCCTTGGCGTGGGTCTTGAAATGCTGGGTGAGGTTGTTGATGCGCTCGGTCAGGATCGCGACCTGAACTTCGGGCGACCCGGTGTCGCCGGACCCACGCGCATGTTCCTTGATGAGCGCTTCCTTGCGCTCCGCAGTAATCGACATCGAGTCACTCCTGTCTCTTAAAGGTTGAAGCCCCGGACGACCCTGAGGCCGTCGGCCGAAGCTTCGACCAGCGCGACCGGAGTGTCCTCCAGCATTGCCATCCGAAGCCCCGGCTCCGCGGGGAACCCGAACAGCATCTGTCCATGACGGAGCAGACGGGCCTGGTCGGGAGTGACGGGGAGGGCCGGGATGTCGTCCAGCGCCGCGGTCAGCGGCAGTACCGTCCTCGTCAGTTGGCGCGCCTTAGCGGCTTCCTCCAGAAAGTCCAGCGAAATGGCAGATTCCAGCGGGAACGGCCCCGCACGCGTGCGCCTGAGATAGGTAACATGCCCGACGGTTCCAAGCGCGCGCGCGATGTCCCGTGCGAGGCTACGGACGTACGTGCCCTTGGAGACGGTGGCGGAGAGAGTCACCTCGCCGGGCGTAGCGCTCAGCACCGTCAGTTCCGTGATCCTCACCCGCCGCGGCTTCATCACCACGTCTTCGCCGGCACGGGCGCGGTCGTAAGCCGCCTTTCCATCGATCTTCAGCGCGGAGAAAGCCGGCGGCACTTGCTCGATGTCGCCCGTAAACCGGCGGAGGATGGCGCCGATTTGCTCCGGCGTGGGATGCACATCGCTGGTCGCGACGACCTGGCCCTCCGCATCCAGCGTGTCGGTTTCCGCGCCGAAGCGGACGGTGAAATCATAAGCCTTGGTGGCGTCGAGCATCCGGCCGCAGAGCTTGGTCGCTTCGCCAAGCGCGATCGGCAGCACCCCGCTGGCGAGCGGGTCGAGCGTGCCGCCATGTCCGACCTTCGTCTTCGGCTCGTCGGCCTGGCGGAGGATGCGCTTCACCGCGCTCACCGCCGTCGTGGAGCCGAGGCCGACGGGCTTGTCGAGAATGATCCAGCCGTGGAGCATGAGCGGCCTTTAGACCGGCCGCTCAGGCTTGAGGATGGGTCAATCCACCCGCTGGGCGAGGCCGCGCCGGATCGCGTCGGCGAGCAGCGCCTGAAGTTTTTCATTGGCGATCCGGGCAAGCCGGGCCTGCTCGCGGCCGAGCGCCCCCTGCTGTTCTCCGAGCGCACCCTGGTGGTCGCCAAGCTCCCCCTGGCGGCGCCCGAGCTCGGCCTGTTGCGCGGCAAGCGCCGCGGCTTCGCGCGGCGTCGCGTCTGCCTGGCGGGCGCCGAGCCGGGCCTGCTCCGCCCCGAGCTCCGCCTGGCGGGCGCCAAGCGCAGCCTGCCGCGATCCAAGCTCGGCCTGCTGGGCGCCGACCGCCTCCTGCGGCTGGAACAGCGCACGCGCAGCGCGAAGGGTCGCGGGGTCCCGAATGACGTAAGCCGCGCCGCCCCGGCGCACGTAGAGCAAAGCCTCGTCGCCGGCACGCAGCGCCCGGGCCCGCCGGATGTCGTCCGTCGAGCCGCTCATCGACACGCTTTCGCTGCCCGGCGTGAAGAGGACGTAGGAGGTTCCGTCTCCGGCAACCGCGGGCGACGACATGGCAAGAGCGGAAAGGGCGGCAAGGCCCGCGAATGCGATGCGGCGGGGATTGTTCATCACTGGCGATCCTTTCGCGAACTGATCAGTCACAGCCGAAAATCATGCAATTTTTGCGCCAGCCACCCGCAAGAGGGAAGGGGCCGCGGCGCTCGCCGCAAGGGCGTTCGCCCGCGGACAATCCTGTCCGCATTCGAACAGTCAGACTGGCCATTCATCCTTAAGGATCGCGAACAAAACCGTGTCGCGGACGTGCCCGGTCCAGGTGATGCGGTCGGCGCGCAAGAGGCCCTCGCGGACGGCTCCGAGCTTCTTCATCGCCGCTTGCGAACGGGCGTTGCGGCTGTCGACGCGGAACTCGACGCGCCGAACCCCGCAGTCGAACGCGCGGCGCAGCATCATATCCTTGACGCGGCGGTTGAATCCGGTGCCGCGAAGGTGCGGGCGGTAGTAAGTGCCGCCGATCTCCAGCACCTGCCGGCCCTCGTCGATACCGAGATAGCTCGACATGCCGGCGAGCTCCTCGCCGTCGAACAGCACGAACGTGCGGCTGTTCGGCTTGGCGCGCAGCGCATCGATGCTTGCATCGAAGTGCTCAGGATCGAACGGCGTCGTGTAGATCGACCAGATTTCCGTGTCTTCGGCGCAGGCCGCCTTGAGGCCCAGGCGCAAAGCGTCGGAGAAGAGCTCTGCGCGGCAGCCGTCGCCGCTCATCGGCTGCGCAAGCGCGTCCAGATCGATCATTCGTCCTTCAGGTCCTGCGCGACCTTTTCCGAGCGAAGCAGCCGGTCGATGTGCGTGCCTTCGTCGAAGCTCTCGTCGGCGACGAACTTGAGCTTCGCGGCATATTTCATGCGCACGCGGTGGGCGACTTCGCGCTGGAGGAAGGCGGTGTTCTGGCGCAGGGCCTTCAGCACGGCTTCCTCGTCCTGGCCGAGCAGCGGCTTCACGAAGACGGTGGCGTGCCGCAGGTCGGGCGACATCCGCACTTCGGTGACGCTGACGAGGTGCGACTGAAGCACCGGGTCATGCACGTCGCCGCGCTGGAGCAGCTCGCTCAGCACGTGACGCACCTGCTCGCCGACGCGGAGCAGGCGGACCGAGCGGCCTTCGGGGGTTTCGGTGCGGCGCATTCCAATCCTTCTCCCCTCCCGCGAGCGGGAGGGGTCGGGGGAGGGCCTGTTCGGCGTCCGACAATCCCTCCCTAGCCCCTCCCGCGAGCGGGAGGCGAACAGGTCACAGCGTCCGCGCGCGCTCCTCGACCTCGAATACTTCGAGGCTGTCGCCCGGCTTGATGTCGTTGGTGTCGGCGAGAAGCACGCCGCATTCGAGGCCGGCGCGCACTTCGGCGACGTCGTCCTTGAAGCGCCGGAGCGAGCTGATCGTGGTCTTGGACACGATCACGTCCTCGCGCGTGAGGCGGGCGTTGAGGCCCTTGCGGATGACGCCCTCGAGCACGAGCAGGCCGGCGGCCTTGTCCTTCTTGCCCGCAGGGAAGACTTCCTTGACCTCGGCGCGGCCAACGACCGTCTCGATGATCTCCGGCCCGAGCTGGCCGCCCATCGCCGCCTTCACCCAGTCGGTGAGGTGATAGATGACGTCGTAATAGCGGAACTCGACCTTGTTGCGCTCGGCGACCTCGCGCGCCTTGGCGTTCGGGCGGACGTTGAAGCCGATGATCGGCGCTCCGCTCGCGCTTGCCAGCGTCACGTCGCTTTCGGTGATCGCGCCGACGCCCGAATGCAGCACGCGGACCTTGATCTCGTCGGTCGACAGGCGATTGAGCGCGTGGACGATCGCCTCGACCGATCCGTGCACGTCGGCCTTGATGACCAGCGGGAACTCCATGTGGGTCGCCTGGTGAGAGGCGAACATGTTCTCGAGGCTGACCGGGGCAGCAGTGGTGCGCTTCCGGTCGATGACGCTCTGGCGGTAGGACGCGACCTCGCGGGCGCGGGCCTCGTTCTCGACCACCGTGAACGCGTCGCCGGCAGAGGGAACGGCAGAGAGGCCGAGCACCTCGACGGGGACCGACGGACCGGCTTCCTTCACCTGGCGTCCCTTGTCGTCGATCATGGCGCGGACCTTGCCGCTCGACGCGCCCGCGACGAACACGTCGCCGACGCGCAGCGTGCCGCGCTGGACGAGCACGGTCGCGAGCGGGCCGCGGCCCTTGTCGAGCTTGGCCTCGACCACCGTGCCTTCGGCGGCGCGGTCGGGGTTGGCCTTCAGCTCGAGGATTTCGGCCTGGAGCTGGATGGCTTCCAGGAGCTTGTCGAGATTGGTCTTCTTGAGCGCGGAGACTTCGACGTCCTGGACGTCGCCGCCCATGTCCTCGACGATGACCTCGTGCTGGAGAAGCTCCTCGCGGACCTTCTGCGGCCTGGCGTCGGGCTTATCCACCTTGTTGATGGCGACGATCATCGGCACGCCGGCCGCCTTGGTGTGGTTGATCGCCTCGATCGTCTGCGGCTTCAGCCCGTCGTCGGCAGCGACCACCAGGATCACGATGTCGGTGACGTTCGCGCCGCGGGCGCGCATCTCGGTGAAGGCTTCGTGGCCCGGCGTGTCGAGGAAGGTGATCTTGGACTTGTCGGGCAGCTGCACCTGATAGGCGCCGATATGCTGGGTGATGCCGCCGGCCTCGTGCGCCACCACGTCCGCGCCGCGGATCGCGTCGAGGAGCGAGGTCTTGCCGTGGTCGACGTGGCCCATGATGGTCACGACCGGCGGGCGCGCCTTCAGCGTCTCCGGCGCATCGACGTCCTCTGAAGTGTCGATATCGATGTCGCTCTCGCTGACGCGCTTGATGCGGTGCCCGAACTCGGTGACGAGGAGCTCGGCCGTGTCCTGGTCGATCGTCTGCGTCAGCGTGACGGGCATGCCCATCTTGAACAGCGCTTTGACGAGGTCGGCGCCGCGCTCGGCCATGCGGTTGGCGAGTTCCTGGACGGTGATGGCTTCCGGAACGACCACGTCACGCACCTGCTTGGTCGCGGGACCGGTCTCCATGTGGTGGCGCTTTTCCTTCTCGCGCGCGCGCCGGAGCGCGGCAAGCGAGCGGGCGCGGCTCTCGTCTTCGTCGGAGAGGGCGCGGGTGACGGTGAGCTTGCCGCGATGCCGCTGTTCGTCGCCGCGGCCGCGGCTCGGGCGCGCAGGCTCGGGGCGCTTGGGCGCGGGCGCATGGCCGTGCGCCGGACGGCGATGGCCGCGCTGATCTTCCTCGTCCTGCTCGACCGCGGGAGCGGGAGCTTCGGGCTGGGCGGGGCCTTCGAGCGCGCGCTTGGCTTCCTCTTCGGCGCGCTGGCGCGCTTCCTCAGCTGCCGCCTCCTCGGCCTTGCGGTTCTCCTCGGCGCGGCGGCGCTCTTCCTCGCTCGCGCTCTTGAGCGCGCGCTCCTCGCGGCGGCGTGCTTCCTCGAGGGCTGCAAGGCGCGCTTCTTCCGCCTCGCGAAGCAGCTTCTGCTGAAGCTCCTTTCGGGTCGCGATCTCGTCCTGCGCGGACGGCTTGCGCGGCGCCGGCGCGGCGGGCTTCGGCGCCGGCTTCGGCGCTTCGGCGACGGGTTCGGGCTTCGGCGCCTCGACCGGCGGAGCTTCGCCCGGACGGCCGAGGATGCGCCGCTTCTTCACCTCGACGACGACCGTGTTCGAGCGCCCGTGACTGAAGCTCTGCTTCACCTTGCCGGTCTCGACCGTGCGCTTGAGCCCCAGCGGCGGCCGGGTGCCAAGCTTCGGTTTTTCGGTCTGGTCTGCCATTCTATTCCTTCGTCAAATCTTCTTCAGCCGAGTGTGTCCCCAAGGCGGGTTCTCCGCCTTCCAGACCACGTTCCGGGCCAGTGAAAGCCAGCCACCGGGCAAGCGCGTGCCGGACACGCGAAGCGGCGGCGGGATCGGTCAGGGCGACATGTACCACATTTTCGCGGCCAAGTGCCATCGACAAGATAGTGCGCGGCTCGGGGAATATCACCCCTCGCTGCCCGCCTCCGCCGACGCGCCACGCCTGGTCGAGCGCGCGGCGGCCGTCCTCGCCGGCGTCGGCGGCGTGAACGAGCAGGTGCACCTTGCCGGCGCGGGCGGCGGTTTCGACGCGGTCGGCGCCGTTGATGAGGTTGCTCGCGCGCGCCTCCATGCCGAGCCGGTCGAGCGCATGCTGGCGGAGCGCTGCCTCCGTCCGCGCGCCAAGGTCGGCGGGAACCGTGACCGCGTGGGTTTTGAACGCGCGCTGGAGCGCCGCCTTGAGCTTGCCCTTGGCGTTCGCTTCATCAAGCTCTTGGCGGCTGACGCCGATCCATGCGCCGCGGCCAGGCGCCCTCGCCCGGACGTCGGGCGCCACGCTCCCGTCGGGCCCAAGAGCGAGCCGGATCAGCTCGTCCTTAGTCGCCTTGCGGCGCGTGAGGATGCACGTCCGTTCGGGGACGTGAGCCTCATGCCCCTCCCGCCCGCGGGAGGGGCTAGGGGAGGGATTGTTGGCGTGCCGGGCGGCCTCCGACAGGCCCTCCCCCGACTCCTCCCGCGAGCGGGAGGGGAGTCTTACGCGCGGCGCCTCATTGCGAGGATTCCGCATCGGCGGCCTCCTCGGTCTGGGCCGGCTCGTCCTCGAACCAGTGGGCGCGGGCGGCCATGATGATCTCGTTGCCCTGCTCTTCGCTGAGGCCATATTCAGCGAGGATGCCGCCCTTGTCCTCGGGCCGGTTGCTGGGCTCGCGGCGGCGCGGCTCGACCCGCTTCTTCTGGATCAGCTCGTCGGTCGCAAGGTCGGCGAGGTCGTCGAGCGTGCGGATGTTCGCCTTGCCCAGGGTCACCAGCATCTGCTCGGTCAGGTGCGGGATCTCGGCCAGCGCATCCTCGACTCCGAGCTTGCGGCGCTCCTCGCGCGCCGCGGCTTCGCGGCGCTCGAGCGCTTCGGCGGCACGGCTCTGGAGCTCGGTCGCGATGTCCTCGTCGAGGCCTTCGATCTCGGCGATTTCCTCGACGGGCACGTAGGCGACTTCCTCGAGGCTGGTGAAGCCCTCGGCGACGAGCAACTGCGAGAGGGTCTCGTCGACGTCGAGCTCGCTCTGGAACATCTCGGACCGCTCGACGAACTCGCGCTGGCGCTTCTCGCTCGCGTCGGCCTCGGTGAGGATGTCGATCTGCGAGCTGGTGAGCTGGCTTGCGAGACGGACGTTCTGGCCGCGGCGGCCAATGGCGAGGCTGAGCTGGTCGTCGGGAACCACCACCTCGATGCGGCTCTCTTCCTCGTCGATGACGACGCGGCTGACGGTCGCCGGCTGAAGCGCGTTGACGACGAAGGTCGCGAGGTCCTGCGACCAGGGGATGATGTCGATCTTCTCGCCCTGGAGCTCCTGGACGACGGCCTGGACGCGGCTGCCCTTCATGCCGACGCAGGCGCCGACCGGGTCGATCGAGCTGTCGTGGCTGATGACGCCGATCTTGGCGCGGCTGCCGGGGTCGCGAGCCGCGGCCTTGATCTCGATGATGCCGTCGTAAATCTCCGGCACTTCCTGCGCGAACAGCTTCTTCATGAAGTCGGGATGGGCGCGGGAGAGGAAGATCTGCGGGCCGCGGGCTTCGCGGCGCACGGCCATGATCAGCGATCGGATGCGGTCGCCGACGCGGACCATCTCGCGCGGGATCTGCTGGTCGCGGCGGATGACTCCTTCGGCGCGGCCGAGGTCGACGACGACGTGGCCGAATTCGACGCGCTTCACGACACCGGTGATGATCTCTCCGACGCGGTCCTTGAACTCTTCATACTGCCGCTCGCGCTCGGCATCGCGGACCTTCTGGAAGATCACCTGCTTGGCCGCCTGGGCTGCGATTCGGCCGAACTCGATCGGGGGCAGCGGGTCGACGATGAAGTCGCCGATCTTGGCGCCCTTCTGCAGCTTCTGCGCGCCCTTCTCGTCGATCTGCTTGAAATGGTCCTCCGGCTCCTCGACCACTTCGAGGACTCGCCACAGGCGGAGGTCGCCGGTGACGGGGTCGAGCTTGGCGCGGATGTCGTTCTCGGCGCCGTAGCGGGCGCGGGCGGCGCGCTGGATCGCGTCCTCCATCGCCTCGATCACGATGCCCTTGTCGATCAGCTTCTCGCGAGCGACGGCGTCGGCGATCGCGATCAGTTCTGCCTTGTTGGCGCTGACGGCAGCGGGTGCGGTTGCCATTCTGATTATTCCTCTACGGTCTCGATTGTGTCTGCGCCTTCAGTGCTGAGCGGCGCGGTGGCTTGAATGAGCTTGTCGGTCAAGACGAGCTTGGCCGAGGAGATGTCGGCAAACGGCAGGTCGTAGACCTGGCCGTCCTTGCCGCGGAGGCGGACGGTTTCCCCGTCGACGCCCTCGAGCGTGCCGGTGAACTGCTTGCGCTCGCCGCGCGGCTCGCGGAGCGTGATGCGGGCCTCGTGTCCCGCCCAGTCGGAATAGTCCCTGAGGCGGGTCAGCGGGCGATCGATGCCGGGCGAGCTGACCTCGAGCCGGTAGCTACCCTCGATCGGGTCGGCGAGGTCGAGGAAGTCCGACAGCCGGCGGGAAATCCGCTCGCAGTCGCTGATGTCGAGCTGGCGCGTGTCGGGGCGCTCGGCCATCACCTGCAGCGTCGGGTCCGACGCGCCGCCGATCATCATCACGCGAACGAGATCGTAACCGAGGCTCTTCACCTCGGGCTCGATCAGCCTCGAAAGATCGCCGATGTCGGCCACGAACGCTCCAGATCACGAACCAAAAGTCTCTCGGACCGGAGCCGTGGGGCCCCAGCCTCAGGCATCTAGCGATGTCGAGGAGAGAGCGGCGATATAGGCCCGAAGCGGTCAGTCCGCAAGCAATGTTAGCGGCCGAGCGCGCGGTTCTCTTGGCGGATACGGATCGTGAGCACGGCGGCGTTGAGGAGCGTGAAGACGAGCGCCACCGCCCATAGGCCGAAGACGAGCGGCAGGACGGCGATCTCGCCGATCACGACCCAGTAGTTGGGGTGGTTGACGAAGCGGTACGGGCCGCTCGTCACCAGCGGCGCATTCGGGAGGACGATGATGCGCGTCGTCCAGCGCCGGCCGAGCGTGGTGAGGACCCACAGCCGCGCAAGCTCGAGCAGGACGAAGACCGCGAGCCAGAAGCCGTCGACCGGCCGCGACGGCGCCAGCCACCACAGGGCGGCGAGCCACAGGACGTGAACCGCTACGATCAGCGGATAGTGGCGGCGGCCATGCTCGCGAGCACCCTCGCCGATCAGCCGGAGCGTGTTCCGGCGCGCCAGCCACAGCTCGAACAGGCGTTCGAGCGTGACGAAGCCGAGAATGACAATGTTGAGCGTCACGCCGCTTCGAGAAGCATTCCGCCGCAGGTGAATCCAGGGCCGAATGCCGTCATCATCACCCGGTCCGGCAGCCCGCGTTCGAGCAGGCGGTCGAGGACGAACAGCACCGTCGGCGCGCTCATGTTGCCATAGTCGTTCAGGACCTCGCGCTCGAGGTTGAGCGCCCCCTGGCCGAGCTCGAGCGAATGCTCGATCGCGTCGAGCACCTTCACTCCGCCCGGATGGCAGCAGAAGCGGTCGATGTCGCTGCGAGCGATGCCGAGCTTCGCGCACATCTCGTCCACCGCCGCGGCAAGCTCGGCTTCGATGAAGGGCGGGATCGCGCGGTCGAACACGACCGCGAGGCCAGGGTCCTCGACGTCCCAGCCCATGATCCGCAGCGTGTCCGGCCAGAGCTTTTCGGCAGAACCGGCAATGCGGACGGGGCTGTGCTCACCGGCGATGACGACCGCTGCCGCGGCGCCGTCGCCGAAAAGCGCGGTGGCGACCACGGCGGCGGGATCGTCGCTGTCGAGACGGATCGAGATGGAGCAGGTCTCGACGGTGACGAACAGCCAGCGCGTGCCGGGCTCGGCTGTTGCAAGGCGCGATGCGAGGGACAGGCCATTGACGCCGCCCGCGCAGCCGAGTCCGAAGACCGGCACCCGGCGGATGTCGGAGCGAAAGCCGACGCGCTGCGCGACGCGCGCCTCGAGGCTCGGAGTCGCGATGCCCGTCGTGGAGACGGTGACCACCCCGTCGATCTCGTCCGGCTGCAGCCCGGCCTTTCGGATGGCGGCCGTCGCTGCATCGACGAACAGATTCTCCGCCGCCTCGAGATAGACGCCGTTGCGGTCACGCCAGCCGTGACCCTGCGTGTACCAGTCGAGCGGAGCGACGATGTGGCGCTTTGCGATGCCGGCATTGTCGAACACGCCGGAAAGGCGATCGAAAAGTCCCTTTTTGCCGCTGAACGCGTCGCGCCCGACGATCTTCGCCTCGGCCTGCGTGACGATATAGGGCGGCACGGCGGTCGCGAGCGATACCAGGCTGCAGGACGTCCTCATCGGGAGTTAGAGCGGAGGAACCGGACTTTGGTTCAATTATTTCGGAGGGCAGCATGAAGCTCCGTTCCTTGCCATTCGCACTGCTGATCGCGCTCACGGCCTGCGGCAGCTCGTCGCCCACGAACGCCCGCGACGCCGGAGCCGCGAGCGGTCCGGCGAACCTTCCGGCAGCGGACAAGCCCTTCACCGCTGCCGCGGTCGCGACGTTCGACAATCCCTGGGCAATGGCCTTCCTGCCGGGGACGTCGACCGCAATCGTGACCGAGAAACCCGGACGCTTGTGGCTCGTCGACGTGGGCACCGGGCGCAAGCAGGCGGTGAGCGGCGCGCCGGCGGTCGCCTATGGCGGGCAGAACGGGCTGCTCGACGTCGCGATTGCGCCCGGCTTTGCTGCCGACGGGCAGGTCTATCTGACTTATGCCGAGCCGTCGGCCAACGGCGGAAGCGGTCTCGCGCTCGCGCGGGCAAGGCTCGTCCGGGATGGAGGCGGCGCTCGGCTCGATGGCGTGCAGGTGATCTGGCACGATCCCGCGGGCGGCGACGGAGGGCAGCTGGGGGGGATCATCGTCTTCGCTCCGGACGGAAAGTCGCTGTTCCTGAGCTCCGGCGAGCGGCAGCGGTTCACGCCGGCGCAGGACATGAGCCAGCCGCTCGGCAAGATCCTCCACCTGACGCTCGACGGAAAGCCCGCGCCGGGCAATCCGTGGGCCGGCAAGACCGGCGCGGCGACGGTGACGATCACCGATCCGCCGGAAGACACGGAAGCTGCAAAGACGACCGAGGGCAGGCAATTCCGCTGGCCCGGGCCGAACCTCACGCCGTCCGAGACGTGGAGCCTCGGCCATCGCTGCCCCTACGGCCTCGCCTTCGCGCCGGACGGGCGGCTGTGGGAGACCGAAATGGGGCCGCGCGGCGGCGACGAGCTGAACCTCATCCTGCCGGGGAAGAATTACGGCTGGCCGCTCGTGTCCGAGGGCAAGAATTACAACGGCGTGCCGATCGCGCCCCATTCGAGCCGGTCGACGCTCGAGCCGCCGAAGCTCTACTGGGTGCCGTCGATCGCGCCGACGAGCCTGCTCTTCTATTCGGGCAATCTCTTCCCACAGTGGAAAGGCGATGCGCTGATCGGCTCGCTCGCCGGCAAGGCGCTGATCCATGTGCGCGTCCGCGGCGACAAGGCCACGCCGGTCGAGCAATGGGACATGGGCAGCCGCATCCGCTTCGTCGGGCAAGGTCCGGACGGCGCAGTCTACCTGCTCGAGGACGGCGGCAATGGGCGGCTGCTCAGGCTCAGGCCGGCTCAGGCGCGGCGGTAGCGCAGGTAATAGGGACGCCGCCCCTCGCGGCGCGACTTGGCGCCATAGCGGGTTTCGATCCAGCCGCCCGAAGGCTCGAGGAAGTCCTTCGGCCGCTCGGCGAGCCACTCGAACTGGTCCACGTGCCGCTGCATGATCATCAGCGCCCAGGCGAGATAGGTCGGATCGTCGGTCGCGAGGCGGAATTCTCCGCCGGGCTTCAGCTTTGCGGCGAAGAGGTCGACAGGGCCGTCGTTCACCATGCGCCGCTTCGCATGGCGGGCCTTCGGCCATGGGTCGGGATGCAGCAGGTAGAGGAAGCTGAGGCTCGCGTCGGGCACGCGGTGGAGCACCTCCAGCGCGTCGCCGCGCCATAAGCGGACGTTGCGCAGCGGCTTGTCGCGGATGTGGCCGAGCGCCGTTGCAACCCCGTTGAGGAAAGGCTCGGCGCCGATGAAGCCGTGGTCGGGCAGCATGTCGGCGCGATCGGCCAGATGCTCGCCGGAGCCGAAGCCGATCTCGAAGTGAAGCGGCCGGTCGTCGCCGAACAGCCGCCGCGAAGTGATCTCGCCTTCCGCCGGAACCTCGATTTGCGGAAGCAGCGTGTCGACGAGCTCCTGCTGCCCCTTGCGCAGCTTGTGCCCGCTCGAGCGGCCGTAGAGCCGGTTGAGCGTCAGCGGGTCGCCGGACTTGAACGCGGTCATTGCGCTGCTCCCGCTAGAGCGCGAGGCGCCGGTTGGGAACCTCCGCAGCGCTTCGGCGTCAAACATCGCGGAGGAGAGGTCCAATATGGCCGATTCCGCTGCCGGGCGAGAGGTGCGGCCGGTTTCCGTCGCGCGCCACCCGATATACAGCATGCTGTTCCCGGTGCCGGTGACGTGCTTCATCGGCGTGCTCCTGACCGACCTCGCCTACGTATGGAGTGACGGCAACCTGCTGTGGCTGGCTTTTTCCAGCTGGCTGCTTTTTGCCGGCCTGCTGGTCGGCGCGATCGCCGCCATTTTCCTGCTGATCGACTTCGTTCGGAGCGATGGCGCGCGATCGGCAGCGGGGTGGGCGCACCTGCTGATTTTCTACGCCGCGCTGCTCGTCGAGCTGTTCAGCATTTTCATCCATGAACGCGACGGCTGGACCGCGGTGGTCCCGATCGGTCTTGGCCTGTCGATCGTCGGTGCCGTGCTGGTCCTCGTCGCGGGCTGGCTGCGGCGGCCCGCCCTGGAGTTGGCACCGTGAGGCGGCTCGCCCTTGGAGGCGCGGCCCTGCTTGCGCTCGGCGCGTGCAGCGATTCGCAGAAGATCGATGCTTCGCAGCAGGTCGGGCCCAATCCGCTGCTTCCCAAGATCAACGAGCCGATCCTGCTGCCGCGGACGGTGGTGCCGTCGGTCGTCGGCTGGAAAGCCGGGGAGACCCCGACCGTTCCGCGCGGCTTCCGGGTGCAGGCGATGGCGCAGGGGCTCGCAAGTCCCCGCAACGTCTATGCGCTGCCGAACGGGGATGTGCTGGTGGTGCTGGCGCTCAAGGAATCGAAGGAGCCGATCGACCGGCTCAAGAACCCCTTCTTCGACCTCATCTTCGGCTTCGCGCACAAGCCGAGCCAGATCGGGCCGACCAACCGCATCGTGCTCCTGCGCGACGCCGACGGCGACGGCAAGCCGGAGCTCAAGTCGGTCCTCCTCGACCATCTCAATTCGCCCTTCGGCGTGGTGGTGGTGGGCAACGACCTCTACGTCGCCGAGACCGACAAGATCATGCGCTATCCGTTCACTCCGGGACAGACGCGGATCACCGCGCGCGGAGCGAAGGTCGTCGATCTTCCCGCCGGGCTGATCAACCACCACTGGACCAAGAGCCTGACGGGCAGCCCCGACGGGTCGAAGCTTTATGTCGGCGTCGGTTCGAACAGCAATGTCGGGGAGCGTGGACCGGAAGCGGAGACGAACCGCGCGTCGATCTGGGAAGTCGACGCGAAGACCGGCGCCTTCAGCATCTTCGCGAGCGGACTGCGCAACCCCAATGGCCTCAGCTTCTACCCCGGGAGCAACGTCCTCTGGACGGTGGTGAACGAGCGTGACGAGCTCGGCAACAACCTGGTGCCGGACTATCTGACCTCGGTCCGCCGCAAGGGCTTCTACGGCTGGCCGTTCAGTTATTACGGGCAGCATGCCGACCCGCGCGTGCGCCCGCAAAATCCCGAGCTGGTCGCGCGCGCCATCGCGCCCGATTATGCGCTGAGCTCCCACGTGGCGCCGCTCGGCCTAGCGTTCTACACCGGCGCGAGCTTCCCCGCGATGTTCCGCGGCGGCGCCTTCGTCGGCGAGCACGGCAGCTGGAACCGCGCCGAGCTCAACGGCTACAAGGTCGTGTTCATCCGCTTCGCCAACGGCCGCCCCATCGGCAAGCCGATCAACTTCGTCGGCGGCTTCCTCAACGGAGAAGGCAAGATCCGCGGCCGGCCGGTAGGCGTCGCGGTGGACAGGACAGGCGCGCTGCTCATTGCCGACGACGTCGGCAACAGCGTGTGGCGCGTCAGCTACTCAGGCCGGTGAAGGGAACCATTTCGCATCTGAAAGCATCAACTGCGCGACAGGAGGAGACAAGCACATGGCAACGAGGAACGACGGCGGCCACACGCATCCGCAAAGCACCGCGAAAATCGGCGGGCATCCGCTCCATCCGATGCTGGTGCCGTTTCCCATCGTCTGCTTCATCGGCGCTCTCGCCGCAGACATCGCCTTCATGAAATACGGCTGGCACGGCTGGGCGGTCGGCGGACGCGTGCTGCTCCTTGCCGGCCTCATCATGGCTGCGCTCGCCGCGGTCACCGGCCTCACCGACTTCCTCGGAGAGAAGCGCATCCAAGGCCCCGACGCGATCAAGCATATGCTTGCGAACGTCTCGGCCGTCGTGATCGAGCTCGTGAACCTGATCCTGCGCTGGCACAACGACGCGGCGATCCCGAAGATCGGCATCTACCTGTCGGTGCTGGTCACGCTGATCCTGCTCTACAGCGGCTGGAAGGGCGGCGACCTCGTCTATCGGCACGGCATGGGCGTGCACGACAGCGCGAACCTCTAGGCAAGCTCAGGCGGCGACGGCGGCCTTCAGGTCCTCGACCAGGTCGACGCGCTCCCACGGGAAGTAATCGCCTTCGGCCTTGCGGCCGAAATGCCCGTAGGCGGCAGTCTGCTCGTAGATCGGCTTGTTGAGGCCGAGATGCGTGCGGATGCCGCGCGGCGTGAGGCCGCCGAGCTTCCCGATCTGGCCGATGGCCTGCTCGATGCGGTCATCGCCGACCGTCCCCGTGCCGTGAGTATCGACGTAGAGCGACAGCGGCTTGGACACGCCGATGGCATAAGCCAGCTGGATCGTGCAGCGCTTGGCCAAACCCGCAGCGACGATGTTCTTGGCGAGGTAGCGCGCCGCATAGGCGGCCGAACGGTCGACCTTCGTCGGGTCCTTGCCTGAAAAGGCGCCGCCGCCGTGCGGCGCAGCGCCGCCGTAGGTGTCGACGATGATCTTCCGCCCGGTCAGCCCGGCGTCGCCGTCGGGGCCGCCGATCTCGAAGCTGCCGGTCGGGTTGATATGATAGACGGTCTCGTTGCCGAGCAGCTGCGCCGGCATGACCCGAGCGACCACGTCCTTCACATAAGCGTGCAGCTCGGCCTGCTTCTCGCCCTTGTCATAGCCGGGCTTGTGCTGGGTCGAGACCACGATCGCGGTCGCTTTCGCCGGCTTGCCGTCTTCGAACCGGAGGGTCACCTGGCTCTTGGCGTCGGGCTCGAGGAAGGGCGCGCGGCCTTCGTGGCGGTCGGTCGCCATCTCCATCAGGATCTTGTGGCTGTAGTCGAGCGTCGCCGGCATGAGGTCCGGAGTCTCGTCGCAGGCGAAGCCGAACATGATGCCCTGGTCGCCCGCGCCCTCGTCCTTCTCGGCGCCTGCATCGACGCCCTGAGCGATGTGCGGCGACTGGCCGTGGAGGTGGTTGGAGAACTGGAACTCCGACCAGTGGAAGCCCGCCTGCTCGTAGCCGATGCGCTTGACGACGCCGCGGACCGTCTCCTCGATCTCGTCGCGAGCACCCGGGGCCCAGCCGCCGGTCTCCGGCCAGCGGTCCTCGTCATAGACCGGCTTGCAGCGGATCTCGCCGGCAAGGACGACGCGGTTGGTCGTCGTCATGGTCTCGCAGGCGACGCGGGCCTCCGGGTCCTTGCTCAGGAACAGGTCGACGATGGCATCGGAAATCTGGTCGGCGACCTTGTCCGGATGGCCTTCGGAAACGGATTCGGAGGTGAAGAGATAGTTGCTGCGCATAAGGAGAAGGCGGCCTCAGGATTCGGGATATAAAGAAGTCTTTATATGTGCGCCTCTAGCGGCGCTTGCGGCCCAGCACAATGCCGCCCGCGATCAGCACCAGGCTGAACAGCAACGGGATGATGTTGCCGAAGCGAGCGAAAAGCGTGGGGCCGTTCGCCGCCGGCGGAAGCACGGCGTCGATCACGCCGGCGGTGCGCCATGGAAGCGCTTTGACGACATTGCCGCGGCCGTCGATCACCGCGCTGATGCCGGTCGGAGTCGCGCGGAGCACCGGCAGCCCCTCCTCGGCGGCCCGCAGACGCGCCTGGGCGAGATGCTGAGGCGGGCCCCAGGAGCCGAACCAAGCGTCGTTGGATGGATTGAAGATGAAGTCCGGCCGGTTCTTCTCGTCGACGACATGGCCCGAGAAAATAATCTCGTAGCAGAGGTCGAAGCCGGCCTTGCCCCACTCGCCGCCGAGCGCGATCGTCCGCGGCCCCGGTCCCGGCGTGAAGTCGAGGTCGCCGGGTGCGAGCCGCGACAGGCCGATGGCCGAGAGCAGCGGCCGCATCGGCAGATATTCGCCGTATGGGACCAGGTGCGCCTTGTCGTAACGGCCGACGACGCGGCCGCCCGGCGCCAAGATGAAGATGCTGTTGGTCGCGCCCGAGAGGTGCACGCCGTCGGGCGATTGCACGGCAAGGCCGCCGGTCAGCAGCAGGTCGCCGGGGCCGAGTAGCGAGGCGGCGCGCATCCGCTGGAACTGCGCCAGCGGCTGGTCGGCGGTGCGCTGGTCTTCGACCGGATCGGTGATCGCCGCCTCGGGCCACAGCAGCAGCCTCGGCTCGCCCGAATGCGGGCCCGAGAGGACGGCAAGCCGCCGCGCCGCTTCCTCGTCGAATCCGGGACGCCATTTGTCCTCCTGCCCGATGTTTGGCTGCACGATCCGTATGTTGCGGATCGCCAGCGGGTCGGCGGGCACGGACGAGGAGGGGAGCAGCCAAAGGAATGCGGTGACGCCGATGATGACGACCAGCGGCAGCCACTTCTTGTAATATTCGAGCCAGACGGCGCCGCCGAGCAGCACGATGAGCCCGGACAGGCCGTAGGTGCCGATGAGCGCCGTGATTCCGATGAGCGGCGTCGGCGCGAGAGCGGCCGCGGCCGGGTTCCACGGAAAGCCGGTGAACATCGTTCCGCGCAGCCATTCGGCGATCGCCCAGGCGCCGCCGAGCGTGGTGACGAGCACGACCCTGTCGTCGCGCCCGAGCCGCCACGCGAGCCCGGTCGCGAGGGCCGGATAGACGGCAAGGTAGATCGAAAGGAGCACCACGGCGACCCAGCCCAGCCAGGCCGGCATGTTGGCTTGGTAGGTGAAGGACGTCGCAATCCAGTTCAGCCCGATCACGAACTGGCCGAAGCCGAATGCCCACCCGATGAGGAAGCTGCGCGCGAAGCTCGTGTTGCGGTCGAGGATCTCGCACAGGGCCGCGAAGGCGACCGGGAGCAGGGGCCACCAGCCGAGCGGCTCGAAGGCGAGAGCGGAGACCGCGCCTGCGATCAGGGCATAGAGCACGTACAACATCGCTACGGCTGGCTAGCGGTTACTGCGGGTTAACGAAAGCCTCGACAAAGGCGGTGCCGGCTTGCACTGCAGAGTTCATGAATCTGCCGCCTTTCCACCTTGCTTTCCCGGTCGACGACCTTGCCGCGGCCCGGCGTTTTTACGGCGAACTGCTCGGCTGCCCGGAGGGACGCAGCGCGGAGGAGTGGGTCGATTTCGACCTCTACGGTCACCAGATCGTCGCGCATTTGGCGCCCGAAGCAGCACGGGCGCGGGCGAGCAATCCGGTCGATGGTGAGGAGGTGCCGGTGCCGCACTTCGGTATCGTGCTTCCGATGGCCGAGTGGAAGGCGCTCGCTGCGCGGGTCGGGGATGCGGGGGTGCAGTTCGTGATTGCTCCGACAATCCGGTTCGAAGGGCAGCCGGGCGAGCAGGCGACGATGTTCTTCCTTGATCCGGCTGGGAACGCGCTCGAGTTCAAGGCGATGGCCGACCCCGCGAAGCTGTTCGCGAGGAACTAGTCGGGCTGCGGCTCGCCCTCGGGGGCGTGAAGGCGCACCCGGATGATCCGGCGGGGATCGGAATCCACCGCTTCCAGCTTCCAACCCGACGGGTGCGTCACGCATTCGCCCTTCGTCGGAATGTGCCCCGCGAGCAGGAACACGAGCCCGCCGAGCGTGTCGACCTCGTCCTCGTCCGAGGAAAGGCGCGGGTCGACGGCTTCGGCGAGCTCCTCCAGCTCGATGCGCGCGTCGGCTTCCCACACGCCGTCGTCCAGCAGCGTCAGCATCGCCGCTTCGGCATCGTCATGCTCGTCCTCGATCTCGCCGACGATCTCCTCGACGACGTCCTCGATCGTGACGAGACCCTCGGTGCCGCCGAACTCGTCGACCACGATCGCAAGGTGGATGCGCTCGGTCCGCATGCGGGCGAGCAGTTCGATGACGCCCATCGATTCCGGAACGAACAGGGGGACGCGCATCAGCGCGTCCATGGACCGGTCGCGGGACGGATCGACGCTGGCGAGGAACACGTCCTTGATATGGACCATGCCCGTCACTTCATCGAGGCTCTCGCCATAGACGGGAAGGCGGCTGTGGCCGGCATCGACGAAGGCCTGGACGAGGTCGTCGAAGCTGATGTCGCTCGGCACGGCCATGATGTCGCCGCGAGTCACGCAAATATCGCCTGCGGTCTGCTCGCCGAAGTGGAGCAGGTTGCGCAGCATCTGGCGCTCGGCCGGCGAAAGGTCGCCCGCGGCGGGCGTCGAGCCCTGGTCCTCGGCTTCGTCGATCGCGTCCTCGATCTCCTCGCGGAGGGTCGGTTCGGAATCTTCGCCGAAGATCAGGTGGCGCATCCCGCGCCACAGCCGCGAGCCGCTATCTTCCCCGCGCGTAGCCATCAGGCGGCCACCTCGTAGGGGTTGGAGATGCCGAGGCGCCTGAGGGCGCGAACCTCGCGCTCCTCCATTTCGGCGGCTTCGCTGTCTTCGTGGTGGTCGTAGCCGAGCAGGTGCAGCGTGCCGTGAACGACGAGGTGCGTCGCATGAGCCTCGACGCTGATGCCCTTGTCGGCAGCTTCGGCCTCGCAGACGCCTCGGGCGAGAATGATGTCGCCCAGCAACAGTTCTGCGCCGGAAACATTTGCCCGCCCCAAGTCGCGCTCGTCCGCCATCGGGAAGGAGAGGACGTTGGTGGGCTTGTCCTTGCCCCGCCACCTGGCGTTGAGGGCGCGGACCTGTTCATCGCCGCTCAGCGAGACGGAAATCTCGACAGGCCGGTCGCTATCGGCGAGCTCGGGATAGGCGCTTTCCGCAATCGCCGCCTCGGCAGCCTTGCGGACGAGCGGCAGCCAGAAGCTGCTACTGTCCCATTCCTCATCGGCGTCGAGCGCGATCTCGAGCATCAGGCCCCCGGGCCTTCATAGGCGTCGACGATGCGCCCGACCAGCGGATGGCGAACGACGTCGGCGGCGGTGAAGCGCACGACCGCGATGTTCTTGATCCCGCTCAGCCGGTTGACGGCATCGGCGAGCCCCGACTTGCCGGGATCGGGCAGGTCGACCTGGTAGGGGTCGCCGCAGATCACCATCCGGCTGCGCATGCCGAAGCGGGTCAGGAACATCTTCATCTGCAGCGGCGTGGTGTTCTGGGCCTCGTCGAGGATGATGAAGGCGTCGTTCAGCGTGCGCCCGCGCATGAAGGCGAGGGGCGCGATCTCGATCTCGCCGGAGGCGATGCGGCGCTCGACCTGCTCGGTCGGGAGCATGTCGTAAAGCGCGTCGTAGAGCGGGCGAAGATAGGGGTCGACCTTCTCCTTCATGTCGCCGGGAAGGAAGCCGAGGCGCTCGCCTGCTTCGACCGCGGGGCGCGAAAGGATCAGTCGGTCGACGCTGCCGCTGATCAGCTGCGAAACCGCCTGCGCGACGGCGAGATAGGTCTTGCCGGTGCCGGCCGGACCGAGCGCGAAGATCATCTCGTCGCGGGCGAGCGCTTCCATGTAGGTGGTCTGGACCGCCGAGCGCGGAACGATCGTCTTCTTGCGCGTGCGGATCATCACGCGCGGGGCGGAGGTGACCTCCTCCTGGATGATGCCGTCGAGGTGCGGCTGGGCCGCCATGCCGAGCACCGCCTCGACCGCCTCGGCGTCGACGTCGTGGCCGCTGTCGAGCCGGTTGTAGAGGCCGATCAGCACGTCGCGCGCGCGGGCGGCGGCATCGGGGTCGCCCTCGATCTGGACGCGGTTGCCGCGCGCGGCGATGTGCACGCCGAGCCTTTGCTCGATGGTGATGAGGTGCCGGTCGTAATCGCCGAACAGGGGCCCGAGCAGATAGGGCTGCTCGAACTCGATCTCGAGCCGGGCGCGGTCCGGAACTGCGGCGAGGTCTCGGCGGGCCATCAGGCAGCCACCTGCTGGCGTTCGGCGCCGGTCATGCTGTTGGGGCCGGCGGCGACCAGCGTCACGTCGACGATGTCGCCCGCCTTCGCCGCGGTGTCGACGTGCACCGACTGCAGCCAGGGCGAGCGGCCGATCATCTGCCCGTCATGCTTGCCGCGGCGTTCGATCAGGACCTGCGTCTCCACTCCGACCTTCGACCGGTTGAACGCCAGCTGGTGCGCGTTGATCCGCGCCTGCAGGCGCTGGAGACGGTCGTCCATGACTTCGCGCTCGATCTGGTCCTCCATGGTCGCGGCGGGAGTGCCCGGCCGCGCGCTGTACTTGAACGAATAGGCCGAGGCGTAACGCACCGCCTCGACGATCTGCAGCGTGGCTTCGAAATCCTCTTCCGTCTCGCCCGGGAAGCCGACGATGAAGTCGCCGGAAATGGCGATGTCGGGACGGGCCGCGCGCATCTTCTCGATCGTGGCGAGATAGGTCTCCGCCGTGTGGCTGCGGTTCATTGCCTTGAGGATGCGGTTGCTGCCCGACTGCACCGGCAGGTGGAGATAGGGCATCAGCTTCTCGACCTCGGCGTGCGCGGCGATCAGCGCCTCGCTCATGTTCACCGGGTGCGACGTGGTGTAGCGGATACGCTCGACGCCATCGATCCTCGCCAGCGCGCGAATGAGGTCGGCAAGGCCGCGGCCGCCATCCTCCCACGCGTTCACGTTCTGCCCGAGCAGCACGATCTCGCGCGCGCCGGCCTCGACCAGGGCATGTGCCTCGGCGAGGATGTCGGACGCCCGCCGCGAGATCTCCGCGCCGCGCGTATAGGGCACCACGCAATAGGTGCAGAATTTGTCGCAGCCTTCCTGGACGGTGAGGAAGGAGCTGGGGTTGGCGCGTCGGCGCTGCGGGAAAGCGTCGAACTTGCTGAGCGGCGGGAGGTCGGTGTCCACCGGCCGCGCGCCGCGCGAGACCTCCGCGACCATCTCGGGCAGGCGGTGATAGGCCTGCGGGCCGACGACGATGTCGATGAGCTGCGACCTGCGCTTCGCTTCCGCGCCCTCGGCCTGGGCGACGCAGCCGGCAAGCGCGATCACCGGCTTGGAGCCGTCCTCGCGCTTCAGCCGGCCGACGTCCGAATACGCCTTCTCCGCCGCCTTCTCGCGGATGTGGCAGGTGTTGAGGACGACGAGGTCCGCCTCGTCGCTTTCGGCAGCCGCGGTCATTCCCTGCGCGGCCAGCAGCTCGGCCATCCGCTCGCCGTCATAGACGTTCATCTGGCAGCCGAAGCTTTTGATTTTGAAAGTCTTGGGAGTCATTCCCGACCGCCTATAGGCGAGTGCTCGTGAGAGGTTAAGCCAAGCGTTCGGGCGATCGCTTCGCGCGCCTCGTGCGTCAGCTGCTTGCGGTCGCCGGAGCGGTCGAGCGGCGGCAGCACATGGACAGTCACCGGAAGAGTGCCCTTGCGTCCGAGCAGCCGCAGGACATTGTCGCTGCCGTTCTCCTCCCACCACCCGATTTCCGGCGCCGCGGCGCCATAGTCCATCGCCACCGGCCGGATCGCGACCTCCTTGGCGGCGAAGTTCGCCGCCTCCAGCAGCGTCGACCGGAACGGCAGCAGCCCGGTGCCGGGACCGGTCGTGCCTTCAGGGAAGAGCATGACGGGCTTGTGGCCCTCGAGCGCCTTGGCGATGGCGATCGCCTGGTCCTTCGCACCTTTGACGTGCGAGCGCTTGACGTAGACCGTTGCATTCTGGTCCGCGAGCCAGTGGATGAGGGGATGGCCGAGCGCGTCCTTGGACACGAAGGCGCAGCCGGTCGCGCCGCCGAGCACGAGGATGTCGAGCCAGCTGACGTGGTTGGAGACCAGGAGCGTGTGCGGCCGGACCGCCGCGCCGTTCAGGCGGACGCGCGCGCCCGCAATCCAGGCCGCAGCGGCAAGGAAGCGTGGCGGCCAGCCGGAGCGGCGGAAGATCAGCTTGGTGGCGATGTGAACGGGAGCGAGCGTTGCGAACAGCAGCAGCAGGCCCGCAATGCGGAGCGCCGCGCGAAGGTTCAGGCGAACTCCGTCAGCGGTCGCGATCGAGCGACACCCCGTAGAGCTCCATCCGGTGATCGACGAGGCGGAAGCCGAGCTTCTCGGCGATCCGCTTCTGCAGCATTTCGAGTTCCTCATCGACGAACTCGATGACGTTGCCCGTCTCCACGTCGATCAGATGGTCGTGGTGCGATTCGGACGCCGCCTCGTAGCGCGAGCGGCCGTCGCCGAACTCGTGCCGCTCGAGGATTCCCGCTTCCTCGAACAGCCGGACGGTGCGGTAGACCGTCGCGATAGAGATGTTGGGATCGATCGCGGCGGCGCGCGCGTGAAGCGTCTCGACATCGGGATGGTCCTCGCTGTCGCCGAGGACCCGCGCGATCACCTTGCGCTGCTCGGTGATCCGGAGGCCCTTGTCGGCGCACAGCGCCTCGATGTCGATGGTGCGCGTCATTTGCGGAATTTAGGTGCGCGCAGCCGGATCGTCCAGCGACGCGCTACTTGCGCGAGCGGCGGCGCTTGGTGCCGAGGCCGATCGACTTGGCCAAGGTGCGGCGCTGCTCCGCATAATTGGGCGCGACCATCGGGTAGTCGGGCGAAAGTCCCCACTTCTGCCGGTATTGCTCCGGAGTCATGTTGTAGTGGGTCATCAGATGCCGCTTCAGCATCTTCAGCTTCTTCCCGTCCTCGAGGCAGACGATGTAGTCGGGCTTGACCGACGAGCGGATCGAAACCTTGGGCTCCGGCTTCGGCTCGGGAGCCGCCGACGAGGTGGAGATGCCGCTGAGCGCCGCATGGACGTTCTGGATGAGGTTCGGCAGGTCGTTGACCGCGACGCTGTTGTTGCTGACGTGCGCGGCGACGATGTCCGCGGTCAAGGTCAGCAGCATGTCTTCGGCAGCTTCATTGTCGGCCATGGCGAATAATCCTGAAGAAGTGAGCAGAGGTTCGCGCATAGCATTGCGCGCGACTTGCGCCACTAGGCCCGTCTACTGGTCAAGGCAAGTGGAGCGAAGAAGATGCGAGTAAAGCTATGAACTAAAGTTCATAAGCAAGGGTGATCGCATCGTACCTCTTGCCGTCCGCCGCATGATAATAGTTTCGGCGTCGCCCGACGGGTGAGAAACCGGCCGCGCGATACATGGCCACCGCGGGATTGCCATCCCGTACTTCCAGATGGACGCGGCGAAGCTGCTCCTGGCGCGCCCGGTCGATGAAGTCGTCGAGAAGCAGCCGGCCGATGCCCCGCCGCTGCTCTTCGGGAAGGACCCCGATCAGCAGCAGCTCGGATTCGTCGGCGACGCTGCGGAAGAGCGAGAAGCCGACGACGCAGTCGCGGTCGGAATCATGGGCGAGCACCAGGAATACCCCGGCCATCGGCAGGATTCCGCTGAGCTGCGAGCGGGTCCAGGCTTCGCCGAACCTGTCGCCGAACGCCCCGTCCATCACCTTCATCACCTCGTCGATATCCTCCGAAGTCCCCGGTGTGACGCGGACCTGCTCGGCAAGCGCGGGCGTCGCCATCACGCCGCCTCTTTGGCGCGGGCGTCGGGAGCCCGTGCATAGACGGGCTTTGGAGGAAGCGTCCGCAGCGCTTGCGGCAGCGCCATGGCGTTGGCGGCCGCCGGCCAGCCTTCGCGCGCCTCGCCCCAGCCGCGCGCTTCGACGAGCTGCTGGGCGCCCGAGCCGACGACGGTTGGGGCGGTTGCGAAGCGGGCCGCCTCGGCAGGGGGAAGGTTGCGGAGCTCGGAGCGAGGCTCGGCCGTTCGGCCTTCGAACTGCTGCACGAACAGCTCGCCATGGCCGCCGATCACCGCGGCAGCGACTTCGCCTTCCATCCCTGCGCCGGCGGCAAGCAGCGCGAGCGAGGACATCCCGTCGAGCTCGGCGCCCCAGCCGATCGCAAGGCCATGAGCGGCGGCGATGGCGACGCGGATCCCGGTGAAGCTGCCCGGTCCGACGCCGACGAGGATGCGCGAGGCAGTGCGGCCGGCGAGCAGCTCGGCGATCATCGGCACCAGCCGCTCCGCATGACCCCGGCCGATGAGCTCGTCACGGCGCGCAATGCAGTCCCCGCCGTCGAACAAGGCGACGGTGCATGCAGCGCTCGACGTGTCGAAGGCCAAAAGCATGGAAGGGATAGTGGTCACATGCGGCTCAACGCCGCAAGTGCCTGAATCAGACCGCTTCGACCGATTCCACTTCGGGAACGTAGTGGCGGATGAGGCTCTCGATGCCACGCTTCAGCGTGACGGTCGAGGATGGGCAGCCGGAGCAGGCGCCGTGCATCGACAGATAGAGCCGTCCGTCGCGATAGCCCTTGTAGGCGATGTCGCCGCCGTCCTGCGCGACTGCGGGCCGGACGCGCGTCTCGATGAGCTCCTTGATCTGGTCGATGATGTCGCCGTCTTCCGGGCTTTCGTCGAAATCCTCGTCCGCGACATGGATGCCTGCTGCGCTGCCCGGGGCGAACAGAGGCGCGCCGCTCACGAAATGGTCGAGTAGCGTCTCCAGCACCAGCGGCTCGAGGTCGGTCCACGACACGCCCGGCGCGGCCGTGACGGACACGAAGTCGCGCCCGTAAAACACCCCTTCGACCATGCCGCTGTCGAACAGCGCCTTGGCGAGCGGCGAAGCGGCGGCCGAGTCGGCGTCGGGAAAATCGCGTGTTCCCGCTTCCATGACCGGTTCGCCCGGCAGGAACTTGCGGGTCGCGGGGTTCGGCGTCTGCTCGGTGCGGATCAGCATGGGCGCGATGTGGCCCTCCGATGCGTTTCGATCAAGGACCAAAGGGCGGCGCGCCGGCCACGATCCAGCGCGTGATGCCGATGGAGGCGGCAAGGCAGATCAACGCGACCCACCATCTGCCGGGCTTCATCGGCTCTGCGCCGGGCGGGACATCGCCGCGTCCGGTGATCATCGGCAGCGTCAGCTTCTTCCCGCGCAGCCGGTAGTAGAGGATCGCGAGCAGGTGCAGCGCGACGAGGCCGAGGATCAGGTTGAACCACAGCTCGTGCAAGTTGCGCGCCTGGTCGGACGTATCGACGCTGACGAGGCCGGCAAGCGGACCCATGTAGATGCCGTCCTCGTCTTCGGAGACGAGTCCGAGCGCGACCTGCACGGCGAGAGCGGCAAAAAGGGCGAGCACGCTAAGCGCGCCGAGCGGGTTGTGCCCCACGCCTACCCATGTGCCGCGCCAATATTCGCCGATGGCGCGCGGGCCGCGAACGAAGCTCGAGAATCGCGCGGTGGAGCTTCCGACAAATCCCCACAGCAGGCGGAAGAGGAGCAAGGCCAGGATCGCGCATCCCGACCAGATGTGCCAGTCGGTGTGGTGGTTGTGGACCGACCACCAGCTGAACGCGATCAGCGCTACGAGAAGCCAGTGGACCAGCCGGACCGGCAGGTCCCAGACGCGCTGCCTCAGTGCTTCATCTCCGCCCGATATTTGTCGTGACAGGCCTTGCACGACTGGCCGAGCGCGGCGAATTTAGCATTGATCGCGGCGATGTCGTTGCCGCGCGCGGCGGCGTTGAACTGGTCCGCCGCTGCCTGGAAGCTGCGCAGCTTGGAAGCGAAGTCCTCCGGCGACTGCCAGATTTCCGGCTTCGCGCCGGTCTTGCCGACGTCGGGACCGGTGCCCGCGGGGAACCAGCCGGACGCCTGCTTCGAAAGCTGCGCGATCTTGGCGGCGTTCGCGCGAACGACGCTCAGGTCGGGCGTTCCCTTGAGCGTCCGGTTGATCGCCTTGGTCGCGTCGCCGATCGCTTCCATGCCCTCGTGCCGCTCGTGCATGATGCGCGCCGCTTCGGCGCCCTTGACCGCCGGGACAGCCAGCATGGCCATCTCGTTCGAAGCAGCGGCGTTGTTGGTGACCGTGCTTTCCTGCGCCGTTGCGGGCGGACGGTTGTCCTGGCTGATATTGCCCTGGGCGCTGTTGGCCTGCCCCGCCTTCCAGTTGCACGCCGCGAGCATGGCGCAGGCCGCCGCGGCGGCAACAAAGTTCGAACGCATGGTCCCTCCTAGCTTTGCTGGGGCGCTTTCCAGCTACCGTCGATCATTTGGATGATTCCGGAGAAGTCTTTGTTCCCGCCGCCGCTCTCGACGAACTCGGCGTAGAGATCTTCGGCCTCTTCGCCCATCTCGACCTCGACTCCGGCCTGCTTCGCGGCTTCGAGCGCGAGCCGGAGGTCCTTGAGCATCAGCGCGGCCGCGAAGCCGCCTTCATAATCATGGTCGGCGGGAGTCTCGGGACCGACGCCGGGCACCGGCGCATAGCTCGTCATCGACCAGCTCTGGCCCGACGCCTTCGACGAAATGTCGAAGAAGACCTGCGGGTCGAGGCCCAGCTTCTGCGCCAGGACGAAGGCTTCGCAGGTGACCGCCATGGTCGCGCCAAGGATCATGTTGTTGCAGATCTTCGCCGCCTGCCCGGCGCCGAGCTGGCCGGCGTGGATCACCGCTTTGGCCATCGGGTCGAGGAAAGGCCTGGCGCGCTCGAACTGCTCGTCCGTGCCGCCGACCATGAACGTCAGCGACCCGCCCGCGGCTGCGGCGATGCCGCCCGAAACGGGCGCGTCGAGAAAGTCGAAGCCCCTGGCCTTCATCGCCTCGCCGACTTCGCGGGCGCTCGCCACGTCAATGGTCGAGCAATCGATCAGCAAGGTACCGGGCCTGGCATTGGGAGCGACATCGTCGTTGAACACGGCGCGGACGTGCTTCGCCGCCGGAAGCATGGTGATGACGACATCGGCGTCCCTCACGGCATCGCCCGCGGACGAGGCGGCCGTGCATCCGGCACCGGCAGCTTTTTCGACAGCTTCCGGCACGAGATCGAACGCGCGGACGTCATGTCCCGCCTTGGCGAGGTTCGGCGCCATCCCGCCGCCCATGTGCCCAAGCCCGATGAATGCAATGCGCGCCATGATTAACGTCCCTTCCACTTCCCGGGCCGCTTCTCGACGAAGGCGGTCATTCCTTCCTTCTGGTCCTCGGTCCCGAACAGGCCGTGGAACAGACGCCGCTCGAAGCGGATGCCCTGCGACAGCGGGATTTCGAAGGCCGCGTTGACCATCTCCTTGACCGCGACGGCCGCGAGCGGCGGCATTGCCGCAATCGCTTCGGCCGTCTTCATGGCTTCATCGACGAGCTGGTCGGCGGGTACGACCTTCGCCACGAGTCCCGAGCGCTCCGCTTCCGCGGCGTCCATCATGCGCCCCGTCAGGCACATCTCCATGGCCTTGGCCTTGCCGACGGCCCAGGTCAGGCGCTGCGAGCCGCCCATGCCCGGGGTGACGCCGAGCTTGATCTCCGGCTGACCAAATTTCGCGGTGTCGGCCGCGATGATGAAATCGGCCATCATCGCCACCTCGCACCCGCCGCCCAGCGCATAGCCCGCGACCGCGGCGATCCACGGTTTGCGCGTCTGCGTGACCTTCTCCCAGCCGGCAAAGAAGTCCGAGGAGTACATTTCGGCAAAGCCCTGCGGCTGCATCTCCTTGATGTCGGCGCCGGCGGCGAACGCCTTATCGCCGCTGCCGGTGAGCACCAGGCAGCGCTGGCTCTCGTCGCGGTCGTAGGCGGCGAAGACGTCGATCAGCTCCTTCAGCACCTCGCTGTTGAGTGCGTTGAGCGCCTGCGGCCGGTTCAGGGTGACGAGGGTCACCGCGCCGCGCCTTTCGACGAGGAGCGTCTCATACTCGCTCATGCGACCGTCTCCGCTTCGGGGAAGGGCGTCCATTCCTCGCTCGGCGGGAGCGGCGCGAACAGCACGTCGAGCATTTCCTCGGTCACCTCCTCGGGAGTCGCGGGGTCCCACTGCGGGTCGCCGCTCTTGTCGATCAGCAAGGCGCGCACGCCCTCGCGGAAATCGTGGGTGCGGACGACGCGTCCCGCGAGCGCATATTCGGCGCGCATTTCATCGGCGAAGGTTGCTCGGGCCGCGCCTTCGGCGAGCAGGCGGAGCGAGACCTTGCACGAGAGCGGGCTCTTGGTGCGGAGCGTCGACAGCTCCTTCTGCGCCCAGTCGCTGTCGTCCTGCTCCAATCCGGCGATGATCTCCTCAAGCCTGTCGGGAGCGAACAGGCGCGCGATCGGCGCCAGGTTCGCCTCGATCTTCGCCTCCGGCGCCGTCGACGCCGCCGCGCCAAGGGCGCCGGTGGCGCGCTCCGGCGCTTTCATGAGGCGGTCGACCAGGTCGGCGATGCCCGCCTGTTCGACATAATGGGTCGCAAGGTTGAGATAGACGCACTCCGCGCCATCGAGCCGGGCGCCGGTCAGCACCATGAACTGCCCGACGCGCCCGGGCAGGCGCGACAGGTACCAGCCGCCGCCGACGTCGGGGAACAGCCCGATGCTCGTCTCCGGCATGGCGAAGCGCGTGTTCTCGGTCGCGACGCGGTAGGTGCAGGGGAGCGAAATTCCGACGCCGCCGCCCATGGTGATGCCGTCCATGATGGCGATGGTCGGCTTCGAATAAGTGAACAGCAGGTGGTTGAGCCGGTATTCGGCCCAGAAGAAGCGCTTCGCCTCCTCGGCGTCGGTATTGCCGCTTCTCGCGAGCATGACGACGTCGCCGCCCGCGCAGAAGCCGCGGCCCTCGGCGTGGTCGATCAGCACGATCTGCACCGCCGGATCGTTCTGCCATTGGAGCAGCGCGGCGCTCATCTTCTCGCACATGGCGGTGGTGAGGGCGTGGATCGCCTTCGGGCGGTTGAGGCGCAGCCGGCCGACTCCGCCCTCGACGCTGGTCAGGACGTCGTCGGTCACTGGCGGAGCATGTCCCGGCTGACGATCACACGCATGATCTGGTTCGTCCCTTCGAGGATCGAGTGGACGCGGAGGTCGCGCCAGAAGCGCTCGATCGGATAGTCCATGAGATAGCCGTAGCCGCCGTGGAGCTGCAGCGCCCGGTCGACGACCGAGGAGCCGGTGTCGGTTGCGAGCCGCTTGGCCATGGCAGCGAACTTGGTCTTGTCGGGCGCGTTGGCGGTGACCTTCGCCGCCGCGACGTAAAGCAGGTAGCGCGCCGCCTGCAGCTCGGTCTCCATGTCCGCGAGGGTGAACTGCGTCGCCTGGAAGTCGGCAATCGCCTGGCCGAACTGCTTGCGGTCCTTGGTATAGCTGATCGCCTCGTCGAGGCACCGTTGGGCGCCGCCGAGCGAGCAGGCGCCGATGTTGAGGCGGCCGCCGTCGAGGCCCATCATGGCGATCCGGAAGCCTTCGCCCTCAGCGCCGACGCGGTTGGCGACGGGCACCCGCACCTCGTCGAAATTGACCTGGCTGGTCGGCTGCGAATGCCAGCCGAGCTTGCGCTCCTGAGCGCCGAAGCTGACGCCAGGCATGTCCTTCTCGATCACCAGCGCGCTGATGCCCTTCGGCCCTTCCTCGCCGGTTCGGACCATCGCGACCATGACGTCGTTCGCCCCGCCGCCCGAGATGAAGGCCTTGGACCCGCTGACGACATAATGGTCGCCGTCGAGCACCGCCTTGGTCTTGAGCGCCGCCGCGTCGGAACCCGACGACGGCTCCGTCAGGCAATAGCTGCCCATTTTCTCCATGGTGATCATCGACGGCAGGTACTTCTGCTTCACCTCGGCCGAGCCGAAGCGGTCGATCATCCAGCAGACCATGTTGTGGATCGAGATGAAGGCGCTCGTCGACGGGCAGCCGTAGGCGAGCGCCTCGAAGATCAGCGCGGCCTCGAGGCGGCCGAGGCCGATCCCGCCGCTCTCCTCGCTGACATAGATGGCGCCGAAGCCCAGCTCCGCGGCTTCGCGGATCGTGTCGCGCGGGAAAATGTGCTTCTCGTCCCATTCCGCAGCGTGCGGCGTGATCGCGTCCGCAGTGAACTTGCGCGCCATCTCCTGGATCTGGAGCTGGTCATCGGTAAGGTCGAATTGGCTCATTGCGCGGGCGCTCTAGCCCGCCACTTCCTCTTTGAGCAATCCTTCGAACCGGAGGACGTGTCGCACCGCCTCGCGAAGCAGCATCCGCTCGCGGAAAGCCGCGAGGTTCGGCCATTTGTCGAGCCCGATCATCTTCTCGGTCCAGCCCGTGATGACGAAGAGGTACGGGTCGGGGATCGTCAGCTCTTCGCCCATCAGGAACGGGCCGGCGCCGAGCCGGCTCTCCATATAGTCGAGCTTCTTCGCGATCTGGTCGCGGAAGAAGGCCTTGGTCTCCTCCCCCGCGGCAGGGCTGAACAGCGGCGCGAAGCTCTTGTGAAGCTCGGTCGTGATGAAATTGACCAGCTCCAGCACCCGGTAGCGGCGGAAATTGCCCGGCGGCGGAAGCACTTCCGGCCAGGCCGCGCGGTCGCCGAGATATTGCAGGACCACCGCATTCTCCGTCAGGATTTCGCCGCTTTCGAGCTCGAGCGCGGGAACGGCGCCCTTGGGGTTGACCAGGAGATAGTCCCTGCCGTCCTCGAGCTTCTTTGCGCGCAGGTCGACGCGCTTCGCGTCATGCTCGAGGCCGATCTCGTGCAGCAGGATGTGCGGGGCCTGGCTGCAGGCGCCCGGCGAATAATAGAGTGTCAGCATCCGCTCATCCTTCCGCTACAGTTGCGGCCGTTGCGCTTTGTCGCGCCGATCCGAAATGCCGAAACCGCGAAATCGTCAACCGCCGTATCGCGAAACCGTTTCGCCAGGCTCGGCCGAAGGCCTCGACCGCCGCCTGAATCCCGCGTCAGCCGCTGTTGCCGACGTTGGCGGGCACGTCCGGATTGTCGTAGCCGCTCTGGAGCTGGTTCGACGGCGTGGTGCTGCTTTCGTCGGCCGGAAGAGTCTCGATCTGGGCATTGTCGGCGGCGACCTGGTTGTCGGGAATGCCGGCGTCGATCGACAGATTCTGGTCCTGCTGCGGCTTTTCCTTGCTGCATCCGGCCGCCGCCAGCGCCGCAATGGCGAGCGCGATGATGGTCTTAGCATTTTGCATAGGTGTAGCTCGCTGCCGGGTTGGTTTCGCTACGTGTCAGCCTGTCGCCGTTCCGTTGCAAGGCCTCGTACTTGGTCCAGGTCTGGCCTTCGCCGGTGAAGCGGAAGTCTCCGTTCATCGACTGCTTGCTCGCCTGCACGTCGGCGGTGGGGAGCGCGCGCGATTCGTAGAAGCGAAGCTCGGTCGCGTTCACCACGAGCAGCCCCTTGGCGTCCCCGAGCGGCGACGTGCAATCGGCGGGAGTGAGGCCCCAGCGCCCCTGGAGGGCCGCGGGGATCGACGGGGCAGTGGCGCCGGAGGCGGGGACCGCCGGCGCTTCCCCGTGGTTCCGCGGCGGACCGCCGGCCGGCATGGGGGCGCCAGGGTGGTTGGCCGCTGGGAGCGCAGTCACCGCGTTGGCGCCGTTCGCGACCGGGTCCTGCCGGCCGCAGGCGGCAATGGCGGCGATCATGGCGAGACTGATGATGGGCAGGCGTAAGCGCATGCCCGTCCAACGCGGCTGGCCCTAGAGGGGTTCAGCCCATCGTCGGGATCATGAAGGCGGCCTTGTTGTCCGCGTCCACGAAACCGTCCGGCCAGCGCTGGGTCACGACCTTGTTCTTGGTCCAGAAGCGCAGCCCTTCCTGGCCGTACTGGCCGATGTCGCCGAAGCCCGAGCGCTTCCAGCCGCCGAAACTGTGGTAGCTGACCGGCACCGGGATCGGCACGTTCACGCCGACCATGCCGACGTTGACGCGCGCAGTGAATTCGCGCGCGGCGTGGCCGTTGCGGGTGAAGATCGCGACTCCGTTGCCATATTCGTGCTCGCTCGGAAGGCGGACCGCTTCCTCGAAATTCTTCGCGCGGACCATCTGCAGGACGGGGCCGAAGATCTCGTCCTTGTAGCTCTTCATGTCGGGAGTGACGTGATCGAAGAAGGTCGGGCCGATGAAGAAGCCTTCCTCGTGCCCCTGCAGCTTGAAGCCGCGGCCGTCGACGACCAGCTCCGCGCCCTCGTCGATGCCCATCTGGATGTAATTCTCGATCCGCTCCTTGTGGGCCTTGCTGACGACGGGGCCGTAATGCGCTTCGGCATCCGTGGAGACCCCGACGCGAAGCCCCTCGATCGCGGGGATGAGCTTCTCGCGCAGCTTGTCCGCGGTTTCGTCACCGACCGGCACCACCACCGGCAGCGCCATGCAGCGCTCGCCCGCGGAGCCGAAGGCGGCGCCGGCGAGGTCGTTTACGACCTGGTCGAGGTCGGCGTCGGGCATCACGATTCCGTGGTTCTTCGCGCCGCCCATCGCCTGGACGCGCTTCCCGTTCGCGCTGCCCCGGGCGTAGATATATTGGGCGATGTCGGACGAGCCGACGAAGCTCACCGCGGCGATGTCGGGGTGGTCGAGGATCGCATCGACCATCTCCTTGTCGCCATGGACGACGTTGAGGACGCCGTCGGGCAGCCCCGCTTCCTTCATCAGCTCGGCGAGCCGGACCGGGACGCTCGGATCGCGCTCGGAGGGTTTGAGGATGAACGCATTGCCGCAGGCGATCGCCATTCCGAACATCCACATCGGGATCATGGCGGGGAAGTTGAACGGCGTAATGCCGGCGCCGATGCCGACCGGCTGGCGCATCGAATAGACGTCGATGCCGGTGCCTGCGCCCTGCGTATATTCGCCCTTCAGCGCCTGCGGGATGCCGCAGGCATATTCGATCACCTCGAGCCCGCGCTGAACGTCGCCGCGGGCGTCGGCGAGGACCTTGCCGTGTTCGGAGGAGAGCAGGTGGGCGAGGTCGTCCATGTTCTTTTCGACGAGCTCGCGGAACTTGAACATCACGCGGGCGCGGCGCTGCGGATTGGTGGCGGCCCAGGCGGGCTGCGCGGCCTTGGCGGCATCGACCGCCTTCTGGAGGTCGGCCCCGGTGCCGAAGCGGACATTGGCCTGGACCTGGCCCTGGTTGGGGTCAAACACCTCGCCCTGCCGCTCGCCGCTCGCGAAGGTGGAACCGCCGATGAAATGGTCGATGCTGCGCAACATGGATACGCCTCAATTATGCTGGTTTTGGGTTGGCGCTCCCCTAGACCCAGGCGCAAGCAAATGCCAGTTGCCGGGGGACGGCAAGGGGAGAGTCGAATGCGCAAAGCCGCGATCTTGATGTGCGTCAGCCTGGTCGGCGCGGCCCCCGCGCCGTCGACCGATGCCAGGCTCCGGGCGATCGTCGCGCCGGTGAGCCAGGCGCAGCTGAGGCATACGATCGAGACGCTTGTGAGCTTCGGCACGCGCCACACGCTTTCCTCGCAGACCGACCCGAAGCGCGGGATCGGCGCGGCGCTCAACTGGACCAAGGGACAGTTCGAAAGCTTCGGCTTGCCGACCGTCCGCCCGTGCGAGACGGTCACCGGCTCCCGAATCCCGACGCCGACGCCGGTGTGCGACATGGTCGCGATCCAGCGCGGCACCGAGCGGCCCAACGACGTGGTGATCATCCAGGGTCACATCGACAGCCGCGTTTCGGACGTGATGAACTTCACCTCCGACGCGCCCGGCGCCAATGACGACGGCTCCGGCACCGCCGCGGTGATCGAGGCCGCGCGGGTGCTGTCCAAGCACAAGTTCCCGGGCACGATCGTCTATGCGGCGCTGTCGGGGGAGGAGCAGGGGCTCTACGGCGGGAAGACGCTGGCCGATTATGCGAAGGAGCAGGGCTGGAACGTCGTCACGGTGCTCAACAACGACATCATCGGCAACACCTGCTCGTCCGACGGCGTGTGCGACTCCACCCACGCGCGCGTCCTTTCAGAGGGCCCCCGGTCGCAGGGTCAGGTCGAGCTGATGGCGGCGACGCACAGCCTCGGCGGCGAGAATGACGCGCCGTCGCGCAACATCTCGCGTTTCCTCGACAGTCTCGCCGACCGGCTGAAGATCGGCCTCGACGTCCGGCAGATCTGGCGCACCGACCGCTTCCAGCGCGGCGGCGACCACATTCCCTTCCTGCAGCTCGGCTATCCGGCGGCCCGCATCACGGTCGCCATCGAGAATTACAACTGGCAGCACCAGGACCTTCGGACCGAGAACGGCATCCGCTACGGCGACACGATCGACCATGTCGATTTCCCGTACCTCGCCAAGATGACGAAGCTGAACGTCGCGGCGCTCGCCGCAATCGCCAGCGCGCCGCCGCCGCCGGAGGCGAAGGTGGAGGGGGGCGTCAGTACGGACACGACCGTGACCTGGACGCCTGTCGAAGGGGCCGATCATTACGTTGTCAGATGGCGCCGAACCGACGCGAGCCAATGGGAAGTCTCTCGACGGGTACCGGCTCGACCAAATGACCGACCGAACGTGACTTGCGTTACGCCCTTCAAGGACGTTCGGACAGGCGAGCTGGGCGGCGGTTGTGAGGTGAAAGTGGTTCTCCCCCACATCCGCGTCGACGACTGGGTCTTCGGCGTCTCTTCGGTCAGCAAGGACGGGTTCGAAAGCCCGGTTTCTTCGGCAGTGCCGGGCGGGGCGTTCAAGCCTTATGTCGCCCCTCCGAAGAAACCCTGAACCGTCACCCGGGCCTTGAGCCGGGGCCTGCCCGCCTTACATCGGAGGGAGAAAGGCGGGTCCCGGATCAAGTCGGGGATGACGGGAGTTGGTGCAGCATGGCCGGCGGATGGACGCGCGACGGCGCGGTTCAGGACCAGATCGACGATACGGTGAAGGACGCCGTCCTTCGCGCCCGTGCGCTCACGCCCAAAGGCGAGAGCGCCGAGGAATGCGACGATTGCGGCGAGCCGATCCCGAAGAAGCGGCGCGAGGCGCTCCCCGGCGTGCGCACCTGCGTCGCCTGCCAGTCCGAGCGCGACAAGGCGGTGGTGCACTCCACGATCAACCGCCGCGGCAGCAAGGATAGCCAGCTGCGCTGACTTGAGCCCCTCCCCTCGATGGGGAGGGGTTGGGGTGGGGTGACGTTCGTCGTAGAGCGCCGGCGGTGAAGCATCATCCGCCTGAAGGAGCAGTTCGTCGGGCTCGCCGCCTGCGCAGCGAAATGACGGATGCGGAACGGCGGCTTTGGCGCATGCTCTGGGAGAGTTTCCAGGATCATCATTTCAGGCGCCAGGTGCCGATCCGCCACTTCATTGCGGATTTTGCCAGCCACCGGGCCAAGCTGGTGATCGAGGTCGATGGTGGGCAGCATAGCGAAGCTGCCGATGCGGCACGGACGCGCGTGATCCATCAGGAGGGTTATCGCGTTCTTCGCTTCTGGAACAATGAGGTGCTTGGCAATCCCGACGGAGTCTGGACGGTGATCGACGCCGCGTTGCGCGACCGTCACCCCACCCCCAGCCCCTCCCCATCGAGGGGAGGGGAGGAATAATGCCCCGCAAGCGCTCTGCCGAACTGCCCAGCCGCAAGCAGATCCTCGACTTCATCCAGGCGTCGGACCAGCCCGCCGGCAAGCGCGAGATCGCCAAGGCTTTCGGCATCCGCGGCGACGCGAAGATCCAGCTCAAGAAGCTCCTCAACGACATGGCGGACGAGGGGCTGATCGAGACCTCGCGCGGGCGGGCGTTCAACCAGGTCGGCGGCGTGCCGCGCGTGACCGTGCTGAAGATCGTCGACGTGGACGACAGCGGCCATGTCTTCGGCCAGCCCGAGCATTGGGAAGCAGAAACGCCGGCGCCCAAGCTGCGCATCATCGAGAAGGAGCGCCGCGGCGCGCTCGGCATCGGCGACCGCGTTCTGGCCCGGACCGAAGAGCGCGGCGACAGGTTCGTCGCGCACCCGCTGAAGAAGCTCGCGAAGAAGCAGGAGCTGGTGCTCGGCGTACTTCGGCAGGAGGGCACGCGCTTTTGGCTCACGCCCGTGGAGAAGAAGGAGCGGCGCGAGCTTCCGATCAGCGACGTCGGCGACGGAGAGGCGGGCGACCTCGTGCTGTGTGAGGTGACCGGCCAGCGCGGCCGCGTCAGCGCCCGGGTCGATGCCGTGCTCGGCGATCCCTTCGCGCCGAAGAGCTTCAGCCTCATCGCCATCCACAAGTACGAGCTTCCCCACGAATTCAGCGACGCCGCGATCGAGGAGGCCAAGCGCGTCGCGAAGCTGCCGCTCGGCGAGCGCGAAGACCTCACGCACTTGCCGATCGTCGCGATCGATCCCGCGGACGCGCGCGACCATGACGATGCGATCTGGGCGGCGCGCGACGAGGACGAGGACAACAAAGGCGGGTGGAAGGCGATCGTCGCGATCGCCGACGTGAGCTTCTACGTGCGGCCGGATTCCGCGCTCGACAAGGCGGCGCGGGCGCGGGGCAACAGCGTCTATTTCCCCGACCGGGTGGTGCCGATGCTGCCGGAGGAGCTGTCGGCGGACATCTGCTCGCTCAAGGAAGGCGAGGATCGCGCCGCCATGGCCTGTCACCTGACGATTGCCAGGGACGGGACGCTCAAGAGCTGGCGCTTCACCCGGGCGAAGATCCGCGTTGCCGCCAACATCGCCTACGAAGACGCGCAGGCGGCGATCGACGCGTCGGAGGAGGAGCGGGTCGACGTCGAATCGCCCGTGTGCTGGATGCCGGAGGTCGAAGGGCCCGTTCCGCGGGAACTGGTCGACGGTGCGCTGAAACCCTTGTGGGGCTGCTGGCGAGCGCTGCTCGCCGCGCGCAACAAGCGCGAGCCGCTCGAGCTCGACCTTCCCGAGCGGCAGGTGGTGCTCGACGAGAAGGGCCGCATCGAATCCGTCGCGCCGCGCGAGCGGCTCGATGCGCACCGCCTGGTCGAGGATTTCATGATCGCCGCCAACGTCGCCGCCGCGCGCGCGCTCGAGGCGAAGAAGTCGCCCGTGATGTACCGTGTCCACGAGCCCCCCAGCCGCGAGAAGCTCGAGGCCTTGAAGGACTATCTCGAGACGTTCGGGATCGAATTTACGCTGGGGCAGGTGATCAGGCCGGCGACCTTCAACCGGATCATCGAGCGCGTCGGCGAGTCCGATTTCCGGCCCGAGATCATGGAGCAGCTGCTGCGCACCCAGATGCAGGCGCGCTATGCGCCCGAGCGGCTGGGGCACTTCGGCCTCGCGCTTGCGACCTATGCGCATTTCACCTCGCCGATCCGCCGCTATGCCGACCTGCTCGTCCACCGCGGCCTGGTCAGCGCCTACAAGCTGGGCGAAGGCGGTCTGCCGCCGGCCGACGCGGAGAAGTTCGAGGACATCGGCGAGCAGATATCGCGGCTCGAGCGGCGCGCGATGGAGGCCGAGCGCGAGACGGTCGACCGCTATGTCGCCGCCTACCTGGCCGACCAGGTCGGGCAGCTCGTCATGTGCCGGATCACCGGCGTCCAGCCGTTCGGCTTCTTCGCGACCGTGGTCGAGTTCGGCGGCGACGGGCTGGTGCCCGTCTCCACCATCAGCGACGAATATTTCCGCTACGACGAAAAGGCGCAGCAACTGGTCGGCGAGGACAGCGGGACAGTGTACCGCCAGGGGCAGAAGCTGCGGCTAAGGATCGCCGAGGCGGACCCGGTGTCTGGGTCGCTCCGGTTCGAGCTGCCGGACCGGCAGGGCAGCGGTCGCGCCGCACCCGAACGCCGGGACCGCGTGCGCACCGGAGGGCGTCGCGGCCGGCCGCCGAACATCAGGCACCAGAGTCGCCGCCGCTGACAAACGGCAGTTTATCCGGCGTTCATCGACAAACGCCGTTCGTCGAAATCGCTTCTACCAAGCGGCTTGGCGTGTCGGCTGTCCGACAGCGGGCGGATGGCGCGCCGCCGCGCTACACATGTAGCTTCTTCGCTCCCAATGGAGGGAGATGAGCAATGAATAAGCTTCTGCTTGGTTGTTCCGTTTCGATGCTCACGATTGCCGCCGCGCCGGTGTCTGCAGCGCCCCAGCTGGCGCAGAACACGACCGCTCCGACAGTCGTCGAGCAGGTCGCTTCCAATAGCGCCGAGAAGATCGGCCCGGTCTCCGGCGGCGCCGTCCAGCCCCAGGCCGAGAAGAAGGTCTGCAAGCTGCTCGATTCCAGCTATTCCCACGTCAACAAGCGGGTCTGCCTGACCGCGAAGGAGTGGGGGCAGGTGGAGCGCGAGGCGCGATAGGGCCGCGGTTGACTCCCGGCGCCGGCCGGGCGGAGATTGCGCATGGCCACCGCCGCTGCAGCAATCGCCGCCCGCGCCCGCCGAGAGGTGGAAGATCTGTTCTTCGAGAAGGACGCGTTCAGTCCCGAGCGGGCGATTGCGTTCGAGCCGCGCACGCCGATCCAGCAGCGCTACCTCGAGCAGCTGATCGCCGAAGGCTGCGTCCACGAGACGGAGCCGGGCCGCTACTGGTTCGACCTTGGGGCCTATCGCGAATTGCGCCGTCAGCGCTTCGCCTGGTCGCTGCGCATCCTCGCGCTCGGACTGGTGGTCTTCATCGTCATCCTCGCGGCCCGCACGGTCATGCACATGCGCTGAGCTGCCGTCGCAACCTTTCGCCCGCTGCCTCATTGGGTGGGCGGGAGACCTGGCATGGCTTACAGAATCGCGATCATCGTCGGCAGCCTTCGCGAGGGCAGCCTCAACCGCAAGATGGGCCGCGCGATCTGCGGCATCCGGAACGACAATCTCGACTGCTCGATGGTCGAGATCGGGGACCTGCCGCTCTACAATCAGGACTATGACGCCCTGCCGCAGCAGCCGGAGGCCTATGTCAGGTTTCGCGACCAGATCCGCGCGGCAGACGGCGTGCTGTTCGTCAGCCCCGAATATAATCGCGGCATCCCCGGCGTCCTCAAGAATGCCATCGACGTCGGCTCCAGGCCCTATGGGCAGAGCGTGTGGGACCGCAAGCCGGCCGCGATCGTCACCGTCTCGCCAGGAGCGATCGGCGGCTTCGGCGCCAACCACCAGATCCGCCAGAGCTGCGTCTTCCTCAACATGCCGGTGATGCAGCAGCCGGAGGCGTATCTAGGCCATGTGACCGACGACAGCTTCGCCGAAAGCGGCGAGCTCAAGGACGGACCGCTCAAAGAGCTGGTGACCAAGCTCGCCCATGCGTTCCACGACTGGGTCGACATGATCCACCGCTCCCGCGCCGCGCTCGCCGAGGATTCGGCGCATTCGAGCCAGCAGGCAAAGGCCAGGGAACACGCCTGACACTTGGCGGCGCGACGTCGCGTCCCCTAAAGCTTGCGCGACTGAACCTCGGAGGCGCCCATGGAATTGCCCTGGCTTTCGCGCTGGCAGCCGCAGCTGCTCGCAATCTTCAGGATCGTCGTCGGACTGTTGTTCCTCGAACATGCGACGCAGAAATTCTTCGCCTTCCCAGCGCCGTTCCCGATGCCGGGGCCGCTGCCGCCGATCGAAGTTGCCGCCGGCGCCATCGAGCTCGTCGCAGGCGTGCTCGTCACCATCGGCTTGTTCACCCGTCCGATCGCCTTCCTTGCCGCCGGCGAGATGGCGGTCGGCTACTTCATGTTCCACTTCCCGAAGAGCTTCTGGCCCGCGGTGAACATGGGCGAGGCCGCCATCCTCTATTGCTTCGCCTTCCTCTACATCGCCGCCGCAGGACCGGGAGCGTGGGCGCTCGACAATTTGCGGACGAGGAACGCGCCGATCAGGTGACCTTGGCGCGCGTCCGGAAGCGCGGCTGGTCCCATTCGCGCGAGCTCAGGATGCCCGCGAGGATGTCCGCGGCGCCGACGACGTCCGCGTACCGCGTGTAGAGCGGCGTAAAGCCGAAGCGCATCAGGTCCGGCGCTCGGAAGTCGCCGATCACGCCGCGCGCGATCAGCGCCTGCATGACGGCATAGCCTTCGGGGTGCGCGAAGACGACATGGCTGCCGCGCCGTGCCGGGTCGCGCGGGGACGCGAGGCGCACCTCGCTTCCGCAGCGCGCCTCGACTTCCTCGACGAACAGCTGCGAAAGTTTCCGCGACTTCGTCTCGACGTCGTGCATCGAGATGCCCTCGAAGGTTGCGATGCCGGCGTCCAGCGCGGCCATGCCGAGGATGGAGGGAGTTCCGGTGAGGAAGCGCAGGATGCCCGCGCCCGGGCGATAATCGTCGACGAAGGCGAAGGGCTCGGCATGGCCCATCCAGCCCTGAAGCGGGTTGGCGAGCTCGTCCTGGAGCCGCTCGGCGACGTAGATGAACGCCGGCGCGCCGGGCCCGCCGTTCAGATATTTGTAGCCGCAGCCGACCGCGAGGTCGCAGCCGCTGCCGTCGAGGTCGAGCGCGATCGCGCCGGCGCTGTGCGAGAGGTCCCAAACCACCAGCGCGCCCGCGGCGTGGGCCGCCTCGTTGATCGCGCGCATGTCGTGGATCGACGCCGACCGGTAATCGACGTGCGTCAGCGTGACGACGGCGGTCGTCTCGTCGATCGAGTCGAGGACCCGGTCCGCCGTGACCGCCTTCAGCTGGAGCCGCAGCATGTCCGCGAGCCCCTGCGCCACGTAGAGGTCGGTGGGGAAGTTCGCCTGCTCGCTGAGAATGGCGCTGCGGCCGGGCCGGGCGCGTGCCGCTGCGCCGAGCAGCTTGAACAGGCTGACGCTGGTGGAATCGGCAATCAGCAGCTCGTTCGGCTTCGCGCCGACGAGGGGCGCAAGCCGGGCTGCGATGCTGACCGGCCAATCGATCCAGCCGTGCTTGTTCCAGCTCGCGATCAGGTCCTCGCCCCACTGCCGCTCCCCCGTTCTCGCCAGTGAAGCCGGCGCGGCCCTCGGCAGCGCGCCGAGCGAATTGCCGTCGAGGTAGATGATCCCCTCAGGGAGCGCGAACCGGTCGCGCGCAAAAGCCAGTGGGTCGGAGGCGTCGAGCTGCCGGGCCTGGTCGGGCGTCACAGCTTCGGCAGGGTCACGCCCTTCTGACCCATATATTTGCCGGCGCGGTCGGCGTAGCTCACCTCGCACGGCTCATTGCCCTGGAGGAACAGGAACTGGCACGCGCCCTCGTTCGCATAGACCTTGGCGGGCAGCGGCGTCGTGTTAGAAAATTCGAGCGTCACATGGCCTTCCCACCCGGGCTCGAGCGGCGTCACGTTCACGATGATCCCGCAGCGCGCGTATGTCGACTTGCCGAGGCAGATCACCATGACGTCGCGCGGCACGCGGAAATATTCGACCGTGTGCGCAAGCGCGAAGCTGTTGGGCGGGATGATGCACACGTCGGTGTCGCGGTCGACGAAGCTGTTGTGCGCGAAATCCTTCGGATCGACGATCGCATTGTCGACATTGGTGAAGATCTTGAAGTGGTTGGAAACGCGCGCGTCATAGCCGTAGGAGGAGAGGCCGTAGCTGATGCAGCCCTCGCGCCGCTGCGCCTCGACGAACGGCTCGATCATGCCGTGCTTTTGCGCCTGCTCGCGAATCCAGCGGTCGGATAAAATCGCCATGCCGAGTGCCTAACGAGCCCGCCCGCACCCATCAAATAAGCGGCGATTATTTCTGTGGATGGGGTCCGCGCCGCGAATTCCGGACTTCCTGCGGACGGCTGTGCGATTCGTGCACAAGCTATCCACAAACGTGCTACATATGTTCTCGTTGGGCGTGGGGCCGCATCACGCCTAGAGGACAGCCATGGCCGAAGTCATCCGCATCGCCGAGTCCGCGTCAGACAGCGCAACCCAGCTCCTCCCGCAGAACGTCGAAGCCGAAGCGGCGCTTTTGGGCGCGCTGATGATCGACAACCGGCTGGTCGAGGACATCCAGCTCAAGCTGAAGCCGCACCATTTTTTCGAGCCGCTGCACGGGCGCATCTACGAAGCCATTCTAAAGCTTACGGATTCGAACCGAGTGGCCAATCCGGTCACTTTGCGCCCGCTTTTCGAGGCGGACGAATCGATAAAAGAAGTTGGCGGCCCCGCTTATTTGGCGCAATTGACCGGATCGGGCGCGGCCGTAATCGGAGCTCGGGATTTCGCAGGCCAGATCTACGATCTGGCGCTGCTCCGTGCGCTGATTGGCGTAGGCCGTGACCTGGTCGAAGGCGCGCTCGACACGAGTGAGGACGTTGCCCCCCTCGCTCAAATCGAGCGCGCCGAGACCGAGTTGTACAAGGTGGCCGAGGAGGGGGGAGCCGAGGGCAGGGCGAAGTCCTTCTCTGACGCCACCAAGGAAGCGCTGGAAATGGCCGAGCGCGCGCTCAACAGCGGCGGCCATCTGTCGGGCTTCACCACGGGGCTCGAGAGCCTCAACGCGAAGATCGGCGGCCTTCACAAGTCGGACCTGATCATCGTCGCCGGCCGCCCAGGCATGGGCAAGAGCGCGCTCGGGACCAACATCGCTTTTGCCGCCGCCAAGCGATTCCTGAAGGACGTCGAGGACGGCATCGAACCCGCCAAGTCGGCAGGCGCGCCGGTGGCGCTGTTCAGCCTCGAAATGTCGGCCGACCAGCTCGCCACCCGTATTCTCGCCGAACAGTCGGGCATCAGCTCGGAAAACCTCCGCATGGGGCGGATCAGCCAGCAGGAGTTCCGCTCGCTCGCGCGCGCCGCCGCCGAGCTCCAGAGCCTTCCTTTGTACATCGACGACACGCCGGGCCTCACGATCGCCGCGCTGCGCACGCGCGCCCGCCGCCTCAAGCGGCAAAAGGGCATCGGCGTGATCGTCGTCGACTATCTCCAGCTGCTGCAGGGCTCCTCAAAGTCGAGCGATGCCAACCGCGTCCAGGAAATCTCCGAGATCAGCCGCGGCCTCAAGCAGCTGGCGAAGGAGCTCGACGTGCCGGTGATCGGCCTCTCGCAGCTCAGCCGTGCCGTCGAGCAGCGTGAGGACAAGCGCCCGCAGCTCTCCGACCTTCGCGAATCCGGCTCGATCGAGCAGGACGCCGACATCGTGCTCTTCATCTACCGCGAGGATTATTATCTCGCCGCCAAGGCGCCCGCCGAGGACCATCCCGACTTCGCTGCCTGGCAGGAGGAGATGGGCCGCGCCTACGGCCGCGCCGAAGTGATCGTCGCCAAGCAGCGCCACGGCGCCACCGGCAAGGTCCGGCTCAAGTTCGACAGCCGAATCACCAAGTTCAGCGACCCCGTCGACGAGGCCTACCTGCCCGAGGAGCGCGGCTGACCCAAATCTCTCTGGGGAGGGGGGACGAGGGCGCCGGGCGAGGTTCCGGCGCCCTCGATCATTCTTACGGTCCGATGTCGCCGCTTTGCTCGACCGGCTGCCACTTCACGCCGCGGACGAGCCCGAGCGCGGCCGCGACATTGTCGTCCCAGCCATAGACGTCCGGACGGAACTGGACCTTCGATCCGTCCCAGAAGGCCGTCTGGTACAGCAGCCTGACGGTGATGGGCTTCGGAAGCTTGACGAAGCCTTCCTTCTTGGCCGCCATCGCCTTCTGGAATTCGTCCTGCACGCCCTGCTCGCTCGCGATCGCATTGGCGAAGGCGACGGCGTCCTGCACGCGGACGCAGCCGTGGCTGCGGTGGCGATCCGGCATGCTGAACAGCGCCTTGGCCGGCGTGTCGTGCAGGTAGATTGCATATTTGTCGTCCATGTCGAACTTGACGATCCCGAGCGAATTCTTCGGGCCGGACGCCTGCACGTACATGCCGTCCTTCATCGTGAAGTTGTTCGCCGCCAGCCAGCCGGAGCCCTTGGAGGCAATCTCCTTCTCCGCGATCGACTTGGGCACTGTCCACGTCGGATAGGCAACCAGGTTGACCATCGGCGCCTGGATCTGCGGCGTCTGCTTGTCGGGCTCGCCCGCGACCACGTTGCGGCGGTCCATGTGCTTTCCGTCGCGCCAATAATCGAGGAAGGTCGCGGCGGTGTTGACGTCGATGCGCGTCTGCGGCGGCGTGCGCTCGAGCCAGCGCAGCCGCTCCATAGCGATCGCCGCTTCGCGCGCGAGCCCCGCGGGCCCGAGGTTGAGCGCGTCGAGCGTGTTGCCGCCCACCACGCCGTCGGGCTTGAGCCCGAAATCGGACTGCAGGTGCTTCACCGCGGCGACGAGCTGGGGAGAATAGTGGGTCGGCGGCGCGGCCGGCGCGGCGGCCGCGCCCTTCTTGCCGTCCTGCTCCTTGGGCTGGGCGCCATAATAGCCCATCGCGGTCAGCGCCGCCGCGATCGCTCCGACGCGGCTGTCGCCGCTCCCGGGCTTGATCGGGTCCCCGTCGGGCACCGGTTGGAAGTTCGGGTGCTGCGTCGCGAGCTGCAGGTAGTGGAGGTGCGCTTGGCTCAGCGCCTTATATTCGTCGGTCTGCGGCGGCAGCGAGTTGAACCAGCTGGTGAGGTCGCCTTTCTGCACCGCCTGCTGGAAGCCTGCGCGAATGTCGCCCGACGGGCGCGGAAGCGTGTAGATGGGGAAGATCTTCGCCGGGTCGGAATAGCCCTGCGCGAGCGCCTGGGCATAGCGCAGCGCCGCTTGGGTCAAGGCCGCGCCCTTCTCTCCGCCTTTGAGGAAGAGGTCGGGCTTGAGCCCGTTCGCGGGCGCATTGGCGATGGCTTCGCGAAGCTGCTTTTCGAGCTTGCCGTTCCAGTCGACCTGGACGTCGCCGGGCCCCGCGGCGTTGGACGCCTGCTGGTTGGAGGAGTTCCCGCCTTGCGAGCAGGCGGGGAGGGCGGTGCACAGGGCAAGGCCGAGGGCCGTGCCGATCCATTTGCTCTTGGTCACGGGCGCCTGAACGCCGCGCGGCCGAAAAGGGATGCACGGTTGTTGTTTATTCCGCCCCATCGTTCGTCGACGGGGCGCGAATTCAGTCTTCGAGCATGTTCGGGTCGCGCAGCCCTTCGCCGATCGCGGCACGCGCGCGGTCGGCCTCGCTGCTGGTGACGGGATAAGCGCAATAATCGGCGGCGTAGAAAGCGCTCGGCCGGTGGTTCCCGGAGATGCCGACGCCGCCAAACGGCGCGTTTGAAGGCGCTCCGTTCGTGGGCTTGTTCCAGTTGATCACGCCTGCGCGGACGTTCGCCCAGAAATTGTCGTACAGCTCGGGAGTTCCGCCGACGAGGCTCGCGGCAAGGCCGAAGCGCGTGTTGTTCGCCTCGTCGATCGCGGCATCGAAATCCTTCACTCGTACGACCTGCAGCACCGGCCCGAAAATCTCCTCGTCGGGGCGGTCGCTGACGTCGGTGACATCGATGAGCGCGGGAGTGAGATAGGGCCGCTCCTCGAACGGCCGGTCGAGCCGCCGCAGCGGCTTGCCGCCTTTCATCATCAGGTTGAGCCACTGCTCCTGCACATGATCGGCGGCGGCATTGTCGATCACCGGCCCCATGAACGGCTGCGGGTCGGCGAAGGGCTCGTCGACGATGATGCGGTCGATGAGGCCGCAGATGGCGTCGAGAAGCGGCCCTTCCTCGCCGTCCTCGACGATCAGCCGGCGCGCCGCAGTGCAGCGCTGGCCGGCGGTCAGGTAAGTCGACTGGACGGCAATGGTCGCCGCCGCCCCGACGTCCTTCGCCTGCCAGACGACGAGCGGATTGTTGCCGCCGAGCTCCAGCGCCAGGATTTTCTGCGGCATGTCGGCGAACTGCCTGTGGAGCGCCATGCCGGCGCGCGCCGAGCCGGTGAACAGGAGCCCGTCGATCCCGGGCTGCGCCGCAAGCGCGCGGCCCTGGTCGGGCCCGCCGATCAGCAGCCGCACCACGTCCTCGGGAATCTTCGCCTCGTGGAAGCAGCGGACCAGGAATTCGCCCGTGGCGGGAGTTTTCTCCGACGGCTTGAACACCACGGCATTGCCCGCGATCAGCGCCGGCACGATGTGCCCGTTGGGGAGGTGAGCGGGGAAATTATATGGCCCGAGCACCGCGAGGACGCCATGCGGCTTGTGGCGCACCGCGACGCGGTTGCCGAGGGCCGCTTCCATCTTCCGCTGCGGGGTGCGCTCGGCATAGGCGTCGACCGAGATCTGCACCTTGTTGACGACAGCCCCGACTTCGGTGCGCGCTTCCCAGAAGGGCTTGCCGGTTTCGCGCGCGATCAGCTGAGCGAATTCTTCCTCATGCTTGCGAACGACATTGGCGAAGCGGCGAAGCGCCTCGATGCGGTAGGCATGGGAATGGGCAGCCCAGGCGGCCCAGCCGGAGCGCGCCGCGGCAACTTCTGCCGCGGCATCGCCGACCTCGCCCGACCAGACCTGCTCGCCCGTCGCGGGGTTCGTCGAAACTAACGTGTCAGCCACGGTCGCGCGCTCGACGACCGGCGCGCGTTCGTCAAGCGGCTGCTGCATCCTGCTCCATTGCCTCGCCCATGCGTCGGATGGCTCTAACCTTCTCCTCGAACGGCCGCCAGTCGTCGCGTTCGGCAATCGCCGACCAGATCGCCTCGACCTCTTCGATTTGCATGGAGCAGGGCGCTTCGTCAGACCAGTATGGATGGGACGGCGGTCGCTCGCGGCCGGCGAGCGGCCGCGCGAGCTCTCGAAATTCCTCGCGCGGATATTTGTCGGCCCCCGGGTCGCGTCCGCCGCGCCAGTCGAAGAAGATGCGGTCGATCTCCGCCGCACGGCTTGCGAGCGCCTTGATCAGCGCTGCAGCCAGATCGCGATCGTTCGCTCCAGCAGCCACCCCGAGCCTTTTCAGCATGGCTGCGACCAGCGCCTCCTCGAAGCGCGCTCCCCAGCCGGCGAGAAGCTCGGACAGCGGCGGCCCTTCGGCAACCAGCGACAGGCATCCGGCGAGCTGCGCGAGGTCCCAGTGGATCGCTTCCGGCTGGCGGCCGAAGGCATAGAGGCCATAATGATCGAAATAGGCTGCGGTGAATTCGGGGTCCCAGTCGGGCGTGAACCGCCACGGGCCATAGTCGAAGCTCTCGCCCGTGATGCTGATATTGTCGCTGTTGAGCACGCCGTGGACGAACCCCGCGGCAAGATAGGATGCGGCGAGCTTCGCCGTGGCAGCGCTGACCAGGTCGAACAATCGCAGCGCGTTCGCGCCGTCGTCCGCGCCCGGCTCCTCGGAATAGAGGTTCTGAAGGCAGTAGCGGACGAGCCTGTCGATGTTCTCGACCTCGCCGAAGAAGGCGAGGCGCTGGAAGGTGCCGATCCGGACATGGCCGTGGCTCAGCCGCGTCAGCACCGAGGAGCGGGTGGGCGACGGCTCGTCGCCGCGGTCGAGCTGCTCGCCGGTTTCGAACAAAGCGAAGCTTTTCGACGTATTGACGCCGAGCGCCTCGAGCATCTCGGTCGCGAGCACCTCGCGCACGCCGCCCTTGAGCGTCAGCCTGCCGTCGGCATGGCGGCTGTACGGCGTCTGGCCGGAGCCCTTGGTGCCGAGGTCGAGCAGCCTGTCGCGGTCGTCGCGAAGCTGCGCGAACAGGAATCCGCGGCCGTCGCCGATCTCCGGATTGTACACGCGGAACTGGTGGCCGTGATAGCGCAGCGCCAGCGGCTGCTGCAGATTGTCCGGAAGCGGCTCGAAGCGGCAAAAATGCGCCGCCCACCCGCCGTCATCGAGCTCAAGGCCGACCCGCTCCGCCCAGCGGCTGTTGAGGAACCGCGGCGTGCATTGCGGAAAGCGCGCCGGCTCGACCGGATCGAAGAAGTCGGGCCCGAGCTTCAGGATTTCAGGGTCGGGCCGGTACGAAGCCATCCCCGCTCAAGTGGCGTCGGATGCCTGAGGTTCCAAGCGTCAGGCGACCAGCTTCCTCAGCGAGTCCAGCGCGGCGGAGTCCGGTTCGTCGGGCGTGATCGTGGTGACGAACTTGCCGCTACGGTCGAACAGCAGGACCAGCGCGCTATGCTCCATCTCCTTGCCGGCCATCGGGTGGGGCGACGGTTCGGCGTAGATACCGAACTGCTTCTTCGCATGGTCGATCTGCGCCTGCGATCCGGTCAAGCCGATGATCGGCGAATTGAACAGGGTCGCATATTGGCCGACTTCCTTCGGCCCGTCATGCGCGGGGTCGATGGTCACGAAGACGATGTTGAACTTGTCGGCGCCGCCCGCTTCCTTCCTGAGCTTCACCATGCGCGACAAGGTCGTCGGGCAAACGTCGCCGCACCGGGTGAAGCCGAAGTAGATCGCATAAGGCTTCCCCGCCAGGCTGGCGCTCGAGAAGGGCCTGCCGTCGGCGCCGACCAGCGTGAACGGCCCTCCGAAGCTCGACTGGGCGGTGGTCGCCTCGGGCGGATTGACCGTCACCCGGCGCACAAGCAGCAGCGCCGCCGTGCCGACGACCGCCAGCGCGACCAGCAGCCACAGGAGCAGGCGAACCTGCCTCAGCTTCGACGCGGGTGGAGCTTTCTCTGTCACCGGTCAGTGCAAAAAATGGAGGCCCGAGCCGGAATCGAACCGGCGTGCAAGGATTTGCAGTCCTCTGCGTAACCACTCCGCCATCGGGCCTGGCGGCCCGCATTTCGGCGAGCTTGGCCGGGCGGTCAAGTCACTCGTCGCCGATATCGGCGCTCACTTGCCATTCAGTGCGGGATGGTCACTGCTGCTCATCTTTCGATGAACGGTGGTTGGCGATACTGCAAGCTGCCGATATGACCGGTTGAACTCCAACTGTATTAGCGGCATATAACAGCAATGACCGTTCAGAGCCCGATTCCGGATTTCGCAGCCGCTCGCGCGGCCATGGTCGAGAGCCAGCTTCGGCCGCAGGGCGTCACCGACCCGGCCGTGCTCGGCGCCATGGGCTCGGTCCGCCGCGAAAAGTTCCTCCCGCCGCAGACGCGGCCGCTCGCCTATGTCGACCGCGCGGTGATGATGGGCGAGCGCCGTTTCCTGCCCGCGCCCGCGGTGCTCGGCTCGCTGCTCACCCAGATGATGCCGGTGCGGGGCCAGCGCGCGCTCGTCATCGGCGGCGGCACCGGCTATTCGGCCGCGGTTCTGCAGGCGATGGGCCTTTCGGTCGTGGCTCTCGACAGCTCTCCCGAGCTTCTCGCTGCGGCGCGCGCCAATGGCGTCGAGGCTGTCGAAGGTCCGCTGGAAGACGGCTGGGCCAAAGGCGCTCCCTACGACCAGATTCTCATCGACGGCGCGATTGAATATATTCCCGACCCGATCATCGAGCAGCTCGCCGACGGCGGCCGGCTCGGCACGGCGCTCCTCGATCGCGGGATCACTCGCCTGATCGTCGGCCGCAAGGCCGGCGGCGCGTTCGGTTATCTGTCCTTGAGCGATGCGGGCGTGCCGGCACTTCCCGGCTTCGCGCGCCCCAAGGCATTCACGTTCTAAGAAGGTTTATCGCGTGGTTCGAAAGCTACTCACCGGATCGCTGATCGCCGGACTCATGGCCGGCACGGCAAATGCCGACGACCTGCGCGAGGCGCTGGTCTCTGCATATCAGACCAATCCGACCCTCACCGCCCAGCGTCAGACGCTGGAAGTCAACGACGCGGCAGTGGCGATCGCGAAGGCCGCGGGGCGTCCGCAGGTCAGCGCCGACGTCGGCCTGAACCGCAGCATCACCCAGAGCGGCGTGCTCATCTCCGGCGGGAAGGGGCCGACGCTGACGGGAGGTCTGACGGTCAGCTACCCTTTATTCAACGGCGGCAGCGTCCGTAACTCGGTCCGCGCCGCCGAAACCCGCGTCGAAGCCGGGCGGGCGACTCTCCGCGCAGTTGAAGGCGACGTCTTCACCCAGGCGGTCGGCGCCTACATGGACGTGATCCGCGATCGGGCGATCGTCGAGCTCAACCAGAACAACGTGAAGGTCCTCCAGACCAACCTCGAGGCGACGCGCGACCGCTTCCAGATCGGCGACCTCACCCGCACCGACGTTGCCCAATCGGAAGCGCGGCTCCAGCTCGGCCTTGCCCAGCTTGCCACCGCGCAGGGCAATGCGACGGCGAGCGAAGCCACGTACCGGCAGGTCATCGGCCATCCGCCCGGCGACCTAGCGCCTCCGCCGCCGCTGCCGCCGCTCCCGGCGACCGCTGACGAGGCAGTCCGGATCGCGCTTGCCAACAACCCCGACCTGATCGCGATCACGCGGCAGGAGCTTGCTGCCGGCTATGACGTGAATGTCGCCAGGGCCGGACGTCTGCCGACCCTGTCGGCGCAGGCGAGCGGCGATTATGCCGCCAACCTTGCCGGAAATGCCCAAGGGCCGAATACCGGCATGCAGACCTCGGTCGGCCTGGGCGCGAGAATCCCCGTCTTCCAGGGCGGCCTTCCCGCGGCCCGCATCCGCCAGGCTCAGGCGCAGCAGGGCCAGATTCGTGAGCAGGTGGTCGGCACCGAGCGCGCCGTCGTCCAGGCGGCTCGCGCGGCGTTCGCCAACTACCAGGCGGCGCAGGAGGCCATCCAGGCGCAGACCGTCGCGGTCCAGGCCAACCAGCTCGCGCTGGAGGGCAACCGCGCCGAGCAGAGCGTCGGCACGCGCACCATCATCGAAGTGCTCAATGCCGAGCAGGAGCTGCTGAACTCGCAGGTCGCGCTCGTCAGCGCCAAGCGCGACGCCTATGTCGCCGGCTTCCAGCTGCTGAACGCGATGGGCCAGGCGGAGGCGCAGGATCTCGGCCTCGACGGCGGCCCGCTCTACGATCCGCTCGGCAATTACCGCCACGTCGCCAATAACTGGAACGACTGGGCCTCCGACCGGACCCACGTGCCGGTCGCGACGCGCACCGTCAGCCCGCAGGAGATGCCCCCGAACCCGGCCGTGACTCCGAAGATCGCGCCGGCGCGGGTCAATACCACGCCTCCCACAGCGACCGGCGTGACCACCGCGCCGGCGCCGACGCCGACCGCTCCGCCGCCGGCAAGCTCGCCCGAGCGCGGCTGATTTTCGAAAGGCAGCGCGTGACTCCGCTGCGGCATTGAAGCTATCGTGCCGCGATGCAGTCGACCGGCCGCGAACCCTCGATGGAAGACATACTCGCGTCGATCAAGAAAGTGATCGCGGAGGAGAAGGAGCTGCGCACCGCCTCGGCTCCCGCCGGCGCTGCCGAGGACCAGCCTCTGCCCGAAGAGACGAGCGCCGAGGATGACGTGCTCGAGCTCGATGAGCCGCTCGCGCCGCCCGCGGACCTGGGGCCGCCATTGGTCGACGAGCAGGTCGCCGGGCAAAGCCGCCAGGCGCTCGAGGAGCTGCAGACCGTCGCCGCCTCGATCCCCGCGGCTCCCCACGTGAACCCGCTCGAGGAAATGGTGCGCGAGATGCTGCGGCCGATGCTCAAGCAATGGCTCGACGAGCATCTCCCGCAGATGGTCGAGGACCATGTGAAGCGCGAGATTTCGCGGATCACCGGACGGCCGCTCTGACGGATTGTTGATGCGTTAACGGCGGACGGCTACCGTCGTTTCATGACCAAATTCCCGCTCCTGATCGCTGCCGCGGCCTTCGCGCTCGCGGCTTCGCCTTCGCTCGCGCGCCCGATGACGGCAGTCGACCTCCAGTCGATGCACCGGCTCGGTTCGCCGGTCGTCTCGCCCGACGGCCACTGGGCCGTGTTCACCGTGTCGAGCACCGACTGGACCAAGAACAAGCGCGTCAACACGCTCGAAGTTCTCGACCTCACGAAACCCGGCGCCCAGCCGCAGCCGATCCTCGGCGCGGAGAAGGGGCACGATCCGATGTTCTCCGCGGACGGCCGCCTCTGGTTCCTGATGCCGGTCGGCGACCAGGACCAGCTGTTCCGCATGAGCATCGGCGCCGGGCCGGTGCCGGTCAGCAACTTCCACGGCGACGTCGGCGGCTTCAAGGTTTCGGACTCGGGGAACATGGTCCTGGTCTGGGCCGACCGCGCGCAATGGTGCCAGACGTTCGAGTGCAAGGGGCTCGTCCAGCCCGACAAGGTCGGCAGCGGCCGCACCTACGACCAGCTGTTCGTGCGCCACTGGGACACGTGGGCGGAGCCCAACACCCGCTCGCGCCTCTTCGCCTTCCCCGTCGTGAACGGGAAGCTGCAGGGCGACGGCGCGCGGATTACCGGCCAGCTCGTCGGCGACACGCCGTCGAAGCCGTTCGGCGGCGGAGAGGAGATCGCCATCTCGCCCGACGGCCGCACCGCCTATTTCGCGTTGCGCGAGGCGGGGCGGATCGAGCCGCTCTCGACCAACCTCGACATCTTCCAGGCACCGACCGACGGCAGCGCGCAGCCGGTGAACCTCACCGACGCCAACGACGCGACCGACACGCTTCCGACCTTGTCGCCCGACGGGCGCACGCTCGCTTATGTCGCCATGGCGCGGCCGGGCTATGAGTCCGACCGGCAGGTGCTGATGCTGCGCGACCTCGCGTCCGGCCAGGTGCGTCCGCTGACGCAGGCGTGGGACCGTTCCGTCGCTTCGATCGAGTGGGCACCCGACGGGCGCAGCCTGCTCGTCACCGCCGAGGACACGCTGGAGAATCCGGTCTTCCGCGTCGACGCGGCGAGCGGCAAGGTCACGCGGCTCACCGGCGATGGCAATTACGGCAACGTCCATGCGCTCCGCTCCGGCGGCGCGATCGTCACCATGAACAGCATCATGGCGCCCGACGACCTCTACCGGCTCGACAGTCGCGGCCGCGCGACCCGGCTCACCGAGCTCAACCGCGACCTCCTCTCCCAGCTCGACCCGGTCACCTTCACCAAGTTCAGCTTCGCCGGTGCGAACAACGACACCGTGTGGGGCTGGACGCTGAAGCCGGTGATGAACAAGACCCTGCCCATCTCCTTCCTCGTGCATGGCGGGCCGCAGGGCAGCTTCAACAACAGCTGGTCGTACCGCTGGAACCCGCGGCTGTTCACGGCGCCGGGCTATGCGGCGGTCAGCGTCGATTTCCACGGTTCGACCGGCTACGGCCAGGCCTTCCAGGACGCGATCAACCGCAACTGGGGCGGCTGGCCGCTCGAGGACCTGAAGAAGGGCCTCGCTTACATCACCGCCCATGACCCGCAGCTTCAGGCGGACAACGCCTGCGCGCTCGGCGGCTCATATGGCGGCTACATGATGAACTGGATCGAGGGGAACTGGCCCGACCGGTTCAAGTGCATCGTCCAGCACGACGGCGTCTTCGATGCGCGCGCCATGGCCTACGAGACCGAGGAGCTGTGGTTCGACGAATGGGAGCACGGCGGCCATCCTTATTACGAGGTGCCGCAGGAGTTCGAGCGGTGGAACCCCGTCAACTTCGTCCAGAACTGGAAGACTCCGCAGCTGGTGATCACCAGCGAGAACGATTTCCGCATTCCTTACACCCAGGGGATTGCGGCCTTCACCGCCCTCCAGCGCCGCAACATCCCGTCGCGGCTGCTGATCTTCCCCGACGAAAACCATTGGGTCCTGAAGCCGAAGAATTCGGTCCAGTGGTATCGTGAGGTGTTCAACTGGGAGCGGCAGTGGCTGGGCCAGGGCGCGCCCGTGCCGGAGCCCGTGCCCAGCTCGACGGTGATCGGCGAGCGCCCCGAGCGCGGCCAGTAACCTCCAAATCCACCCCGCGAGCGCAGCTCGAGGGGAGGGGGACCGCCGAAGGCGGTGGAGGGGCCGGCGCAATCCCCTCCACCACTCGACTTCGTCGAGCGGTCCCCCTCCCCCGCCTTCGGCCGGGGAGGATCAGGGTGGTTGATGCTGCACCGCCGCATCGCTAACCGCGTCGGCGCATGACCGAGCTTCCCAAGACCTTCGACCCGGCCGCGATCGAGCAGCGTTGGTATGAGCATTGGGAGCGGGAAGGCCTGTTCCGCCCGGAGCGGCCCGACGCGCAGCCGTGGACGATCGTCATGCCGCCGCCGAACGTCACCGGCTCGCTCCACATCGGCCACGCGCTCGACAATACGCTCCAGGACGTGCTCGTCCGCCGCGAGCGCATGCTCGGCAAGGACGCGCTCTGGGTCGTCGGCACCGACCATGCCGGCATCGCGACGCAGATGGTCGTGGAGCGCAACCTCGACAGCCAGGGCGTCAAGCGGGCGGAGATCGGACGCGACGCCTTCCTCGAACATGTGTGGGAGTGGAAGGCGCAGTCGGGCGGCGCGATCACGCGCCAGCTCCGCCGCCTCGGCGCCTCGTGCGACTGGGCGCACGAGCGCTTCACCATGGACGAGCGCTACCAGCGCGCCGTCACCTACGTCTTCGTCGAGCTCTACAAGCGCGGCCTCATCTACCGCGACAAGCGGCTGGTGAACTGGGACCCCAAATTCCAGACGGCGATCAGCGACCTCGAGGTGGAGACGAAGGACGTCCAGGGCCGCTTCTGGACTTTGAGCTACCCGCTCGCGGACAACACGGGCGCGATCCAGGTGGCGACGACCCGGCCCGAGACCATGCTCGCCGACATGGCCGTCGCGGTGCACCCGCAGGATGAGCGTTACAGGGCCTTAATCGGCAAGCAGATCAGGCATCCGATCACCGGCCGCCTCATCCCGATCATCGCCGACGAGCATGCCGACCCGGAGCTCGGCTCGGGCGCCGTCAAGATCACCCCCGGCCACGACTTCAACGATTATGAGGTTGGCAAGCGCGCCGGTATCAAGCCCGCGGACATGCTCAACATGTTCGACGCGCAGGCCTTCGTCGTGCAGACGCAGGACGGCCTGATCCCGCAGGACCTGCTCGGCCTGTCGCGCGACGACGCGCGCAAGGCGGTCGTCGCGAAGCTCGAAGAAGAGGGCGCGCTGGTTCGCGTCGAGGACCGCGTGATCCCGACGCCGTTCGGCGACCGCTCGGGAGTGGTGATTGAGCCGTGGCTCACCGACCAGTGGTATATCGACGCCGCCAAGCTCGCGCTTCCCGCGCTCCAGGCGGTGAAGAAAGGCGACATCCGCGTCGTTCCCGAGACGTGGAAGAAGACCTGGTACAACTGGCTCGAGAACATCCAGCCCTGGTGCGTCTCGCGCCAGCTCTGGTGGGGCCACCGGATTCCGGCTTGGTACGCGGAAGACGGCAAGGTCTTCGTCGCGGAGACCGAGGAAGAAGCGAGCGAGCAGGCTGGCGGCCAGCCGCTCCGGCAGGACGAGGACGTGCTCGACACGTGGTTCTCATCCGCTCTCTGGCCGTTCGCGACCCTCGGCTGGCCCGAGGAAACCGAGGAGTTCACCGGATCAACCCTCTCCCCGGCGGGGAGAGGGCAGGGTGAGGGGGCTCCCGCTTCCGAGAGCAATCCCGACCTCCGAACCCCCTCATCCCAGCCTTCTCCCCCGCGGGGAGAAGGGGCTGGGCGGCCATTGACGCCGAAGCGCGGAAGCGATCTCGCCCGCCATTACCCCAACGACGTGCTCATCTCCGGCTTCGATATCCTCTTCTTCTGGGACGCGCGGATGGCGATGCAGGGGATCGAGTTCATGGGCGAAGTGCCGTGGCGAACGCTCTATCTCCACGGACTTGTGCGCGACGCGCAGGGCGCGAAAATGTCCAAGTCGAAGGGCAATACCGTCGACCCGCTGGGCCTGATCGACACATATGGCGCCGACGCGCTTCGCTTCACGCTCGCGGCGATGGAAAGCCAGGGCCGCGACATCAAGCTCGATGAGAAAAGGGTCGAGGGCTACCGCAACTTCGCGACCAAGCTGTGGAACGCCGCCCGCTTCCTGCAGATGAACGGCGTCGGCGCCAGCGACAGCATCGCCGCGCCGGCGGCCGAGCTTCCGGTCAATCGCTGGATCATCGGCGAGGTGGTCGAGACGCTCGGCAAGCTCGACCGCGCGTTCGACGAGCTGCGCTACGACGAGATGGCGGACGCCATCTATCACTTCGTCTGGGGCACCTTCTGCGACTGGTACGTCGAGCTGGTGAAGGGCGAACTTTCTCCCCTACCGCTTGCGGGAGGGGAAGAGGAGCGAAGCGACGAAGGGGTGGGCGCGTCGTACGAACTCCCGCACAACGCGCCCACCCCCCAGCCCCCTCCCGCAAGCGGTAGGGGGAGGGAAGAGACGCGCCGCGTCGCCGCCTGGGCGTTCGACCAGATTCTCGTCATGCTCCACCCGCTGATGCCCTTCATCACCGAGGAGCTGTGGCACGCGATGGGCGAGCGCCCGTACGACCTCATCGTCGCGAAATGGCCCGACCCGCAGGCGCAGGTCGACCCCCATGCGAAGCGCGAGCTCGACTGGCTCGTTCGCCTGGTCAGCGAAGTGCGCTCAGCGCGGACGGAGCTCAGCGTCCCGCCGTCGGCCAAGCTCAACCTTTTCGCCGCCGACGCGTCCGACGAGACAGCCGGCCGGCTGGATCGCAACCATGCGATGCTCTCGCGTCTGGCACGTTTGCAATCGATCCAGCTCTCCTCCTTCGCCGGTCGGGGCGCCGCTCAAGTCGTCGTCGACGAAGCGACGTTCGCGCTCCCGCTCGAAGGCGTGATCGACATCGGCGCCGAGCGCGACCGGCTCGCGAAGGCCGCGGCCGCTGCGGAGAAGGAGCGCGACAGTCTCGCCCAGCGCCTTGCGAACCCGAACTTCACCGAGCGCGCCAAGCCGGAGGCGGTCGAGAAGGCGCGCTCCGATCATGAGGCGAAGGCCGCCGAAGCCGATCGCCTGAGGGCCGCCCTCGCGCGTCTTCAATAGTATGTTGCTATTGCGAAACACTCGCATTAGGAGAGCTCCCGAAAGGGGTTGAGCCGATGCGATTGTTCGTTCGCGCCGCCGCGTTCGCGGCTGCGCTGGTCTTCCTTGCGCCTGCGCCCGCGGCGGCCGACGAGCTTACGACGAAGGTCTACGGCGCCACGCTGGAGCCGGGCACGACCGAGCTGGAGCTGCGCTATGGCCGCCTTGTGGGCGAGGAAGCGGACGGCGAGGACGGGCTGCTCCTCGAGGTCGCGCACCATTTCTCGAGCCGGTTCTACGGCAGCGTGCTGCTCGAGACCGAGCGCGATCCCGGCGGCGACCGCCGCCTCTCCGGCATCGGCCTTGAAGGCATCGTCGCCCTCGGCAAGGTCGCCGGCGTCGATACTGCGCTCTACGGCGAATATGGCATCAACCGTCACGGCGCGGACGACGTCGAGACCAAGCTCCTCCTCGAGAAGCGCGCCGGCGAGTTCGACGCGCGGTTGAACCTGATCGCCGAACGGGAGCTCGAGCGCGGCGCGCCGATCGAGTTCGGCTACGCCGCCTCCGCCGACACCGAGGTCGCCGGCGAGCTCCGGCTCGGGGCAATGGCTGTCGGCGAGCTCGGGACCACGCGTCGCCTCACGACCCACGGCGAACATTTCGCCGGTCCCAACGCCAAGTTCGAGATCGAGCATCTGCCCGGCAACGGCGAGCTCGCATTCGAGGCCGGCTATCTGTTCGCCATCGGCGAGGCGCGGGAAGAGACCAACGGCCTCGCCCGCTTCATGGTGGAGTACGAATTCCACTTCTGACGCGCCGCGCGCCGGAACAAAGCATGGTCCGTTTCGCGCCGAATGACGTTATGTGCCGGTCATGCCGGACACAGCAGCAGCGAAGCGCCCGGTCGCGCGCGGAGACCTGACGCAGGGGAGCATCGGCTTGACCCTGCTCAGGTTCGCGCTGCCGACCCTCGCCAGCTCGATCCTCCAGTCGCTGAACGGCACGATCAATGCCATCTGGGTCGGCCGCTTCCTCGGCGAGGGAGCGCTCGCCGCCACCTCTAACGCGAACATGGTCATGTTCCTGCTCACCGCCTTCGTGTTCGGCTTCGGCATGGCGGCGACGATCCTCGTCGGGCAGGCCTGGGGCCGCAAGGACGTGGACGAGGCGCGGCGCGTGTTCGGCACGGCGGGCGGATCGTTCCTGCTGATCACCATCCTGATCGCGATCGCCGGTTTTTATCTCTCGCCCGCGATCCTCCACCTGCTCGGCACGCCTGGGCCGGCGGAGCCGCTGGCGCTCGCCTACCTTCGGGTCATCTTCCTCGCCATGCCGGCGCTCCTGCTCCTGACGCTGGCGATGATGGCGCTGCGCGGCGCCGGCGACAGCATGACGCCGCTGTTCTTCATGATCGTCGCGGTGTTGCTCGACAGCGGCCTCAACCCCGTTTTCATCCGCGGCCTCGGCCCCGCGCCGCGCATGGGCATCGCCGGCTCGGCGACCGCGACGCTGATCGCCAATTACGCGGCGCTGCTCGGCCTCATCGCCTACATCTACCTCAGGGACCTGCCGCTGCGGCTTCGCGGCCGCGAGCTGCGCTATCTCTGGTGCGACATCCAGATCATGAAGACGATCATCGTCAAAGGCTTCCCGATGGGCCTGCAGATGATCATCATTTCGCTGTCCGCGCTCGCCTTGATTGGCCTCGTCAACCGTCAGGGCGTGGATACGACCGCCGCGTTCGGCGTCGCGCTCCAGCTGTGGACCTATGTCCAGATGCCGGCGATGGCGCTCGGTGCTGCTGTCAGCGCCATGGCGGCGCAGAATATCGGGGCCGGCCTGTGGGACCGCGTCGGCCGCATCACCCGCGTCGGGATCATCCAGACGCTGGCGATCACCGCGGCAATGATCGTTGCGCTGACCCTCGCCGACCGCGCGGTGCTCGCGTTGTTCATGGGCGGCGACAGCCCCGCGCTTCCGATCGCCCGGCACATCCATTTGGTGGCGACGTGGAACTTCCTGCTGTTCGGCGTCATGATGGTGCTGTTCGGCACGGTGCGCGCGAACGGGGCCGTGTGGATCCCGCTGATCGTGCTCAGCATCGGAATGATCCCCGTGCGCTTCGGCTATATCTTCGCGACCTTCCATTGGCTCGGCGCCGACGCCATCTGGACGAGCTTCCCGGTCACGTCCTTCATCAACCTCGCGCTCGCGATCGGCTTCTACGTCCACGGCGGCTGGAAGAAGGTGCGGATGACCGTCGGCGACCGGCCCGACGACGACGAGTGCACCGAGGAAGCGCTCGCCACCCGCGAGCCCGGCGGCGCGCTCAAGCCGGCAGGATAGAAGCGGCGCGAAACAAAAGCGGCTTCGCTGCGCAGCCGGCGGCGCTATAGGCGCAGGCATGTCCGCTTCCTTCCCCTCCCTCCGCATGCGCCGCGGCCGCTCGAGCCCATGGATGCGCTCGATGCTCGCCGAGAACCGGCTGCACCCGAGCGATTTCATCTGGCCGCTGTTCATCTGCGAAGGTCGCGGTTGCGACGAGCCGATCGGCTCGCTTCCGGGGGTCAGCCGCTGGAGCGTCGACCGCCTCGGAGCGCGCGCGCGCGAGGCCGCCGACGTCGGCATTCCGTGCATCGCGCTCTTCCCCAACACGCCCGACGCGCTTCGCACGGACGACGCGCGCGAGGCGCTCAACCGCGAGAATCTGATCTGCTCGGGGATCAAGGCGATCAAGGACGCCGTCCCGGAAATCGGCGTGCTGACGGACGTCGCGCTCGATCCCTATACGGCGCACGGCCACGACGGCATCGTCGACGAGCTCGGCAACGTCATCAACGACGACACGGTCGAAATCCTCGTCCAGCAGGCGCTCGTCCAGGCCGACGCCGGCGCGGACATCGTCGCGCCTTCGGACATGATGGACGGACGCGTCGGTGCGATCCGCGAGGCGCTCGAGCGCGAAGGCCATCAGAATGTCGCCATCATGGCCTATGCGGCGAAATATGCGTCGGCCTTCTACGGCCCGTTTCGGGAGGCTGTGGGGTCCCTCGGGCGGCTGAAAGGCGACAAGCGCGGCTACCAGATGGACCCCGCCAACATCGAAGAGGCCCTGCGCGAGGTCGAGCTCGACCTCGCCGAAGGCGCCGACTTCGTCATGGTGAAGCCGGGGCTGCCCTATCTCGACGTCGTTGCGCGGGTGAAGGACGCGTTCGGCGTCCCGACCTTCGTCTACCAGGTGTCCGGCGAGTATGCGATGATCGAGCATGCCGCCGCCGCCGGCGCAGCCGACCGCAATGCGCTGATCCTCGAGACTTTGCTCGCCTTCAAGCGCGCGGGCGCGACCGGAGTGCTGACCTACCATGCCCTCGACGCCGCGCGCCTGATCGCGGGATGATCGAGACCGAGCGGCTGATCATTCGGCCGTGGCGCGACGGCGACCGGGCCGAGTTCCTCGCGAGCTGCAACACCGAGGCGGTGACGGCGCACCTGGGCGGCCCATCCAGCATTGAGGCCTTCGACGCGGGTCTCGAGCGCATCCGCAGGAGCCAGGAAGAGCATGGCTTCTGCTTCTGGGCGGTCGAGAGGAAGTCGGACGGCCGGTTCCTCGGCTATTGCGGGCTGAAGTTGGCAAAGTTGACAGGCACCCCTGTCGAGGAGGACGTCGAGATCGGCTGGCGCCTCCGCGAGGACGCGTGGGGGCAGGGCTATGCGAGCGAGGCGGCCACGGCCGTCCTCGCCTGGGCCTGGGCGAACCTCGACGTGGACCGCATCGTCTCCTTCACCATCCCGGCCAACCGCGCGAGCTGGCGGGTGATGGAGCGGATCGGAATGACGCGCCGGCCCGACCTCGACTTCGCGCACCCGAGCTTCCCGGCGGGCCATCCGCTGAGCGCCCACATCGCATATGCCGTGGAACGGCCCCGCTCCTAGGAGCCGAGCCGCCTCTGCATCGCGTCGATCCGGTCGGTCTGCCCGCGCGCGATCCTCGACACCTCGGCTGCGGCGCTCTCGATTGCCTTCAGGTCGTTCGGCGCGATCCCGCCCTGCGTCTGGAGCGCCGTCGCAGCGAGCGTGTCGATGTCGGCCTGCGCGAGCGCGCTAGGCTTGCGCGCGGCGATCGCGGCTGACAGCGCCTGCTGCGCCGCGATCCAGCTCTCGCTCTGCGGAGCGCCTGCCGACGCGCTCAGCTGCTCGGCGCGCGCGGCCTCTGGCTCGAATGCCGCGTCGCCGCTCCGGGCCTGCGCCACCAGCCCTGCAAGCTGCGCCGCAAGCGCAGGTGTGACGGGCCGGTCGTTGAGCGGCCGCACCGGCTGCAATCGAGGATCGATCGCCTCCGCCGCCCGCGGCTGCAGCGACGGATAGGGCCCGCCCGCCGACGAGCAGGCGCTCAACGCCAGCAAGGTGACAAGGATGAGCCGCCGCATGGCGCAGGGGTGTAAAAGGAAAATGGCGCGCCCGAAAGGATTCGAACCTCTGACCCCCAGATTCGTAGTCTGGTGCTCTATCCAGCTGAGCTACGGGCGCGCGGGTGCCGGGAAAGCGGCAGGGGCGCGACATAGGGGCGCCGGCAAGAAGGCGCAACCCCAGCTGGAACGCGGCCCCTGCGCCTTCGTTGGCGGGGCGCATGACGGACGACCGAAGCCTCAACAGTGCTCTCAGGCGCAATATCGACGCGCTGCGCCGCCGCCGCGAGGAAGAAGAGAAGCGCGCGCGGTTCGAGGAGCGCCTCGCGCGGTCGATCACCTGCTTCACCGGCAGCATGTATTTCGTCTACGTCCACGCCGCGATCTACGGCTTTTGGATCGTTGCCAACCTCGGCTGGGTTCCGGGCCTGGGGCCGTGGGACCCGACCTTCGTCATCCTGGCGATGGTCGCGTCGGTCGAAGCGATCTTCCTTTCGACCTTCATCCTCATCACCCAGAACCGCATGGCCGCCACGGCCGACCGCCGCGCGGAGCTCGACCTCCAGGTCAGCCTGCTCGCGGAGGCGGAGATCACCAAGCTCGTGGAGCTCGTCTCCATGATCGCCGAGCAGATGGAGCTTTCCACCGCCGAGCAGCAGGAAATCGAGGAGATGAAGGAGCGCGTCGCCCCCGAGGTGGTGCTCGACGCGATCGAAGAGGCCGAAACGACGCCCTAGAAGACCTTGCGCAGCTCGACCTCGATCGTCCGGCCGAGCGGGTCGCGATAGGCCGGCTGGTATTGCAGCGGCGTGTTGCCGAAGGAGTCGCGGACCTTCTGCCGCCGGTTCAGCGCGTTGATCACGTCCAGGGACAGGCGGAAGCCCTTCGTCCATTTCTCGTGCGGCAGGAACCGCTTCACGTCGGCAAACGCCCGCAGGTTGACCGCGAGCAGCGACGAGAAATGCAGCGTGTCGGTGACGCCGTTCACCCGGCTTTGCAGGGTATTCGGCCCGCGCCACAAGAGCCCCATGCGCACTCCAAGTCCGCCGGAAGTCAGCGCTGCCGTCCCGTCGACCTGGTGCCGCGGCCTGCCCCCGCCGATGCCGATCGCGCCGCCGTTCAACAGGTTGACCGACGGCAATCCGGGCCGAATGACGATCTGGTCGGAAAAGACCATGGTGTGGTTCGCGGTCAGCTGGAAATAGGTGCCTGGACGGCTCGGCGCCCGCGGCTGCCCCGGCGCCGGCGGCGCCGGCGTCCCGTTCAGCTTCGCATTCATGCTGAGGCCCCAGCGGAGCCTTTTCTCGCGATGCGAATCGAAGTTGACGGGCGTGAGGTCGATCGTCGTCAGCACGCCATTCGCATCGCGGATGAAGCGCTCGGGAAAGGCGAGCTCCACCGCCGCGCTCGCCTGCGGAAGTGACGAGACGAAATTGCGGATTTCGCTATCGGTATATTCGGCGTTTAGCTGCAGGTTGAGCTTCGGAACCAGCCGAAACAGTGCGCTGACGTTACGGATTTTCGTCTGCTGCGGCAGCAGGAAGGGATTGCCGCCGGTAATCTGCGTCACGTCCACCGTCTCGCCGGTCAGCGGATCGAACACGCGGACGTCGGGCGTGATGACCACCGGATTGCCGATCGTCTGGATCGGTGCGGGCACATCGGTTTCGTCGACCGACGCGTGCAGCCGGAGCAACGGCCGCGGCTCCCAGGTCAGGCCGTAGGTGTGATGGTTCACCGAGCCTGCATCCGAAAAGTGCGCGCGCGCATATTCGATGCTCGCGCTCATGTCGCCCAACTCCGCGCCGAAGTGGTTGTCACGGCTCGTCAGCGGAATCTCCAGGCCGCCGCGGAGCGATTCTTCGTTGCGGCGGAAAGTCCCGTTCCCGAAGGCGGAGAAGGTGCTGGTCGAGCGCAGCCGCCCCGATCCCAACCGCCCCTCCACGATCGCGAGCAGGTTTCCGGCTGGCAGCCTCACCAACGGTCCGTTGAAGGTGAGATCGGCAAGGCTGTTTTTCGCACGGCTGGAGGTTCGATCGTTGCGAAGCGCGATCTGGCCCGTCAGGTCCGTCGTGAACGGATTGACGCTGTCGTCGATCGGGATTGCGCCGAACGCGGCCTGCCGCTGGCTTGTGTAGCTGCTGGTCGATTCGTCGTGGCGAAGATTGAGGTTCCCCTGCCAGCTTCCCCAATTCGCATCGAAGGTCACGTTCGCTTCGCGCCCGGTCTGAGTCGAGACCGAGCGCAGTGGCTGCTTGCCGTAGAAGGCCAGCGCGACGTCGTTCGAGAAGGGCGATGCAGGGTTTTCCGCTGCAAGCAGGAACAACGCGGTCGGGAGTCCCCGGAGCGAGCGGCTCTGGTTCCGATTCCACCGAAGCGTCGCATTGGCCGTCAGCCACGGCGCGAAGCGCGTCGCGAACGTGCCGTTCAGGTCGTAATTGCGCGTGTTCGGCCGCAGCGTTCGAAAATCGCCGAGGTTGGTCGCATTCGCCTGGTTGGCGACCCCAACGAGCTGGTCGAGCGTCGGCGTCGCCGAAGGCAGCGGCACGACTGTCACCGGCTCGCCGGCAAGAGAGCTCAGCAGCGGATCGATCTGGCCCGTCGTGTTCGGGTAGCCGATGATGTTGCCGGCTATTGAATATGGAAGGAACGGCGTCGGCTGGATGATGCCGCGCTGGATTTCGAGCAGCGGGGTCTCGTCGCGCGTGCGGAACGTCAGATTGGCGCGCGTTTCGCCTCTGACGCTCGTCAGCATCGCTTCCCCGCGATCGCCGTTCCAGTCGCCTTCGGTCGAGATCTTGTGCGCCGCCGTCAGCGTTGCCGTGCGGACGCGCCGCTTCAGCGAGATGTTGATGACGCGCTGGGTGGCCGTCCCGCCGACCCGCAGGGCCGTACCGCGAGGAAGCACTTCGATGCTGCGCAGCACCTCGACGGGGAGCGCGCCGATTTCGCTGATGTCGTTGATCCGCTGTCCATTGACGATGATCAGCGGCTGTTCGGCGTCCTCGCCGAGCTCGACCTGAAGGTCGGTGAGGATCTCGTCGACGGTGCTCGCGCCGTAGCTTTCGATCGCGTCTTGATCGAGGCTGCGTTCCGGCTGGATGTCGCGGAACAGCGGCGGCGCGTTGATAATGATATCTTGCTGCGACGGGTCGATTGGTGGCGGGGCTTGTCCGCTGGACGTTCCGTCGGCCGAGCTGCCGCCGGCTGTTGCCGCTGCATGTGCCGGAACCGACGCGCTCGCGAGAAGAATCGCGACCGCCGCCTGCTTAAATGGATGGCGCGAGACGCCTTCCGCGTTCTTCATGTGCCCGCCCCCCCAGAAAAGGCGTCCAGAAAAACCAGGGCCCCCGCGCTACCCTGCCCGGCACGAAGGCCGGGCAGGGCGTCCACGCGCGGTTCTGGGCCGCTAGTGAATTTACAGGCCAGGAACCGAGTTCGTCGGCGGCGAGTCGAACTGATGTCCGAGGATCGTGGTCGCCGAGTTGAACGTGGTCGTGCTGCACTGGCCGCCCGTGTAGTAGGACTTGGCCGTCCATGACGCGCCCTTCTTGTTCGGCGAGATGCAGGACAGAAGGATGTAGCCGTACGGCGTGTACGTCCCGAAATTGTCGTAGTTCACGCCTTCGACGTGGCCCGCCTGCTGAAGCCCGGACTGCGTGATGTCGGGACCGTCCTCGACCGTGTTGACGATCGGATCCTGCGGGTAGTCGGCGCGGAACGTCCAGGTCGTCGTGGTCACGTCGTGACCGCCATCGCCGCAGACGTGGTCGCTGTTGCCGGCCGTCGGGTCATTGTTGGAACCACCGTTGTCGCCCGCGCAGCCCTCATTCTCTTTCGGGTCGTGGCCCGGAGACGGATTCGGATTGCCGCCGACGTGCGTCGTCGTGGTGACATTCTCTTCGACGTGGCAGGTGAAGTTGTACGTCACCGTGTGGTTGAACTGCATCTGGACGTCGTACAGCGTGTTGTCCCAGACCTTGTCGTTGAACACCATCTGGCCCCACATGTTAGGGCTGCCGCCGATGCGATACAGCGGGTTGGTCGTGTTCGTGAATCCGGCATAGGAGAATGACGCACCGGCACTGTCGTCGGGGCGGAAATTGACATTCTCCTCGGTGCCCTGCTCGGGAGCTGGGTCGGTTGCGACGGCGGTGTCGTTGATCACCGTTGCGCGCCACACCGTCGGGTCCGCCTGCGTGTTGACGTAGAGGTCGTCGCAAATTTGCTGCTCGTCCGGAGCGGCCGCGTCCGCCTGCGCCGTGGGCGTTGCAAACGCCGGCGTCGAAATGGACGTAAACGAGGCGCCGACAAGCGCCGTCGCACTCAGAAGTGCACGAATTTTCATGATATTTGCCCCTTATCCCGCGTGAAATGAATGCCTACCGGCGGCAAGCGACGCGAGTCGCTCGCGCTAAGTTTCTGTTAAACGTCTACGGGATAACGGCGGTAGTTACCGGACGGTAACTTATCGGAAGTTAATAACCTCTGACCTGTGCGGATTCGGGACGCACCACACGAAAAAACCCCGGCAGCTGGACGCCGCCGGGGAAGATCGCAAAGCGTCAGATAACGGGAGTCAGCGGCAACAGAACCTTCGTGCCGTTGTACGTGACATAAAGTCCGCCCGTGGACGAAACCAGGTCTACAGCGGTGATGACGCCGTCGTTCAGCGACGGATCGGGCAGTGCCTCGCCGCCGCCCGGCGGGCAGGCGTCACCCACCGCCGGAACGGCTGTGCCGGTCACCACCGTGCTGGTGATGCCATTGAGCGTGTAGCCGGTGTACTGGTTCTTGAGCCGCGCATCGTACGAAATGGCGGACGCAACCGACGAGCTCTTGTGGTTCGTCACAGCGTGCGGGATGACCTGCGGGAATTTTCCACCGGTCGTTGTCGTCCATTCGCACGTAACGTCGTACGTGTCGTCGCTCTCAATGCTGAAGCTGACCGATTTGGCATTGTCCTGCGCAGCCTTGTTGTTCCAGCCGAAGGCGAGTTGAACGTCACCCTTGCCGACAAAGCCGTAGCCGTTCTCGTCATATGTCACGCTGGCCAGCGCCGCCGTCGAGACGAGCGCCACCGCTGCCGCCGAAGCGACCCAAAATGCTTTCCTCATGATAAAAACCCCTATGCCCCCGAAAGCCCCACGCGAGCAGGGAGGCGACTCGCCCGCGTTGAACTATCGTTAAGCCATCGTTAGTTAACGTGTCAGCTTATCAAAAGATAAGCATGCAAATTTATTCATCTTTTTCGCAAAAGCAGCCGCTTTTCCCTTCGTTAGAGAGCCGGCTCTACTTACCTGTTGCACAGAAGCGCGGGGCTGCGGCGCGGTTGACGCGCGAGGGAAAAATCAGCGGAAGATTGCGAGGCCCGCTATCGCGGCCAGGATGCCGGATCCGATCAGCGCGGCGGCGATATAGGCGTTGCGGCGCTGGCGACGGCGGTCGAGCCGCTCCTTGTCGAAGCGGCGGCGACTCTTTTCGGCGAAATGCTGTTCCCAATCCTCCACGCCTCAGCGTGGTTGGATGAATTCACGACGGAATCAAGACTATCCAGCGATAGCGGTCTGTGTGCAGGCTGCAGTGCCGGTGCAGGCCATCGCGCGCTGCGCAAAGTCCTCCGCCAGCTTGGCATGCCAGGTGCGGGCGGTCTCCGTCATTGCCCGCTGCGCAGCCATCCGTTCCTCGACCGCGCGGCGCCGATAGTAACGTTCGTTCGACTCCACTGGTCCCCCCTCCGCTAGAGAACCTGCGGACCATCAACCCGGATTGCCTAACAGATGGTTAATATCCACAGCCATTCGGACGCGACCGAAACAAATCGCTTCGACAGCGTCGCATGTCCCGCGGTGGAACAGCGAATTGCGCCATGATGACACGCAAGCGTTTCAGGCGGATCAGCTTTGAAACCTAACGACTCGACGCTCGTTGAGGCGACAAATGGTTTCGAAGGAACACACCATGCTGAGTTCAATCGAGTCGCGCAGGAACTTGTTCAATCCGAGTGCGCGCGGATATCACGCCGTCTATCACGATGGCGAAGTGAACCACTGCCCCGGCTGCGGCCGGACGCACTGGCTCATCGGCCGCGTTTCGGCTGAATGCGCATTCTGCTCGACCGCGCTCCCGCTGAAGGAGGCGGGGACGCAGGGCCCGGCGCCGACGGTCGTCTACTGGAGCGGCCAGCGCCCGAGCTATGCCGAGCTCAACGCAGCCTGAGCCAGGCTAAACTAAGCAAAAGTAGCGATTTCTGATTGGCCGTGACCAGTGTATGGTCACGGCCATGAAGAATATCGTCCTCGGTACGCTGCTCCTGGCGGCGAGCTCGCCGGTGATCGCCGGCGCGTCCAGTTTCACGCTGGTCAACCAGACCGGCGCGGCAATCGCCAACGTCTCGATCGCGCGATCCGGCACGACCGACTGGGCGCCGCTCAATGCCTCGCCCGCTGCTGGCGCTCGTGCGCCGGTGAACTTCAACAATCCCGATTGCGCGTTCGACATCCGCGCCAATGTCGCTGGATCCGGCCCGGTGACCTGGGCCGGCGTCAATCTCTGCGATGTGAAATCCGTGGTTCTGAAGCGCGACGATTCGGCAGGTGCGTGGGTCGACTACGACCAATAGGCGAGCGGCGCCTTAGCGGCGCTGCATAGGGTCCGGCGGCGATCGCCGGCTGCGCCGGCTTCACCGAATCGAGCAGCTTCGCCCCGGCGACGAACACGACGCCGGTGCAGGCGAGCGCGAGCAGCCAGCCGCCCCAGCCCGGATAGGTTTCGAGATAGTGCCGCCCGCGCTCCACCGCGCCGAGCGCGATGGCATAGATCACCAGCCACGCCTCGAAGCGCGTCTTGATGGTGAAAAGGCGGCCGATCTTCTTGAGCATGCGGATTCGTTAACGCCTGAACGTCTGAGCGGCGGTTTTGCGCCGTTCCGATCCTAATGAACAGGGTTAAAGTCGCGGTAACACTTGGCCTTCTGTCCCAGAACGGGATTCAGCGGCTCAGGCGAGCTCCGGAAGGGCGAGGGCGTCGAGCAAGGAAGCGCGGGCGCGCTCGATGTCCGCGATCAGCGCCGGTTCCCGAAGCTCGTCGGGGGCGATCTGCTCGGGCCAGTCGCGGCGGACCAGGTCGGCGATCAGGTCGAGCTTCGCGTCGTCGACCAGGAAGCGCGGGTCGATGCTCGCCGGATCGGCGACCACCCGCAGGCGGAGGCAGGCAGGCCCGCCGCCGTTCGCCATCGACTCGCGAACGTCGACCACCTTCACCCGCCGGATCGGCCCGTTGCCCGCAAGGTGCCGCTGGAGCCAGCTCCACACCGTCGGTGTCTCCTGCGCTTCGCTCGGCACGACCAGCGTCATTTCGCCGTCAGGCGGAGTCACGAGCTGGGCGTTGAACAGATAGGAGCGGATCGCATCCGAGAGCGGCACGTCGGCCGCCGCCACCTCGACATATTCGAAGCCGGGGACGAGTCGTTCGCACGCCTCGATCAGCGGCTGCTTGTCCGCGAACGCCTGCTCGTGCGCGAAGAGCACCCGCTCGTTGGCGACCGCCACGACGTCGTTGTGGAATGCGCCCGCGGCGATCGCTTCGCTCGACTGCTCGGCGAAGACCGTCCGCGCCGGGTCCAGCCGGTGCAGCCGCGCGATCGCCTTCGAAGCCTCGATGTGCTGCCGCGCCGGAAATGCGCCGCCGGAGACTCCGTAGACGAAAATCTCCACGCCCGGCTCGCCGTGGCCCGCGGTCAGCCGCATGTGGTTGGCGGCGCCCTCGTCGCCGAAGGCGGGCGGCACCGGGCCGTGCACGGCGAAAGCACCGCCGGCAAAGGCCAGCTTCAGCTGCGCGAGCGTCGGCGGCCATTCATGGCTGCGATGCGGCATGGTGCGCAGGTTCGCGACGGTAAGGTGGCACTTGCCGTCCGCCGCGTCCGGTGCCGGAGACACCGTCGCCGCATTGGCCGCCCACATCGGCGATGCGGACATGGCGTTGGCGGCGAGCGCCGGGTCGGCCTCTTCGATCGTCGTCCCGAGCTCGGAGAGCCACGCGCGGTGCGGCCGCGGGTGGGGCAGGAAGATGCCCTGCGTGAGTCCGAGGCCGATGTTCGATCGCATCTTGTCGATGCCCTGCACCGCGGCCGCGCGCGGCTGCGACACCTGGCCGCCGTGTCCCATCGACGCGACATTGCCGAAGCTCAGGCCCGCATAATTGTGGCTGGGCCCGACGATCCCGTCGAAATTGATCTCGACGAGCATCAGCGCGGGACCACGACGACCTCGTCGCCAACGCCGATCTCGAGGAGCGCGGCGGCTTCGGGGTCGATCGCGACGCCCTTTCTCGGAAGCTTGCGGATGCTGGCGCAGCAGGCGCGGAAGTCCTTCAGCCGTCCGGCCGCGGCAAGCGCCTTGGTCTTCCCGCCGTCGGCGATCTCGCACACGGTCTCCACCGTCGATTCGCGAACGGTGCGGATCTGGTCGGTCGGCGCGGTCACCGTCGGTCCGCCGTCGAAAATGTCGATGTAGCGGTCGAAGCGGAAGCCCTCGTCCTCGAGCATTCGAAGCGCGGCTCGGCCGCTCGGGTGCGGCTGTCCCATGACGCTCTTCGCCGCCTCGGTGAGAAGCGCGACATAGACCGGCGTCCGCGGCATCAGGTCGGCGATGAACTTGGTTCCGTGGACCGCATTGAACTCGTCCGCCTCGGGAAAGCTCATGCCGAAGAACTTGCCGGCGAGCGCGTCCCAGAAGGGCGCGTTGCCCGCTTCGTCCATCACGCCGCGAAGCTCGGCGAGGGTGCGATCGCCGAAGCGCGCGCGATGGAGCTTGATGAACAGGTAGCGGCTCCGCGCCAGCAGCGAGCCCCAGCCGCCCGCGCGCATCTCCGGGTGGAGGAACAGCCCGCCGACCTCCGACGAGCCTTCAAGGTCGGTGGTCAGCGTCAGCAGCTGGTTGCGGAAGGTCTTGCCGAGCTCGGGGCTCGACTGGGTAAGCGTGCTCATGTGGTAGGAGTAGAAGGGCTGGCTCACGCCGACCTGCCCGAACACCTGGCAGGTGCCGCGGATCTTGCCGCTCTTCGGGTCCTCGAGCACGAACATGTAGAGGTCGCCGGTCTGCTCGTCCTGCTCGCGCGCGAAGCTCCGCGCCGACTTGTCGAGCTTGGCGACCAGCGTTCCGCGGTCGGGCGGCAGGTTGGTGAACCCGCCGCCGGTCAACTTCGCCATCTGGTAGATCGCGCGGAAGTCGTCGCCGGTGGCGGGGCGGATGCGAAAGCTCATGCGGCCTCCCGGGCAAGCCGCAATATGGTCAGCGCCGACAGCGCCGCGCGCTCGGCCAGGCTCTCGGTGATCAGAAACTCCTCCATGCTGTGAATCTTGCCGCCGCGTACCCCCATCGTGTCGACGACGGGGATGCCGCAGGCGGCGATATTGTTGCCGTCGCACACGCCGCCGGTCGCCTGCCATTGTATCGCCTGGCCGAGATCGGCGCCGGCCTGCCGAACCAGCCTGAACAGCGCCTCGGCTTCCTCCGTCAGCGGCTTGGGCGGGCGGCCGAAGCCGCCGTGGATCTCGATATAGACCTGGTGCTGCTTGGCGGTTTCGTCGACGGCCTTGGCGATCAGCCGCCCGGCGATCTCCTGGTCGTCCGTCGTGCGCGGCCGCATGTTGACGCGCAGGATGGCGAGGTCGGGCACGACATTGCTCGGCCCGCCGCCGTCGATCTTCGCCGGATTGACCGAAAGCCCGGGAGTCTTCGACATGGCAAGGCGCAGCGCGAGCTCGCTCGCGGCCACGACGGCGTTCCGCCCGTCCTCCGGGTTGCGGCCCGCGTGCGCCGACTTGCCGCGGATGAGGAAGGAGAAATTGCCGCTCCCCGGCCGCGCCCCGGCCAGCGTCCCGTCGGGCAAGGCTGCAGGCTCGTAGGTCAGCGCCGCCCGCTTCCCCTGCGCCGCCTGTTTCAGGAGCGTGGCCGAGGACAGCGAGCCGACTTCCTCGTCGCTGTTGATCACCACCTCATAGCCGACGCGGTCGGAAAGCCTGCTCTTCTCCACCGCCTTCAGCGCCGCGAGCATCACCGCAATGCCGCCCTTCATGTCGGCGACGCCGGGCCCGTTGAGCACGCCGTCCTCGAGCCATTTCGTCTCCTGGAACGCATGGTCCGCCGCGAACACGGTATCCATGTGGCCCGTCAGCAGCAGCTGCACCGGCGCCGTCGGGCGGACCGTCAGGCGCAGGTGGCGCCCGTGCTTCAGCTTCACGCTCTTGCCCGCGGCATCGACCGTCTCGACCGGTTCGGGCTGCTCGAGCCGGAGCACGCCCGGAAGCGCCGCGAAAGCGTCCGTCAGCAGGTCCGCCATCCGCTCCAGCCCCGCGAGGTTGCGCGAGCCGCTATTGACCGCCGCCCAGGCAAGCACCTGGTCGAGCATCGGCTCTGCCGACGCGCGTTCGACCGCATCACGTTCGGTGGACGACAATTCCCCCATGGGCTCGGCTCCTAGCCAAGCCCTTCCTGGAACGCCACACCGTGCCGCCGCGCTAGCGCTCCGGCTTCACGAACTTCAGCGCATATTGGTCGGTGTGGCCGCGGATCGACGGGTCGAAGATCGGCTTCGAATGGTCGTCGGCGGAATTGCGGAGGAAATTGCCTTCGCCGGCCAGCCTGAACCCCGCCGACGTGACTTCCTTCACCACCAGGTCGCGGTTGACCCGGTGCATCTTGGCGATGTCCAACGGACTCATTCCGGGCGCGCCCTGGTGATCGATGACGAGGAAGATGCCGCCAGGCTTCAGCGCCGCATAAACCGCGCGGTCGAACGCGACGGTGTCGACCGCTTTGCCGCCCGGGCCGTACTGCGGGATCTTGAGGTCGTGGTAGTTCTGCGTGACCCAGGCGAGGTCCAGCGGCTGCGGAAACTTGACCGTGCCGAACGGTTGGACGTCGAGCGAGACGTTCTTCCACTTGCCCTCCGCCAGCATCGCGCGGTCGTCTTTGACGGAATCGTTCCAGCCGGCATTCTCGATCGCGTAGATGTGCCCGGACGGTCCGATCACGTCGCTGATCACGCGCGTGAAATATCCGCCCGCCGGGTAGAATTCGCCGACCACCATGCCCGGCTTCACGCCCGCGAATCGCAGCGTCTCGGCGGGCTTGCGAAGCGGGTCCGCGGCCCTGTAGCCGGCGGGCCGCGCAGGATCTGCGACGGCCTGCTCGATGGTCGTCCCCGGCTTTGGCGGAGCCGCTTTCGAGCAGGCGACCGGAAGCACCAGAACGGCGCTCAGCAGCATCAGGAACAGTCGGCGCATGCGGACCTCCATCACGTCTGGAGCAAAGCCCTAGTCCATCGTTCGGCAGCCGAAACGGCCTTTCGACGGGCGGTCAGAGATAGTCGGCGAACTCGCTCAGCAGGCGGCGGTAGAGGTCGCGCTTGAACGGCACGATGAGGTCGGGGAGCCGCTGCGGCTCGACCCATTTCCAATCGCGGAATTCTGGGTGCTCGGTCGCGATGTTCACATCGCTGTCCTGCCCGAGGAAGCGGCACAGGAACCAGTCCTGCTCCTGGCCAAGCCACTTCCCGCCCCACAGCTTCGGCCTCCACTCCTCCGGCAGCTCGTAGCGCAGCCGCTCCGGGCAGGCGGCGATCCGCTTCACCAGGTGCGGCGCGATCCCCGTCTCCTCCTCCAGCTCGCGGAGCGCGGTCGCCCAGGGATCCTCGCCCTCGTCGATCCCGCCCTGTGGCATCTGCCAGGCGTCATCCGGATTATCGACGCGCGCGCCGACCCAGACTTTCCCTTCACTGTTGAGGAGCATCACGCCGACGCCGCGGCGGTAAAGGTGGTCGTCGGTCATGGGCGCACCTTATCCTCCCCTCGATTTCGAGGGGAGGGGGACCAGCGGAGCTGGTGGAGGGGTCTTGTTGACGCGCGAAGGCCCCTCCACCGCACTTCGTGCGGTCCCCCTCCCCTGCAAAGGCAGGGGAGGATAGATGTGGCGTAGAGCGCTCCGCACTCCTAAACTGAGCCGCATGGCCACAGCCACCCACGACCTCACCGAAAAGGAAGCGACCGCCCATCCGCCGCAGGAGGCGGTCGTCGTCCGCTTCGCCGGCGACAGCGGCGACGGGATGCAGCTGACCGGCGGCCAGTTCACGCTTTCGACCGCGCTCGCAGGCAACGACCTTGCGACCTTCCCCGACTTCCCGGCCGAAATCCGTGCGCCCCAGGGGACGACCTTCGGCGTCTCGGCCTTCCAGATCAATTTCGGCTCGACGGCGATCGAGACTGCCGGCGACCAGCCCGACGTGCTGATCGCGATGAATCCGGCGGCGCTCAAGGTGAATGCGCCGCAGCTTCGCGACGGCGGGCTGATCATCGCCGACGAGGGGGAGTTCACGGCGCGCAATCTGGCCAAGGCGGGCTACGAGCAGAACCCGCTCGAGGACGGCAGCCTCGGCCGCTGGCAGGTCGTCCATTTCAACATCTCGCAGCTGACCGTCGACGCGGTGAAGCCCTACGGCCTCGGCAACAAGGAAGCGCTGCGCTGCAAGAACATGTGGACGCTGGGGCTGGTGCTCTGGATGTTCGACCGCGACCGGCAGCCGATCGTCGACTGGCTGAAGACCAAGTTCGCCAAGGCTCCCGAGCTTGCCGAGGCGAACATTGCCGCGCTGAACGCCGGCCATGCTTATGGCGAGACGGTCGAGATGGGCGCGCCGTTCAAGCAGCACCATATAGCTCCCGCGCCTGCCGAGCCAGGACTTTACCGCACCGTCACTGGCGCGGAATCGCTCGCGCTGGGCCTGGTCGCCGGCTGCCAGCTCGCGGGCCTCAAGATGTTCTTTGGCTCCTATCCGATCACGCCGGCGAGCCCGCTCCTCCACCATCTCGCGCGGCTCAAGGAGTTCGGCATCACCACCTTCCAGGCGGAGGACGAGATCGCCGCCGTCTGCGCCGCGATCGGCGCCAGCTACGCGGGGCAGCTCGGCATCACCTCGTCCTCCGGCCCCGGAATTGCGCTAAAAATGGAGGCGGTCGGGCTTGCCGTCATGACCGAGCTCCCGCTGGTCGTGGTCAACTCGCAGCGCGGCGGGCCGTCTACGGGGCTTCCGACGAAGACCGAGCAATCCGACCTCTACCAGGCGGTTTACGGCCGCAACGCCGATGCCATGGTACCCGTGATCGCCGCGCGCTCGCCGGCGGACGCGTTCGAGTGCGCGATCGAGGCATGCCGGATCGCGACGCGCTACATGACGCCGGTGATCCTGCTGACCGACGGCTACATCGCCAATGCCGCCGAGCCCTGGCGCGTCCCCGACATGAGCAATTTCCAGTCCTTCCCGGTCAGCTTCTTCGAAACGCCGCCGGCGGAAGGGGAGGGGGTGATGCCCTATTCCCGGAACGACGATCTCGCGCGGCCGTGGATTAGGCCAGGCACAGCCGGGCTCGAGCACCGCATCGGCGGCATCGAGAAGGCGCCCGGCACCGGCAACATCGATTATTCGCCCGCCGTCCACCAGGAGATGACGAACACTCGGGTCGGCAAGGTGCTCGGCGTCGCGAATTCCATTCCGGACCAGGACGTCTGCCTGGGACGCGAAGGCGCCGAGCTTGCCGTGGTCGGCTGGGGCTCGACCTTCGGCCCGATCCACCAGGCGGTGCGCCGCGCGATCGCGAAGGGCCAGGACGTCGCTCACGTCCACGTGCGGCACATCTGGCCGATGCCGAAAAATATGTCTGTCCTATTGAAGGGCTTCAAACATATCCTGGTGCCCGAGATGAACATGGGCCAGTTCAAGACCGTGCTGCGCGACCAGTTCCTGGTCGACGCGAAGTCGCTGACGAAGGTCAGCGGTCACCCCTTCCGCATTGCCGAAATCGAGGCTGCGATCGACGCGACCCTGGACGAGGCCTCGCGTGCGCGCGCGTAGGACTGTGAACTTTGTGAACTTTCGCGAGGTGGAGAGGGCGCCATGTTCAGGCCGATGAACGTGTTGACCATGGCCATTATGCTGGTCGTCATCGTCCTGCTCATATTCTGGCTGAGGCCGCACTGATGAATGACATTGCGACACTGACGACTGCCAAGGACTGGGCGAGCGACCAGGAGGTCCGCTGGTGCCCCGGCTGCGGCGATTATGCGGTGCTGAAAGCCGTTCAGCGGACCATGCCGGACCTCGGTGTTGCGCGCGAGAAGACTGTGTTCATCAGCGGCATCGGCTGCTCGAGCCGCTTTCCTTATTACATGGCGAGCTACGGCTTCCACACGATCCACGGCCGCGCTGCCGCCATCGCGACCGGCGTGAAGCTCGCCAATCCCGAGCTCGACGTGTGGATCATCACTGGCGACGGCGATGCGCTGTCGATCGGCGGCAACCACACGATGCATGTGCTGCGCCGCAACCTCGACTGCCAGATCCTGCTGTTCAACAATGAGATCTACGGGCTCACCAAAGGCCAATATTCGCCGACCAGCCGCGTCGGCACGCGTTCGCCTTCAACGCCGTTCGGGTCGGTCGATCGTCCGGTGACGCCCTGTGCGTTCGCACTCGGCTCGGGCGCGCGCTTCATCGCCCGCGGCATCGACGTCCACAAGAACCTGCCCGACGTGCTCAAGGCGGCGCACGCCCACCGCGGCGCGAGCTTCGTCGAAATCTACCAGAATTGCGTCGTTTATAACGACGACGTGTTCGCCGGCTTCACGGAGCGGGACGTCGCTGCGCAGAAGCAGCTGTGGCTGAAGGCCGGCGAGAAGATGTTGTTCGCCAATGGCGAGAAAGGCATTGCGCTCGACCGCGACCGTCTGGCGCTGAAGGTCGTCGCCGGCGACGATCCCGACGTGCTGATCCACGATCCCACCAACCGGCAGCTCGCCGCGATGCTGATCCTGATGCCCCAGGAGGGTTTCCCGATCGCGCTCGGCGTCATCTACGAGAATCCTGCGCCGACCTACGAAAGCGCCGTCATCGAGCAGAACCGCTCCGCCGCGTCGGGCAAGACGCCCGACCTCCAGGCGCTCGTGGCCAAGGGCCAGACCTGGATGGTCGAAAAGGAGCCCAAGCCGCTTTGAGCGAGGATGAAGTTCCTCCCTGCGAGCGGAGCTCGTGGGGAGGGGAACCAGCGAAGCTGGTGGAGGGGTAACTGACGCACTCGCCTTCGACCCCTCCATTATCCTGCGGATGGTTCCCCTCCCCGCCGCTGCGCGGCAGGGAGGAACGCTAGTTGGACAATCTCACCCACAGCCTCGTGGGCGCGGTGCTCGGCCGCATGGGGCTCAAGCGCCTCAGCCCGCGGGCCATGCCGGCGCTGATCCTCTCGGCAAACCTGCCGGACATCGACAGCTTCGTTGCCGGCGCGGTCGGTTGCGAGCCGATCGCGGCGCACCGGGGTTTCACCCATGGCATCGGCGGGCTCCTCATCATGCCCTTCTTGGCGGTTGCAATAATTTGGGCGTGGGAAAGGTTGCGTCCTGGCAAGGAAGGTCGGCTGAAGCTCGGCGGGCTGCTTCTTGCCTGCTTCGTGGGCGTGCTCAGCCACCCGCTGCTCGATCTCATGAACACCTACGGCACTCGGGTGCTCGAGCCTTTCTCTCACCGCTGGTTCTATGCCGACACGCTCTTCATCGTCGATCCGTGGATCTGGCTGATGCTGATCCTGGGTCTCGAAATGTCGTGGCGCGCCGAGCGGCTGGGACGGGACTGGCGCCGTCCCGCCGCATGGGGTTTCACCGCCATGCTGCTCTACATCGGCCTCAACGATGCCATTTCGGCGCGAGCCGTCGCCGTCACCCGGCCGCTGGTGGAGCGCGTCGCGCCGCCGCGGATGATCGTCGCCGGTGAGGTGCCGCTGGAGTTCTGGAAGCGCCGGATGATCTGGCGCGGAGACGAGATCGGCGGCAGCGGCACATATAATTTGCTCGACGGGCTCAACAGCGCGTCGCTCGACCCGCGCATCGTACCGCTGCGGATGGACGATCCGCGCCTTGCCTCGGCACGGGCGCGGGACCGCCATGTCCGCGCTTTCCTGTTCTGGTCGCGGATGCCGATGGTGACGGTGCAGGGCGGCCATGCCTATTTGACCGACCAGCGCTTCTTCGAAGCGGGCCGCGCAGCCACCTCCAATTTCCTGATCCGGCTCGACAATCCCCACCCGAATTCATAACTCGCCCGTCATGAGCACGCGCGGCGAGCATCTGGTGCGCGCGGACCGCCGTTTCGCGACCGGCGGCGGGCTTCTGGCGCGCCTCACCGCGCCGGCGATCGACCGGCTGCTCGACGAGATCCACCGCCGCCTCCGGATCGGCGGCCTCGAGGTGACCCTCCCCGACGGCGCCAAGCGCAAGCTCGGCTTCCATGCCGAGGGTCCGCGCGCCGCCGTGCACCTGTCGAGCTGGATGGCGCTCGTCCGCTTCGCCACCTCGGGCTCGGTCGGATGGTACAAGGCGTGGACGCTCGGCGAATGGTCGAGCCCGGACCCGGTCCGCCTGTTCGAGCTATTCTCCGCCAACTCTGCCGCGCTCGGCGATGTCGGCCGGGCCAAGGGGCCGTTCCGGTGGGTCAATGCGCTCGCCCACCGCCTTCGCGACAACCGGCCGGGCAAGGCCCGCAAGAACATCGCCGCCCACTACGACCTCGGCAACGACTTCTATTCGGCCTGGCTCGACGCGACGATGACCTACAGCTCGGCCCGATTCGCCAGCGCGGGCGACAGTCTCGAAGCCGCGCAGCTCCACAAGATCCACACGCTGCTCGACCGGCTCGACCTCCAGCCCGGCCAGCGGCTGCTGGAGATCGGCTGCGGCTGGGGCACGCTGGCGGTGGAGGCGGCGAAGCGCGGCGCCGAGGTCGTCGCCCTGACACTGTCGACCGAGCAGAAGGCCTGGGCGGAGCGCAAGATCGCCGCAGCGGGCCTCAGCTCCCGGATCGAAGTGCGGCTGCAGGATTATCGGGATACGGCCGAGCAGTTCGATGCCGTTGCCTCCGTCGAGATGGTCGAGGCCGTCGGCCAGCGCTGGTGGGGAGCCTATCTCGACAGCATCGCCCGCAACCTGAAGCCGGGCGGCCGCGCGGCGCTGCAGTTCATCAGTATCGATCACCGGCTGTTCGACCGCTATGCCCGCAACGCCGATTTCATTCAGACCTACATCTTCCCCGGCGGCTGCCTGCTCGACGAGCCGCAGTTCGAGGCGCTGGCGCGGGAGCGGGGCCTGTCCTGGCAGGACCGTGAGGGCTTCCGGCTCGACTATGCCGAAACGCTCAAGCGGTGGCGCGAGCGCTACAACGACGCGATTGCGAGCGGCGCCCTGCACGGCTTCGCCGAGCCGTTCCACGACCTCTGGCGTTATTATCTGATGTATTGCGAGGGAGGCTTCCGCGGCGGCGCCATCGACGTCGCCCAGGTGACCATGGTCAAAACCTAGCCGGCACGATCCGCACGGGCACGAATGAAGTCGGCGATCACGCGATCGGTAAGCCGCGCGCAATCGACGCCGGCGAAGGGGAAGGTGCCCGTCAGCGCAGTGCGGACTTCAGGCGCAAGCGCCTGCTGAAGCTTCCGCCTGGCACGCATCAGCCGCGTCTTCACCGTCCCGGTCGGAATTTCGAGCGCCTGGGCCGCATCTTCGACCGAGAGGCCCTCGATCTCGTGCAGCACGAACACGGTGCGGAAGTTCTCCGGAAGGTCGCCGATCGCGCGCTCGAGGATCGAGCGAAGCTGGTCGCGCGCCGCCTCGGCCTCGGGGCTCGGCGCCTGCGAGCCCTTGGCCAGCTGCTCACGATAGGTTTCCAGCACGTCCACTCCCTCTGCTTCCAGATGCTTGCGCCGGCGCTCCTGCGCGCGCTTGCGGGCAAGCGCTTCGTTGATCGCGATCCGGGTGAGCCAGGTGGTCAGCGAAGAGCGGCCCTCGAAGCCGCCGATCGCGGCAAGAGCGTTCGCATAGCTCGACTGAACCACGTCCTCCGCTTCCTGACGATTCTTGAGGATGCTCCAGGCGGTGCGGAACAGGCGTTGGTTGTTGCTGGTGACGAGGTGCCGCACGGCTTCGACGTCGCCTGCCGCGCAGCAGCGGGCGACCTCTCCGTCCGTCATCGCTGCATAATCGAGAGCGAGATTGCCGCTGCTGCTCATTTGGCCACCATAGTTCCGCGCATGCCCGGGTGATACTTGCAATAAAAAGCTGCGCTGCCGGCCGAATTGATGTGCACGCTGCCCTTGGCTCCCGGGACGAGGTCGAGGTTGAACTTGTTGTTGGTCCCGGTGACCGTGTGCCGGAACATGTCCTTGTTCACGAACACGACCGTGTCGCCGACCTTGAGCGGCGGCACGGGCGCATATTTCATCTTGTCGATCACGACGACGTGCGTGGCGGCTGCTGCCCGTGAGGCGAACATCACCGGCAGCAGCACGCCCGCAACCGCCGCCCACAGGGGGCG
>JBLNCZ010000008.1:0-4001 GCA_050261135.1 Bacillota bacterium
GGGGTTTATTGTTGTGTTTGCACCACTCCCCACCCCCCCGCGGGGGGAGACGTCGCGCGACGCGCGACGGAGGGGGCCCGTGCCTCAGCAACAATATATTGAACAACCCCGTCGAGGTTCCGCAACACATCACGAGCGCTCACGCGCACTGTCCTCACGCCTTGCAAAGCAAGCCACCGGTCCCGGCGCTCGTCATGCTCGGCAATGAAATCATGGCTTTGCCCATCAATCTCCACGCAAAGCTTCGCCTCATGGCAATAAAAGTCGAGCACATAAGGCCCGGCGGGATGCTGCTTGCGAAATCGCAGCCCCGTTCGCTTGAGGCGCAGCTGTCTCCACAGGATGCGCTCCGGCAGCGACATGGATGAGCGCAACTGCCGCGCGCGGTTCTTCGTCGCCTCAGGACCGGTGAGCTTCACGCCCCCTCCGTCAGCCTAGCGGCGGACGTCTCCCCCGGAGGGGAGTTGCGATACGCCCTGAGCACGCTCCGCCCGCCGTACCGCGCGGTGTCGCCCAGCTCTTCCTCGATCCGCAGCAGCTGGTTGTACTTGGCCGTGCGGTCCGAGCGCGCCAGGCTTCCGGTCTTGATCTGCCCGCAACTGAGCGCGACCGCGAGGTCCGCGATGGTCGAATCCTCGGTCTCGCCCGAGCGGTGGGACATCACCGCCGTATAGCCGCTGGTCTGGGCCAGCTTCACCGCCTCGATCGTCTCGGTCAGCGTCCCGATCTGGTTGACCTTGATCAGGATCGAATTGGCGATCCCGTGGTCGATCCCCCACTGCAGCCGCTTCACATTCGTCACGAACGCATCGTCGCCCACCAGCTGCACGCGGTCGCCGAGCTTGTCCGTCAGCGCCTTCCACCCGTCGGCGTCGTCCTCCGCCATTCCGTCCTCGATCGAGGCGATCGGGTATTCGGACACGAGGGCGACATAATAATCGGCCATTTCGATGGGGCTTAGGCTCTTTCCCTCGCCCGTCATCTCATATCGCCCATCCTTGAAGAACTCGCTCGCCGCGGGGTCCATCGCCAGCAGCACGTCGTCGCCGGCCTTGTACCCGGCGGTTTCGATGGCGCTGAGGATGAAGTCGATCGCCTCGCGCGGCGTGTTGACCGCCGGCGCGAAGCCGCCCTCGTCCCCGACCGACGTCGACAGCCCCGCCCCGTGGAGCGCCGCCTTGAGCGCGTGGAAAATTTCCGCCCCGCAGCGCAGCGCCTCGCTGAAGTCCGGCGCGCCGACCGGCATCACCATGAATTCCTGGAAATCGAGGCCGTTGTCGGCATGGGCTCCGCCGTTGAGGATGTTCATCATCGGCACCGGAAGCAGGTTCGCATCGACGCCCCCGACATAGCGATAGAGCGGCAGCCCGAGCGCGTCCGCCGCAGCCTTGGCCGCGGCGAGGCTGACTCCGAGTATCGCGTTGGCGCCGAGCCGGCCCTTGTTCTCGGTGCCGTCCAGCGCGATCAGCTCCGCGTCGAGCGCCGCCTGGTCTTCGGCATCCATGCCGACCACGGCTTCGGCAATCTCGCCGTTGACCGACTGCACCGCCTTGGACACGCCCTTGCCGCCCCAGCGGCTCTTGTCGCCGTCCCTGAGCTCGACCGCCTCGTGAGCGCCCGTCGAAGCGCCCGACGGCACCGCGGCCCGGCCCATGCTGCCGTCTTCGAGCGTGACGTCCACCTCGACCGTCGGGTTGCCTCGGCTGTCGAGGATCTGGCGGGCATGAACGTCGACGATCGCAGTCATGGCTTTCCTTCTTGCGCAGGCGTAACAATATCGCTGTGTGCGAGCGGCTATAGGCCGAGCGCCGGACCGTGCAACTTTCGGCCTCTGACACCGGAACGTGGCGCGCCGCTCGCAGGTTGGAGTCGGCAAAGGAGGACCCGCGATGGCTGACCAACGTACTGCTGACTTGCCCGAAGGAACCGACACCGTGATCGAAGGCGCGAGCATCGGCGCGATCGACACCGACCCGGCAGCGCCCGACCAGGGCGGACAGACGATCACGATCGACGACGCGGCGCTCGTCGAGGAGCGCAGGATCCCCGCGCCCAAGGGAGATGCCGAGCGGCCGGTGACCGGCAGCGGAAGCGCTGAAGGCGGGCTTGCCGGACGCATCCGCAACAGCCGCGAGAAGCTTGCCAGCCAGGCCGGCGACAAGGCTCGCGGCCTCGTCAGCCAGGGCCTCGAGCGGACCTCCGAGGCGCTCGCCAACGTCGCGCGCATGGTCGGCGACACCGCGCCCGGGATCGATGAGCGGCTCGGCGAGGATTATGGCGAATATGCGCGGCGCGCGGCCGGCACGATCGAGAATGTCGCCAATGCGATCGCCGAGAAGGACCCTGACGAGCTGATCGAGGACACGCGCAACTTCGTCCGCAACAGCCCCGGCATCGCGCTGGCCGGCGCGGCGGTCGTCGGCTTCGTCGTCGCCCGCCTGCTCAAGACCGGCCTCGCCAAGGACGAGGACGACGAGGATTGATGCTGAAGCCGGTCGAGCCCGCACCGCCGCCTGAGCGCCCGATCGGCGAGCTCGTCCATGAGCTCGTCGAGGAGGGAAAGGCATATGCCCAGGCCGAGCTCGACCTCGCCCGGGCGATCGCCACGAGCAAGGCCAAGGCGCTCGCCCTTCCGGCCGCGCTGTTCGGCGCCGCGGTCGTCTTCGTGCTCGCTGCAGTGACCGCTCTCGCCGTTGGCGTCGTGATTGCGCTCGCTAAGTTCCTCGGGCCGCTTCTCGCCGGAATTGCCGGGCTGCTGATCTTCGGCGCCATCGCCGGCGGGCTCGCCTGGTGGGGCGCCGAGCGGGCGAAGCGGGCGCTATGACCGACACGCCCGAGATCGCCGCCGCGCGCAGCGAGGCGGAACGCAGGCGCTCCCGCCTGATGGCGACCGCGCATGAGCTCCAGGCTCGCTTGAGCCCCGGCACGCTCGCCAAGGGCGCGTGGCAGGGAGCCAAGGAGAAAGGCGCGGATCTTGCCGAAGATGCGGTGGACGCGGTCCGCGCGCGCCCGATCGCCGCGACGGGCGTTGTAGCGGCAATCACCATGTTCCTTGCGCGCGAGCCGCTGATGGACCTCGCCGGACGGCTCGTCGGCGGGAGCAAGGACAAACCCAGGAAGCGCAGCAAGGCGCGCAAGAAGGAAAAGACGGAGGCAGCCGAATGACCGACCAGGGCACCAACACCACCGCCGAGGGCGCGCAGGACAGCGGAGCCCGCCAGCGGGCGATCGAGGCTTATGAGAGCGCGCGCGAAACGGCCGCCGACACCCTCGGCCAGGCGCCGCTGCTCGCGCTTGCCGGCGGACTTGCGGCGGGGGCGCTGATCGCCGCCTTGCTGCCGCGGACGGAAGCCGAAACGCGGCTCGTCCGCCCGACCGCGAAGCGCGTGAAGACCACCGCTCAGGCGGCGTTCCAGGCGGCCAGGGATACCGGCACCCAGAGGCTCGATGAAATCGGCCTCAACCGACAGAAGGGCGAAGAGACCATCCGCAGCCTGCTCGACGGCCTCACCGATGCCGCGCGGGCGTCGGCCAAGGCAGGGCTCGAAGCGGCGCGCAACGCGAACGAAGGCTGACGCGGCCCGCCAAATCGGATAGCGGAGCCGCCATGAGCAAGCTTCACCTGGTCTTCGGCGGGCGCGTGAAGGATCCGCGCACGCTCGACTTCGACATGAGCACGATCGACGTTGTCGGCATCTACGACAGTTATGCCGCTGCGGAGGACGCTTGGCGCGGCGCCGCGCAGCGGACCGTCGACGATGCCGAGATGAAATATGTCGTCGTCCACCTCCACCGGCTGCTCGAGCCGGACCTGGAAGGCAGCATTCCCGGCATCACGCGCCCGAGGGCTCCGGCAACCTAATTCCTCCCTGCGAGCGCAGCTCGTGGGGAGGGGGACCGCTCGACGAAGTCGAGTGGTGGGGGGGGGGGCCCCCCCCCCCCGGCCACGGGCGTCCACACCCCCCACCCACCCCCCCCCGCCGGCCCGCAATGGTTCCAGA
>JBLNCZ010000009.1:0-207805 GCA_050261135.1 Bacillota bacterium
GGGCGCGCATGCAATGACGCCCGCGATGACCAGTTTACGCCAGGTGAAGGGGACTCGACCCGACGCAAATTTCCTGTTCGTAGCCATTTCACTCATACCTCAGCGCATGGATGGGATTGGCGCGCGCGACCTTCACCGCGTGGCCGACGACGGTTGCGATGGCGATGCCGAGCGCGATCGCGCCGGCGATCACGAACGGGATCGGAGTGAGCGTGATCCGCTGATCGAACGTGTTCAGCCAATTGCGCATCATCCACCAGGCGATCGGCCAGGCGATGATGTTGGCGATGATGACCGGCCTGCTGAACTGCCACACCAGCAACTGGACGATGTCGCGTGTGCGCGCGCCGAGCACCTTTCGGATGCCGATCTCCTTGGTCCTCCGCTCCGCCGTGAACGCGGCGAGGCCAAACAGGCCGAGGCAGCCGATGATCACGGCGAGCAGCGAGAAAGCGGCGAAGATCTCCGCGCGCGCATCCTCCGCCTTGTACAGCTCGCGCACGGATGTCCTCGCTGAACCTGGTTTCGAAGGGGACGTCGTTGGTGATCTGCTTCCACTGGCGCTCGACCGCCGCCTCGACGGTCGCGGGATCGCCATTGTAGCGCAGCACGAGCCACGCCGGCCCGGTGTTCACATTTTGGAACATGATCGGGTCGATCGGCGTACGCACGGAGCGGAAGCGGGTGTCGCCGACGACTCCGATGATGGTGATGTTGACCATCCCCGTGCCCGGCTCGAACAGCTCGCTCTTGATCACCTTGCCGATCGCATCCTGCGGCGATTTGAAGCCGAGCTTGCGGATCGCATAGGCGTTCATCACGACGTTCACGCCGCGCTGCGCAAGCGCGATCTCCTGGTCCTTCTGGACCGGGAAATTGAGCGTCATGTCGTCGGCCGGACGGTTCGGATCGAACCAGCGGCCGGCGAGCAGCTTCAGGCCCATCGCATCGAAGAAGCCCTCGTCGACGTTGTAGACGCCGATCGTCACCTGCTTGTTGCTGCCCGGCGGGATCAGGCCGGTGTTGCTGCTGTTGTCCGTGGCCACGCCGATGTCGGTGAGGCCCGCGGCGGTGACTCCGGGAACGCGCTTCATGCGCTCCTCGATCATCTGCGTCTTCGACAGCAGCTGATAGCGATTCATATTCTCGACCTGGAGGATGTGGTCGCGCTTGTAGCCGGGATCGACCGACCGCGCGTAGACCGTCTGGCCGTAGATCACGGCGGTGCAGATGATCAGTCCGATCGACACGGCGAACTGCAGCACGACGAGCGCGACGCGCAGCCGTCCTGAGCCCGGAGTTTCGGCCGCCGAACGGTTGGCCTTCAACACCTGCGCGGGCTGGAAGCGCGAAAGGAAGAAGGCCGGGTAGAGGCCGCTGACGATGCCCACCAGCAGCGTCAGCCCGAGCGCGGGAAGGAGGATCCCGCCCTTGCCGACATAGCTCAGCGACAGGTCCGCATCGAGAAATGCCGCAAAGGGACGGACGAGCACTTCGACGAGCGCGAGCGCGAGCAGCATCGCGACGCCGGAGATCAGGACCGATTCCGCCACGAACTGGACGACGAGCTGCTTGCGCGTCGCGCCGAGCACCTTGCGAAGCGCGACTTCGCGCGCGCGCTGCCCGGCGCGGGCGGTGGCGAGGTTGGTGAAGTTCACCACCGCCATCCCGAGAATCAGCGCGGCGATGATGGCAAAGGTGGCAATGGTCTTGCTGTCATTGCCGGGCGTCATCCCTGCGCCCTGCGCCTTGCCGAGGTGGATGTCCTTCAGGTTGACGAAGTGCCAGTCCTGCTCGTCGCCGGCATTGTATTTGATGTCGCCGTTCGGCTGGTCGGGGATGTTGCGCTTCTCCCACGCCGGCTCCTGGGCCTGAAGCTGCTTCACGTCGGTGCCCGGGCGAAGCTTGAAATAGACCCAGCCCGACTGACAGCCCCAGCAGGTGAGGAAGTTCGGTTCCTGCGCGAACAGCGAATTGAAATCCATCCGCACGATCGCGTTGATCTTCTGGCTGGAGTTCTTCGGCAGGTCCTTGAGCACGCCGGTGATCTTGAAGTCGCGGGTCACGCCCTTGGAGATGAGGCTCATCGTGCGGCCGACGACCTGGTCGGTGCCGAAGCGGTTGCGCGCCTCGGTTTGCGTCAGCACGGCCGATTGCGCTTCGGGCAGCGTGGTGCCGGCGACCAGCGGAAGGTTGACGACCTTCAGGAAGTCGTCGTCCGCGACCAGATAATCCTTGGTCGGAGAGGCCTGCCCGTCCTTCATGAAGACCGGCGAGCTGCTGAGCACGTAGACGCCCCGCTCGATCTGCGGGAAGTCTTTCATCGCCGCGCTCTTGGTCACATAAGCCGACATCTGGAAGAAGGCCGGCTCGCCGTCGATCGGATGCGGATACCAGGCCTGGAACTGGTACGTGTTGTCGACGTCCGGAATCCAGCCGTCGTAGCTCCGCTCGTAATTGATGTAGAGCAGGATCATGATGCAGGCCGCCATGCCGATGGCGAGCCCGGCGATGTTGATCACCGAATAGGTCTTGTTCTTGGCGAGAGCACGGACGGCAACCGTCCAGTAGTTCCGCCACATGCTGACTGTCCTTTGCAAGGATCGAGCTCCGTCGAGTTAGAGAGAAGCGCCGCTGCTCATTCGTAGCGAAGCGCGTGGATGGGGTTGGCGCGCGCGACCTTGACCGCGTGGCCGGCGACCGTGGCGATAGCGATGCCGAGCGCGATCGCGGCGGCGACAAGGAACGGCACCGGGGTAAGGGCGATGCGCTGGTCGAAGCCGTTCAGCCAGTCGCGCATCATCCACCAGGCGATCGGCCAAGCGATCACGTTGGCGATGATGACCGGACGGCTGAACTGCCACACGAGCAGCCGGACGATGTCGCGCGTGCGGGCGCCGAGCACCTTGCGGATCCCGATCTCCTTCGTGCGGCGCTCCGCCGTGAAGGCGGCAAGGCCGAACAGGCCGAGGCAGCCGATCAGCACGGCGAGGATGGAGAATGCGGCGAAGCTCTGCGCGCGCGCATCTTCCTTCTTGTACATCTCGCCCATGATGTCTTCGCTGAACTTGGCGTTGAACGGCACTTCGTTGGTGATCTGCTTCCACTGGTGCTCGACCGCGGCCTTCACCGTTGCAGGGTCGCCGTCGTAGCGGATGATCATCCAGCCGGGCCCGGCGGTGACCTTGCGGAACATCATCGGCTCGATCGGGGTGCGGACCGTGCGGAAGCGCGTGTCGCCGACGACGCCGATGATGTTGATGTTCATGATGCCGTCTTCGTCCGACAGGAGCTTGCCGCGCACGACCTGGCCGACCGCATCCTGCGGCGATTTGAAGCCCAGCTTCTTGGCCGCATATTCGTTGATGACGACGTTGACCCCGCGCGCCGCGATCGCCTTCTCGACATTCCTGTCCTCGGGATAGGGGATGGTCATGTCGTCCATCGGCCGGTTCGGATCGAACCACCGCCCCGCCTTCAGGGTCATGCCCATGGCGTTCAGATAGTCGGCGCCGACATTGTACTGGCCGATGAGCACCTGCGTGTTGCTGTGCGGCGGAATGATGAAGGTGTTGCTCTGGTTGTTGGTGTTGACGCCGATCTCCGCGAGAGAAGCGGCCTTGACGCCGGGGATACGCTCCATCTGGTGGACGATCATGTCGGCCTTCGACCACAATTGGGCGCGGCCCATTTCCTCCACCTGGAGGATGTGGTCGCGCTTGTAGCCGGGGTTCACTGACCGGGCGAAAACCGTCTGCCCGTAGATTACGGCCGTGCAGATGATGAGGCCGATCGAAACGGCGAACTGGAAGACGACGAGGACGGAACGGATGCGCCCCGATCCCGGCGTTTCGGCTGCCGAGCGGTTCGCCTTGAGCACCTGCGCGGGCTGGAACCGGGACAGGAAGAAGGCGGGGTAAAGGCCGCTGAGGATGCCGACGAGCAGCGCGAGCGCGATGGCCGGCAGAAGCACTCCGCCCTTGCCCAGATAGGCAAGGCTGATGTCCGCGTCGAGAAAGGCCGCGAAGGGCCGCACGAGCAGCTCGACGAGGGCGAGCGCAAGCAGCATCGCAAGCGCGGAGATGAGGATGGATTCTGCGACGAACTGGACGATCAGCTGCTTGCGCGTGGCGCCCAGCACCTTGCGCAGCGCGACTTCCCTCGCGCGCTGGCTCGCGCGCGCCGTGGCGAGGTTGGTGAAGTTCACGACCGCCATCCCCAGGATGAGCATGGCGATGATGGCGAAGGTCGCGATCGTCCGCCGGTCGTTGCCCGGAGTCATCGACGATTCCTGCGCCTTGCCGAGGTGGATGTCCTTCAGGTTGACGAAATGCCAGTCCTCGTCTTCGCCGGCATTATATTTGATGTCGCCGTTCATCTGGTCGGGGATGTTGCGCTTTTCCCACGCGGGCATCTGCGCCTCGATCTGGCGGATGTCCGTGCCGGGCCGCATCTTCACGAAGACATAGCCCGACTGGCAGCCCCAGCAGCCCGTCAGGAAGTCCGGCGCGTCGGCGTAGAACTGGTTGAAGTCGAGCCGGATGATCGCGTCCATCTTCAGGCTCGAATTCTTCGGCAGGTCCTTCAGCAGGCCGGTGATCTTGAGGTCGTGGTGCACGCCCCGCGTGATGATCGTCATGGTCCTGCCGACCACCTGGTCGGTGCCGAACCGCTTGAGCGCTTCGGAGCGGGTGATGACCGCGGTCTCCGGCGCGTTCAGCGTGCCGCCGGCGATCAGCGGCAGGTTGACGACCTTCAGGAAGTCGTCGTCGGCGAAGTACCAGTTCTTCGTCGACTGCGCCTGGCCGTCCTTGAGGAAGACGGGCTCATTGTCCTGGACGTAAACCGCATGCTCGATCTGCGGGAAATCCTTCATCGCCGCAGTCTTGGACACATAGGCGGACATCTGCATGAGGGTCGTCTGCCCGTCCTTCGGATGCGGGTACCAGGCCTGCAGCTCGTACGTATTGTCGACGTCCGGGATCCAGTTGTCGTAGCTCTGCTCGTAATTGATGTAGAGCAGGATCATGATGCACGCGGCCATGCCGATGGCGAGGCCGGCGATGTTGATGATGGAATAGGTCCGGTTCTTCGCAAGGGCCCGAACGGCAACGGTCCAGTAGTTCCGCCACATGGTCACTGTCCTTTGCAAAAGAGGTGGACGTCTCCGTTTCGTCAGGCGGCGCGCCGGCGCTCCTGCAGGATGCGGCCGTCGAGCATGTTAACGACGCGGCTCGCGAAGTCGGCATGCGCCGGAGAGTGCGTCACCATGACGATGGTTGAGCCTTCCTGGTTGAGCTGGCGAAGCATGCGCATGACTTCCTCGCCGTGCGCGGTGTCGAGGTTGCCGGTGGGCTCGTCGGCGAGGATGAGCTTGGGTTCGCCGACCAGCGCGCGGGCGACCGCGACGCGCTGCTGCTGGCCGCCTGACAGCTGCGTCGGGCGATGCTTGGCGCGATGTGCGATGCCCACCTTGTCGAGCACGCGATCGACGCGCGCCCTGCGCTCGGAGGCGGGGAAGTTGTGGTAGAGGAGGGCGAGCTCGACATTCTCCCGCACCGTCAGCTCGTCGACCAGGTTGAAGCTCTGGAAGATGAAGCCGATGTTGCTCTTGCGCGTCTCGGCCAGCTGCGTCTCGCTGAGACCCGCGACCTCCTGGCCGTTGAAGACGTAGGAGCCGCTGGTCGGGCTATCGAGCATGCCCATGACGTTGAGCAGCGTCGACTTGCCGCAGCCCGAAGGGCCCATGATGGCGACGAACTCGCCGTCGGCGATGTCGAGGTCGACGTCGTCGAGCGCCGTCGTCTCGACGGTGTCGGTGCGATAGGTCTTCGTCAGGTTGGTCATCGTGAGCACTGTCGGGTTCCTTTCTCAGTCGCCGGAGCTGAAGGTCAGATGGTCTTTGTCGGTGAGCCCGCTGTACGAGGAGGTGATCACTCGATCGCCGGGCTTCAGTCCGCCGAGCACCTCGATGAAGTCGCTGTTCTTCCGGCCGAGCTGGACGGGGCGCTTGGTTGCACTGTTGCCGCCGCCGTCCACCACGAACACCCAATTGCCGCCGGTGTCGTTGAAGAAGGCGCCGTTGGGGATCAGCAGCGCCTTGGACGCATCGCCGAGCGTCAGCTTGGCCTGGATGGTCTGGCCGCGCTGCATCGACGGCGGCTCGGGGCCGATGAACAGAAGGTCGATCTGGAACTCGCCGTTGCGGACCTGCGGGTACACCTTCGCGACCTTGAGCCGGTAGGTCTTGCCGTCGATGTCGGCGGTCGCCGTCTGCCCGATCGCGACCCGGCCGAGATAATATTCGTCGACGTCGGCCTGGAGCTTGTCGCCCCCGGCGCTGTCGATCTGCCCGATCCGCTCGCCCTGCTGGAGCGACTGGCCGAGCTGGATGTCAAAGCCGCTGAGCTGGCCGGTCACCGGCGCCCGGATGTTGAGCTGGTTGAGGCTGCTGCGCGCCACGCCCATGCTGCTGTTGAGCGAGGAAGCGGCGGCGCGAAGCTGGCTGAGCTGGCTCGTCTGCAGCGCTTCGTTCTGCGCGATGCTCCGCTTCAGGATCTGAAGCCGGCTCGTCTGATATTCGAAGTCGTCCCGGGCATCGTTGAAGATCTTCTGCGACACGAAGCCCTTCTCGGCGAGCGGCTTGTAGAGCTCGTACTGGCGGCGCGCCTTGGCGAGGTCCGTCTCCGCCTGGTTGAGGTCGCGCAGGTTCGAGTTGCGCGTGTTGACGAGCGCCAGCTCCTGGCTGCGCATGTTGTTGAGCTGCTGCTCGACCTCGGCCTGCTTCTCGAGCGTCGAAAGCTGGAGCTCGGCGTTGGACAGCACGGCGAGCAGCTGGCCCTGGACGACCTGCGCGCCGTCGTCGACCAGCTTCTTCTCCACCTGCCCGCCCTCGACCGCGTCCAAATAGACGGTCAGCAGCGGAGTGACCCGCGCCCGCAGCGGCAGGAAGTCCTCGAACGTGCCCGACTGCGCCTCCGAGATCGTCAGCCGGTCACGAGCGACGGTCATCGAATCGGAGCGAGGCGCGAACAGCCAGAACAAAAGGACCAGCAGAATGACTGCGGCAGCGCCGCCAGCGACGAGGACACGGCGGTCTATGCGCTTGCGCACGACCACCTTGTCCATCGCCCCGCCGCTCACCGCCTCGGAGCGGCCTGACTGGCGCAGTTCGACCAGGCTCACTGTCCGCCTCCGAACAGTCCATGTCCGGAAATGGACGAGGCGAGCGGCGCCGTCCCCCCAAGCTGCACTGAAACAGGCAATCTCAAACGAAGCTTCATGGTCCCTTGCGCTGCAAGGCCCGTGCCAAATCCCATGAGTATTTTGTCCCTGTTCGCTTCCGGACAGTCGCGCTACAGAAGTAGCGTGGCCGACACGTTCAACCTCGCGGTGGTGGTCGACGACGACCCCGATATCGCGCTCGCGGCGCGGCTGGCGCTCCGCGACATGTTCGAGCGGGTGGAGACGCTGGACTCGCCCGCCCAGCTGTTGCCGCTGCTCAAGAGCGAGAGTCCGGACGTCATCCTCCTCGACCTCAATTTCGAGCGCGCGAAGACCGACGGCCGCGAGGGTCTCGAGTATCTCGGCAGGATCATGCAGATCGACCCTGACGCCGCGGTGGTCATCATCACCGCGCATGGCGGCGTCTCCATCGCCGTGGAGGCGATCAAGGCCGGCGCGAGCGACTTCGTCGCCAAGCCGTGGAGCAACGAGCGGCTGGAAGCGACGGTGAGGAGCGCGGCGGCGCTGCGTCGGAGCCGGGTCGACGCGCGCATGGAACGCGGCCGCACGTCCGAGCTCGCGCAGTCGCCGGAAACCCCGCTCCTCGGCAAGTCGCCTGCGATGCAGCGGGTCCGCATGCTCGTCGAGCGCGCGGCGCCGACCGACGCCAACGTGCTCATCCTCGGCGAGAACGGGACCGGCAAGGAGATCGTGGCGCGCGAGATTCACCGCCTGTCACGGCGCGCCGACAAGCCGATGGTGTCGATCGACCTCGGCGCAACCAGCGAAACCCTGTTCGAATCCGAGCTGTTCGGCCATGCCAAGGGCGCGTTCACCGGCGCCGCCGGCGAGCGCATCGGCCGCCTCAAGGCCGCGGACAAGAGCACGCTCTTCCTGGACGAGATCGGAAACCTGCCGCTCCACCTGCAGCCCAAGCTGCTGACCGCGCTGGAGCAGCGGGAAGTGGTCCCCGTCGGGTCGAACAAGCCGATTGCCATCGACGTGCGGGTCATTGCCGCGACCAATGCTTCGCCCGACCAGCTCGCCGACGAGAAGCGCTTCCGGCCGGACCTGCTGTTCCGCCTCAACACGATTGAGATCGAGCTTCCGCCGCTGCGCCAGCGGCGCGACGACATCCCCGTGCTGCTCGACCATTATCTCAAGCTCTACGAGCGCAAGTATGACAAGGCCGACCGGCAGGTCCCGCCGTCGGTGCTTCAGGCGCTGATCGAGCATGACTGGCCCGGCAACGTCCGCGCTCTCCGCCACGCCGCCGAGCGCGCCGTCATCATGGCCGAGGGCGAGCGCTACCGCACCGAAGACTTCTCGCTGCCCCAGCGCGCGCAAGGCGCTCCCGCGGTGGCGAGCGCGAGTGAAACGCTCAACCTCGACCAGCTCGAAAAGCAGATGATCGAGCGCGCCCTGAGAATGCACCATTTCAACATCTCGCTTGCGGCGGCCGAGCTCGGGCTCAGCCGCGGCGCGCTCTACCGGCGCATGGAGAAGCATGGACTTTAGGCGCAAGTTCGAGTTCGGACTCGCCTGGCGCACGATCCTTTTCGTCGGCGCCGTCCTGCTCGTCGCCAAGGCGCTTTCGACGCCGGGCGTCCGGGCCGGCCTGATCGTCGCTTTCCTCATCGCGCTCGCCGCGTTCGCGAGCCTGTGGAACTTCATCCGCCGCACCAATTTCCTCGTGTCGCGCTTCATCGAGTCCGTCCGGTTCGAGGATTATTCGCAGCGCTTTTCGGACCCCAGCGGCGGCGGCTTCGACGTTCTCGGCCAGACGCTCGATCATGCGCTGAAGACGCTGCAGGCGCGCCATGCCGACGAGAGCGCGGAGGTGCGCTATCTTTCGGGAATCGTCGACGATGCGCCGAGCGCGCTTCTTGCCGTCGGCGAGGACGGGCGCGTCGAGGTGCTGAACAAGGCCGCGCGCCAGCTCTTCGCACGACTGCCGCTCAACCGGGTTTCCGATCTCGAGGCGCTCGGCCCCGAGCTGTCCGCCGCGGCACGCCTGCCGGCGGGAACGCGCAAGAGCCGCATCGAGGTCCGCGATAACGGCGCCGGAATTCCCGAGGACCGCCGCGAGGACATCTTCCTGCCCTTCTACACCACCCACAAGGGCGGAAGCGGGGTCGGCCTCAGCTTCTCGAAGCAGGTCGCGCTCGCGCACGGCGGGTCGATCTGCGCGCTGACGGCGCAGGAAGGCGGCGCGAACATCCGCATGGTCATCTAGTTGCCCGACGCGCTTGCTCGTCTAAAGTGACGCGGCGTTGAAGGGGGAGAGTTGGTGGCGAGCCTCGAACTGAAGGACGTGCGTAAATCCTTTGGCTCGACGCCGGTGCTCGACGACGTTTCGCTGACGCTCGAATCGCGCGAGTTCATCGCCTTCCTCGGCCCGTCCGGTTCGGGCAAGTCGACGCTCCTGCGGATCATCGCCGGCCTCGAAAGCGCCGACGCGGGGGAGGTCTGGCTCGAGGGCCGGCGCATCGACCAGCTTCCGCCAGGCAAGCGCGGCGTCGCGATGGTGTTCCAGCATTATGCGCTCTACCCGCACATGAGCGTGCGCGAGAACATGGCCTTCGGCCTCAAGAACGCGCGCATCGCCCAGGACGAAATCGACCGCCGCATCGCCGATGCTGCGCGCGTGCTGGAAATCGAGCCGCTGCTCGAGCGGAAGCCGGCGCAGATGTCGGGCGGCCAGCGCCAGCGCGTCGCGATCGGCCGCGCCCTGGTCAAGGAGCCGAAGCTGTTCCTGCTCGACGAGCCTTTGTCCAACCTCGATGCCGCGCTGCGGCTGCGCACGCGGGTCGAGCTCGCGCAACTGAAGCAGCGCGTCGATGCCGCGGTGATCATGGTCACGCACGACCAGGCAGAGGCGATGACCCTGGCGGACCGAATCATCGTCATGAACGACCGCCGGATCCAGCAGGTCGGGCCGCCGATGGAAATCTACAGCCGGCCCGCAAACACGTTCGTGGCGCAGTTCGTCGGATCCCCCGCAATGACTCTCGCCAACGTCACGCTTGCGAAGAGCGACGGCAAATATGCGTCGGTCCAGCTCGGCGACGGGACGGTGGTGAAGACGCGCGTGCTGCGTTCGAAGGTTCCGAAGGACGGCGAGCTGCGCATCGGCATTCGTCCGGAGGCCGCGCGCGTCGCTGCAAAGGGCGACACCAAAGGCAAGGTCGAACTTGTCGAGAGGCTCGGCGAGCGGACGTTGATCTACGCGCGGCTTTCCGACGGGCAGCCGATCACCGCGGAGGACGAGGGCGACAGCCGGGTCAAGATCGGCGACGAGGTGCCGCTGAAGATCGACGGCGCCGCGGCGCACATCTTCGACGCCAGCGGCGCCGGCTATCACGCGGCGGACGCATGACCAGCGCGCGCGACTGGCGGGGGCTGATCTTCGTCGCGCCGTTCGTGCTGCTCTATTGCCTGATCCTGGTGTTCCCGCTTCTGCGCGGCCTTTGGCTCAGCCTCAACCAGGTGGACCTGTTCGGCGTCGGCCATTTCGTCGGCGCCGCCAATTACGCGCGGCTGGTGCAGGACCCGATCTTCAGGACCTCGATGGTGAACACCTTCGAGGTCACCTTGATGATCGTTCCCGTACTGACCGTCCTCGCGCTTGCGCTCGCGCTCGCGCTCAACAGCGCGACCAAAAGTGCAGCGATCCTGCGCGGTGTCTTCTTCTCCTCGGCGGTGCTGTCGGTCACGATCGTGACCCTCATCTGGCGCTTCGTCCTGGCGCCGGACGCGGGCCTGCTCGGTTACTTGTGGACCGAGCTCGGATGGAAGCCCTTGCCCTTCCTCAGCGATGCCCATCTCGTGCTTCCGGCGCTTGCACTGACCACCATCTGGTGGTCGCTCGGATTCCCGATGCTGCTGTTCCTCGCCGGGCTGCAGCAGATCCCGAGCGACATGTACGAGGCGGCCGCGCTCGACAATGCGAGCTGGTGGACGACGCTGACGCGGATCACCGTTCCCGCGCTTCGCCGAACGATTGTGCTCGTCATCATGCTGCAGACCGCCGCGCAGCTGCAGATGTTCGGCCAGTCGCAACTGCTGACCGCGGGCGGCCCGAGCGGCGCGTCGCGCACCGCCGTGCTGTTCCTGTTCGAAACGGCATTCGGCCAGTGGGAGCTCGGCTATGCGAGCGCCGCGGCGGAAGTGCTGTTCCTGATCATCCTTGCCGTGACCATCACCCAATATTGGGCGACGGGGCGGGCGACCGCGCAGGCGGGCGAGTAGATGGAGCGGACGCGCCTCGGACCCATTCGCTGGGCGCTGCTGATCGTCGCTGCGGCGATCATGGTTTCGCCGCTCGCCTGGACCCTGCTCCTCTCGCTCAAGAGCAATGCCGCGCTGGTCGGGCATAGCGAAGCGGCGCTCCACGGCCCCTACACGCTCGAGAATTACGGCGCGATCGTCGGCAACAGCCTGACCATGCGGTGGCTGCTCAACAGCATCATCGTGTCGCTGGGGACCACGGCGGGGGTTCTGATCCTCGCGAGCCTCGCCGGTTACGGTTTCTCGCGGCTCGACTTTCCGTTCCGGCGGACGCTGTTCGTGTTCGTCATCCTCGGCCTCGCAGTCCCGAGCCAGGCGATCATCCTTCCGCAGCACCAACTGTTCGCCTGGCTGCACCTGCACAACAGCTATCCGGGCCTGATCCTGCCGGGGCTGGTCGCGCCGTTCGGCGTCTTCTTCATGACGACCTACATGCGCGGAATTCCGGTCGAGCTCGACGAAGCGGCGATGCTCGACGGGGCGTCGCGCTGGACGATCTTCTGGAAGGTCATCCTGCCGCTGACGATCCCGGCGCAATCGACGCTCGCCGTCTTCACCTTCCTCGGCAGCTGGAACGATTATTGGTGGCCGCTGATCAGCGCGACGCGAAGCAACATGTACACGCTGACCGTCGGCCTCGCCGCGGCGCAGATGAATTACGCGCAGACCAGCGGGCTCGGCTATCTGATGGCGCAGGCGGTATTCGCGTCGATCCCGATCTTCATCGTCTACATCGTCTTCCAGAAGCAGATCGTCCGCGCGATGGCGGGCACGCGCGTATGATCATGCGCATCGGCGCGGCACTGCTTGCGCTGCTCGCGCTCGGAAGCTGCGCGCGGGGCGACCACAAGACGCACATCTACCTGCAGCGGTTCTTCGGCGAATGCGGCGCCGAATATGGCAACAGCATCGACATTTCGAAGGCCGAAGGCGAGTGCGGGATCATCACCACGATCGTCGACCGCTTCAACGCCGAGAACCCCGACGTGCACATCGACGTGAACGTCGTCGCCTGGCCGGGATATCCGCAGCTGACGGCGCAAATGGCGGCGCGCGATCCGCCCGACCTCGTCACCATGCACGAAGGCGTGATCAGCGACTATCAGTCGGAAGGGCTGCTCGAGCCGGTCGATTCGTATCTGCGGAAGGCGGGTATTTCGCCCGACGCCTTCACCGATGCCGCGCGGCGGGGCGTGACCATCGGCAACCACATCTACGGCCTTCCGATCGATACCCACGGCGGGCTGTTCCACGTCAACACTGCGCTGTTCGCGAAAGCGGGGCTGATGCGCGGCGGGAAGCCGGTGCTTCCGAACAGCGCCGAGGAATTGATCGCGCAGGCGAAGCAGTTCGAGCAGCGCACGGGCAAGCCCTACCTCATCCAGAGCAATGTCGGCGATCCCGCGTTCGCGGCGCGCAATCTCTACACCTACATGATGGCGCAGGGCGCGGTGCTGTTCCCCGATCCCAAGCACATCCGGCTGAACACGCCGATCGGAATCAAGGTCGCGACCTTCTTCCGGCGCATCAACGCGGAGCGGCTGGGGACGCAGAACATGGACACGCCCGCGGCGATCGCCGCGTTCATCAATGGCGAGGGCGGCATCTATCCGACCGGCACGTGGATGATCGGCTCGTTCGAGCAGGAGGCGGAGACTCCCGGGCGCCCGCTGTACAAGAGCTATGCCGTCTTCCCTTACCCGCGGCTGTGGGGAGAGCGGGTCGAATATGTGAGCGGCCATGCGTGGGTCGTCCCCGCGCGCAAGCGGACGCCGCAGCAGCGCGACGCGATCGCGCGCTTCTTCCGGTTCATGGCCGCGCATGATTACGACTGGGCGCGCACGGGGCATATCCCGGCGATCAAGTCGGTTCTCGACGACCCTCGCTTCAAGGCGCTTCCGCACCGCGCGGACATTGCGCCGCTCGCCTCGATGGGGCGCCCGCTGCCCGGCTACGTGCTCCGGCAGAACGCGATCGAGGGCATCGTCGGCGAGGAAGCGGCGGCGGCGTTCACCGGCCAGAAAACGATCGCGCACGCGCTTTCCGAAGCGGAGCGGCGCGTCGACACTTTGCTCGCGCAGGCGGACTGATTGATGTGAATTAGTGTTGCCGGATTGCAGCTTGTCATGTCGCGGACACGCGTCATACAAAGCTGATCTCTAACCTCTGTCGCTCGGGGGGGCTCATCATGCGACGTGTAACCGGTTACCTTTGGTCTACGACCGCGCTCGGCGCGATGTTTGCAATTGCGGCGCCCGCAGCCGCTCAGGATCAGCCGCCGGTCCCGCCCAACCCTGCCGCAACGGCGCAGCAAAATCCTGCCGAGCCGGCGCAGAATGCGGACGCGCCCGGCGCCGCGGCAAGCGCCAGCTCCGACGACAACACCATCGTCGTCACCGGCCTTCGCCGGAGCCTCCAGTCCGCGCGCAACATCAAGCGCAACAGCGACCAGATCGTCGACGCAGTCGTCGCCGAAGACATCGGCAAGCTGCCCGACATCACCGTCTCGGATACCGCGGCGCGCATCCCCGGCGTGCAGGTCGAACGCGCCGGCGGCGAAGCCAATCGCGTGCTCCTGCGCGGCCTCGACAACACCTATTACACGACCACCTACAACGGCCGCGAAATCTTCACGGCCGAGACGCGCTCCGTCGCGCTGCAGGACTTCCCGGCGGGCGCGATCGCCGCCGTGGAGGCGTTCAAGACTTCGACGTCGAACCTTGTCGAGCCGGGCATCGCCGGGCTGATGAACGTGCGGTCGCGCCGGCCGTTCGACTTCCAGGGGCTCGAAGTCTCCGGTTCGCTGTGGGCGCTGCACCCCAACCAGTCGCGCGACACCTCGCTCAACGGCAACCTGCTGCTCAGCGACCGCTGGCAGGCCGGCAACGGCGAGTTCGGCGCCCTGATCAACTTCTCCTACACGCGTCTTCACTATCAGGACTCGGTCCGCCGCCACGGCTTCTTCATCGCCGACCTCGCCGGCGGCCGTTCGCCGGACTGGCCCGAGATTCACTACAATGAGGGCGACCGCTGGCGGCCGTCGATCAACGGCGCGCTGCAATATCGCAACGGCGACCTCGAGCTGTACGCCGAAGGCCTGTGGCAGGGTTATCGCGAGCGCGTCACCGACCGCATGTTCGCGCAGCCGCTGTGGAACTGCGGCCAGGCCATCTATTCGGACCTCAAATATCGTCCTGGCACGAACGAGATCGTCAGCGGCACCGTGCAGAACCCCGGCTGCCCAGGCACCGCCTGGGGCTTCCAGGGCGCAACCCACCGCGAGACGAACACCTACCAGTTCGCAGCCGGCGGCTCCTACGACGCCGGACCGCTGAAGATCAGCGCCGACCTCGCGCGCACCAAGAGCCACTTCCAGCTGCGCACCGAGAGCGTCGACGAGCAGATCGCGACCAACCAGTACACGGTGCACTGGTTCACCGGCCTGCCCGGCGGCAACGGCCCGACTTTCCAGGTCGAAGGTCTCGATTTCACCGACCCCGCCAATTACCAGTATCGCGGCTTCTTCGAGGATTATGCCGATCCGAAGGGCAAGGATTGGCAGGCGCGGCTCGACTTCGACTACGACCCGCGCATCGCCTTCATTCCGAAGATCCAGTGGGGCGTGCGTTACGTCGACCGCAACGCGTCCGACGTCGCAGGCTCGTTCTACTGGAACGCGGCAGCGGCGGGCAAAGCAATCCCGATCAGCCAGGTCCCGCTCGATTACATCCTGCACAATCCGGCGTTCCGCGGCGACAATCTGAAGCCGTTCCCGCTGACCTGGCTCAGCCCGACCTACGATTCGGTGTGGAACGACCTTCGCGGCTTCCGCCAGTTCAACATCGACCTGCTCGGCTACGGATCGCTCGACGGTCCGCCCGTCGATCCGGGCCGCACCTTCGACATCAACGAGAAGACGCTTGCCGGCTACGGCCAGGTGAACTTCCGCGTCGGCCAGGGCGATACCTATGCCGACGGCATCCTCGGCGTGCGCGTCGTCCAGACCAAGGATGCGATCGGCGGCACGGAATTCCTGCCGGGCGGCGCAACCCAGCCGGTCAACTTCCGCAACAGGTACACCAACTGGCTGCCGAACCTGAACGTCAACGTCCACTTCGGCCGCCCGTGGGTGCTGCGCTTCGCGGCAACGAAGACGATCACCCGGCCGACCTTCCAGCAGCTGAACCCGTCGCTGCACCTCGACCAGGCGCCGATCTGCACGCCCGGCCAGTCCGATTGCGTGCGCACCGGATCGGGCGGCAATCCCTTCCTCGAGCCGCTGCGCTCGAACAATTATGACGCGAGCCTCGAATATTATTTCTCGAACACGGGCTATGCGTCGGTCGGGGCGTTCCGCCGCGACATGAAGGGGTTCATCATCACGCGGACCTTCCAGTTCCCGAATCCCGATCCGGAAACCGGCCTCCCGCTGCTGATCACCGGCCCCGTCAACACGCAAAGCGCGCGGCTCCAGGGCTTCGAGGCGCAGGTCCGCACCTTCTTCGACTGGGGCTTCGTCCCCAGCTGGGCGCGGTCCTTCGGCATCGACGCGAACGTCAGCTACATTAGCGCCAAGGCGCTCACGACCTTGTTCTGCGCGCCCAGCGCGACGACCTGCGCAGCGCCCGTCGGCGGCGCCAATGCGACGACGCGCATGCTGCCGATCCCGGACGTGTCGCGGTGGACGTGGAACCTCACCGGAATGTACGAGCGCGGACCGCTGTCGGTCAGGCTCTCCTACAACCGCCGCAGCGTCTATCCGGAAGGTCCGCTGTCGGAGCGCGACGGCTTCTACACGCTGCAGGGACGCGCTCATGCTTCGCCGCGGCTCGACCTTTCGGCGAGCTACACGCTGACCGACAATTTCACCTTGTTCGCCGACTGGACCAACATCCTCGGCAATCCGTTCAAGTCCGACATCGTCCGCGTGAACTATGCGAACGGCAACCCGGCCAGCACGGAGGTCTTCCCGATGGTGGTCCGGTTCGAGGAGCGGATCCTGTCGGGCGGCGTCCGCTTCAACTTCGGGGGTCGCAAGGCCGTCGCCGCGGTTCCGCCGCCGGCCTATGTGCCGCCGCCGCCGCCGCCGCCGGTGGTCGAGCAGCCGGCTCCGCCGCCTCCGCCGCCGCCACCCGCGCCGACGGAGCGCGGCGAACGCGGCTAGGCTACACAACAAGGAAAAATCAGGGGCGGCTTCGGCCGCCCCTTTTCATTTCTTCTCGGGCGGCGGGCGAAGCGCAGCGGTGCGCTCGCCGACGGGAGCGATCGAGGGCAGCAGCCGGTCGGGACGGTCGAGGTAGAAATAAGCGACCGCGGCCACGTCGTCGCTGCGATAGAAGTTGGTCCACGCGTCGGGCAGCGAGGGATCGGTCACCGGTGTCCCGCTCGACAGCAGCTGATAGAAGCCGCCCTTGCGGTCTCCCGTGTCGACGGTGATCGGGATCAGCCTGGCCCCGCTCTTGAGGAAGCGCAGCACGTCGTGCCGCGGTGCGCCGCCGATCTGCCCGATCGACACTTTGATGTTCTTGTGGAACCAGATCGGGTCCGGGATGTGGAAGCGGTAGAAGCTCCAGCGGCCGCCGCTGTCCCAGGTCGCGACCGGCGAGCCCTGGAAGCGGTTCACATAGGGGCCCTGGCCCCATGCCGATCCGATATAGTCCTCGGTGCCGGTGCCGACGAGCGACGCATGATCGCCATCGCCGTCGAGGCGGACCTTGACCTCTCCCTCTCCCCACCAGCTCTGCTCGTAGGCGGGATTGGTGAGCACCGAGATGCTCGCGCCGAGGAACCGCCCGTGGCCGCTGACGTGCGGCAGGATCTCGAAATCATGGCCGAGCGCCGTCGCCCGCTCGCGGTGCCACCACGCGTGGAAGTAGAGCGCGTCCGCCGGCTGCGACGCGACTGTGTGATAGTCGATGTCGTAGAAGATGTTGACCTTCTTGCCGCTCTCGTTGGTGAGCTCGACGCGCGCCGACTTGCGGAACGGCATCGGGACGTAGGAGACGAACGAGCGTCCCTCCGGACTCGCGAACAGCGCCGTTTCCATCGGCACCATCTCGCCGGCGCCGTGAAGGAAGAAATCGCCGAGCGGCACCGACACCGCAGGCGTCGCAGCGCCGTCCCAGTAGATGTCGAGCTTGAGCGCGCGGAGCATCTCGGGCGAGCGATCATCGATCGTCATCCAGATGCGGTCGATGGTCCCGGCGCCGCTGACATTCGCAAGCGTGTAGGTCGCGCCGGGGAGGATATTGTCCCACGCATGGCCCTTCGCGCCCTGGTTCTCGATTCCGCCGCCGCCCTTTCGCGCGGTACGGTTCTCGGGGCTCGCCCAGTGCGTCTGCTCGTCCGCGCGGTAGCGGAACAGGTCGTCACCGGCGGGCGCCGCTCCGGCGATCGCCAATGCGGCGAGCAGGATCATCCGCGCTCCGCCTCCTGCGGCCGCAGGCTGGGACCGATCTGCGGCTTGCCGTCCTTCCAGAACAGCGGCGCGATGTAGAGGTAGCGGCTGTCGTCCTGCTTGCGGCAGCCGCTGCTCGCCTGCCACGCGTGGAAGCTGATGAAGGTACGCGCGCCGACGTTGAAGATGCTCTGATGGCCCGGTCCGCTGAGGCACCCCGCCTCGCGGTCGTTGAAGCTGTGCAGGATCGGGTTGTCGCGCGACGCGGTGCAGGGGCCGAGCGGCCCGGTGCAGCTGGCATAGCCCATCGCGTAAGGCGACAGCCCGCCCTCTTCCGGGTTCCAGCCGAAGAAGCCGCCGGAAAAGAACAGCTCATAGCCGAGCGGCGAGCGGACCATGGTGGGGGCTTCCACCACGCGCTCTTCCCAGCCCTGGTTGTCCTTCAGAAGCTCGACCGGCTGCCCGACGACCGACAGCCCGTCGGGCGCAAGCTGCTGGCCCCAGATCGAGGTGCGCGCGTGCACGCGGTTCCCGTCGTTCTTGAAGTAGAGATAGAGCTTCCCGTCGGCGTCGCGAAAGGCGTCGGCATCGATGCTGCCGCCGAGATCGGTTTGGCAGACGATCGGCTCGGCATTGTCGTCGACGAACGGCCCGAGCGGATCGGATGCGACAGCGACGCCGATGCATTGCGCATTCTTCCGGCTGTCGCTGGCGGTGTAATAGAGCAGGTACCTGTCGCCGAGCTGCAGCACTTCGGGTGCCCAGGTATAGCCTTCCTTCGCCCAGCTCCCGAGCTTCGGCATGGCGTCGAGCTGTTTGCCGGGCCGCGCCGGATCGGCAGCGAAGGTCCAGTGCGTAAGGTCGCGCGAAATGGCGACGGGAACGTTCGGTCCCGCGTTGGTCGAATAAGCGATGAACTCGGACCCGTGCGGAAGGACGAACGCATCCGGAAAGTCCTGCTTGAACACGGGTACGAACGACGGGTCGGCCGCCGCCCCCGCGCACATCAGTGCCGCGCTGATCGCGGCGGCCAAGCGGATGACTGCGCGAACCTTCACCTGCGCCTCCTTCGAGCTGCTGCAACCCTAGCGCGCGGCCGCCCTTCCGCAACGCCCATCGCGCACTTATGCTGCGGCGGATGCGTAGAGCATTATGGATGGTCGCTGCGTTCGTCGCCCTCGCCGGTTGCGCAACGCCCGCCGTCCGCGCGCCGGCGACCTACGTCAATCCGGTGATCGATGCGGATTTCCCGGACCCGACGGTGATCAAGGCGCCCGACGGCTTCTATTACGGCTATGCAACGCAGACGGAGCGGGACGGCAAGTGGATCAACATCCAGGTCGCGCGCTCGCCGGACCTGGTGCACTGGCAATATCTCGGCGATGCGCTGCCGGCGAAGCCCGGCTGGGCGTCGACGACGCAGGACTTCTGGGCGCCGCACGTGCAGCGCGATGGCGCCCGCTACATCATGTATTATTCGGACAAGCCCGACAGCGCGGACGAACGCCACGGGCTGTGCCTGGGCGTCGCAACCGCAAGCTCGCCGGCCGGGCCGTTCGTCGACATGGGACACCCGCTGCAATGCGACGAGGGGTTCGTGAACATCGACCCGATGGCGTTCGACGATCCGGCGACGGGCAGGCACCTGCTCTACTGGGGATCGGGCTTCGAGCCGTTGAAGGTGCAGGAGCTGGCGCCCGACCGCATGTCCTTCGCGGCCGGGAGCGCGCCGACTTCGCTCGTGTGGCCGAGGCCGGGCCGGAAGGAATTCCCGGTGCTGGTCGAAGGGTCGTGGGTGATCCGCCACGGCGGCTATTATTACCTCTTCTACTCGGGCGATAATTGCTGCGGGAAGAATGCGAACTACGACGTGATGGTCGCGCGGTCGAAAAGCGCGACCGGTCCGTTCGAGACGCTCGAGCAGGCCAGGGGCGTGCCCAACAGCGTCATCCTTCACCGCAGCGCGAAGTGGCTCGCACCGGGCCATAATTCGATCGTCACCGACGCCGCCGGAACCGACTGGATCGTCTATCACGCCGTCGACGTGAACCGTCCGCGCGAGAAGGTGTCGGACGAGGTCAATACCCGCCGAGTGATGCTGATCGACCGCATCGAATGGCGCGACGGCTGGCCGGTGGTCGTCGGCCCGACCGACCAGCCGCAGGCGGCGCCAGTCCCGTGAGCCTCAGCCGAAGGTGAAGGAGAAGGCCTCCACGCCGGGATCGAGGAAGGTGATGGTGAAGGTGCGGTCGCGCACCGCTCCCTTCTGCCGGATCAGCTGGTAGAGGCGCTGGCCCGTGACGGCGCCAGTGCCGTCCGGCCTCGCGTCCACTCCCGCGTCGGCGCCCGGCGCCTGGCCATCGAGCGTGACGCGGAGGCGCACCGGCTTTCCGTTCGCAGACCCGAGCACCAGGTGCAGGTCCCGCGCGTGGAAGCGGAAGGAAATCCTCGCGCCCGGCGAGAGCGAGCGCGCGCTTTGGCGGCTGTCGATCCACGAGCCTTCGAGCGACCACTGGTTGAGCTGCAGCGGTGCCGCCGAATAGGCTTTCGCCCGATCGTGCAGCAGGCCGCCGGGAGAAACGAAACGGTCCGCGCGCGCATAGCCGATGTAGGTCTCGGGCGAGCCGATCTGGTTGAATGCGGCCGCCGCTTCGGCGCCGGTGGCGGAGGTTCGGGCCATGGCGCCTTCGGGCGCGTGCCCCGCCTCGGCGAGGAGCTGCCGGATGACGCGCTCCGACATCGCATAGTCGCCTTCGCCATGGTGGAAGTAGCGGATCCGTCCCTCGGCATCGACGAAATAATGCGCGGGCCAATACTGGTTGTGCAGCGCGTTCCACAGCACGTAGCGGTTATCGAGCGCTACGGGATAGCGCACGCAGAGCTCCTGGATCGCTTTGGCGACGTTCGCGGGATCGCGCTCGAACGCGAACTCCGGCGCGTGCACGCCGATGATAACCAGCCCGTCCTTGCGGTACTTCGCGTCCCACGCCTTCAGGTAGGGCAGGGTACGAAGGCAGTTGATGCAGCTGTAGGTCCAGAAGTCGACCAGCACGACCTTGCCCTTGAGCTGCTGGTTGGTGAGCGGCGGGCTGTTGAACCAGGGACCGAGGCCGTCGAGGCTGGGGAGGTCGCCGATCGCGGGCAGCACGAGCTCGCCGGCCGCGTTGGTGCGCGCAGCAGTCTCGTCCATCGCCTCCGTCGCGCCGAGCGTGCGCGCGAGGCTTGATTCGATGCTCGCGGTCTGCGCGCTCGACAGCCTTGCGAGCACGCGCGTGTCGAGGCCGAAGGCGATCGCGGCGACGCCGAGGAGCACGAGCAGGCCGAGCAGCTGGCGGATCCGCTCGCTGGCGCCGAGCGACTTCTTCATCCGCGCGAACAGCTTGCCGCCGACGAGCAGCGCAAGGGCGAGCGACGTGGCCGCGCCGAGCGCATAGGCGAGAAGCAGAAGGGTCGTGTTGAAGCTCGCGCCCTGAAGCGCCGCGGCAGTGAAGATGATGCCGAGGATCGGCCCGGCGCACGGCGCCCACAGCAGGCCGGTCGCTATTCCCAGCACGACCGAGGACCAGATGCTGTCCTGCTGCCCCTGCGTCTCCGTCAGCCGCGATCCCAAAGCGACCAGGGGGCGTGTCAGCCGGTCCGAGATCCGCGGGAACACCAAAGCGATGCCGAACAGGGCGAGGAGCAGGAGCGCGGCCCAGCGTCCGACCGCATTCGCGCGCACTGCCCATCCGCCGCCCACCGCCGCCAGCGTTGCAACGATCGCGAAGGTCGCCGCCATGCCGGCGAGCATCGGCAGCGTGCTGCGCACGAATGGCCGGTCGGCGCGGGCGAACACGAACGGCAGCACCGGCAGGATGCACGGGCTGAGGATGGTCAGGATGCCGCCGAGATAGGCGAGGAGGATGAGGAGCATGGAGAGTTTCTGCCCGGTTCAGCTTTGGTCGGCTACGCGACTCGCGATAATGTTACGGATGCAGAACCAGGCATGAACGACCGCCGCGCCTTCCTCGGCCTCGCCGGTGCCGGCGCCGCGGGCCTGCTGCTGTTCGGCCGCACCGGCAGTTCGGCCGCGGCCCCGATGCACTTCGCGGTCAACCGCTCGCCCGACCAGTGGCGCAAGCTGCTGGGCCCGAAACGCTATGCCGTCCTGCGGCAGGCGGCGACCGAGCGGCCTTTCTCGAGCCCGCTTCTCAACGAGCACCGCAAGGGCATTTTCGCCTGCGCTGGGTGCGGGCTGCCCTTGTTCAGCTCGGCGACCAAGTTCGAAAGCGGCACCGGCTGGCCGAGCTTCTGGAAGCCGCTGCCGGGAGCGGTCCTGACCCGGCCCGACCACAGCCTGCTGATGGAGCGGACGGAGGTTCTGTGCGCCCGGTGCGGCGGGCACCTCGGCCACCTGTTCGACGACGGGCCGAAACCGACCGGCCTGCGCTACTGCATGAACGGCCTGGCGCTGAGCTTCCGGCCGGCCTGAAACCGGTTACGCGACGATCCGCAATTTGCCGCGCTTGCCCGGAGCGGCGTAGCAGACGACGCCGAGCTCGGCCTGGAGCCGCTCGAGCTCGCGCTCCTTGGCTTCCTTGGTCGCTTCGGCGTAGCGCTTCTCGATCTCGGCTTCCTCGTCCGTCTGCTCGCGGAAGTAGGAGATGGTGATGCGATGGCCGAACACCTCGTCCCCGCGCAGCCTCAGCTCGGCTTCCGCAGGATCGGGAAGGCTGTCGCGCACCTCAGCCAGTTTCTCGATGAGTTCGTCGAGCGACACATGGTCGGCGATATCGACGAAATCCTTGACGCGTCTCTTCACTAGTGACCCTCCCCGGCCCCCGGGGCGTTCAATACATGGCGCGCGAATCCGCACGCAATCCGATTTCGTGCTTTATCCCCAAGGAAGTTGCGGTCCTGTGAATCATGGTGAAATCGAAGGGCAAGGAAATGACGGATCTCAGCCTCACCGCGGGCAACCTCAGGCTTGAGCTAAGTCCTTCCATCGGCGGCGCTATCTCGGCGTTTACATGGACCGGCGATGGCGGCGAGCAGGCAATATTGCGCAAATGCAACAATCGCCTGGAAAAAGTGCTCGACGCCTGCTGCTTTCCGCTCGTCCCCTATGTGAACCGGATTCGCGGCGGCTGTTTCAGCTTCCGGGGCCGCACCGTCCGGCTCGAACCGAACATGCCCGGCGACCCGAGCCCGCTGCACGGGCAGGGCTGGCTGAACCCGTGGACCGTCGAGGAGCACAGCGGCTCGAGCGCGACTCTTGGCTACAGCCACGAGGCCGGCGAGTGGCCGTGGTCCTACGAGGCGCGCCAGCACTTCTCGCTCGACGCGGACGGGCTTTCGATTCGCCTGACCTGCCTCAACACGAGCGGCGAGCCGATGCCGTGCGGCCTTGGCGAGCATCCCTATTTCGACTGCGGTCCCGAAACTCGGCTGGACACCAGCGTCCGCTGCGCATGGACGATCGACAAGGACGTGCTCCCCGTCGACAAGGTGCCGGCGGAGGGCCGCTACGACCTGCGGAACCGGCTGGTCTGCGGCCAAGACCTCGACAATGGCTTCGGCGGCTGGGGCGGGGAGGCGCTGATGACCGATCCCGCCTGGCCCTACGAGCTCCGGCTGTCGTCGCCGGAGGCCAAATTCTTCCAGCTATATTCGCCGCCCGGCGGCAGCATCTTCGTCGCCGAGCCGGTCACCCACGCCAATGCCGCGCTCAACCATCCGGAGAGCGAATGGCCGGAGCTTGGCATGCGCGTCCTCGCTCCGGGCGGGTCGATGAGCCTCGACATGCGGCTCGACGTCATTCCGAAATAGCCGCGCCCTTCCGGTTGAACAGGCGCACAGCGCCTTATATAGCCGCCCCCTTCAGCGGAGACGTGGGTGAGTGGCTGAAACCAGCGGTTTGCTAAACCGCCGTACGGGGATTTCCCGTACCGAGGGTTCGAATCCCTCCGTCTCCGCCACAACGATAGTTCGAATCCCGTCAAATACTTGTCCGTCAGCGGACATCCGTTGTTAGAATCCCTGTATAGGATTCGAACCTTCGTAGCGTGTTGGTTGGGAACCCCCCCGGGACTTACGTGACAAGTCCCACTCGTGCCCGATATGCAGCGCGTTATGGCGGACACTCTTCGCGAGTTAGTGGATGCAGAAAAGTCCTTGGCCGTTGCGGCCGAGTGGACAAAGCGAGGCCGTCGTATCGAGTTTGTGTCTCCACTTGAGATTGGCGGCCTTGTTGAGGAGGGGCTCCTATTTCGAGCGGTCGCGCTTGAGTCACTGCCAGATCGCGAGGTGGTCTTCCAATTAGAGTATCATGGGATTTCAATACCGGGCGGAACTGGCCCTCTTGCCCGCATCGAGTGGAACACACTCCGACCTCACAACAACAAAGGGCGTGGACCGCCCGAATTGCGGTTCCTGGATCAGGAGGGCTCGCACTTTCACAGCTTTGAAGACAATTGGAGTGAAGCAGCAGGAGCGATGCTCAGGGATAACTTGCCTATAGCGAGACCCATTCTCGAACCAATTCAAGGGTTTGATGCGTGCTGCGCCTTGGTTGGGAATCTCTTTGGAATCAACAACATAGAGCTAGTATCGGCACCGGAATGGGTGTATTCGTTGGACTTGGGGAACTACAATGGGTGACTTGCTCGAAACACGCGCTTTCGAAGCGTTGGTAGCGGAGGCGGCGGCGCAGCTTGTTTCCGTTCGCCACGATGTTTCCGGCTCTTTTGTGACGACGCCCTTGATGTATCCGAGTGGTGGCGCGGTTGTGGTGTGGATTGATCGGCTGCCCCCCTATTTCCGTGTGAGCGATTATTCATTGGGCGCTCGGGAATGCGAAATCATGGGAGCGGACCGCCGGCAGTTCCATCACCACGCCGAGCCCGTCGCTGAGGCTACGGGAGTAGAGTTGGGCAAGGACGGCACATTTCAGGTGTTTGTTTCCGAGGGGCAACTGCAAGGTGCAATTAAGGCGATTGCAAGCGCCTCTCAGGAAGTGGCGCAGAAGTTCGCCAATCGCGTCCAAAGGCGGCAATTGGCTGACGTGAAGCAAGTCCTAATGCACCGGCTTCAGCGCCACTTCGGTAAACACGCCGTGGACCGGGACATTGAGTTTCAGGGAGCCTCAACAACCGCGTGGCAGATTGACGCGAGAGTTACGCGCGGTGACCACATCGCGCTCTTTGAGACAGTGACGCCATGGTTCCCTTCCGTGGCTTCAACGTTGGCCAAGTTCGGGGACATTAGGCTGCTGGAAGACGCCCCAGCGCGCAACGCCGTTCTGTCTCAGAAGGAAGGTTTTGGAAGCTGGCTCACTGCGCTTTCGCAGAACGGAAACGTCATCCAAGCTTCTGCCGAGGATACTGTCTATGAGCGGGCTGCGCGCTTGGTTTGAGGTGGTTTTCTGCCAAAAACTGTCTCTAGAGTGTGCGCTGTCGGCCGTTAGGGTTACGGTTAGGGATGACGAAGAGCGCGACTAAAAAAAGCTTTGTTTTTCAGGTTCTTAGGTTGCCGTTTTCGAATCTCTCCGTCTCCGCCAGCTTTCAGCCCGCTTCGATCGCCCGCATCAGCGCCAGCGCGTCGCCCGCGGCGGCCGAGGATGCCGTATTGTCGAAGATGCACCAGCTCTCTTGCGCCGGCGGCGCGGACTGCCGCAGCGTGGCGGCATAGAGGCCGATCCGGTCCTGGTAGCTCGAGCGGTACATGGCAGGCGATCCGTGCAGCCGCCAGTATCGAAGCTTGCTCGAGCCGCCGGGCAGTGCCGCCGCCTCGCAGACCGCCGGGTCCGCCGCCACCCGCGCCACGTCGGTCCGCTCGAGGAAATCGTCGGCCTCGGCCGTGAACCAGCTTGGGTGCCGGGGCTCGCAGGCGATGTTCGCAGGCGTCCCTTGTGCGAGCTCGCCGAAGAATGCCGCCGCGACTGTTTCGTCGAAGGCAAGCTTGGGCGGGAGCTGGACCAGGTAGACGGCGAGCTTCTCGCCGAGCGGGCTCGTTTGGTCGAGGAAGTGGGCAAGCGCGTCGCTGCAACCGACAAGCTTCGCCTGGTGCGTGATCGCCTTCGGCAGCTTGACGGAGAAGCGGAAGCTTTCGGGAACGCTGTCGTGCCAGCGCTGCCAGGTGGACTGGCGATGCGGCCGGTGGAAGGAGCTGTTGATCTCCGCGACGCCGAAGCGCGCTGCATAGCGTTCGAGCGAGCTTCCCTCCGCCGGAAATTCCGGCGCGACCTGGCGCGGGATGCTCCAGCCGGCAGTTCCAATGCGGATCCTCATTGCCCGCCGTCGGTCGCATCGACGACCGGCACGTGATAGGCCCTCAGCAGCTTGCGTATGTCGCCCGAGCGCCGGTCGAGTATCTGGTCGATTTCCTTGAGCAGCTTCTCGTCGTCCTTCTGCACCCCGACCGAAATGTCGAACTGCATCGGCCACTGCATGTCGGCCATCCACGGGGTCACCGGCTCGAGCCGGAGCGGCACGGGGGACTTGGCGGCGAAATAGCCGGCGAGCGGTCCCCACACGAGCGCGACGTCGACGTCGCCGCGCTCGACGGCGCGGACGATCTCGGCGGGCGGGTTCGGCTTGGAATAATCGCCGTAGAGCATGAAGCCGCGGACGTTGTCGATGATGCCGCGGCTGGCGAGCGCGTGCGCGGGCGGCGTGTTGCTCGCATCGTCGCCGACCAGCTCCACCCCGATCTTCAGCTTGCGAAGCCGCGGATCGTCGAGGGTCAGGCCTTTCAGATTCTCGTCGGCGCGGCTGACGAACATGTAGGTCGAGCGGTAATAGGGCCGCGAGGTTGCGACCATCTCGACATTGCTGCCGATCCCCGGCCAGAAGTTGCACTTGCGCTCGTTGAGCGTGTTGCGGACATAGCCGCGGCGCTGCGCCCACCACACATAATCGAGCTTCGCATGCAGGTCGGAAGCAATCATCTCGGCCAGCTTGTTCTCGAATCCCTGTCCGGCCTTGTTGGAGAAGGGGAGGTTGTTCGGGTCCGCGCAGGCGGTCAGCGTCCGCTCCGGCACGAGGTTGCACGAGCCGAGCAGCAGCGCGGCGATCAGGACGGCCGGCGCTTTCCTCATTTGCGCGCCGCCACGGCGCCCCAGGGCCGCCCGCCCAGAGTCACTGTCTTCAGCACCTTGTTGTGGACGATATCGACGATCGTCAGCGTTCCCGAGAGGCCGCTCGCCGCATAGAGGCGCGTTTCATCGGGCGAGAGGCCGATCCCCCAGGTCCGCTCGCCCGTCGGGAAGGAGCGGACGACCTCGCCGCTCGCGGGGTCGATCTCCGCGACCCGGTTCGACCGACCCATTGCAACGAAGACGCGGCGTTCGTCGCGGGTGGCGCGCATTTCGATCGCCTGGACCGGCTCGGGGATGTCGAAGCTCCTGGTGAGGTCGATGGTTCGGACGATGCGGTGCGTCGCGGCATCGAAGATGCTGATCGTCCCGCGCTGCTCCGACGACACCCACACCGTCCGGCCGCCGTCGAGGAACAGCACGAAGCGCGGGCGGCTGCCGACGGGCACGCTGTCGAGCAGCCTACCGGTCGCAGTGTCGATGAAGTGGGCGAGGTTCGCGACCTCGGAGGTGGCGACGACCAGCTTTCCGTCCGGGCTGACGCCGATCCCTTCGGGCTCCGGACCGACCTTCACTTCGCGCACGATGCGGCCGCTCTTCATGTCGACGAAGGTGACCGCGCTATGGTCCTCGCTCGCGATGTAGAGCGTCGAACCGTCGGGGCTGAGTGCGAAGCGCTCGGGATCGCTGCCCGACGCGTAAAGGGCAAGCCGGTCGTGCGAGTGCGCGTCCCACGCCTCGATCCGGTTGGCGTCGCTCGCGGCGACGTAGAAGATCTTGCCGTCGGGCGAGAATGCCATTCCGCGCGGCCGCGCGCCGGTCGCGAGCTTCCCTTCGATGCGGCCGGTCGCGCCGTCGACCAGGGTCACGTAGCCCGCCTCGTTCGAGACGAAGACCGTATCGGTCGAGGGCTGCGGCCGGGCGCAGCAGTTGAGCGAGATGAACAGTGCGGCCGCAGCCGCGACGCGCTTCAGCAAGGCCGGCCTCCGAAGTCTTGGCTCGGCTCTAGCCTCGCGGCCGGCATGCGCAAAATGACTTCATATTCACGGTTGTTAGCGGCGAAGCGCTCCGCTCGTGCGCCGAGGGCATCTTCCACCAAAGAAGCAAAGGCATATCCTGATTGCCATTGCGGGAGGCGGGCAAATGGGTTGGCATATCGGACGGACTGAAGCGCTGGCGGACCCGATCGCGGCCCGGCGCAAGGCGCTCGCCAAGCTGCGCGGGCTCGAGGAGGTGGACGATCCGGAGAGCCTGGTCGTGCCGATCCTGATCGACGCGATCCTGATGGCGGAAAGCTATCGCGGCGCACGGCACGACATCACTTTCCTTCCGGAGCTGACGCGCAGCGTCGACGCGCTGATCCGCGAGCTCAACGCCGTCGAGAAGGCGAAGGAATGGGCGGAGCCGGTCACCGCAGCCTAGGCAGGCGCTGAGGGACCGCGCACCAGTTCTTCAGCTTGGGTGAGCGGGCGCGCTTGAGGAGCTGCTCGACGTCGGCGATGCCGAATGCGTCGGAGCGGTCGATCTCCTTCAGCTCCTCCCAGGTCACCGGCGCCGCCACCGGCATGCCCGGCCGTGCCCGCGCGGAATACGGCATGACCGCGGTGGCGGTGCGGTGGTTGCGAAGGAAGTCGAGGAAGATCCGACCGCGCCGCTGCGGCTTCGGTAGCGCCACGGTGAACTTCTCCGGCGCCGCCTCGGCAAGCGCGGTGCAGAAGCTCTTGGCGAAATCGTCGACCTCCTGCCAGTGCGACGAGGGCTCGAGCGGCACGACGATGTGGATGCCCTTGCCGCCCGACAGCAGCGCGAAGCTCTCCAGCCCCACCGCTTCGAACGAGCGGTGCACCTGGAACGCGGCATCCTTCACCTTTTCGAAGCCGAGCGCCGGGTCGGGATCGAGGTCGATGACCAGCCGGTCCGGAGTTTCGACTTCACCCGCCCGGCTGCCCCAGCCGTGGAACTCCACCGTCTGGACTCTTGCGCAGGCGAGGATCTCCTCGGCGGTCTCGACGTACAGATATTGCTCGGTCCGCCCGTTCTTCTGCGCCACCGGTTCCAGATGGACCAGCTTGTCGAACTCGCGGCCGGTCGGCGGATGCTCGCGGTTGCGCTGGAAGAAGCATTTGCCCTCGCGGCAGCGGAACAGGTTGAGCAGCCGCCGCTCGATGAAGGGCAGCATGATCGGCGCGACGATCTCGTAATAGATGGTGGTCGCGCGGACGCTGATCTCCGGCTTCTCGTAGGTCGGCTCGGGCGTCCACACCATGAATGGTAAATCCGCCGGCAACCGGGATTGTTCAGAGGGCATTGAATTAATCGCCGTCAAAGCAGGCGAGAGTGGGACCGAAGTGGCGACTGGACCTCGCCACGCGAAAGACGAAGGCCGGGCTGTCGCCGGGGGGCGGCGGCTCCGCAAATACTTCGTCGGGCAAGGAGTGGACCGGGGGATGCAGTTCCAGGACCAGATGCAGGAGCGCGCATTCCGGCCGCGCCCGCCACGCGTCGACATCGGCTTCGACGTTCTGCTGCACTGCGCGGACGCGCAGTTCGAAGCGAGGATCGTCAATCTCTCGGCACGGGGGTTCCGCGTCCGCTCGCCGCGCGCGCTCGAGCCCGGATGCGAGATTTCGCTCCAGTCGGGGAAGCTGCCGCCGGTGCGCGGGTTGATCCGCTGGGCCGCGGGCAACGACGCCGGCGGATCGTTCATGGACGCCGCCGCCGCGGTATAGGCGAACGCCCCGCTTGCTCCTCCGCGCTGCGCATCACATGATAGCGCTAACGCAAGGGGGAGATCATGGGCCTGCAGCGGGTGTTTCAAGCGATCGCCGCACTGTTCCTGCTCGGCGCGGCGACGGCCGCCGATGCGGCGGCTTACAGGAATTTCCGCGCCGCCATCTACATTCCGGTGGGCGCGACGAAGAAGCTCGCCGATCCGGCCGAATTCCAGCGCGAGTTCGCCCGCGTCTCCTCGCAGCTGAAGTTCGACAAGGTCTATATCGAGGCCTATCGCGACCGGGTCTTCGCGACCGATGCCGAGCTCGATGCCGTGAAACGGGCCTTCGAGGCGAAGGGCATCATCACGTCCGGCGGGATCACGCTCGCGGCGGGCGGCTCCGGCGGGCAGTTCGGGACCTTCGATTACGAGAATCCTGCCGACCGGGCGGAGTGCGAACGCGCGGTCCGGCTGATCGCCCGCCACTTCGATGAAGTGATCCTCGACGATTTCTTCTTCTACACGTCGAAGTCCGACGCCGACATCGCGGCGAAGGGGCCGCGCAGCTGGACCGACTATCGCGTCGACAAGATGCGCGAAGCGAGCCGCGACCTGGTGCTCGGACCGGCGAAGCAGGAGAATCCGCGCGTCCGCGTCATCATCAAATACCCGAACTGGTACGAGCATTTCCACGGCACCGGCTACGACCTCGCGCAGCAGGCGCAGATGTTCGACGCCATCTACACCGGCACCGAAACACGTGATCCGGTCATCACCGATCAGCTGCTGCAGCAATACGAGAGCTACGAGATCTTCCGCTACCTCTCGAACGTGCGGCCGGGCGCGAACCTCGGCGCATGGGTCGACACTTATTCGATTAAGGCGATCGACCGCTACGCGGAGCAATTGTGGGACGGGCTTTTCGCCAAGGCGCCCGAGCAGATGCTGTTCGAATGGGGCGCGATGGCGAGCCCCAAGCCGGCGACCCCGGGGACGCGGCCATGGGCGAAGCAGAAGACCAGCTTCCGCTGGCCGATTGCCGGCGGCGACGGCTGGGCGGCGGCGGCGAACCAGGCGCTGCACGTCGCCGACGGCGTGCTCGGCGCGCTCGGCAATCCGGTCGGCGTCGCGAGCTACCGGCCGCCGCACGCGACGGGCGAGGACTTCCTCCACAATTATATCGGCAACCTCGGCGTGCCGATCGAGCTTTACCCGGCCTATCCGGCGCAGGCGCATACGATCCTGCTGACGCAGGCCGCGGCGACCGATCCGGACATCATCGCGAAGATCCAGGCGAGCCTTCGCACCGGCGCCAACGTGATCGTCACTTCGGGCTTCCTCGAAGCGACGCAGGACCGCGGTTTCGGCCAGCTCGCCGAATGGCAGGTCACCGGCCATCCGATCGCGATCGACCAATATTTCGTCGGCTTCGGCGCCGGCAACGGGACCGAGCTGAAGCAGCCGGGCAAGGCCAAGCCCCTCCTGTTCCCCGAAGTGCGTTTCTATACCAACGACAGCTGGGGGATCATTCGCGGCGTCGCAGCGGCGAAGGGCTTCCCGATCGTGCTCATGAACCATTATTCCAAGGGCACGCTCTACCTCTGGACGATGCCGGAGAATTTCGGCGACCTCTACAACCTCCCCCAGCCGATGATCACGCAGATCAAGCGCTTCCTCTTCGCCGATCAGCCCGTGCAGATCGACGCGCCGGACCACGTAGCCTTGTTCACCTACGACAACGGCGCCTTCGTCGTGGAGAACTTCCGCGACGATGCCGCGACGGTTCGCATTGACCGCAAGGGCGACACGAACGCTGAATCAGTCGCCATCCCGCCGCACAGCTTCCGCGTTTTCAAACCCTGAGCGCCGCCGCGGCTTCCGCTTCCCGTTTCAGGTTCCTCGCGAGTTGGCTGAGGCCGTTGAGATATTGCGGGGGGCAGTGGACGTCGCGGTAGTCGAGCTGGGCGGCAGCGCGCAGGGTCCAGAAGGGGTCGACGAGGTGGGGGCGGGCGAGCGCGACGAGGTCGGCGCGGCCGGCGGCGAGGATCGAATTGGCGTGGTCGGGCTCGTAGATGTTGCCGACCGCCATGGTCGCGAGCCGGCCCTCGTTGCGGATTCGGTCGCTGAACGGGGTCTGGAACATCCGGCCGTAGACCGGCTGCTGGCCGGCCCAGGTCTGGCCGGCCGACACGTCGATCAGGTCGGCGCCTTCGCGCGCGAAGGCTTCGCCGATGAGGACCGCGTCCTCGGGCGTGATGCCGTCGTCGCCGGCCCAGTCGGTCGCCGAGATGCGGATGCTCATCGGCCGGTCGCCCGGCCAGGCGGCGCGCATCGCGGCGAAGACTTCGAGCGGGTAGCGGAGGCGGTTCTCCAGGCTGCCGCCATATTCGTCGGTGCGCTTGTTCTGCAGCGGGGTGATGAAGCTCGACAGGAGATAGCCGTGGGCGGCGTGGAGCTCGACCATGTCGAAGCCCGCTTCCAGCCCCATGCGCACCGCGGCGACGAACTGGTCGCGGACCATGTCCATGTCGGCGCGGGTCATCGGCCGCGGCACCTGGTTGACCGGCGACCAGGGCACGTCGCTGGCGGACATGACCCGCCAGTTGCCTTCGTCGAGCGGGACGTCGTTTCCTTCCCACCCGAGCCTGGTAGAGCCCTTGGCGCCCGAATGGCCGAGCTGGAGGCAGATCTTCGCCTTTGAATTGGCGTGGACGAAATCGACGATGCGCTTCCACGCGGCGACATGGGTCTCGTTCCACATGCCGGTGCAGCCGGGGCTGATCCGGCCTTCGGGCGAGACACAGGTCATCTCGGTGAACACCAGGCCCGCGCCGCCGAGCGCGCGCTCGCCGTAATGGACGAAGTGGAAATCGTTGGGCACGCCGTCGACCGCCGAATACATGGCCATCGGCGAGACGGTGACGCGGTTCTCGACGCTCATCTCGCGCAGGCGGAACGGCGCGAACATCGGCGGGGCAGTCTTGTTCGACTTGCCGTCGGTCGCGCGCTTCCAGAACCAGCGCTCGACCGTCTCGAGCCATTCGCGGTCGCGCAGGCGGAGGTTCTCGTGGCTGATCCGCTGCGAACGGGTGAGCAGCGAATAAGCGAACTGGAGCGGCTCGAAATGGGTGTAGCGCTCCAGAGTCTCGAACCACTCGGTCGAGTTGCGCGCGCTGTTCTGGAGCTTGAGCACCTCGAGGCTGCGTTCGGCCTGGTATTCGTCGAGAGCGGCGGTGAGGGAAAGCGTTCCTCCCTGCCGCGAAGCGGTGGGGAGGGGAACCGCCGCAGGCGGTGGAGGGGTGACTGGCTGGGCGCCTTCTACCCCTCCACCATGCTTCGCATGGTTCCCCTCCCCATCGCGGTGCGATGGGGAGGAACTGACGCGCGTAAGCACCTCGGCCAGCTTGATCGCGTCTTCGAGGGCGAGCTTGGTGCCGCTGCCGATGGAGAAATGCGCGGTGTGGGCGGCGTCGCCCAGCAGGATGACGTTGCCGCTCGTCCAGCGCTCGCACTTGATGCGGCGGAAGTTGAGCCAGGCGGCGCTGCCGACCAGGTGCGAGGCGTTGGACTGGAGCCTGTGGCCGTCGAGATATTTCGCGAAGAGGCGTTCGCAGGTGGCGATGCTTTCGTCCTGCGACATTGTGTCGAAGCCGAAGCGGCGCCACGTGTCCTCCGAACATTCGACGATGAAGGTCGAGCAGTCGGGCGCGAAGCGATAGGCGTGGGCCCAGATCCAGCCGTGCTCTGTCTCGTCGAAGGCGAAGGTGAAGGCGTCGAAGACCTTGCTCGTGCCGAGCCACACGAACTTGTTGGCGCGCACGTCGACGTCGACTCCGAACGCGTCCGTCTGCGCGTCGCGGAATCGCGAGTTGATCCCGTCCGAGGCGATGACCAGGTCGTAATCGCGCCACTTCGGGTCGGCGGGATCGCACTCGGTCTCGAAGTGCAGCACGACTCCGAGCTCGCGCGCGCGGTCCTGCAGGATCTCGAGCAGCCGCTTGCGGCCGATGCCGATGAAGCCGTGGCCGCCCGACGTGATCGTCTCGCCCTTGAAGTGGACGTCGATGTCGTCCCAGTGGGCGAATTCCTCGGTGATCGTCTTCGCCGACACCGGATCGTTGGCAGTGATGTTCTCGACGGTGAGGTCGGAGAAGACGACGCCCCAGCCGAAGGTCACGCCGGGCGCGTTGCGCTCGAACAGCTCGATTTCGTGGCGCGGGTCGCGCAGCTTCATCGAGATGGCGAAATAGAGGCCGGCGGGCCCGGCGCCGATGCAGGCGATTCTCACGCTGCCCTGCCCGAAAGTATAGAAAGTATACGCCCCAACGCGCGCGCGCGCGAGGAACCGCGGGCAAATGGCGCAATCAGCAGGAAAGTCGCGTCGGCCATCGCGGCAGCATGGCACAGCAGCGCGGCTGTAGGACAGCCTTCTCGTCAGCTGCGCGAATCGACGGCTCGGATGAATGCGTTGACGAGCGTGTTGAACTCGTCCGGCCGCTCGAGATTGCCGAGGTGGCCCGCGCCTTCGATCGGCTCGTAGCGGGAGCCGGGAATGATGCGCGTCAACTCGCGCGACAGCGACGGCGGCGTGACCTTGTCCTCCGTCCCGCACAGGACAAGCGTCGGCACGCGGATATCGTGGGCGCGATCGCGCTGGTCGGCGAGCCACACGGCTTCGGCGCCGATGCGGTAAGCAGCCGGCTCGATGCGGGCCATGGTCTCGACCACCTCGCTGCGCACGGCGGGATCGGCGGGCTGGGCGAGCAGGACGTCGACGCGGGCCTCGGCCATGGCGCGCAGGTCGCTGCTCGCGGCAACGGAGCGCTCGTGGATCGCCGGTCCGTCCGGGTGGACGGCGAAACTGTCGGCAAGGACGAGCGAAGCGCAGCGCGCGGGATCGGCATGGACCATGGCGATGGCGACGACGCCGCCGAGCGAGAGGCCGCAGACGTGCGCCCGGTCGATCCCGATCTCGTGCATCGCGGAGATGATGGCGGAGGCATAGTCGTCGCGGGTGGTGCCTTCAGGCGCCGGGTCGCTGTCGCCATAGCCCGGATAGTCGAAGGCGACGGCGCGGCGGCTCTGCCCGAAGAAGTGGAGCTGGGGACGCCAGACGGATTTGTCGGAGCCGACGCCGTGCAGGAAGACGATGGGCATCGCTTCGCCGCCGCCGGCCTCCGCATAGCCGATGTCATAGCCGTTGTTGGTGATCACCCGCGGCACGAGTCTCATACTGGCAGCGTGCCCGCGCCCGCGCTAGCCTCGCGCGCATGACGCGCATGACGGTGAACGGCGAAGCGGTTCAGTACCGGCTCGATCCCGAGACGCCCCTCTTGTGGGCGCTGCGCGACGCGTCGAACCTGACCGGCACCAAATATGGCTGCGACAGCCGCGACTGCGGCGCCTGCACGGTGATCATCGACGGCCGCGCAATGACCAGCTGCAGCGTGACGCTGCGCGAGCTCGAGGGCGCGCAGGTGACGACCATCGAGGGGCTGTCGACGGACCGCTCGCACCCGGTGCAGCAGGCGTGGCTGGCGGAGCAGGCGACGATGTGCGGCTATTGCGAGCCGGGGTTCATCATGGCCATTGCCGCGCTGCTCGAGGCGAGCCCCGCGCCGAGCGACGAGCAGATCGCGGCGCTCCCCAACATCTGCCGCTGCGGCGCTTATCCGCGCATTCGCAAAGCGATCCGCCGCGCGGCCCAGGGCGCTGCCGCGGCGCCCAACTTACAAAGCTGAACATACGGCCCCGAAACGGTTAAGCGAGCGCTCAGGTCGACGAGCGCACAAGCATGTCACGATTTGGAAAGGTCACTGTCATGCGTAAGTTCCTGATCTTCCTCCTGCTGGCGAGCGCCGCGGCAAGCCCCGCGTTGGCCGGCCCCCGGGACTTCACCGACCGGCAGCAGGCGCGGGAGGACCGCCAGCAGGCGCGCGAAGACCGGCAGCAGGCCCGCGAGGACCGCGTCCAGGTGCGCGAGGACCGCTCGGCCGACCGGCCGACGTTCGTGGCCCCGCGCGCCGAGCGGGACATGCAGCCGCGCCAGCAGCTCGTCGAGCGTCCGCAGTTCAGCGCGCCCGACGGCGCCCGGCAGCCGCGCGTCGACTTCGACGCCCTGCGCGCCGAGCGGGACGCCCGCCGCGACTCGCTTGCGACCCAGCGCGACCAGCGCATCGAGCAGGTGCAGCAGCGCATCCAGCAGCGGCAGCAGGACCTGCGCGACGCGCGCGACCTGCGCCAGTCCACGCGGCCGACGCCCAACGTGTTCCGCGACCGGCACCCGCTGATCGTCAGCGACACGCCGCGCCCGGGCACCCAGCCGCCGCTGCGCACGGACATCCGCCGCCCGACCCAGCAGGTCCAGTGGAACACGAGCTGGCGGAACGACCACCGCTACGACTGGCACAACTACCGCCGGCATCACCGGTCGATCTTCCACCTCGGATTCTATTACGATCCGTTCGGCTGGGGCTATTCGCCCTACCAGATCGGCTGGCGGCTGTGGCCGGCCTATTACAGCAACCGCTACTGGATCAACGATCCGTGGATGTACCGGCTGCCCTATGCGCCTCCGGGCTATGTCTGGGTGCGCTACTGGGACGATGCACTGCTCGTCGACACGTGGAGCGGCACTGTCGTGGACGTGATCCCCGACTTCTTCTGGTAGGTTCGTCCAGTCCGTTGATCGAAGGGGCGTTGCGGTTGCCGCAGCGCCCCTTCTCGCATTAGGCGACGAACACATCCGCTATTCGCCCAAAGGAAAGACATGAAGCTTGCCGGCCGCCTGATCGCCACGATGCCGCTTTTCGCGCTGGTCGCCTGCGCGACCGCGCAAACGCCGGCGCAAATGGCGCCCGCTGTGGCGGCGACGGCCGACGCCGTGGCGCAGGACATCGCAGCCTCCAATCCCGCGCCGGCGCCGCAGGCGAGCGCGCACGACCGCCTGTTCGAGCTGTTCCGGCAGAGCGACGAGGCGAGCCTTGCACGCAATCCTCTGCAGGCGCTGTACCGCGGCGAGACTCGCTACGCCGACCGCCTCGGCGACCTCTTCAGCGACGCGCATTTCCAGGGCGAGAAGGCTGCCGCCGAGCATGACCTCGCGGCGCTCCACACCATTCCGCGCGACCAGCTCAGCCCCACCGACCAGATCGCCTACGACGTGTTCGAATATCAGACCGAGGACACGCTCCGCGGGCTCCAGCCAGACATGCTGCGGATCAGCGAAGCGCTGCCGATGAACCATTTCTTCGGGCTGCACACGGCTTATCCGACGATCGCCGGCGGGCAGGGCGCGGCGCCGTTCCGAACGGTCGAGGATTATGAGAACAACCTGAAGCGCAACCGCGACTTCGCGACCAACATCGACACCGCCATCGCGCAGTGGAAGAAGGGCGAGGCGGAAGGGATCGTCGATACCAAGCTGACCGTCCGCAACATGATCGAGCAGCTCGACAACCAGCTGAAGCTGAAGCCGGAGCAATCGCCCTACTGGGGGCCGATTCAGAACTTCCCGGCCTCCATCGATGCGGCGGACCGGGCGCGGCTGACGAGCGCATATCGCGCGAGCCTGACCGACGTCGTCTATCCGGCGCTGCAGCGGATGCGCGACTTCCTCGCCAACGAATATCTGGCACACGCCCGCGAGGGCGCCGGCCTCATGTACATGAAGGGCGGCGACAAATATTACCGCACCCTCATCCAGTCGACGACGACCGAGCCGCTCGACCCGGCCGAAGTGCACCAGCTCGGCCTCAGCGAGGTCGCGCGGATCAACAAGGAATTCGAAGCCGTGCGCAAGCAGGTCGGCTTCAAGGGCACGCTGCACCAGTTCTTCGACTACATGCGCACCAGCCCGAGGTTCCAGCCCAAGAGCAAGGAGGAGCTGGAGCAGGGCTTCGCCGCGGTGAAGCGGAAGGTCGAGGCGAAAGTGCCCTTGTTCTTCTCGAAGACGCCGCGCGCGGGGCTCGTGATCAAGCCCTACCCGCCCTATCGCGAGAAGTTCGAGGCGGGCGGAAGCTACGACCAGGGCACGCCCGACGGCTCGCGCCCCGGCACATTCTACTTCAACGCCTACGACCTGCCGTCGCGCTTCACCTGGGAAGAGACCACGCTGTTCATGCACGAGGGCGAGCCCGGGCACCATTTCCAGATCAGCCTGGCGCAGGAGAATAGCGCGCTTCCCGCCTTCATGCGGTTCGGCGGGAACACGGCCTATGTCGAGGGCTGGGCGCTCTACGCGGAATCGCTCGGCTACCCGATGGGCATGTACACCGATCCCTACCAGCGGTTCGGCAACCTCAACGACGAGATGCTGCGCGCGATGCGGCTGGTGGTCGACACCGGCATCCACTCCAAGGGTTGGACCCGGGAGCAGGCGATCCAGTACATGCTCGACAATTCGGGAGAGTCGAAGACCGACGCGACCGCCGAGGTCGAGCGCTACATCGCCATTCCGAGCCAGGCGCTCGCCTACAAGATCGGGCAGCTGACGATCAGCGGGCTTCGCGACGAAGCCAAGGCGAAGCTCGGGAGCAGGTTCGATATCCGCGAATTCCACGCGCAGGTGCTCGACACGGGCGCGCTTCCATTGCCCATCCTGCAGAAGAAGATCCGCAGCTGGGCCGCGGCCAAGGCGGGCTAGGCGCCCTCGCCGAGCTCGACCAAGGGCGCGAACTTCACCTCGCGCTTGACGAAGCTCGTCTCGTAGCGGCGCACGGTCGAATCGGCGACGAGGAGCGCGTCGGAGAGCTGGTTGAACTCGGCCATGCTGGCGCAGTCGAACAGCGCGAGCATGTCGTGGCCGCCGGTCATCTCGTAGCAGAATTGCACCTGGTCGGCCGCGCGGAGCCGCTCCTGCAGCGCGGTCTTGCCCTTGAGGTCGGCATGCTCGTTGAGCTGGATGAAGATGAGCGCGCGAAGCCGGCGCTGGGTCAGCTTGGGCGAGAGGAGCGCAATGGTGCGCGCGATCCATCCCTCGCGGCGCAGCTTGCGCAGCCGCCGCGCGATCGCCGACGGCGACAGGGGCACTTCGGCGGCGAGCGAATCGGCGGTGCGCGAATCGTCGCGCTGCACCAGGTTGAGCAGCTTGAGGTCGAAACGGTCGAGCACGAGATGAAGGCTGCCAAATTCTGGCACGAAGTGCACCAACTTTGCGCACAACGTGCACGTTTTGCTGCTAGTGTATTGTTCGAGTGATACAGTTGGGGAATGGTGATGCGTAATTCGACTTTCTTGTCCCTGGCGGCCTGCGTCGCGTTAAGCGCCCCCCTCGGATCGCAGGCCGCCACTCCGGCGCCGCCGAATTCCCCAGCGGCGGCTCTGGCCCCCGACAAGAGCGCGGAGGTGAGGATGCCGCCAGGAGCGAACGAGCCGCTGGCAGAGGGCGAGGGCCGCGACGTGGCCGAGAAGCTCGCCCAGCAGCTGATCAGCGGCTTCGTCTATCGCGACCAGGCGGAGGCCTATGCCGCGATGCTGCGCAAGAACGCCGCCGAGGGCCGCTACGACAAGGGCACCCGCGGCGAGCTGGTCAAGCTGATGACCGACGACCTCCTCGCCGTGCACAAGGACGGGCACCTGCACGTCATGCTTGCGCCGCCGCCCGAGGCGGCTGGCGGCGCCGACGGCCCGCGGCGCGGCCCGCCCCCCGGAATGCCGCCGGCCGTCCAGACAGCGAAGACGATCGCTCCGGGCATCGGCTACATCCGCTTCACCGGCTTCTTCGGGTCGGACGAGGAAGTCGCGGCGGTGCGCAAGTGGCTCGCCGAGAACCGCGACGACAAGGTGCTGATCTTCGACCTTCGCAACCATCATGGCGGCGGGCTTGCGGAGCAGGACGCGATCTTCTCCTACATCTTCGCGAAGAAGACGCCGCTGGTGAAGATGGCGATCTCCAAGGACGTGTACGACAATGACGGGTCGCCGCTGCAGCCCGGGCCGACGCTCGTCTTCGCCGCGGAAGGCGACAAGATGGTCGCGACTCACAGCGCGATCCCGGGCGACGCGACCCCGCTGCGCAAGGCCAAGGTCTATCTGCTGGTGTCGAACCGGACCGCCTCGGCAGCCGAGCATTTCGCGCTCGCGCTCAAGTCGACCGGCCGAGCGACGCTGATCGGCGAGGCCACGGCCGGCGCGAACCATTTCGGCGGGGGAGTGCCGCTGAACGACCATTTCGGCGTGTGGCTGCCGGTCGGGCGCACGTACGACATCAAGACGGGCAAGGATTGGGAAGGCGACGGGATCGCGCCCGACATCGCCGTGGACCCGAAGCAGGCGCTCGTGGTCGCGCTCGAGAAGGCCGGGCTCAGCCACGAGCAAGCGGTGAAGCTCGACGCGGAGGAAGTTCCCGCCGAGCCGGTCCACTCGGACAAGCTGCGGTCGCGCTGACGCCGCTCGTCGAAATTCGCGCGGGCGGGCGTCGAGGAGCGGCGGCAGGCGGAAGGAGCGTCGGCTAGGATCAAGATCGAGGAGGTATGCGCAATGCAAAGGCACATGCTCGAATTGCTCTTCCTCTCGACCGTGTTGACGGTCGCGCCGGCTTCCGCGCGCCACCGGGCCGACAGCGACGGCCCGTCCTGCCCCTATGAGCGCGCGCGCGTAGCGACGGCGCTGTCGATGGGCGAGAAAGCCGCCGCGCGTATCCCCATCCGCGTCACCCTGCTCGAGGGAAGGGCCAGCGACAGCTCGCTCCGGAGCCGGCTCGCGAGCAGGTTCCTGACGCCCTAGCCCTGGCCCGGCGATTCGGACGCCAGCGCTTCGGCGATCAGCTTGCGGCTGTTGTCGATTCCGTAGAGCGCGATGAAGCTGCCCATGCGCGGGCCCTGGGACGAGCCGAGGAGCGTCTCGTACAGCGCCTGGAACCAGCCGCGCAGGCTCTCGAACGGGTGGCGCTTGCCGACTTCGAAGACCTGCGTCTGGATGTCCTCGGCGGATGAATCCGAGGGCAGCTTCGCAAGCTCTGAATCGAGGTCGCGGAGCGCTTCGGCTTCCATGTCCGTCGGCGGGCGGCGCTCGAGGCCGGGGACGACGAAGTCGCGCGCGTAATTGACGGCGAGGCCGATCAGCTCGTCGAGCTCGGGATCGCTCTCGGGGGAGGTGCCGGGCGCGTAGCGCTGAACGAAGCGCCACGCGACCTCCTTGTCCTGCAGGCCCGGCAGGCTGACGAGGTTGAGGAGCAGGCCGTAGGTCAGCGGCAGCGCCGCCGCGGGGACGTTCCCACCGTGGATGTGATGGACCGGATTGCCGAGCTTCTGCTCGACCGGCTGGTTCGGGTAATTGCCGCGGAACTGCCAATATTCGTCCACCGCGCGCGGGATGACGCCGATGTGCAGGCTCTTCGCGCGCTTGGGCTCGCGGTAGATGTAAAAGGCGAGGCTCGGCTCGCTTCCGTAGCGCAGCCATTCCTCGAGGCTGAGGCCGTTGCCCTTCGACTTGGAGATCTTCTCGCCCTTCTCGTCGAGGAACATCTCGTAGTTGAAGCCCTCGGGCGGCCGGCCGCCGAGGATCCGCGCGATCTTCCCCGACTGGATCACGCTGTCGATGAGGTCCTTGCCGGCCATCTCGTAGTCGACGCCGAGCGCGACCCAGCGCGCCGCCCAGTCGACCTTCCATTGGAGCTTCGCAGCGCCGCCGAATGCGGACTGGTGGACGCGGCTGCCGTCCTCGTCGTCGAAGGCGATCTGGCCCGCCTCGGCGTCGATCACTTCGACGGGCACCTGCAGCACGCGGCCGGTGGTGGGCGAGATCGGCAGCACCGGCGAATAGGTCTTGCGGCGGTCTTCGCGGAGCGTCGGAAGCATCACGCCCATGATCGCGTCGAAGCCGAGGAGCACCTTGCGGATCGCGTCGTCGAAGCGGCCGGACGTGTAGCAATCGGTCGCCGAGAGGAATTCGTAGTCGAAGCCGTAGCGGTCGAGGAAGCGGCGCAGCATCGCATTGTTGTGATGCGCGAAGCTCTCATATTCGCCGAACGGGTCCGGGATCCGGGTCAGCGGCTTGCCGAGGTTCGCTTCGAGCATCTGCTGGTTCGGGACATTGTCCGGGACCTTGCGAAGCCCGTCCATGTCGTCGCTGAAGGCGATCAGCCGCGTGGGCGCTCCGCCCGTCAATTCCTCATAGGCGTGGCGCACGAAGGTCGTGCGCGCCACCTCGTTGAACGTGCCGATGTGGGGCAGGCCCGAGGGACCGTAGCCGGTTTCGAAGATCACGGGCGCGCCGCCGGCCTTGCCGTCGGGCCAGCGCTTCAGCAGCTTGCGCGCTTCCTCGTACGGCCAAGCCTTGGAGGTCATGGCCGCGGCGCGAAGTTGTTCGGGATCGATCATCGCCCGCGCTCCTAGCGAAGCACCGGCGCCACTGCTAGCCGAGGGCCGATGCGGCCGATCGCCGAATATGAAGGCGTGGACCGGGAGCGGTTCGAGCGCGAGATCGTCGCGAAAGGCGAGCCCGCGGTGCTTCGCGCGTTGGTCGCCGACTGGCCGCTTGTGGGGGCCGCCAAGCAGGGGGTCGAAGCGCTTGCGGCAGCGCTGCGCGGAGCGGCGTCGGCCGAGCCCTTCGAAGCCTGGTTCGGCGCGCCGGAGATCGAAGGGCGCTTCGGCTACACGCCGGACTTCAGCGGGTTCAACCATGACCGCCGCCTCGCCACCCTCGACCAGCTGCTCGACCTGCTGCTGCGCCAGCGCGGCCACGATCGGCCCTACTCGATCTACGCCGGCGGAATCCCGGTGCGACGGCACCTGGCGGGCCTGCTGCGCGACCTGCCCGTTCCGCTGCTCGACATGAGCAAGGCGACGCTGATCTCACTCTGGCTCGGCAACCGCACGCGCACCGCCGCGCACTGGGACCTGCCGCAGAACCTGGCATGCGTCGTCGCCGGGCGGCGGCGGTTTACGCTGTTCCCGACCGGCCAGCTGCCGAACCTCTATGTCGGGCCGCTCGACTTCACGCTTGCAGGGCAGCCGATCAGCCTCGTCGACGTCGACGATCCGGATCTCGAGACATTCCCCAGGTTCGCCGAAGCGGCAGCACAGGCCCGGCAGGCGGAGCTCGGCCCGGGCGACGCGCTCTACATCCCGAGCTTGTGGTGGCACGCGGTCGCCTCGCTCGACGAGATCAGTGCGATGATCAACTTCTGGTGGCGCGATGCCGAGCCGCCGCTGCTGACTCCGCTCAACGCGCTCTATCATGCGGCGATCACCATGCGTGACCTGCCGCGACACGAGCTCGCCGCCTGGCGCGTGCTGTTCGACCATTACATCTTCGGCGACAATGGCGATCCCGCCGCGCATCTGCCGGAGAAAGCCCGCGGAATCCTCGGCAGGCGCACGCCCGAGCTGGTCGCGCGCGTGAAAAAGCTGTTGATCGACGCGCTTAGCCGCTGATTTGATGTTCCACTAACGTTCCGCATCGGCTTAAGGTCGGCGCATGCCGCTAGTGCCGCTTCCAGCGCTTCACGCGACCCATGCGGGCATCTGGCTCGCAGGGGCCGACGGCGAGGTGCGCGAGGCGAGCCGCGGCGAAGCGATCGCGCGGGCGGCGGAGACCCCGCACATCATCCTCAACGCGCCGCTGGTGGGTCAGCGGCTCGGCTATCCGGAGCTCAGCGGGCTCGACCTGCTCGAGCTGTTCGCCTTCATCCATCCGGCGCGGTTTGCGGTGCCGACCGCGGCGGGGCTCTGCCGCGCGATGGGACTGGAGCCGCCTGCGGGCGAGTCCGAAGCCGCCGGCGCGCTCCAGGCCATCGCGGAGCGGCTTCTCGCGGTCCCCGGCGACCCGGACTGGCGCGAGCGTGAGGGCGCATGGACCAGCAATGCGACGCTGCACCGCCTGGGCTGGGCGTGGGCGCCGCTGGTGGGGTCGAGGCTCGAGCGGCCGGAGCGCGGCGAGCGCATGCTCTTCTCCCGGCTGAAGCAGTGGGAGGAAGCGCCGGACCGCCCGCCGCCGCGCACGGTGGTCGTCGATCCGGCCGAGGCGCGCGCGAAACTCGATCGCCTCACCGGCCGCGCGGAAGCGCGCGAGGGCCAGAAGGCGATGGCCGAGGCGGTAACGCAGGTGTTCGCGCCCAAGCGCGCGAAGGACGCGCCCAACCTGCTGCTCGCCGAGGCGGGGACCGGCATCGGCAAGACGCTCGCCTATCTCGCGCCCGCCTCGCTGTGGGCGGAGGAGGCGGGCGGGGCGGTGTGGGTGTCGACCTTCACCAAGGCGCTCCAGCGGCAGCTCGACGCCGAAGGGCCGAAGCTGTTCGCCGAGGCCGACGAGCGGGCGCGGCGGATCGTCGTTCGCAAGGGACGCGAGAACTACCTCTGCCTGCTCAACCTCGAGGATGCGCTGCAGGGCGCATTCGCGGGCCGCGCGGCGATCCTCGCGCAACTGGTCGGGCGCTGGGCGGCCTATACCAAGGACGGAGACATGGTCGGCGGCGACCTGCCCGGGTGGCTTCCGAGCCTCTTCCGGCGCGCCGGGTCCACGGCGCTCACCGACCGCCGCGGCGAGTGCGTCTATGCCGGCTGCCCGCACTACCGCCGCTGCTTCATCGAGCGCGCCGAGCGGGCGAGCCGCGATGCCGACATCGTCATCGCCAATCATGCGCTGGTGATGATCAATGCCGCGCGGGCGCGCGAGGACGCGCCGGGGCGAATCCTGTTCGACGAGGGCCATCACCTGTTCGATGCGGCCGATTCGACCTTCGCCGTGGCCTTCGGCGGGCAGGAGGCGATCGAGCTGAGGCGATGGATCGTGGGACCGGAAGGCCGCTCGCGCGGGCGGCGGCGCGGGCTTGCCGCGCGCCTGATGGACGTCGCCTCCTACGACGAGGAGGGCGCCCTGGCGCTCGACGCAGCGGTCGAAGCGGCGAAGGCTCTGCCGTCCGACGGCTGGCTCCAGCGGCTGGCGGAGGGTTCGCCCTTCGGCGCGGTCGAAGCGCTGCTCAGCGAGGTACGCGGCGTCGTCTATGCGCGCTCGAAGGCGCAGGAGGCGGGCTACGGGCTCGAGACCGAGCTCGCCGAGCCGGACGGAGCGCTGGTCTCCGCGGCTGCGGCCGCGATGCAGACCCTGGAAGCGCTGCAGAAGCCGCTCGCGGCGCTGGCGCGACGGCTGGAGGCGGTGCTCGAGGACGCGCCCGACTGGCTCGACTCGCAGGCGCGGGCCCGCGTCGAGGGCGCAATCCGCGGCCTCTCGTGGCGACGAGAGACGCTCGCGGCCTGGATCGCGCTGCTCGCCCGCATCGGCGGCGAGGCGGACCCGCAGTTCGTCGACTGGCTGGCCGTCGAGCGCAGCGACGGGCGCGAGCTCGACGTTGCGATCCATCGCCGCTGGCTCGACCCGACGCGCCCGCTCGCCGGCGTGGTGATGGCGCCCGCCGAGGGCGTCCTCGTCACGTCGGCCACGCTGCGCGGCGGCGAGGACTGGGCATCGGCCGAGGCGCGGACGGGAGCGGCGCATCTCCCGCGTCCGGCGCAGCATTTCGAGGCGGAGAGCCCGTTCGACTATGGCGGCTGCTCGGAAGTTCTGATCGTCACCGACGTGCGGCAGGGCGACATTGCGTCGCTCGCCGGCGCTTATGCGCGGCTGATCGAGGCGGCGAAGGGCGGGACGCTCGGCCTGTTCACCGCGATCCAGCGCCTGAAGGCGGTGCACGCCCGCATCGCCGACCGGCTCGCCCGCGGCGGGCTGCCCCTGCTCGCGCAGCACGTCGACCCGATCGACGCGGGGACTTTGGTCGACATCTTCCGCGACGATCCCCGCGCGTCGCTGCTCGGCACCGACGCGCTTCGCGACGGAGTCGACGTGCCCGGCGAATCGCTGCGGCTGGTGGTGATGGAGCGGGTGCCGTGGCCGCGCCCGACGGTGCTTCACGCGGCCCGTCGCATGGCCGGCGGCGGCAGCGCCTATGACGATCGCGTGGTGCGCGCGCGGCTGGCGCAGGCGTTCGGCCGCCTGATCCGGCGGCAGGGCGATTGCGGCCTGTTCGTCGTCCTCTCCGCGGCGATGCCGTCGCGGCTCCTGAAGGCGTTCCCGCCCGGCGTTCCCGTCAGCCGGGTCCCGCTCGACCAGGCGATCGCGCGGGTGGAGCAGCGCCTTTCCGGCGGAGGATTAGCCCTCGAGCGCGTCGGAGAGGCGGTTGCGCAGGGCGATTAGCCGGAAGACGTCGATTCCGGCCGACTCCTCCGCCTCGCTCCGCTGCGCCATCGGATATTCGGGCTCCGGCATAGCCGCAGCCGCGGCGGCGGGCGCCTCCGCCGGCTCTTCGGCATGCTTGTCGCGGAGCAGCTTCTGCACGCCGCGAACGGTATAGCCCTCTTCGTTGAGGAGGCGGTTGATGCGCCGCGCGAGCTCCACGTCCGCCGGGCGATAGTAGCGCCGGTTGCCCGCGCGCTGCATCGGCCGCAGCTGCGGGAACTTGGTCTCCCAGTAGCGAAGGATGTGCTGCGCGACGCCGAGCTGCTCGGACAACTCACCGATGGTCAGAAGAGCGCCGGGCTCCTTATCGGCCGGCACTTAGGGGTCACCCCTTGGCGATCTGGTCGCGCATGATCTGGCTGGCGCGGAAGGTCATCACCCTCCGCGGCGCGATCGGCACCTCGACCCCCGTCTTGGGGTTGCGGCCGATGCGCTGGCCCTTGTCGCGCAGGATGAACGTGCCGAAGCCGGACACCTTGACGTTCTGCCCTTCGGACAGCGCGTGGCACATGTGGTGAAGCACCCGCTCCACCACGCTGGCCGATTCCGCGCGCGACAGGCCGAGACGGCGATGAACGACATCGGCGAGGTCGGCGCGCGTCAGCGTGCCGCTCGCGCTCGTGTCGTTATTGATCCGCGCGATCCCGAGATCGGCCATGATAATCTCCCCGAAATGGACGGCGTGCCCCCGCCGCATCAATTACACTTTCGTAACGGAATTCCGTGCCGTCCGCAATTCGGCTTGTCGCCGGATATTCCAAATTTTTCAATACCTGAGCGCTGCCGCCCCCCATGTAAAGCCGCCGCCCATCGCTTCGAGCACGACGACATCGCCGCGCTTGATGCGGCCATCGCGCACGGCTGTATCGAGAGCGAGCGGAACCGACGCCGCGGAGGTGTTCGCGTGCTGGTCGACGGTGACCACCACTTTTTCCGCCGGAAGGCCGAGCTTCTTGGCCGTCGCGTCGAGAATCCGGGCGTTGGCCTGGTGGGGCACCACCCAGTCGACGTCGGCGGCGCTGAGGCCGGCGTCGGAAAGCACTTCGTTGAGCACGTCGGCCAGATTTACGACCGCGTGCCTGAACACTTCCCGGCCCTTCATCCGCAACTTGCCGACGGTGCCGGTGGTCGAGGGGCCGCCGTCGACGAACAACAGGTCGTTGTGGCGCCCGTCGGCGTGGAGCTTGGTGGCGAGGATGCCGCTCTCGCCATGCTCCGCGCCCAGCACCAGCGCTCCAGCGCCGTCGCCGAACAGGACGCAGGTGGCGCGGTCCTCCCAGTCGAGGATCCGGCTGAACGTCTCGGCGCCGATCACCAGCGCCTTTTCGGCATTGCCGGCGCGAAGCATCGAATCGGCGACCGACAGCGCATAGAGGAAGCCGGTGCACACGGCGTGCACGTCGAACGCGATGCAGTCCCTGATGCCGAGCGTCGCCTGGACCTTGGTCGCCGAGGAGGGGAAGGTCTGGTCCGGAGTCGCGGTCGCAAGCACGATGAGGTCGATGTCGGTTGCATCGATGCCGGCATGCTCAAGCGCCCGTCGCGCCGCGTCCACCGCCAGGCTGGCGGTGGTTTCGCCTTCGCCGGCGACGTAGCGGCTGCGGATTCCCGTGCGCTCGACGATCCATTCGTCGGTGGTGTCGACGGTCTGCGCGAGCTCCTCGTTGGTCACGCGCCGCTTCGGGAGGGCGCTTCCGACGCCGAGGACGACCGAGCGCCTCATGCGGCATTCCCGTTGGCGAAGGCGTGGGCGCGGAAATTGTCGAGGTCCTCGCCGATGCGCCGCGTGATGTCGTTGCGAACCATGCTCGCGGCGACTCGGATGGCGTTGGCGACGCCCTTGGGGTTGGCGCTTCCGTGGCTCTTCACGACCAGCCCGTTGAGGCCGAGGAAGACCGCGCCATTATGGTTGTTGGGGTCGAGGTGGACCTTGAGCAGGTTGAGTGCCGGCTGCGACAGCGCGAAGCCCGCCTTCGAGCGGAGCGAGCTCTTGAACGCGCGGCGCAGCAGGTCGGTTACGAAGCGCGCGGTTCCCTCGGCGGTCTTGAGCGCGATATTGCCGGAGAAGCCGTCGGTCACGACCACGTCGACCTGGCCGCGCGAGAGCTGGTCGCCCTCGGTGAAGCCGTCGAAGCGAAAGGGCAAGTAATCCGCTTCGCGAAGCAGTGCGGCGGCGTCCTTCAATTCGTCGGTGCCCTTCAGCTCCTCGGTGCCGATGTTGAGCAGCTTCACGCGCGGGTTGGGGATCCCGAGGACGGTGCGCGAATAAGCGGCCCCCATGACCGCGAATTGGACGAGGTTCTGCGCGTCGCATTCGGTGTTGGCGCCGAGGTCGAGCATGATGACGTCGGTTTCGCCGAGCGTCGGCAGGAGCGCGGCCAAGGCAGGGCGGTCGATGCCCGGCATGGTGCGGAGCGCGAGCTTGGACATGGCCATTAGCGCGCCGGTGTTCCCGCCCGACAGCGCGGCGTCGGCCTTCTCTTCCTTCACCGCATTGACCGCCATCCCCATCGAGGTGGTGCGGGCGCGGCGTATCGCCTGGCTCGGCTTCTCGCGCGCGTCGATCGCCTCGGGCGAATGGACGATGGCGACGCGGCCGATCAGGTTCTTGTGCTGCTCGATCTCGTCCTCGACCTGCTGCTCGTCACCGTAGAAAGTGAAGCGCAGGGTGGGGTCCTTGCGCAGCGCACGCGCGGCGCCGGCGATCATCGCCTGCGGGCCCGTGTCGCCGCCCATGGCGTCGATGGCAATGCGCGGGCCTCCGTCCATCGCGAGGCCTGTCTTCGCTTAGGCCTCGGTCGAGACGATTTCGCGGCCGTTATAGTGGCCGCATGCCGAGCACATGTTGTGCGGCAGCTTCAATTCGCCGCAGTTCGGGCATTCCTGGAACTTGGTCGGCGTCAGCGCATGATGGCTGCGACGCATGTTCCGCTTCGACGGCGAGGTTTTTCTCTTGGGGACAGCCATTGCGGCACCTTCGACTCAAATGATCAATAAAAATGGCGACGATCTGCGCCTCATCTCACGGGGTTGAACCCACGGGCGGCGGCCGGATCGTCGCGAACCGCGGCCCCTATAGCGAAACGGCCCGTTCTTGCAAGTCAGGCGGAGGCGAGCGCGGCATCGCCGACGAACGGATTGGTCCGCCGTTCGTGGCCGAAGGTCGACATCGGGCCGTGACCGGGCACGAAGGCGGTCTCGTCGCCCATCGGCCACAGCTTTGTAGTGATCGAGCGGATCAGCTGCTGCTGGTCGCCGCGGGGGAAGTCCCAGCGGCCGACCGAGCCCCTGAACAGGACGTCGCCGACCAGCGCGAGCTTCGATTGGGGATGATGGAAGACGATGTGTCCCGGCGTGTGGCCGGGGCAGTGGCGGACATCAAGCGTGAGCTCGCCGACCGTGACCGTGTCGCCGTCGGCCAGCCAGCGCGCGGGCTCGAACGGCTGCCCAACGATCCCGTATTTCGGGCCGTCGACGCCGAGCTTCTCGATCCAGAAGCGGTCTTCCTCCTGCGGGCCTTCGATCTCGACGCCAAGCTCCTCGGCGAAAATGCCGGCGCCGCCGCAATGGTCGATATGGCCGTGCGTCAGCAGGATCTTCTCGATGGTCACTCCCGCCTGACCGGCGGCTGCCTTCAGCCGCGGCAGGTCGCCGCCCGGATCGACGAAGGCGCCGCGCATCGTCTTCGTGCACCACAGCAAAGTGCAGTTCTGCTGCAGCGGCGTCACGGGGACGATCGCGGCGCGAAGCGGCGGCTCGCTCTCGCTCATTTCCAGGGGTCGGTCGCCGACCAGGGCTCGAGCCGGGCCGTGGCCGGCGGCTCCTTCTTCATCGATGCGGAGACCGCTTCGGCCTGGCGCATGACGCGAAGCACGTTCCCGCCGGCGAGCTTCGCGAGGTTCTGGTCGCTCCAGCCCCGGCGGATGAGCTCGGCGAACAGCAGCGGATAGCCGCTGACGCTGTTCATCCCCGGCGGCGCTTCGTCATAGCCGATCCCGTCGAGGTCGCCGCCGATGCCGACATGGTCGTAGCCGGCGACCTTCACGACATGCTCGATATGGTCGGCGACGATGCCGACGTCGGTCACCTTGGGCGCGGGATGCGCCTGCTTCCATTCGTCCAGCTTCGCCTTCCGCAGGTCGGGCTGGCCGACATAGAGCGCGTCGAGCCGCGCAGATTCGGCCGCCTGCGCCGCCGACCACAAGCGGAACGGTTCGGACAGGTGCCCGAGGTAGAAATTGACCATCACCACCCCGCCGTTGGAGGCGAGCTTGTGGAGCACGTCGTCGGGGACGTTGCGCGGATGGTCGGCAAGGGCGCGCGCGTCGCTGTGGGAGAAGATGACCGGCGCTTTGCTCACCGCCAGCGCATCGCGCATCGTCTCGGGCGAGACGTGGCTCAGGTCGACCAGCATGCCGAGACGGTTCATCTCGTGGATGACGGTGCGGCCGAAATCGTTGATGCCGTGCCACTTGGGATCGTCGGTCGCGCTGTCCGCGAACTCGTTGTTCTTGAAGTGCGTCAGGGTCATGTAGCGCGCGCCGAGGTCGTAGAACTGGCGCAGCGCCGCGAGGCTGCCGCCGATCTGGTGACCGCCCTCGATCCCGATCAGCGAGGCGACCTTGCCGGCCTTGTGGATGCGCACGATGTCGTCGGCGGTACGGGCGAGCTCGAGGTCCCGCGGATAAGCGGCGACGAAGCGCTTGACCGTGTCGATTTCCTCGAGCGTGTCGCGGATCGCATGGTCGCCCGTCACTTCGGAGGGGATGTAGACCGACCAGAACTGGCCGCCGACGCGGCCCTCGTGAAGCCGCGCCATGTCGGTCATCAGCGGATGGTCGGGGCGCTTGTCGGTGCCGTTCGCGAGGCCCTCGACGCTCATCGCGTAATTCTCGCGCAGCTGCTCGGCGAGGTCGTTGTGCCCGTCGATCAGCGGAGTCGCCTTGAGGATGCGGTCGATCCGCGCCTGCACTTTCGGATCGATCTGCTGCGCGCCTGCCATTGCCGGCATCATAGCGATGGCCGCGGCGAGCAGTGCAAATTGTCTCATTCCCATAACCGAGGTTTAGGAACAGCGCCCCCCGCGCGCAATGTGAGAGCAAAGGGGTTGCGCGAGCGCGCGCGAGCAGCAAAGCATGAGCGCAATGCCGCCGTCCCCCGATCTGCAAGTCAGCATGGATTTCGACCCGAACGAGGGCATCGCCGACCTGGAAACGCATCTCGACAAGCTGAAGCGGGACGCCGAGCGCCACGGCTTCAGGTTCGACCGCCACGCTGCGCGCAACGAGCTGCAGGCGGCGACCTTCGGCAAGAGCCGGCGGGCGACCGCGCGCCTCGTGCTCAGCCCGAGCGGCGCGATGGCGATCGAGGTTCGGCCGCTCTAGGCGGCGAGCGGGAAGCGCAGCAGCCGGTCCGAGACCGGGACCAGCGCAGCCGCGCCGCTTCCCACCGACCGCAGGATTTCCGGATGGTGCGCGTCGAGGCCGCCGGTCAGCGCGCCGAACGCCGGCATGATGATCTTGCCCGGCGAGACCACGAAGCAGCGCCGCGAGACCTGCCGGCCTTTGACGTTCACCCGCAGCTTGGGATGGAAATGGCCGGAGATTTCGGGCCGGGGCTCGTCCGCTTCGGCTTCATGCCGGAGGATGATCCCGGCCACTTCGGCTTCCTCGGCGATGCGGCCGCCGCAATGGTCGGCGAAGCCCGGGTCGTGGTTGCCGACGATCCAGGTCCAGTCGAGGCGGCCGGTGAGCTCGGTCAGCAGCGCGCGCGCGTTCGCCGGCAGCCGATCGCAGCCGAAGCGGTCGTGGAAGCTGTCCCCGAGGCAGTAGAGCCGGGTCGCACCGCTGCGCTCCACCTCCGCAGCCAGCGCGCTCAGCGTGGCGTGCGAATCATAGGGCGGGAGGAATTGCCCCAGGCGGGCGAACCAGCTCGCCTTTTCCAGGTGCAGGTCGGCGACGAGCAGCGCCTGCCGAGCGCGCCAGAACAGCGCGCCGGACGCCGTCGCTTCGAACGTTTCGCCTGCGAACGAAAAGGGAACCATGAGTTGGGTGTAATGCGCTCGCGCGGGTCCGGCCAGAGCGCATTTGAACTCCCTCTCCCCGGCGGGGAGAGGGTCGGGGTGAGGGGCTCCAAGGTCGTGGATTACTTGCGGGCGCCGTACACCCTCACCCTAGCCATCTCCCTCTAAGGGAGAGGGAACTAGCAGCAGCCTGTGCGCTCGACTGAGCGTTACTCGTAGTCGCCGCCGGACGGGCTCGGGCGCGGCGGGGCGGCGGCGGTGAGGCGGAGCGCCTCGGCCGCTTCGCTCAGCGATGCCAGCTCTTCGGTTTCGTCCTCCTCGTCGATCCGGACCTTCTGCAGGTTGGTGACGATGGCTTCCTCGAGGTCCTTCGGCTTGACCGTTTCCTCGGCGATTTCACGCAGCGCGACGACCGGGTTCTTGTCGCGGTCGCGGTCGATGGTGAGGTCCGCACCGCCCGAAATCTGGCGCGCACGCTGTGCCGCGAGCAGGACCAGATCGAACCTGTTCGGGACCTTGTCTACGCAATCTTCAACCGTAACGCGCGCCATTCGTCGCTCCGCAAAGCTATTCCAAGCCAGCAATATGGGATGTCAGGAAGGCCGCGCCAATAGCTTGCGGTGACTGCGAAAGTCAAGGAAACCGGTCCCATGCCCGACCAGGCCACCCCGCCCGCAGCGCGCGCGCCGATCACTGCCGAGATCGCGGGCAACCGGCTCGAGCTGATCGAGAGCGGGGTCGAGCGCTTCAACATGCTGCTCGAGCTGATCGCGGGCGCCGAAACCTCGATCAAGATGCTGATGTACATGTTCAACCCGGACAAGGACGGGGACGCGGTGCGCAACGCGCTGACCGAAGCCGCCGGCCGCGGGGTCGAGGTCAGCCTGCTCATCGACGGCTTCGGCTCCGCCGCGACGCCGAGCTTCTTCACCGACCTCGGCAAGGCGGGCGGGCAGCATTGCGTGTTCAACCCGAGCTGGGGCCGGCGCTACCTGCTGCGCAACCACCAGAAGCTGATCGTCATCGACGACAAGACGGTGCTGATCGGCGGCGCGAACATCGACGCGACCTATCTCGAGGACAGGGGAGCGAACCGCTGGCGCGACCTCTGGCTCCGGCTCGACGGGCCCGAAGCCATGCTTCCGAGCCGCTATTTCGACATGCTGTTCCGCTGGTCGAAGCGGCCCAAGTCCAAGCTTCGGTCGCTGCGCCGGATGCTAGCCGAATATAGCGAATGGCGCGGTCCGCTGCAGTGGAAGTTCAGCGGTCCCCTGAGCATGCGCAACAGCTGGTGGCGAAGCATCGGCCGCGACATGAAGAAGGCGCGCCGGCTGGACATGATCTTCGCCTATTTCGCGCCGCCGGGCGCGATGCTGAGACGCATCGGCCGGGTCGGCCGCCGCGGCCGGGCGAGGGTGATCAATGCCGCCAAGTCGGACAACAACACGACCATCGCGGCGGCGCGGCACAGCTACAGCCGCCTCATCCGCCGCCACGTCGAGATTTACGAATATCAGCCGGCGAAGCTGCACACCAAGCTCGCGATCGTGGACGACGTCGTCCACATCGGCTCGTCCAACTTCGACTATCGCAGCTTCTACATCAACCTCGAGGTGATGCTGCGAATCTCCGATGCCGGCTTCGCCGAGGCGATGCGCGGCTATTTCGAGCGCGAGCTGAAGGACTGCCGCTGGATCACGCCCGAGCTCCACGCGCGCCGCGCGACGCTGTGGCGGCGGATCAAGTGGGCGGCTTCCCACTTCCTCGTCAACGTGATCGATTATTCGGTGACGCGGCGGCTGAACCTCCGCGCGTGAACGTCAGGCGTTGGGCTCGCCTTTGTAGGCCCAGAACAGGGTGGCCGGCGGCACGTTGATCCATTCGAAGCCGCGCTTGATCGGCGCGAAGTGCGGCTTGATGAAGTCGAGCACCTTCGGGCTGAACTGGTAGACGAGGAAGGCGCCGCCCGGGCGGATGACGTTCGCCGTCGCTTCCGCAATGTCTTCGCCGACGCCCGCGGGAAGGGTCGAGAAGGGGAGGCCCGAAAGCACGTAATCGGCAAAGCCGAGCCCCTGGTCGGCGAGGATCTTTTCGACGTCGGCGGCCGAGCCGTTGATCGTGATCAGCCGCGGATCGTCGATCGAGTCCCTAAGGTAGCGCGTGAAATCGGGGTTGGTGTCGATCGTCACCAGCTTGGCGTCCGGCCCGAGCTTGTCGAGCACCGGGCGCGTGAACGTCCCGACGCCGGGCCCATATTCGACGAACAGCTTCGTGTTCGCCCAGTCGACCGGACCGAGCATCTTCTCGATGAGGACGCGGCTCGAGGGAATGATCGAGCCGACCATCACCGGATTCTTGAGGAACCCGCGCAAGAACTGCCATTGCGGGCTCGGAGAGCGGCGGTCGCGGCGGCGCTGCAGGCGTCGTGAACCTTTCAGCGTTCGCGCGGGTGAGGTCGACATGGATACTCCGTGGCGTAGCGAGGGCGGAGCGTTGGCAAATGCACCGCCGGTTGGCAAGTTTCCCAACGTCGAAGCCGGCGCGTCGGCCACTGCTGCTCTGCGAAACGCGCCATTTCCGGGACGAAGGGCGGCGGGGGCGGGAAGCTAGTCCTTGCCGCCCTCGCGCGGATGAAGCATGCCGGGAAGCACGAAGCCGATGCCGCCGAGCGGCCGCGTCGCGTCGCTCTTCAGCGTCTCCTGGATGCGGCTATATTCCTCGAGCATCTCCGGAGTGACCGAGGCGCGCGTCTCGCCGAGCGCCGCTTCGAAGTCGGCCATCGTCACCTTGCCGGTGTCGAGCCCGCGGCGAAGCGCAGTGAGGCCGGCGCGCCGCACCAGGTCCTCGAGGTCCGCGCCGGTGAAGCGGTCGGTGCGCTGGGCGATCTTCTCGAGGTCGACGTCGTCGGCGAGCGGCATGCCTTCGGTGTGGATGGCGAGGATACGCCTGCGGCCGGCGGTGTCCGGCACGCCGACATAGATGAGCTCGTCGAAGCGTCCGGGGCGGAGCAGCGCAGGGTCGATCAGGTTCGGGCGATTGGTCGCGCCGATCACCACCACGTTCTGAAGCTCCTCGAGCCCGTCCATCTCGGCAAGGATGGTGTTGACGACCCGCTCGGTCACCTGCGGCTCGCCGAGCCCGCCGCCGCGCGCCGGGACCAGGCTGTCGAGCTCGTCGATGAAGATGATCGTCGGCGCGACCTGGCGCGCGCGGTTGAACAGGCGCGCGATCTGCTGCTCGCTCTCGCCATACCATTTGCTGAGCAGGTCGGACGACTTGGTGGCGATGAAATTGGCCTCGCTCTCGCGCGCCGCGGCCTTGGCGAGCAGCGTCTTGCCGGTGCCGGGCGGGCCGTAGAGCAGGAAGCCCTTGGCCGGGCGGATGCCGAGTCGGCGGAAGGCTTCGGGATGCTTGAGCGGAAGCTCGACGCCTTCCTTGAGCCTGTCGCGAGCCTGGTCGAGCCCGCCGATATCGTCCCAGCGGATCTGCGGCGCCTCCACCATCACTTCGCGCATCGCGGAAGGCTGGACGCGCTTCAGCGCATTCTCGAAGTCCTTGAGCTCGACCGACAGCTGGTCGAGGATCTCGGTCGGGATCACCTGGTCGGCAAGGTTGATGCGCGGCATGATCCGCCGCACCGCCTCGAGCGCCGCCTCGCGGCACAGCGCCGCAAGGTCGGCGCCGACGAAGCCGTAGGTGCGGCGCGCGAGATCGTCGAGGTTGACGTCGGGCGCCAGCGGCATGCCGCGGGTGTGGATTCCCAGGATCTCGCGCCGGCCGGGCTCGTCGGGGACCCCGACGACGATCTCGCGGTCGAAGCGGCCCGGACGGCGGAGCGCCTCGTCGATCGCTTCGGGCCGGTTGGTGGCCGCGATGACGACCGTGTTCTGGCGCGGCTCGATCCCGTCGAGCAGGGTCAGCAGCTGCGCGACCAGGCGCTTCTCCGCCTCGCCCGTCACCTGTCCGCGCTTGGGCGCGATCGAATCGATCTCGTCGATGAAGATGATCGACGGCGCGGCCTGCGCCGCCTGCTCGAAAATCTCGCGCAGCCGGCGCTCGCTCTCGCCATAGGCCGAGCCCATGATCTCGGGCCCGTTGATGAGGAAGAATTTGGCCGCGCTTTCATTGGCGACGGCGCGGGCGAGCAGCGTCTTGCCGGTGCCGGGCGGGCCGTGGAGAAGCACGCCCTTGGGCGGATCGACGCCGAGCCGCTGGAACAGCTCGGGGTGGCGCAGCGGAAGCTCGACCATTTCGCGCAGCGCGTCGATGGTGTCGCGCATGCCGCCCAAATCGTCATAGGTGACGTCGGCGCGGCGCTGCCCGTCCTGGGGCGTATATTCGGGAAGCAGCTCGACGGCCGTCTTCGCATCGATATGGACGATGCCCTTGGGTGTCGCCGAGACGATGACCAGCCGCAGCTCCTGCAGTGCGAACGCCGGCGCGTTCAGCATCTGCCGGATATGGTCGGGCATGTCCGCGTTCACCCGCTGGTGGCCGGTCGTCGACACCACGTCGCCCTCGACCAGCGGCCGTCCGGCGAAGGTGCGCTTCAGCGCCTCCGCCGATCCCTGCAGGCGGACGTTCGGCTGGGCGGGGGCGAAGACCACGCGCGTCGCAGGCTTCGATTCGGCCTTGCGGACCTCGACATAATCGGCCGAGCCGACCCCTGCGTTGGCCCGCTGAAGGCCGTCGAGGCGAATGATGTCGATGCCTTCGTCCTCGCCATAGGGGCGAATCGCGCGCGCCGCGGTGGTGCGCTTGCCCGCGATCTCGATGACGTCGCCTTCGTCGAGGCCGAGGTCGTCCATCAGCCGGTCCGGAAGCCGCGCGAAACCGCGGCCGCTGTCCGCAGGCGGCAAGCTGGCGACCTGGACCTTGCGCGACTTCACGCGATCGATGGCGTCAGCTTGAGGCATTGTCTCTCCTGTTCCGGGCCCGTCCCGATTGTGCAACGGCGCCAAGGCCGCGCGGGTTCACTTGTCGGCTCAATATTTGATCGACCCCGCGATTTTGCGAACCACCGACCGCGGGGCAAAACGCGTGCTCGCGGCTCCGAGCTTGTTGACCCAGCCGGTAACGACCACTGCACGGTTGGAGTCGAGGCCCTTCAATCCGGTTTCGACCACTTGGCCCGCGTTCATTGCGACGCGGTCGAACAGCCCATTGCCGCCGAAGCCGGCGACGTCGCCGAACTCGGTCCGCGTCGGGCCTGGGCAGAGGCAGCTGACCTTGATTCCGTGCGGCTTCAATTCCTCGTGGAGCGCCTCGCTCAGCGACAGCACGAACGCCTTGGTCGCGAAATAGACTGCCATCTTGGGGCCCGGCTGGAAGGCGGCGGTGGACGCGACGTTGAGGATGGCGCCCGATTTGCGCTGGATCATCGCCGGAGCCACCGCGCGGCAGAGGTCCGTGAGCGCGCCGACGTTGAGGTCGATCATCTGCCGCTCGCGCTTGGGGTCCAGCTCGGCGAAGCGGCCGATCAGGCCGAATCCCGCATTGTTGACGAGCAGGTCGACGGTTTCGCCATTCTCCTCGATGTCGGCCATCAGCTTGGCGGCGGCATTGGCCCTGGACAGGTCGATGGCGACCGCCCGCGCCTTGCCGAGCTCCTTCGCAAGCTCGTCGAGCCGCTCCTTGCGCCGGGCGACGAGGACGAGTCGATAGCCGCGCTCGGACAGCCGCCGCGCGAACTCGACCCCGAGTCCCGCCGACGCGCCGGTGACGAGCGCGACCTTCTTCATTGGGAGCGTCCTTCGAGACGCCGCTTCGACAGGCTCAGCGGCTCCTCAGGATGAGCGGGAGGCTTTTCCCAGCCGCTCATCCTGAGGAGGGACTGAGCACGCGAAGCGTGTCGAAGGCCCGTCTCGAAGGAGAGCAATGCCCTCACTCCCCCGCCTTCCTCACCTCGGCCTTTATGATCCGGCCGGGCTCGCGCGGCGGCTCGCCGACGGGAAGCGCGTCGACATAGTCCATCCCGCTCTCGACCTCGCCCCAGACGGTGTACTGGCCGTCGAGGAAGCGGGCGTCGTCGAAGCAGATGAAGAACTGGCTGTTGGCGCTGTTCGGGTCGGGCTTGCGGGCCATCGACGCAGTGCCGCGGACGTGCGGCGCGCGGCTGAACTCGGCCTTGAGGTCGGGGAGGTGCGAGCCGCTGGTGCCGGTCCCCGTCGGATCGCCGCCCTGGGCCATGAAGCCGGGGATCACCCGGTGGAACGGGACATTGTCGTAGAAGCCGCTGTTCGCCAGCTCGGTGATCCGCTGGACGTGGTTGGGCGCAAGGTCGGGGCGCAGCTTGATGACGACGTCGCCGCCGGTGGAAAGGGTGAGGTGCAGGCGGTCGGCGTCGGCCATGGCGGTGAACTCCGGATGAAAGGTTCGAAAGGACGGCGATTTAGGGACCCGCCGATGGTTGCGCCAGAGCGGCCTCGCCCATAGGAGGGCGGCACCGGGTCCAATCGAGGGGAGCGCCATGGCCGACAACGACCACATCGCCCCGCAAGAAATCGCCGAATCGAACCCGGCGCACAGCAGCGCGATCGACGCCGAAGACCGGCTCCGGCCCGAGTTCGTGGAGAAGGTGCTCGACGCGGTCGAGGCGGGCGACGACGAGACTGCGCGCAAGCTCGTCCAGCCGCTTCACCCCGCCGACATCGCCGACCTCATCGAGCTCGCCGCAAGCGACGAGCGCGAAGGGCTGGTGAAGGCGCTCGCCGGCATCATCAGCCCCGACGTGCTCGCGGAAATGAACGATTATGTCCGCGAAGGCCTGCTCGATGAAATGGAGCCGCAGCAGGTCGCCGACATCGCCGGCCAGCTCGAGACCGACGACGCCGTCGCGCTGATCGAGGACCTCGACCGCGACGAGCAGCAGGCCGTGCTCCGCGCGATGGAGCCGGACGACCGCGCCGCGGTCGAGGAAGCGCTGGGCTATCCGGAAGATTCCGCCGGCCGCCTCATGCAGCGCGACCTCTGCTGCGTGCCGGAGCATTGGAAGGTGGGGCAGGTGATCGATTACCTGCGCTCGACCGCCGACCTTCCCAACGATTTCTGGGAAGTGTTCGTGGTCAGCCCGAACCACCACCCGGTCGGCACCTGCAAGCTTTCGCAGATCCTGCGGACGCCGAGGAACACGCCCGTCGCCGAGATCATGGCGCGCGAGCAGACACTGATCCCGGTCGACATGGACCAGGAAGACGTGGCGCTTCGCTTCCAGAAATATGCGCTCGTTTCCGCCGCCGTCGTCGATGACGCCGGGCGGCTGGTCGGCATGATCACGGTCGACGACGTCGTCCACATCATCCAGGAGGAAGCGGGCGAGGACGTGCTCCTCCTCTCCGGCGCGGGCGGCGAGGACATCAACGAGCCGGTGCCGCTGACGGTGCGCCGCCGCCTTTTCTGGCTGGTGATCAACCTCGGAACGGCGATCCTCGCGGCGAGCGTGGTCAGCCTGTTCCAGGGCGAGATCGGCCGATATGCGGTGCTTGCCGTGCTGATGCCGATCGTCGCGGGGATGGGCGGCAATGCGGGGACCCAGACGCTCGCAGTCGCGGTGCGCGCGCTGGCGACCAACCAGCTGACCGAATCCAACACGATCCGCGCCTTCGGGCGCGAGCTCACCATCGCCCTTGCGAACGGGCTGTCGCTCGGCCTGCTCATCGGCGCCGGGGTCGCGCTGGTGTTCGGCGTGATCCATCCGACTCCCGACGGCTTCCTTCTCGGGGCGGTGATCGGCGCGGCGATGGTGATCAACAACCTTGCCGCGGGCATTGGCGGAATCCTCGTTCCGGTGACGCTCGACCGCCTCCGCGTCGACCCGGCCGTCTCCTCGGCCGTGTTCGTCACCACCATTACGGACGTGACCGGGTTCTTCAGCTTCCTGGGGCTTGCGACGCTCGCTGGTCTCGGCCGCTAAGCAATTGCGAATCATGGGCTAATCCGGCATCGCTAAGCGGTGCGGAAGCTTCACATGACCAAGGTCGCGTTCGCCTGCCGCGACATGGAAGCGCTGCAGGCGAGGATCGCCAGCCGCGCCGTCGGCGGCGAGGTTCGCGTTGCGACGCGCATGCGGCCGAAGCGCGCGCCGGAGCTGGTCGGCGGCAATCTCTACTGGATCGTCAAGCATCGGCTGGTCGCGGGCATCGAGATCCTCCGCTTCGAGGACCGCGACGACGGCCGCATCGACATCGTCTGCTCGTCCGAGCTGGTCGCCGTCTCACCCAGGCCGCGGCGCGCGCACCAGGGCTGGCGATACCTCGAGGAGTCGGATGCGCCCACGGCCGACGACGACGGCAGCGGCCTCGGCGCGCTGCCTCCACGCTTGTACGGGAAGCTCGCGTCCTTGGCCCTTGTCTAAGGTCGTATTGCCGACTCTTCGGCGCGCAAGTAGGGCGGCTGAAACAGCAGGGAGGCGGCGATGACGGTTTCAGCGGCAATCGATGCGAAAGTGGCCGAGCGGGCGATGCTGAAGCATCCCTTCTACGAGGCGTGGACCGAGGGCCGTCTGCCGCTCGACACGCTGCGCGGCTACGCCCGCCAATATTTCCACCATGTCGAAGCCTTCCCGCGCGCCGTCAGCGCCGTCCACAGCGCCTGCGACGACCGCGACGGCCGGCGGATGCTCGCCGAGAACCTCGCCGAGGAAGAGGGGCTGGATGCCGGCAAGCAGGATCACGCAAGCCTGTGGTTGATGTTCGCCCAGGGGCTCGGCGAAAATGAAGCCGCGGTCCGCGCGCAGCCGCTCAACGCGGAGACGAAGGCGCTGATCGACACGTTCCGGACCCTCTCGCGCCGCTCATATGCATCGGGGCTCGGCGCGCTCTACGCGTACGAGAGTCAGTTCCCGGCTGTCGCCAAGGCGAAGATCGAGGGGCTGGTCGATCGCTACGGGATCGAGGACGAGGCGACGCTCCGCTTCTTCCGCGTCCACGAGACCGCCGACGTCGAGCATGGCGCCGTCTGCCGCGCGCTGCTGGACCGGCTGCCGGAGGATCAGCGCGAAGAGGCGGTCGCCGCCGGCGAGGAGCTCGCCGGAGCGCTGTGGAACTTCCTGTCGGGCGTGGAGGCGGCGGCGGCGCTCAACTAGCGGCAGCCGCTGACGCTCGCCGAGCCGCTCACGCGAAGCGTGCAGGCGGGCCCGCCGCTCAGCTTCACCGTCGCCGGGCCCGTCGCGTCGACGGTGACGGAATTGCTGACGTTCGCCGCGACCGTCGCGGCACCGTCGGCGCCCAGAGTCGCGTCCTTGGTCGCAAGCGCTGAAGCGTCGAGGCTGGAGATTCCGCGGATCACCGCCGTCATCTTCGCCGCCTCGCCCGAGAGCCGGGCGTTCGCGGTGCCGACGACGCTGACGTTCAGCTGGTCGATATCGGCCCGGCCGATCTCGCCCGTGCCGCTGCCCTGGACCGAGAGATCGAACTTGAGGCCTTTGACCCTGTCGATCGAGATCGCGCCCGAGCCGTTGAGCCAGGCGGCGCTGAGGTCGTGCGTTCCGATGCTGACTTCGACGGGCCCGACGTCCCTTCCGGGATAGCCGCCCCACGAATCGAGATTGCTGTGAACGACGAGCGTGTCGCCGCGAACGTCGATCGCCACGCGGTCGAGCGCGGCGGGCGAGCCGCTCGCCCGGGCGAAGGGTGCGACTCCGGTCGCCAGCCGGACCTTGAACGGCCCTTCGACGCGAACCTTCTGGAAGTCCTGGATCCCGAAGTTGCGAGTCGCCGCGCCGGCGGGAGCGGAGGTCGCCGCGATCGCGGCGGCAAGGAGGAAGATGCGCATGCGCGCACCTTCCGCCATCATGGTTAAGACCGCTTTAAGAGCAGCGGACGCTGCCCGAGCCGGCCTTGCTGATCGTGCACTTGGCGCCGCCGCGCACGTCGACGTCGCCCGAGCCCATGATGCTGACGTCCGCCGTGCCGGTAGAATTGGCCTTCACGCTGCCCGATCCGGCGATCGAGACCTTCGCCTGCTGCGACTGCACCGCTCCAGCGTCGATGTCGCCCGAGCCGCCGATCGAATAATCGGTGGAGACGGCCTTGCCCGCGCGCGCCTTGGCGCTGCCCGACCCGCCGATCGACAGCTTGAGCTGCTGCACCTCGACATTGCCGACATCGAGGCCGCCCGACCCCGCGACGATGCCGTTGAAGCTCGGCCCGCGGACCTGGTCGACGTGGATGTCGCCCGAACCCGCGATGGTCGCGCCGGTGAGCTGCGGGACGGTGACGGTGAACTTCGCCGACCCGCGCGTCCCGAAATGGAAGATGGAGAAGCCGCGATGCTCCTGCGGGTGGATGACGAGCTTTCCGTCCTGCACCTGCACCACGGTCTTATCGAGCAGCTTCTGCCCGCCCTGGGCGGAGACGCCGGGATTCGCGCCGGTGTGGATCGTCACGTCATAGGGACCCGCGACCTCGATCTCCTGGAATGGCGCGACATGATAGTTGCGCGAGACGGTCGGCCCGGGGCCGTTGTCGCCCGTCTGGCCGCACGCGCCGGTCGCGGCGGAAGCGGCAATGACGGCCGCTGCGATGGACTTGCGCATGGGATCCCTCCTGTTGGCGCTGTGTTAAGCCGACAATACGGCAATATGCGGCGCGCGCAAAGCGGCCGTCACGAGCAGCGCACTTCTCCCGAGCCGCTGCCGCGCACGGTGCACTTCGCGCCGCCCGAGATGCCGACGTCGCCCGAGCCCATGATGGCGATCTCCGCATCGCCCGTGACGCAGGCGGAAATGTCTCCCGATCCGCACACCGAGATGGCCGCCTTCTCGAGCTCGACTCCCTCGATGCTCATGTGCCCCGAGCCGGCGATTTCGAGCTTCGCTTCGCTCGCTCGCCCGTCGCCGACGTAAAGGTCGCCCGAGCCATGGATCGAGCATTCGACGGTTCTCGATTGGAGCGATTCGACGGCAAGGTCGCCGGAGCCGGTCAGGATCGAGCGGAAGCGCTCGCCGCGACAATGTTCGACCTGCGCATCGCCCGAGCCGTTCATCGCCAGCTTCAGCTCCGCGCTCTCGACGCTGTCAAGCGAAAGGTCGCCCGAGCCCATCAGGCAGGCTTCGAACTCCTTGGCGCCGACTCGGCCGATGCGGATGTCGCCGGAGCCGGAGCCGGCGAGCTTCAGCCGCTCGACCGCGATGTCGTCGACCGACAGGTCGCCCGAGCCGCTGCTCGCGCACTCGAACAGTTCGCCGTCGATGCGGTCGATCGACATGTCGCCCGATGCCGACGAGCGCACGGCGCGGAGCCTTTCCACCGTCACGACGACCTCGACGTCGCCGTCGCAGTCGCCGTCGGTGCCGATGAACAGCCGGTCGCCGTCCTGCTCGACGCGAAGATTGTCGAGCGCCCATTGGGGGCCGCTGGCGCGCACGCTGGCGCTGCGGCCGGTTTCCACCTCAACATCGAAGGGCCCGGCTACCTCCAGCCGTTCGAACTCGCCGACCTCGAAGTCGCGCTCGCCCGAGGGCCCGTCGTCGTCGCGGCGGCTGCCGCTCCGGTGGGCGGAGGCAAGCGCGGACAGGATTTCCATCGCCAGTGAACGCGGCATCGCACCTCTCCTGCTGACTGTATTACAACACTAATACAGATGCGCGGCCGAGTCGGCAATGCAAAAGAAAAGGGCGCCCGGTGAGGGGCGCCCTTGTCCGTTCGGCGGAAGAGCCTGAAGCGCTGTTACGCGACCTCTGGCTTCTTGTGATGGATCACGGCCGCCTTGTTGAGGATGTCGAGGATCTTGGCCAGCGCCGACTTCTCGTCGGTCTGCTCCATTGCCGCCAGCTCGCGCGCGAGGCGCGACGAGGCCGCTTCGAAGATCTGACGCTCGGAATAGCTCTGCTCCGGCGCATCGTCCGGGCGGAACAGGTCGCGGACCACCTCGGCGATCGAGGAAAGGTCGCCCGAGTTGATCTTCGCCTCATATTCCTGGGCGCGGCGCGACCACATGGTGCGCTTGATCTTCGGCTTGCCCTTCAGCGTGTCGAGCGCGTCCTTCATCGTCTTGTCCGAGGAAAGCTTGCGCATGCCGACCGAGTCCGCCTTGTTGACGGGCACGCGGAGGGTCATCTTCTCCTTCTCGAACCGAAGGACGTAGAGGTCCAGGCGGGTTCCGGCGATCTCGGTGCTTTGCAGCTCGACGACCCGGCCAACGCCGTGCTTGGGGTACACAACATAATCGCCGACATCGAAGCTGAGCGCCTTACTAGCCATTGCTAACCTTTCCATTTGCGGCACTGGAGCTGGCGCACTTTCGTCGCCCCCCAAAACGACCAATGGCCGTGGCTCCATGCCTGTGACTTGGCTTCCCTATATATTGAAGGCCGCAGCTGAATCGCCGGCGGCCCCGAATAACAGTTCTATAACAGAACCGGCCTCAAATTGCGAGTCCCAGCTGGAGGGGTTGCTCCTGCGACCCTTCACTTAAGTTATGCAGCCCCAGGCCGAGCAGTCGGATGCCGCGCGGAAGGGGGTGCAGCGCGGCCAGCAGCGACTGGCCGGCGGCCGTGAACGCGGCGAGGTCGGGCACCGGCCCGGTGAAGCTCTTCGACCGGGTGATGATGGTGAAATCGCCATATTTGACCTTGAGCGTGACGGTGCGGCCGGCGACCTCCGCGCGCTTCACCCGCTCCCACGCATAGCCCGCGATCCGCTCGAGCTCGGCGGCGAGCCTGTCGGCGTCGGTCAGGTCCTCGTCGAACGTGCGCTCGGCGCTCACCGACTTGTACGGCCGATCGGGCTTCACCTCGCGCTCGTCGATCCCGCGGCAGATTCGCCAGTACCACTCGGCCGAGCTTCCGAAATGCACCTGCAGCGCGGCCACGCTCCATTCGCGAAGGTCCGCGCCGGTGAAGATGCCCAGCCGCTCCATCTTCCTCGCGGTGACGGGTCCGACGCCGTGGAACCGCGCCACCGGAAGCGAGGCGACGAACTCGGGTCCGCGCTCGGGCGTGATGACGGTGAGCCCGTCGGGCTTGCGATAGTCGCTCGCCAGCTTGGCGATGAACTTGCAGTAGGAAACCCCGGCCGACGCGGTCAGCCCCGTCTCCTTGGCGATGCGCCGGCGAATGTCCTCGGCGATCGCTCGGGCGGTGCCGAGCCGAAGCCGGTCCTCGCTGACGTCGAGATAGGCTTCGTCCAGGCTCAGCGGCTCGACGAGGTCGGTGTAGTCGGCGAAGATCGCGCGGATCTGCTGCGACACCGCGCGATAGACGTCGAACCGCGGCTTCACGAACAGCAGCTCGGGACAGCGCCGCCTCGCCGTCACCGAAGGCATGGCCGATCGGACGCCGAACTTCCGCGCCTCGTAGCTGGCCGCCGCAACCACGCCGCGATGCCCGCCGCCGACCGCCAGCGGCTTGCCCTTCAGCGACGGATCGTCTCGCTGCTCTACCGACGCGTAGAAAGCATCCATATCGACATGGATGATCTTCCTCATTGTCCCCCCTTCCGCTTGCGAGAGGGGGCTAGGGGAGGGCATGCGTCGGCCACTGCGCGAGGATTATCAGCTCCTCCCCCTCAGGGGGAGGTGGCGCGAAGCGCCGGAGGGGGTGTGGACCTGGACTCGCCCCCGCCGCCGGCCCTTCGGGCTGCCATCTCCCCCTGAGGGGGAGGAGTCGGGCAGAGGGGGCTCGCGACCTGCACCACGATCCGATTTTTCTGTCCTACAGCAGCCGCCCGAGTCTAGGCGCGATTCATGGATGTGAAGAGTTCAGTTCGCCAGAAGCCCGCCCGCTTCGTCCGCGCGCGCGCACATACGCGCGCGCGTAGGAGGCTGAACATTGTGAACATTCGCGAGGCTGCCGAGCTTTGCATCCCTCCCGCCATTCTGCTTAAGGGCGCGCCATGAACATCCACGAATATCAGGCGAAAGAGCTGCTCGCGAAATATGGCGTGCCGGTCCCTGCGGGCCATGCGGCGATGAGCGTCGACGAGGCGGTCGAGGCCGCGAAGCAGCTCCCGGGACCGCTCTGGGTGGTGAAGGCGCAGATCCACGCGGGCGGCCGCGGCAAGGGACGCTTCAAGGAGCTCGGCGAGTCCGCGAAGGGCGGCGTCCGCCTCGCCCATTCGGTCGACGAGGTCCGCGAACATGCCGCGGAAATGCTCGGCAAGACGCTGGTGACGGTCCAGACCGGCCCGGCCGGCAAGGAGGTCCAGCGCCTCTACATCACCGACGGCGTCGACATCGCCAAGGAATTCTACCTCGCGCTGCTGGTCGACCGCGAGACGGGCCGCATTGCGGTCGTCGCCTCGACCGAGGGCGGCATGGAGATCGAGAAGGTCGCCCACGACACGCCGGAGAAGATCGCGACCATCACCATCGATCCCGCGACCGGGCTCATGCCGCACCACGGCCGCGAGGTCGCTGCCGCGCTCGGTCTCACGGGCGACCTCGCCAAGCAGGCCGGGAAGGTGCTTTCGAAGCTCTATGACGCGTTCATCGGCACCGACGCCTCGCAGATCGAGATCAACCCGCTCGCGGTGACCGACAAGGGGCAGCTGATGGTGCTCGACGCCAAGGTCGGCTTCGACAGCAACGCCGGCTTCCGCCACCCCGACCTCGAGGAGCTTCGCGACCTTTCGGAAGAAGACCCGATGGAGGTCGAGGCGTCCAGGTACGACCTTAGCTACATCAAGCTCGACGGCTCGATCGGCTGCATGGTCAACGGCGCCGGCCTTGCCATGGCGACGATGGACATCATCAAGCTCGAGGGCGGCGAGCCCGCGAACTTCCTCGACGTCGGGGGCGGCGCCTCGAAGGAGAAGGTGACCGCGGCGTTCAAGATCATCCTGAGCGATCCGGCGGTGAAGGGAATCCTGGTCAACATCTTCGGCGGCATCATGCGCTGCGACATCATCGCCGAGGGCATCGTCGCCGCGGCCCGCGAGGTGCAGCTCAACGTTCCGCTGGTGGTGCGGCTGGAGGGCACGAACGTGCAGCAGGGCAAGGACATCCTCGCCAATTCAGGGCTGCCGATCATCGCCGCCAATGATTTGGGGGATGCGGCGAGGAAGATCGTCGCCGAGGTGAAGGAAGCCGTGCCCGCGTGAGCGAAGCCGCGCACCAGGGTCAATGCCGCTGTGGTGCCGTTCGCTTCGAAGCGAAGGGAGCGCCGCTCGTCACGATGGCGTGCCACTGTTCGGGTTGCCAGCGCATGACGGGCGGACCCTTTTCGCTGAGCAGCCTCTACCCGTCAGACCGCTTCGCCGTGACTCGGGGGAGCACCGTCCGAGGCGGGATGAAGGCGGGGCCGGATCACCGCTTCTGCCCGGAGTGCATGAGCTGGCTGTTCACCGTGCCGGAGGGGCTCGAAGAATTCGTCAATGTGCGTTCGCCGATGTTCGAAGATGCGGCCGAGCACCGCCCCTACATCGACACGTATCGAACCGAGGCACTGCCGGGCGCCGCTTCCGGAGCGCCGCGCTCCTATGATGCACTTCCGGGGGAGCATGAATTTCCTCAGCTCATCGCGAGCTACGCGGAGTGGGATGGAAGGGTGAAGCAATGAAGCTGCTGGTCGCGGTCAAACGCGTGATCGATTTCAACGTGAAGCCGCGGGTGAAGATGGACGGCTCGGGCGTCGATCTCGCCAACGTCAAGATGAGCATGAACCCGTTCGACGAGATCGCGGTCGAGGAAGCGATCCGCCTGAAGGAGAAGGGCGTCGCGACGGAGATCGTCGCCGTGTCGATCGGGCCGGCCAAGGCGCAGGAGACGCTCCGGACGGCGCTGGCGATGGGCGCGGATCGCGCGATCCTCGTCCAGACCGACGAGGAAGTGGAGCCGCTCGCCGTCGCCAAGATCCTCGCCAAGGTCGCCGAGGAGGAGCAGCCGCAGATGATCATCCTCGGCAAGCAGGCCATCGACGACGACAATAATGCGACGGGGCAGATGCTCGCCGCGCTGCTCGGCTGGCCGCAGGGCACGTTCGCGTCGAAGGTCGAAGCCGCGAACGACAATGTGACGGTGACTCGCGAGGTCGACGGCGGGCTCGAGACGGTGAAGCTGAAGCTCCCGGCCGTGGTCACCACCGACCTCCGCCTCAACGAGCCGCGCTACGCCTCGCTGCCCAACATCATGAAGGCGAAGTCGAAGCCGCTCGCGACCAAGTCGCCTGCCGATTATGGCGTCGACACCGCGCGGCGGCTCGAAACGGTCAAGGTGGTCGAACCCGCCAAGCGGCAGGCGGGCATCAAGGTTGGAAGCGTCGACGAGATCGTCGACCGGCTCAAGGGCCTGGGGATTGCGAAATGAGCGTGCTCGTCCTCGTCGAACATGACGGAAAGTCGATCAAGGATGCGACCCTCGCGGCGGTGACGGCCGCGGGCAAGCTCGGCGAAGTGCATGCGCTGGTCGCGGGCAGCAACGTCGGGGCGATCGCGGACGCCGCCGCAAAGATCGCCGGAGTGTCGAAGGTGCTCGTCGCCGATGCGCCGCACCTCGATCACGAGCTTGCGGAAGAAGTCGCGCCCGTCGCCGCGAAGCTGATGGAAAGCCATGACGCCTTCGTCGCTCCGGCGACGACCTTCGGCAAGAATATCGCGCCGCGAGTCGCCGCGCTCATTGACGTGATGCAGGTCAGCGACGTCGTCGGCATCGAGGATGCGAACACCTTCGTCCGGCCCATCTACGCGGGCAATGCGATCGCGACCGTGAAGTCGAACGATGCGAAGAAGGTGATCACGGTCCGCGGCACCGCGTTCGACAAGGCCGCCGCCGAGGGTGGTTCGGCATCGGTCGAGCAGGTCGATGCAGGCCAGGGCGCCGGAAACAGCGAGTTCGTCTCCATGGACGCGTCCGAAAGCGAGCGGCCGGAGCTGACCAGCGCCAAGGTGATCGTTTCGGGCGGTCGCGCCTTCGGTTCGTCGGACCAGTTCCATGCGCTTCTCGACCCGCTCGCCGACAAGCTCGGCGCCGCGGTCGGCGCCAGCCGGGCCGCGGTCGATGCGGGCTATGCGCCGAACGACTACCAGGTCGGGCAGACCGGCAAGATCGTCGCGCCGGAAGTCTATATCGCGATCGGCATTTCCGGCGCGATCCAGCACCTTGCCGGCATGAAGGATTCGAAGGTGATCGTCGCCATCAACAAGGACGAGGAAGCGCCGATCTTCCAGGTCGCCGACATCGGCCTGGTCGGCGACCTGTTCAAGATCGTGCCGGAGCTGACGGAGAAGCTCTAGTCGCCGACGTGCTCGGGCTTACCCTTGCGCTTCGTCGACGCCATCTTCTTCAGCTCTTTCTCGCTCATCGATTCGAACATGCTCTTGGACGCGCCCTTGAGCGAGCTCTTGGGCGCTTCATGTTCCTTGACCGCGAGCGCGGCGCCGGCGGCCTTCTGCTGCGCTTTCGACTTGGCAGGCATTTCGCATCTCCCTTTCAGGGTCCGCGAAGTAAACGCCCGATCGGCCCGATCGCTGCCTCAGAAGGCAATGTTGTGCGAGATCAACCATTGCGCTCCGCTGCGGTGCCACACGGTCAAATAGCGGCCGACCACCATGCGCTGCTTGCCCTTGCGCTGCACCGTCATCTGCGCGCTGCCCCATTCGTAGACGTCGTCGGGGTCGGCGGCGACGCGGCCGTCGCTGTGGATGCTGGCGCGGAGCACCTTCACCCCCGCCGGGCGCCGCGAGTACATCGTCTTGACGCCCGCCTTGCCGTGGATCGCGGTGCCGTCGGGAGCGATGAACACGCCGTTCTTTTCATAGGGCGCGCTCAGCACGGCGGCGTTGCCGGTGACGATGGCGCTTTCCCATTCGCTGTTCGCCTTGTCGATGAACGGCGCCGCGGACGCCAGCGCCCGGCTCTGCCAGGACGGAGCCGCCGCGACGAGCAGCGGCGCTGCGAGAAACAACAACAGACTGCGCTTCACTCTTCAACCTCCCACGCTGAAGCACGGGAGTTTGCCGCTTCGGCAGCCGAGCTCAAGGCTTCAGCCGCGGATGAACTGCTCCAATTCGACGAACGCCTCGTCGTCGGGGACCTGCCGCGGCGGATGCTTGCAGAAGGCCGAGGCGGCGGCGTGGATGGGTCCTGAAAGGCCGCGGTCCTTCGCAAGCCGGGCGCAGCGGATGAGGTCGATGGCGACGCCGGCGCTGTTGGGCGAATCCTCGACCGAAAGGCGGAGCTCGACGTTCATCGGCACGCCGCCGAACAGCTGCCCTTCCATCCTCAGGAAGCAGACCTTGTTGTCGTTCTGCCACGCCACATAGTCGGAAGGGCCGACGTGAATGTTCTCGGGGTCGAGCCGGTGCTCGGCGACCGACTGCACCGCTTCGGTCTTGCTGATCTTCTTCGATGCGAGCCGTGAGCGCTCGAGCATGTTGAGGAAGTCGGTGTTGCCGCCGGTGTTGAGCTGGTAGGTGCGGTCGAGCTTGACGCCGCGCTTGCGGAACAGGTCGGTGAGCACGCGGTGGACGATGGTCGCTCCGAGCTGCGCCTTGATGTCGTCGCCGATGACCGGGACGCCCGCTTCCTCGAAGCGCCTGGCCCACGCTTCGTCGCTGCCGATGAACACCGGCATGCAGTTGACGAACGCGACTCGCGCTTCGAGCGCGCACTCGGCGTAGAACTCCGTCGCCTGCTGCGAGCCGACGGGAAGATAGTTGACCATGACGTCGGTGTTGGTCTCGCGAAGCACCTCGACGACCTCGTCCTTCGTCGGCTCGCGCTCGCCGTCTGCGAGCATGAAGGTCCGCTCTTCGGGGAAGTTCGCCATATGGTCCGCGACGCCGTCGAGCACCTTGCCCATTCGGACCCTGGTACCGGTCTCGGGCACATGGTCGCAAAAGACGGTGGTGCAATTGGGCGGAGCGAAGATCGCCTCGGCGACGTCGCGGCCGACCTTGCGTCTGTCGACGTCCCACGCCGCGACGATCTTGAGGTCCTTGGGGCGGTAGCCGCCGAGGTCCCAGTGCGAGAGGCCGATCTGCTCGTTCGCACCGCCGTTGGAATAATATGCGATGCCCTGGATGAGCGAGCTCGCGCAATTCCCGACGCCGACGACGGCGACGTTGATGTCGGTGCGCTTGGGGTCGTGAAGGCTCATGCGGCGTTCCGTTCGGCGGCGAGGCGTTCGTCGCGATTGAAGTGAAGGGGGGTGAGCTCGGGCGCCCGGACCTCGACGCCGGCCGGAACGGCGGGCGCTTCGACGCGCTGCTCGCCGGCGTAGCGGTCGATCATCCAGGCGCAGAAATCGGCGAAGGCGTGCGGGTCCTTGGCCGGGCTAGTGTGGTGCGGGGCGATGCCGAGATGCTCCGGCGTGAAGCAGAAGGTCACGGTCACCTCGAAATCCTGCAGCGCCTCCATCATCCGGTCGAACCAGTCGACGGCATTTGCGCGGAAACTGTCGGCCCAGGACAGGCCGGTGCGGATCCGCTTCGTGCCGAGCCGCTTCATCCAGGCGACCGCCTCGTCGAGCCGCGGATCGTGGAAGTGGAACCACTGCATCAGCCCGACCTCGTCCGCATGGCGCGCATAGGCCTCGAGCGCCGGCTTGGGCGTGCCGTCCTCGCGGATGAGGCCGAGATAGAAGTGGCGGTAGTAGGACGACCCCTCAGCCTCGCGGTGCCGGGTTTCCGCGCCCCACGACTGCGGCAGGTCGAACAGCGAATACCAGAATATCCGCGGCACTTCGGCCTTGCGCAGAAGCTCGATGGTGCGCTCGATCCCGAACAGCTGCACTTCCTCGGCGCCGAAGCTGCTTACGCCCACCTCGGTCACCCACACCGGCTTGTCGGTGACGGCCTTGATCTCGGCGATCTTGTCGGGCCAGGCGTTCAGCGGCCACAGGTTCCAGTCGAGCGGGAAGCCGTGCACCGCGACGACGTCAACATGGTCGAGCGCGCCGTGCGCCTCGATCCGGCGCAGCCAGTGGGGGTCGATCGGCGACATCCCGCCAAGCACTCGAGTCATCTGAGGGTTGACGCTTCGGATCGCCTGTCCGGCCGCGGCGACATGCTCGGCGAACATCGACCATTCGGGATCGATCTCCGGATCCCAGTGGGATTTGTTGTTCGGCTCGTTCCAGATCATCGCCGCTTCGATCATCGGGCGGCCTCCCGCGCCGGGTAGACCGCCGCCGGCCCGAACTTCGCATAAGGCCGGTCGGCTACGCGGCAGAGATAGACTTCCTCCTCGATCCGCTCGTCGATGCTGAAGCCGGCGGAGCGGAGCATCGCCTCGGTGCATGCCCGGTTCGGCACCCACCAGTTGGTCCAGTCGTGCGAATATTCGCGCTCGATGAAGTGGAGCTTGGGGAAGCTCGATTCGAAGAAGATGCCTTCCTCGGCGAACTCGTAATCCTCGTCGAGCTCGAGGACGAACTTCGATCCGCGCTGCATCGACTGGAACAGCATCAGGTCCCTCGCGACATGCTCGCGGATGAGGTCGAGGGCGAGGAGCGGGTGGCGGAGGTGGTAAAGGACGCCCATGAAGATTACGAGGTCGAACTTCTCGCCAATGGCGCCGACCTGGTAGACGTCCATTTTTGCGAACTCGATGTCGTCGAAGCCGAGCACCTCGGTCGCAAGCCGCGCCTGCGCGAGATAGCGCTCGTCGCTGTCGATGCCGAGCACCCGATCGGCGCCGCGGCGCTTCATCTCGATCGAATAAAAACCGGCGTTGCAGCCGATATCGAGCACGCTCTTGCCGCTGAGGTCCTTGGGCAGGTGGGGAGCGAAACGCTTGAACTTCGCCCCCGGATAATCGCCAAGGAAATGGTTCGGCGCAGTCCACACGCCGTCAAGGTTGATGTTGTGGAACCAGGGCGCCAGCGCCTCGATGCGCTCCTCGAGGTCGTCCTTCGGGACGGCGCGCAGCTTCGCTTCCACCGTGCTCATGCGCGGGTCGGTTCGGGGTGGGAATGAGAAATCATACGGGCGCGGAACAGTTGTAAAGCTTTGTTGTTCCGTCTCATGACTGCCGAACAACAGTATTGACATGCAAACAACAGTAACGCGCGCGCCGGAAGATGAAGAAGAAGATGCTCTTGAAGAAGAAGATGAAGAAGATCGCGTGACCGGCGCCGACGCTCACTGGACGCCGGATTTCCACTGGCTGACCGACAATGTCGCGGTCGGCGGATGCTTCCCGATGGACCGCGCGCGCGAACTCGCGACGAAGCACGGCATTGCCGCCGTCGTCGATCTTCGGGAAGAGGACCGCGACGACGAGGAGCGGCTGCGCGCCGCCGGCATCGACTTCCTCCACCTGCCGACCCCCGACCTGCAGCCGGCCACCGCAGAAATGCTGGAGCGGGGCGTGCGCTTCGTGCGCGGGCATGTGGACGCGGGACGGAAGGCGCTGATCCACTGCCAGCACGGAATTGGACGCTCGGCGCTGCTGTCGCTGTGCGTCCTCGTCGACGTTGGATGGGAGCCGCTGGAAGCGCTGAGGGTCGCGAAGGACGCGCGCGAAGTGGTGTCGCCGAGCTACGACCAATATCGCGGCTGGGCGGAATGGCTCGCCGCGCGCGGCAAGTCGCCTCCGGACTATCACACGTTCGGCTGCGTCGCGTACCGTCACCTGGCGAACGGCTAATGCTCGTCTACGGCGACCGGCAGGAGCGCGCGGACCCCGCCAGCCGCGCCCGGGCAATCAACCGGATGCTCGACAGGGTCGCTGCAATGCCCGCAGGCGTGGAACGCCACGCCCTGCTCGTCGCGGCGCTCGATGACGCGGGGCGGCTGCTCCAGGGGATTGCCGACGCGCAGTTCGAAGACGAGCAGCGCGACCGGTCCACCGCGGCGACGGACGAGCTTGGCGCATCCCTGCTCGCCATCGCACGCGCGCTGTGCCGCTCGTGGGACAGCGGCTTCGAAAGTATCGGCGAACTTCCACGGCTGGCGCCGCGGAGCGACTGGCCGAACGAGGTCGAGCTGCGCGTCCCCGAGGGCTATGCATTCTATGCCGTCTACCCCGAAGCCTATGCGGAAGCCGCGCGGCGGCTGAAGCTGGCGGCTCCGCCGCGTGTCGTTGCGATCCGCAGCATCGGAACCTCGCTCGGCGCAATCGCCGCCGCCGCCCTCGATGCGCCGCCGGCCATCACCGTCCGGCCGTTCGGAGACCCTTCGGCGCGCGAAATCTCACTCGACCCGCGGCTCGAACGCGAGCTGCTCGACGGCGAGTTCCATTATGTGATCGTGGACGAAGGCCCGGGCCAGTCCGGCAGCTCCTTCGCCGGTGTCGCCGAGTGGCTCGAGGCGCGCGGCGTTCCGAACGAGCGCATCGCCCTTCTGCCGAGCCATGCGGGCGGGCCCGGAAGCATGGCGAGCGAGCGCCGCCGGCGCTGGTGGGCGCAAGTGCAGCGCGAGGTCGCCGATTTCGGTGAGCGCTGGCCGGCGCTCATCGGCAGCTGGTGCGAACAGTTGCTGGGCCCGCTGGACGAGCCGCCGCGCGACATTGCGGGCGGCACGTGGCGGGCGCTGCATTACGTGCGTGAGGAGGATTGGCCCGCCGCGGTCCCGGCGTTCGAGCGACGCAAATATCTCGTGCGCGCGCGTGGGGAGCGTTTCCTCGTGAAGTTCGCGAGCCTCGGCGGCATCGGCGAGGACAAGCTGGCGATCGCGCGAACGCTGCATGCGGAAGGGGTCGTGCCGGAGCCGCTCGGGCTCGTGCACGGCTTCCTCGTCGAGCCCTGGTGTGAAGACGCTTCGCCGCTCGCCGCAGCCGACACGCCGCTCAACGAGGTCGCGCGCTACATCGGCACGCGCGCGCGGCTGCTGCCTGCGAGCAGCGGCAGCGGCGCCGAGGCGGAGAAGCTCCTGGAAATCGCGCGCCGAAACATCTCGCTCGAGTTCGGCGAGCGCGCGGGGGAGGCGGTTGAGCGGTGGTCTGGCCGGACGGGCGAGCTGAATCGCCGCATCGTCCGCGTGCGCACCGACAACCGGCTGGATCGCCAGGAGTGGCTCCGGACCCCTTCCCGCGCGCTGGTGAAGACCGACGCGCTCGACCACCACCAGGGACACGATCTTGTGGGCTGCCAGGATGTCGCCTGGGATGTCGCCGGAGCGCTGACCGAGCTTGATCCAGATCAAAATGACGCGCGGGCGCTCGTCGCGGCGGTCGAGCATTGGGCCGCGCGCGAGGTCGATCGCGAGCTGCTCGAATTCTGCCGCCTCGCCTATTGCGCGTTCCGCCTCGGCCAGGCGCGGCTCGGCGAAGGCATGACCTCCGACTGCGCAGAGCGGAAAAGGTTGCGGGCCGCCGGCGACCGCTATGCCGCTGAGCTTCAACATCTTCTTGAAAGTAGCTCGGCAGCGACTCGGCACGAATCCTCGGTCGGTTGAACACCGGAACGAGCCGCTGCGGGAACAAACTTTCCGGCCAATCGGTTGATGAAGAAGAAGCGGCAAGTTGTTGAATTGCCGAAACAATAACATGGATTAGGAGGAATGCGTTGGGGGAACGAGTCCTTGTTACGGGCGGCGCCGGGTTCATTGGCCGGGCCGTCTCGAAAGAGCTTCTGCGCCGCGGCAATGAGGTCCGGGTGCTCGACAGCCTGATCGAGCAGGTGCACGGCGACCGCGAGCGGCCCGAAGACTTTCCGGACGACGCCGAGTTGATCGTCGGCGACATCCGCAACAAGGACGTGGTCACCCACGCGCTCAAGGACATCGACAGCGTCGTCCATCTCGCCGCGGAAGTCGGCGTCGGCCAGTCCATGTATGCGGTCGAGCGCTACACGTCGGTCAACGAAACCGGCTCGGCGGTGCTGTTCGAAGCATTGATCGACCATCCGGTGCGCCGCGTCGTCACCGCGTCGTCGATGAGCATCTACGGCGAAGGGCTCTACGAGGATGCGGACGGCAAGCTCGTGCAGGACGCCGAGCGCAAGCCGCGCACGACGGAAACGCAGAGCTGGGACCCGCTGGACTCGCAAGGGCGGCCGCTGACGCCGGTCGCGACGCCGGAATGGAAGCAGCCCAGCCTCGCTTCGATCTACGCGCTCGGCAAATATGTGCAGGAGCGCCAGACGCTCATCATGACCCAGGCCTACGGCATGGAAGGCACATGCCTGCGCCTGTTCAACGTTTACGGTCCTGGCCAGGCGCTTTCGAACCCGTACACGGGGGTGCTCGCGATCTTCTCGTCGCGGCTGCTGAACGGCCAGCGTCCGCTCATCTTTGAGGACGGCGAGCAGCGGCGCGACTTCGTCTATGTCGGCGACGTTGCGCGGGCCTTCTGCGATGCGCTCGTCCATCCCGACGCCAATGGCGAAGTGTTCAACATCGGCTCGGGCGTCGACCGCAGCGTGAAGGAGGTCGCGCAGTCGATCGCGCGCGCGCTCCACCGCAACGACATCGAGCCGGAGATCGTCGGAAAGGCGCGCATCGGAGACATCCGCCACTGCTTCTGCGACGGCTCCAAGGCCGCGGAGAAGCTCGGATTCCGGGCCGGAAAGGATTTCGACGAAGGGCTTGCCGAGTTGGCCGAATGGGTCGCGCAGCAGACCGCCGACGACCGCGTCGACGAAGCGCGCGCGGAGCTCGAGGCGAAGGGGCTGGTGGCATGATGCAGGAGCCTGACCCGCGGCCGATCCTGATCACCGGCGGGGCCGGCTTCATCGGCAGCAACCTCGCCGACCGGCTGGCGACGCAGGGGCATCAGGTCATCGTCTACGATGCGCTGTCCCGCGCCGGCGTCGAGCGCAACCTCGCATGGCTGAAGTCGATGCACGGCGAGCGGATCACGAGCATCGTCGGCGACGTTCGCGACGAAGACCAGCTGGTGCGCGCCGCCGCCGACGTGAAGGCGGTCTTCCACATGGCCGCGCAGGTCGCGGTGACGACGAGCCTGGTCGATCCGCGCGAGGACTTCGAGATCAACGTCAAAGGCACGCTCAACGTGCTCGACGCCATCCGCGTGCGCCGCGAGCCGGTGCCGGTCATCTTCGCCTCGACCAACAAGGTCTATGGCGACCTTGCGGATATCGAGTTCGACACGCTGCACGAGCGCTACGAGCCCAAGTCGTTCGCCGCGCGGCGCGGCGTCGACGAAAGCCGCCCGCTCGATTTCCACACGCCCTACGGCTGCTCCAAGGGGGCGGCCGACCAATATGTGCTCGATTATGCGCGCAGCTTCGGCATCCCGACCGTCCTGTTCCGGATGAGCTGCATCTACGGCCAGCGGCAGATGGGCACCGAGGACCAGGGCTGGGTCGCCCATTTCCTGATCCGCGCGCTCGAGGGCGAGCCGATCACCATCTACGGCGACGGCAAGCAGGTCCGCGACATCCTCGACGTCGGCGACGCCGTGAACGCTTATGTCGGCGCGCTCGACACTATCGATCGCGTCGCGGGAAGCGCGTTCAATCTCGGCGGCGGGCCGGAGAATGCCGTCAGCCTGCTGCAGCTGATCGACGAGATCCGCTCGCTCGTCGGGCGCGACGTCGAGCTTCGGTTCGAGGATTGGCGGCAGGGGGACCAGCGCTGGTACGTGTCGGATACGCACGCGGCGCGGGCTGCATTGGAGCTGCCGCATCCGCGCGGCTGGCGCACCGGCGTAGCCCGGCTCGCCGAGTGGCTGGCGAGCGAGCGCAAGCTCGAGCTGCGGCCGCAGCTGCAGATGGCGAGCACTGCCGAATGAGGAGGCTGCGCCTCCTCCTGGTCACCGATGCCGTCGGCGGCGTGTGGGTCTACAGCGTGGAGCTTGCAAGAGCGCTCGAGCCGCACGGCGTCGACACCGTGCTGGCGGTCGCGGGGCCGCCGCCGAACGAAGCGCAACGCGAAGCCGCGGCCGGCATTCGCCTGTTGGACACCGGCCTGCCGCTCGAATGGATGGACAGCGACGCCGCCGAGCTCGCCCGCGCAGCCGCAGAGCTGGCGCGCATCGCGAGGGAGGAAGGCGCGGACCTTGTCCAGACGAGCAGCGCCGCGTTGATCGCCGAGGCAGCGTTCGATTGCCCGTCCGTCGCCGTCCAGCACAGCTGTGTCGCGACATGGTGGGCTGCGGTCAAAGGGACGCCGCTCCCTCACGATTTCCAATGGCGCAGCGACCTCGTTGGACGCGGGCTCGACCGCGCCGACGCTGTGGTTGCCCCGAGCATGGCTTTCGCGGAGGCGACGCGGCGCGCTTATGGGCTGGATCGGCCAGTCGTCGCCGTCCACAACGGCCGGACGGCCCGCGAGACTCGCCTGCTTCCGCAGGGCGAGTTCGTCCTCACCGCCGGGCGCCTGTGGGACGAAGGCAAGAATGTCGCGACGCTCGATCGCGCGGCCGCGCTGATCGATGCGCGGTTCCAGGCCGCAGGTCCGACGCAGGGCCCGAATGGCGCGGCCGTCTCGCTCGACCGGTTGATCCTACCCGGGCCGCTGTCCGAAGAGCGCCTCGCAGGGCTGCTTGCGGCGCGGCCGATCTACGCGTCGGCGGCGCTCTATGAACCGTTCGGATTGTCGGTTCTCGAAGCGGCGCAGGCGGGCTGCGCACTGGTGCTGTCCGACATTCCGACGCATCGCGAGCTGTGGGACGGCGCGGCGGTGTTCGTCGATGCGCGCGACGACCGCGGCTTTGCAGACGCGATCGGCGGCCTGCTTGGCGATCGCGCGCGGCGGGACGAGCTCGGCAGGCGCGCGCGCGAGCATGCGCGGCAATACACGCCGGAGCGGATGGCGCGCGGCATGGCGGAAATCTACGCCCGAGTTACTGAGCCGCAGCTCGTCGCGGGTGCGGCATGAAGATCGTCTATTTCACCCACTCGCTGCGCTCGTGCTGGAACCACGGCAACGCTCATTTCCTGCGCGGCGTGCTGAGCGAGCTGATCGACCGCGGCCACGACGTGAAGGTGCTCGAGCCCGAGGGCGCGTGGAGCCTCACGAACCTTCTCAAGGATCACGGCCCCGAGGCGCTGCAGGCCTACCGCGATTCCTATCCCGAGCTCAGCTCGCGCACCTATGCGCGGCCGGAGGAGGGCGCCGCGCAGGCGTGGGGGGCGGACCTCGTGATCGTCCACGAATGGAACGATCCGGAGCTTGTCGCCGCGGTCGGACGGCTGCGCGCGCGCGGCGGCCGCTTCACCTTGATGTTCCACGACACGCATCACCGCGCCGTGTCCGCGCCGAAGGAGATGCACGCCTACGAGCTGGACGCCTACGACGGCGTGCTCGCGTTCGGCGAGACTCTGTCGCGGGTCTATGAGCGCTGGGGCTGGGGAGGGCGCGTGTTCACCTGGCACGAAGCCGCCGATACGAGGCGCTTCCATCCGCCGGAGCACGAGCGGGACCGCGAGGGGCTGGTCTGGATCGGCAATTGGGGAGACGGCGAGCGCAGCGAGGAGATCGCGGAGTTCCTGCTGCAGCCCGCGCGCGAGGCCGGCCTTCCGCTCGATATTTACGGCGTGCGCTATCCGGACGAAGCGAAGCGAACGGTCGAGAAGTTTGGCGCCCGCTATCATGGCTGGGCGCCGAACGCGGCCGCGCCGCAGCTGTTCGCCAAGCACCTCGCGACGGTGCACGTACCGCGCCGCTTCTACACGCAGGTGCTTCCCGGCATTCCGACGATCCGCGTCTTCGAGGCGCTCGCGTGCGGCATTCCGCTGGTGTCGGCGCCGTGGGACGATTGCGAGCATCTGTTCCGTGTCGGCGAGGATTTCCTGATGGTCCGCGACGGCGCGGAAATGACGCGCGCACTCACCGATCTCAAGAACGATCCGGCGCTGCGCGACAGCCTCGTCCGCAGCGGCCTCGAAACCATCCGCGCGCGCCATAGCTGCGCGCACCGGGTGGATGAGCTCATGTCAATCTTGGAGCGTATGCGCGCTCCGGTCCTGGAGAGCGCTGCGTGAAGATTGCATTTTACGGTTCGAGTCTCCTGTCGTCGTGGTGGAACGGCGCCGCCACTTACTACCGCGGGCTCCTGCGCGACCTCGCCGGCCGGGGCTATGACATCACATTCTATGAGCCCGACGCCTACGAGCGGCAGCAGCACCGCGACATGGAGCCGCAGCCGTGGGCGAAGTCCGTCGTCTATCCGGCCACCGCTGACGGCCTGCGCAGGGTGCTCGAGCAAGCCCGCGCCGCGGACATCGTCGTCAAGGCAAGCGGCGTGGGCGTGTTCGACGACGAGTTGATCGCGGGAATTGTCGAGCACGCCCGCCCCGATGCGCTCAAAATCTTCTGGGACGTCGATGCGGCCGCGACCCTCGACGAGATGCGGCACCGCGCCGACCATCCCGTGCGCCGCGCGCTGAAGTCGCTCGACCTCGTTTTGACGTACGGCGGCGGGCCGCCGGTGGTCCAGGCCTATGAGGGCTTCGGCGCGCCGCGTTGCGTGCCCGTGTACAATGCGCTCGACCCCGCCAGCCACCACCCGGTCGCGCCTGACGAGCGCTTCGCGGCGGACCTGTCGTTCCTCGGGAACAGGCTTCCGGACCGAGAGGCCCGGGTCGAGCAATTCTTCCTCGAGCCCGCCGCGTCTCTTCCCGACCGCAGCTTCCTGATCGGCGGCAACGGGTGGGAATCGAAGCAGATGCCCGCGAACGTTCGGCATCTCGGCCATGTCTTCACGACCGAGCATAATGCCTTCAACTGCACGCCGCTCGCGGTGCTCAACGTGGCGCGCGACAGCATGGCGAGCATCGGCTTTTCGCCGGCGACGCGCGTGTTCGAAGCCGCCGGCGCGGCTGCCTGCCTGATCACCGATGCGTGGGAGGGGATCGAGCAGTTCCTCAAGCCGGACGAGGAAGTGCTCGTCGCGCGCGACGGGAAGGACGTCGCCGACCATGTCCGCGCGCTGACTCCCGAACGCGCGCGAGCGATCGGCGACGCGGCGCTTCGGCGGGTGCTCAGCGAGCATACCTACGCCCATCGCGGCGCGCAGGTGGACGAGCTTTTCCGCAGGGAAATGACCACGCGCATGGAAGAGGTAGCGGCATGAAGCTCGTCGTCCTCGGACTCAGCCTGTCTTCGTCATGGGGCAATGGCCATGCGACGACCTTCCGCGCGCTCCTGAAGGCCTTTGCCGCGCGCGGGCACGACATCCTGTTCCTCGAGCGCGACGTGCCCTGGTATCGGAACAACCGCGACATTGCCGAACCGGATTACTGCCGCCTGCAGTTCTACCATTCGCTCGAAGAGCTGGAGCGGTGGAGCGAGGAAATCCGCAATGCGGACGCGGTGATGGTCGGCTCCTACGTGCCCGAGGGCGTGGAAGTGGCGCGATACGTTCAGCGCACGGCGCGGGGGGTGACCGCGTTCTACGACATCGACACGCCGGTGACGCTCGCCAAGCTGGAGCGGCACGACTTCGAATATCTCTCGCCCGAAGTGATCCCGGGTTACGACCTCTATCTCTCGTTCACCGGCGGGCCGACGCTGCGGCGGATCGAGCATCTTTACGGCTCGCCGATGGCGCGGGCGCTTTACTGCTCGGTCGATCCCGACTCCTATCCGGTCTTGGACGTGCCGAAGAAGTGGGACCTCACCTATCTTGGCACCTACAGCGACGACCGGCAGCCGACGCTGGAGAAGCTGCTGATCGAGCCCGCGCGCAAGCTGCCGCACCTCAAATTCTGCGTCGCAGGGCCGCAATATCCCGAAACGATCGACTGGCCGGAGAATGTCGAGCGCATCGACCATCTTCCGCCCGCGGAGCATCCCGGCTTCTATGCCGCGTCCCGCTACACGCTGAACGTGACTCGGGCGGACATGATCGCGGCGGGCTGGTCGCCGTCCGTTCGCCTGTTCGAGGCCGCGGCCTGCGCGACGCCGGTCGTCTCCGACGAATGGGAAGGGATCGACAGCCTGTTCCAGCCCGGCCGCGAGATCATCCTCGCCGACAGCAGCGAGGATGTGGTGGAGCTGCTGGCGTCGAACGCTGACGCATCGGCGATCGGCCGCGCCGCGCGCGACAAGATCCTCTCTGGCCACACGGCCGCCCACCGCGCTTGCGAGCTCGAGCGCGCAATCGAAGAAGCCGCCGCAGCCAAGGCTGACGGCGCCACAACAAGGGAGCGTCCAGTGAAGCGTCAGAACCAGAAGATTGCGCTTGTGACGGGGGGCGCGGGCTTCATCGGTTCGAACCTGTGCGCGCGCCTCCTCGGCGAAGGCGCGCATGTGATCTGCCTCGACAATTTCCAGACCGGCCGCGCCGAGAACCTGCGCTCGTTCGAACATGAGCCCGGCTTCGAGTTCATCGAGCATGACGTCGTCGACAACCTGCCGCAGTGGCTGCGCGGCGGACGAACGAAGTTCACCCACGTCTATCACCTCGCCTGCGCCGCTTCGCCGCCGCACTACCAGGCGGATCCGGAGCATACGATGCTCACCAACGTGGTCGGCACGCGCAACCTGCTGCGGCTGGCGGAAGAGACCGGCGCGCGGCTGCTGCTGACTTCGACGAGCGAAGTTTACGGCGACCCCGAAGTGCATCCGCAGACCGAGGATTATCGCGGATGGGTAAGCTGCACCGGCCCCCGCGCCTGCTACGACGAAGGCAAGCGTGCGGCGGAGACGCTCGCCTTCGACTTCCTTCGCGCGCACCGCGCCGACGTGCGCGTCGCGCGGATCTTCAACACCTATGGGCCGAAGATGCGCTGCGACGATGGCCGCGTCGTTTCCAACGTCGTCTGCCAGGCGCTGTCGGGCGACGACATCACCATCTACGGCGACGGGTCGCAGACGCGCAGCTTCTGCTTCGTCGACGACATGGTCGAAGCGCTGCTGCGGCTGATGGAGAGCGACCGCGCGGTCGGCATGCCCGTGAACCTCGGCAATCCGAACGAGCTTACCGTGAAGCGGCTCGTCGACATGGTGATTGCGATGACCGGGACCGGCTCGCGCGTCGTTTATCGCCCGCTTCCCGAAGACGATCCGCGGCGCCGCAAGCCCGACATTTCGCGCGCCAGGGACCTGCTCGGCTGGGAGCCCCGCGTCGACCTCGAGCAGGGGCTCGAAGCGACGATCGCCTGGTTCGACGATGAGCGGAACCGCGTTGCGGCGCCGATGTATATCGACGCGCCGGCAATGATGACCGCCGCCGAATAGCCACGACGATGAGCCAAGAGACGATGCGCGCCGCGGTGCTGACCGGCGCAGGTAAGTTGAAGATCGACGAAGTTCCGCTTCCGGAGCCCGGCCCTGGCCAGGTCCGAATCCGCCTCGAGGGCTGCGGGGTCTGCGCCTCGAACCTGACGCCGTGGGAAGGCCCGGAATGGATGCGCTTCCCGACCGAGCCGGGTGCGCTCGGCCATGAGGGCTGGGGCGTAATCGATGCCGTTGGCGAAGGCGTCCAGGCACTGCGGTCGGGCGACCGCGTCGGTGCGCTGAGCGGCCATGCCTATGCGGAATATGACGTCGCCAACGCGTCCGACGTGGTGAAGATTCCCGAGGCGTTGAAGGATGCGGCGCTTCCGCTCGAGCCCTTCGGCTGCGCGTTCAACATCTTCCGCCGCAGCGACATCGCCGCCGGGCAGACGGTGGCAATCCTCGGGATCGGCTTCCTCGGCGCCATTCTCGTCCGGCTCGCCAGCAACGCCGGCGCGCGCGTGATCGCCATCTCGCGCCGGCAGGAGTCGCTCGACCTCGCGCGCCGCATGGGCGCGGCCGAGACCATTCCGATGCACGATCACTCGCAGATCATCGAGCGCGTGCGCGAGTTCACGGGCGGCGCCTTTTGCGACCGCGTGATCGAGGCCGTCGGCAAGCAATGGCCGCTCGACCTTGCCGCCGAGCTGACCCGCGAGGGCGGGCGGCTGGTCATCGCCGGCTATCACCAGGACGGGCCGCGGCAGGTCAACATGCAGCTGTGGAACTGGCGCGGGTTCGACGTCGCCAACGCCCACGAGCGCGACCCTGCAGTGTCGGTGCGCGGGATGCGCGAGGCGGTCGAGGCGATCGAGGAGGGGATCATCGACCCGGGGGACCTCATTACCCATCGCTATCCCCTCGACCGCCTCGACGAGGCGCTGAACGCGACCCGGGACAGGCCGGGCAATTTCGTCAAGGCCGTTGTCGTCCCGGCCTGATGGTCACGCTCGGCTTCCTCGGCACCGGCTGGATCGGCCGCAACCGCATGGAGGCGATGCTCGCGACCGGCGAAGCCAAGGCGGTCGCAATCTGCGATCCGAACCGCGAGATGGCGGAGGGCGCGAGGGAGTCTGCGCCGGACGCGGAGATCGTCGGCTCTTACGATGAACTGCTCGCGTGCGAGCCCGACGGAGTGGTGATCGCGACGCCGAGCGCATTGCACGCGGAGCAATGCATCAGAGCATTGGAAGCAGGCGCCGCCGTCTTCTGCCAGAAGCCGCTCGGCCGCACGGGCGCCGAAGTGCAGATGGTGCTGGATGTCGCGCGCGCTGCGGACCGGCTGCTCGGCGTCGACCTGTCGTACCGCCACACGGCGGCGATGCAGGCCATCCGCAAACGCATCCGCAGCGGCGAGCTCGGCCAGGTGTTCGCGGCGGATCTCACCTTCCACAATGCCTATGGCCCGCAGAGCGGCTGGTTCTGGGACCCGGAGCTTTCGGGCGGCGGATGCATGATCGACCTCGGCGTGCACCTGGTCGATCTGCTGCTGTGGCTGTTCGACTTCCCCGAGGTAATGAACGCGCGCGGCACGCTTCTTCGCGACGGCCGCGCCGCTCGTCCGGGCGAGGTCGAGAATTATGCGGCGGGCGAGCTCGTCCTCGCGAATGGCGTGCATGCGCGGATCGCCTGCTCGTGGAACCTCAGCGCGGGGCGCGACGCGGTGATCGAGGCGAGCTTCTACGGCACGTCTGGCGGCGCCGCGATGCGCAACGAAAATGGCTCCTTCTTCGACTTTTCCGCCGAGCTCTTCCGCGGGCAGAATAGTGAGCGGCTGACGTCGCCGCCGGACGAATGGGGCGGCCGCGCGGCGGCGGAATGGGTCAGCAAGCTGGCGGCCGGCGATAGGTTCGGAGGGACGACGCCCGGCCTGATCGAAACGGCGCAAGTGCTCGACCGGCTGTACGGCCGCCCCGCGCGGGTCAGTTCTGCGGCACCTGCGTGATTGCCTGGATGATCGCCTGGACCGCGGGATCGTTCGCCGGGTCCTGCTCCTGCTTCTTGTCGTCCTGCTGCGTCGGCTGGGACTGCTGAAGCACGATCGAGGCGATGCCGAGGCTGTCGGTCGTGTCGTCGGGCGAACCGGACTTGGCGAGGCGGCTGGCGGCTTCCGCCGCATCCGCCGCGCGCGGGCCCCATTGCTGCGCGAGGAGCAGTTTCTGCTCCGGCGACAGTTCGGTCGGGCTCGGCCGCTGATATTCGTCGGCCCGGCTCTCGATCACCTTCTTGCACTCGTCCGACTGCTTTGCCTTCGCGATTGCCGGATCGCAGCGGTCGTGCCCGCCGACGCGCTCGACCGACGCCGTGCGACCCACGGACGGATGCGACAAGGGCTCGGGCGCCTGGGCGGTAGGCACGCCGCTGGAAAGCTGGGCCGGCTGCTGGTGCGATGCGCGTGCGCTGGTCAGCTGCGCTTCCGCCGCCATGCTCTCCGCGTCGTTCGAGATCTGCGCCGGGGCTTCCGTCGTCCGCTGGGCCGGAGGAGTGCCGACATCCACTGCCTCGGAGTGGCCCGCGACCTGCGGCACCTCCGACGCGGGCTGCGCGAGCGCCGCGGCGGACATGACGGCCACAGTGCAAAGGAGGATCGCGGCGAGGCGCATCAATGGCCGTTGCCGGGCGTCATGATCGTCTGGGTGATCATCAGCTGCCCGCCATTGGTGTCGCCGCCGGTCTGCGTCACCATCAGGTCGCTGAGGCCGCTGCCCTCCTGCGTCCAGATGAGCCGGTTGCCGTCGCCGAGCTGAGTCGCGGTCATGCCGTTATTGTCGCCGTCCTGCGTGAGGACCGCAAGATTGTCGCTCCCCGCCTGCTCCAGCTGCATGTCGTTGTAATTGCCGTTCTGGGTGAGCTGGGCGCCGTTGTAGATCGCGCCGAGCGCGAGCTGGCTGCTCCACATCCAGTTCCCGGTGCCGGTCTGGGTCGCGTAGAGGACGTTCTGGCCGGAGCCCGATTGCTCGAGCCGGGCGAAATTCGCGTCGCCCGTCTGCGCCGCGGCGATATAGCCGGTGCCGGTGCCCGTCTGGGCGACATCGGCATCGTTCGAATTGCCGTCCTGCGTGATCGACGCGAAAGCGTTCGGCGCCGTCTGCACCACGCTTGCCACATTGTTGTCGCCGACCTGCGAAATGAACACGCCGCGATCGCTGACCGCGGGCATGTTGATGGTGATCGGCGGCGGCGAGCGGTCGATCTTGGTCTTCTCGTGGTTGACGTTCCCCTGGTGACCGAGATTGCCGTTGTTGCCGTTGCACGGATTGCCGTTGTTCTTGAGGCACGGATTTCCCGGCGGCACGCTCTGCGTGTCCGCGAGCACGGGCGCAGCGAGTCCCAGTGCCAGGAAGGCCGCAATGGCCGTCACGCACTTGCCCGTCGCCTTCATCCCTGGTCTCCCTTCATCGGAGTGACCGGCGCATCGCAGGGTCCGAATGCGCCGGCCGCCCCGGCCGACCGTTCAGGAGCGCGAAACCGCCCCCGAAGCTCGTTGCATCAATTCAGCGGAATTCATTCGGCCGGCGCCCGCAAGCGGACGCCGGCCATCACTTGTCAGAATCCGCTGCTCCCCTGCGTCACGGTCGCAAGATTGCCGGTGCCGCTCTGGGTGATCGTCGAGACATTCCCATCGCTGTACTGGCTCACGTAAGCGCTGTTGTCGCTTCCGGTCTGGGCGATCGTCGACACGTTGCCGTCGCCATACTGGCCGACAACCGCGGTGTCGTTCTCGGCCGTCTGGTCGACGCCGTCGAACATCTGCGACCAGCCCGTCGCTCCCTGGCTGATGGTCGAGCTGTTGGAGTTCCCGACCTGATCGGCTTCCGCATAATTGTTGTGCGGCCCTTCACCGTTCCAAGAGGCATCTAGATCCCCCTGGAAGATTTCCGACTGGTTCGAGTCGCCGATCTGGAAGACAAAGGCGTTGTTCGCGTCGCCGTACTGCTGCACCGACAGCGCGTAATTGTACGATCCGCTCTGGAGCGTATAGCCATAGTCGTTGTAGCCGTACGAGTTGATGGTGCCATCGTTGGACTCGCCCGGCTGAACCACCATCGCGGTGCTTCCGCTGAAAGCTGCACCTGCGACGCCGGAGTTCGAGCTTCCGGCTTGCGAGACCGTCGCCGTCGTGTCGTTGCCGCTGGCGTTGGCGATCGCCCAGTTGTTGTCACCGCCCTGCCAGATGTCCGCGTTGGCATTGTCGGCGTAGGTGTAGGCAAAACCGTCGTTGCCGTCGCCGACCTGGTCGATCGTCGCACTGCCGCCGGCCGAAAGGCCATATTGCTGTGCATAGGCGGTGTTGCCGCTGCCGGACTGGTCGACGGTGGCGATGTCGCTCTGATTGTACTGGCCGACGGTCGACTGGTTTGAATTGCCGCTCTGGGTAACGGTCGCTGCGTTACCGTTCGACGTGTCATAGAGGGCGCCAAATTCCGAGTTCTGCCGGATCACCGAGCTGTTGCTGCTGCCCGACTGGTCGACGGTGGCGCTGTTGTTGGTGCTCGATCCGCCGCCGCCATAGTCGTAATAATCGATGTCGGCCTGCTGGACGGTCGAGCTGTTATTGTCGCCGCTCTGCGTCACATTCGCCGTGTTGCCGCTGACCACTCCGCCATTGTCGTCCGCCTGGTCGACGTCGGACGTGTTGCCCGATCCGGTCTGGAGGATCTGGGCGATGTTGGCCGAGCCGTTCTGGTTGACGTTCGACGTGTTCGTGTCGGCGAGCGCCGGCGTAGCCGCGAGGAGCCCGAGTGCGGACACGGATGCGAGAATGGTCTTTTTCATGATGAAATACCCCTGTTGGTGAAGAAAAGGCCGGCGCCCCTGAAGGAGCGCCGGCCGAGGTCGCTTAGTTGCCCTGCGTCACGGAAGCATAGTTGTAGCTTCCGCCCTGCATGATGGTCGAAATGTTGCCATCGCTGCTCTGGCTGACATAGGCATTGTTGGAATTGCCCGGCTGCGAAATGCTGGACGAATTCCCGCTGCCGGACTGGAGGACTTGGGCAAAGTCGAAGTCGCCGCTCTGATTGATCGACGAGTTGTTGCCGTTGCCGCTCTCGTTGACATAGGCGCTGTCGTACGTTCCGCTCTGGTTGAGATCGGAGACGTTGCCGTCGCCCGACTGATCAATCTCATAGTGGAGCGCGTAGTTGTCGCCCGTGCCCGACTGGTCGACGTTCGACGAGTTGCCGCTGCCGGTCTGGTTCACCTCTGCATAGGTGCCCTCGCCGCTCTGGCTCACCGTCGACGTGTTGCCGGTGTTCGACTGGGTGATCGCCGCGATGTTGCTCAGGCCCGACTGATCGACGCTCGAGCTGTTTCCGTCGCCGACCTGGCTGATGTCGGCGGTCGCGCTGTCGGGATCATTGCAGTCATAGCCGCAGAAGAACCCCGAATAGCCAGACGACTGGTTGACGCTCGACGTGTTGCCGTCGCCGACCTGCGTGATGTGCGCGCGGTCGCCGTCGCTGATCTGCGAAATGGTCGACGCATTGTCGCCGAAGCCGCTCTGGTTGACGGTTGCACTGTCAAGCGAGGCCGCCTGGTAGATGCTCGAGCTGTTGCCGAACACGTCGCTGTTCTGCGTCACATCGGCGCTGTCGGACGAACCTTCCTGGTCGACCCAGCTGTTGTTGTCGTAGCTGGACTGCGTCACGTTGGCAGTGTGGCCGCCACCGCCGGCCTGAAGCACCGTCGACGTATTGCCCCACGAGCTGTCGGTAGCCACCTTGCCAGCGTCGCCCTGCGACACAGTGGCGGTGTTGCCGCTGCTCGACTGGCTGACGGTTGAGTGCTGCGTGTCGTCGACCTGAGTCACCGTCGCATCATTGTTGTCGCCCGACTGGTTGATGTCCGACTGGTTCTGCCAGAAGGTGCTGCCGGGAACGGTCCCACCAGTCTGATTGACGGTCGCGGTATTGCCGCTTCCGTCCTGCTCGATCGTCGAGACATCGACCGGGTCGGCGCCGCTGGCGTCGTCGCCCTGGGTCACATTGGCAAGATTGCTGTTGCCGTTCTGGGTGACCGTGGAATCGGCGCCGGTGACGGCCGCATCCTGGTTGATGTTGGCGGTGTTGAGATCGCCCGCCTGCTCGACGTCGGACGAGGAGTTCGAGCCGGCCTGCGAAACGAAAGCCTGCGCGTTGGTGCCTGTCTGGTTGACGTTCGAGTTGTTATTGCCCGCAAACGCCGGCGTCGCAGCCAGAAGCGCAAGTGCGGAAACCGTTGTATAGATTGCCCGTTTCATGGTTGTCATTCCTTTCCTTCGGGATGATAACCATGCCGCCCCTCGCGGGGTGACATGATGACTTACCCAAGCCACGTGTCGCGCCCACCGGAGCTGCAACTTCGGTGGGCGCATCTCATTCGAACCTCCGTCCGATCTGCAACTCGGACGAAGCCGCCTGGATCTTGTTCGCTGGCGGGTTCCAGGCCCCCGCCCGCCAGCTCTTCCATCCGCGAAGCGCAAACTGCCCCGCGAAACTCGTCAGCGGTCGCCTGTCCGCTTCGCCGGCGCCTCCTTCGCAGCCGTGGGCGGATTGACCGTCGAATTGGTGGTCGTCGAATAATGAGTCGGGTCGGGCCGCGAGATGCGCGGCAGCTGCCCCGAGCGCTCCATCGCCTTCTGCACCTGCATGGGCGTGTAGATGCCGTCGCGCTCCTGCTCGTAGCGATAGACGAGCGGCCAGCCCGCTTTCATATCGGCGAAGGTCCACAGCTTCAGCTCCACGCCCTCCATGACGAGGTCGTAGACGGCTTTCTCGATCGCCTGCTGCAGCGCCACCTGCTCGGGCTCGTTCGTCGTCACTCCGGCTTCGGCTTCGAGAAGCTTCTTGAAGGCGACGAACTTGAACGCATTGCCGTCGATGGCCTTGGACGCGATGGTCTTCGACGCCGTGACCGTGGTGAGCACTTCGCCCGTCCGCACCGAAACGGCGCGGAGGTAAACCGTGACCGTATCCTGCCGGTAATCGGTATGGCCGCCGATGCCCAGGAACGCCGCGCCGGCCCCGCCCGTCAGCGTGTTGGTGTCATAGCCGATGATGCCGCCTTCCAGCAGCACGCCGGCAAAGAGGAGCGCCGGAAGCGCCTGCGGGTTCACGTCCTTCTCGCCAAGGTAGCGCGCGCGCATCTCGCGGATGATCTCGCGCTCGTTGAGGAGGTTCTTCAGATTCTCCCGCTCGACGATGGTGAACCAGCTGCGGTCGCCCGCGTCCTGGAGCGCCTTGACCAGGATCGAGCCGGCGCCCTGCGTGACAGCGCGCGACAGCGTCTGCGTGTTTTCGGTCGGCTTGAACTGGCCGGTCTGGTCGGTGAAGTCATAGACCGCGACAGCGACCGGGCGCTGCGGCGGCGGAATGGCTTCGAGCATCCGCTGGGTCTCGGTCTTCTGCGGGATGTAGGCGAGCGAGGTGGTCGGCGGAATCTCGTCGCGGCCGTTCCGTCCCACGGTCGCGCAGCCCGACAGCAGGCATAGCGCAAGGATTGCTGAAATGGAGCGAGTCATCCGAGCCTCAACCGCCGGTGATCGCAATGTCGGTCGGGACGACGATCGTCGTCACCTGGCCGGTGTCGTCATCGGTGATCGTCACCGTCACCTGGTCGAGCTCACGGGTCCAGGCGATCGTCTGGCCGCCGAAATCGACGGTTCCGTTGTTCTGGGCGTTCGGCCCGAAGATCGCGTTCACGATGTTGTTCGACAGCGCCGAAAGCAGCCGCGACTGCAGCTGGCGGGCGAAGATGTCCGACTGCGATCCGCTGTTGGCCGCATCCGGGTCCTTGAAGTTGTTCTGGGCGTTCGCGATCCCGAGCAGGTGCTGGGAGTTGAACGGGTTTCCGCCGAAACTCGGATTGATGGGTGTGTAGACCATCTGCTGCGCGGACGCGCCGCTTGAAAACGCAAAAAGGATGCCCGCCGCAAATGCGGCAAGGCGCACTCGAACTGCCATATAACGCCCCCTAGGGACCCCCCGTGGTCCCTCTCCGCCGAGTCGCGACGGATTAAACGAAAGTTAACCCAGCAGATCGGTGACCGCAATAGCCCATTTGGGTTACGTCTCAGTTTTGTTAGGATTCGGCCACCGGATTTGATGTAAATCAACTTACGATGCGGAAGTATATATGAAGAACGTCTTGGGCCGCGCAAGGAGAACTATATTACGCAAAGGCAAGAACGAACTGGCGTAATGGCTACATCTTCGGCGAAGGTTGTGAAAGTCTCATGAATTCTTCGCCTGATTTTGTTCTCGTTTTACTACTCTGCTGCTCCGGCGCTGGTGCGGCGTTGCTGCACGTGGTAAGGATGATGTTAACCGCGATCAGTAAATCGGACGGGTTAATGAGCACCACAATTACATGCCTGTCAGCAACGGGGCGGAGCTCCATGGGTCAATTTGGGACAGGAAATCGCGCTGCCGGCGAGCTGAATCGGCCCGGCGGAGTTCGCGCGGCGCGAGCGGGTGTGCCGGCGCCGGCGCCGAGTCGGTTGCAAGTCCGCATGAGTTTGGAACAGAACGTCCGCAGTGCATGAGTAACCTCGCCACCACCAGCGCGCCGATGCCCGATTTGCCGGGCGAGTTGGGGAGCGCGGCCGACCTTCCCCTGCTCCGCGCCCTGCCTGCAGCAGTGCGGCAGCGTCTGCTCGATTGCGCGCGGATCGAACGATACGCTCCCCGGGCCGAGGTCATCCGGGTCGGTGAGCGGCCGTCCCAGCTCCACGTCGTCCTGAGCGGCCTCATCGACCTGTCCTGCGCCTACAAGGGCAATGAGTGCAGCGCGTTGATGATGGCGGCCGGCGACGTGTTCATGCCCGCCGCCGCGCTCTATTCGGAGCCGTATCTCGTCTCGGCCCACGCGCTGACGGCGTCGAGGATCCTGATGATCGACGCCGCGCTCGTGCAGCGCGAGGCCCAGAAATGCCCCGAGCTCGCCCTCGTCCTCGCGCGCATCATGGCGGGCCAGTGGCGCGTCGCGCTGAAGATCATCCTCGACCTCAAGTGCCGGTCGCCGTCGCAGCGGCTCGGTGCCTTCCTGCTGCGGCTGCACGATTCAGCCCCGCCGGGCGCACCGGCGGAGATTCCTTTCTCGAAGCGGCAGCTCGCCTCGCGGATCGGCATGCAGCCGGAAACGCTGTCGCGGACGCTGCAGACGCTTGCCGCGAACGGGCTGTACCTGCGCGGAAGGCAGATCATCCTCACCAACCGCTCGGCGATCGAGGCCTTCTGCGGCCCCGACCCTTACCCGCCGGCGAGCGAATATGAGCTCGGAGTGCACGCGCTTTGAGGTGATGCGTGGCGCGCGTCGATCTCGCTGCGCTCGGATCCTCGTGCTGCGCGCGTCGACCTCGCTTCGCTCGGATCCTCGTGCTCGTTGATCCCCCGGATCAACTGCGCGCGAGGATGGTGCCCAGGGGCGGGATCGAACCACCGACACCGTGATTTTCAGTCACGTGCTCTACCAACTGAGCTACCTGGGCGCGCAGACCGGAGATGGAAGCTCCGCGGCGAACGGCTCCCCTAGTCGCCGGTCTCGCCGGTGTCCACCCTGTCACGGTCGGCCGGAGGGCCCGGAATCCGATATCCTTCGCCGAGCCAGTTGAGCAGGTCCCGGTCCTTGCACCCGCGGCTGCAGAAGGGCGCGTGCTCGGGATGCTCGGGCTCTCCGCACAAAGGACAGCTTTTCGCTTGCTCAGGCTTTTTCGGCATACCCGCCCGAGATGGGGAGGGCGGCATCGGCGCGCAACTCGACCGCGCCCCCGATTTGCCGTGCGAGCGCCTCCAGCCACTCGGGCCGCTCCTCGAGCGCCCTGATCACGAGCGGATGGGCAAGGATGCGTTTTGCGCCGGCGGGCTCGAACGCGATCCGCCGCAGCAGCGCGCGCGCCTCGAACGGTCCGCGATCCTGCGCAAGCTCGACCAGCGACGCGCGGAGCCGCGGACGCACGATTTGCACGAAGCCGAAGCCGTTCACCGCCGTCCGTTCGAACGGTTGCGGCAGCTCGGCGTCGATCGCGGCGGCGGCCCGCTGGCGCACCGCCTTGCTCCCCACGGTCGGCAAGTCGATGCCGATCGAACCTCCGATGTCGAGCCGGAGGACGGCGCGCGCGGCCTCGGCCGCGCCGCGGATCGCGAGCTCCTCGGCCGGCAGATAGCCGTCCACGTCGACGAGCGTCATTGCAGCCGTCGCGGAAATGCGCAGCTCCCCGCCCGCAAAGCGCACGATCCCGCTTCGTGCCTCCTCGACCAGGTCGAGCCAGCCCGCGCCGGCGAGACGGTCTGCGGGGCCGGGGAAGGGCAGTGCCTCGGCATCGAGCGGCGGAGGGTCGCCCGGCGCTTCGCCGGTGAGGGTCGCGAGCGGCCGCTTCCACGGCTCCGCTCCCGGGATCGCTTCGCGCGTGACTTCGATGACCAGCGGAGCGCCTTCCGTGGCGCCTCGCGCGCCTCGGGGGAGGAGATATTCCTGCCCGTCCGCCTCGGCGATTGCCGGCGGGCCGATCGTCTTGAGCTTTGCCTGCAGGCGCGTCCCCGCCGCGACGCGGCCGTCGAGCAGTATGCGCGCTTCAACGATCCTGCCGTCCTCCAGGCGGACCGCGCGGCTTTCCCCGATGCCGCGCTCGATCCACCAATCAGGCAATCGGATAGCCCGCGCTTTTCAGCAGCACGCGCGTCTCGGCGAGCGGCAGCCCGACCACGTTGGAATAGCTTCCCGCGATGTGCCGCACGTAGACCTCGCCATAGCCTTGCAGCGCGTAGCCGCCGGCCTTGCCGCGCCACTCGCCGTGACCGGCATAGAAATCGATCTCGCCGTCGCTCAGCCGCTTCATCGCGATCATCGTCTCGACGAGCCGTTCCCTGGTCCCCAGCCCCGGCACGGCAAGCGCAACGCCCGTCAGGACCCGGTGCCGGCGGCCGGACAACAGGCGCATGCAGGCCCGAAGCGTCTCCTCGTCCTCGACCTTGGGAAGGATCCGGCGGCCGACGGCAACGACCGTATCCGCGGCAAGGACGAGCGCCTCCGGCTCCCTCTTCGCGACCGCTTCGGCCTTTTCCCTCGCGAGACGGAGCGCGTGCTCGCGTGGCAGCTCGCCCTTGGGCACGCTCTCGTCGATGTCGGCAGGAACGACCGCGTCCGGCTTCACGCCGATCCGGTCAAGCAGGTCGAGACGGCGCGGGCTCGCCGAGGCGAGAATCAGCCGCGGCATCACGGATAACCGGGCGGGCCTCCGCGGCCTGGCATGAAGCGATAGGTGATGCGGCCCTTGGTCAGGTCATAGGGCGTCAATTCGACGAGGACTTCGTCGCCGGTAAGCACGCGAATGCGGTTCTTGCGCATCTTGCCGGCGGTGTGGCCGAGGATCTCATGGCCGTTCTCGAGGCGGACGCGGAACATCGCATTGGGCAGCAGCTCCACCACCGTCCCGCGCATCTCGAGCAATTCTTCCTTTGCCAAGCGATTCCTCTCTTATTCGGCAAAAAGTCGCGGAGGCTTAGCGGCGCACCTCGCAAATGTGAAGCTGGAGCAGCCTAGATCGTGAGGATCGTCGAGCCGGTGGTCTTGCGCGCCTCGAGCTGGCGGTGCGCCTCGGCCGCGTCCCTTAGCGGAAAACGCTGCTGGACCTCGACCTTGACCTTGCCGCTCGACACCATCTCGAACAGCTCTCCCGCGCTCTGCTCCAGCTGCTCGCGCGAGGCGACATAGTGGAACAGGGTCGGCCGCGTCAGGTACAGCGAGCCCTTCTGCGACAGCACCAGCGGCGAGAAGGGCGCGACCGGCCCCGAGGCGTTGCCGAAGCTGACCATCAGCCCGCGAGTCCTCAGGCAATCCAGCGACTTCATGAAGGTGCTTCGCCCCACCGAGTCATAGACGACCGGGAGCTTCTCGCCGGCCGTGATCTTCTGCACCTCGGCGACGAAGTCCTGCTTCGAATAGACGATCGGGTGCGCGCAGCCGTGGGCCCGGGCGAGCTCCGCTTTCTCCTCGGTGCCGACGGTTCCGATCACCGTCGCGCCGAGCGCCGCGGCCCACTGGCACATGATGAGCCCGACGCCGCCCGCCGCTGCGTGGACCAGGATCGTGTCTCCCTTCGCGACGGGGAACACCGAGCGCAGCAGCATCTGCGCCGTCATGCCTTGGAGCATCATTCCGGCGGCCTGTTCGGTGGAGATGTCCTTGGGCAGCTTCACCACCCGGTCAGCCTCGATCAGCCGCTCCTCGGCATAGCCGCCGAGCGGGCCTGCATAAGCGACCCGGTCGCCCTTCTTCACGTTGGTGACGCCCTCGCCGATGGCGTCGACGACGCCTGCGCCCTCGACGCCCGGCGTAAAGGGCATCTTCTGCTTGTAGAGGCCGGTGCGGTGATAGACGTCGATGAAGTTGAGGCCGGCTGCCTCCTGCCGGACCTTGACCTGGCCGGGACCAGGCGCGCCGACGTCGATCTCCTCCCACTGCAGGACTTCGGGACCGCCGTTCTTGTGGATTCGGATCGCGTGACTCATGGCAGCGCTTCAACCGGTTCGGAGAGCAAAAGAAAAGCCCCGCTGCCGCAATGACAGCGGGGCTTCGCTTTCGCTTGCCGGTTGATCAGACCGCGGCGTGCGCCGCAAGCGCCGCGAGCAGGAGCAGCGCGACGATGTTGGTGATCTTGATCATCGGGTTCACGGCCGGGCCGGCGGTGTCCTTGTAGGGATCGCCGACGGTATCGCCCGTCACCGCGGCCTTGTGGGCTTCGGAGCCCTTGCCGCCGTAATTGCCGTCCTCGATGTACTTCTTCGCATTGTCCCAGGCGCCGCCGCCGCTGGTCATCGAGATGGCGACGAACAGGCCGGAGACGATCACGCCGAGGAGCAGCGCGCCGACCGCGGCGAGCCCGTTCTCCTTGCCGGCCACGGCGCCGATCGCGAAATAGACGACGATCGGGGCGAGCACCGGCAGAAGCGACGGAAGGATCATCTCGCGGATCGCGGCCCGGGTAACGAGGTCGACGGTGCGCGCATAGTTCGGGCGCGCGGAGCCATCCATGATGCCGGGATTGTCGCGGAACTGGCCGCGCACTTCCTCGACCACTGCGCCGCCGGCGCGGCCGACGGCAGTCATGCCCATCGCGCCGAACAGGTAGGGCAGCAGCGCGCCGAGCAGCAGGCCGACGATCACATAGGGGTTCGACAGGCTGAACAGCGCGTTGAGGTCCGTCGTCACGCCGATCTGGCCGCCGAATTCCTTGAGGTCGGCGGTGTAGGCGCCGAACAGCACCAGCGCGGCGAGGCCGGCCGACCCGATCGCATAGCCCTTGGTCACGGCCTTCGTCGTATTGCCGACCGCATCGAGCGCGTCGGTGCGGGTGCGCACGTCCTCTTCCAGGCCGGACATTTCGGCGATGCCGCCGGCGTTGTCGGTCACCGGACCGTAGGCGTCGAGCGCGACCACCATGCCGGCGAGCGCAAGCATCGCCGAGGCGGCGAAGGCCACGCCGAGGAAGCCGGCGAGCTGGTAGCTGGCGATCAGGCCGACGATGATGACGATCGTCGGCAGGGCGGTGGACTCGAGGCTGACCGCGAGGCCCTGGATAATGTTCGTGCCGTGACCGGTCTGGCTCGAGCGCGCGATCGACTGCACCGGGCGGTAGTTGGTGCCGGTATAATATTCGGTGATCCAGACGATCAGCGCGGTCACGGCGAGGCCGATCAGGCTCGAATAGAACAGGTCCATGCCGGTGAAGGCGCCGCTGACGCTGCCGGTCGCCGCGTCCGTGGTGCCGCCGATCTGGGCGTTGAGATCGTCGCCGAGCGAGAGCCGGAAAGCCCCGTAGATCGCCGGAATGGCGAGCAGGGTGGCGGTCCAGAAGCCCTTGTAGAGCGCGCCCATGATCGAGCCGCCCTTGCCGAGCCGGACCATGTAGGTGCCGATAATGGAGGTGATGATGCACACGCCGCCGATCAGCAGCGGAAGGATCATCAGCGGAAGCAGCGCCGGCGAAGCGCCGAGCGCGAGCGCGACCGACACCATGGTGATGCCGACCGTCACGACATAGGTCTCGAACAGGTCGGCGGCCATGCCCGCGCAATCGCCGACATTGTCGCCGACGTTGTCGGCGATCACCGCCGGGTTGCGGGGATCGTCCTCGGGAATTCCGGCCTCGACCTTGCCGACGAGGTCGGCGCCGACGTCGGCGGCCTTGGTGAAGATGCCGCCGCCGAGACGCGCGAAGATCGACACCAGCGAGGCGCCGAGCGCGAGGGCGGTAAGGGCGGTCACGACCGGCCGGTCGTTCGGCGCATAGCCGCCGGGGCCGATCAGGTACCAGAACAGCACCGCGATCGCGAGGAGCGCGAGGCCGGCGACGAGCAGGCCGGTGATCGCGCCGGCGCGGAACGCCGTCGTGAGGCCGCTCTGCAGGCTGTTGCGAGCCGCTTCGGCGGTGCGGACGTTGGCGCGCACCGAGATGTTCATGCCGATGAAGCCGGCGGAGCCTGACAGGACCGCCCCGATCAGGAACGCGACCGCGGACAAAGGCTTCAGGAAGATGCCGATGATGATCGCGACGACGATGCCGACGATGGCGATCGTCGTATACTGGCGCCGCAGGTAGGCGCCGGCGCCTTCCTGGATCGCGGCCGAGACTTCGACCATGCGCTGGTTGCCGGGCGACATGCCGAGCACCTGGCGGCTGGTGAAGATGCCGTAGAGAACGGCGATGACGCCGCACGCAATGGCGACATAAAGCAGGTTCAAGCCGGAATTCATGGGTTCACGCTTCCCCGTTTTCTATAGGCGAGTGGGCACGGCCGCGTGAACCGCGGCGGCCCTCAAAAACGGGCGGTCTTTAGGTGGCGTTTGCGCGGCTGGCAACCGCGCCGATTGAATGCGTCAGCGGATGAGCAGGGCGCAGGCCATGCCGCAGGCGAGCCCGCTAAGGCCGATCAGCCATTGGCGCAGCGGAAAACCCGCGACTGTCATCACCCTGATGCTCAAACCCCAGCCTTCCCGGCAGTTCTACCGGTTCGCCGTGCCAGCTGAGCGACAGCTGCGCCCCGCCGGCCGAAAGCGTTCCGATCCGGCTGATCCTCGTCCCCTGTGGTAAAGAAAGCGTTGCCGCGTCGGTTTCGGGCGAAAGCGCGGCGAGCAGGGCATAATCGTCGCCGCCGGTGGCGGCGAAGAGCCGGGCCTCCAGTTCCGACCCGCGCTCGGCTGCGAAAGCGGTCGAGAGCGGAAGGCTGTCGAGCTCGATTGAAATGGCGCAGCCGCTCGCCCTCGCCATGCGCGCGGCATCCAGCAGCAGCCCGTCGGAGACGTCCATCATTGCGTGCGCATGCGGGACGAGAACCTCGCCCGCGCCGAGCTGCGGGACCGGCCGGCGATAGATGTCAACCAAGGGACCGGTCGCGTTCGGCCGGCTGCGAAGCTGCGCAAGGCCGGCCGCCGCGTCGCCGACCGTGCCGACCAGCCACAAGGCATCCCCTGGCCGCGCCCCGGCGCGGGCGGGAACATGGGCGCTCGCGCGGCCGATCACCGTCATGCCCAGCACGCGCGGAGCAGCTTCGGGCAGCGCGATCGTGTCTCCTCCGATGAGGGGCAGGCCGTAGCTTTCGCACGCATGCTCGACGCCGGTCAGGAACTCGACCTCCCACCGGCCGTCGCCCGAAATGGCGAGCGACAGCAGCGCGCCGGCGGGCCGCGCACCCTTGGCGGCGAGATCCGAGAGATTGACCGCGACGAGCTTCCACCCGACGCTGGACGGCGGGTCGGTCGGCAGGAAATGCACGCCTTCGGCGATGCTGTCGTGGGTGACGACGAAGCCGTCGAGCACCGCCACGTCGTCGAGAAGGCCGCGCGCTTCGGGCGCGGTCGCGATGCGCCTCAGCCGCTCGATGAGCTCGGATTCTTTCACTTCTCCCCCTCAGGAGGAGCCGTCAGCCGCAGGCTGGCGGAGGGGGCGTGTGCCGCTTCCTCCGCACCCTCTCCGCCGCGCTTCGCGCGGCACCTCCCCCTTGGGGGGAGGCGCAAGCTCATGTCCTCGCCTCCTTGGCGATGGCGTCGAGCAGGCCGTTCACGAAGCCGCTCTCGCGCTTGTCGTAGAAGGCGTGGGCGACATCGACATATTCGGAAATCACCGATCCCACCGGAACGTCCGGCCGGGCGATCAGCTCGTAGGCGCCGGCGCGGAGGATCGCCCGCATTGGCCTGTCGAGCCGCTCGAGGCTCCAGCCATCCGCGAGCCGCCCGGCGATGAGGCCGTCGATCTCCTCGCGCCGCGCGTCCGCGCCGGAAACCAGATCGTCGAAAAAGTCGCGCTCGGCATCGTGATAGGTCTCGTCCTCGATCGTCGCGCCGAGGCGATGGTCGTGGAATTCCTTCAGCAGCCGCGGCAGGGGCGTGCCCTCCATCTCCTGCTGGTACAGCGCCTGGACGGCCGCGAGGCGCGCGGCGGATCGCGAACGGGAACGGGTCTGGCTCATGTGCTTCAGGCCCTAGCGTCGGCATCCGCTGCAAGGAAGGGCCGCAGCGCCGCGGCGACCTCATCCGGCGCCTCCCAGGGCACGAAATGGCCTGCATCGGCGACGCGCTCCACGCGAAGGTCGTCGACCAGCGCCTCGAGACCGTCGAGCTGGAGCGGCAGGAGCGCCGTGTCCTTCATCGCCCAGATCACCAGCGTCGGCACTTTCACCTTGGGAAAGGCGCGGAGAAGGAAGTCGGGCAGCGGCACCGTCACGCCCGGGGGAGGGACGATCACCTTCGCCGCGCGGTACCAGTTCAGCATCGCGCTGAACGCGCCCGGCTGCGACCATTCGGCGATATATTGCTGCTTCTCCGCCTGCGGGATTTTCGCGAGGTCGGCCTGGCCGGAAAAGGTCTTTTCGAAGAACCAGTCATAGCCCTTGGCCTCGACGAACGCCTCGAAGCCGGGGGCGCGGAAGGCGTTGATATATTGCGACGCGGAGCGCTGGTCCTCGCTCTCGATCAGGCTCTTCTGGAAGATGACGGGATGCGGCGCGTTGATGATCGCGAGGCGGGTCAGCCGCGCATCGTTGCGCAACGCCGCCGTCCACGCGATCGCTCCGCCCCAGTCGTGGCCGACCAGCGCGAAGCGCTCCAGCCCAAGCGAATCGGCGAGCGCGAAGAGGTCATCGACCAGCAGGTCCGACTTGTAGGCGCCGACCTCTTGCGGCCGGTCCGACCCGGCGAAGCCGCGCTGGTCCGGCATGACGAGGCGGAAGTCGCCGCTCAGGCGCGGCGCCAGCTCGCGCCACGTGCGGTGCGATTCGGGAAAGCCGTGGAGCAGGATGACGGGCGGCGCATCGGGCGCGCCGTCGACCGCGACGTTGAGGGCCACGCCGGTTCTGAGCGCGACCCGCCGGAACTCGGTCACGGATAGCTGACCGTCAGCGGAACCTCGGGAAGGGGAATGAACTCCTGGTCGTCGCCGGGGATGAGCGGGAAGCGCAGCGCCTTCCAGTCGGCCTTGGCCTGGTTGATCCGGTCGCGGGACGAGGAAACGAAGTTCCAGAAGACGTAGCGGCGGGTCGAAAATGCCTCGCCACCCATCAGCATGACGCGTCCGCCGCCCGCGCTCGACAACCGCGCCTGGTGGCCGGGGGCGAGCACGTACAGGGTGAACAGATCGAGCGCTTGCCCGTCGAGCTCGGCATCGCCGCCGACCAGCATCAGCGCCCGCTCGTCGGCTTCGGCGTCGATCGGGATCGACCCGCCGCTGAGCTCGATGTCGGCGTAGATGGTCGGGGAGTCGCTACGCGTCGGGGCGGACGCTCCCCACAAGCTTCCCATCAGCACCCGCGCATGGACGCCGGCCTGCTCGACGAGCGGCAGCTCGGCGGCGGCCACATGGTCGAACGCCGGCTCGACTTCCTCGCGTCCGTCGGGAAGCGCGAGCCACGTCTGCATCCCGTAGAGGCTCGGCCCCGTCGGCCGGAGCGCCTCGGGCGATCGCTCCGAATGGACGATCCCGCTGCCGGCGGTCATCAGGTTGATCGCTCCCGGCTCGATCACCGCATGGCTGCCGATGCTGTCGCGATGCTCGATCGCGCCTTCGAACAAGTAGGTGACGGTTGCGAGGTTGATGTGCGGATGCGGCCGCACGTCCATGCCGCGGCCTGCAGGAAGCCGCGCCGGCCCGAACTCGTCGACGAAGATGAACGGCCCCACCATCGTCCGCTGCTTCGCCGGCAGGGTCCGGTTCACCTTGAAGTCGCCGAGGTCGTGCGTGACCGGGGTGATCACCTGCTCGAAGGCCGTTTCGACCGATGCCATCATTGCTCTCCCGGAGCGCTCGCGCGGATGGACAGGGCATGCACCCGTTCGCGCATCAGGTCACCAAGCGCCGCATAGATCATCCGCTGCCGCTCGACCCGGTTTTTGCCCGCAAAAGCGGCGCTTTCGATGCGCAGCGTGAAATGGCTTTCGCCTTCGGGATTGTACCCGCCGTGGCCGCGGTGCTGCTCGCTGTCGTCGATCAGCTCGATGCGGGTCGGCGACAGCGCCGAATGGAGGCGGCGGAGCATTTCGGTCGCCACCGGTCCGGTTTTCTGAGCGTTCATCGCCCTTATATAGAGGAGCTCAATGGCGTCGAAGCAATCCAGGATGCACGGGCGGGTCGAAGGGGCGAGGGCGAGGTGCGCCGTCCCGGGATGCACCGCGCCCGGCGAATATAAGGCGCCGCTCCAGCCGGCGAACTTCGACGGACCCGGCGCGTGGCGCTTCCTGTGCCTCGACCATGTCCGCGAGCACAACGCCAAATACAACTTCTTCGAAGGGATGAGCGCCGACGAGATCACCCGGGCGCAGCACCCGCTCGCCGGCTGGGACCGGCCGAGCCGCAGGTTCGCCGCCAACGGCGCCGACCCGCCGCCGAAATGGAGCGACTTCGCCGATCCGCTGGAGGCGATCTCGGGCCGGTTCGGAAACATCCGCGAGCGGGCGAAGCCGTCGCGGTTCAGCAAGCCCGAGCAGCGCGCGCTGTCGGTGCTCGGCCTCGACGAGGACGCCGACCGCAACCAGCTGCGCAAGCGCTATTCGGGGCTCGTGCGCCGCTATCATCCCGACAAGAACGGCGGCGACCGTTCGCATGAGCGGCGGCTCGGCGAAGTGATCGAGGCCTATCAGCTGTTGAGGAAGTCCGCCGCGCTCGCTTAGTCGCGGTCGGGGGCGCCGAGCGGGAAATAGGGGCGGTAAGGCCGCGCTTCGTCGACGCAGCGCTTGACGGCCGGATGCTCGAGCAGCCGCGCGCGATAGGCGGAGAGCTTCGGCCGCGCGGGCCCGATCTCCAGCACCCAGTCGGCGTAGAACAGCGACGGCCCTGCGGCGCAGTCGGCGAGGGTGAACTGCTCGCCCGCGGCCCACTCGCCGTCGAGGTTCGCCTCGAGCCAGTCATAGGCCATTGCGAGCCGCTCCATGGCCCTGTCGACGCCATATTGGTCGCGGGCGTCCTCGGGCCGAAGCGCGTTGAACACGGCGACCGACATCTGGTCCATCACGTAAAGGTCGAAGAAGCGATCGAGGAAGCGGACGCGGCGGCCGAGCTCGCCGTTGGGGATCCACGCGTTGGGTCCGCGATGATGCGCCTGGAGATGCTCGATGATGCAGCTCGTCTCCATCACCGGCTCGCCATTGTCGAGGAGCAGCGGGAACTTGCCGAACGGCCAGATCCGCTTGAGCTCGGCGTAATTCTCCTGGTCCTCGGGGACCTGCCGGAATTCGAACCCGGTGCCGTCGGCGTAGAGCGCGATCAGCACCTTCCACGTGTAGGAGGAGAAGGGATGGCCGAAGAGGCTCAGCATCACCAGCTCCCCGCCTCGATCTTCTGCCGCCGCTGCAGCTCCTCCGCGCTCGGCTCCTTGGTGGCGAAGCTGCCGGTCGGCACGTCGCCCGCGGGCTCGTAGCCGGTGATGACCACGCCCTTGGGCGAGACGAACTGGTCGACGAGCTTGAGCGCGCTTGGCTCTTCCGACCCGTCGAACAGCTTCTTCCCCTTGCCGAGCACGACGGGGAAGGTGATCAGCACCAGCCGGTCGATCAGGCGCGCGGAAAGCAGGGGCGGGTAGAGCGTGCTGCTCCCCTGGATGAGCAGGTCGCGGCCTTCGCGGTTCTTGAGCTCGGCCACGGCTTTGGCCGTGTCGCCGGCAAGGCGGTGGCTGTTCTCCCACGCCAGCGGCTCGTCCGAATGGGTCAGCACATATTTGTTGATGCGCTGGAATTTCTCTCCGATCGGATTGTCCTGGTTGTACGGCCAGTAAGCGGCGAAGATGTCGTACGTCCCCTTGCCGAGCAGCAGGTCGTACTCGCCCATGATGATGCCCTCGAAGGGCCCCATGTCCTCGTCCCAGTGAGGCGCGACCCAGCCGCCGAGGCGGAAGCCGTTGCGGCGGTCTTCCTCCGGCTGCCCGGGCCCTTGGATGACGCTGTCGAGCGACTGGAAGATCGCGCCGGTGAGCTTACGCATCGACGCCCTCGACGGCGGCGTCGAGCGCGGCGATGTCGATCTTCTTCATCGTCATCATCGCTTCGAAGGCGCGCTTGGCGCGCTCGCCGCCGCTGCCCGTCAGCTCGAGCAGGCGGCGCGGCGTGATCTGCCAGGAGAAGCCCCAGCGGTCCTTGCACCAGCCGCACATGCTCTCCTCGCCGCCGTTCTTCGTGATCGCGTCCCAGTAGCGGTCGGTCTCTTCCTGGTCGTCGGTCATGACCATGAAGCTTACCGCCTGGTTGGGCTTGAAGTTCGGCCCGCCGTTCAGGCCCACGAACGGACGGCCGAGAACGGTGAACTCGACGGTCAGCTCGTCGCCTTCGCTGCCGCCCGGAAAGTCGGAGGCGGCGCCGTGCGCCGGGCCGACATGGCTGTCGGGGAAGACCGAGGCGTAGAATTCCGCCGCCTTGCGTCCTTCGCCTTTGTCGAACCACAGGCAGGTCACGAGCTTGTCGGTCATTGCTGGCCTCCCTCGATCAGCATGAAGAAGGCGCCCTCCGGGTCGGTCGCCTGGATGATCATCCCGCCGCCGGGAACTTCGGCGGGGCCGAACAGGATCTGCCCTCCGCCCGCGCGGACCGCTTCGATGCTGCGATCGAGGTCTTCGACGCGGAAGCAGAAGCGCCAGCCCGGCTGCCGGTCGCCCGGCGCGAACATCGCGCCGATCATCTGCCCGTCCTGCTGGATGAACTGATAGTCGCCCATCGGGCCCATCGGCATGATGTCGCCGAGCGTCCAGCCGAACTGCTCGGGATAGAAGCGGCGCGCGGCATCGAGGTCGCTCGTCACCAGCTCGTTCCATGCGCAGCGCTGGACCTCCGTCGGCGAGAAGACGTCGCTCCGCGCCTTGGGGTCACCGGCGGGAGGGATCGGCTTCATCACGTAGAAAGGCGCGCCCTGCGGGTCGGCGACCATCGCGATGCGCCCCACGTTCGGAATGTCGGTCGGCCCCATCAGCGCCTTGCCGCCGGCGACCTCGATCGAGGCCACCTTGGCGTCGACGTCGTTCACGTTGATGTAGCCGAGCCATAGCGGCCGCGCGCCATGCTCCTCCATGTCCGGCGTGATCGGCAGGACGCCGCCCGCCGAGCCGCCGTCCGACCGGCCGATCATCCGGTAGCCGTTGAATTCGGGAGCCGCCTCGCCGACCGTCCAGCCGACGACGGAGCCGTAGAACGCCTTGGCGCCGTCGGGGTCCCTGGTCATCAGCTCGTACCAGATGAAGTCGCCTTCCGGGTTCGGCCCGGTGCGGCTTTCGCGACTGGTTGAAGGCGCATCATGGTCGCGCACGTCCGACATGCTCTCTACTCCTTCTTGTCGTTTGCTCAGGCGGTCAGCGGCGCCGCGGAGCTGGCGCCCTGCGTTTCGCGCGCCGTGTCGATGACGACCTCGAAGCCGCCCCAGAACATGCGCTTGCCGTCGAACGGCATCTCGTCAGGCCGCATGCTCTCGTCTTCCATGATCGCCTTCCACGCCTCGTCGCGTGTCGCCTTGTCGGGCCATTCGATGAAGGAGAAGACGACGCTCTCGCCGTCCTCGGCCTTCACCGCGCGATAGAAATCGGTGACTTCGCCCCGCGGCACATCGTCGCCGAAGGCTTCCACCACGCGCGTCGCGCCGCGCTCGCGGAAGGCTTTCGCCATCTTCGCCGCCAATGCGCGATAGGCATCCCGCTTCGAGGTTGGGACGGGCACCACGAAGCCGTCGGCATAAGCGCCGCCGCCCTGGCCTTCCTCGACGATCGCCTCGAAGCCGCCGAGGATGATCCGCTTGCCGTCGAACGGCACGTCGGTGCTGAGCTCCATCAGCTGCTGGTTGCTCATCATCGCCTGGTTTGCCGCGTCGCGGGCCGCCCGATCGGGATATTCGAACCAGGCGAACACCGCTTTCTCATCGGGAGTCGCGGCGACTGCCTTGTGGAAGTCGGTGAGCTTGCCTTCGGGAACGTCATTTTCCCATGCTTCGACCTGCCGCCGGACGCCGACGTCGCGGAGCGCTGCGGCGACGCTGGCTGCGTGCCTCGCGAACGCGTCGCGGTTGCCCTGCGGGACGGGAACGATGAAGCCTTCAAAGTAAGTCATGCCGCTTCTCCTTGCGGTTCGTGCTCGCGGAAGGTGGCGAGCTGGTCTTCGAGCGCTTGTCTGAATGCCGGCCGCGCCTCGCCGCGCTTCACATAAGCGTGGAGGTTGGGCCGCTCGCCGATCAGCCCTGCGCGGGTCGCGAGGCGAAGGACCGTCACCATCATGATGTCGCCGATGGTGAAGCGGTCGCCGTCCAGCCATTCGCTGTCGCCGAGCCGGTCGGCGAGCTGCCCAAGCCTCAGCTGGGCGAGCTGGTCGAAGGTCGGCTTGCTCGGCTCGGCCCATTCCTGGTCGGCCCAGAAGTTGTTGAGCAAGGCGCGGAACTGGACGAACGGCTCGATGCTGCTCAGCGCGGCATAGGTCCACTGGATGGCGCGGTATCTGCCGCGCGGCTCGCGTGGAAGGAGGGCTTCGCTCTTCTCGCCGATATACTGGAGGATCGCGCCGCTCTCGAAGATCTGCACCTCGCGGTCGCGGAAGCAGGGCACCTGCTGGAACGGCTGTTCGCTGGCATAGCCCGGCGGCCGTTCGAGCCCGATGAGGCGGACGCGATAGTCGAACCCGGCCTCTTCCAGCGCCCAGCGGACGCGAAGGTCCTTGACCAGCCCCTGCGCCGGCTCCGGCACCCAGCTGAAGGCCGTGACCTCGATATCGGCGTTGGGATTGATCGGCATTGCCCGGGCTCCCTCAGATGGCGGTTCCGATGGCTTCCTGGACCGCCTCGGCGCCGCGTTCGGCGGCGGCCGCGTCCATCCACATGATTTCCCAGATGTGCCCGTCCGGGTCGGCAACGCTACGCCCGTACATCACTCCATAATCCTGTTTGGGCGAGGGATCAGCAGTACCGCCGGCCGCTACGGCGCGCTCCAGCGTCGCGTCGACGCTTTCGCGGCTGTCCGACGACAGGCACAGCAGCACCTCCGATCCCGCATTGGCGTCGGCGATCGGCCGCGGCGTGAACTGGCTGAACTTTTCGTGGGTCAGAAGCATCACGTGGATGCTGTCGCTCAACGTCATGCAGGCCGCCGTCTCGTCGGTGAACTTGGGCTCGTTCACCGCGCCGAGCGCCTCGAGGAAGGCGCGCGACGTGGCGAGATCGCTGACGGGCAGGTTCACGAAGATCATGCGCGACATTTTCTCTCTCCTCCGACTCGATTCGCTTGCTTTTTGCGCTAGGAAGTTATAAATTGCAACCGTGAAGTTAGAAAAAACAACTAAACATCGGAACAGTGAGGAAAAACGCCGCTTCGACGACGCCTGCGGCCTCGCCCACGCGCTCGAGCTGCTCGGGGAGCGCTGGGCGATGCTGGTGCTTCGCGAGCTCGCTTACGGGCCGCGGCGATTCTCGGAGCTCAAAGCCGATCTTCAGGGGATCAGCGCGAACGTCCTGACCCAGCGGCTGACCGAGCTCGAAGGGCGCGGCCTCGTGCGCAAGGTGCGGCTGCCGCCGCCGGCCTCGGTGCAGGTCTACGAAGCGACGGAGTGGGGCCTTGAAGCGGTGCCCACCATTGCCGCGCTCGGCCGCTGGGCCGCGCGCAGCCCATTCCATGATCCTACGCTGCGCATGAGCCACGTCTCTGTGATCATGTTGCTGCAGACGCTACTCTCGCCCGAGCTCGCCGAGGGGCTCACCGCCCGCGTCGGCTTTCGCTTCGGCGACGCCGATTATGTGACCACGCTCCACGATGGGCGGCTCGACGTCCAGCGCACCGAGGTCCGCGACTGCGACCTAGTGTTCACCGGCCCGCCGAGCGCCGTCGCTGCCGTGATCCACGGCGGCGCTCCGTTCGACATGATCGAAATCGAGGGAGACATGGAGCTCGCCAGGCGTTTCGTGAAGCTCTTCCCGCTGCCGCCCAAGGTCGCGTGAAAGTTGAGGCGCTCGCGCCGTTCCCCTAAGGCGCTTTTCCTATGACCGACCTAGCGAATGTGAACCCTGGAAGCCGCAGCGAGACCCTGATGGCCGCCCCCGACAAGGTGGTGAAGGTGCGCGACGCGTTCGGCGTCGATTCGGACATGGAGGTCCCCGCTTTCAGTGAGGCGGACGAGCGGGTCCCCGACCTCGATCCGACCTACGTCTTCGACCCGAATACCACGCTCGCGATCTGCGCGGGCTTCGCCAAGAACCGCCGCGTCATGGTCCAGGGCTATCACGGCACCGGCAAGTCGACTCACATCGAGCAGGTGGCTGCGCGGCTGAACTGGCCCCTCATCCGCATCAACCTCGACGCGCATATCAGCCGCATCGACCTCGTCGGCCGCGACGCGATCGTCCTTCGCGAAGGCCAGCAGGTGACCGAATTCCGCGAGGGCCTCCTGCCGTGGGCGCTGCAGCACCCTGTCGCGCTGGTGTTCGACGAATATGACGCCGGCCGGCCCGACGTGATGTTCGTGATCCAGCGCGTGCTCGAGGCCGAGGGCAAGCTGACCTTGCTCGACCAGAACCGCGTGATCCGCCCGAACCCCTGGTTCCGCCTGTTCGCGACGACCAACACGGTCGGCCTCGGCGACACCACCGGCCTTTACCATGGCACCCAGGCGATCAACCAGGGGCAGATGGACCGCTGGAACATCGTCACCACCCTCAACTACCTGCCGGCGCAGGTGGAGGCGCAGATCGTCCTCGCCAAGTCGGGCGAATATGACGATCCCGACGGCAAGCAGATCGTCGAGAAGATGATCAAGGTCGCCGAGCTGTCGCGACAGGGGTTCATCAACGGCGACATCTCGACGGTGATGAGCCCGCGGACGGTGATCAGCTGGGCGCAGAACGCCCATATCTTCGGCGACATCGGCTACGCCTTCCGCGTCAGCTTCCTCAACAAGTGCGACGAGGCCGAACGGCCGCTCATCGCCGAATACTACCAGCGCGTCTTCGGCGAGGACCTGCCCGAGAGCGTCGTCGGAAAGGCCTAGGTGGCCGAGAAGATCGACCTCTTCCGGCGCGCGCTCGCCGGCGCTGCGCGGGCGATTGCGAAGGATCCCGAGGTCGAGGTCGTCTTCGCCTCGGACATCGCCCCAGCATCGGGGAAGACGGCGCGCGTCGCTTCGCCGGGTCCCGCTCTCGAGCCGAAGCTGGTTGCCGAGGCGCGGGGCGCGGCGGACTCGGCGGCGCTTCGGCTGCGCTACCATGACGCCAAGCTCCACGCCCGCGTCGCGCCGATGGACATGGATGCGCGCGCCGTGTTCGACGCGCTCGAGACTGCCCGCGTGGAGGCGCTCGGGGCGCGCGCGATGGGCGGAGTGCGCGCCAACCTCGCCCATCTCACCGAAGCCCGGGTGCGGGGCGATGCCATCGTCCGCGCCCGGGAGGCGGAGGAAGTGCCGCTTTCGACCGCCATCGGCCTCATCGCCCGGGAACGGCTGACCGGCGAAGCGCCGCCCAAGGCGGCGGCGGCGGGCCTGGAGCTCGTCGCTCCCTGGATAGAAGACAAGGCGGCTGCCGAGCTCGACGCCCTGGCGCTGACGCTCGACGATCAGGCGGCCTTCGCGAAGCTCTCGCGGCGGCTGCTCGAGGACCTCAATCTCGCCGCCGCCGAGGAACCCGCCGAGGAAGAGCCGGAGGAAGCAGGCGACGAGGCCGAGGGCGACGAAGGCGGCAGCGAGGATTCCGCCGACCAGGGCGACGACAAGACCCCCGGCGGCGGCGATGCCGAAATGCGCGGCGAGGAAGTCGAGGACGAGAACGCCGAAGCCGATTCCAACCAGGAGATGGAAGCGGGCGAGCAGGAGTCCGCCGCTGGCGACGACCTCAGCGAGAGCCTGTTCGCGGCTCCGGGTCGCCGCAACTGGGACCTGTCCCCGCCCACGGACTACAAGGCCTTCACCACCCGCTTCGACGAGATCGTCGAATCCGAGGAGCTGTGCGACGAGGAGGAGCTGTCGCGCCTGCGCGCCTATCTCGACCAGCAGATGGCGGGGCTCTCGAATGTCGTCACGCGCCTCGCCAACCGCCTCCAGCGCCGTCTGCTGGCGCAGCAGGCGCGCAGCTGGGACTTCGACCAGGAGGAGGGGCTGCTCGACGCGGCACGGCTCGCTCGGGTCGTCGTCAGCCCCGGCCATTCGCTCAGCTACAAGGTCGAGCGCGACACCGAGTTCAAGGACACCGTCGTCTCCCTGCTGATCGACAATTCAGGCTCGATGCGCGGCCGGCCCATCGCCATCGCCGCGATCTGCGCCGACATCCTCGCGCGGACGCTCGAGCGCTGCGGCGTCGCGACCGAGATCCTCGGCTTCACCACCCGCGGCTGGAAGGGGGGCCAGAGCCGCGAGGCGTGGCTTGCCGCCAATCGCCCGCCGAACCCGGGCCGCCTCAACGACCTCCGGCACATCATCTACAAGCGCGCCGACGAGCCTTACCGCCACGCCCGCCGCAACCTCGGGCTCATGATGCGCGAGGGGCTGCTCAAGGAGAATATCGACGGCGAGGCCCTGCTGTGGGCGCACAACCGCCTGATCGCGCGGCCCGAGGAGCGGCGCATCCTGATGGTCATCTCCGACGGAGCGCCCGTCGACGATTCGACCGCCAGCGCCAACGGCGGCACCTATCTCGAGCGCCATTTGCGGCAGGTCATCGAATGGATCGAGAAGCGCTCGACGGTGGAGCTCATCGCCATCGGCATTGGCCACGACGTGACCCGCTATTACGAGCGGGCGGTGACGATCATGGACGCCGAGCAGCTCGCCGGCGCGATGGTCGAGCAATTGGCGGGACTGTTCGAAAGCGCATAAAAAATGGGCCCGACGCAATACACGCGCCGGGCCCCCCTCGTTACGCGACGCGAGGGAAGATCGTCCGTTTGACCGGACACGACGAGGAAAAGGGGAAAACCCCGTCGAATGAGGCGCTTATGCCCGATTCGCGGGGAATCGATGCTGAACGCGGGGTGCAGCCCATGTTCAGGAAAAACATTGCTGTTTCAGACGCTTATTCCTCCCTTCGAGCGAAGCTCGTGGGGAGGGGGACCATGCGTAGCATGGGTGGAGGGGCCTGCCCTCCGTCAGTCCTCCGGACTGCCACTTCCCCATCGCTTCGCGACAGGGAGGATCAATTAAGCGGCGGGCTGCTCGGCGACCTTCTTGGCAATCTCTTTCTTGAGCTTGCGTACCTTGGGCGACAGCTTGTCGTCGCTGGTCTTGAGCACCCAGTTGTCGAGCCCGCCGACATGCTCGACGGACCGCAGCCCGTGGGTCGACACGCGCAGCTTCACGCTCTGGCCGAGCGCGTCGGAAATGAGCGTGACGTTCTGCAGGTTCGGCAGGAACGTGCGCTTCGTCTTGTTGTTGGCGTGGGAAACATTGTGTCCCACCTGCCGGCCCTTGCCGGTCAGCTCGCAAACCCGCGACATGGTGATCTTCCTGAAATTTCTGGACGAGCCATTGGCCCGAAGAGCGCCGCCCGTTAGCCGCTCGGGGCCGCTTCGTCAACGCTGGGGCCGGCAACCGAACAGCCGTGCTTGCGTTGTCGGACCGCAACGATTTCAGAGCTTCACGCCATGCGCTTCGTCATTTTCATCCTCATCATCGCCGTCCTCGCCATCATTGCCGCGCTCGCGACCGGCTTCCTCGACATCAATCAGATCCGCGGGGCGAAGGCGCCGCAGATCTCGGCGACCGGCAACGGCATCAAGGCGACCGGCGGCCAGCCGCCCGCCTTCGACGTTCAGACCGGATCGGTGAAGGTCGGGACGAAGCAGGCGACGGTGAAGGTCCCTGCGCTGGAGGTCCAGAAGCCCCCCGAGAACGAGGCGCAGGAGAACGCGGTCAACGCGATGTGACTTCGCCCGCCGGCTCCGCTAGCCGGTCCGCGATGGCCTTCCCGCTCCCTTCGCCGATGCGCCGCGCGCTCGAGCTCGCGGCCGAGGCCGCGGCTGCGGGCGAGGTCCCGGTCGGAGCGGTCGTGACGCTTGGCGAGGAGGTGATTGCCGAGGCTGCCAATGCCATGCGCGGGTCCGCCGACCCGACCGCCCATGCGGAGATGGTGGCGATCCGCGCCGCGGCCGCGAAGCTCGGCAGCCCGCGCCTCGACCAATGCACTTTGTGGGTCACGCTCGAGCCCTGCGCGATGTGCGCGGCGGCGGTCGCGCTGGCCCGGTTCAAGGCGCTTCGCTTCGCCGCCGAGGACCCGAAGGGCGGCGGCGTGGTCCACGGCCCGCGCATCTTCTCGCAGCCGACGTGCCACCATCGCCCCGACCTGCTCGGCGGCATCGGCGAGGAGGAATCGGCCGCGCTGCTGCGCGGCTTCTTCGCCGAGCGGCGCTAGCCGGTGTAGGGGAGGAGGCGGATCTCGACCCGCCGGTTCGCCGCCTTCTGGGTCTCGTTGGTCTCGGGATTGTAGAGCGGCGACGTCTCGCCCAGCCCCTTGGACGCGATGCGCGACTTTCCGACCCCGTGGCCCGAAAGATAGCTCGCGACGGCCGCGGCGCGCTTGTCCGAAAGCGCCTGGTTGACCTGCGGCGAGCCGGAAAGGTCGCTGTGCGCGAAGACGTCGACGAAGGTCTGGCTGCGGTCGCGCACCTCGCGGGAGATTTCGAGCAGGGTGGCGTCGAACTGCGGCTTCACCGCCGCGCTCCCCTCGTCGAAGGTCAGCGCCGCGGGAATGCGGATGACGATGCCGTTGCCGACGCGCAGCACGTCGAGTCCGATGCCCGCGGTCTGGACGCGCAGCTCACGGTCGAGCTCGGCCATATATTGCGCCGCCGCCGCGGGGCTCAGCGGCCGGATCTTCGCCGCCTTCATCTTGGCCGCGCGGGCCTTGTGGCCGCCGATCACGTCTCCGTAGAGATAGGGTGCGTTGAGGCCGAGCGGCGTGAAGGCCGCGGGGCGCACCATCGGCGGCGGCGGCGCCGACGTCGCGCAGCCGGTCAGGACTGCTGCGGTGGCGAGAATCGGGATGGACAGTTTCAGGCGCGCGTGCACGGCGGCAAGCTCCGTAGCGGGAAAGGGATCAGGCGCCAAACCGGTGCCCCCGTGCGATGGTTCCGCGCCTGAATCGAGCCGCTGCTTGTGAAGCTCCGCCGGCCAAGGCTACATTCGCCCTCCTGACGCCCATGAGCGACCATTTAGCCCCCATACCCTGGCTGGACGTCCTCCTCCTCCTCGCCCTCATCGCCCTCAACGGCGTGCTGGCGATGAGCGAGCTGGCGATCGTCTCCTCGCGTGAGGCGCGGCTGAGGGCGATGGCGCGCAGCGGCAATGCTGGCGCGCAATGCGCGCTCGACCTCGCCGCCGACCCCGGCCGCTTCCTCTCGACGGTGCAGAGCGGAATCACGCTCATCGCCGTCTTCGCCGGCGCCTTTTCGGGAGCCGCGCTCGGCGAGCCCGTCGCGCAGCGGCTCGAAGCCGCGGGGCTCGAGACGGGCACCGCCCACACCGTCGGTTTCGGAATCGTGATCGTCATCACCACCTTCGTCTCGCTCGTCATCGGGGAGATCGTGCCCAAGCAGATCGCGCTGCGCTCGCCCGAGCCGCTGGCGGTGATCGTATCGCGGCCGATGCGCTGGCTCTCGCGCATCACGGCGCCCTTCGTCTGGCTGCTCGACCGTTCGAGCGCCCTCATCTTCAAGCTCGTCGGCCTCGACCGCGAATCGCGCAACCAGGTCACCGCCGAGGAGCTCCACCTCGTGGTCGCGGAAGCGCAGACGGCAGGCGTGCTCGAGGAGAGCGAGCGCGCGATCATCTCCGGCATCGTCCGCCTCGCCGACCGTCCGGTCCGCGAGGTCATGACTCCGCGCACGGAAATCGACTGGATCGACCTGTCGTCAGGCCCCGAGGAAGTCCGCCAGGCGCTGCTCGAGACGGCGCACACGCGGATTCCCGTCGCCGATGGTTCGGTCGAGAATATCGTCGGAGTAATCCAGACCCGCGACGTCCTTGCCGCGCTGATCGAAGGGCGGCCGCTCGACCTCAAGCAATTGTGCCGCAACGCGCCGGTCATTCCCGACCTGATGGACGCGATGGACGCGCTTGCCGTGCTCCGAAACGCCGAAGTGCCGCTCGCGCTGGTGCATGACGAATATGGCCACCTCGATGGCATCGTCACTCCGGGCAGCATCCTTGCCGCGCTGGCCGGCACCTTCGCCCACGACATAGAGCAGGGGGAGGAGCCGCCGCTGGTCGAACGCGACGATGGAAGCTGGCTGGTTTCGGGCGCTGCGAGCGCCGACCTGCTGACCGACAGGCTCGGCGTCGCGCTGCCCGACGACCGCGACTATTCGACCGTCGCGGGCTTTGCCTTGTCCGTGCTCAAGCACCTCCCCGACGTCGGCGAGAAGTTCCGCCACGACGGTTGGTCGTTCGAGATCGTCGACATGGATGGCCGCAAGATCGACAAGCTGATCGCTTCGCGCCCGAGGAAAAAAAGCGCGTCGAGCGAAGCCGCGGCGGTTTCCTAAAGCTTACCGAACCTCTGTTCGAAGCCGTCGATGTCGTTGCGCGCGAGATAATCGGCCTGCTCGACGATGCGGTCGCGGCTGATGCGGCCGCGAAAGGCGCCGAGCTGCTCGTCGAGCCGCTCGATCTCGACTGGGGTAAGCCCCGCGATCTGCCCGAAACTGTAGAACCCGGCGGCGTGCAGCGCCTCGGCGAACTTCGGACCCACGCCCTTCAGCATGCACAGGTCGTCGCGCGGGACCTCGCCCTCGAGCGCGCGGTGCACCGGAGCGCTGATGATGTCGCCGGTGACGTCGCTGGTTGCCGCCGCCGCTTCCCCCGCGATGCCGCGGCCTTCGCGCGGCGCCGCCTGCTGCATGTGCGGCCGAACCGGCGCGCTGTCGGTCAGGGTCACCCGCTGGCGCGGGCGGAAGACGAGGAATGCGAGAATGAGGAGGAGCGCGATCGCGATGATGATCGCGGGCCAGTATCCGTGAACGACTTCCATCAGGTCACCAGTTCCATTGTGCGTTGTAGCGTCGGCGAATGTCTCTGAGATAGGCGCCGAGCAGCCCAAAAAGGAAGCCCAGCAGCGCTGCGGCTGCGCCCTCGGCGACCAGCGGCACGCCGCCGCCGTCGCCCGACCAGCTGGCACCCGAAACGCCCGGCACCTCGTCGATGATTCGGACGAGCTCGCCGCGCTGGAATGCGTCGGCGGGGCCGGAGAGCATCGCCCGGCGTGTCAGCGGATTCTCGTGCAGGTGACCGCTGACCTGCGGGATCTCCCAGTAGAGGATCGCCGAGCGAATGGTGGCGTTCACTTCGGTCCGGAAGCGGTTCGCGGCGCCTCCCGGACCGTGCCACAGCGCCGCGAGGCCGACCGCCGCGACGATCCCGACCGCGAGCGGCAGGTAGCGCATGGTGCGGCGCCGGAACGCGAAGTCGCCGGCGATGATCCCGACTGCGAGTCCGGCCCCGAGCGGCGGCCAGAAATAGGTCCAGAAGGGGCTCATGCCTGCTCTCGCGCAAGCTCGCGCCAGCCGATGTCGCGGCGATGGAATCCGTCGGCGAAGTCGATCTGGTCGACCGCGCGGTAGGCCCGGGCGCGGGCATTCGCGAACGTGTCGGCGATTGCGGTCACCGCGAGTACGCGCCCGCCCTTCGCCACCAGCCCGCCTTCGCCGAGCGCGGTGCCGGCGTGGAACACGGTGACGCCTTCGACCTGCTCCGCCGCCTCGATTTCGCGGATCGCGCCTCCGCTCGCCGGCGTCCCCGGGTAGCCGCGCGCAGCGACGATCACGGTGACCGCGTGCTTGCCGGAGAGCCGGGGCGTCGCCTCGGCCAGGCGGCCGGTGGCGACCGCGAGAAGCAACTCGGCAAAGTCGCCCTCGACCAGCGGCATGATCGCTTCGCATTCGGGGTCGCCGAAGCGGACATTATATTCGATCAGCTTGGGTCCGTCGGCGGTGAGCATCAGGCCGGCATAAAGCACGCCGCTGAACGGCGTTCCCGCCGCCGCGAGCGCGCGCGCGGTCGGGCGCACGATCTCATCCATGGCCCGGGCCTCGAGCTCGGGCGTCAGCACGGGGGCCGGAGCATAGGCGCCCATGCCGCCGGTGTTCGGCCCCGTATCGCCTTCGCCGACCCGCTTGTGGTCCTGCGCCGAGGCGAGCGGCACTGCGGTCGCGCCGTCGACCAATGCGAACAGGCTCGCTTCCTCGCCTTGGAGGAAGTCCTCGATGACCAGCGGGCCGTCGCCCGCGGCATCGATCGCCGCTTCCGCTTCGCCGCGCGTCATGGCGACGGTCACGCCCTTTCCGGCAGCGAGCCCGTCGGCCTTGATCACGACCGGGATACCGAAGCTGCCGAGCGCGGCCTTGGCGTCCGCCGCTCGGTCGACGCGGACATAAGCCGCCGTCGGGATATTGTTTGCGCGGCAGAGGTCCTTGGTGAACCCCTTCGATCCCTCGAGCCGGGCGGCGGCGGCATTCGGCCCGAAGACCGCGATGCCGGCCTCGCGCAGCGCGTCCGCTACTCCGGCAACGAGCGGCGCCTCGGGGCCGACGACCACCAGGTCGACGGCGTTGCTCCGCGCGGCTTCCACAACGGCTGAGGGATTGCAGGGGTCGATCGGGACGCACTCGGCCCATCGCGCGATGCCGGGATTGCCGGGCGCGGCGAGAAGCTTGTCACAGCTCGGCGATTGCCTAAGCCGCCAGGCGAGCGCATCTTCGCGACCGCCCGACCCCAAGAGCAGAATATTCATGGATCTCCCTGACGATACGCGCGCCGGCCTGTTAGCGAACGTCGCCCCCGGCGACAATTCGCCCGCGCTCAGCGTCAGCGAGCTTTCCGGGGCGCTCAAGCGGACGGTCGAAAGCGCGTTCGGCCATGTCCGCGTCCGCGGCGAGATCAGCGGCTTCAAGCGCCATTCGTCCGGCCACTGCTACTTCAGCCTGAAGGACGAGAATGCCTGCATGGACGCGGTGATCTGGCGCACCAGCGCGGCCCTGCTCGCCTTCCGCCCCGAAGACGGCGCCGAAGTGATCGCCACGGGCAAGCTCACCACCTATCCCGGCCGCTCCAAGTACCAGATCGTCGTCGACCGGCTCGAGCTTGCAGGCGAGGGCGCGCTTCTCGCCCTGCTCGAGAAGCGCCGCAAGGCGCTCGCTGCCCAGGGGCTGTTCGCCCCCGAACGCAAGCGGCCGCTGCCGTTCATGCCGCGCGTGATCGGCGTCGTCACCTCCCCGACCGGCGCGGTCATCCGCGACATCCTCCACCGCCTCGCCGACCGCTGCCCGACGCGCGTCATCCTGTGGCCGGTGCCGGTGCAGGGCGAGGGCGCCGCCGCCAGGGTCGCCGCCGCGATCCGCGCCTTTCCCGGGATCGAGCCGCGGCCGGACCTGCTGATCGTCGCGCGCGGCGGCGGCTCGATCGAGGACCTGTGGACGTTCAACGAGGAGGAAGTGGTCCGCGCCGCGGCCGAATCGCCGATCCCGCTCATCTCCGCCGTCGGCCACGAGACAGACACGACCTTAATTGATCACGCCGCCGACCGCCGCGCGCCGACTCCGACCGCCGCGGCGGAGATCGCCGTGCCCGTCCGCAGCGAGCTGATGGCGCAGCTGGCCGGGCTCCAGCACCGCGCGCAGGAATGCCTATCGCGCCGGGTCGAGCGCACCCGCGAGCGCTTCGAGCTCACCGTCTGCCGCTGGCCCGAGCCGCAGGCGCTCTTCGCGCCGATGGGGCAGCGGCTCGACGAGCTCGGCGAACGGCTGCCGCGCTCGCTCGCCTCGCGCGCAGGCAGCGCGCGCGCGGATCTGAACCTCGTCGCGGGCCGCCTTCGCCGCGACGTCGTCGACCAGCGCATCGCCCGCCTTTCCGAGCGCCTCGCCGCTGCCTGGAAGATGGCGGAGCTCGCGCATCCGGAGCGGCCGCTTTCGAAAGGCTATGTGCGCGTGACGAGCCGCGACGGCGCGACGCTAACGCATGCCGCCGACGCCCGCTCGGCGCGGCTGCTCACGCTTCGCTTCGGCGACGGCAGCGTCGACGCGGCGGTTGACGACGGCAGCGCCCCGCGCCCGGTTGAGCGCAAGCCGCGCCGTCCCTACATTCCCGCCCAGCCGGGCCTGTTCGACCCCGCAGAGGAATAGACGCATGCTGATGACCGGAAGCGGCCGCGCCGCGCGCATCCATTATCTGCCGGGGACCTTTCGGCTCCTCACGGACGGCGACCATGTCGTCTGCGCGGTCACCCGCGAGCGCATCCCGCTCCACGAGCTTCGCTACTGGAGCGTCGAGCGGCAGGAGCCCTATGTCGACGCCGAGGCGAGCCTCAAGGCGGAGCAGAAGGCCGGCGCGCGCTAGGACGCGGGACTGAGGTCCACCTCCATGTGGGCGGCCACCGCCTCGACCCACTTCACGACCATCTCCAGCTCTTCATGGTGCGCCGATTCGGCGGCGCTCTGGTCGGCGGCGCGCTCCTCCTGGCCATAGTCCTGGTCGGCAAATTTGCTGTGCCGGGCGAAGGTCGGGCCGGCGACCACCTCGGCGATCGCGGCCTCGTCCACGTCGAGCTCGAACAGCCGCGCCACGCGCAGCAGCGTGCTCGCCGGGTCGGCGAGGAAGTCCGCACTGTCGAGGACCAGCACGCGATCGCCCATCCGCTGCCGGACCTCGCCGAAATGGCGCATCTGCATCAGCCAGCCGAGCCCAAGCGCCTGGAGGTCGGTGAGAACGAACGTCTCCTCCGGTGAATAGCCGAAATCGAGCGAGCTCCAGCCGATCGCGCTGTGGAACAGCCGCCGGCCCCAGATTCGTCCCCACATCCCGCGCTTGAGGATCGAGCGCATCAGGCTGCGCAGGTCGCCGTAGAGCAGGACCGCGCGCGCCTCCGGCCGGCTTTCGAGCGCGGGCATCGCGAGCCGGTTGGCGAAGTTGGTCGGCTTGACGATGATCGTCTCGCCCGCCTCGAACGGGCGGGCAAGCAGCCGCAGCACCAGCCGCAGCCGTTCGCGGTTGGCCGAATCGTCGCTGCGGATGAAGCGGTTGGCGAGGTTGATGAGGACGTCCGGCTCCTTCAGCCCGAAGCTCCGGCCCGGAATGTCGAGCGCCTTCAGCATCAGGGTCGAGCAGCAGAAGGCGGTGTGGAAGATGAAGTGGATCGGCCCGTCGGGCGCCTCGCCGACGTTCGCCGCGACGTCGGCCGCCCGGTTGGTGACCTTCCTGAACGCGTCCCTGAAATGCTCGTCGCTGAGGAACATCAGCCGGCCATGGCTCTCCCTCGGCACGAATACCGAGGTGAGGAGCGAGCCCGACAGGTCGTAGGTATGGGGAAGCCAGCGCGGGTCGGTCGCGACCTCCCGCGCGCTTCCGTCAGCCAACGCGCTTGACCTTGATCCCGTTCTGGCCGGGGATCGACAGCCAGAAGCTGCCGAGCACGCCGCGCTTGACCACCACCTTCTTGCCGGGCCGCGCATCGAGCCCGGGCCAGTCGTCCGTCTGGCTCCACACCGATCCGTCCTCGAGCCGGATCACCCACCCGCCGTCCTGGTTTCGGCTGGTGCTCTTGATGGTGCCTTCGATCTGGCTGATCTCGCTGTTGTTGCCGAACAGCCCGCCGAAGTTCGGGATGGAGAAGCCGAACAGCGAGCGCCCGGCGGCGCGCGCCTTCTCCTTGTCGATCATGACGAGGTCGTTGCTTGCGATCGCCTGGTTGATCGCCGTCGCCTCGCGGTCGTAGCAGGCGAGTCGCTGGTCCGCTGCGGCGATGGTGCGGCAGGCCATCAGCCGCTGCACCTGCGGCGGAGTGCCGGTGTCGGGTGCTCGCCGGGCGTCGGCGGACGTGGCTGCCAAGAGCGCGACGGCAGCGGCGGCAAGTGCTGAATTACGCATCCGGATCGGGTCCCTCCCTGGTCGCCTCCACAGTAGGTGCGGCCTCGGATTCGGTGCAAGGGACCGCTGTTGCAAAATTGATACAGCGGTTTGACAACTTGCCCGTAACGAACCGCCAAGCGTTGCAAGCATCTCCACGCTTCACCTATCAAAAGGCGCAGTTCGGCAAAGTTTCGTTTGCCGTTCCACGGCAGCCGTGCCCCCGAGCTCGGCTAGTGAAGGGGAAGAATACATGAAGCTCGATTTCCGTCAGCGCTTGCTCACGACCACGCTCTTCGTGGGTGCGGGCATGCTCGCCACGCCGGCGTTTGCGCAAGCGACTCCGCCGGAATGCCCGCCGGGCACGGTTCCGGGGAACACTGGCGCCTGCAACCCGGCAGACACGTCGCAGGGTACGGGCACGCAGCCTGAGACGGTCGGCCCGCCGGCCGGCACGGTCACTCCGCCGTCGACCAACGCGCAGGGCGCGCAGACGGGAACCGCGGGCGGCGAGATCATCGTCACCGGCACGCGCATTCCGCAGCCGAACCTCGAGACGGCGAGCCCGGTGACCACGGTCTCCAGCCAGGAAGTCAAGCTTTCGGGTACGACCCGCACCGAGGACCTGGTGAACTCGCTGCCGCAGGTCTTCGCTGCCCAGGGTTCGAACATCGCCAACGGCGCAAGCGGCACCGCGACGGTCGACCTTCGCGGCCTCGGCTCGAAGCGCAACCTCGTTCTCGTCAATGGCCGTCGCCTCCAGCCGGGCGACACCGGCAACCCGGTCGCCGACATCAACTTCGTCCCGAACCAGCTGATCAAGCGGGTCGACGTCCTCACGGGCGGCGCCTCGTCGGTCTACGGTGCGGACGCGGTTGCCGGCGTTATCAACTTCATCATGGACACGACCTTCACCGGCTTCCGCATCGACGGACAGGCCAGCGTGTTCCAGCACGGCAACCACACCAACGAGAACGTTCTTCACGCCAATGCCCTGCGCGGCTTCCTGCCGCCCAAGGGTAATGTCGTGAACGGCGGTGCGCAGGACGTCGCCGCGATGTTCGGCGCCGCCTTCGACGACGGCCGCGGACACGTCACGGCCTATGCGACCTACCGCAGCCAGGATCCGGTCCTCGAATCGACCCGCGACTTCTCGAACTGCACGCTCAGCGCTCGTGCCAGCGGCGAGTGGCGCTGCGGCGGTTCGGGCACGACCGCGCCGACGGCCTTCTTCACCAACGTCGGCACGTTCCAGGTCAACGGCACCGGCCTTGGCCCGCTCACGAAGCGGTTCAACTTCGCGCCGTACAACTACTTCCAGCGTCCGGACGAGCGTTACACGTTCGGCGGCTTCGCGGACTATGAGATCGCCCCCGGCGCTCACCCGTACGTCGAAGCCATGTTCATGGACGACCACACCGACGCGCAGATCGCTCCTTCGGGCATCTTCGTCGGCAACGTCGGCACCGTGAACTGCGACAACCCGCTGATGACCGCGGCGCAGCGCGCCGTCCTCTGCCAGGACGGCAACCTCGTCGGTCAGGAGCCGATCCTCGACGCCAACGGCAACACCACCGGCTTCACCGCGCCGACGCTGTTCCCGAACGGCACGGGCGGCACCTTCACGAAGGCGATTGCCTATGTCGGCCGTCGTAACGTCGAAGGCGGCGGCCGTGACGACGATGTCCGTCACGACGACTTCCGCGTCGTCGCCGGCATGCGCGGCGACCCGATCCCGGGCATCTCCTACGACGCTTATTACCAGACCGGTCATACGCTTCGTCAGGAAACCTACCTGAACGACTTCTCGGTCAACCGCATCAACTTCGCGCTCGACGCGGTTGCGGTCGATGCGAACGGCAACATCGTCGCTCCGGGCACCCCGGGCTCGACGGTCGTCTGCCGCGCCACGCTCGAGGGTATTGCGACGGCCGCCGGGTGCGTCCCGTACAATATCTTCCAGGAAGGCGGCGTTACCCAGGATCAGCTGAACTACCTTCAGACTCCTGGCTTCCAGCGCGGTTCGATCACCGAGAATATCGCCCACGCGGACGTCACCATCGTCGGTGACGAATTCGGGCTGAAGTCGCCGTGGGCCGACACCGGCATCGGCGCCAACTTCGGTCTCGAATACCGCAAGGAATCGCTGGACTTCAAAGTCGACCAGGAATTCTCGACCGGCGACCTCGCCGGCCAGGGCGGTCCGACCCCGCCGGTTTCCGGTCACTTCGACGTTCGCGAGGCGTTCGGCGAAATCCAGGTGCCGCTCATCGAGCACAGCTTCATCGACGAGCTCAGCCTCGACGGCGCCTATCGTACGTCGAACTACCATGTGGCGGACAACAGCTTCAACACGAGCACCTACAAGCTCGAAGCTCGCTTCGCGCCGATCAAGGACGTTCGGTTCCGCGCCAGCTACAACCGCGCTGTCCGTGCTCCGAACATCGTCGAGCTGTTCTTCCCGCAGTCGCTCGGCCTGTCGGGTACGTCCGATCCGTGCGCCGGTGCCACTCCGCAGGCTCCGCTCGCTCAGTGCGTCAACACTGGCGTGACTGCCGCGCAGTACGGTCACATCCTGGCCAACCCGGCCAACCAGTATCAGGGCCTGTTCGGCGGCAACCCGAACCTGAAGCCTGAAACTGCCGACACGTGGACGTACGGCGTCATCCTCCAGCCGCGGTTCATCCCCGGCCTGGCGGTGACCGTCGACTACTTCAACATCCACGTGAAGGACATCATCGGCCAGTATCTGTTCGACCAGGTGATGACCGGGTGCCTTTCGGGCAACCAGACCTTCTGCAACCTCATTCACCGCGCGCCGAACAGCGGCTCGCTGTGGATCGGGCCGCAGGCGTACATCAGCGTTCAGAACGTCAACCAGCCGGGCCTTGGCCTCTACACCAAGGGCTTCGACGTCAACGGTTCCTACTCGCGCCGTCTGGGCGGGCTGGGCACGTTGAACCTGGCGTTCGTCGGCACGCTGCTGAAGAAGGCTCAGAACCAGAACGTCACCGACGCGAACAACGACATCATCGACTGCGTCGGTCAGTTCGCCGGCCCGTGCGGCACGCCGACGCCGAAATGGCGTCACGTCGCCCGTGCGACGCTGACGATGCCGAACGGCATCGGTGCATCGCTCCGTTGGCGCTACTTCTCCGCGGTCAACGCGCTGAACGCGCCGGGTTCGTGCTTCTTCGGCGACGCGAACAACCCCTGCGTGGGCACTCCGCCCGACAGGCGCTTCCCGGCGATGAGCTACTTCGACCTGTCGTTCACGGCCCGCATGCAGCAGCGTCTCAACCTGCGCCTCGGCGTGAACAACATTTTCGACAAGGATCCGCCGCTGGCCGGTGACTTCGTGTCGCAGGTGACGGGTAACGGCAACACCTACCCGCAGGTGTACGACGCTCTCGGGCGCTACTTCTTCGCGGGCTTCACCGTCGACTTCTAAGTCGCGGCGAAGAGCTGAATACTGGGGCGGGTCTCTTCGGAGGCCCGCCCTTTCTTTGTTGAGCTTGGGCGCAAAGCCTGAAAGATTCGGCTCATGAGCTCGGCGACCACGGCATCCAGCGGCCTCCAGGAGCAGGCCGACAGCGCGGCTGCCGCAGGCGATTTCGCTCGCGCGCTTGCTCTCCTCGAGCAGGCGGTAGCGGAGGACGACGGCTCGCCCGAGCTTTGGCTGAAGCTGACTGCGATGCGCCGAGCCTCGGGGAACGCTGCCGGCGCCCTCGACGCCATCGAGCGGGCGCTGGCGCTCGCCCCGCTAGATTTCTCGGCGCTGCTTTCCCGCGCAATGCTTCTCGACCGCCTCGGCGACGCGCGCGCGGACGAGGCGTTCACCCACGCCGTCGCGCAGGCCCCGTCCGCAGACCGCGTCCCGCCGGCAATGAACAAGGCGCTGGAGCATGCCCGGCGCAGGGCGGCGGACTATGAGAAGCGGGTCGAAGCGCGCCTTTCCGCAGCGATCCCCGCCGGTCTCGACGGCCCGCAGCAGCGGCGCGTCGAGCGCTTTGTGTCCAACACGTCGCGGCGCACGCGCCATTTCCACCAGGAGCCGACCGACTTCCACTTCCCGGGGCTTCCCGAGATCGAGTTCCACGACCGCGAGCAGTTCCCCGAGCTCGCCGCCTTCGAAGCGGCCACCGCGGCCATTCGCGAGGAGTTCGACGCGTTGATCGCCGCCGAGGCCGCGGAGATGGTGCCCTACATCCAGTACCCCGACCACGTGCCGGTGGCGCAATGGCGCGAGCTCAACCGTAACCGCGACTGGACCGCGATCCACCTCCTCCAGAACGGCCAGCGCGTCGAAGCCAATGCGCGCCATTGCCCACGCACGATGGAGGCGGTCGCGCGGCTTCCGCAGCCCCAGGTGCCGGGCGCTTCGCCCAACGCCATGTTCTCGCTGCTGGCGCCGCGAACGCACATTCCGCCGCACACCGGCGTCGCCAACACCCGCCTCGTCTGCCACCTGCCTTTGATCGTTCCGCCGAACTGCGGCTTCCGCTGCGGCGCGACCACGCGCGAATGGAAGACCGGCGAGGCCTTCGTGTTCGACGATACGATCGAGCATGAAGCATGGAACGACAGCGACGAGCTGAGGGTGGTGCTGATCGTCGACCTGTGGCCGCCCGCGCTGGGCGCTGCGGAGCGCGAAGCGGTGGCGGCAGTCATCGCCGCCGCGGGCGTGAGCTTCAACGGCGCCTGAGCGCCGCCGTCTCAATCCTCATAGCCGAGCCATTCCGCCCACGGCAGCAGCACGGGAAGCACCGGCGCCAGCTTCTTCTCATACTTCTTCCACCGCCCCACCGACCGCGACGTAAGCGGCTCCGTCACCTGGTCGTAGCTCGGGGTGATGATCGTCCCGCGCGCCTTCGCCGTCTCGGTATGCGCGAGCATGCGGTCGCTCCACGGCAGCCCGAGGAATTCGACCAGCGGCCGAAGCTCCGCCTCCGCATCCTCGACCAGCCGCTCGTAGCGGACGGTGTGCACGTTCAGCCGGAACCTCTCGAGGATCGCGCGCCAGCCCGACATCACTGCGTCGTAAAGGTCGGCCGCGTCTTCGATGGTGAGGAAGCTCGCCATCGCATCATTCATCCGGAACGCCTGCATGAAGCCGCTCAGCACCGCGTCGCAGGGGTGGCGCTGCGCGAAGATGATCGGCGCCCCGGGAAACAGCGCCTCGATGAACGGCGCGCCGACCAGGTTGAGCGGCAGCTTGTCGACGACGAGCCCGCTGAACGCCTTGTCGACGTAAAGGTCCTGCTCCGCGAAATAGGCGTCCCGCGCCCGCTCGAGCGCTTCGCGCGAGACGCGGCCCAGCTCCGCGACCTTGCCGATCTGGCGTTCCGCGGCGCCGAGCAGGTGCACTTCCTCGAGCACCGCGGTGTCCGGATGCCCCATCAGAAAGGTGTCGAGCAGGGTCGTCCCCGACCGCGGGAAGCCGACCAGGAATGCCGGCATGCGCCGCTCGGGCCTGTCCAGCTGCGGCAGCTCGGCAATGCCGGTGAGCGAGCGCGCGAGGTCGCGCATCCGCTGGCGGTGCTTGGCGGCGCGCTCGCGCCAGGCGTCGAAGCCCGGCGTCAGGCGGTTCATCGCTTCTGCCGCGGCGAAGGCCTCGTCGGGCCTTCCGAGCCTGTCCGCGATCTTGCCCTTGATCCGCTCCCATCCGAGCGGGTCGTCCTCGGGGTCGGGGCAGTCGGCAAGCAGCGCATGCGCTTCTTCGAACCGGCCTTCGCGGAAGGTGTGGAGGACGTGGAGATGGATGAGGTCGCGTTCCGGCACTCCGGCGGCCTTCGCCTCGCCGAGCAGGTCGGAAAGCAGGTCCAGCCGGTTGGTCCGTTCGAACAGCCGCCCGAGCTCGCGGAACACGTCGGGATTGTCCGGGGCAAGCTTCAGCGCCGCTCGATACGCCTGCTCTGCCTCCTCGAAGCGGCCGACCGCGAGCAGGCAGCGGGCGCGCGCGATCGAACTATTGTCGGTGGGGCCCGCGAGCTCCTCGAAGCGGGCGACCTCGACCAGCGCCTCTTCGTGCCGGTCGGCCTCGGCCAGCGCCGCGCCAAGGCTCCAGTGAAGCGCCGATTCGGAAGGGTTGAGCCGCGCCGCATTGCCGAGCGCGTCGATCGCTTCCGACCAGCGGCACTCGGCGGCGAGCACGTGTCCGAGATTGGCCCAGGCGCGCCAGTCGTTCGGCGTCGCCGCGGCGACCTTCGCCCACGCCCCGATGCCGCGGATGCGGTCCTCCGCCGCGTCGGCGGCTTCCGCCCGTGCGCGCCACAGCTCCAGCTCCCCGCGCGAGCCGATCGCCGGCGGCTCGGGCATGTCGAGCACCTCGGCTGCTCGCCCGGCATCGACCAGCGCGCGCATCAGCATCACGCGATAGGCGGCATTGCCCGGCTCGGCGTCTGCGGCCGCGCGCAAATGGTCGATGCCCGCGCCGGGATCGCCCGCCCGGCAATGGACGAGCCCGAGCAGGTGATGCGCCTCTGCGGACCCGGTGCCCGCAAGCTCCGCTTCCGCCATTGCCCGCGCGCGGCCGAGATCGCCCGCCTGGAAGGCCTCGACCGCCTGCTTGAACTCCGCGCCCATGGCGACCGCTATCGGCGGCGACGCCACGCCGCGTCAACCGATGCCGCTCGGCTTCTCTTTCCCCCCGCGGCCGCTATCCTGGGCCCGTGACCCAGGACACGACGACCAAAGCCATCACCTTCGACGAGGCGCTCGCCGCTTATGAAGCCGGAGAGCGCGAGACGCTCGTTACGCCGCTCGATCGCGTGCTTCGCGGCGGCACGGGCGATCCGCGGCTCTACCACCTCCACGGCCTCATCCTGCGCGAGCTCGGCCGGCTCGAGGAAGCGCTGCCGTCCCTGCGCAAGGCCGCGCAGATGGCGCCGGGATCGGCCAATATCGCGCACGCGCTCGCCCGCAGCCTTCTCGAGGCCGGACTGCCGAGCGTCGACGCGTTCGGCCGCGCGCTCCAGCTCGCCCCTGCCGACCAGGAGGTCGTCCTCGGCCTTTCCGCCGCATTCGTCGCCGAAGGGGAGCCGCAGACGGCCATCGCGGGGCTGCGCAAGATCGTCGGCCGCTCGCCGCACTGGGTCGCCGGCCATGCGCTGCTGTCGCGGCTCCGCTGGGCCGAGGGCGAGCGCGACGGATTCGCGTCCAGCTTCGAGGAGGCGATCGCCCAGCGCCCCGACGATCTCGCGCTTCGGCGCGAGCACATCATCACGCTCGAACATGCCGACCGCTACGAGGACGTCCTTCGCGCGATCGAGGCGGGCCGCGCGGCGATCGGCGAGCAGCCGCTGTTCGCGATCAACGAAGCCATTGCTTATGCCGAGCTCGGCGACGTCGAACGGGCGGAAGCGCTGTTCGCGCCCTTCGTCGATCTTCCCGATCCCACCGTCCAGGTGCGCCGGGTTCGCATGTACCTGCGCGCCCAGCGCCCCGAAGCTGCGTCCGAAGCAATGGAGCCGTGGCTGCAGTCGCCCGCCGCCTTCATGTTCTGGCCCTATGCGTCGATCGCCTGGCGCCAGGTCGACGAGGAGCGCTGGGGCTGGCTCGAAGGCGACGAGTCGTTCGTCGGCGCCTATGACATCGCCGACCGCCTGCCGCCGCTCGATCTCCTCGCCGAGACCCTGCGCAAGCTCCACACGCTCGGCGGCCAGCCGCTTGAGCAGTCGCTCCGCGGAGGCACGCAGACCGACGGCAATTTGTTCGCCCATATCGATCCCGTCATCGTCAAGCTGCGTGAAGCGATCAGGACCACCGTCGCGGAGCATGTCGCTAGGTTCCCGCCGCACGATCCGGCGCACCCGCTGCTCGCTCCCAAGCGGGATTCGATCCAGTTCTCGGGCGCCTGGTCGGTCCGCCTGCAGAGCAAGGGCTATCACGCCAACCACGTGCACCCCGCCGGCTGGATCAGCTCGGCCCTGTACATCGTCCTGCCGCCGGACATCGGGCAGGGCGACGCCGGCATCCTCACGCTCGGCGAGGCGAGCTCGCCCAACTTCCCGATCGACCTTCCGCCCTTCCGCACCGTCGAGCCGAAGCCGGGGCGCCTCGCGCTGTTCCCGTCCTACACCTGGCACGGCACGCGGCCGTTCGGCGAGGGCGAGCGGATGACCGTCGCTTTCGACGTCCAGCGGCCTCCCGCCTAGCCGCCCGCGCCGGCCGCTCGCCTTTGTCCGCCGGACGCGGTAAGCTCGCTCCACCGCAAGCGAGGTGCACATGCTGAGATTCGCCTATATCGCCGCCGGGCTGATGCTTGCTCCGGCCCCGGCCTTTGCCCAGATCCTGTTCGACGACACGCCGACGACGGCTGCCGCTCCTGCCAAGCCGGGCCTCAAGAGCGACCTCGACAAGATCGTCTGCCGTACGCAGGACACGATCGGCAGCCGCGTCCAGGCGCAGCGGGTCTGCCTCACCAAGCAGCAATGGTGGCAGCAGGAACAGGACAACAAGCGCAAGGTCCAGGAAATCCAGGACCGGGCTCCGGCGCCGTCTTCAGGCTGAGGCCCGCTCCGTCGGCCAGCGTACAAACGATTCGTGTTTCGCGGAAAATCGCGGTAAATCAGTGCACCTAGAGCGAGGTGCACGATGCTGAAGTTCGCTTACATGGCCGCAGCCCTGATGCTTGCTCCGGCCCCTGCCTTTGCCCAGATCGTCTTCGACGACAATGGCACCACGGCCGCTCCGGCCAAGCCGGCCCTCAAGAGCGACCTCGACAAGATCGTCTGCCGCATGCAGGACACGATCGGCAGCCGCGTCCAGGCGCACAAGGTCTGTCTGACCAAGCAGCAGTGGTTCCAGGCCGAGCAGGACGAGAAGAACAAGGTGAAGGAGCTGCAGGACTTCACCCGCGCTCCCGTCTCCAATCAGTAGAACTCGTCGCCGAGCGCTGTCCTTAGCTGCGCAGCATAATTGCGCGCGCGTCCGATCGACGCGCGATGGAGCGGCTTTCGCACCTGCCACACGCTCGCGGTCTTCACCGGCCGCGCGCTGCGGCTGAAGTCGAGCAGGCCCTCTTCCCAGTCGAGGCCGAGAAAGCCGAGCAGCCGCCGCAGCAGCGGCTCAGGCGAGGTCACCAGCTCCTCATAACCCAGGTCGAAAATATCGTCGGGATAGAGCGACTTCCAATGCGCCATCAGCCGCTCGTACTGGCCGTGCCAATCCGCGGCATCGGCAAGGTCGAGCGCATAGGCCATGTCCGCGTCGAGGTGCAGGAAGTAGAGCGACACCAGATTGTCGAGGCGGTCGCGCCGCGTGTGCACGATCTTCGCGCCCGGGAAGAGCCGCTTGATCAGTCCGATGTGCAGGAAATTGTCGGGCCTCTTGTCGGTGACCAGCGCGTCGCCGCCCGCCAGCCGCTGCACGCCCTTGCTGTAGAAGTCGCGCCACGACCGGAGAGCCGCTTCGCCCGCGCTTGCGGCTGAGCGGGGGTAGCCGGGAATCGTCTTCACCAGCTCGGGAATGAGATCGAGCTCGCCGGCGGCGACGACGCGGCGATGCCCGGAGAGGATCTGCTCGATCAGCGTCGATCCGGACCGGAACATGCCGAGGATGAAGACCGGCGCAACCGTCGCAGGGCTCTCGGCCGCCGCCGCGGCATCGAAGCTGTCGATCAGCGCAGCGACGGCCGCTTCGACCGCGGCGCGGTCGTAGCGCGCACCGGTCGCCGCGCGGCTCGCCGCGTTCGCGCGCCGCGCCGCCTCGAACGCTTCGTCGTAGCGGCCCTGGCCGTCGAGCAGGCCGGCAAGCGCAAAGCCGATATGCGCCTGGTCCGCGCTCGAGACTCCGGGCCTCGCGAGGCCGCTGCGGAGCGCGCTCTCCAGCTCCGGCGCCTGCGACAGCGAGGCAAGCCGGCTCAACGCCATGGCATCGTGCGGCGCGACTTCGAGAGCCCGCTTGTAGGCGGCTTCGGCCGCCGCGCCGTTGCCGAGATCTTCGTTGAGATTGCCGAGGTTGAGCAGCGCCGGCACATAATCCGGGTTCAGCGCGAGCGCCTTTTGCAGCTCCGCCTCTGCTTCGGCGGGCCGCGCGAGGTGATCGGACAGGATGACGGCGCGGTTGAGGTGCACTTCTTCCGCGCCACGGACCGCGCGCCTCAGCGCTTCGCCATAGGATACGAGCGCTTCTTCGAACTGCCGCGCCTGCCGCTGCAGCCAGGCGAGATTGTACCAGCTGTCGGGAAGATCCGGCTCGCGCGCGAGCAGCTGCTGGTAAGCGGCGATCGCCTCGTCGACCCGGCCCGCGCGCCGAAGCAACGCCGCGCGCTTCAGCAGCATCTCGCCTTGCGGGTCCATGGCCGCTGCGTAGCGGGGCCGCCGAAGCGCTGTCGAGCCTTACTCGGCGGCTTCGCGCACCTCTTCGCCGACAGGCGTCAGGACAAGCTGCCCGTCGCCCTCGTCGACCCGGACCACCGAGCCGTCCGGGATCTCGCCCGACAGGATCTTGTCCGCCAGCGGGTCCTGCAGATATTTCTGCACCGCGCGCTTCAATGGCCTGGCGCCATAGACCGGATCGTAGCCGACGCGGCCGAGCCACGCCCGCGCGGCATCGCTGAGCTCGAGGCGGATCTTGCGGTCTTCGAGCAGCTTCTGCAGCCGGCCGACCTGGATATCGACGATCGGCCCCATGTGCCCCGCGCCGAGACGGTGGAACAGGATGATCTCGTCGAGGCGGTTGAGGAACTCGGGCCGGAAATGGGCGCGGACCACTTCCATCACCTGCGGCTCGACCTTCTCGACCGGCTCGTCCTCGCCCAATGAGGCGAGGTGCTGCGATCCCAGGTTCGAGGTCAGGATGATGATCGTGTTGGTGAAGTCGACGGTGCGGCCCTGCCCGTCGGTCAGGCGGCCGTCGTCGAGCACCTGGAGGAGCACGTTGAACACGTCGCCGTGCGCCTTCTCGACCTCGTCGAACAGCACGACCTGGTACGGCCGGCGGCGGACCGCTTCGGTCAGCACGCCGCCTTCCTCATAGCCGACATAGCCCGGAGGAGCGCCGATCAGCCGCGCGACGGCGTGCTTCTCCATGAACTCGCTCATGTCGATCCGGACCATCGCCGACGAATCGTCGAACAGGAATTCGGCGAGCGCCTTGGTGAGCTCGGTCTTGCCGACGCCGGTGGGGCCGAGGAACAGGAACGAGCCCAAGGGGCGGTTGGGGTCCTGCAAGCCTGCGCGAGCGCGGCGGACGGCGGCCGAGACCGCCTTCACCGCATCTTCCTGTCCGATCACGCGGGCGCCGATCGCGGCTTCCATCTGGAGCAGCTTCTCGCGCTCGCCTTCCATCATCCGCTCGACCGGGACTCCGGTCCAGCGGCTGACCACCGCGGCGATGTCCTGGTCGGTGACCTCCTCGCGCAGCATCGCGCCGTGGGTCGCCGCCTGCGCGTCGCTCAGCTGCTTTTCGAGCTCGGGGATGCGGCCGTACTGGAGCTCGCCGGCCTTGGCGAGGTCGCCGCTCCGCTGCGCCTGCTCAAGCTCGAGCCGTGCCGCGTCCAGCTGCTCCTTGATCTTCGCTTCGCCGGCGATCTTCTCCTTTTCCGCCTGCCAGCGCTGGGTCAGCTCCGACGACTGCTGCTCGAGGTTCGCAAGCTCGTCCTCGAGCTTGCCGAGCCGGTCCTTCGACGCCTTGTCCTGCTCCTTCTTCAGCGCCTCGCGCTCGATCTTCAGCTGGATGATGCGGCGGTCGAGATTCTCGATCTCCTCCGGCTTGGACTCGACCTCCATGCGGATGCGGCTCGCCGCCTCGTCCATCAGGTCGATCGCCTTGTCGGGGAGGAAGCGGTCGGTGATGTAGCGGTTGCTGAGCGTCGCAGCGGCGACGATCGCCGCATCGGTGATGCGCACGCCGTGGTGAAGCTCGTACTTCTCCTTGAGGCCGCGCAGGATCGAGATGGTGTCGGGCACCGTCGGCTCGCCGACGAACACCGGCTGGAAGCGCCGCTCGAGCGCGGCGTCCTTCTCGATATATTTGCGATATTCGTCGAGCGTCGTCGCGCCGATGCAGTGAAGCTCGCCGCGCGCGAGCGCCGGCTTCAAGAGATTGCCCGCGTCCATTGCGCCTTCGGCCTTCCCGGCGCCGACGAGCGTGTGCATCTCGTCGATGAAGAGGATGATGTCGCCTTCGGCCTGGCGCACTTCCTCGAGCACGCCTTTCAGCCGCTCCTCGAACTCGCCGCGATATTTGGCGCCCGCGATCATCGCGCCGAGGTCGAGCGCGAGCAGCTTCTTGTCCTTGATCCCGTCGGGAACGTCGCCGTTGGCGATGCGTAGCGCGAGCCCCTCGACGATCGCGGTCTTGCCCACGCCGGGCTCGCCGATCAGCACCGGATTGTTCTTGGTGCGCCGGGCCAGCACCTGCACCGTGCGGCGGATCTCCTCGTCGCGGCCGATGACCGGATCGAGCTTGCCCGCGCGCGCCGCCTCGGTGAGGTCGCGCGCATATTTCTTGAGCGCGTCGTAGCGGTCCTCGGCGCCCTGCGTGTCGGCCGTGCGCCCGCCGCGCAGCTTCTCGATCGCGGCGTTGAGGTTCTGCGCCGTCACTCCCGCCTTCGCCAGCGCATTGCCGACGTCCGTGTTCTTGGCCAGGGCCATCGCAAGCAGGATGCGCTCGACCGTCACGTAGCTGTCGCCGCTCTTCTTCGCGACCTGCTCGGCCTGGTCGAGGACGCGCATCGTGTCGCCGTCCATCGCCGGTGCCTGGGTCGCGCCGCTGCCGGTCACGGACGGAATCTTGGAGACCAGCAGGTCTGCCTCGCGCTGTGCCGCCTTTGCGTCGCCGCCTGCCGCGTTGATCAGCCCGGCGGCCATTCCCTGCTCGTCGTCGAGCAGCGCCTTCAGCAGGTGCGCGGGCGCGATCCGCTGCTGATGCTCCCGAACGGCGATCGTCTGGGCCGCCTGCAGGAAGCCGCGCGCACGGTCGGTGAGCTTTTCAAAATCCATGTGTTCAGTACCCCTCTTTGCTTCAACACCGATATGGTGTTGCAGAACGGCAACACAAGGCTTTCGTTACTTCTGGGGCTGGCCTCGTTCGGGAGTGTGGACCGGGGCCGCGGTGGGCTGCGCCACGACCGGTGCCGCCGCAGCCGGAGCGAGCCCGGGCGTCGCCGGCGGCGGAAGCGGCTGGCCGACGCTGGCGATATCCTCCGGATGGACGATCGGCGGGCATTCCTGCGCGACCGCCGGGTCCATGTTCCAGCGGCGGAACTTGGTGCTGTCGACGTGGAATCGAAGGTAGGCGTAGAAGCCGAGGCCCGCCTGGTAGGCTGCTCCATGCTCGGTGTGCACGCCGCATAGCTCGCGCATCAGCGTCACGCGGTCGATCGGCCGCAGCGGCACCATGTCGATCGCGGAATCGAGCTTGTGCGCGCTTTCGGGCGCGCCGCCGGCGCATTTGTTGAGCTGCGGGTTGCGATAGACCGACACTGCCTCGACCGGCCCGACGGTGGGGATCACATAGTCGCGCACGTAGCGCAGCGTCTGCACCATGTGCGGCCATTCCTCGGCCGGGGGCACTTCGAACGGCTGCGCTCCGCATTCCTGCCACGAGGTCGCAGTGCGCAGCAAAGTCCAAGTCGGAAGCACTCCGCCGACCTGGTTCGCGACGAGATAGTCGTTGAACGCCTTCACCTGCGCCGCCCGCCACGGCGCGGCGAGATACCAGGAGCGGTACCCGGGCTCGTCCTGCCCGGCGGTGATGTACTGCGCCGCCGGGTCCCAGGCGGCCGCGGCCGGCTGTGCCGCCGGAGCAAGGGGCCCCGGCTGCGCTCCGGCAATGGACCCGATCAGCAGCAATGGCAGCGCGAACAGCTTCATCAGGGGATGATACTCCCATGCTGTAGCTTGAAAAGCGCTGAACGGCGCGCGACATCGCATCAATGACTCAGCCCATCGAAGTCGATCTTCCGCACCAGCTCGGCAAGGAAGAGGCGCGGCGCCGCATCGCCAACAACGTGCACAAGCTGCAGGAGCATATCCCCGGCGGCGCGCAGGTGCAGTCCGGCTGGACCGGCGACCAGCTCAACCTCGACGTCGCCGCAATGGGCCAGTCGGTCGCCGCGACCATCGACGTGATGGACGACAAGGTCCGCCTCAAGGTCCTGCTCCCGCCGATGCTCGGCATGTTCTCCGGAATGATCCAGGCCGCCCTGCAGAAGAAGGGCAGCGTCCTCCTCGAGGACCACCGCAGCTAAATTCCTCCCTGCGAGCGAAGCTCGTGGGGAGGGGAACCATTGAACGAAGATTCAATGGTGGAGGGGTCCTGGCCCAGCGCCAATCACCCCTCCACCAGCTTCGCTGGTTCCCCTCCCCATCGCTGCGCGATAGGGAGGAGTTTTCGTCGTCACGGGAGGCTGAATGCGGCATTTCGCGATCGTCGGGTCCGGCCCCGCCGGCTTCTACACCGCCGAGGCGCTGGAGAAGGCCTATGGCGACAAGGCGCGCATCGACATCCTCGACCGCTATCCCGTCCCCTATGGCCTGATCCGCTTCGGTGTCGCTCCCGACCACCAGTCCCTGAAGGCGGTCAGCAAGCGCTACGACAAGGTCGCCGAGAGCGCCGGCGTCGACTTCATCGGCAACGTCACCGTGGGCCGCGACGTCTCCGTCGCCGAGCTCCTCGCCCTCTACGACGCCGTGATCCTCGCCACCGGGGCCCCGCACGACCGCAAGCTCGGCGTCCCCGGCGAGGACCTTCCCGGCGTGGTCGGCTCGGCCGAGTTCGTCGGCTGGTACAACGGCCATCCCGAATTCGCCGACCTCGACCCGCCGCTCGGCGGCAGCGGCGCGGTCGTCGTCGGTGCGGGCAACGTCGCGCTCGACTGCGCGCGAATCCTGTCGAAGACGCGGCATGAGTTCGAAGGGTCGGACATCGTCAATCACGCGCTCGAGGCGCTCGACCGCTCGGCGATCCGCACCATCACCATCGTCGGCCGCCGCGGCCCGCACCAGGTCGCCATGACTCCCAAGGAGCTGGGCGAGCTCGGCCATCTCGAAGCGGCCGTTCCCGAAGTCGATCTCGCCGATTTCCCGCCGGTCGAGGCAGACGAGCCGCTCGAGCCCGGCCTGCGCAAGTCGGTGAGCATCCTGCGCAGCTTCGCCGACCTGCCGCACGACAAGCCCAAGCGCATGGTCTTCGATTTCTTCGCCAGGCCGGTCCGCGTCGAAGGGGAGGGCAAGGTCGAACGGGTGATCGTCGAACGCACCGAGCTCGACGCGAACGGCGGCGCCCGCGGCACGGGGGAGACGTACGAAGTCCCCGCGTCCCTGGTCGTCACCGCGATCGGTTATTCGACCTCGCCCATCCCTGACGTTCCGTTCGAAGGCGGCAAGTTCGTGAACGACAGGGGCCGGATCGCCGACCGGCTCTACGCCGTCGGCTGGGCGCGGCGCGGCCCCTCGGGCACGATCGGCACCAACCGCCCCGACGGCTATGAAGTCGCCGACCAGGTCGCCGCCGCCATGCCGGCGGGAAGCTCGGGCGAGCGGGAAGGGGCGGCAGGGCTGAAGCGGCTGCTCGAAAGCCGCGGAATCCTCGCGACCGATTATGACGACTGGCGCAAGATCGAGGAGACCGAGGTCTCCCGCGCGCGGCCCGGCTCGCCGCGCGAAAAGTTCGTCCGGCACGAGGAATGGCTGCAGGTGCTCGGCCGCTAGGCTGCTCGCTTCAAAGTTGCCCGCCGTTGCTGCCGGATGTAAAATGGCGGCCTGTTAGCGAGGTGCCCATGCGAAAGCTTGCTCTCATCACTGCTCTCACCCTGTTGAGCCCCGCCCCCGCATTTGCGCAGATCACCTTCGTCGAAGTGCCGGCGACCGCCTCGTCGACCGATCCCAATCATCTCAAGAGCGACGACGACAAGGTCATCTGCCGCAGGCAGGACAATCTCGGCAGCCGCATCCGCACCAACAAGCTGTGCCTGACCAAGGCACAGTGGTGGCAGTACGAGCACGAAGAGAAAGAGTGGGTCCAGCACATCCAGGAGCTGGCCAGCATCGGCCACAGCGGCTGACGCCCGCGCCGCAGGCGCTCTTCGCCTTTGCCGGAGGACAAGCTTGCGCTTGCCGAAACCGGCCTCTATCTAGCCGCGGCCTTGGCTCCCGCCGCGACCGAAAGTCGCATCCAGCGGGTTCCGGTCGGGGAGTAGCTCAGCCTGGTAGAGCACTGTCTTCGGGAGGCAGGGGCCGGAGGTTCGAATCCTCTCTCCCCGACCATCGATCTCGCCAAATGTCCGGGCGACGTTTGAAGCGAGATCCCGCAGGACCATCCACTGATGGTCCGAAGGGCGGATCCCATCAGCCTGGGCCGCGGTGCGGCATCCGCTCCGTTCTGACCATAATTTTAACCAGCTTCGCTTAGTCTCGTGGTCATGGCTTGCGCCGCTCGACGCCTGCTCAACCGCGGCGCGCTTCCGCTCGGCTGCGCGCTTGCAGCGCTATGGGCGGGGCCCGCGGCCGCCTCCGACCTGCGCCTGTTCGAGCCCGACAATTTCGAGCTCAGCGGCGACGTGCGCGCCGTCGCCGTCGATGGCGAGAGCGGCTGGCTCGACGATGGCCTCGGCAAGCTGCGCACCGGCAGCGACGGCGATCTCCGCCTGCTGCCCGAGCTCGGCAACGCGAGCCTCGTGTGGCAGCCGCAATTCACCTGGTCGCTCTCCGCCACCGTCGTCGGTTCCGTCCAGGGCGGCGAGACCACCCGGGCCGGCATCAGCCAGGCCTATCTGGTCTTCCGCCCGCTGCGGAGCAGCAGCGGCACCGCTTTCTCCGCGCGCGCCGGGCTGATGTGGCCGCCGGTCAGCCTCGAGCATGAGGACGCCGACTGGCATGTCGCAAGCTCCATCACTCCCTCGGCGATCAACAGCTGGATCGGCGAGGAAGTCCGCCCCGCGGCCGTCGAGGGAACGATCGCGGCCTCGCCCCGCAATCACCGGCTCCGCGCCACGCTGGCGCTCTTCGCCGCGAACGACACATCGGCGACCTTGCTCACCTTTCGCGGCTGGGCGCTCCACGACCGCACCACGCTTGCGTTCAACGGCTGGCGCCTGCCGCCGCTCGAAGGCGACATCGCAAGCATCCAGGGGCCGGTCACCCATCCGCTGATCGACCTTCGCCGCGGCTTCGCCCACCGCCCCGGCTATTATGCGAAGCTCGCGTGGCAGCCGCCCGCGCCGGTCCGCATCGAGCTCTTCCACTACGACAACCGCGCCAATCCGAAGGACGTCAACGACGATCTCGAATGGGGTTGGCGGACCAGGTTCGAGGATGTGGGTGTGGCTGCGGATCTCGGCGGCGGTACGCAGCTCAAGGTGCAGGCGCTCACCGGCCGCACGCGCATGGGCTATGCGATGCTCGGCCGGCACTGGGTCGACAACCGCTTCCGCTCGGCATTCCTGCTGCTTTCGCGGCCGTTCGGGCCGATCGGACTTGCGGTGCGCGCGGAAGGCTTCGGCACGCGCAACAGGGGCAGCATCGTCGACGCCGACTATGACGAGAGCGGCTGGTCGGCCATGGTCGCGGCGAAGCGCGACTGGAGCCACTTCACCGGCCTCGTCGAGCTTCTCCGCGTGTCGAGCCGGCGCGAGGATCGCGAGGATTTAGGCCTCGCGCCGCGCCAGCGCCAGACCCAGCTGCAAGCCGAACTGCGAATGCACTGGTAACCATCTCGGGCGGGGCGACGTTTACCGTTTCCCGCTTAATTCTTCGGCATGGTGCGTGGACTCCTGGTTGCCGCGGCAGGCCTGGCCCTGTCCGCGCCGCTTTGCGCGGCGCCGCTGGCCGTGCGTGTCCTTGATGCCTCCGGACGGCCCGTGCGCGATGCCGTGGTCACCTTCTACCCATCGAGCGGAGCGCGCGCGCCGCGGCCGGCCGGCCGCTACGTCGTCTCGCAGCAGAACCTGCAGTTCCACCCGTTCCTGACCATCGTCCCGGTGGGCGCGGACATCTCCTTTCCCAACTTCGATAATACGAAGCACCACGTCTATTCCTTCTCCCCGGCGAAGAGGTTCGAGCTGAAGCTGTTCGCCAAGGACCAGTCCCGCACGGTCCATTTCGACAAGGCCGGGGTGATCGCGCTCGGCTGCAACATCCACGACCAGATGAGCGCCTTCATCGTCGTCACCGACAGCGCCTGGACCGCGCGCACGAACGGGCAGGGCGTTGCCTCCTTCGCCGACGCGCCCAACGCGTCCGGCCGGCTGACCGTCTGGCATCCCTATTTGCGGGCTCCCGGCGGAATGCTGCAGCAGGGCATCGCCGCGGGACAGCGGAGCGTGAGCTTCTCGGTGCGGCTGCGGCCGCCGCCGCCGGCCATGTCGATGGATTATTGATCCATGCGCTCCTTCCGCTCGCTGAGCACTCGCCTGACGGTGCAGTTCGCGCTGCTCTTCGCGGCGGCGATGCTTGCGGTTTCGGCGGCGCTTTCGACCTTCATCTCCGGCGCCACCTCGCGGCAGGTGGAAGGCCAGCTGCAATCCTCGGGCGCCGTCTACGACCGGCTGTGGCAGCAGCGGGCGCACGAGCTGCAGAACGCCGCCCAGCTGCTTGCGCGCGACTTCGGCTTCCGCGCAGCGGTTGCGACCGGCGACGAAGCGACCATGCAGTCGGCGCTCGGCAATGCCGCCGCCCGGCTCAAGGTGCCGAGCGCCTTCATCGTCACCGCGGACGGCAAGGTCACCGCGATCGATCCGTCGGTCAGCGCCGCTGAAACGGCGCGGCTGTGGGAGCCGCTCGACGAAGGTCGCCTGACCGGCGTGTCAGTGCTCGCGGGACGGCCGCGGCAGCTCGTCGCGGCGCCGATCATGGCGCCGAACCTGATCGGCTGGGTGGTGTTCGCAGCCGACCTCGACGCGCGCGAGATGCGCGGGCTGGAGCGCCTCTCGGCGATTCCGCTCCATGCCGCGGTGCTCGCGGAGGACTCCGGCCGCTGGTCGGAGGCGGCGGGCAGCATGTCGATGCTGACCGGCCGCTCGGCCTCGCTTGCCGAAAGCCACGTCCGCTCCGGCGCCGCGTTCGAGATGGAAGTCGCCGGCGAGCGCTCGATCGTGCTTGCGAAGCCGCTGCGCACCTTCTCGGACGGCGAGCGCGCGATCCTGCTGCTCGCCTACCCGAAGGCGCAGGCGCTTGCCGATGCGCGCAAGCTCCAGCTCGGCCTTGCCGTCATGACGTTGCTCGGCCTGCTGCTCATGGGCTTCGCGACCTGGCGCGCCGCGGGCCGGATCACCCGGCCGCTCGCGCGTCTCGACGAAGCGGCGGGCCGCCTCGCCCACGGGGAGCATGTGCAGGTGAAGGTGCGGGGCAGGGACGAGCTCGCGCGCCTCGCAAGCAGCTTCAACGAGATGGTCGGCAAGATCTCGGAGCGCGAGCAACGCATCACCCAGCTCGCCTTCAACGACGTCCTCACCGGCCTTCCCAACCGCACCATGTTCCACCAGCAGCTCGAGCAGCTGTTCCGCGCGTCCGACGGGAACGGCAGCCTGTTCGCGCTCCATTGCCTCGACCTCGACCAGTTCAAGGTGATCAACGACACGCTCGGCCACCCCGCCGGCGACGCCTTGCTGGTCGAAGCCGCGCAGCGCGTGCGCCATGCGGCGCGCGGCCATTTCGTCGGCCGCCTCGGCGGAGACGAGTTCGTGGTGCTGCAGAGCGTCGGCGAGGACCGCGACGCGATCGACCGGCTGGCGCGCGACATCCTCGGCGCCATCACCCAACCGATCAAAATCGACGGAAACGAGTTCGTCCCTTCGACCAGCATCGGCATCGCGATCGCGCCCGACGACGGCCGCGACAGCGGCACGCTCCTGCGCAACGCCGACCTCGCGCTCTATCGCGCCAAGGAGGCGGGCCGCGGCACCTACGCCTTCTTCGAAGAGAGCCTCAACGAGCGGGCGCAGCAGCGGCGCCAGCTCGAATCCGACCTTCGCCTCGCCGTCGAGCGGTGCGAGTTCGAGCTTCACTACCAGCCCCTTTTCGACCTCGAGCAGAACCGCATCTGCTCGTTCGAGGCGCTGCTGCGCTGGAACCACCCGAAGCGCGGCGTGATCTCGCCGGTCGAGTTCATCCCCATCGCCGAGGATACGGGCCTCATCGTGCCGATCGGCGCCTGGGTCATTCGCGAGGCCTGCACCCAGGCCGCGCGCTGGCCGGACGAGGTGCGCGTGGCGGTCAACGTGTCGCCGGTCCAGTTCCACCGCGGCGCGCTCCACGACACCATCCTTCGTGCGCTCGCCGTCAGCGGCCTCGCGCCCGATCGGCTCGAGGTCGAGATCACGGAGAGCATCTTCCTCGAAGGCAGCGAATCCACGCTCAAGCTGCTGCACGCGTTGCGCACGCTCGGCATCCGCATCGCGCTCGACGATTTCGGCACCGGCTATTCCTCGCTCAGCTATCTGCAGAGCTTCCCGTTCGACAAGCTGAAGATCGACCGCAGCTTCATCCAGAACCTGCTGACGCGGGAAGGCGCGAGCGCGATCGTCCGGGCGATCACCGAGCTTGCCCATGCGCTCAATATCGAGACCACCGCGGAAGGCGTCGAAGAGACCGCCCAGCTGATGGAGCTGCGCGCCCACGGCTGCTCGTCGGTGCAGGGGTTCCTCTTCGCCGAGCCGATGACCGCCGGCGACGTCGACCAGCTGTTCCGCGAGGACAGGATCGCGATCCAGGACTCCCGCGACGTCGCCTAGGCGAGCGTCGAGCGATCCACCTCGTCGATCCGGGTGCAGCCGGTAAGCGCCATCGCCACGCGCATTTCCGCCTTGATCAGCTTCAGCACATGGGCGACGCCCCTGCCGCCGGCTCCGGCGAGCGCACAGGCCCAGGCCCGGCCGAGCAGCACGAAGTCGGCGCCGAGGGCGAGCATCCGCACGACGTCCAGCCCCGAGCGGATGCCGCCGTCGGCAAGCAGCGGCAGCCGCCCGCCGAGCGCGTCGGCGATCGGCGGGAGCGCTCGCGCGGTCGAAAGCACTCCGTCGAGCTGCCGGCCGCCGTGGTTCGACACCACGATCGCATCGGCGCCGCTTTCGGCGGCCCTGCGCGCGTCATCGGGATCGAGAACGCCTTTGATGATCAGTGGCCGCGTCCACCGCTTGCGCACCCACTCGACGTCCTTCCAGCTCACCGAGGGGTCGAAATTGGCGTGGATCCACGCCTGGAAATCGCTCAGCGGCGCGCGCCTGCCGACGATCGGCTCGAGATTGCCGAGGCTGTGCGGCTTCCCGTGTAGGCCCACGTCCCAAAGCCATTCCGGCCGCGCGAGCAGGTCGAGCGCCCGCCGCAGCCCGCCGCCTGCCGCCCGATAGTCGCGATAGCGCGACCCGGGCACCGCGAGGTCGACGGTCAGGATCAGCGCGGCGGAGCCCAGTTCGCTCGCCGTGTCGATCATGTCCGCGACGAAGCCGCGGTCCTTGACGAAATAGAGCTGGTACCACGGCACGTGCCCGCATCCGGCGACCTCGCGAAGCGAGCAGCCGCTGACGGTCGACAGCGCGAACGGCACGTTCGCCGCCGCCGCGGCGCGCGCCGCCTGCACCTCGCCCCGCCGCGCGTACATGCCCGCGAGCCCGACCGGGCCGAGGCCGACGGGCATCGCCCATTCGCGCCCGAAGAGCGTCTTGCCGAGGTCGATCCTGGAAACGTCGCGAAGCACCCGCTGCCTCAGCGCGATCCGGCTCAGGTCCTCGACGTTCGCCCGAAGCGTGACTTCGTCGTACGAACCGCCGTCCAGATATTCGAACAGGAAATGCGGCAGCCGCGCCCTGGCAAGCGCGCGATAGTCGCCGGCGTTCGCCGCGCGCCTGCTCAAGCCTGTCGCCGGGCTTTCGTCATGTCCTTGCTTTGCCGCTCGTCAGCCGCGCTTGCAACCGCAGCCGCCGCGTCGAAAACGCCTCAGGCGGCCCCTTCCTGCCGATCCGGATGGGCAGCCGCGAAGCCCTCGATGGCGTTCGCATTCTTTTCGACGCGAAGCAGGGTCGGGAAATCGTCGATCGGCACGTTGAACCGCCGCGCGTTGTAGAGCTGCGGGATCAGGCACACGTCGGCCGCCGTCACTCCGTCGCCCCACAGGAACTTGCCCGCGCGCGGCGCCGCCAGCGCTTCGAGCGCGGCGAGGCCTTCGCGGACCCAGTGCGCGTACCAGGCGTCGACCTGCTCCTGCGGCTGCTCGAGCTCGTTCTTGAGATATTTGAGCACGCGAAGGTTGTTGAGCGGGTGGATGTCGCACGCGACCGTCATCGCCAGCGCCACCACATGCGCGCGCTCGGCGGCAGAGGCGGGGATCAGCGGATAGACCGGGAAGCGCAGGTCCAGATAGTTGATGATTGCCAGGCTCTGCGTCAGCAGGTGCCCGTCGATCTCCAGCATCGGCACCAGGCCCTGCGGGTTCACGCTTCGATATTCGTCCGATTTCTGCTCGCTTTCGAGCAGGTTCACGACGCGCGTTTCATAGTCGACGCGCTTGAGCTTGAGGGCGATCCGCACGCGGTAGCAGGCGGACGATCGGTAATAATCGTAAAGGACGATCCGGCGCATCCGCCGATTCTTACCCGTCGCCGATGAACGGCGCTACGACTTCCGGCGGAACGCGGATTGGCCGCCCGGTCGCCTTGTCGATAATCGCCCACTGTGTCCTCGAGCGCACGCTCGGCCTTCCGTCCGCGCCGGTGAACTCGATGAACCGCTCGAATCGCGCGCCCTGCGGCGCGTCGCCGACCCAGGTCCGCGCGGTGATGCGGTCGCCTTCGTGCGCGGCGCGCAGATAGTCGATCTCGTGCCGCACCACGACCCAGAAGTAGGAGTCCTGGTGCTCCCGCGGCGCGACCGCCTCCCAGTGCGCGACCGTCACCTCCTGGATCCACCGCACCCACACCGCATTGTTGACGTGCCCCAGCTCGTCGATGTGCTCGGCCGCCGCAGCAAACCTCATCTCGAATATGGGCTTCACTCAAATCCTCCCTGGAGGGGAGGGGGACCGCTCGCCGGAGGCGAGTGGTGGAGGGGATTGCCGCGACATTCGAGAAGGATGAGCTGCAGTACACCGTCAAGATTGTTCAGGACATCTGCCGCCGCGATGCGGACGGTGCGGATTCCAGCCTCCGCGAGCCACCTGTCGCGTCGCTCATCCCGTTTCGGAACATCCCCCATCGCGTGCGCTGCACCGTCCAATTCGACGCACAACCTCGCCCGCTCGCAATAGAAATCGAGGACGAACGGACCCGCTGGATGCTGGCGCCGGAACTTCCACCCGTCCGGCCGCCGGCGAAGATGCTGGCAGAGCACTACCTCCGGCAGCGTCATCATCCGCCGGAGGCTTCTCGCCCGTCTGACATTCCTGCGCGTGCTTTTGAGCATTCCCCTCCACCGCACTTCGTGCGGTCCCCCTCCCCTGACCAGAAGCTCAGGGGAGGATTTGATCAGCCGATCTGCGTCAGGATGAAGCCGTAGGTCTCCGCGACCTCGTGGAGCTTGTCCCAGCGCCCCGACTTGCCGCCGTGCCCTGCGCCCATGTTGATCTTCAGCAGCAGCAGGTTGCCGTCGGTCTTGGTCGCGCGCAGCTTCGCCGCCCATTTCGCCGGCTCCCAATAAGTCACCCGCGGGTCGGTGAGGCCGCCGGTGATCAGCATCGGCGGATAGTCCTGCGCCTTCACCTGGTCGTAGGGCGAGTAGCTGCGGATATATTCGAACGCTTGCGCATCGGTGATCGGATTGCCCCACTCGGGCCACTCGCCGGGCGTCAGCGGTAGCGTGTCGTCGAGCATCGTGTTGAGCACGTCGACGAAGGGCACGTCCGCGACCACCGCGCCCCACAGCTCGGGGTCCGAATTGACCACCGCGCCCATCAGCTCGCCGCCCGCCGACCCGCCGTTGATCGCGATCCCGCCGGCATGCGTGAACTTGCGCTCGATCAGCCCCTTGGCGACGTCGACGAAGTCGTTGAACGTGTTCGTCCGCTTGGTCAGCTTGCCGTCCAGGAACCATTTGTAGCCGAGGTCGTCGCCGCCGCGGATGTGCGCGATGGCGCATGCCCAGCCGCGGTCGAGAAGGCTGATCCGGTTCGAGTTGAACACCGGCGGGATCGCGTGGCCGTATGCGCCATAAGCGTAGAGGAACAGCTTGCCGGCGCCATTCTTCTCGAAGCCTTTGCGGTAGACGACGGAGACCGGCACCTTCACCCCGTCGCGCGCCTCGACCATCAGCCGCTCGGTCGCATATTGCGACGCGTCGTAGCCGGAGGGAATCTCCTGCACCTTGCGCACCTCGAGCTCGCCCGTGTCCGGGTGATAATCGTAGGTCGTCATCGGCGTTACCATCGAGGAATAGCCGAGGCGGTAGCTCTCCGGAGCGAACTCCGGATTGCCGAGGAAGAAGGCGCTGTAGCTCGCCTCGCGAAACGGAATCCGCGTCTCCTCGCCCGCGTAGGTACGCAGCAGCAGCTGGTCGAGCCCGTCGATCCGGCTGCTGATCGCCAGATGGTCGCGATAGGAGGTGACGCCGGTCAGATAGACGCGCTCCGACCCCTCGATGACCGTGCGCCACTCTTCGGGGTTCGCGACGTCCGCCTCGGCGAGCCGGAAGTTCACATGCGTGTCGTTGGTGTGGATCCACAATTTCCCGTGCGCGGCGTCGACATGATATTCGCGCCCCTGCTTGCGCCGGCTGATCAGCGTCAGCGGCTGCGTGGGATCGTCGGCGGAAACGAACCGTACCTCGCTGGTCGTGTTGTCGCCCGTCGAAACGAAGATGAGCGTGCGGTCGTGCGACCGTCCGACGCCGACGGAGAAGCCCAGCTCCTCCGTCTCCTCGTAGAGCGTCACGTCCTCTTCGCTGGGCGATCCGAGCCGGTGATAGCGGGCCCGGTAGCTGCGCCAATTATCGTTCACCTCGGTGAAGACGATGCCGCGGCTGTCGCTGGTCCACACCGGCTGGCCGATGCCGACCTTTGTCACGGTTTCGACGTCGTCGCCGGTGGAAAGGTCGCGGATGCGCAGCTCGAACCGCTCGGAGCCGTCATAATCGGCGAGCGTCGCGAGCAGCTTTCCGTCGGGGCTGACCTCGAGGGCGCCGAGGCGGAAATATCCGCGCCCCTCTGTCTCGACCGGCTCGTCGAAGATGATCTCGTCCTGCTCTAAAACCCCTCCCCCTTGATCGGGGAGGGTTTGGGTGGGGGTGCCGGTGGGGGCAGCCGCGCCTTCTCCGGAGACCTCACCCCACCCCTGCCCATCCCCATCAAGGGGAGGGGTGATCTTGCGTCGATACCAGGTCCGGTACTGCGCGCCCGGCCTGAACGCCCACCAGTAGAGATAATCGCCGTCGCGGATCGGGACCGAGCTGTCGTCCTCCTTGATCCGCCCCTTCATCTCCTCGAACAGCTCGTCGATCAGCGGCTCGTGCTGCGCCTTCCACGCCTCGAAATAGGCATTCTCGGCTTTGAGATAGGCGAGCACGTCCGGGTCATCGACTTCGGGATATTTGGGGTCGCGAAGCCAGTGCCACGGGTCCTCGATGGTGATGCCGTGGCGCTCGTAGCTGTAGGGCCGCCGCTCGGCGATCGGCGGCGAAGGAATCTCGACTTGCTTGTCCATGTGAGCGCTCTTAGCGCGCCCGCCCGCCACCGGAAGGGCGAAAGCGGCGGCTCAACGCGCGGCAGTGGCCGCCGGAAGGGTTCGCGCCGCGGCGGCGAGGCGATAGTAATTGACCGCGATCGATTCGCGCAGCGACGCCTTGTTGAAGTTCAGCGCTCGATGCAGCCCGCCGTTAAATCACTGAAATATATCGGAAGACTGAAAAACTGCTGTCCTACAGCAGTGCGTTTGTGCTCCAGTTGCGGCGATGATCGAGCCAGTCGTGCAACCCGAAGTTGGCAAAGTTGACATACCCCCCGGGCCCCTCGCGCGCGCGCGTTGAGGCGTATACTTTGTATACTTCCGCGGTCCGCCGGCCTTTAAGAATCCCCGCCATTGCATTAGCTCAGCGCGGAGGGAGTTAGTCGCCCATGTCCACCTACGCAGACCGCCTCAAGGCACTTCGCGAGCAGCTCAAGCTGGAGAAGCTCGACGGGTTCGTCGTCCCGCTCACCGACGAGCATATGAGCGAATATGTCGGAAGCTATGCGCAGCGGCTCGCCTGGCTCACCGGTTTCCAGGGCTCCGCCGGCTCCGCCGTGGTCCTGCCCGAGGAAGCCGCGATCTTCGTCGACGGGCGCTACACGCTCCAGGTCCGCCAGCAGGTCAGCCCGACCGAGTGGAGCTACCAGTCCGTCCCCCAGACGAGCACGACCCAGTGGCTCGAGGAGCATGCGCCGGAGGGCGCTCGGATCGGCTACGATCCCTGGCTGCACACCCGCGACTGGGTGAAGAAGGCGAAGGAAGCGCTCGCCAGCCGCGGCGCCGAGCTCGTGCCCGTCGAGCGCAACCCGATCGACGAAATCTGGACCGACCGGCCCGAGGCCTCCAAAGCCCATCTCGTCGTCCAGTCCGACCGCTATGCCGGCAAGTCCGCTGCCGAGAAGCGGACCGAGATCGGCGACTGGCTGGCGAAGCATCATGCCGATGCCGCGGTGCTGTCCGCGCTCGACTCGATCGCCTGGGCGTTCAACATCCGCGGCCAGGACGTGACCCACACGCCCGTCGCCCTCGCTTATGCGCTCGTCCACGCGGACGGCACTGCCGACCTGTTCGTGGCCGGCGAGAAGATCGGGCCGGAAGTCCGCCAGCACCTCGGCAACGGCGTCCGCCTCCATGAGCGGACGGAGTTCGAGCCCGCGCTTGCCGAGCTCAAGGGCAAGACCGTCGTCGTCGATCCCGAACGCGCCGTCGCGGCCATCTTCGAGGCGCTGGAAAGGGCCGGCGCGAAGATCCTTCCGATGCGCGACCCGACGGTCCTCCCCAAGGCGATCAAGAACCCTGCCGAAATCGCCGGCCAGAAAGCGGCGCAGACGCGCGACGGCGCGGCGATCGTCCGCTTCCTCCACTGGATCGACGAAGAGGCGCCGAAGGGCGAGGTCGACGAGCTGATCGCGTCGGACAAGCTCGAATCCATCCGCCGCGAAGCGCCGGAGCTCCGCGACCTTTCCTTCGACAGCATCTCCGGCGCCGGCCCGAACGGCGCCATCGTCCATTACAAGTCGAGCGAGAAGACCAACCGCAAGCTCGAGAAGGGGACGCTCTACCTGATCGATTCGGGCGGCCAGTATGTCGACGGCACCACCGACATCACCCGCACGGTCCCGATCGGCGAGCCGACCGACGAGATGCGCGACCGCTTCACGCGCGTTCTCAAGGGCCATATCGCAATCGCGACGGCGGTCTTCCCGAAGGGCACGCGCGGCTCGCAGCTCGACAGCTTCGCGCGCCGGCCGCTGTGGGAAGCAGGCCTCGATTACGCCCATGGCACCGGCCACGGCGTCGGCAGCTTCCTCTCGGTCCACGAAGGGCCGCAGCGCATCTCGCCCGTCGGAAGCGCGCAGAGCGGCGGCGACGAGCCGCTCCAGGCGGGCATGATCCTCTCCAACGAGCCCGGCTATTACAAGACAGGCGAGTACGGCATCCGCATCGAGAATCTGGTCCTCGTCGTGCCGCGCGAGATTGAGGGCGCCGAAAAGGAGATGCTCGGGTTCGAGACCCTGACCTTCGCGCCGATCGACCGCCGCCTCGTGAAGGCGGAGATGCTCGCTCCGGAAGAGCTCATCTGGCTCAACTGCTATCACGCCCACGTGCTCGCCAAGATCGGGCCGACCCTGTCGGGCGCCGACCTCGAATGGCTGCGCGCCGCCTGTGCGCCGATCGAGGCCGAATGAAGCGCGGGAAGTCCCTCTACGACTTCCCCATCCACCTCGGCCGCGGCGCGACCGCCGTCGCGGAGCCGCAGTTCACGGGCTTCGAATGGTACGAAGCCTATGGCGAGCGCCACGCCGACGACCTCGACGAGGGGCGGCTCGTCAGCCTGTTCCGCTTCGAGGAGAGCTGGACCAGCTGGGAAATGCATCCCGCGGGCGAGGAAGTGGTCTGCTGCGTGCAGGGCCACATGACGCTTCACCAGGAGCTGCCGGACGGGTCCACGCAGTCATGGGAGCTGGGGCCGGGCGATTATGCGATCAACCCGCGCGGCGTCTGGCACACCGCCGACGCGGAGGAGCCGGTGGTGGCGCTCTTCATCACTGCGGGCAAGGGAACGACGAACCGACCCCGCTAAGCGGCGGAACGATGAAAGAAGAGTCACGCCGCTTTAATTTCAGGTTTAATGCGCTGGCGATAAAGCAGAAATCCGGAGTCGATTCGTGATCAGCGCACTACAGCTCGTTTCTGCAATCCTCGTCATGGGCGGGGTCGTCTGGATTGGCGATGCGCTCGCCAGCGGGATGGACGCTGCGCTCGGCGAGAAGCCGCTCCGGGATCGCGACGCTTAAGCTCTAGCTGAGGCCGATTTCCATGCTCGGACTGCCCCCGGCAGTCCTGTGCGTGGAAATGGTGCTGCCGGTGAGGATTGAACTCACGACCTCAGCCTTACCAAGGATGCGCTCTACCACTGAGCTACGGCAGCACTTTTTCCGGAAAGTGGCGCGCCTATGAGGGTCCGCGCGCTCGCCTGTCAACCCGTTGCGGGCGGCGAAACCGAAGCGCATGTGACTGGCATGGCTGAGAAAGACAAGGAGAGGGAGGAGCGGCTCGCCGCGGCGCTGAGGGAAAACCTGCGCAAGCGCAAGGCGCAGCAGCGCTCGCTGTCGACGAAGGCCAAGGCGGACGATCAGCCGTAATCGGCTTCGAGCAGCCCCTCGATCACATGGTTCTGGATGATCGGCTCCAGCTCGTCGGTGATCCGGCAGGTCAGATGGTCGCGAACCTGCGCCGGCAGGCCGTCGTAATAAGCGCGGGTCACCTGGAGGTCGTGGTGATTGGCGTTGGTCCCGTCCGGCGCGTCCGCCGCGACGACGAGCACCGGCCGCGGCTCATCGGAGCGGTTCGCGGTTCCGCGGTGGATCGTCAGCGCCGACCTCGCGGAAATGTCGCCCCGCTGCGGCAGCTTCTGCACCGCTCGTGAGATGTAGCGGTCCCACAGCGACTTGTCGGGGAACATGTCGTCCTTCGCCCCGCTGATGTCGTCCCACTGCGTGCCCAGCGCGATCTCGAACGGCCCGTGCTCGGGCTTCGTGTCGACGGCCGTGAGGTTGAATGCCAGCGAGTTGAGGCGGCGATCCTTCATGGTCGCGTCCGGCGCCTTGAAGTCGCGGTGCCACGGCTGGTCGGCGGCGCCGGGGAAGGGAATGTCGAACCCGACCTCGACGATCCGATAGTCCTTGGTCAGAACCGCTTCGCATACCGCGACGAACCAGGGATGCGTCGCGATGTCGACGAACCCGCGGATGCGCTCGGGCTGCGTCTCGACATACCAGCGCTGCGGCCCCCGCGGCAGCGCTCCGCCGGGGATCTGCCGGGCCTCGTCGAACAGGCTCATCATGTCTTCGTAGAGCGCGTCGGCGAACTCTTTGCTGAAGGCGCCCTTCAGTCCGATGATCCCGTCACCGTAGAGGCCGCCCATGATCGCTGCCGTGTCGTAATCCTGCTGCACCCAGCTCCTCCGCCCGACTCGAATGCGAGACTATCACCAGCCGCTTGCCATGCGAGATGCATTCGGCTTGGGGAGCGGCCATGCGTTTCTTCTCGGACAATGCCGCGCCCGCGCATCCCAAGGTGCTGGAAGCGATCGCGGCGGCGAACCGGCTCGACACCGCCTATGACGGCGACGAATGGAGCCGGCGGCTCGACGGCGCCTTCTCCGACCTGTTCGGCACTGAGGTCCGCGCCTTCTGGGTGACCACGGGGACCGCCGCCAACTGCCTCGCGCTGGCGGCCCTGTGCCCGCCCTACCGCGCGATCCTCTGCCACAAGGACGCGCACATCGAGGTCGACGAAGCCGGCGCGCCCGGCTTCTTCACCGGCGGCGCCAAGCTGATCCTGCTCGACGGCGAAGGCGCGAAGCTGACGCCGGGAGCGATTGACGAAGCCTGCAGCCTGATCCGCAACGACGTCCACCAGGTCCAGCCCGCCGCGATCTCCATCACCAACGCGACCGAATACGGGCTCGTCTATCGCGCAGCCGAAGTGGCGGCCATCGGCGACCTCGCAAAACGCCGCGGCCTGGCGCTGCACATGGACGGCGCACGGATTGCCAACGCGCTGGTGTCGAGCGGCGAGAGCCTCGCCGACCTGACGTGGCGGGCCGGCGTCGACGCCTTGTCGTTCGGCTTCGTCAAGAACGGCGGCCTCAACGCCGAAGCGCTGATCCTCTTTCGCAGCGATCTCGCCGGCGAGATCGCGGTGCGGCGCAAGCGCGCCGGGCATCTGCTCTCCAAGGGCCGTTTCCTCGCCGCGCAGATCCTGGCGATGCTCGAAGGCGACCTGTGGCTCGACAATGCCCGCGCTGCGAACGCTGCCGCGCAGAAGCTCGCCGGAGCCGCTCCGCACCGGCTCGTCTATCCGGTCGAGGCGAACGAGCTGTTCCTGAAGGTCACCGACGACGAAGCGCGGCGCCTCCGCGAAGGCGGGTTCGACTTCTACGATTGGGGGCCCGGCCAGATCCGGCTCGTCACCAGCTGGGACCAGCAGGGCGAGGCGCTCGACCGACTTGCCGAGGCGATCTCCGCCCTGTGAGCGAAAGCCACCCGTCCGAGTTCCGCACCGTCGTCCTTCCCTTCATCATCTTCACGGCGATCTGGGGCTCGACCTGGATCGTCATACGAGGCCAGCTCGGGATCGTGCCGCCGCAATGGTCGGTCACCTACCGCTTCATTCTCGCCGCAGCTGCCATGGCTGCGGTCGCCGCCTGGAAGGGCCAGAGCCTGCGCATCGGCAGCAAGGGCGCCGTTGCCGCCATCTTCCTCGGCTTCACCCAGTTCTGCGTGAACTTCAACGCCGTCTATCTCGCCGAGCGGCACATCACGTCGGGCGTGGTCGCGACCGTGTTCGCGCTGCTTCTGATCCCCAGCAGCCTGCTCGCCTGGGCTTTCCTCGGGCAGCGGCCGACCGCGCGTTTCGCCTGGAGCTCGGCCGTGGCCGTCGCCGGCATTGCGCTGCTCTTCGTCCACGAGCTGCAGGAGCATGGCGCGAGTGCTAGGCAGATCGCAGCCGGGATCGGCCTGACGTTCGTCGGCATGCTCGGCGCATCCGCCGCGAACGTCATGCAGGCGCGGCCGGAGATACGGCGATTCCCGCTCTTGTCGATGATTGCATGGTCGATGGCCGCGGGCGCCGTGATCGACGGAGCGATCGCCTTCGCGGTCTCCGGACCGCCGGTCCTCGACCCTGGCCTCACCTACTGGGCCGGTCTCCTCTATCTGTCGCTCGCCGCCTCGGTGCTGACCTTCAGCCTTTACTATCCCGTGGTGCGCAAGATCGGACCGGCGAAGGCAGCATATTCGAGCGTGATCGTCCCGATCATCGCCATGGGCTTCTCAACCTGGCTCGAACATTATCGCTGGACGCCGCTTGCGGTGGCCGGTGCGCTGCTTGCCCTTGGCGGCATGGCGGGCGCCCTGACCCGCGGAAGGCCCGCCGTAGCGGCTCCAGACGCCGCCTGAAGCGTTCTGGGGGCATGCCCTCGAGCGTCATCCGCCGCTTCGTTTATTGCCCCGACAGCTGCGAGCTGTGGGTCGAGTTCACGACCGGCCGCCGCTACGTCTATTCGCAGGTCCCCGAGGAGGTCGCGAACACCTTCCGGTCGGCCTTTGCAAAGGGCGTCTATTTCAACACCCGCATCCGCGACCGCTATCCCTATCGCGAGATCGTGCACGAGGCCGACGAGCAGCAGGCAACGCATTCTTAAACGGCCGGCGCGACAATGGCTGCATGGTACCGATGCGCTCGAGCACCATCTTCAAGAGCCGGTGGATGGCCCTGCTATGGGCCGCCGGAATTGTCTGGTTCGCCTATGACTTCGCGGGCTCCCAGCCGGAGGATGACAACGTTACCGCCAATGCCGAGCAGACGGACGCCACAGGGAGCGCGATCACCAGCGAGGACACGAACAGGCTCGCCCAGGAGATGAACGCCTTCTAGCGGCCGCTGCCCGGCTCGATCCGCTCGATATGCCACTGCCGCTGTTGTTCGGTCGAACCCGGCACGTCATTGACCCGTCGAAGGACCAGTGTGTCGGATCCGCGAATTCCCTCGCCGTGCCCGACACCCGAGACTTCGAGCGGAACTGAAAGATAGATCGAGCCCGCGGCGCCCTCCTGCTGGCCAGGCTTGCCTACCTTGACCGTGAGGCTGTCGAACTGCCCCCACATGCCGAGGAACTCGCTGCGCGACGGCCCATTCGGGCCCAGGAGCATATATGCCTCGTCGAACTTGCGCTGGTTGAGCAGGTCCGCGAATTTCTGCGCAATATTGAGCGCTGCCTGGGTGCTCTTGGGATCGACCGCGGGATTTGCTGGCGCCTGGGCCGGCGCTGTCGGCTCGGCTTCACCGGCATTGTTCGTCACCGCCGGCGGAGCGCTGGGTGCCGGAATCGTCGGTGCGCTCTCGTTCGCGGCCGGCGCTTCTTGCTGATGCTGCGGCCCGCAAGCGCTGAGCGCCGCCAGCAGCGCGCATGTGGTTGAATATCGCAATTTCATGCGTTTACCTCTCCGCCGGAACCGCTGTCGTTACGGTTCGTTCGTTTCGCCAACATAACAGGGGAAAACAGGGAGAGTTTCCATGGCCGACAGAGATCGCGACGACGATGTTGAGCGCACGACCGTGGTGGAAACCGGTGGCGGCGGCGGTGGCGGGGGCGTTCTTGCCGTCGTCCTGCTGATCATCATCGTGCTGGTGCTTCTGTTCATCTTCCGCGGCCAGCTCGGCCTCGGCGGGAAGACGACGAACATCAACGTTCCCAACAGCATCGACGTCAACGTCAACCACGGCTGACGGAAGAACACGCGCGGACGGGTAGCGAGTCCCCGTCCGGGCGCGGGCGCGGTTCCGACAGGAGCCGCGCCCGTTTGTTTTTGGCGCCGCGACGCAGTAACCGGCGCGCATGCGCTACATGACGGGCTTCGGCGGCCATTTCGAAAGCGAGGCAGTGGAAGGCGCCCTGCCCAAGGGCCGCAACTCGCCGCAGCGCCCGCCGTTCGGCCTCTACACGGAGCAGCTGTCGGGAAGCTCCTTCACCTCGCCGCGGCACGAAAACCGCCGCTCCTGGCTGTACCGCATGCGGCCCACGGCGGATCACCGGCCGTTCGTTCCTTATGAGGGCGCATCGCTGTTCGCCGCGAGCGCATCCGCCGGGCCACTCGCTCCGAACCGGCTGCGCTGGGACCCACCGCAGCTGCCCGAAGGCACCGACTTCGTCGACGGGCTTGCGACCATGCTCCACGCGCGCAAGCCGGAGGAGCTGGAGGGCTGCGCAGTCCACCTCTATCGGGCGACGAAGAACATGGACCGGCGCCTGTTCGTCGACGCCGACGGCGAGCTAGTCATCATCCCGCAGCAGGGCGCGATCGAGGTGCAGACCGAGCTGGGGCGGCTCGAGGTCGCGCCGGGCAGCATCGGGGTGGTGCCGCGGGGCGTGAAGTTTCGTGTGCAGCTGCTCGACGGCGAGGCGAGGGGCTATGTCGCGGAGAATTACGGGCTTCCGTTACGCCTGCCCGACCTCGGCCCGATCGGCGCCAACGGCCTTGCCAATCCGCGCGACTTCGAAACGCCCGTTGCCTGGTTCGAGGACAGGGACGAGACCACCGAGGTGGTCCAGAAGTCACTCGGCCATTTGTGGACGACGACGCTGGACCATTCACCGCTCGACGTCGTCGCGTGGCACGGCAATTACGCGCCGTACCGCTACGACCTGTCGCGCTTCAACACCATCAACACGGTGAGCTTCGACCATCCGGACCCGTCGATCTTCACGGTCCTGACGAGCCCCAGCAACGTCGCCGGGCGCGCCAATGCGGACTTCGTCATCTTCCCGCCGCGATGGATGGTCGCCGAGGACACCTTCCGGCCGCCCTGGTTCCACCGCAACGTGATGAGCGAGGCGATGGGCCTGATCCACGGCGCTTATGACGCCAAAGCGGAGGGCTTCGCACCCGGCGGCCTCAGCCTCCACAACCTGATGAGCGGCCACGGACCCGACCTCGAAAGCTGGCGCAAGGCGAGCGAAGCGGAGCTGAAGCCGCACAAGATCGAGGGCACGTTGGCGTTCATGGTGGAGACGTGCTGGCCGTACCGGCCCACGGACTGGGCCCTCGAACGCGCGCAGAGCGATTACGACCAGGCGTGGAGCGGCTTTCCCAAGGCCATGCTGCCCTAGGAACTGCCGTCCACGCCCGGCGCGCGTTAGCCGGCCTTGCGCTGTGCGTCCCGCCAGCCCTTGGTCACTTCATTCTTGTGCGCCGCGAACGCACCCAGCACTTCTGCTTTCTCCCGCGCGGGGACGGAGAAGTGATCGAGCGTGCGCGACAGCACGCCCGCGACGGCATCGAACTCCTTCGGTGAAATCCTCAGGTTCTCGTGTGCGTTCTCAAGCCCCAGGTTGGTGCTTCCCGGCCGCGTCGGCGTGTACTGGAACGGCCCTCCGGAAATGTTGGCGACCCACAGGGTGCGCATGAACTTCAGTCCCGGCAGCCGGCCGAGCTGCTTGGTGTGCCATTCGCGAAGGGCAGGGTTGCTGGAGCCTGCGCCGGCGACCGGGTCCTTCACGACTTCGTCGCTGAAATAATCGACGACTGCGGCGATCGCGAAGATGCCGCCGAGCCGCTCGTAAAGCGACTTGTCGGCACCTGGAGCAGCAGCGGCCGCGCCGCTCGCGACGGCGGGTGCGGCAAGCGTTCCCGCGACCGCGGCAGCCGACAGCAGCATGGCCGTCTGGAGAATATCGCGCCTGGTGCCTTCGATAGGCTGATCGGACGATTCACGCGCACGTTTGGTCGGATCTTTTGTCATTTGCTCGGGCCCTCCCGGTGGGTGCGGAAATGCACCTGATGCGTCTCGCGGACAGACCCCCTCATCGGCCGAAGACATGGGATTTGATGTCGCAGCCGAACCAAGGTTCCTGACTTGCGCGGGTGAGGGGGCGGCTCTACCGACCTGCCGCAGTGCAATGACTTCGCAAGACGAGACCAACGATCCCGCGCTGACGAGCTGGGTCGAGAGCGCGCAGGGGAGCGATTTCCCCATACAGAACCTGCCGCTCGGCATCTTCTCGGTCGGCAATCGCCGGCGCCGCGCCTGCGTCGCGATCGGCGATTATGTGCTCGACCTCGTCGCGATCGCGGACCTGCTCGACGAGGAGTGGCGCGACGATCTGTCGCAGCCGGTGCTCAACGCCTGGCTGGCGCGCGGGACGGAGCCGCAGGAGGCGCTTCGCCGCCGCCTCGTCGAACTGCTTTCGGACGAACGCTACCGCGACGATGTGGAGCCGGAGCTGGTCGGCCAGACCGAGGTGCGGATGCATCTTCCGTGCGTCGTCGGCGACTACACCGACTTTTACGTGGGCATCCATCACGCGACCAACGTCGGCAGGCAGTTCAGGCCCGACAACCCGCTGCTGCCCAACTATAAATATGTGCCGATCGGCTATCACGGGCGCGCCAGCTCGGTGCGCGTGTCGGGCGAGCCGGTGATCCGCCCGAGCGGGCAGCGCAAGGCACCCGATGCCGAGGTGCCGGAGTTCGGGCCCAGCCGCCGCCTCGATTATGAGCTGGAGCTCGGCATCTGGATCGGCGAAGGCAACGAGCTCGGCTCGCCGATCCCGATCGGCGAAGCGGGCGAGCACATCGCGGGCTATTGCCTGCTCAACGACTGGTCGGCGCGCGACCTCCAGGCGTGGGAATATCAGCCGCTCGGGCCGTTCCTTGCCAAAAACTTCCTGACCAGCGTCAGCGCCTGGGTGGTGAGCCCGCAGGCGCTTGCGCCATTCCGCAAGGCGATGCCGCCGCGCCCCGCCGGCGATCCCGAGCCACTCCCCTACCTCGACGACCCGGCCGATCGCGAAACCGGCGCGCTCGCCATCCAGCTCGAAGTGACGCTGACGACCGAGCGGATGCGCAAGGAGGGCATCGCGCCGCACATATTGTCGCGCGGCTCGGCGGATTCGGCGATGTACTGGAGCGCGGCGCAGATCGTCGCGCACCACAGTTCGAACGGCTGCAACCTGCAGCCGGGCGACCTGATCGGGACGGGCACGCTGTCGACCGACAGCGCCACCGGGCTGGGATCGCTTCTCGAGATCAGCCGCGGCGGCAAGGAACCCGTGCAGCTTGCGACCGGCGAGACGCGCAGCTTCCTCGAGGATGGCGACGAGCTGACGCTGCGCGCATGGTGCGAAGGTGAAGGCGCAGTACGGATCGGCTTCGGCGAGTGCGTCGGCCGCGTCGTCGCCACCGGCTAAAGAAGGTCCAGGTTCTCCGCCATGAGCCGCGTCATCGCGTAGATGCGATCGAGCTGCGGCGTCGGCACGCCGGCGCGCCCGGCGATCTCCCGCGGTGCGCCGAGCAGCGATTCGAGCTCGATCGGCCTTCCTGCCTCGACGTCCTGCAGCATCGATGACTTGAACGCGCCGAGACGGGCGGTCACCGCCATCCGGTCTTCCGCGCTCTCGCTGATCGGGCACCCGATCTCGGCCCCCACGGCCGCGAGCTCGTCCATCGCATCGGCCATGAAGCCCCGGATGACCGGATCCTCGAGCAGCCTGTCGGCGGTCGCGCGGGTGAGCGCGGACAGAGGGTTGATGGTCGCGTTGCCCCACAATTTGTACCAGATGGCGCGACGGACGTTGTCGCTCGCGTCGCATCGAATACCGGCGTTGCCGAACAGCGCGCAGAGCCTCTCGACCCGTTCGCTCGACCCGCCCGCGGGCTCTCCGAGGATGAGCTTATCGGCGTGAACCACGACGATATGGTTCGGGGCGGAACGGCGGCAGCTCGCATGGACGACGCAGCCGACGATCTGCTCGTCGGGGAAGGCGTCCTCGATCGCGCAGTCGGGATCGACCGACCACAGGGTCTCGTCGGTGAACCACCAGGGGACGCCGTTCAGCATCGGCACGATGAGCGTATCGCCGCCGATCAGCGGGTGAAGGCTCGGCGCGAGCTCCGGAAGGGCAGGCGCCTTCACCGCGATCACCACGACCTCATGGGTGCCGAGATCTGCCGCATTTTCAGTCGCGCGCACCGCGACGCAGTGCGTGCTGCCCCCGTCCGTGAGTCGGAGGCCCTCGCTGTCGATCATGCGCAGCGTCTCGCCGCGCGCGACGACGCTCACTTCCGTCCCGGCGAGCGCGAGCTCGGCTGCGACCCATCCCCCGATCGCGCCCGCGCCGACGACGCAGACCCGCATGCTAGCGCTCGTTGTCCCAAATCATGTGGATGATGCGCCAGCCGCGGTCGGGATCCTTGAACAGCTGGATCGAATTTATCCCGCGCCGCTCCGGCGTTGCATCGTCGGGCGAGCGGCGCGCTTCATAGGCGCTCCACACGTGCGCGATATTGCCGAACACGTCGATGCGCCGGCTCGTCTCGACTTCGAAGAAATCGTTGGCGTCGAAGAAGGGCTGGGTGTCGCGCGAATATTCCTGGAGTCCCATCGACTTCTTCACCGCGCGGCCCTGCTCGTCGACCCAGGTCCGCACCTGGCGCGCTTCGGGAAGGAAGCATTTCTCCTGCCGCGACCAATCGCGCGGGCCGGCCGGGCCGGAGATCATCGCATACATTTCGTCGATTGCAGCGCCGATCGCTTCTTCGTCTGTCATTGGAGCGGCGTTAATGCAGTTGGCGCTCCGCCGCCACTGGTCAGGCTGCCGGCACCTTCGCTTCGCAGATGCGGCCGATCGCGCCTTCCAGCTTGCGCGGCGTGAACGGCTTCAGAAGCACCTCGACGCCCTCGGGGCGGTCGCCGATCGCATCGGCGTCGGCGTAACCGGTGATGATCAGCGCCGGGACGCCCGGGCACAGCGTGCGCGCCTCGCGCAGGAACTCCGCGCCGGAGACGTGCGGCATGGCGTAATCGGTGATCATCAGATCATAGTTGCAGTCGCCCCCGCGCAGCGCGTCGAGCGCCTCGCGCGCCGTCGCCGCTTCGCGCACTTCGTGGCCGCAATCGCAAAGCATCGCCGCGGTCGTGCTGCGGACCTCCTCATGGTCGTCCACGAGCAGGATGCGCAGCGCGCGCGAAGCGCCGGGGTGCGCCTCTTCGGCGGGCGACCTGTCCTTCGCCTCGCCGGTCGGTGCCCGCGGCAGCCACAGCTCCGCAGTGGTGCCCTTGCCGGGTTCGCTGTCGAGGCGGAAGGCGCCGTTCGACTGCTTGGCAAAGCCGTAGACCATGCTGAGGCCGAGGCCGCTGCCCTTGCCGACTTCCTTGGTCGTGTAGAAAGGCTCGAGCACCTTTTCGAGATCCTCGCGCGGAATGCCCGTGCCGGTGTCCTGCACCGCGACGCGGACATATTCGCCCGCCTCGGCGCCGGGCAGTTCGTCGGCCGCGACGCGGCGGTTCTCGGCGGTGATGGTGACGGTGCCGCCCGCGGGCATCGCGTCGCGCGCATTGATGATCAGGTTCATCAGCGCGAGCTCGAGCTGCGACTGGTCGGCGAACACCTTCCACACGCCCTCCTCGAGCCGCCACTCGAAGTTCATGAGACCGCCGAGCGTGTGGGTGAGCAGGTCGAGGACCGCGTCCCGAAGCGAGTGCAGGTCGACGGGGTGTGGCTCGAGCCGCTGGCGCCGCGCGAAGGCGAGCAGCCGGCGGACGAGCTCGCTGCCCTGCTCGGCGGCGCGCTTCGTCATGTCGAGCACCCGCTGCTGCTCGGGCTGGAGCTCGGTGCGCTTCTCGATGACGCTGAGGCCGCCGATGACGGCGGCCAGCAGGTTGTTGAAGTCGTGCGCGATCCCGCCCGTGAGCTTCCCAATCGCGTCCATCTTCTGCGCCTGGACGAGCTGGCTTTCGAGCGAGCGCTGCTCGCTGATGTCGGTGATCGTGCCCGCGAACTCGACCGGCTCACCGTGCGGGTCCTTCAGCAGCACCGCTTGGTCGAGGAAATGCTTGAAGCGGCCGTCGGCGCACTGCCAGCGGTATTCGATCGACATCTTGCCCGAGCGGCTGCGCGCCTCGAGCGCGGCAATGACCTTGACGCGGTCGTCGGGGTGAAGCCGGTCGACCCACATCTGCGGTTCGGCAAGCAACTCCTCGTACTTGAAGCCGGTGATGCCCTCGAGATCGCCGCTGAAATAGTTCGGCACCCGGCGCGTCGATCCGCACGGCTCCAGGTAAAGCACCATCGGAAGCGACTGGATGATCGCCGCCTGGCGCTGCTCCGCACGGCGAAGCTCCTGCTCCGCGCGCAGCCGCTCGGCGTTTGCGCGGAGGTTGGCGTCGAGCAGCGCCTGCTCGTGCCGGGCCTTGCGCTCGACCTCCTTGGACTTCTCGAACAGGTCGACGAACACGGCGACCTTGGACCGCAGGATGACCGGATCGACCGGCTTGAACACATAATCGACCGCGCCCATCGAATAGCCGCGCAGCAGGTGCTCGGCCTCCTTGTTCACGGCCGACAGGAAGACGATCGGAATGCCCTTGGTCTGGTCGCGGCTGCGGATGATCTGGGCGGTTTCATAGCCGTCCATGCCCGGCATGTAGACGTCGAGCAGGATGACCGCGAACTCACCCTTCAGCAGGTGGCGGAGCGCCTCTTCGCCGGAGCGCGCGAGGACCACTTCGCCAAGGTCCTCGAGCACGGTCGCGACGGCGAGCAGGTTGCGCTCGTCGTCGTCGACGAGCAGCACGCGCGCCCGCTCGATCTCCGTCTCCGGAACCGGCTGTTCCTGATCCGCGGTGCGCAGCGCCACGGGGATTTCTCCCACGGGACCGTTCATCGACCTACTCCGCAGGCTCCATCAGCACCGGCGCAGCCGCGGCCTGAGCCTCGCGCGCACGGGCCACCCACACGCGCAGCAGCGCGAGCAGCAGCTCGATGTCGACGGGCTTGGCGATATAGTCGGACGCGCCCGCGTCGAGGCACTTCTGGCGGTCTCCCTTCATTGCCTTGGCCGTGACGGCGATCAGCGGCAGGTCAGCGAGCTGGGAACGCTGGCGGATCTGCTGCATGGTCTCATATCCGTCCATCTCCGGCATCATGATGTCGATCAGCGCGACATCGACGTCGGGGGTCTGCTCGAGGATCAGAATGCCGTCCTTCCCGCGCTCGGCGTGGAGAACTTCCACGTCATGGCTTTCAAGAACGCTCGTCAGCGAGAAGATGTTTCGGATGTCGTCGTCGACGATCAGCACCTTGGCGCCGGCGAGCTCGGGGACGCTTCGCGGCTGAGCCGACTGCCGCTCTGACCGCCGCCGCTTCCGCGGCCTCTTTTCCGCTTCCTCGCGCAAGGCGGCGAAGACCCGCACGAGCTCTTCGCGCTCGGCGGGTTTCTCGGTCACTCCGAAGGCCCCCATGTTCATGACGGCCTGCCTGCGGTCGACGCCCGAGACGACGTGGATCGGCACGTGCGCCGTGTCCGGATCGTGCTTCAGCAGGTCGAGCAGAACGAAGCCGTCGATATCAGCGAGGCCAAGGTCGAGCGAGATGGCGCTCGGCTGCAGCTTGCGCGCCATCGCCAGCGTGCCCGCGCCGGCAGTGGAGACAACGCCCTTCAGCCCGGCCTCGTGCGCGGCGTCGAGAAGGATGGTCGCGAAGGTCGCGTCATCCTCCACGATAAGGACGAACGGGTCCTTGCCGAGCTCGTCGCGGTCGTCGCTGACCTCGAAGCCCGTCGGGAGCGCCGTCGGAACGACGGCGCCGCTGTTCTCGAGACGGATCGGCGAGCTCTCGACGACCGCAGAAGCCTCGGCTTCGAGCGGCACGTAGAGCGTGAAGGTGGAGCCTTCGCCCGGCTTCGAGGTGACGCGAAGCTCGCCGCCGAGCAGGCGGGCGATTTCCCGGCTGATCGACAGGCCGAGGCCCGTACCTCCATATTTGCGGCTGGTGGTTCCGTCCGCCTGGTGGAACGGCTCGAAGATCAGCCGCTGCTTCTCCTCCGGAATACCGATGCCGGTGTCCGTCACCGCGATCTCGATCGCTCGGCTGGCGTTGCGCAGCACCGGATGGCTTGGGCTCCATCCCTTGTCGGCGCAGCGGACGTTGAGCGTGACGCTGCCCTTCGAGGTGAACTTGAACGCGTTCGACAGCAGGTTGAGCACGATCTGCTGAAGCCGCTTCTCGTCCGTGCGGATGGTTTGCGGCAGCTTGGGGTCGAACTTGACGTTGAAGTCGAGGCCCTTGTCCGAAGCGAGCTGGCGGAAGGTCCGCTCCATATGCTGCTTGAGGTTGGGCATCGGCATCTCGCCGACCTCGATAGTCACCGTTCCGGATTCGATCTTCGACAGGTCGAGGATGTCGTTGATGAGATTGAGCAGGTCCGAGCCGGCGGAGTGGATGGTCTTCGCGAACTCGACCTGCTTTTCGTTGAGGTTGCCCTGCGCATTGTCCGAAAGGAGCTTCGACAGGATCAGCAGCGAGTTGAGCGGAGTCCTGAGCTCGTGGCTCATGTTCGCGAGGAACTCCGACTTGTACTTGGAGGTAAGGGCGAGCTGTTCGGCCTTCTCCTCCAGCGCGCGCCGCGCCATCTCGATTTCGAGGTTCTTCGCTTCGACCTGCTTCTTCTCGTTCTCGAGAAGCTGCGCCTTCTCCTGAAGCTCCTCGTTGGTCGCGTGCAGCTCCTGCTGCTTGCGTGTGAGCTCGGTCTGGCGCGCCTGGAGCTCGGTCGTCAGCAGCTGCGACTGCTTCAGCAGGCCCTCCGTGCGCATCGTCGCCGCGATCGTGTTGAGCACGATGCCGACCGATTCCATCAGCTGGTCGAGGAAGTTCTGGTGGGTCTCGTTGAACTCGTTGAACGAGGCGAGCTCGATCACCGCCTTCACTTCATCCTCGAACAAGGCGGGAAGGATGTTGACGTTTGCCGGCGTTGCGTGGCCGAGGCCCGATCCGATGCGGATGAAGTCGGGCGGCACGTCCTTCAGCAGGATCGGCCGCCGGTCCGCCGCGGCCTGGCCGATCAGCCCTTCGCGCAGGCGGAACTCCTGCTTCAGCTGATCGGGGTTCTCGGCGCCGTAGCTGGCGACGAGCTCCAGCTTGGTTTCATCCTCCTCGCGCTTGGTGACGTAGAACACGCCGTACTGGGCGTTCACTAGCGGCGCGAGCTCAGACATGATGAGGTTCGACACGGTCGCGAGGTCGCGCTCGCCCTGGAGCATGCGGCTGAAGCGGGCCAGGTTGGTCTTGAGCCAATCCTGCTCCGCGTTCTTCAGCGTCTGCTCCTTCAGGTTCGAGATCATCTCGTTGATCGTGTCCTTGAGCGCGGCCATTTCGCCCGACGCCTCGACGGCGATGAACCGGGTGAGGTCGCCCTTGGTCACGGCCGTCGCCACTTCGGCGATCGAGCGCACCTGGTTGGTCAGGTTCGCCGCGAGCTGGTTCACGTTGTCGGTAAGGTCGCGCCACAATCCGGCGGCGCCGGGGACGCGCGCCTGGCCGCCGAGCTTCCCTTCGATGCCGACCTCGCGGGCCATGTTGGTCACCTGGTCGCCGAAGGTCGAAAGCGTATCGATCATGAAGTTGATGGTGTCGGCAAGCGCGGCGATTTCGCCCTTCGCGTCCACCGTCAGCTTCCGCTTGAGGTTGCCCTGCGCCACCGCGGTCACGACCTCGGCGATGCCGCGCACCTGGTTGGTCAGGTTGGTGGCCATCAGGTTCACGTTGTCGGTGAGGTCCTTCCACGTACCGCCGACGCCCGGCACCTGCGCCTGGCCGCCGAGCTTGCCCTCGGTGCCGACTTCGCGCGCCACGCGAGTCACTTCGGACGCGAAGGCGTTCAGCTGGTCCACCATGGTGTTGATCGTGTTCTTGAGCGCGAGGATTTCGCCCTTCACGTCCACGGTGATCTTCTTCGACAGGTCACCCTTTGCCACGGCGGTGGTCACGTCGGCGATGTTGCGCACCTGACCGGTCAGGTTCGCCGCCATCAGATTCACGTTGTCGGTAAGGTCCTTCCAGGTGCCGGCGACGCCCCGCACCTGCGCCTGTCCGCCGAGCTTCCCTTCGGTGCCGACTTCGCGCGCCACGCGCGTCACTTCGGATGCGAAGGAGTTGAGCTGGTCCACCATCGTGTTGATGGTGTTCTTGAGCTCGAGGATCTCTCCCTTCACGTCGACGGTGATCTTCTTCGACAAGTCGCCCGACGCCACGGCGGTCGTCACTTCGGCGATGTTGCGGACCTGGCCCGTGAGGTTCGCCGCCATGGCGTTCACGTTGTCGGTGAGGTCCTTCCACGTGCCGCCGACGCCCGGCACCTGCGCCTGGCCGCCGAGCTTTCCTTCGGTACCCACTTCGCGCGCGACGCGGGTGACCTCGCTGGCGAAGGCATTGAGCTGGTCCACCATGGTGTTGATGGTGTTCTTGAGCTCGAGAATCTCGCCCTTCACGTCGACGGTGATTTTCTTCGACAGGTCGCCGCGCGCCACGGCGGTGGTCACCTCGGCGATGTTGCGGACCTGGCCGGTGAGGTTGCCGGCCATCAGGTTCACGCTGTCGGTGAGGTCGGCCCAGGTTCCGGCGACGCCTTCCACCTGCGCCTGGCCGCCGAGCTTTCCTTCGGAGCCCACCTCGCGGGCCACGCGCGTCACTTCGGAAGCGAAGCCGTTCAGCTGGTCCACCATCGTGTTGATGGTGTTCTTGAGCTCGAGGATCTCGCCCTTCACGTCGACGGTGATCTTCTTGGAAAGGTCGCCCTTCGCGACCGCGGTAGTCACCTCGGCGATGTTACGCACCTGACCCGTCAGATTGCCGGCCATGAGGTTCACGCTGTCCGTAAGGTCGGCCCAGGTTCCGGCGACGCCTTCCACCTGCGCCTGGCCGCCAAGCTTCCCTTCCGAGCCCACTTCGCGCGCCACGCGCGTCACTTCGGAAGCGAACGAGTTGAGCTGGTCCACCATGGTGTTGATGGTGTTCTTGAGCTCTAGAATTTCGCCCTTCACCTCCACGGTGATCTTCTTCGACAAGTCGCCGCGAGCAACGGCGGTCGTCACTTCGGCGATGTTGCGGACCTGGCCCGTCAGGTTCGCGGCCATTGAGTTCACGTTGTTGGTAAGATCGGCCCAGGTGCCCGCGACGCCCGGCACCTGCGCCTGGCCGCCGAGCTTTCCTTCGGTACCCACTTCGCGCGCGACGCGGGTCACTTCGGATGCGAAGCCGTTGAGCTGATCCACCATCGTGTTGATGGTGTTCTTGAGCTCGAGGATCTCGCCCTTCACGTCGACGGTGATCTTCTTCGACAAGTCGCCGCGGGCGACGGCCGTGGTCACTTCGGCGATGTTTCGGACCTGGCCGGTGAGGTTGTCGGCCATCAGGTTCACGTTGTCGGTAAGGTCCTTCCACGTGCCGGCGACGCCCTCGACGCGCGCCTGGCCGCCGAGCTTTCCTTCCGTACCGACTTCGCGCGCCACGCGGGTGACTTCGCTGGCGAAGGCATTGAGCTGGTCCACCATCACGTTGATGGTGTTCTTGAGCTCGAGGATTTCGCCCTTCACCTCGACCGTGATCTTCTTGGAGAGGTCGCCGCGAGCGACGGCGGTGGTCACTTCAGCGATGTTGCGGACCTGGCCGGTGAGGTTGGTGGCCATCGCGTTCACATTGTCGGTGAGGTCCTTCCAGGTGCCGGCGACGCCCTTCACCTTCGCCTGCCCGCCGAGCTTTCCTTCGGTGCCCACTTCGCGCGCGACGCGCGTCACTTCCGACGCGAACGAGGCGAGCTGCTCGACCATCGTGTTCACGACCTTGCCGATGCGCAGGAACTCGCCGCGCAGCGGCCTGCCGTCGATCTCGACCGACATCGACTGGGAAAGGTCGCCCTTGGCGACCGCGCCGATGACGCGCGAAACCTCGGCGGTCGGCTGCACCATGTCGTCGATCAGCTCGTTCACGGACCGGATGGCGCTTTCCCAGCCGCCGCGCGCGTTCTTCACGCGTCCGCGCTGGCTGATCTTGCCTTCCTTACCGACGACCTTGGAGAGCCGTTCGAATTCCTGGGTGGTCTCCTCGTTAAGGGAGACGATTTCGTTGAAGAGAGCGGCGATCTCGCCATCCACCCCGTCGGCCTCCTCGGGCAGACGGACGCTGAAGTCGCCACGGCGGAGCGCCCGAAGCGCGCTGAGCAGCTGTCGGCGATCGATGAAGTCGCGTTGGGTCTGGATGTTCACTGGGTTACTCCGGTGGCTACTCTCCCCCCGCCCGTGGTTGGTCCAAAGCGGCCCCCCGGCCGCCGAAACTGCTTAGGTTTAATCGATTAATTTCGTTTACGCTTCACAAAAATTCGATCCTGCGACTAGCGACCCTTGTCTTTCGTTAACATGTCTCGCTAGGGGACATTCATGCGGTCGGACTGGGCAGTCGCGGGCTCGTGAAGAGCTCGAACGACGAAATCCTTCGCTTCATCGCGTCGAGCTTCCGGTCGGTTTGGGCGCTCGAACTCCTTCTGGTGCTCAAGAGCGAGCAGAGAAGCTGGTCGCATGAGGACCTCGTCACCACGATGCGGGCCAGCGACCTTGTCGTGACCAGGGCCCTCGACGCGCTCGAAGCCGCGGGGCTCGTCAGCAACAGCGACAAGGGCGCCCAATATTTGCCGGTTAGCGGAGATGTCTCTGCTCTCGTCGACCAGGCCGAGGCGCTTTATGCGAAGCGGCCCGACGCCGTCCGCCGCGCGATCATCTCCACCTCCGCGGGGGATGCCACGGCGTTCGCCAATGCTTTCAGGCTCAGGAAGGACTGAAATGGCCGACTTGTTTCCGACAGCCGTCTACGTCCTGTGTTTCCTGACGAGCGCCGCCTGCGCCTGGCTCCTGGGCCGAAGCTATTTCGCCAATCGAACCCGGCTGCTGTTGTGGAGCAGCGTCTGCTTCATCTTCCTCGCGCTCAATAATCTCGCCCTCGTGCTCGACCTCGTCGTGTGGCCCAGTCCCGAAGTGGACCTGCGCCTGCCGCGGCTCCTCCTTGCGCTTGCCGCAGCCGTGTCGCTCATCTGGGGCTTCGTGTGGGAAGTGGAGGAACGCTGAGAAGATGACGCTTTACGATTTTCTGTCAGGCGCCGTTGCTCTCGGCTTCCTCGTCTGCGCCTTGTTCTTCCTCCGCTTCTGGCGGAGGACGAACGAGGGGCTGTTCCTCTCCTTCGCGCTCGCCTTCGTCCTGCTCGCCACCGGCCAGACCGTGCTCGCGCTCGGCAGCATCCCGACGGAAGAGCGCGGCTCGCTCTACCTGATCAGGCTCGCGGCCTTCCTGCTGATCCTGGTCGGAATATGGCGGACGAACCGCAAGCAGCGGATCTGACGGCCCGCGCGAAGGGGTGGTGCCGCTTGCGTGACTCGAACACGCGACCCCATCATTACGAATGATGTGCTCTACCAGCTGAGCTAAAGCGGCTTGGCTCTGTTGAGGATGCCGACGCAGCCGCCGGTCCACAAGGTCCGGCTTCCGCGAGGCACGCCCCCTAACAGCGCGCCGCGGCTCCGGCAAGCGCCGGCGATTGATCAAATATGCTTAACGCTTTGGTAAGGCCGCTCCGCCATTTTCCGCCACAACCTGGAGGGAAGTGGGCCCGGCGCACATGGACAGTTACCGCGAGCATCCGAGCGAGTTCGAGCCGGAGACCGCATCGGAGACGACAGCTTCTCACGATGTCGCCGCAGCGATCGGCACCGACGAGCGCCGCATGCATGTGCGCGCCTACAATTATTGGGTGTCGCTGCTTGAAGGCCGCGACTTCCCCTCGATCGAGGACCTCGAGCCCGCGGACGTCACCGATTTCGCAGCGAACAGCGTCCTTCTCGATTTCACCTGCGGCCGCGATAACCCGGCCATCCCCTACATCGGCGGCGCTATCCGCGAAGAATGCGGCCTCACGGAGGACACGCGCACCATCGCCGACGTGCCGAGCCGGTCGCTGCTCTCGCGCCTGACCGATCACTACCTGCAGATCATCGCCAATCGCGCGCCGATCGGTTTCGAGGCCGAGTTCGCCAACCAGCGCGAGGAGACGATCTGCTACCGCGGCATTCTGATGCCTTTCTCGTCGGACGGTGACACGATCGATTTCATCTACGGCGTCATCAACTGGAAGCACGTGCCGGCGCAGGCCGCGGCGGAGGACCAGCCGCTCGTCGCTGAACTGCCGCCGGTCGAATTCGACGACGCGGCTCCAGCTGAGGAGCCGGTTGTTGCGGCTGAAGAGCCGCTCGAGCTCAGCGAGACCGTCAGCGAAGATCTGCCGGAAACGGAGGAAACCGTTCTTGGAGAGCCGCTCGAGCTTACCGAGCCGCTTGTGGAAGAGCCGCTCGAGCTTGCCGACGCGGTGAACGAAGCCCTCGAACCGACGCATTTCGCGGCGGACGAGCAGCTCGTCGAAGCTGAAGTGCCCGTCGAAGGAACAGTCGAGATCGGCCCGATGGCCGACGACGGCGAGCCGCACGTCCACTTTTCCTGGGAAGATGGGCCACTCGCCGATGTGGAAGCCGGTGAGCTTCCCGTTGTCGAGCTCGACGAGGATGCCGGCCTTGCCGATCGGCTTTGGGCCGCGCGCGAGACTGCCGATGCAGTGAAGGCGGGCGAGGGCCGCACGCGCGCCGCGCTCTACAAGGCGCTGTCGCTCGCTTACGATTTCGCTTTGGCTGCCCAGCAGAACCCCGAAGATTATGCCGAGCTGCTCGAGGAATCGGGCGTGAAGGCGCAGGTGCGCGCACCGATGACGCCGATCGTGAAGCTCGTCTTCGGGATCGATTACGACAAGGCGCGGCTGACGGAATTCGCTGCGGCCCTTTCTTATGCCCTGCGGCAGGAGGTCGAGTTCGGCGGCTTCCAGGACCTGATCGAGAAGCAGCCCGGCGGCCTCAAGGCGCTGGTCGCCGCGGAGCGGCAGGCGCGCCGCCCCGAGCCGAAGGCCGATTCGAAGGGCGAAGTGGCACGTGCCCGGCTCCGCGCGGCTCCGCCGATCTCGCTCGCCGACGTTCCCGCCGATGAGGAGTTCGCGCTCGTCGTCACCCGCCGCGGCGCGGACGGGACGCACGAGGCGGTGGCGATCGTCGAGGACGAAGCGCTGGTCGAACGAGCGATCCGCCGCATCGCCTGACACGGACCGTCTCGCCATCCGGGCCGCGGGGTTGTTCCCCAGCGGAGCGCAGGTCTATAGGCCCGCCAGCCCCCACAAGAGTTCCCGGAGCAGAGTTTTCAATGACGGCCCACACGCGCCTGGACCCGCCGCTGGTCGAGTCGATTCGCAAGGCGCTGACCGGAAATGCACTTCCAGGAGAGACCCAGGGACTTTCGCGCGACGCGGAGCGTGATGCCGCGGAGTTCCTCGCCGAAGTTGCCGCCAAGCGGCGCAGGGGCGAGCTGGCGCTGAAGATCCAGTCCATCGGCGGTGAGGCGGGCAACCGCCGCATGCGCATCGGGATCGTCAACGACGACATGCCGTTCCTGGTCGATTCCGTCGCCAATGCGATCGCGGCGCGGCAGCTGACCATCTACCGGCTGCTCCACCCGGTGGTCTGCGTCGACCGCGACGACGACGGGGAGCTCGAAAGCGTCGAGCCGCTCTGCGGCGACAAGCACCGGCGCGAATCGATGATGTACCTGGAGCTCGACCGCGCCGATGCGCGCGGCCGGCAGGAGCTTGCCGCCGACCTCCGGCGCGTCCTCGGTGACGTTCGCCTAGCCGTTCGCGACTGGGAAGCGCTCCAGGCGCGGATGCGCGCGGACGCGGCCGACGCGAGCGCCGAAGGCGGCGCCCTGCTCAACTGGTTCGCCGACGGCGCCATGACCCTGCTCGGCTACCAGGTGGAGAAGCCCTACGAGGCGCCTTCCGAAACGCTGGGCATCTTCAGCATCCCCGGAGCGCCGACTGACGAGGGCGGCTGCCTCGGGGCGATGCACTATTTCGAGCAGGGCGGCGAAGTGCCGCTCATGGCCAAGGCCGAGCGCAAGTCGACGGTCCACCGTCGAGTGCCGCTCGACCTCGTCGTGGTGCCGCTGCGCGAGAATGGCAAGGTCGTCGGCATCGGCGTCCACGCCGGCCTGTGGACCAGCGAGGCGCTGCGCGTTCCGCCCGAGGAAGTGCCGGTCCTTCGGGCGCGCCTGAAGCAGCTCGACAAGGATTTCGGCTTCGATCCCAAGGGCCATTCGGGCAAGGCGCTTCGTCACGCAGTCGCTTCGCTGCCGCGCGACCTCGTCATCGCCATCGATTATGAATCGCTGCGCGACCTGGTGATGATGGCCATGTCGCTCGCGGACCGTCCGCGGCCGGCGCTGCTGCAGGTCCGCAGCATCCTCAAGGGCCAGCTGTTCACCTTCGTCTGGCTCCCGCGCGAGGAGCTGAGCACGACGCGGCGCCTCGCCATTGCCGCGCTGCTGCAGAAGGCAGTGGGCAGGGAGATCACCAGCTGGTCGGTCGAGCTCGGCGACGCCGACCTCGCCCTTATCCGTTACACCCAATATATCGACGAGCAGGCGGCGCCGCCCGACGCCGCAAAGCTCGACGCTGCCGTGGTCGAGATGGTGCGCGGCTGGGCGCCGGCGGTCGAGGCCGAGCTGATCGAGCAGGCCGGCGCGCCGCGCGCAACGCGCCTGGCGCTCACCTATATCGGCGCCTTTCCCGATACCTACAGGTCGCGCAGCGCGCCTGCGGAAAGCGCGGCCGACATCCTTCGCCTGTGCGCGCTCAACGACGATTCCGACCGCGCGGTGCGGATTTCGCGCGCGGATTCGGATGCGCCGCGGCAGCTGCGGCTCAAGACCTATCGCAGGGGCGGGCTGATCCCGCTCTCGGAAGCCGTGCCCGTGCTCGAGAATTTCGGCTTCAGGGTGCTCGAGGAGCTTCCGACCGAGCTCGCCGGCGGAATCGGCTACATCCACGATTTCCATGTCGAAATCGGCCCCGAAGCCGATCTCGAGGGAATCCTCGCGCGCATCGGGGAGATCGAGCGCGCGATCGCGAACGTGCTGTGCGGCGCGGCCGAGGACGATGAGTTCAACCAGCTGGTCCTCTATGCCGGCCTCGACACCCAGGCGGTGGTCTGGCTGCGTGCCTGGTTCCGCTACCTGCGCCAAACGGGAAGCAGCTTCGGCCTCGTCACCGTCGTCGATGCGCTTCGCCGCGCGCCCAATGCGACGCGCGCGCTCATCGGCCTGTTCGTCGCCGCCCACGACCCCGCGGCGACCCAGCGCGACGAGCGGATGAACGAGTGCCGCGAGCAGCTCGACCGCTCGCTCGCAAAGGTGCGTTCGATCGACGACGACCGCATTCTCAGGCGCCTGCGCGCGCTGGTTCTCGCGATGCTGCGGACCAACGCTTTCGCTCCGGCAGCCGAAGAGGCGCTCGCGTTCAAGATCGACTCTTCGCAGGTGCCGGGGCTGCCGGCGCCCGTGCCGTGGCGCGAGATCTGGATCTACAGCCCGCGGGTCGAGGGCATCCACCTGCGCGGCGGGCCGATCGCTCGCGGCGGCATCCGCTGGTCCGACCGGCGCGACGATTTCCGCACCGAAATCCTGGGCCTGATGAAGGCCCAGCTGGTCAAGAATGCTGTGATCGTTCCGACCGGTGCGAAGGGCGGCTTCTATCCCAAGCAGCTCCCGCCGATGTCCAACCGCGACGCGTGGCTTGCGGAGGGCACCGAGAGCTACAAGATCTTCATCCGTTCGCTGCTCTCGATCACCGACAATCTGGTCAACGACAAGGTCGTTCATCCGGATCGCGTCGTGATTCACGACGGCGACGATCCCTATTTCGTCGTCGCCGCGGACAAGGGCACGGCCGCCTTCTCCGACACTGCCAATGCGATCGCGCTCGAGCGCAATTTTTGGCTTGGCGATGCCTTCGCGAGCGGCGGCTCCAACGGCTACGACCACAAGGCGATGGGGATTACGGCGCGCGGCGCGTGGATTTCCGTGCAGCGCCACTTCCTCGAAATGGGGATCGACGTGCAGTCGGACGCTGTGACGGTGGCCGGCTGCGGCGACATGTCAGGCGACGTTTTCGGGAACGGAATGCTGCTGTCGAAGTCGCTCCGCCTGATCGCGGCTTTCGATCACCGCCACATCTTCATCGACCCCAATCCCGATCCGGCGAAGGGCTGGGCCGAGCGCAAGCGGCTGTTCGAGCTGCCGCGGTCGAGCTGGGACGATTACAATCGCGACCTGATTTCGAAGGGCGGCGGCGTGTTCGCCCGCACCGAAAAGTCGATCCCATTGAGCGCGGAAGCGCGGCAGGCGCTCGGCATCGAGGCGAAGGAGCTCGACCCGACGTCGCTTATCAACGCCATCCTGAAAGCGCCGGTCGACCTGTTCTGGTTCGGCGGCATCGGCACCTACATCAAGTCGTCGAGCCAGAGCCAGGCCGACGTCGGCGACCCGTCGAACGACGCGCTCCGCGTCAGCGCCGACGAGCTTCGCTGCAAGGTGATCGGCGAGGGCGCGAACCTCGCGGTCACCCAGGCCGGGCGTATCGAATTCGCCGAGCGCGGAGGCCGCATCAACACGGACTTCATCGACAACAGCGCCGGCGTCGATTGCTCCGACAATGAAGTGAACATCAAGATCCCGCTCAACCGCGAGATGCACGACGGCAGCCTGTCGCTCGAAAAGCGCAATGCGCTGCTCGCCAGGATGACCGAGGATGTTTCGGAGATCGTGCTCGAGGACAACCGGCTTCAGACGCTCGCTTTGTCGATCGCCGAAGCCGGCGGAGCAACGGCGCTGCCGGCTCACGTCCGCACGATCGAACTGCTCGAGGCATCAGGCCGGCTCGACCGCAAGGTCGAAGGCCTGGCTACGAGCGAGGAGCTGCTGCGCCGAGTCCAGGAGAATCGCGGACTGACGCGGCCGGAGCTTGCAGTCGTCCTGTCGATCTCGAAGCTCGTCCTTCAGGACGCGGCGGAAGAGCTTCGCCTGTCCGAGGACCCGCTGGTCGAGCCCGAGCTGTTCGAAGCCTTCCCGAAGCCGATGCGAAAGGCGCATGCCGAGGCGATCCGCGCCCACCGGCTGCGCAACGAGATCATCGGCACGAAAGTCGCGAACCGCCTCGTGAACCGCCTCGGCCCCGGCATCGCCTTCGACATGACCGAGGAGGAGGGTGCCTCTCTCAAGCAGGTGGTCGCCGCCTTCCTCGTTGCGGAGCGGCTGCTCGACCTCGACAAGCTGTGGGAGCAGATCGAGGAAGCCGAGCTCCCCGAGACCGTCCGCATCGAGCTCTTCTCCATCGCTGCGTCGAGCATCCGCGCGCATCTCTCCGACGTGCTCCGCGCCGCGGGCGGCGAGGTGCGCATTTCGGCGCTATGCCAGATGCTGGAGCCGGGCGTCCGCAAGATTTCCGCTGCGGCAGCCAAGCTCATCCGCTCGGAGGTCCGCAACGAAGCGGCCGCGCGGCGCGACCGGTTGCTGGCGCTCGGCGCAAGCGAGGAGATTGTTCGCGGCCTCGTGCGCCTGTACGAGCTCGACGGCGTGTTCGGGATCGCTGCGCTCGCGGCGCGGCACAAGGTCGACGAGCTGGCGGTCACGCGGGCCTACACCCGGCTCGGCGAGGCGCTGGGCCTCGACTGGGCGCAGCAGCAGGTCGCCCGCTTCGTGGCCGCCGATCAGTGGGAGCGGCTGCTCACCGCCGGCCTCGCGCGCGACTTCGAGCAGCTGCGCATCGACTTCCTTTCGCGCTGCCGCGACGATGATCTCGACAAGTGCGTCGAGGGCTACATCGAGCAGCACCGGCCGCGCATCGAACAGTTCCGTGAGCTGGTCGCCCGCGCGCGGAGCGAGGGCCACGTAAGCGCGCCGATGCTCGCGCAGATTGCAGGCCAGGCCCGCATCCTCCTCGCCCGCTGATGCGAATCGCAGTCCTGGTTCCGGAACCGGATTATCCGGAGCCTTGGCGCTGGGCCTATGACGTCGAAGCCGCGGCGCTGAGCGCCGGCGGCGCTGCGGTCGAGCCGGTGGTGTGGACGGCTGGAGGCGATTTCGCTGCTTTCGATCTCGTCCTGCCGCTGGTCGCCTGGGGCTACCACCTCGATTATCCGCGCTGGCTCGACTTCCTCGAGCGCGCGGAGCGTGAGCGCATCCCGCTGGTCAATCCCGCCCCGCTGCTGAGGTGGAACAGCGACAAGGCCTATCTTGCCGAGCTCGGCGAATCCGGCGTTCCGACCGTGCCGACGATGGCGGTCGAATCCTGCTGCGATGCGGACCTCGAGGAAGCGCGGCGGCGCTTCTCCAGCCAATGGCTCGTCATCAAGCCGCCGGTGTCCGCGAGCGCGAAGGGGACCCACCGCCTAGGCCCGCGCGACGACCTGCCGGCCGAGAGCCGCGACAAGCCGATGATCGTCCAGCCGCTGATCGAGGAGATCGCCCGCACCGGCGAATTCTCTCTCATGCTGTTCGACGGCGCGTTCAGCCATGCCGTGGTCAAGCGTCCGCGCGAAGGCGACTTCCGGGTGCAGGAATATCACGGCGGCGTGACCCTTCCGTGCGAGGCGCCGCCCGCTGGAGCCATCGAGCTCGCTCAGGCTGCTCTCGCTGCCGCCCCTGCACCCGCAACCTACGCGCGCGTCGACATCGTTCCCGACGACGAAGGAACGCTTCGGATCATGGAGCTGGAGCTCATCGAGCCGCACTGTTCCTCGACCATGCGCCCGACGGCGGAGCGGCGTTCGTCAGCTCGATCCTGAGCGCTGCTCGAACAGCCACTGCCTGATGGCGGAAGTCAGGTTCGGCGGCTGCTCTGCATCCAGTCGGGCGGCGTCGATCTCAGCGACCAGCGCATTCAGCGCGCAGCCCCGCTCCCGCGCGGCCCTTTCAAGCGCAGACCAGAACATCGGTTCGAGGCTGATCGACGTCTGGTGCCCCGCGATGACGACGGAGCGCTTCTTCGGAGGAGCGTAATCCCGCTCCATCAATACATGTGCTGCCCGCCGTTGATCGACAGCGTCGAGCCGGTGATGAAGCCCGCATTCTCGTCGCACAGGAACGCGACGCCGCGGGCGATCTCGTCCGCCTTCCCGAGCCGGCCAACGGGAATGCGCGCGACGATCTTGCCGAGCACGTCCTCGGGCACGGCAGCCACCATGTCGGTATCAATATAGCCGGGCGCGATCGCGTTGACGGTCACTCCGAAGCGGGCGCCTTCCTGCGCCAGCGCCTTGGTGAAGCCGTGGATGCCCGACTTGGCGGCCGCGTAATTCACCTGGCCGTACTGGCCCGCCTGGCCGTTGATCGAGCCGATGTTGACAATCCGTCCGTAGCCGCGGCCGGTCATTCCTTCGAACACCGCTTTGGCCATGTTGAAGCAGCCGCCGAGGTTGGTGTCGATCACTTCCTGCCACTTCTGCCGGTCCATGCGCTTCATCGTCGTGTCGCGCGTGATGCCGGCATTGTTCACGAGCACGTCGATCGGCCCGAGCTCGTCCTCGACCTGCCGCACGCCCTCCTGGCACGCGTCGTAATCGGCCACGTCCCACTTGAACGTCTTGATCCCGGTCCGCTCGCTGAAGGCGCGCGCCCGCTCGTCATTGCCGGCGTAATTGGCGGCAACCTGCATGCCCATGTCGCGAAGCGCGATGCTGATCGCCTCGCCGATGCCGCGCGTGCCGCCGGTGACGATCGCAACCCGTGCCATGTTGGAGCTCCCTCTGATTGTGCAGGCGCGCCTATTCCGTGCTTATCCAGCCTGCAAGCTCGCGGTTGATCAGCCGTTCGAGCATGGCGATGCTTTCCGACGAATCGTTGAGGCAGTCGAGCAGCGCGAACTGCTCGCCGCCGGCATGCTTGAACGCATGGCGGCCGCGGATGCCGAGCTCCTCGAGCGTCTCGATGCAGTCCGCGGAAAAGCCCGGTGCCGCGACGGCGACCGATTTCACGCCGCGCTCGGGGTAGCCGGCAAGCGTCGCGTCCGTCGCCGGCTCCAGCCACTTGGCGCGGCCGAACTTCGACTGAAAGGCGACGTCGACCTCCCGACCAAGCGCTTCGCCAAGCAGCCGCGCCGTCTTCTGGCAGTGGCAATGATAAGGGTCGCCGAGCTCCAGCGTCCGCACCGGCATCCCGTGGAAGCTCAGTAGGAGCCTGTCAGGCTGAAATTCGAGCGCCCCCAGCTGCCGCGACAGGTTGGTCGCAAGCGCGTCGATGTAGAGCGGATCGTCGTGATAGGGCGGAAGGGTCCGGATCGCGGGCTGCCATCGCATCCGCGCCAGCGCGCCGAACACGGCATCGTTCGCCGTCGCGGTCGTTGCCGCGCAATATTGCGGATAGAGCGGCGCCGCGAGGATTCGCGTGCAGCCCTCGGCGACCATAGCGTCGAGCGCCGCCGCGATCCCGGGGTGGCCGTAGCGCATCGCATAATGGATGCTGAGCTGCGGCAGGCGCGACCGAAGCGCCTCCGCCTGCCGATGCGCGATGACCCGCAGCGGCGATCCTTCGTTGGTCCAGATCTGGTTATATGCCTCGGCCGATTTCTTGGGCCGTGTCCGCAGGACGATTCCGTGCAGGATGGGCTTCCAGGCGAGCTTGGGGATTTCGATGACCCGGGGATCGCTGAGGAATTCCGCCAGGTAGCGGCGCACCGCCCGCGCCTCCGGCGCATCGGGCGTGCCGAGGTTGATCAGCAGCACGCCGACCTTCTCCGCGGCAATTCTCGGGTGGTCGGCTGGCCGGCTCATCCGCCGGACATAGGATCGAACGGCAGCGAGCGCATCCTCCTGCCGGTGGCGGCGTAAAGAGCATTCGCGACCGCGGGCGCGAGGACCGTTGTCGCGAGGCCGCTGATCCCTCCCGGCGGCTCGCTGCTGGGGATGATCTCCACCGCAATCTCGGGCGCGTCGCCAAGGCGGGGCAGCCCGATGCCGCCGATCGGCCGCGCGCGCGGCATGCCGGCGATCCACTCCGGCGAGGCGATGGTCGCCTGCCCAAGCGCCCAGATCAGCCCGGCTTCGATCTGCTGGGCGACGAGTCCCGCGTTGACGACCCGCCCGCAATCCACCGCGGCGACGAGCCGCGAGACTTTGACCCGCTGGTCCGATCCGATGCTCGCCGTCGCGACCAGCCCGATGTGCGATCCGAACGCGGAGCAGCCGGCGATGCCCATCGTGCTTCCCGGGCCCCCGCCGTCCCATTCCGCCGCGCGGGCGGCGCCCTGCAGGCATCGCGCGAGCCGGCCATTCCCGCCGAGCATCGACATTCGGAAGGCGAGCGGCTCCATGCCGGCGGCATGTGCGAGCTCGTCGATGAAGCTTTCGGTGAAGAAGGCGAACTCGCGCTGGGGGGAGCCGCGCATGTACCCGCTCGCAAACGGAAGCCGGCTGTCGACGGCTTCGATCTTCACGTTCGGGATCGAATATGGCGGCTCCGATCCGTCGAGGGCACCGCGGCTGAGCTTGTCCGCCGCCGTCCCGCCGTTGAGCCGCTGGAGCGCGGATCCCAGCCCGTCTGCCGTCGCCACCCTCATTGCCCATGCCGCGGTGATCCCTCCAGCACCGGGAAGCGCGGTCATGCGCGCGAGCGCGCCAGGGGCGATCCGGTCATGGTTCTGGCTCGCCGATTGCGACAGGATCACCTGCACGGGCCGTTTCAGCTCGCGGGCGAGCTCGACGGCGATCGGGATCGCATCAGGCTCGATCGCGCGGCCGGCGGGCTCGCCAGGCGGCAGCGGATAGAGCTGCTGGCCGCTCGCGAGGAAGCTCGGCGCCTGCGCGGCGCTCCACACTTCGGTGCCATCGGGGCCGGTCCTCGCCGTTGCGGTCAGCGGTTCGAGCCCGAGGTGCTGCGAAGGCGCGACATAATAGGTGGCGGCCAGCGGCCGCGAGCCGCGCACCGCTCCCTCATAGTCGCCGCTGCTGAACCAGGTCCGGCCGTCGCCCGACGCCAGTGCCTGCTCGAACGCTTTGCGCAGGTCGGAAGGGGTTCGGTTGCCGCTGAACTTCGGATCGGCGGCTTTCATGCCGCGCTCCGCGGCCCACCAAGTGTCCGCTACCACCGCCATCCAACCGTCGCGTGCGGCAACGTGCCGGATGCCGTGCACACCTGAGATCGCCTCGCGAGAATAGCCGGTCAGGCGACCGCCCGGTGGAGGCATCCGGACCGACGCGAACAGCATGTCGGGGAGCCGCACGTCGGCACCAAAGCGCCAGCTGCCGTCGGCTTTTGCGAGCCCATCGAGCCGCGGCAGCGGACGGCCGATCAGCCGGCCCTTGCCGCCTTGCCGCAGCGACGGCCGGGAGGGCGGCGTCCGGTCGGCGGCTTCTTCGGCAAGCTCCCCGAAGGTAAAGGTCCGGCCGCGGTTCATGACGAAGCCGTCGCCTGTGTCGCACTCTTTCGGATCGACGTTCCAGCGGTCGGCCGCGGCGCCGACGATCATCGTGCGCGCAACCGCGGCGGCGTGCCGAAGCAGCGGCTCGAACGCGCGGACGGATGTCGAATCTGCCGTGATTCGACTGTGCTCCGGCCAGCCTTCATCTTTCGCCAGCGGATTGGCATAGGCGCGCGTCAAAGGCGCGGGCTCGACGGCGACCGTGTCCCAATCGGCGCCCAGCTCATCCGCGACGACCTGCGCCAGGCCGGTCCAGATACCCTGTCCGGTCTCCGCCTGCGGAACGGCGACGGTGATCCGGCCGTCGCGGCTAATCTTGATGAAGTTGCCGAACGCCTCCTCGCCCTTGGCGGTGACGAGCTCGCTTCGCATGTGCCGGGGCCAGAGCGCGAAGGCGACGACGAGGCCGATGCCGGCGCCGCCGCCGATCAGCACCGTCCGCCGATCGACTTTCAACGCGCGTACTGCGCCTTCAGCGCGCGGCGGTCGATCTTGCCGGTGCCGAGACGGGGCAGGGGGGCGTCCGCAATGATGATCCTCTCGGGGATCTTGAACTTCGCCACCCTGCCGTCGAGGAAGCTGCGAAGCCGTTCGTCGCTCAATTGCTCGCCGTCCTTGGGCAGCACGACCGCCATCGGCACTTCGCCCAGGCGCTCGTCCGGCGCTCCGAATACTGCAACCTCGGCAACGGCGTCGCAGGCGTAGAATTCCGCCTCGACCTCTGCGGCGGAGATATTCTCGCCGCCGCGGATGATGATGTCCTTCTTGCGGTCGACGATGAACAGATATCCATCCTCGTCGAGGTAACCGACGTCGCCCGTGCGCACGAACCGGTCGCGGGTAAAGAGATCCTCCGTCGCCTCGGGGTTGCGCCAGTAGCCCTCGATGCTGGCGGCAGTGCGGATCGCGATCTCGCCCGTTTGGCCCGCCGGCAGATGCCGATCCCCCGGCCCGAGGATGGCAAGCTCGACGAACGGCTTGTGCGCCCGGCCTGTCGAGCCGGGCTTGGCGGCGTAATTGCCCCAGAAATTGTGGCACCCTACGGCGTTGGTTTCCGTCAGCCCGTAGCCGAGCGCCGGCTGCGCGGCCGGGAATTCCTTCTGCAGCCGCTCGACATGGCTGATCGGCCGCGGAGCGCCGCCTGCGGCGATGTCGGTGAGCGAGGACAGGTCGTATTTGTGGCGGTCGGGATGGGTCATGAGCTCGAGGCTCATCGTCGGCACGCCGACGAAATAGCTGATCTTCTCCTTCTCGATCAGCTTCAGCGCCTCGCCCGCATCCCACTTCGCCATCATCACCATGCAACGGCCGACGGCGAAGCTGTTGAGCATGACCGGCACCTCGCCGGTCACGTGGAACAGCGGCACGCTGAGCAAGGTGCGCGGCGGAGACGACGGCGCTCGGCCCTCCTGCGTCAACAAGCCGAGCAGCACGATCAGGCCCGTCGCGTAAGTATAGACGCCGGTGGTCGTCGCCCGATGGGTGGAAACGGCGCCCTTCGCATCGCCGGTCGAGCCCGACGTGAAGAGGATCGTCGCCTGGTCTTCCGGCGCCACCTCGGGCAGCACACCGCCGTCGTCGTCAAGAAGCTCAGCGAGTGCCTGCTCCGCCGGAAGCTCGACGGGGAGGCTGACGATGTCGCGGCCGATGCACTTGGCGCCGATCCGCTGCGCCCGTGGGCCATCGGCGACGATCAGCCGTGGATCGGTGAGGGTGATCGCATGCTCCATCTCGGCCGGTTCCCACCAGCCGTTGAGCAAGGTGGCGATCGCGCCCGCCTTCACCACGCCCATGTACGTGAGGATCCAGGACGGGCAGTTGCGCATCGCGATCCCTATGCGGTCGCCCTTGGCGATGCCGCGGGCGACAAGGCCGTGCGCTACGCGGTCGGACAAAGCGTCGAGGTCGGCGAAGGAAAGGCGCTCGTCGCCTGCAACGACGGCCCCGTTTGCAGCGTTCAGGGAGCAGAAGGTGCGGAAGAAGGACGGCAGCGTCGCCGGCAAGTTCTCGACGATGGCGCGGCCGAGCTCATCCCTGCCGATCGCGATGCGCCCGCCGGGTCCGGTGACCCGGGCGAGTTCCTCGTCGAAGCGGCGGTCGAGCTCGCTGGGCATTGTGGCGTCCGACTTCCTTTGCCTTTGGTGACACCCGCCTTATGAGGCGCGCAACATTCATGGGGAAGTCCTTGCAAGCCGCGGCAGACAATACGCAGTACATCGCCTTCCCGGACCTCGGCCTTTCGCCGGTCGCGCTCCACATCGGCGCGTTCGACCTGCGCTGGTACAGCCTTGCTTATCTGGCGGGCATCTTCCTCGGCTATTGGTACCTGCTGAAGCTGCTGAAGCAGCCGGGCGCTCCGCTCGCTCGCCGGCATGCCGACGATCTCGTCTTTTATGCCGCGCTCGGGATCATCCTCGGCGGGCGCCTCGGCTACGTGCTCTTCTACAATCTCGGGCAGTACCTGAAGCACCCGATCGAGATCGTGAAGCTGTGGGACGGGGGCATGTCGTTCCACGGCGGCGTCATCGGCACCTCGCTCGGCATCATCTATTTCGCGCGGAAGGAGAAGCTCTCCTGGCTTCGCATCCACGACTATGTCGCCTGCTGCGCGCCGATCGGCCTGTTCTTCGGCCGCCTCGCCAATTTCGTGAACCAGGAGCTGTGGGGAGCGCCGACGCACGTTCCCTGGGCCGTCCGCTTCGTCGAGATGACCCCCTACGGCCCCATCCTCGGTCCGCCGCGGCATCCGAGCCAGCTCTACGAAGCCTTCCTCGAGGGAATCGTCCTCTCCGCGATTCTCGCCTGGATGTTCTGGAAGTCCCAGTCGCGCTACGAACCCGGCAAGCTCGTCGGCGCCTTCATCTTCTTCTATGGCATCTTCCGCTTCGGGATCGAGTTCATCCGCGAGCCCGACAGCCAGCTCGTCCGCTTTGCCCAGATGACGGGGCTCCACATGGGCCAGTGGCTCTCGCTGCCGATGATCATCGGCGGCGCATGGCTGATGTGGACGGCGAAGAACCGCCGGGTGCGGGTCGAGTCCACCGCCGGAACCGCCTCGGTCGCGTGACGCCGCTCGAGCGCGCGCTCCGCGACCGGATCCAGGCGGAAGGACCGCTCAGCGTCGAAGCCTTCATGGAAGCCTGCAACGCTTATTATTACTCCACTCGCGATCCGCTGGGCGCGAGGGGCGATTTCACCACCGCGCCCGAGATCAGCCAGATGTTCGGCGAGATGGTCGGCGCGGCGCTCACCGACTGCTGGAAGCGCGCGGGCGCTCCGGCGGAAGCGGTCTACGCGGAGCTGGGACCTGGCCGAGGCACGCTGGCGAGCGATGCGCTTCGGGTCCTTCGCTCGGCCGGCTTTCGCGGCGAGGTCCATTTCGTCGAGACCAGCCCCGTGCTCCGGGACGCGCAGCGCTCGGCCGTTCCGGGCGCACATTGGCACGAGGGCGTCGAGCAGCTTCCTGCGAAGCCGCTGCTGCTCGCGGCCAATGAATTCCTCGATGCGCTCCCAGTGCGGCAGCTCGTCGGCGGGGTTGAACGGCGCATCGTCATGGCGGCAGGCGGACTGGCGTTCGACCGGGATGGCGAGATCGTCGAAAGCTCGCCGGCCCGCGAAAGCGCCGTCTCGGCGATTGCCACCTGCATCTCCGCGAAGGGCGGCGTCGCAATAATCATCGACTATGGCCACGAACGCAGCGCGCCCGGCGACACGCTACAGGCGGTTCGCGGCCATCGCTTCGCGCCCGTGCTCGACAGCCCCGGCGAACAGGATCTGACCGCCCATGTCGATTTCGAGGCCGTAGCGCGAGCCGCGTGCACAGCCGGCGCGAAGGTGACGCCGGTCGTCAAGCAAGGCGAGTGGCTGATCCGCCTCGGCATCGAGGCGCGGGCCCAGGCGCTCTCCCGCGCCAACCCGGAGCGCGTCGAGGTCATCCAGGCTGCGCTTGCCCGCCTCACGGGCGCCGATCAGATGGGTTCGCTGTTCAAGGCAATGGCGATCCACTCTCCGGACTGGCCGGCGCCGGCGGGCTTCGGATGAATCACCGCAACGCCACGGCGGAGGATCTGCCCGCGATCGACCGCGTCTTCCGCGAGAGCTTCTGCGATACCTTCGCCCATCTCTACGACGGCAACGACCTGCGCGAATTCCTCGGCAAGTTCACTGCCGAGGCGTGGCGCAGCGAATATGACGACGAGCGCTACGCTTTCCATGTTGCAGAGGCGGACGGCCGACTCGTCGGCTATGTGAAGCTCGGCCCGCCGGCGCTGCCGGTCGAAACCACCGCTGCCCCTCTCGAGCTGCGGCAGCTCTACATCGTGACGGGCTATCACGGCATGGGAATCGCCCATGCGCTGATGGACTGGGCGATCGAAGAAGCGAGGCGGCGCGGGGCGGAAGAGCTCTACCTCACCGTGTTCACCGAGAACCACCGGGCTCGCCGGTTTTACGACCGCTATGGATTCGAGGCGGTCGGCCGCTACGACTTCATGGTCGGAAGCCACGCCGACGAGGACATCATCATGCGGAAGCGCCTGTGAGAGGGGCCGACGAGAAGGTCGAAGTCATCCGCGCGGTCTCGCTCGGCGGCTTCCCGCACGGCTTTCTCGGGCGCCGCCGCGGCGTCTCGACGGGGGAGCTTGCCGGCCTCAACGTCGGCTATGGGAGCAAAGACGACCGTGGCGCGATCGACGAGAACCGCCGGCGCGCGATTGCTGCCATCCTTCCCGATGCAGAGCTGGTCACCGTACATCAGGTCCATTCGGCCGAAGTCGGTCACGCGCAGCGGCCCTGGGCCCAGGATCAGCGGCCCCGCGCCGATGCGATGGTCACCGACTGTCCGAACCTGCTGCTCGGCATCCTCACAGCCGACTGCGCGCCCGTCCTCTTCTCCGATCATCGCGCTGCCGTGGTCGGCGCCGCGCACGCCGGCTGGCGGGGAGCGCTCGCCGGCGTCACGGACTCCACGATTGCCGCGATGGAGCGGCTCGGAGCGAGGCGCGACGACATCCACGCCGCGGTCGGCCCCTGCATCGGCCAGCCCTCCTACGAGGTCGACGAGACCTTCCGCGCATGCTTCCTTCAGGACGATGCGGACAACGCCCGCTTCTTCGTGCCCGGGCCCGCGGGGAAGCCGCACTTCGATCTCGAAGCCTATGTCGTCCACCGCCTGATTGCGGCGGGCATCGGCGAAGTCGAAGCGCTCAACCTCGACACCTATTCCGATCCGGACCGCTTCTTCAGCTTCCGGCGCTCAACCCACCGCGGCGAGGCCGATTACGGCCGCCAGCTGAGCGCCATCGCCATCGCCGGCTAGCTCCGCCAGCTGTTCCATTCCGGAACATTTCGGACTCGGCTGTCGCTTCCAGCCGCTCGCTGGCTCAATTGGCCTGCCGAAACGAACTGGAGCTTCGGCAATGACGATTTTGGGCAAGCTGCTGCGGAACGAGAGCGGCGTCGGCACGATCGAATATGCGCTCGTCGCGATGCTCATCTCGGTCGCTGCGCTTTCGGCTTACGTGAATCTCGGCGACAAGGTTCAGTCGCGCTGGACGACGAGTTACGGCAGCATTTCCGCGCATCTCGGCTAGGAGCGATTTGACCTTCGGCGAGGCGCGGCCTAGCCGCGCCGCCGGGCTGTGATTAGGGAGACTCGCAAGAGGAGACCTGATTTGCCCGACGAGAACGAAAACGAGATCAGCGGAACGCCGGCGCACCGTCCGCCCAAGCCGTCGCCCACCACCATCGGCAATCACAAGCTCAAGCCCTCGACGCTGATGATGGGCTACGGCTTCGACCCGGAACTCAGCGAAGGCTCGTTGAAGCCGCCGATCTTCCTCACTTCGACCTTCGTCTTTGAGAATGCGGCCGCGGGAAAGCGCTTCTTCGAGGGCGTCACCGGCAAGCGGCCGGGCGGGGCTGAGGGCCTCATCTATTCGCGCTTCAACGGACCGAACCAGGAAATCCTGGAGGACCGGCTCAGCATCTGGGAAGAGGCGGACGACGCGCTGGCTTTCTCGAGCGGCATGTCGGCCATCGCGACGCTGCTCCTGACCTTCGTCCGCCCCGGCGACGTGATCGTCCAGTCGGGCCCGCTCTATGCGGCGACCGAGACGCTCATCGCCAAGATCCTCGGCCAGTTCGGTGTCTCGTGGCTCGACTTCCCGTCGGGGGCGACCCGCGAGGAGATCGACGACGTGCTCGCCCGCGCCAAGGCCAAGGGCCGCGTCGCTCTGATCTATCTGGAGAGCCCCGCCAACCCGACCAACCAACTGGTCGACGTGGAGGCCGTCCGCGCGGCCCGCGACGCTGCCTTCGGTGAGAGCGAGCGGCCGCCCATCGCCATCGACAACACCTTCCTTGGGCCGCTCTGGGCGAAGCCCCTCGCGCAGGGCGCGGACCTCACCATCTACAGCCTGACCAAATATGCCGGCGGCCATAGCGACCTCGTCGCGGGCGGCCTGGTCGGCAGGCAGAAGCTGATCGACGCGGTGCGGATGATGCGCAACACGATCGGCACGATCTGCGACCCGAACACCGCCTGGATGCTTCTCCGCAGCCTTGAAACGCTGGAGCTCAGGATGGACCGCGCCGGGCAGAATGCCGAACGCGTGTGTGAATTCCTGCGCGATCACCCCAAGGTGGAGAAGGTCGGTTATCTCGGCTTCCTCGAGGAAGGTTCGCGCCAGGCGGACATCTTCCGCCGTCATTGCACCGGCGCGGGCTCGACCTTCTCGCTCTACCTCAAGGGCGGCGAGAAGGAGGCGTTCGCCTTCCTCGACGCGTTGCGGATCGCGCATCTCGCGGTCAGCCTGGGGGGCACCGAGACGCTCGCCAGCGCGCCCGCCGCAATGACGCATTTGTCGGTCCCCGATGAGCGCAAGGAGCAGCTCGGCATCACTCCGAACCTTGTCCGTATTTCGATCGGGGTCGAGGATCCCGACGACCTCATCGCCGATTTCGCCAACGCGCTGGAGGCCGTCTAGCCCCAGTCCTCGATCGCCCAGCCGTGCTCCTCCGCGAGGCGGCGGAGCTTGCCGTGGGGATTCACCGCCACCGGCTCGTCCGCCCATTCGAAAGCCGGCTGGTCGGAGACATGGTCCGAATAAAAGCGGACGTGCCCGTGCGCGCCTTTGAGGCCGGACGCATCGACCCAGTCGGCAATCATCCGCATCTTTGCCGGACCATAACAGTTTTCACCGGCAATCCTTGCGTGGACGCGATCGTCGAGGCCGATGACCGACCCCGTCCCGATCACGTCGTCGAAGCCAAGCCGCTCCGCAATCGCATCGGCGTAGAGGCGGTACGATGCGGTCGCGAGCACCACGCGGCGCCCTTCCGCCTTGTCGCGCGCGATCGCCTTGCGGGCTCCCGGACGGACGTTCGTCGCCACCTGCGCGTCGGCGAAGCTGTCGACCAGCGGCTTCAGCTCGCGGGGGTGAATGCGGCCGCCGAGAAGAAGGCGGTGATTGATCTCCTTCAGGCGCCCGCGATCGATGAGGCGCAGCGCATAGGCAATCATCGACAGCAGCACGAGCGGAAGCAGCAGCAGCCGCCAGGGCGCGCGGCGGGCGGCGCAGTGGAGCAGGAAGGACGTGTAGGTCGGCCGCCTCGTGACGGTCCGGTCCATGTCGTAAACGGCCAGCTCGCTCATGCTTTGCCGGCGAGAATCGCTTCGACGATGGCATGGTCGACCGGCTTGTCGACATCGACGGCCGCGAGCGGATTGCTGAGCACCACCACCCGGGCGCTCATGCCGAGCCGCCGAGCCATTGCAGTGACGGACTGGTCGATGGTCCGCAGCCGGAGCAGCGCTCCAAGCAACAAGGCAGGCCCTAGCGCGGCAAGGACGCGCCAGCCCTTCTTGCGGTCCTGTTCGACCGACCGCCATTGCTCGATTGCGGCAAGCGCCTTGATCGAGCCGAAGGCAAACAGGTTCGCTCCCGAATAGGCGCCGCCGCGAAACGCCACCCAGGTGCGCTTCGATTGCGGCAGCCGCGCCAGCAGCGACCGGCGCTCGACGACGCCGATGGCGATATCTGCGCCCGCGGCTTGCCCGATGAACTCGCTCACCATCTGCTCGTCCAGCAGCGCATGGTCGCCCGTGGTGACCAGGATCGGAAAGTCGGCGACCCGCTTCAGGATCAGATTTTCGATCGTCTCGGCGATCGTGCGCTGCGAATAGTCGACCTTGATGCGGCGGCTCTTCGGCAAGACCGCGCCGATCCGGTCCGGCGCCTGGCCGAGGACGAGGATGCTGCCGATCGCTTTCGTGTCGAGCAGCGCCCGAACGGGCCTTCGGACCATCGGCTCGCCCGCGATCGGGATCAGCGGCTTGAGGTCGGTCCCGAACTGCTGTGCGAACGCGTCGCGCCCCGGCCGCGAACCGGCGAGCACGACCGCGGTCCAGCTCATGCTTCGAGCCAGGAGGCGAGCCGCTCCCCGCGCGCTGCACGCTCGCTGGCCTGCGCGAGGCGCACCGCGTGGAAGATCAGGCTCGCGATCGTCCACCAGGCGACGAGCTCCAGTCCCACATCGGGCCGGGCGAACAGCAGCGCGGCGACGAGGATGACCATGTTGGGATTGCGCCGCGCCGTGATCAGCCGGAACTTGCTGTCGATCGGGCGCCAGACATGGATTTCCATCTTCAGCCGCTTGATGAAGATGCCTTCGATGATCCGCTGCGCGACATAGCCGCCGATGATCGCCCAAAGCACCATCGTCGCGAACACCGGCTCCAGGGGTCTTCCATAGGCCGCGAGGCCATGCTCCCACGCCCAGTACCAGAAGGGCGGGTGGACGAGGTCGATGCCATGGTCGAACACCTCGCCCCACTTGGACGAGGCGCCGGTCACGCGCGCGAGCTTTCCGTCGACGGTGTCCAGCACCATGAAGACGAAGCCGGACAGGACGCCGGCCCAATATTGCCCGCGCCAGAACAGCACGAAGGCGAGGAGGCAAAGTATCGCGCCGACGAGCGTTACCGTATTCGGCGTGAGGCCCGCGCGGGCCGCCCAGCGCGTCAGGTAGAAAGCCGGCCGGCGCCACAGGTAGAGCGTGAGCGCGTCGGTGACGCCCTTGTAGGCCGCGTCATAGGCGGCGCGCTCGGCGGGCTCCGGATCGTCGGGATCGAGCGCTACGACAAACGGCCGCTCGCGCTTCCTGAGCTCGGCATAGCTGAGCTCCGCCGTTTCCGCAGGCAGCAGCTCGTACCCTTTGGCCGGCTTTCCACTCTCGAGCGCGCCGGCGGCTGCGGCGGTATTCCCGTCCGGCACATGCGCCATGACAGGGGCGCCGCCGAGCGTCAGCATGGTCCCCGGACGCGTTCGCATCGCCTTCAGCCATGCCGGGTCCCAGGCGTAGCCGAGGCTCGCGAGCAGCACCGGCCGGCCCGGCTCCGGCGCATCCCTGCACTCGAGGCCGGCGTTGGTCGCGAGGCGGCAGGCGCGCTCGCGCGCGTCCATTCCGAACGGGCGGGCGGCGTTATGGCCGACGGGGACAAACAGCAGGGGAGGCTCGCTCGCCATGCGGGCGGCATAAAGACGGCCGGAACGGCAGGAAAGGGGCGCTTTTGATGCGTCTTGCCGTTCCACCGTTATTCGCGCATCAATCGCCCGCACATGGCCGATCTCGACGGGCAAGAGGGGGACGACCCGCACGGCTCGGTTTACCGGGTCGCAGGCGCGCTGACGATCACGCGCGCGGCGACGACGCAGCGCGAGATCGACGCGCTTCCCGATCCGCTCACCATCGACCTGTCCGAGATCAACCGCATGGACACGGTCGGCGCCTGGATCGTGTACCGCACCGTCCGCGATCGCGGGGCGAAGGTGATCGGCGCCAGCCGCGACGAGGTCAGCCTGCTGAAGCAGGTCCAGGAATTCGACGTTCCGACGCGGGTGGTTCCCGACGAGGTCGGAGGGTTCCAGCGCGTGCTTCGCGAGCTGGGCGAGTGGGTCGCCGAGACCGGGGTCACTTTGCTGGGCCTGCTCGGCTTCTTCGGCGCGACGCTGATCGGCTTTGCGAACGTGATCCGGCGCCCGCGCCGCTTCCGCGTCAACGCCGTCGTGCAGCGCTTCGACGTGGTCGGCGTCCGTGCGCTCGGCATCATCGGCCTGATGAGCTTCCTGATCGGAATCGTCATCGCCCAGCAGGGCTCGGTGCAGCTCGCGCAGTTCGGTGCCCAGATTTACACCATCAACCTGATCGGCCGGATCACCGTCCGCGAGCTCGGCACGCTGATGACGGCGATCATGGTCGCGGGCCGTTCCGGCTCCTCCTTCGCGGCGCAGCTCGGCACGATGAAGATCACCGAGGAAATCGACGCAATGCGGACGATCGGCGTCTCGCCGGTGGAGGCGCTCGTCATCCCGCGCATCATATCCGCAGTCGTGATGATGCCGCTGCTGTCCTTCTGGGCGATGTTGCTGGCGCTGCTCGGCGGCGGCGTGTTCGTCTGGTTCTCCCTCGAGATCCCGCCGATCACCTATATCCAGCGGCTTCACGAAGTGACGCCGATCACCGACCTTTGGGTCGGCCTCATCAAGGCCCCGGTGTTCGGCTTCATCATCGCCCTTGCCGGATGCTTCCAGGGCATGCTGGTCGAAGGGAACAGCGAGGAGGTCGGCTCGCGAACCACGACTGCCGTCGTCCAGTCGATCTTCCTCGTCATCGTGCTCGATGCCGTGTTCGCCGTCTTCTTCAGCTCGATCGGGTGGGTATGACCCAGGTCCCGAAGGAGCTCGATCCATCCGTTCCGCCGAAGGGCTGCCAGCCGGTCATCACCGTGCGCGGCCTTCGCAACAGCTTCGGCGAGCAGGTGATCCACGAAAATCTCGACCTCACCGTCTGCCGCGGCGAGATCCTCGGCGTCGTCGGCGGGTCCGGCACCGGCAAGTCGGTCCTCCTGCGCTCGATCATCGGGCTGCAGACCCCGAGCGCCGGCGAGATCGAGGTCCTCGGGGAGAACATGATCGGCCGCGACGAGGATGAGGCCAAGAACATCCGCCGCCGCTGGGGCATCCTCTTCCAGAACGGCGCCCTCTTCTCGACGCTCACCGTCGCGGAGAATGTCGAGGTGCCGATCCGCGAATATTTCCCCTATCTGAAGCCGCCGCTGCTCGACGAGATCGCCTCGTACAAGATCGCGATGGGCGGCCTGCCGCCCGACGCCGGGCCGAAATTCCCCTCGGAGCTTTCGGGCGGAATGGTCAAGCGCGCGGGCCTTGCGCGAGCGCTCGCGCTCGACCCTGAGCTGCTCTTCCTCGATGAGCCCACGGCGGGCCTCGACCCGATCGCCGCCGCCGCCTTCGACGAACTCATTCGCTCGCTGCAGAAGCGGCTCGACCTTACCGTCTTCCTGATCACGCACGACCTCGACACGCTCCACGCGATCTGCGACCGCATCGCGGTGCTCGCCGACAAGCGGGTCGTGGCGGTGGGAACGATACCGCAACTCTTGGCTTTGGATCATCCTTGGATACAAGAGTATTTCAACGGGCCGCGGGGGCGCGCTGCTGCTGCCAGCTACGAGCATGAGGTGGTAGCCTGATGGGAATGGGGGCCTGATGGAAACCCGCTCGAACTATGTGATGGTCGGCGCCGTTACCGTCGCGCTCCTGATCGGCACCTTGCTGTTCATCGTCTGGCTTGCCGGCCTCTCGGGCAACACGAAGAAATGCTACGACGTCTACTTCCCGGCCGTCGGCGGCATCGACAAGGGCTCGAACGTCAGCTTCTCCGGCGTCCATGTCGGGCAGGTCGACAAGGTCTCGCTGCTTCCCAACCGGCCGGAGTTCGTCTGGGTGCGGATCAGCGTCGACCCGCAAACGCCGGTGCTCGAAGGAACGACGGCGGAAATCCACAGCGTCAGCCTCGCCGGCGCCAACGAGATCCAGCTCAACGGCGCACAGCGGGGCCGTCCGCCGATCACCCAGATGGGGCCGCAGGGCTGCCCGGTGATCCCGGCGAGCTCGAGCGGGCTCAGCGCCCTGCTCAATAGCGCGCCGGAGCTGCTTGCCCGCATCCAGACGCTGACCGAGCGCCTGACCGAGCTTCTCAGCGACAAGAACCAGAATGCCATTTCCGATATTCTCGAGAATATCGACGCGACCACCGGCGTGCTTCGCCAGCGCGCGCCGGAGATGGCCGACGCCATCGGTGACGTGCGGATCGCCGCGCGCAATGCGGGCATCGCCGCGAACAACATCGCGATCCTCTCGCACAACACCAACGATCTGGTGAACGGCCAGGGCCGCCAGGCGGTCGAGAACCTCAACAAGGCGATCGTCTCGGCGCGCCAGGCCGCGGACAATCTCGACGCGATGATCGGCGACGCGCGCCCCGGCGTGCAGACCTTCAGCAAGTCGACCCTGCCCGAGGCGAACAGGCTCGTGCACGACCTGCGCAACCTGTCGCAGTCGCTCGAGCAGGTTTCCAACCGCATCAACCAGCAGGGCATCGGCGGCGCGCTCGGCCCTGAGAAGCTGCCCGACTACAAGCCAGGGAAATCCAAATGAGGCTGCTTACCAGGACTCTCGCTTCGGTCGCCTTGGCCGGCGCGCTCGGCGCCTGCTCGCTCGGCGGGATGCTCGGCGGCGGCGGCAAGCCGCCGGTCACCCTCGCTACCCTGACTCCAGAGGCGCCCGATCCGGGCCCGATCGCCCGCACCGCCAGCGCCGGCCAGGCGGTCACGATCGAAGTTCCGGTCGTCCCCAAGGAGCTGAGGGAAGTACGGGTCCCGGTGCAGATCACGCCGACGGACGTTCAATATGTGACGAACCTGCAGTGGGCCGACACGCCGGACCGGCTGTTCCAGGGGCTGCTCGAGGAGACCGTTCGCCGCACGACGAACCGGGTCGTGCTCGACCCGAGCCAGTCGGGTCTCGATCCCGGAATCATCCTCCACGGCCAGCTCCAGCGCTTCGGCTATGACGCGGCCACGCGCCAGGTCGTCGTGGTCTATGACGCGTCGCTGGCGACGAACGGCGGCTCTCAGGTGCAGACCCGCCGCTTCACCGCCACGGCGCCGGCAGACGGAACCGGCGCAAGCGTCGGCCCGGCGCTGAACAGCGCCGCCAACCAGGTCGCGCAGCAAGTCGCGCAGTGGATCGGCGGGCAGCCCGGCTAGGCCAGGCTCTTCGTCACCTGCTCGTACACGTCCTTGGACAATCCAGGCGTTGCGGCGATCCGCTCGAGCGCCTGGCGCATCATCGCGGCGCGCTTCGGCTCGAACCGCCGCCAGCGGCCGAACGGCGGGACCAGCCGCGCGGCCACCTGCGGGTTGAGCTTGTCGGCCGCGATGATCATGTCGGCGAGGAAGGCATAGCCGCGCCCGTCGGGCGAATGGAATGCCCAGTGGTTGGCGCCGAACACGCCCGCGAGCGAGCGCAGCCGGTTCGGATTGGTCATGACGAAATCGGGGTGGGTCGCCAGCTTCAGCACCTGGTCGACGGTATCCTCCCGCTGCGCGGAGGCCTGCAGCGCGAACCATTTGTCGAGCACCAGCGGATCGTCGTGGAAGCGCTGGTAGAAGGCTTCGAGCGCCTGCGTCCGCTCCGGAGTCTCGGTCGAGACCAGCACGCCCAGAGCGCCCTGGCGGTCGGTCATATTGTCCGCCGCGTCGAACTGCGCCTTCGCAAGCGCCGCCGCTTCGGCCTCCTGCGCGGCCGAGATGAACCCCAGCGCCACGGTGCGGAGGCGCCGGACGCCCTTGGCCCGCGGGCTGAGGTCGCCACCCGAAGCGCCGTCGGTGCGGTGCGCCGCCAGCAGATCGTCGTGGAGCGTTCGCCCGATGGCGCTCCGCAGCCGCTCGCGCGCCTCGTGGATCGCGCCGGGGTCGACGACGTCGAGACGGTCGGCGATCAGGCTCTCGCTCGGCAGCAGGATGCCTTCGGCCTTGAACGCCGCATCGAGCGAGTTCGAGCGAAGCGTCGCAGCGATCGCGCGGATCACCGGCTCTGAGTCCATGTCCTCGCCGCGCGCCCCCGCGAGCAGCGAGCGCATCATGAGCTCCTGCATCGCTTCGTAGCGCGCGAACGGATCCGTGTCCGCCTGGGCGAGGCGCTCGAGATCCTCCGACGGCCGCTCCGCCTCGACCATGATCGGTGCCGAGAAATTCCGGTTGATCGACAGCAGCGGCGGTTCCGTGACGTTCTCGAACGTGAAGCTCTGGCGCGGCTGGTCGAGCAGGATCAGCCGCTCGGGGCAGATTTCCTCGCCGCTCCGGGCGCCGATCAGCGCGGTCCGGAGCGGGATCGGCATCGGCTGCTTGACCGGTTGACCGGGCGTAGGCGCGACGTGCTGCTCAAGGTGCAGCGTGGCCGTCTTCGCCTCGACGTCGTGCTCCAGCCGCGCGCGCACCTTCGGCGTGCCGGCCTGGCTGTACCAGATCTTGAACGGCTCGAGGTCGACGCCGCTCGCATCCTGCAGCGCCGCGACGAAATCGTCGCAGGTCGCCGCCTTGCCGTCATTGCGGTCGAAATAGAGATCGGTGCCGGCACGGAACTTGTCCGGCCCCAGCAAGGTGTGGAACATGCGGATGACCTCGGCGCCCTTGTTGTAGACGGTCGCCGTGTAGAAGTTCGAGATCTCGATATAGCTGTCCGGCCGCACCGGGTGGGCGAGCGGGCCCTGGTCCTCGGGGAACTGCACGGCGCGAAGCACGCGCACGTCCTCGATGCGCTTGACCGACGGGCTTCCGACATCGGCCGAGAAGCTCTGGTCGCGGAAAACCGTGAAGCCTTCCTTCAGGCTCAGCTGGAACCAGTCGCGGCAAGTGACGCGGTCGCCGGACCAGTTGTGGAAATATTCGTGGGCGACGACGCGGGCGATATTGTCGAAGTCCGCGTCGGTCGCGGTTTCCTGGTCGGCGAGCACATAGGCCGAGTTGAAGATGTTGAGGCTCTTGTTCTCCATCGCCCCCATGTTGAAGTCGCTGACCGCGACGATGTTGAACTGGTCGAGGTCATACTCCCGGCCGTAGACCTTCTCGTCCCACGCCATCGCCAGCTTCAGGCTGTTCATCGCGTGATCCGTCTTCGGCAGGTCCGCTTCCCGCACCCAGATGGCGAGATCGACCTTTCGTCCGCTCATCGTCGTGAAGCTGTCGCGGTTGGCCTTGAGGTCGCCCGCGACCAGCGCGAACAAATAGCAGGGCTTCGGAAACGGATCCTCCCACTCGGCCCAATGCGCTCCGTTCTCGCCTTGTCCCGAAGCAACGCGGTTGCCGTTGGACAGGAGCACCGGGAAGCGCTCGGCATCGCCCTCCATCCGGACTCGGTACTTGCTCAGCACATCGGGTCGGTCGGGGAAGAAAGTGATGCGCCGGAACCCCTCGGCCTCGCACTGCGTGCAGAGCATGCCGTTCGAAGCATAAAGGCCCATCAGCTTGCTGTTCGCGGCAGGGCTGATTTCGGTGTCGATGCCGACTTCGTGGCGGTCGCCCGGGAGCTCGACCAGCAAGTCGCCGCCGTCCATGGTCCAGGCGCTTGCCGGCTTGCCGTCGATCCAAACGCCCATCGGCGTCAGCTCGTCGCCGTTGAGGCGGAGGACATTCGTCATCTCGCCCGCGTCGGGATTCCGCTCGACGAACAGCCTGGCTTGGACCCGCGTCTTCTCGATCCCGAGGGTGAACCTCAGCTCGACGTCGGGAACGAGCCAGTTCGGCGGGCGGTAATCCTCGCGACGGATGGTGACGTGAGTGGGCGAGGGGGGCGCTTCGGGAGCGGTATTCGCGTCCGGAAGCGTAGGTGAGCGGACATCGGCCATAGCGGCGACTTAAGCGCGGTTCGGAAGCCTCACAAGCCGCGTGTCAGGATGACTCGTGCCGCAAACAGGCGTAGTTGGGCGCTGCCGGGTGCATCCACGCGGCGAGCGAAGCGTTGGGGGATGAGAGCAAAGGAGGCTTGCAACCCATGAGCGGCTTCGAAAACATTCGCGAGCATATGGAAGTCATCGGCGCCGACGGCGCCCACATCGGCACCGTCGACCGCGTTGAAGGCAACCGGATCAAGCTGATCCGCGCCGACAGCGGTATGGGCCATGAGCAGCACCATCATTTCATCCCCAAGGGACTGGTCGCCGAGGTCGAAGGCGACCGCGTTCGCCTGACCGCCCGCGGCGACGTTGTCGCCGACCTGTTCGAGCAGGAAGAGGGCGGCGAGCCGCTCGACGCCACGCATCAGTGACTTGATCCTTCCGCTCCCTTTCGCTCCAATGCGGGCGAACGGGAGGGAAAGATGCGCAAATCTCTCATCTTGATCGGCGCTGCGGTCGTTCTTGCGGGCTGCGGCCGGTCCGGCGGCAACGATGCCGCGGCGAACAATGCCGCGGCAAACAGCGCTGCGGCCGAAAAGCCGAAGCCGGCCTATTGCTTCTTCAAGGATGCGGAGACCAAGGGCTGGAAGGCGAGCGTCGACAAGAGCGGCAATGTCGTCGTCAGCGGCAAGGCGTACCGGCAGGACTCGCGCTACAAGGCGTTGCTCTCGCCGGCCACCGTGAACGGTGACACTGCCGTGGTCGCGCCGACGATCGGGCCGAACGACACCGGCTACGCGGCACCGGGCGACTGGTGGGACGTCAGCGAGACCATCCCCAACAGCAGCGCGGTGAGCACCGTCACCGTGAAGTGCGGCGACGAGACGCTCGCCACGCTTACGGTGCCCCGCAGGAAATAAGCGCTCGGCCGCTACGAGGTTGTTGAGAATAGACGGGAAAACGCGCACCTTCATTCCATGAAGCGCGATGGCGTGACGGAGTCGCCGGCGGGTCGGTGGACTCGTCCCGAGGATTATCTCGGCGCGATGGCGCGCAAGCGCACGTTCCGGCGGCGCAAGGCGCGGCGGGCACGGACCGAGCCGGAAGCGCCGGCGCTCCTGCTCTCGACCGTGCCTTTCCTTGCCCTGTTCGCACTCCTTGCGGTCCTGGCCGTGGGCATCATGATCACGGCCTTTCCTGGCACCCAGCCGCAGATCAAGGCTGCGGCTGCGCCTCCGAAGGAGCAGGGCGTCGCTGCGAAGGGCTGGTTCCAGGAAGCCAAGCGCGAGTTCCATCATTAGCATCGTTCATTCCGCCGCAAGCTCGCCGGACCGAGGGTGAACCGATGCCGGTTCTACTCCCCGTCGTGCTCGCGCTTCTCGCCCAGACGACCGAGGCTGCGCCGGCGGCCGCCGCAAGTCCGCCGGCCCGCCCTGCCGACGAATGCCCTCGGCAGACCGCCGACAGCACGACGATCGTCATCTGTACCCAGCGGCCGCAGGGCTATCGGCTCAATCCGGACGTGATGGAGGCGAAGAGGCAGGCGCGCAGCGGTGGCCGGCCCGTGCGGCAGGCGACCGAAGGCCCTCGCCCGGACTGCGCCACCGTCGGTCCGGCGCCGTGCATGAATGCCGGCATCAACCTGCTCGCAGCGGTCGCGACCGCTGCCGAGATGGCGAAACGCGTGGCGACGGGCCAGGAAATCGGCAGCATGTTCCTGACGGACCCGCACCCCGACGAATATCAGCTCTACCAGATGGCCAAGGCGCGCCGCGAGGCGGAGGAGGCGGAGAAGGCCGCGGCCAAGCTCAAGGCGAAAGCGGCGCAGTCGCAGCCGCAGGCTCCAGCAGCGCAGCCGGACCCGCCGCAGCCGGCCGGCAATTAGCTCATTCCGAACTCGCTTTGGCGGTGCTTTCGTGGCAGCTCAGCAGTGCCAGCCGCTGCCCGACCACCACATCCGGTCCGGATCACAGGTCCCCTGCGCCCGCTGCTCCTGGACCCAGCGCGGAAAGGCGCGGTCCGGCCGGTCGTGCCACCAGTCGTTGAAGCTGTCGGAATCCCAGCTTCGGTTGTTGTACCGAGCCCAGTTCCCGTCGGCATAGACCCAGCCGCCGAACGCGCCGCAGGCGAAACCGCCGTCGCGGTGGCGATGATGGCGGTCGCCGGTCCGGCACGCGTCGAAGCCGCTCGGCGGAACGCTCGAGAACTGAGGCGCCCTGGCCTGCGGGAACATGGTGGTGTTTGCCGGGAGCGCATTTGCCGGAGTGACGGCAAAACCGAAAGCGGCGATCGTCGCCGCGGCGAGCAACCTAAGATCCATGTCGCTGCTCCGTCCTGTGACGCTGCCGAAACGCCCCACCGGCCGAAAGGTCGCAAGGCGGGGTCGGGCTTTGCTAAGCTGCGGCTGCCGCTAGAAGAGGTCGCGATGGCAAAGCTCGCCCTTGCTCTGTCGCTGCTTGTCGCGGCCAGCTCCGCCGATGCGCAGCAAGGCACTTCGCCCGCGGCGCCGTCGCTCGGCGATGCGCTGGTGAAGGCGAAGCCGGGCGGCGCGTGCAAGCCCGATGACCCCGCGGAAGTGGTCGTCTGCGGACGCTCGCAGCAACCCTACAGGATCGACCCCGGCGTGCTGGCCGCCACCCGGGCAGCCGAGGCGCCGCCGCCCAAGCCTCCGCTCGACGCTTCGGCCGACCAGGCCTGCGTCGGACCGAACTGCGGCGGCGGCACCATCCCCCTCGTCGGCATGGCGCTGAAGGCGATCGAGGCGGTCGAGCTCGCGGCGCGGGGCGACGACTGGCGCGAGGCGTTCCGCACCCGCCCCGACCAGTATCGCGCCTACGAGGAAGCCAAGGCCAAGGCGCAGCAGAAGAAGGGCGGGATCACCGTCGGAATCACCGCCGGCAACAAATAGGCGGCAGCTATCTCGCGCAATCCACAGGATTATTTCGCGACGTAATTCTCTGTTGAGGCTGGACGGTTATGCAGTGGACATGACTCGCAGCTTCATTGCCAGATATGTCAGCCCCTGGGCGATCCGCCGGGACAAGGTCGAGCAGCAGCGCGTCGCCGCGCTGCGCCACCGCGACGGCGAGAATTGCCGCCGCTGCCGCCGCCCGATCCGCTTCGACATGCCGCGCGGCCACGATAAGGGGCCGACCGTCGAAGAGGTCGGGCCGAACCTGAGCGGCGATCCGCGATCGATCGACGCCCTGTGCCTGTGCCACGTCCGCTGCCACGCCGCCGGCGCCGACAACACCGGCGAGGTCACCGAGCGCATCCGCCGCAAGAGCGAGGCGGAGCTGCTGTCGAAGTCGCGGCGCGCACCTAGCCGCCGCAGCCGCAAGGCCTAGGCGGGCTCCGGCGTTTTCTCGGCCTGCGCCTGCTGGCCGAACATCTTCGGATCATATTGCGACCGGGTCGAGATCGCGAGCCGGTTCCAGCTGTTGATCTGGACCACCGCGAGGACCAGCCAGCCGATCCCCTCGTCGCTGAAATGCGCCTTCAGCGCATCAAAGGCGGGCTTGCTCGCGCCGCTGTCGGCGATCAGCGTCACTTCCTCGGTCCAGGCCAGCGCCGCGCGCTCCTTGTCGGAGAAGAGCGGCGACTCTTCCCAGGCGTCGAGCGCCGTCAGCCGCTGCGGCGTCTCGCCGTGGCGAAGCGCCTGGTCGGTGTGCATGTGCAGGCAGAAGGCGCAGCCGTTGATCTGCGAGGCTCGCATCTTGATCAAATGATAGAGCGTCGGCTCGACGTGGCGGGCGATCAGGGTCTCGAGCTGCATCAGGTGCTGGTAGGCCTCGGGCGACAAGTTGCTCATCTTGAGCCGCGGTGCTTCGACCATCTCTGAAAGTCTCCTTCAATGTCGGCTGGACGACGCCGGCTCCGACTTAGGCTCGGCCGCCTTGTGTTCAAGGCTTGCCAGCGGCGGCCAAGGCGATAGCTTACGGCTGTTCCGGGGGAGGGGGATTTCAATGGAAAAGCGTCCGCTGTCACTGACGATCATTGCCTGGCTGCTGATCGCGCTTTCGCTGCTGGCGCTCGTCGGCACGTTCACCATGCAGTCGAACCCGGCGATGATGAAGGCCGTCCGGGAAATGCACATTCCGCTGGTCTACCAGCAGGCGTGGACGGTGCTCGGAGTGATCATCAATCTCATCGTCGCCTACGGCATCCTGAAGGGGCAGCCGTGGTCGCGGGTGCTGTACGTCGTCTGGGGCATCATCGGGCTCATCGCGGGCTTCTTCATCTCGCCGATGAAGGCGGCGTTGGTGCTCAGCCTCGTGATCCTCGTCGTCGTCTCGATCTTCCTGTTCAGCGAGAAGGCCAACGAATGGTTCTCGGCGCGTGGCTTCATGCTGAAGCGCGAAGGCTGAGGGGCCGAACCTACTTCCAGAGCTGGAGCGACTTGATCGCCGGCCGGAGCTTGGGGTTGTCGTCGGCCCGGCTGACCGTGCGGTGGGCGAGCTTCCACCCGCGTTTGACCCGGCCCCGGCGCCAGATGTCGGTGACCCAGAAGCGCCCGGACCAGTCGTGTCCGTCCATCGTCGCCTTGAGCTCGAGCGAGGCGGCGAAGAGCGCCGTCTGGCCCCAGTCGCGGACATAGATGTCGCCGAAGCTGTAGGACGAGCAGAGGTAGCGTTCGACCGCGGCCTCGACCCAGCTGCGGCGGTCGAGGATCGCCGGCGGCTGCGACGCGGTGAGCAGGATGAAGTTCTTCGCGGTCAGGCTCCGAAGCGCCTTGGCGTCGGCGTTGACCCAGGCGCGCATCCAGCGGTTCTCCATCGTCTCGATGACGGGCGTAAGGTCGGCCATGGCAAGCGCCCAAGTAAAGCAGTAGCCGCGTGGCGCAAGCAGGAGGCCGAAGATGCGCAGGAAACCGACCAGCGTCGCCACCCTGACCGAGCTCGGCCGGGTGCGGCTCAGCAAGACCTTCTTCATGAGGGACATGCTGCATTCCGAGATCGCGCAGGTGCACGGGCTGCTGAACGCGCCGGACGATCCCGACCTTGCGATCGAGGTCGGCACCCGCCTGTCCGACGAGCTGCTCGAGCCGCTGCAGGAGCGCTGGGGACCGCTTCGCGTCCGTTCCGCCTACAGGAGCCCCGAGGTCAACCGCCTCGGCTGGGAGATGCGCAGCGCCGGCAAGTCCGAATATGCCTGCGCTTCCAACGAATATAATGCGGCGCGGCACATCTGGGACCAGCGCGATGCCGACGGCTGCAAGGGCGCGACCGCCTGCGTCGTCCTTCCCGCCTTCTACGACATGCACCCGGAGGAGGGCAGCTGGCGGATCCTCGCCCGCTGGATCGACCGCAACCTCAACTATGGCTCGGTCCAGTTCTATCCCACCTACTGGGCGTTCAACATCCAGTGGCACGAGCGCCCGGCGCGCACGATCGACAGCTTCGCCGAGCCGAGGGGCCGCTGGTCGGCCGAGGTAACCGGCTAGTAATCCCATGCCGATATGGTCGCCGGCGTGAGCAAGTCGGCGAAAATGAAGCGGCCAACCGTGGAGCTGCGCCCGTCGCGCATCCGCCGCGACCCGCTGCTTTCGGGCAATGCCGACCCGAAGAAGGTCGAGGTCATGTCCCGCGAGCGCGAGATGTGGCTCGGCGTGTTCGGCGTTGCCCTGTTCGGCGTCGTCATCGCCACGCTGACGGTCAGCTTCAGCGTCATCACCGGCCACGACGACGCGGCGGCCGCCTCGGTCAGCCTGACCCGGTTCGGCGCCTGCGAGGGCGGGCCCAATTGCGTCGTCGACGGCGACACGATCCGCATCGCCGGATCGACCGTGCGCATCGCCGGAATGGAAGCGCCCGACGTCCAGTCCCCCCATTGCGACGCCGAAGCCGAGCGCGGCGCCCAGGCGATCGACAAGCTGACCACGCTGCTCAACAGCGGCAAGGTGACCACCGGCGGCAACGTCAGCGTGGGCGACGGGGTGGTCCGCACCCGGGTGCTGGTCGACGGCAAGGACGTCGGCGCGGCGATGGTCGACGCCGGCGTCGCGCGGAAGCCCGGCAGCGACCTCGACTGGTGCTCGGACTCCTAGGGCGCGCGACCGGGCCGCATCGCAGTTCTACGGTTGCGTTGCGATCGCTCGCCTGCGCCCGGTGGCTCGAGACGAAAGTTCACAAAGTTCAGGGTCCTACGCGCGCGCGTACGCGTGAGGGCTAGCCGCGCTCGGCGTCGCTGATCGGCTCGCCGCTGCCGGCCTCGCCGAGGCGGTCGTCGAGGAAGTCGATGCCCTCGGTCGGGCATTCCGCCTCGGGCACGTCCTCGAACGCCGCGATGTGGGTCGGGAGCTCCTTCCGGGCTTTCTCGCGCGGGTCGCCGTGGGCGAGCGCCTGCGCGCGGGCGGCGGGCGAGCCAAAGTTCACAGGGTCGAGGCGCGAGATGAACCAGGTGAGGAGGTAGTCGGACGGGATGCGCCGCTCCATCACCAGCTCGCCGTTCTTGTAGATGCGCTCGACGCGGCCGTTGACCGCCCGGTCGAGGCCGATGGCGACGAGGCGCGTCGGCGAAAGGCGAAGCGCCGCGTCCCAGGCGCGGGCGAAGCTTTCCGCGCCCGCCTTGTTGCGCAGGCGGTAGGCGGAGCTGGACGAAAGCCCGGCGACCGCCGCCGCCTCCCCGGCGTTGCCGGTGAGCGCGAGATGCTCAATGAACTTTCGCTGCCGCTCGGCGGTCCAGCCGGCGCGGCGCTTGCGCGTGGGGGCGGGGGTGAAGTCGGGGATTTGCGGCGCCGGAACGATGTTCGCGACGTCTTCAATGACTTTGAGCTTGGTGGTCACTGGGGACTCCCTTGGGTTGAAGAGAGTCGAGCCAGCTACAGCATGGCTGGTGCTGTAGGACAGCAAAAAAGTTGCCTACCAGAGCGGGGTGGTGGGGCGCCGCTTCTCGCGGGCCACATAGTCGTCGATCAGGTGCGGCTTGAGCTTCCGGGTCATCAGCGCCGCGCCGTCGCTGCTCTTGCAGACGAAGCGGACGCCGCCGGAGGGCAGGCGCTCGATGTGCGAGATGCCGACATTCTCGGCCAGGCAGCGGGCGACGACCTCGCCCTCGTTGAGGCTGACGAACAGGGCGCGGCTCATGACTTTCCTCCGCGCTTCGCGGCGGCGATCGCGTCGTGCATGTTGCTGTAGACATAATCTCCCCACTGGAAGCCGTGCCTTTCGACGCGCCGGATCCCGAGCCGCGCGAGCTCCGCTTCATCCATATGATTGTACTTGTCGGTCATTGGCTGTTCCTTGAAGGAGGGGGTGCGCTCAGCGGCGCAGGCTGCGCGGGTCGATGCGGCTGGCATCGTCGTCGAAATGTTCGGCGATCGTGTTCAGCGCCTTCGACCCGGCGGCGGTGCGCGCGCGCTTCGACAGGCGCCGGCAGGAGGCCGCCTGCTCGCGGAGGCCATCAGCGGCGTCTTCTCGCGAAGGCGGGTTCATGCGGTCGGCCCTACGGCATGAGCGCGGCGCAGCTCGGCAATGCGTGCGACGTAGCCCGAGGCGAGGCCGAGATGCGCGGCGCGCGAATTCTCGCAGCTCGCTCGGGCGGCCATGAGCAGCGACGTGCCGCGGCGATGATAGAGGTAGTTGAGGTCCATTTTTCCGGCTCCCTCGGCAGTAAGCGGGAGCGCGAAAGGGTCTCTCAGCCGCACAGGCTTACGTTACGAATCCGTGCGATTTGAGGCTTATAACACAGGTGGGGTGCGGGGCCTAACGCGTATGCCTCCCCTTTGACGACGTACCGTCCGGGCGGCGGCGCCGGAACGATGTTCGCAACGTCTTCGATGACTTTGAGCTTGGTGGTCGTTGGAGACTCCCTTGGGTTGAAGAGAGTCGAGCCAGCTACAGCATGGTTGGTGCTGTAGGACAGCATTTTTTCGCGCGAAGGCGCGAAGGCGCGAAGCGGCTTTGACAAACAGCAGTAGCGAAATTATGTGCCCCGCCCCTTCAACCCACGCGAGAGGTGCAACATGGATATGTTCAGGCTTGCGCCTCCATACGGCGCTTAGGGCCGAAGCCCGATCTACTGTCCGGCCGAGCTGAGGCCGGGCTCAAACAATCACTGAAATCGAGCCGGTGCGCGCAAGCGCGCCGGGAGGTGAGTCATGAACTACGTGCGTTTCATCACGCCGGCGTGGCGCTTGCGCCGCGTCCAGGCGGACTGCGGACCGTTCGGTCCGGCTTATGACGCCGTCTACGAGCGCGACGTGCCGCGCGTGCTGCAGGACGCGATCTGGCAGGAGGTCGACTGGTTCAACCGCAACCTGCCGGTTCCGAAGCCGCGCCGCGAGGCGTTCTGCGTCAAGTCGCGCGGCCGCTGGTACCCGGACGGCATCTGCTGGTTCGTGGCCGAGGCGCGCGAGATGATCGCGCATGCGTTCGTCCTCGCGTCGCTGCTGCGCGAAGCGGGCGTCCCGGTCCGCAAGGTCTGGACGCGCCGCCCCGGCACGGTCCTGTACCGCGACCCGTATCAGATCGTTGCGAAGCCTGTTGAGGCGACGCCGATCGTGTTCTGTTGAAGGGCGCTCCCGCCGTGGCGAGAAGGCTACGGCGGGGGATGCTCACTGGCTGACGTCACACGCTAACCGGGCAGTTACCAGAGCAGCCTTAGATTGCTTGCATGAGCAAGCATTGGCGACCTGAACAGACGCGATGGCTGAGCCCTGAAGCGTATCGAGCGCTCAGTCCGGCGGATCGGCGGCGGCTGTTCGCGGCACGAGCGGCGGCAAAGCGGCGGGCGCAGAACGTCGTCAGCCTGGCTGACTATCGTCCGGCAACGACCGTGTGGGGACATGTTGCCGGCCTCGCCTTCACCGTCGCCGGAGCCGTCTGCATTAGCGTGCTCACGGCAGCAGTCAGGACCGGCGCAACGGAGCTTCCCAAATGGAACTGGTCACCGGCATCGGCTCCCGTTCGGGCTAGTTTCGGCTATTGCTATTCGGGCGGCGGGACCAATTGCGTCGTCGACGGCGACACTTTCTACATCAACGGCGACAAGGTGCGGATCGCCGACATCGATGCGCCCGAGACGCACCCGCCACGCTGCGGCTATGAAGCGCAGCTCGGCAACCAGGCGACGGAGAAGCTGCACGCGCTGCTCAACAGCGGCGCGGTGACGATGACCAGCATCGACCGCGACCGCGACGTCTACGGGCGGCTGTTGCGGAATGTGTCGGTGAACGGCGCGGATGTGGGGGAGGCGATGGTCAGCGCCGGCGTCGCGCGAGAGTGGGTCGGGCGGCGGGAGCCTTGGTGCTGATCGGGTCTGCCTTTTTGCGTCCTGTTCGGACTAGGGTGCAGCCACCCTGCCTCGAACTTCAGCCACATTGACGTCGGCCGATACTTCCCCTTGGACGATCTTCAACGAACCAAGCCGGAACTCCTCGTCTCCGCGGTAGGCCCGCACCTTCAGCGTTCCAGGTCCTTCGAGTCGTAATGGACTTGCTCTCAGCGACATGACGCTGCTCAAAAACTCCCCCGGATCACTCTCGTTCTGCGCTACCTGCTGTTGCCTATCTGCAGGGATGTTCGCGTCGATAATTGCAAGCTCTTCGCCAACATCGGGTGTCATGAAAACACGTATCAACAATTCTTCGTTCGCCTCGCTAAGTGGCTCGACGAAGGTGATTTGAAGAGCAAAAACGGGAACGATGATGGGGAAAGGTTGATGCGCGACCAAGCGATCTAAGTAGCAACCGACAAATGTCTTCTTCCCCCCAATTTCCTCGCGGATGTCGTCGCAAAAAATCGTCGTCCCGTAGGTTGTTGCTGCGGTCACACGCCAACTCCGACCTCGACGGATTGCTTGATCTCAGATTTCTCGCCCCACTCGCCTGTCGCGCTGATGATGTGGGTCTTGTACGGGCAGGTGGTCGCCCAAAGAGAAAGGTACGCGCTCTCGTTTTCCAGAAACGTCGGGCAGTTCTGATTGATAATTTCCAAAGGGTCGGCTTCGAAATCTCGAGGTTCGAAGTCAGTTGCCCACAAAACGTCGGAGACGGTCCGTAGGGTTAGATTTGGTACTGTGCCGTTCAAAATCCGCGTGAGCCGCGACCGGTGCACGCCTAATTTCGCAGCAATCTCCGCGCGCGTAGCGCCTTCTCGTTGCCGCTTGTCGACGGCATCGTTCAGACACTCGAGTACGCGTGACGCAAACCGTGCGTATGCCGCACGCCGGGCGTCAACGAGGGGCGCGGGGGAATACATCGTATATTTCTCCACTTAGCCATTCAGTGAATCCGAGGCTTTTTCTCCGGGCGACAACGAGCTTACCCATGTCACGATCCGTTGGCGGCCCGCGCTGTAGCAGCCGCTGCTTTAATTCTCCCGCTGCGATCACCATGACGTTCTGGGCAGGTGCCCAGCCGTACAGTCGCAGGTCAGGAGACCTCAGCCGCCAAATGCCTTGGCCGCGTGGGGGGTCACACTTGGTCATGCCGGTCATAGGACGGCCAACGATGAAGTCAGCAAATGCTTGGTTGAGTTGCTCTGGCAGTGACACCAGCGAGCGGGAGGGCAGCTTGGAAACCGATTGCCACCACGTACTTGCATCCTTCGTCCAAAAAAGCCGTCTGAACCGCTGATCACGCGGCCCAAGAAGAACCGGCACCGGTTCAATCAAGCCGCTCTGAACGAGGCGAGATAGGTGTTGTGACATATAAGTCAACAATCACCAAACTCTTTACGAGTGTGGTTAACGCTCCTACTCCGCCGCGACCCCAGCAGCCTCGAACATATCGGGGCCCGCCTTCGCTGACGCCTCCGCAGCTCCGCCGCTCTCCGCATCCTTCGCGTCGTTTGCCGCTTTCGCCTTCATCCTCCGGTCGAAGTTATCCCAGACCTCGTTCCAGTTTCCGCGGGTGGCGGCTTTGCTGTACTCCGTCGCCCTCGTCTCGAAGAAGTTGGCGTGCTCGACGCCGTTGAGGAGCGGCGCCAGCCACGGCAGCGGGTGCTCGTCGACCATGTAGATGGGGGCGAAGCCGAGCTGGCCGAGGCGCCAGTCGGCGATGTAGCGGATGTACTTCTTGATCTCCTTGGGGCTCATGCCGTTGACCGGCCCCATCTCGAACGCGAGGTCGATGAACGCGTCCTCGAGCCGCACCGTCTTCTGGCACGCGTCGATGATCGCTTCCTTGACGTGCGGGGTGAGGCAGTCGCGCTCCTTCACGAAGGTGTGGAAGAGCTTGATGATGCCTTCGCAGTGCAGGCTCTCGTCGCGGACCGACCAGCTGATGATCTGGCCCATGCCCTTCATCTTGTTGAAGCGCGGGAAGTTCATCAGCATGGCAAAGCTGGCGAACAGCTGCAGCCCCTCGGTGAAGCCGCCGAACATGGCGAGCGTCTTGGCGATGTCCTCGTCCGTATCGACGCCGAACTGCTGAAGGTAGTCGTGCTTGTCCTTCATCTCCTTGTACTGGAGGAAGGCGCTGTACTCGCTCTCGGGCATGCCGATCGTGTCGAGGAGGTGGCTGTAGGCCGCGATGTGCACCGTCTCCATGTTGGAGAAAGCGGTCAGCATCATCTTGATCTCGGTCGGCTTGAACACCCGGCCGTATTTGTCGTGGTAGCAATCCTGCACCTCGACGTCGGCCTGGGTGAAGAAGCGGAAGATCTGGGTGAGCAGGCTGCGCTCGGTCTCGTGCAGCTTCTGCGCCCAGTCGCGGCAGTCCTCGCCCAGCGGCACTTCCTCCGGCATCCAGTGGATCTGCTGCTGGCGCTTCCAATATTCGAACGCCCAGGGGTATTCGAACGGCTTGTACTGCTTGCTGGCGACGAGAAGCGGCATGGTCAGGCTCCCTTGAAATAGATGACGGCGGCAAAGCCGATGGCGAAGGCGGCGATCGCGACGGCCGCGACGATGAGGGCGCGGCGGCGCTGGCGTGCCGCCTGCTCGGGCGCGATCGGCTGGCGGCGGCTGTTGATGAGCGCGGCGCCAAGCAGGACCATGGCGCTCGCCGGAAGAACGGAATCGAGGATCTTCGGGACGGCGCCGGCCTCGCCGAGGAAATAATAGACGGACAGCGCCGCCCCGGCGACGCCGAAGCCGGCGCCGGTCCACTGCACCCAATTGTAGGGGCGCAGCGGCGGGCCGTAGTCGCCGCCGGCATAAGGGTCGAAGCTGTGCTGGCGATAACCGCTCATGGCGCGACCCCGCCGAACAGGAGGGTCGAGACGATCGAGCCGATCACCGGCACCAGGCCGACGATCGCGGCGATGATCGAGACGGTGCGGTGGCGGCGGTTGCTGTGCTTCCGCTGCGACCACAGGAGCAGGTAGATGCTGCCCGAGACCGAGGCGGCGAGCGCGACGTCCGAGCGCCAGTCCTTGAACGGGAAATCCATCAGCTCGTCGTAGATGACGAAGGCGCCGACCAGCGTCGCCATGGCGGCCGCCGCGGCGCCGACGCGGATCCACTGCGTGCGCGTCTTGCTGACGACGATGCGCCAGCAGAGCACGGCGGCGGGAACGAGGAACAGGACCAGGAATGCGAAACCGTACATCAGCCCCTCACCCTTATGATGCGCTCGCGAGTGACCGTCTGCGTCTTGCGCGCGCCGACGCCGAACACGACGATGCCGAGGAAATAACCGAAGTCGTACCAGGCGCCGTTGTTGGGCACGGCGTAGATCGCGACCTGCCTCGCGAACAGCGAGACGATCCAGGCGACCGGGAAGATGAAGCCGTGCCACAGGCCGAGCCAGAAGCCGGGCGTGTCCGGAGCGACTGCGTCGGCCTGCTGCGTCGCGGCACAGGCGGACAGCGCAATCGCCGGCACGAGGGCGAGGAGCCGCTTCACCGCGCCCTCTGCATCATCATCTCGGCTTCGGCCTGGCTCGGATGATATTCCATCAGGCTGAGCGCGTGGATGGCGACGATCACGCCGATCGCCATCAGCAGGACCGCACCCTGGCTTCCGTAGCTGTCCGTCTTATCGCGCCGGCGGTACAGGACCACGCCCGCGGCAAGGAGCAGGACGGCGACGGCAAGCTCGAGGATGCGGGGCGTCGTCACGGCTTCGTCCTGCCGCCAAGGGCCGCGACCTGGTCGAGACGGTCGGCATAGGCCTCGATCACGGCGGCGGTGCGCTGGACGTAGGTCCGGGCATCGTCGAAGCGGCGCTGCTCGATGCCCTCGCGGATGCCGGGCAGGGTCTTGGCGCCGTAGCCGGTCAGCGTGCCGGGAGCGGTGACGAGATTCCTGTACCACGGGCGGCCGGGCAGGCCCTGCGGATCGAGCAGCAGCTGGTCGATATTCTGCAGCGCCGCATTGATCTGCGCCTGCGTTGCCGGCGGAAGCGAGGATTCGTTCGCGAGCACGTCGTCGGCCGCGGACGCGGCGCGCTTCAGATGGTCGGACGCATTCTGCAGCGGCAGCATGTCGATCAGCGGCGTGATGCCCTGATCGGCGGGCGCGGTGGTCGGGTCGTAGGGCGCGCTCGCGAGCTTGAAGTCGCCTTCGCGGCGCAGGTCGGCGAGCGCGCGGTCCTTCTCGCGCTGGTCGTCGGCGAGCTGCTGCACTTCGCCGACGTAGCGCGCGACCTCGGACGCGAAGTCGGAATAATGCGCCGGGACGCGATCGCCGCCTGCGGCGTGCATCACGACGCGCCCGACCAGCTTCGACAGGGCCGCGCCATATTGCAGGCCCGGATCGTCGAAATGCGTCACGTGGTAATAAGTGTCGTAGAGCGAATGGTAGCTGCCGCCCGAGAAATCCTCGCCGCCGAAGCCGAGGTTCAGCGACGGGATCCCGATATGCTGGGCGAATGAGGAATAATCGGAGCCCGAGCCGAGCGGCCCCAGCGGCATGCGGTCGCCCTTCGCCGCGTCGAGCTCGGCGCTGCGGACCGCGTCCGGCGAGCTGTACTTGTCGGTCAGGATGCGCGCGCGGTTGCGCTCGAGCACCGAGACGCCCGTCTGCGGGTCGGTGACCGCGGCGGCCGCATTGGTGACCAGGCCCTGCAGCTCGCCATTGCCCTCGGCGAACAAATAGCCGCGGCCGTTATTGTCGGTGTTGATGTAGAGGACCGCTTTGCGCTGCAGCTCGTCGGCGTGGGTCTCCGCCCATTCGGTCGAGCCGAGCAGCCCGGGCTCCTCGCCGTCCCAGCTCGCGTAGACGATCGTCCGCTTCGGCCGCCAACCCTGCCGGTACAGCGCGCCGAGCGCCTTGGCTTCGCTCATCAGCGCGACCTGGCCGGTCAGCGGATCGGCCGCGCCCATCACCCAGCCGTCGCGGTGGTTGCCGCGCACCACCCACTGGTCGGGATAGGTCGATCCACGAAGCATCGCGATCACGTCGTAGATGGGCTTGAGCGACCAGTCCGACTTGACCGCGAGGTGGACCTTGACCGCGTCGGTGCCGCCCCAGTGATAGGCGAGGCCGAGCGCGCCGCGCTCCTTGTCGGTCACGACGGGACCCTGCATCGCAGCGAGGATCTTGGTCGCGTCGGCATAGGAAATCGGAAGCGTCGGGATCTTGAGCAGGGTCGGCGCCGTCTCGCGTGTCAGCCGCTTGGCATTGGCGGTCGCGCCGATGCCGGGAGTGAGCGGATCGCCCGGATATTGCGTCATGTCCTGGACCGACCCGCGCTGGATGCCGGCAGGCGGCCGCCCGCCGCCGAGCGGGTAGGGATCAGCGTCGGCATAGCCGTCGTTCGCAGGGTCCGAATAGATGAGGCAGCCGACCGCGCCATGCTCCTGCGCGAGCTTGGGCTTGAGGCCGCGCCAGCCGGCGCCGTAGCGGGCGAGCACGATCTTGCCTTTGACGTCGATGCCGCGCCTTGCGAGCTCGTCATAGTCGGCGGGCATGCCGTAGTTGACGTAGACGACCGGCGCCGTGACGTCGCCGTCGCCCTGGTAGGCGACATAGGGCGGAAGCGCCTTCGCGATATTCTCCGGAGTGGTGCTCGGGTCGGCGGGAACCGGGGGCTCCTGTCCGCCGAGCGCGATATGCTCGGGCGCGACCAGCTCGAGCGTCGTCGAGATAGGCGTCGGGTAGAGGACGTCGAAGCGCTCGATATGCGCGTCCCAGCCGAACTGCTTGAACATGGCGAGCTGGAAGTCCGCATTGGCCTTGTCGTGGGGCGAGCCGACATGGTTCGGCTCGGACGCCATCTGCTGCAGCCATTGCATCTGGTCCGCGCTGCTGATGAGCGCGTCGAAATTCTTCTCGATCGCCTGCGCGCCCGCGGGCGCCGCCGCAAGTGCCGGCGCGGCGGTGAAGGCGATCGCAGCCGATGCCCGAAACGCAAACCTCGTCGTCATTTATTGAACAGTCCCCATCCCAAAGCGGCGGTCGCCGCAGTCGCGAGTAGGTCGAGCGCAATCAGCCCGAGCGCGACCTTGCCGGCGCGCTTTGCGAATTTGCGGAAGCTAGAGCCCTCCCCCTTGTGGGGAGGATTGGGTGGGGGCGCGTCAGCGGCCAGAGCCGATGACGCCCGCAAAAGATTCTCTTCGGCCGCAGACGCGGCCGGGCCCCCCCCAACCAACCCCCCCCCGGGGGGGGGGTTTGTGTTTTGACATACTGTAAAAACACGCCCACGTCGTAGTGGGGGGTGG
>JBLNCZ010000010.1:0-2513 GCA_050261135.1 Bacillota bacterium
TACTCCACCCAGGATATCGACCCAACTGCGTTGTCGAGTCGGCAGTCTGCCGAAAAATATATAGATGCGAACGTGCTCATTACACAGTAGCACATATCCAGCACATAATAATACAATCGCGGAAAACAAATACCATTGAACTTCCAACCACGCATTCGAGCTGGTATTGAGAAGGTAACGGAGTGCAGCATTTCCGGAACTGATGATTACGGCGACGAGTACCAACCAGTAAGCCGTACGGCCGATACGGTCATTCACAATATCGATCAGCCGGCAAATCTTCAGCAAAAGGGAAATAACTGTGGACATTTGCCTGTTCCTTTGCCAGCAGACGTGTTCCGTTCGTGGCCTTTAGCACAATCGAACCTCGAACGGATCCAGCTCGTTTTCTAACCGGAACTTTGCCCCTGATTTCGCGCAAGTGATTGTATTTGCCCGGTTGTTTGGTTGGGGGCTGACTACGGTGCGGGCTCGAGAGCGAGCAGATCGAAGGCGCGGCGTTGGATCTCCGTCGGAGTGGCGAGGATTTCGGTGGTGTGGTCGCGGCCGAAGCGGACGGTGTTGCGGGTGAGCGTGGCGAGATCGGCGAGGAGCGATCGGAAGCTGTGGACGGGCATATCGTCGTCGGTAAGCTTGCTCGCGGCCTTGCGCTTGGCGGCCGCCGACGGCTGGGCCTTGGCCACGGCTGAGGCGCGTCCGGCCTCGGCGGCGGCGCGGTCGTGGTCGTCGAACAGCATGGGGGCGAGGGCCTGACGCAGGTGCCATTCGAGGTGATAGGCGAGTAGGCAGAGGAAGACGTGGGCGCGGACGCGCGGGGCGGTCCAATGGAAGACCGGGCGGATATCGAGGTCGACGGTCTTCAACGAACGGAAGGCGCGCTCGACCTGAGCCAGGCTCTTATACGCGCGCACGGTGGCGCCGGCATCGAGGGTCTCGGCCGGCACGGAGGTGCGCAGGACATAGAAGCCGTCGAGCGCCGCCTCGGCGGCGATGCCGGTGTCATCGCGGGCAAACGCAAGATCGTCGTCGCTGACGGTGATGCGGAAGTGCTTGGCGACCTTGCGGCGGCCGAGCACGGCACCGACCGCCTGGCCGATGGCGGCAGCGCCCGCGAGCGGCTGGCGAGTGCGGCGAATGCGGGCCCGGATGCGCTCGAGCTCCCGCTCGGTGGCGGCGAGCAGTTCGCTTCGCTTGCGCGCGCGTTCCTCGGCCAACGCCGGGTTGCGGCAGACGACGAGGCGCTCGCCCGGATAGTCCGGGCTTTCGATCTCGGCCAGATCGCGCTCGTCGAACAGCGACAGCTGCAGCGGGCCGCCGTCGGCCGCGAGCGTCCGGATGGCCGGCGCCCGGAGCGCGGTGATCCAGTCGAGCCCGGCCGGCTGGAGTTCTTCCTCGATGCGGGCGCTGGTGATCAGGCCGCGGTCGCCGACCAGCACCACCCGCTTCAACCCGAAGCGGTCCTTGATCTTGGCAATCTGACCGGCGAGCGTGGACGGATCGGCGGTATCGCCTTCGAACACCTCGACCGCGATCGGGCAGCCGTCGGCGGCGCACAACAGCCCGATGACGATCTGCGGCTTGTCGCGCCGACCGTCGCGGCTGTAGCCGAAGCGCGCCAGCGCGCAGCAGCGGCCCTCGAGATAGCTCGAGGTGAGATCGTAGAGGACGAGGCAACCGTCCTCGAGATGGCGCCTGGCGAGCGCCTTCTCGATCGCCGGCTGAGCCCGGCCCAGCCAGTCGAGCGCCGCGTAGACCTCCTTGGCGGTGACCACGCCCAGCCCGAGGGTCGCGCCGAGCGAGTGGATCGCCGTCGTCGTGTCGAGCGCCCGCGCCGTCGCCAGCTTGGCCGCCGGATCGATCAGCCGCGCCACGATCAGCGCCAGCGCCAGCTTTCGCCGCCGCTCCGGCCGGCGCGGCAGCAGCCGGTCGAGCCCGATCCGGCGCGCCGTGCCGAGTGCCGCCGACACGTGTCCGTGCGGCAAGGCACGCACGATCGCCAAACCCTCGCCCGCCGGCACCAGCGTCTCCCCGCGCAGCACCGCGCGCAGCAGCTGGATCCGCTCGGCCGGCCAATCCGACAGGTTCTTCAGCGTGCGGTTCTTGACCTTGTCGCCGTCACGATAGCTCTCCCGCAGCAGGATGGCGGGACGCGACCCCCGGTTCGGCACGACGGCGACATACATGTGCGGCTTGAATCATCACCTGCCGCTATTGTCAAGCAAATTCGGCCAACTATTATGACTACATAACGCGCACGATCGCCCCCACATCAATCACTTAACTCAAATCACGGGCAAAGTTCGGGCTAAACAGGCAGCTTCTAGAGCATTGATAGCCCGATAACGACGAAATCTACTGAGTCCTAGCGCTTGGCCAAATAATTCGCTTGCCACAACCCATTTTTGGTTTTTGGCTTCAATATGGTTTCCCGCTGAACTAAGAATGCCTGCGGCGATAAGATCACAATCTGGACCCGCCTGTCGACACGTTATCAGCCGCCCCTTGAAGCCTGT
>JBLNCZ010000011.1:0-3672 GCA_050261135.1 Bacillota bacterium
GCAATGCGTTGGACTCCCGGCGGGCTCGCCACGGCCGCGGGTTGTACCCGCGCTGTGAAACCCGCACCTCTCCGCCGCGCTGGCCGCAGCGAGTGCAGCGCGGCGGCGCACGACTTCAGCCACCGTCGCTTGTCCTCCGAGCTTTGCGATCAGTGCTTCGGTGCACAGCATCTCACCAAAGGTCTGCAGCGCGGGCACCAGGTCGAAAGATCGTGCCCGACGCGGAGAAGGTCAGCGAGGGTCGGCAGGCCGGTCATCTGGGCTAGGATAGCGAGCAACACCGGTCGGGCCGGGAGATGGGGCGGCGGGCCACGGCAAGAGAACACTATTCACGAGCGAATCGCGGTATCGATAGAAGCTCGTGCTGGTTCTCATCGACGAAAGCGGCGATCCCGGGTTCAAGCTCCAAAAGGGCTCTACTCCGGTTTTCGTTGTTGCGATGGTTATCTTCGACAGATTCGAGGATGCCGAGCAGGCGGGATTCCTCATCCGCGAACTCTGCTCCCGCGTCGGCCATAGGGCTGAGTTCAAGTTCAACAAATGCTCAGACGACGTGCGGGACCAATTTTTCGCCGCGGTGACCAAATGCTCTTTTCGTGTCCGCGCACTTGTTGTTCTCAAAGCCCGCATCTACTCGACGAAGCTTCGCTCGGACACCGAAGCCTTTTATAGCTATTGCGTGAAGTCGTTGATGCGGTTCGACAACGGCACTCTGCGGAAGGCTCGCATCAAAATTGACGGATCCGGTGACCGAAAGTTCAAGACCGCGTTGGCGACATATCTACGCCGCCATCTTCGTGATGGTGCCGTTCAAAGCATCAAATTCGCGGACTCCCGCCGCGACGCGCTGATCCAGCTCGCCGATATGGCAGCGGGGGCGATTGCTCGGTCGTATCGCGAGGGCGACCGTGCACAGCACGCGCGCTGGCGCGCAATGCTCAAGCGGCAGATTGATGACGTGTGGGAATTCGGATGAGGGGGCGTCCCCACGGCCTAGCCTGGAGTGATCCAGGCAAGCTCACCATACGGTGACGGTTCGGCGCGTGGGGACTCGGTACCCATCAAAATGAGTCGCCGATTCGGCTAAGTCAACCGGATATTCGTCGAATGCCAGCTATCCCCGTGCCAGCGCCGGCCGTGAGTGAACGGGTGCAAGACGGGTGTCGGGCGACACGTAAAACTGACCCCCTGACGACATGAAGAACTGGCCCCTCCGAAAGGAGGAGGAGTTCATGGTGGGATCGGATCAGGGGCAAGGATCTCCGTGGGGTTTGGCTCTGCGGGGGGACGTGATGGAGACGCCGGACGAGGTCGCGGCGATGGTCCGGCTGCATCGGCTCGGCTGGGGGGCGAGGCGGATCGCGGCGGAGCTGGGATGCAGCCGGACGACGGTGAGGCGCTACATCGAGGCCGGCGGCTGGGTGGGTTACCGGAAGCCGCGGCGCGCCGGCCGGCTCGATGGGCTCGAGGCCTGGCTGTCGGAGCGCTTCCGGCAGCACCGCGGCAATGCGGATGTCGTGCGCCAGGAGCTGCTGCGGGAGCACCGGATCGCGGTCTCGCTGCGCACGGTGGAGCGGGCGGTGGCACCGTTGCGCCAGGCGCTGCGGGCCGAGGCCCGGGCGACGGTGCGGTTCGAGACCCCGCCGGGCAAGCAGCTCCAGATCGATTTCGGCGAGACGCGGGTGGCGATCGGGAGCGAGAGGGTTCGGGTCTATCTTTTCGTCGCGACGCTCGGCTACTCGCGTCGGGTGCTCGTGCGGGCGTTCCGGCACGAGCGGCAATCATCGTGGTTCGACGGGCTCGAAGCGGCGTTCCGGCATTTCGGCGGGGTACCGCAGGAAGTGCTGCTCGACAACGCGCGGGCGCTGGTCGAGCACCGCGACGCGGCGACCCGCGAGGTCCGCTTCAACGAGCGCCTGAACGCGTTCGCGCGCTATTGGGGCTTCCGGCCGCGCGCCTGCGCGCCCTATCGGGCGCGGACGAAAGGCAAGGACGAGCGCGGCGTCGGCTACGTCAAGGGCAACGCCATCGCCGGCCATGTCTTCGCGAGCTGGGCGGCGCTCGAGGCGCATCTCGAGTGGTGGATGCGGGAGATCGCCGATCCGCGCGAGCACGGCACGACCGGCGAGCCGCCGCGCGTGCGCTTCGAGCGCGACGAAGCCGGCGCCTTGAAGCCGCTCGACGGCCGGCCGCCGTTCCGGCAACGCCGCGAGCTCCGGCGCCGGGTCCAGTCCGATTGCGCCGTCGAGGTCGACGGCAACAGCTACAGCGTGCCGTGGCGGCTGATCGGCGAGAGCGTCGAGGTGGTCGTCGGCGACGGTCGCGTGCGGGTTTGCCACGCCGGCCAGGAGGTGGCGCTCCACCCCGAGACGACCGGCCGGCACCAGCGCGTCGTCGACCCGGCGCACTTCCACGGCATCGGCGGAACCGCCCGGCCGAACGCCGTCGCTGCGCCGGCCGAGCCCGCGCTGCTGCGGCCGCTCGCCGAATACGAGAGCGTCGCCGGCGGAGGCTGGCGATGACCGTCGATCACGAGACCCTCACGGGGTGGCTGACGCGCCTCAAGCTCACCGCCATTCGCGACCAGCTCGACAGCCTCTTGGACGAGGCGGCGCGGCGCGAGCTGACGCTGCGCGAAGCGCTCGCCTTCCTCGCCGAGCGCGAGGTCGCGCGCAAGGACGAGCGGCGCATCGAGATGGCGGGGAAGATCGCGCATTTCCCGACGGTGCGCGACCTCGACGGCTTCGACTTCGCCGCGCAGCCCTCGGTCGACCCGCGCCAGATCCGCGAGCTGGCGGCCTGCCGCTGGGTGGCGCACGGCGAGGCGCTGCTGCTGCTGGGGCCGCCCGGCGTCGGCAAGACCCACCTCGCCATCGCGCTCGGCCGCGCCGCCATCCGCGCAGGCTACTCGGTCCTGTTCGTCACCGCGCCGGCGCTGGTCGCCGCGCTCGCCAAGGCGCACGTCGAGGGCCGGCTCGAAGAGCGTCTCGGCTTCTACGCCAAGCCCAAGCTGCTGATCATCGACGAGCTCGGGTATCTGCCGTTCGAGCCCAACGCCGCCCATCTCTTCTTCCAGCTCGTTTCGCGGCGCTACGAGCGCGGCAGCCTCTTGCTCACGAGCAATCGCCCGGTCGGCGAATGGGGCACGGTCTTCGGCGACCCGGTGGTCGCGACCGCGATCCTCGATCGCCTGCTCCACCACAGCCACGTCGTCACCATCCGCGGCGACAGCTACCGGCTGCGCGAAAAGCGACGGGCCGGCCTTCTGCAGAAGGCCGGCCCCTCGCTCGCCGACACACCCGTTTAACAGCAGGGGGGCCAGTTCTTCGTGTCGTCAGGGGACCAGTTCCGGATCTCGTTTGACAGCAAGCCCTTTGAGCCCGCGAGAAAATGGCCGCGTGGGCGGCCATGACGCGGTTCGTGCAGGCGAGTTGGCGGAGGGAAAGGACTCTTCGACAAACTCGCTCGAGGTATGCCCCACATCGCGCCAGCACGCCTTCGTATTCGTAAGTGAATCTTCGCCACCGCAGAAATTCTCTGTTCAAGACAAGGAAGCGCAGCGCCCTGTGTTTAGCGCTCCGGACAGTATTACCTTGATAGTGTTTTCCGCCCACGCCTTCGTCGTGTCGCAGTCAAACTGGCCCGAGCGAAAGGACGCGGAAATGAAGGAAA
>JBLNCZ010000012.1:0-16843 GCA_050261135.1 Bacillota bacterium
CGATCGTGCCGGAGTTGGTGATCGAGCTGTTGTTGTGGTGGACGGTCGTGACGCCGCCGGTGACGGTCGTCGTCGTGGTCCCGTAGAGCCCCGCGTTGAGGCGGATGCCGGTGGCAAGCGCGCTCGAGTGCGGATGGGTCGTGACGACGGTCGTCGTCGCGCCGCCGGCCGTCGTGTTGGTCACGGTGGTGGCGGTGGTGCCCATGCCGTTCGCCTTGGCGAGCACATTGATCGTGCCGCTGTTGGTGATCGAGGCAACCAGCGGGTGCCCGGCAAGGTTCGTCACCGGGGCCGAACCACCGCCCGCCGTCGGCGTAACGAACGACGTCGTCGTAGGTGCATTTTCAAGGTCGATGCCCTGCGCATGGCCCATGGCGTTTGCCGGCGCCGTGCCCGCCGCGACGACGCCGATCGTGCCGGAGTTCGCAATGCCCGCGTGCACGCTTCCGCCGTCCCCACCGAAGCCGTCATAGCCGGCGGCGATCGCCACGGCGGTGCCTCTTGAGCCTGCGGCAACGGCGGCCGCGACCACGTTCAACGCGCCGCTATTGGTGAAATCAAGCGGCAGCGGGTCTGCGGATTGCAAAATGCCGGTGGCACTCGCCGATGCGACGGCCAAAGTGACGCCCGAAGCGCGCGCCTCGGCGGACACGGCCAGGCTCCCGCTGTTGGTCAGCGTGACTGTTCCGCTCGACGAGCCGACCATGTCTTGCTCTAACCCGCGGGCGCGGGCCCGGGCGAACGCCCGCCCGCCGGCGTGCGCTGTGGAGCCTGTGCCGACCTCGGCGCCAGCGGCGGTCGCAAGCGCAGTTGCAGCCACGCCGATCGCGCCGCTGTTCGTCATACTCTGAACGGCAGAATCTGCGACCGCGCGCTGCAGCATTGCCGGCCCCGCGATCGCGAACGCCGTTCCGACGCTCCCGCCCTCGCCCACCGCATCGGCCGACAGGCTGATCTGACCACCGTTGGTCAGGACCTGCGTCGAGCTGACGTGCGCAGTGAAGCCGCTGGCGGCGGCATATTGCGCAAGGGCCGTGCGGGCCACCGCATAGGCTGCGCCGACGCCGGCAGCAGCGGTGCCGGATGCATTTGCGGAGATTTCCACCGTCCCGGTGTTCGCGATCGTCTCGGCAACGTGCGAAGCCGACGCTGTCTGAAGGATTGCGGCGCCGGCGCCCGCGCCCGCGAGACCGGCGCTTAGCCCGTGAGCCGCCGCGCTCGCGGCGATTTCGATCGAGCCCGCGTTGGACGCAAACAGGGCAGCGGAAGTCGCGGCGTGCGCAACCTGTGCAACGCCGCTTGCGAACGCTCCAGCGGTGAACACGCGGTCCGCCGAAACGGCGACGTTCGCCGAAATCGAGATTGAGCCATGGTTCGCGAGGCTTTCCTGCACGGTCCTGGTCTCGGACCCGATCTGCACGATGCCGTCGATGGTTGCGAAACCGAAGCCGGAGCGGGTGGCCGCGGCATGGGCGGATGCCATCACATCGATCTGGCCGCTGTTGGCGATCGCAAGCGTCCCGTTCGCGCCGACGCCGAATTGGACGATTGCGTGGGGTTGCCGCATTCCGAACACGCCTTCGGCGCGGGCAAGCGCATCGCCGGCCGATGCACTTGCATCAGCGGTCAGCTGAATCGCGATCGTGCCGCTATTGGTGAGTTGCACCGTCAGCGTTTCGCCATGCGCGACTTGAAGGACGCCGGTGTCGAACCACGCATCGGCGTCCGCGCCGGCAGCACCGCTACCTGCCGCTTTAACGGCGAACCTGATCGCGCCCTCATTCGACAGGCTCGCCGTGGCTAAACCGCCAGCTGCCGTCGCGTCCTGCGCGATCCCCGTCCCGATTGCCGCGACCAGCGGCGGCGGAGGAATTGCAGCGCCGCCCGTGCCCTGCGCGCACAGTGCGCAGCTCGCCGATGCGGCGATCGCGATGTCGCCGCCGTTCGCGAGTGCCGCGGCTGCGCCCGACGTGCCGTCTACCAGTTGGGCGATTCCGCGTCCGACTTCGGCATTCCCGGTCGTGGGACGAACGCCGCCGTTCACGCTTGCGCCCGCCGACATGGTCATTGACCCGCTATTGCTCAGCGTCGCGCTTGCGGTCGCGCCGGTCGCTTGCTGAAGGACGCCACTGCCGATGTTCGCATTTGCAGCCGCGGCGGTCCCCGTTGCGACGGCGAGCGCGTGGACGGCCAGCGAACCGCTGTTCATGAGGTCGATCTCGACGGCGCCGCCGCCCGAGCCCTGCTGCTCCACTGCGGTGACGACGGTCGCGTCCGCTTGCGCCGGGCCCAAGGGATCGGAGCCATTTGCAACGGCTTCGACGGCAGCAGAGCCCGCATTGTTCATCATCAGCGTGACATTGCCGTGCGCGGGAGGTGCGCCAGTGGCCTGGCCGAGCTGGAGGATCTCCCCGGAGGCGGGATTTGCGGTGAGGGAAGTCTCGCTCGCGCCGCCGGAATTCGTCACACCCGAGATGCAGGTTTCTGTTGCAAGGCAGATCACGAGAGTGTCGTTCGCGTCGGCGCCGATTACGATGTGGCTTGTGCCGGCGATCGTCGCCGCGTGAGCGGGCACGACGAGCCCCAGCGCGCAAATCGAGGCGCCAGTGAGCAGCGCGGCACGAGCGTTCGAAATCTCCATTGATGATTGCCCCTGCTGAGCTGCCGGCCGGCATCCGAACCGACGCGACAAGGCACGTCGTCCGCGACGGAGATGCTACTGCCGCCTCAGGCGCCAGCGCAACCTGCCGCCGATATTAAGTTTCTGTAACCGCCCGGTTTTCCTCGCTACGCCAATTTGAGTTAGAGCGCCTTCGCTCGTTTTCGGCTAACGACTCGTAAGTCCGCGCGCCGAGGCCCTCCCAATTCCCTCGGCGCAACGGATTGCCCGAGTGGCCCGACGCTTCATCCGTGTTGCGTCGGACCACTTCGCGTTGCGCGACAGCAGGAACTTGACGCAGGGCTGGGCCGTTTCAACCGAACCCAAGTGGTCGGCCTATCCCCCCGCTCGTCGTGGATTACAGAGGCGGAACGAGCGGCCCGGTGGCAGCCCCCTTGCGCCGGGCCGCTTCTCTCAGGTGGAGCGCTCACTTGGCTACTCGCTTCCAACAGCACAACGGTCTGACCGAGGTACAAAAGAAGCTTCAGCGGCCCCGCCTCGCGCTCGACGAAGGTCGGCCAAGAAGTGCCCTATCTGGTCACCGTCAAAGCATTGCCGGCCCTGTCATTGGCCAAGCTGGCCCGGCACGTGCTTCCGGGAGCCACCAGGAGGACGCTGATGGTCGAACGGCTCAAGGCGGGGATTTCAGCTGATGCCCGTGCCTTGGGCATCGACGTCGAGGAGAATGACGATGAAAAAGTACATCTTGATGGCGGCAATGGTGGCTGCGGCTGTCCCTGGCGCCGGTGGCGCGGCAGCACGACCGCGACCACGGTCGTAACGATGTACGGGGCGACCGCCATGGCGTTCGACAGGATTGGCGGGACCTCCGAGGCGATCGGCACAGCATGCGGCACTTGCGCCGGGACCTTCGCCGCAACCGCTCGGCGTATGTCGCACCGTACCGCCACTGGACTTACCATCCGGTCTTGCCGCGCCCGGATGTTGAATCCACCACCTCAGAACGCTGAGCATCTCGATGTGACATCCGCCTTTCCTGCCGTTCGGCAGGCAGCGGCAGCTTTCGACGCAAAACCGACATCGACGCGATCAACGAAGGACGTGAACGGCAATGCCGAGACGATTGTAGCCTGTCGCCGCTTCCCACGTTCCTTCATTCGCGAGGCGGATCGCATATTCTGGGCGCGCATGAAGCGCTTTCGCCGGGTCCGGGAGGTAGAGCAGCACGTCGTAATTTCCGGGTCTTACCCGGTCGGGAAGAGCAACGTCGATCGACGCGCTATGCCGGCTTCCGCTCGTCCAGCGCCTCGGATCGAGCTTCAGTTGCAACATTGTGGTCGAGCCGGCGCTCGCGCTGCGCAGCACCAGCGCGACTTCACGGCGGTTGTACGGCGCGGCGAAGCCGTCATTCACGATCAAAAGCGAAGCCTCGAGCCGACCCCCTGCCCTGACGGAACGGGGGAATGATGCCTTGACCAATCGCAGGCGATAACCAAGCCGTTTGGCGATTTCTTGGTAGCACCCTTCCTTGCGCCAGATCTTGAGGACGTCGCCGTTATATTGGGCGTTGAGCTGACTCCAGTGCAGACGTTCCATCTCCGGCACGGCAGTCGCGCAATGGATGAAGGGCTGCGCGTCATCTCCGGCACTGCAGGTTTCACCGCCTTGAGGTGCGTGTTGATTCTCCACCGACAGCCACGCCTTCTGATTGGCAATGCTCTCCGGGTCCTTCGGCCGATAAGTGTCCCAATCGTCGCCAGAGGCGAGGAAGCAATCATCGTGATGCGCGACCCGGCCATAATTTGTGAGCGCAAACTGTTCCTTCAGCGTCGCCGGAGTGACGCGGTCGAAGATCGCGATCTTGTCGCGAGGGTAACGGAGGGCAACGAACCGGTGCTGCGGCAACGCCCTTAGCAATCGATAAAGGATTGCTCGTTTGGCAGGCAGGCTTCCGAGATCGTTCGTCGAGTGGTGCCACTCACCCCATGCGCCGATGAATCCCGCCTCCATGTACGCAATGACGTCGCCGTTGCGGCGAAGGATTGGCTCAAGCTGATCGATATGCCGAAGTACAATCGGCAAATGAGCATCTTCATCGCCAGGCTTGAGCGGAAGGCCGGCCGGGAAATTGTAGACGAACCGCGGGACCAGCTTGATGCCCGCCGCTCGCGCCGCAGAGAACCGCCGTTCCACTCCATCGAGAAATGCACGAGTGAGGAGTCGGGTCCTGAACGCATCAAGACGGAAGTAGGCATGAGCAAGCGACATGTTGTCGCGGTGGAGGGATCGAGGTTCGCGGTCCGGCCACGAGAAGCCTCGCTCGGGGTTAGCAAAGTCCCGAACGTCGGCCCTGTAGGTAACGGTCTGCCGCAAAGGTTCGGGCGCGGCAGGAGTCATCATCATGCAGGCGCAAATTCCCGCGAAAATCCAAAGAAAGACCCGTGCCCTCATTCGACGCTTTTCGTTGCTGCGCGTCCGCCCGGCAATGCGCTTATGACAGCTTTCCCCGCATTGCAGACATATCGCAACGGCGATCGCGACCCGCCGATTGGGCTTATTCCGATGACAGCGCGCCGAAAGCTTCCCAAGAGAACAGAATTGAGATAGGAATAAATGGTTCGCGGGGGGCGCGGCAGGGATCGGACGCAGGTAAACTCTTCGGAGGAACTGCGATGACTCACCGGCTTCCTTCCGCCCAGATCATTCGCTCCACTTCAAAAAGCGCTGCGCCTGCTGCTTGGCTGCCAATGCTTGTGTCAGTGGCGTGCGTCGCCACGGCAATTCCAGCAAATGCGGAGGCGCCAGGTCTGCAACTCGTCTATCAGGCGACCTTTCCGAATGGCACATTCCAGGCATCGCCAGATCTGCTGAGGGTCGGGCCGGTGGTGACGGGCGATAGCCAAATCGCGGATTCGGACCCGACATTTGCACGACTGCCGGGAGAGCTCTTCCTCAGCATCACGCGACCGGTTGGATTATCCCCGAGTTCCGTTGTCGCCGAGGGTGCCGTCGCCACGCCTGTTAACTTCGGCCCAGGCTCCATCTCTCGCGTAAGCGCGACGTTCAGGGCTCCGGTCGGTCCACTAGCCACCGGCGGGTGGGCGGTCACCGTTTCGGCGCGTACCGGCGGCCAATATGACTTGAACTCTGAAACGCGCGTGGCTGCAACATTGAATGTCCGGCCTGGCGGCGTTCTTCGACTGAACGTACCTTTCGGCGCTGCTGTTCCGACGAACGTCACCTTGCCGACAGCAATTCGAGACAAGGTCTTTTCGGCGGTTGCTCCGGTCCCGTTCACGCTAGAGCTTACGATCGACCGCACCACCGGGACAGGACAGGCGGCCCTGACTGTCGAGAACAGTGTTTTCCCCCTGTCTTTCACGCTCTCAGACTTCGTTGCAAGCGGCGGTCCAATGATCAGTGCAATGGAAGCGGGCGTTGCCAACGCTAATGCCCCCGGTCAGACCGTGTCCGTTCGTCTGCGCAACATGCAAATCTATAGCAGAATGGTTCGGTAACGAGCGTGAAGAAGGAAGGAGGAACATGAACGTTCGTGCCGTCCTGACGCTAATTCTCCTCTGCAGCGGGTTTTGCGCTTCGGATACGAGCGATGCGCGTCCGCTCACTGCTTCCAAGGATTGGGCTGGGACGTGGATACTCAATCTTCGCGCATCCAGGTTCAGCGCGTCTGCCCCGAAATCAGAAATTCGAACAATCGTCCTATCAGGAAGCAAGATGTTCGTCCGATCGAACTTCATAGATCCGCGCGGGGCGAGCAAGCACTTCCATTATTCGGTGACCTTGGACGGCCGTTTCCACCCTCTCGTCGGCAATCCGGATGGCGACAGTATCGCGGCGCGCCTGATCACCGCACGGAAGGTCAGCATCACTGTTCGGCGGAACGGAATGTCGAGTGCAACCGCGACAACGGAAGTTTCGGAGACGCGACTCGTCATGCAAAGGCACCGGCTCGAACTGAGTGGCAGCCCCTCCGAAGATATTCTTGTGTACGACCGAAGCCGCTGACCCCCGACGGCGCTCGGCTGGCGCAACCCTGACGCGATCGTTCCTTTCGACCGAGCTGCGCAATGGCCCCTCCGAGGGGCTTTCCACTGCCTAAAGTGGCTCCCCTTTCTCGTCCTCGTAACAAAGCAGCCGCCAAAGTTTGCGGAAGTGAAATCGACGATCTTTGGAGACCTGATCTGGAATTTCGATGCCGGCGGGCCGACACACGCAAGCCGGCCGGTCAATTCCCTCCGGGCGATCCCCGCTTTTCAGTCGTTCCGGTCGTTAGAACTCCCGCATTGCGAATGCGCGTTCGTAACTCTTGCCCCGAGAAAGACTTGATTGTCGCAACTGTCGGACGTGTTAGTTGGTCATCGTCGCCAGGCGCAAAGGGGGGCTGGGCAGTGTCAATTTCGCTGGAAGAGGTTCTGGACCTCGCCGATCGCTTTCACCACCTCGTCCAAGTCGAAAAGGGCGACGCAGCCGAGCAGGCTAAGTTCTTTCTTCATCCTAACCCTTTGATTTTCCTGCCACACGGGGAAGACGTTACGCTGCAGAGGAATTACGAGATTCACCAGGGTCTTACGCAGGAACGGTGCATCAACCTTCGACCGTGGGACTTACAGGTGACGTGCGCCGAGCCGGAGCGCGCTCGGGCAACCGGAAACGTCTATTGGGAGGGTGTTCCGGTCGGCAGTGACGGAACGCTCAAAGTCATTGTCGGCGAAGACTGGATCGTGCAACGGGTTGCGGACGGCAGCCTGAAAATCGCTCTTTACATCAACACGCATCACTTGGTGCTGCCGGACTCGGCTGCCCTGCCCCGCCTTTAGTCGACGCCCGCTTTCCAACCAGATCGGACGTCCGGGGATCCACGTCGACGGCTTTGGCCGTGCAGCCGAATGCAATCCCACCGGTGATGTACTGAACCTCCGCGCGGGCTGCTTGTCCCGTCTCGACCGCGCGTCTTGCCAAGTCGTTCGCTTCCTGCACTTTGCGAGCCTCGACCAACTCAGTGCTCGTCAGCCTATCGCCAATGTAGAGATTGAGCCGGTAGATCACGCTTCGAACATACGCTCGTTGAGCCCAAAACGCACGAGCTTACCAACGACTCCATTTGACCTGCGCTTGTCGCATCAGCTCTGCGCATCTTTCCTGGTGGCGGAGATTCAGTTTGGCGAGAGGGCCAGCGTGATCGTTGCCCCCCAGCTAGTGTTCTTGGGAACCGGCGGAGCCGTGCAGCCGGACGTGCAAGTGAATGTCAGCGATGTGCTTCGCGTCGTGCTGGTCTGAGTCGTTGGCGCAGGAAGAGTGGCAGCTGTGGTGTAACTCATCGCGGAACCCCATCCACTCACGCTCAAGCTGTAGTCGGAGAACTTGTTAGTGGTCCCGGACTTCAGCAGGCGCGTCGAGGACACGCTCAGTGTCCCGGCCGAGTTGCACCATGCCGTCATGGAGCTGGGGGCGAACGTAATAGTCATCACATTGTTTGTATTGACGACTGTCAGGCCAACACCTGCGGCGCTGAAGCTGCATGCATTCATTGCCGCGCCGCTGACGGGGAAGGTGGCCGGCGCTGCATGCGCAGACGAAAACGTGCATGCGACCGCGGCTACAGATACCAATGCGGTTGCAAAGGCTCCCATCATCTGGGTGTCTCCTCGGCAGCTACCGCAGCCCTAGAGTGCACCGTTCCTGTCGGTCGCCCGGCCGAGGAACACGGAGCTGCCGCGCCCGGCGATGGAGCAGAGGTCCACAACCGAGGAGTCGGTACTATAGGATATGGATGCGGCGACCGCGGGCGACGCTGCGATAACCGCGACAGCCGATAGCCTTGTCATGGAAGTTCCTTCCGGATGCTACGTTGCTCAACCGCGAGTGACCCAAGGACATTCTGCCCCCGAGCAAGAGGGATTGGCTCCGCCGAATGTTTCGCCCGCCTCGTTGAGTTCAACGCTACCAAGGCATTTCAATTCCCGAAATATGCCGAAGGTTAACCGCAGCGTTTGGCCATGCTTCTGTTTTGCAGGGGGATTCTCGCGCTGCCATAGGGCCGCCCGGAGAGCAGGACCTTGGAGGCACGAAAAAGTTGACGGTTAGCATCGGCTGGACGGGGCAACTGCCGATTAGCCCTTCGCAATTATCGCGACTTGCAAAGCCAGTTCGTTGAACGGGTCGGTTTCTCCGCCTAGCGGGGGGCGCCATGAAGCCCAAACTTCTTACGACCCTCGAGACTTACAGCTGGCGGCTGCTCTTTGGCGACACGATAGCCGGCATCACTGTAGCCCTCGTAGCGCTGCCGCTTAGCATCGCTATTGCGATCGCGTCCGGAGCTACGCCCAAAGCAGGACTCATTACCGCGATTATCGGCGGGTTGCTGATCTCGCTTCTTGGCGGAAGCAGGGTTCAGATCGGCGGTCCCACCGGCGCGTTCATCGTCGTGGTTGCGGGTGTCATCGCGGAGTTCGGCTACGACGGCCTCTTGCTTGCAACGCTTCTTGCCGGCGTCATTCTGGTCGCCGCGGCCCTCGCCAGAGCGGGGCGCCTCATTGCACTCGTACCCGAACCGGTCATCGAAGGCTTTACGGTTGGCATTGCGCTCATCATTGCCGTCAGCCAGTTGAAAGATCTGTTGGGCCTTCCAACGGCGCACGTCCCCGCCGACCTTGTCCATGGGCTGCCGGTGCTTTGGGACGCGCGAAGCCAGGTAAACCTGACGGCGCTGACCGTCGGCGTCGTCGCAATCGTCGGCATTGCCACACTCCGGCGCCTCGCACCGTGGTTTCCGGGCTCGCTGCTTGTCATCGCACTGGCGTCATGGGCCGTAACTTTCTTCCGGCTTCCCGTGGACACGATCAATTCGCGGTTCGGAGAATTGCCGTCGGGATTGCCGCGGCCGGCCATTCCGCATCTGAGCGTTGCCAGGATCAGTGAGGTCCTCCCGTCAGCATTCGTGATCGCATTCCTCGCAGCCGTAGAGTCATTGCTCTCGGCAATCGTCGCAGACCGCATGATTGGGGGTAGCCACAGATCCGGCGCCGAGCTCTTGGCCCAGGGAGCGTCCAACATCGCTTCGCCCTTGTTTGGCGGGTTGCCGGCTACCGGTGCGATTGCGCGTACTGCAACTAATGTCCGCGCCGGTGGTCGCACACCCGTTGCTGGCATTGTCCACGCCATTGCAATCCTCATCTTCACATTGGTCGCCGCTTCGCTCGCGGGATATCTTGCAATGCCAGCATTGGCAGGACTGCTGATCGTGACTGCCTGGCTGATGAGCGAGCCGAGCCGATGGACCGAGCGCTTTCACCTCCGCGCCGGCGATCGGGCGCTTTTGTTCATGACCATGATCCTCACCATCGTCAGCAATCTGACGATCGCGATTGCCATTGGCACCGGCGCGGGTCTCGCGCTGCGCCTGATGCGCAAAGAGGTCGAACCGGACGAATGGAAACCGGCAGACCGTTCGAAGCTATAGCCAAGCTCGAGGTCGCGGCGAGACGGCCGGAAGCGACGCCCGTAGCTCCTGAGAAGGTCCGCTCTTCAGACCAGTTTCTGTGCCTGCTGGACCGCCGACAAGGGCGCTCATCAGCCGTTCTTTCGCAGCTCGAGAGAGCTTTGAACCGAATCGATGGCCGATCAGTCTGTCCGTACCGAATTTGATGATTTGCATCTCTGCAACCGCAACAAGCTAAAACGGATTGGATCGACGATGCCGTGGCCGCCATGCTTGACGAATTCGCACTGCCAGCGGTCTGAACTCGGCATCTTCAGGATGACGCTCAAGCATCGCTATCCTCGCCGCGCTTCGACATCGCGATCGCCATCGATGATTGATCCGGCCGGGCCATTCTGCGCCCCACCATCTCAACGAACGCGCGATATCGCTGAAGTCCGAGCTGACCGCTCTCTGGCTCGAATGGCGGCTGGTGCGCTGTCAGGGTCAGCTGGTGCTGAACGAACGTGCCCAGCGCTTCGGCAACGAAGTCGAGCTTGTGCTCAAGGCGCTCGTCGGCCCTGCTGAGCCGGTCCAGCCTAAGGCCGAAACGGTCGTCCAGCTCGCTCGTGCCGCGTCGATCGAGCCAAGCGCGGAAAGCGTCGGTCAGGATCGCACTCTTGGACGAGCCCGGCGCCTTTGCGAGCACGTCGAGCTTTTCCAACAGATGCTCAGGAAGATAGAATTGGTGCCGCGTCCTGGAGGTCTTCATTGGCAGTGACCATGAACTCCCCCGCCGCCTGACCGGAGATGTCGGCAGGCGCAGGTTCGTCCTGTTGAACGAATCTCCATCATATCTCCGGTCCGGAGCGCTGCCGGCCGAACGCCCAGGAGACGTCGCTTCCCCGCATGATCCCGGTCACTTCTTTGCCGATCTGGCGCTCGAGCACGGGGCGCCAGGGCACGAGCGTGAATTCGCGCGAGTTCTCGATCACCGCTAGTCGCGCCATGCCGACCTGGACCGAACGCCGATAGGTGCCCTCAACCGGAAGGCCGGACTCCGCCTCGACAAAGGCTGCGCCGAGCTCGCGCGAGAGTTCTACTGCGATCCGCTGCAGCTCGCGACGGCGAAGAATGTCGAGGCGGTCCGGCTTGTCGGCGAGCCCCTGCTCCACCAGCCACTGCCGCCGGCGTCGGAGCGCGTCTGCGACTTTCGATCCGAAGCTGCCCCCTGGACCGTGTGCGTCAGCCAGCCGTGCGTCCTCGTCGAGCCAGGTGATCCCGTCATGAGCGGGCATGTCCTCGAGAGCCATAGCAAGCGGTTCGATCCGGACCGGCTCGCGTGCAGTTCGCCGACGCTCGTACTCAAGCGCCCGCTGCAAATGATCGGGAGCGATCTTCCAAGTGCCGTCGGGCTCCCGCTCCGCGCCCCGCGTGGATCTTCGGATTGCTTCCAGGCGCCTGACGTGGGTCTGGATGAACCGATCGCTCGCGGTCGGATCGTGCCGGCAATGGATGTCTTCGCTGTATAGACCAGCGTTGGCGGCAGCGATCTCGGCAATGGTTCGGTCAACATCGCGGATGGCGACCCGCGTCGGAGCGATCCGCACGATGGTACCTTCGCCGGGCTCTTCTACGCCGCCGAGGCCGATGTCGACATAGTGGGCACGCCCATCGATCCCGTCGACGATCAGATACTCGCGCCCGATCTGCTCGTCGGACAAGCCGCGCGCAGCGACGCGCCCGACGATCGGCTGCGCGTCGGCACGAGCAGGATCGTAGATCACATAATCCGCAGGTGAGACGGCGAGGTCATGAGCCCGAACTTCGCGGTCGAGCGACGCAATGATGTCGCCGCGCCTGCCCATGGCCCGCAGGGTCGTCTCGAGCGCATCAGACAAGCGCCACCGGCCTTTGCGCTCCTCGACCGCCAGTCCCATCCGGCCAAGCGTCGCCAGCCGGCCCGCGCGAAGGCTTTGCTCGATGCTGTCGGAATGATGAGGGGAGACCAGGCCGTCGGCATCGACGGCGCGCAGCAGGCGCTGGTCGATGCCGGTGAACCGCTCCTGGGCGATCTCGCGCAGGTTCGCGCGCATGATCTCGGCTTGGGTGCGTGGCCCGAGGTCGAGATTGACGAGGTCGACGGCGCGCTGCCTAAGCCCCTTGCTGATGTACTCGCGGGCGATGATCAGGTCCCGGCCGGCATCGTCCTTTCCGCGGACGAGAATGTGGCTGTGCGGGTGCCCGGTGTTGAAATGATCGACAGCCACCCAGTCGAGCTTTGTTGCAAGGTCCTTCTCGGCCTGGGCCATCAGCCGGCGGATCATTGGCTTCAGGTCCTGATATTCGGCGCCATCCTCGGCCGCGACGATGAACCGGAACTGGTGGCGGTCGCCACCCGCGCGCTCGAGGAATGCCTTGCCGTCGGCATTGTCGAGCTCGGCGGAGTAAAGCGTCCCGCGCTCTCCTTCGCGGGTGGTCCCGTCCCGCTGCAGGTAGCGCAGGTGGGCGGCTGCGGCCTTCGATCCGAGACCTCCAAGGCGCACGATCCTCGCCTTGACCACGACGCGCCGGCTCCGCGGGCCGGAATTGCGGTTCGATGTTCCAAGGATCCTGCCAGTTCCGGAGCCTCGTCCGATGCGGCTGCCGTCGAACCGCCGCGCCCGCTTGCCCGGGCTGGGCCTTGCACCGCCCGCGAGGTTGAGCGCCTTGCGGACCTGATCGCGAAACGGCCGGTCCTTCGCGATCTGGCCAACCCAAATTTCGAAATCGTCGTCCGCCATGGTCCAACCTCACCGGAAAGACCACCGATGACGGACGTTCCATGCGGCCTTCAAGGGCCTCCACATGTCTCTCCGCCGCGAGTGGCGGAAGAGCGCGGATCATTGTCGGCGAGTCTCCTCGATGGAGGCAGTTGCGGCGCGCTCGCGAGCGCATGCCTCCACAGAAAACGACGTGCAGACGCCAATCCTGGGCCGCCTTGGAGGCACAGCTTTTATCTTGCCCTCCCCGCTCCCCCTGCGCCCCGGCCCCAATGCTCGACGCCAAAAGGCCGGTCCCATGCCGCCGAACTGCAATGACCGCCAAGCGAGGTGCTGCGCAAATAAATGGGGGAGCGACGCTGCCGCGCCGCTCCCCGATCGCCCGCTCGGCACGGCTAGCGCGCGTGCATGAAGGCGAATTGCGCCTCTTCCAGGCTCGCGTACGGCAGCTTCCAGACGATCCCCGCGGCCATTCCGTCGCCGTCGACGAGGCAGATTGCGACGTACCAGCGGCGCCCGACGAGGCTTAGCACCGCGATCCGCGAGACCTCGCTCCAGCCGTTCTCGTCGTCCGACAGCGCATCGGAATGCTGCCCGAGATAATGCTCCCGAACGCGCGAATCCCACAGGAAGTCTGCCGCTTCGGCCTCGAAGATCCGCTCTGCCGCAAGCGTTCCGAGCTCCGCCCTCAGCGCATCAAGCTGCGCGTCGCAGCGCCCCTCGCCAACCGGTGAAATCATGTTCATTGCCGTCTCCCTTGATCGTCTTCCGGATTGAAGACGGCGCTTCAGGAGCGGGCGGCGGAGCGCCTGTCAGGGACGCTGAAAGCGCCGCGAAGCGGGGCCCGGGGGAGCCGATTTGCGCAAGCAAATTGGGGGGACCGGGCATCCTTGAGAGGGGCTTCGCCGCCCGTCACCATGGGCCTCCACGAGCCCGACCCCTCACCTCTCCGGACTTGCTCAGACTTTCAGCCGTAATGCGAGCTGCAGGTCGAGTAGCTCGGGACCGATTGCCGCTGCGATCGAATCAAGCGCCCCAAGCGGTTGACGAGAGGCCAGATTGCTCCGCAAAGGATGGCGCATGAACACGGGACATGGAGACGTTCTGCCCTTCACGAATCATCGCGAGGCGGCCCTTGCATTGCTGAACAATTGCCCCGGCCTCTCCCATATGGAAGCTGGCTTCCTGGGCCATGTCTGCGTCACCAAGAGCCTCACCGGCAAGCAACATGAGTGGCTCCAGAAGCTCCTTCGGCAGAACGGGCTCCCGGCACTTGCCGAGCAACAAGACGCCAATGCGGACTGACGGCAGCGCGCCGCGCAAAGGCCAAAGGGCGACCGGGAGAAGTGAGTTCAACAGGGAAAAAGAGAGCCCCGGCGCAGCGGCGCCGGGGCTCTCGCGAGCTCGTCAGAGCGGGAGGGCGCTGTCGGCGTCGGCGGACTCCGCAGCCTCGGCCGCGTTCTTGGAGCGGCCGAGGAACTGCACGTCCTCGGCGATGATCTCGTAGCCGTAGCGGTCGATCCCGTCCTTGTCGGTCCACTTGCTGTTGTGGATCCGGCCCTTGACCGAGACCAGCATGCCCTTCGTCGCATGCTGTGCGACCACGCGCCCGAGGCCGTTGAAGCAGGTCACGCGGTGCCACTCGGTCTCCTTGGCGGTGAAGCCGCTCTCGTCCTTGTAGGTCTTGCCGTCGCTGTCGCGCTTGGGACGGCTGGTACCGAGGCTGAAGCTAGCGACGTCGGTGCCGCCATTGGTCGAACGAAGCTCGGGATCGTTTCCGAGATTGCCGACGAGAAGAACGATATTGGTCATTGATAGTCTCCCTTTCAGGCCGGCGGGACCGCCCCGTCGACAGCCCGGAAAGGAGCGCGCGCGAAGCGGCGACGCGCACCCGAAGGGGGAACCCCGGCCAAAGGCCGGCGCGGGCAGGCCGAAGGCCAACACGGGCCTTTAGGGCCGCGGGTTGCGCAGCGCCGCCGCCGCGCCAGGAGGGCTGAAGAAGGAGACGGGGACCCCGCACCGGCACTGACCGGAGCGCCTCAGGGCCACAGAAGGACGTGCCTCGAGGCAGCCGTGAACGATCGCAGGAGCGTTGCTGAGTCAGCCAGCGGCGCTCTTCTCGAGTCTCTCGATCCGCTCGGAACAGACGAGCTGGACGGTGCGGCCGAGCTCCTCGACGCGCGCCGTAAGCCAGCTAAGCTCGTCCGAAGTGATCCGGTAATGCTTCGAGTAGCGGGCCTTCACGTAGGCGTCCTTGAGTTTCTCGAACATCGCGCGTTCCTTGCGCGAGTCCTTCGGCCAGACGAACGCTAGCCGCCGGTCGAGCCGCTCAGCCTGCGTTCGCAGGAAGGCGAGATTGTGAACGTGCGGCGTGTAGAACGTGCACACGAGCAAAACGCAGTGATACAGCCGCTCAGCGGCCTGATGGAGATTGAAGGCCGCTTCTCTCAAGCCACTCTTCGCTGTCAAAAAGTCGGAAGCTTCTTTGAACCGAGCAGCACTCGGAAACCACTCTTCAAAATATTCCTTCGCCATCGCAAGCGCCTGCGCGGGCGTCTTCGGCTTCGGCTCCGCAAGCTCGCTGTCGTCGCTCTGGTAGAGCGCGATCCCGTCGCCCGCGACATCCATGAAAAAGAAGCGCCCGTGCGCGAGCCCGTCGTTCACCTCGTGCAGCGTGTGAACGATGAAATTGACCGGCGTCTTCAGCGTCTTGGTGATCGCCAGCTCGCGGTTGAGGCGCTCCTCGGCCTTCGCCCAATATTCGACACGGTCGGTCAGGCGCTTGTCGTTGACGATGACCAGCAGGTCGAAGTCGGACCGGTAGCCCTTGGCGGTGTGCGGCTCGTCGACCCAGTTCCCGCGCGCGTACGAGCCGTAGAGGATGATCTTGAGAATGCGGCCCTTCTTCTTCCAATCCTGGGTGGCAAGCGCCGTAGCCTCTCCGAATTCCTCGAACAAGATCTGGACCACGCGCTCGAGTTCGCGCTGCTTTGCAGGCGGAAGATGACCGAGATCGGTACGCATGTCTGTTGGTTCTTCGTTTCTCGAGGAGGATGCAAGCCGCAGCTCAACAGCACCGCGCACCCTCTACTTTTCGAGAGCCGCCAGCGCGCGTACCGGCCATGTCCCTGAAGCCATCGGCAACGGCCGATCAGCTCACCGTCCAGGAGCAACCCTGTGCCTAGAGCGTGAAGTCACCGCTGGTGAATGCGTGATCGCCGATCACCCGCACCATGAAGTCGACGTGGCCGTCGCCGTTGGTGTCGCCCTGGACATAGGTGTTGCCGTTGATGACTTCGTAGCGAAGCTCGCCGGCGTGGCCGTCGAATGCCGCGGTCCCGAGGAAGGTGAACGCCTGGTCGCCGGCAGCCGTGCTGTCGGCATCGACGAACTGGAAGTCGAGCTTGTCGCCCTCGGCCGAGCTGAAGTCGTTGACCGTGTCGCAGCCAGAGCTCGTCAGCGCCGCAAAGTCGCCGTCGCGGAACACGAACTGGTCGGCGCCGGCCCCGCCCATAAACACGTCGCGGCCGCTCCCGCCCTCGAGCCAGTCGCTGCCGCCACCGCCCTGCAGGCTGTCGTTGCCGGCAAGGCCGGAGAGATGGTTGTCGGCGGCGTTGCCGGTGAGCATGTTGGCAAGCTCGTTACCCGTGCCGTCGATCGCCGACGCGCCGGTCAGCACCAGCCGCTCGACATTGCCGCCAAGCGTGAAGCTCAAGCTGCTGTTGACCGTGTCGGTGCCCTCACCGGCATTCTCGATCACGCTGTCGCCGGCGCTGTCGACATAATAGATATCGTTGCCCGTGCCGCCGGCCATCGCATCGTCGCCGGCGCCGCCCTTCAGCGTATCATTGCCGCCGAGCCCGTAGAGAGCATTGTCGCCCGAGTTGCCGGTCAGGGTATTCGCAAGCTCGTTCCCGGTGCCGTCGACATCGGCGGTGCCGGTGAGAAGCAGCTCCTCGACATTCGCCGACAAGGTCCATCCGATGCTGCTGTGGACGGAGTCGATCCCCTCGCCGCTGTTCT
>JBLNCZ010000013.1:0-65554 GCA_050261135.1 Bacillota bacterium
GCGAACACAGTAGGACACTCGCGGACCGTTATGTACAGTCTGGGAAGAAGGTGTATGATGTCTTGAGTTGCTGCGGCTTTAATGCCACTTTTTACAGGCCGATTAGTAAGGCAAGATAAAGGCACTGTCTCGCCATGCTCGACAAGTGTTTGTCTGCACATGGTTTTTTGGGGAGACCAGCGGTTTGATCGCGAGGCAATCCGCCTCGTCCTCCCGCGCGCGCGTCTTTGCCGCTAAGGGCGGCACTGTGTTCGAATCCCAGTCAGGTGAAGTCATTCTTGGGAGTGAGCGGCGGCCGGCGACCATTGCAATGGAAGACGGTCGCCTGAGGCTTCGGGTATTCGACACCGAAGGCGGCGCCGGCCTGACCGGGACACACGATGTCGAAATGGCGCCGTTCCGCGGCAACCGGAACGGCTTCACCCTCCTCCGCCTTCAGCATCTCAACAGCCAGGCGCGCTTGGGCGTCGGAGGGGTCACCACTTATTCAGTCCAGCTCGCTCTCGAGGACGTCCTGTTCGACAATGCCGCCGAGATCTGCGGCAGCCGCTGGAAGATGTAGTCGAAGACCTCGCGAAGATCATTCACGTAACGGGGCTGCGCCATTCGATTTTGCTCGGCGAGAATGACAGCATTACGTTGAGCTGGGTATTTCACGCTGCGACGCCGGTTGTTCTTGCCTGCCCGAGATCGGGTCTGGAGCTGCGCATCGGTCAGGACATGACAACAACCGGCGATCACATCGCCGGGCCTGGGATGCGTTTCCGCTATTCGGCGACATGCGTCTTCGAAGACGAGCTTCAACTTTATCCGGCGTTGCGGTTGCTCAATCGGATCCGGCTGTTCGTCTCGCTGATCATGGGGCGCGTGTTGGAGATCGAGGAAACGTCCCTCCGGCTGGAAGACGAGAGCGGCTCTCATGAGGCGAGAATCCACGGGCTGATCTCCACGCAGAGGAGCGACGTCCCGGCCGAACGGCTGATCGCCTTTTCTGGACCGGAGGAACTTGCACGGATGCTCGATGAATGGCTGGTGCGGTTCGACGACCTTTCCGAAGCCATTCACCTGCACATGGACGGGCTCGAGCAGAGCCGCTTACCCAGCCAACTTCGATTCCAGCTGTTCATCCAGGCGCTCGAGGCGCTTCACCGCCGCGCAAGTGACGGTAACCAGTCCGAACCGATCGACGTCGCGCTCGTGCAGCAGACTCTTCGAGAGAAGGGCATCGCTCAGAGCGTCGTCGATCGGGTGAGCGGCATGCTTGCGCACGCCCACGAGCCGGGGCTCCGCCAGCGCCTGCGCGCCTACTGGGATGAATTTGCTGACGAGCTTGCGGTCTTGAGGCCGGAGCTAACCAGCAGCGGGTTCATCGGGCGGGCGGTGGCGACCAGGAACCATTTCGCCCACCGGACAGACCGCGACCATCAGGTCCTTGAGAGATCGGACCTTTGGGACTGGACGGAAACGATCAAGGCCATATCGCACATGGCGCTCGTGAACGAGATCGGCGGAACCGTCGCTGGCCTTGGCCGGGCGATGCTCGACCGGCGGTTCGTTCAATATGTGATGGAGCGCTGAGCGCTATGCCGACAGCCACTCGGCGTAGGCATCGATGTCGATCATCGGAACAGTGCCGCTCGCCTGCAGCATGCTGACCAGCTTGAACAGGAAGGCGGTCGCGGGCTTGCGTTCCTCGATCATCTCGAACTCGCCGTCGCGGCGAACGAAATGGCCCCGTGCCGCGATGCATCCAAGATTGAGAAGTCCGTCTCCGATATCGGCTTCCAGCGCCTTACGAAGCGGTTCGCCCATTGCCGGAGACCACTCGCTTTCGAACGTGAGGATGCCGCCTAGCACGTCGATCGGCGGCTTGGCTGGGAACGTACCGCCCGCATGCGGGATGGGAAGGCTTGTGCGATGCAGGCGCCGGACGGAAGCGATCTTCTTCTGCGCGTAGGCGATCATCGCCGCGTCGAGGGACTGCTTGGCTTCGAACACCGCATAAACGCTCTCCGCCGGAACGACCTTCTGGTTCTCGATAACGAAGATGAACGGCGTGTACTGACGGTCGAAGACGACCACGTCGATTTGGTCGCTCATCCTGTCCTTGCTGTCGACGACGAACGCCTTTTCAACTGCGTAGCGGCGCGGAAGATACTTGCGGAGCAGCTCAAGCCAGACATTCTCGCTCCCGTCGCCCATCGACGGATTGTGGCCGACCGTTTCCCGCACCGACTGAAGTCGGCGCTGGATGTCTTCGTGGAGATTGGCGAGCATCTTCTCGAGCGACCAGTTGGCCATTGGTCCGTCTCCTCTTAGCAGGTCAGGAAAGCGGGAACTTCGGACCGAAGAGCTGCCGCCAGGTCTTGAGCGCCTCACCGTTCTGACCGCGGCGGGCCTGGTCGATCGCGCGGGTCGCTTGGGCAGCGGCCTGCTTCAGTAGGAGCCTGGCACGGTCACGGCGCGCCTGATCCATGCAGTCGCTGACGGGCGGCCCGAGCCCCGCCGGGTCGGCCCATGTCTCATGGATGCGGTCGCCGAGAGTCTCGAACACCGCCTGGATCTCATAGTCGAAACGACCGCCCCAGCCCCCGTAAAGGCAGTCCAACGCCATGACCTCGAGCAGGAAGGAAGGCTTGACCGGCTTTTCGCCGTTTCCCGCATGATTGTTCCAATATTTGATCATCCGCACCAGCGCCTTCCACTCGCACGAATAGGCCTGGTGAGCGGCGGTTGCCTTGGCGGCGTGCGTTTCGGGATTCGTCTTGATCCACTTGCCGAGATCGCAATCCGGAATTTCATAGTCGTCGCCGTCCGCGAACGCTGGGACCACGTCCACGCTGACGACCCGGTAATCAGTATTGTCGTCGGCGTCGACGAGAACCCCGAAGTCCACGTTGACGCTGCGCGACTGCTTTCGCACCGCCTTCTGGCCATATTTCTGCGCGAGCGCGTCGCGGAAGGCGTCGAGGATCTCGTCGGGATGCTTGTCCCTGTAATGCTTCTCGGCCTCGGCGAGCTGGAAGAAGATGTCGATGTCCTTGAGCGGCTTGGTCTTGGTGTGGCGGCCGTACGACCCCGTGAGGAAGCTGCGCTCGATCGAGAATTTCGTGCAAAGGAAATCGCGGACTTCTTTCTGACGCGCCGAGGCATTGTCCTGCTCGCGCTGGTTCAGCTCAAGCCGGGTCTTGAACTTGCGAAAGGCTTCCTCGACGGAAAGCATCAGCTCTTCCTCCAATAGGATGCTGCGGCGCCGAGGCCGCTGTGCTCGACAGTCGAGCCGAGGCTCTGGCGGGTGAAGCCGCTGGTGCTGCGCAGGCTCGCCGAGCCCCAGCCGGCGACGTCACGGGCCCCGGGCTTGTGGCGGACAACGAGGCGGTAGCGCGCGCTCGAGGGCGCGACGCCGGCCTTGCGGATGTGAAACTTCAGCTGGTCGGTGTCGGCGAAGAACCCGCCGTCTCCCGACCAGCCGTAGACGATGTCCATGTCCCAGCGAACGATCAGCTCGTTCGTGACCGGGTTGAAGATCTCAAGAATGACCTTTTCGAGATGCTGCGATTCGAGCCATGTGGCGATACCGCGCTGGCTTACCTCCCAGTCACCGACGAACTCGCTCGGGTCGAGGCCAGTGAGACGGATGATGTCCTTGAGGCTCTTGAGGATGTTGTCGGCGACGAAGGTTACCGACTGGGTGTAGGTATTGACGGCCACGGTGGTCATGACAGGAACCCTTGCGGATCGATCTCGAATGGCGCCGCGCTTGCCGCCTCTTCGGCCGGCTTATGGGTTTCAGAGAGATCGCGAGCCGTGATCCTTTTCGACCTGGCGGTCAGGCTCGCCTGGACCCACTGGAGGTCGTCGGCCGGGCAGGGTAGCGAGACGTGCCAGTCGCCGCTCAGCGGATCGAACCCGAGGCCCGCCTCGTTGATGCCGGTGCCATCGATCGCGTCCTCGTCATAGACGCAGCGGATGCGGGTCCGCGGTCCGTCACAGGTAACGACGATCGATGAGCCTTGAGGCGACCTGTCGCTGATCAGCGATGCGGCAATCCCGGCGACGGACAGGAGCTCGTCACGCTTGGGCCCGGCACCGCCGCGGGTCAGCATCTCTACAATCGCGGCCCACGTGTCGGTGGCCGAGCGTGCGGGGACGCTTGCGAAGGATCGCGCGACGACCGTCGTCATTGCCGACCTCGATTCCGAACGCGCTGGGCACGGGCCTGGCGAGCCGCTCCAAGGAGGTGGTCGAGGGTCAACCGGTCCGGGTCGAGGGCGATCGTCGGCTCGGCGGCCATCGCATTCGCGACCATCTTGCGGAGCGCGCGACCGTCGAGGCCGTCACATTCCGCCGCGCAGCGCTCGATCGTTTCGGGCCGCGCCAGCTTGGCGATGCGGGGGAACGTCTGCCCGATGCCGTCGAGGCACTGCTTCAGGATCGCGGCGCGGGCGGCGGCGTCGGGCAGAGGAATTTCGACGACCAGGTCGCATCGGGAGGTGAAGGCGTCGTCGATTGCGTCCGGAAAATTGCTCGTGGCGATGAACAGGAGATGCGGGTAGCGCTCGGCGAGCAGATCGAGCTGGACGAGAACCGCGTCGGTCGCGCGGTGGATGTCGATCGGGTTCGCGTCCATGCTTAGGCGCGCGCGATCGACGGCGAGCGTCTCGACCTCGTCGAGAAGGACAATGGTCGGACCTTGGGCCGCGGCTTCGCCGATCGTCTGGGCGAACAGCTCGGAGACCGCGCGCTGCGTCTTGCCCATTGCCGAGCTGGTCAGCGAATGGGGCTCGACCTCCAGCAACTGGAAGCGCTGGCGCGGGAAGCTTTCGGCGACGCGGTGCGCCAGTCCCTTGCCGAGAGACGTTTTGCCTGTGCCCGGCAGGCCGGTAAGGAGAATGATCCCGTGGAGCGGCAGGACTTCGCGCTCGATGCGCCCCCTCACAGTAAAGTTCAGCGCTGCCTGGCTGAGAAGCTTGCCGCGGAGGTCGTCGGGGATGATGATCGAATCCCACAATTGCCCGAGCGATTCATCGGGAAGCGGCCGCGCTCGGCTGATCCCCTTCGGAAGATCCTCGTCGTAAACCAGCTTGGGCCTCATTCGCTCATCTCCTGCCTGTTGCCGGAACAGCTCTCTGGCGAGCGAATCGGCATTGATCCACATATAGTGGCTAGATTTTAGCTATTCAATATAGAAAAGTGGGCTATTACAGCTTGACAGAACGCCTAAATTTTCTACGTAAACCGTGCAATGGAGGTGGCGATGACGGTCAAGCGAACGATGACTCTCAACCTCACCGATGCCGAAATGCGCGCGCTGGACGACCTTTCATTGCGGAAAGATCTGACCAAGACGGCCGTGCTGCGTCAGGCCCTACGTTTGTATCAGGCCATTGAGTCCCGCGTGGAGAAAGGCGAGAAGCTCGTCTTCGAAAATGAGCGTACGCGGGAGAAGGCCGAGCTCATGCTGCTCTGATGGCCGAGGTATCGAGCATCTATCTGCTCGATGCGGCAACGGGCGAGGCGATACCCGCGGAGCTGCGCGACGCCATCGAGGAAGCCAATCTGATTGACTGGCAGACGCAATGGCAGCCGGCGCTCATCTCGGTGCTTCGGACGCTCGCCGGCAAAGGTGTGCCGATGTCCAATTGGCCGCAGAGCTGGCACTGGGATTGGCGGCGCAAGACGGCCGCCGTCCAGGGCCTGCTCGCCTATCAAGGCTTCAGCATTGTCGCGCAGGGTATGACGCAGGGGTTGGCGCAGGTCGACCTGACCCGCTCCGCTCGGGAAAGCAGCCAGGCGGGAAAACCGCTGGTGTATGTCGATTATCTCGAGACGGCGCCGTGGAACCGGCCGGACCTCGGAACGGCTCCGCGGCTTCGCGGTGTCGGAACGGCCCTGCTCAGCGCCGCGGTCGCGCTCAGCGAGGATCAGGGGTTCAAAGGCCGCGTCGCGCTCCATTCGCTGCCGCAGGCGGATGATTTCTACCGCGACCGATGCGGAATGATCGACCTTGGTCCCGACACGGCCTGTCAGGGGCTGAGATATTTCGAAATGACAGCTGAGCAGGCCGAAACGTTCCTCAGAGAGGAGTGAGGACCATGAAACTGAAGCGGAGCAAGGAATGGTGGCTGGAGCGTGCACGCCGCGAAGGGGATTGCTTCGTCGGCGCGGGATTGCTCGCCTTCGATCCGGCGCCGGACCAGGCGGACGCCGGCGCCGAAGCCCCGGCTGCCGAGGAGAACCGCATCGCTTTCGGCAGGTTTGTGAACCTGATGCGCCGTCGCGAGGGTCGATCAATCGAAGAGCTCGCGCTTGCCGCCGAGATCGATGCGAGCGAACTGCTCGTGATCGAAGACGATGTGCGCTACGTTCCTGGTCCTCGAACCGTCTACAGGCTCGCGCAGCACTTCAATGTGCCGCAGGTGCGCCTGATGGAGCTAGCCGGCTTGACCGTGGCCAATGACGTGGGACTGCGCGAAGAGGCGGTTCGATTTGCAGCCCGCTCCGAAGCCGTGCAAAAGCTGAGCAAGGAAGAACTTGCTGCACTAGAGGCGTTCGTCTCCGTGCTCGGGCGCAAGGAGTCGCCGCGTCAAAGTGAAGAACGTCGCCCTTGATCAACGCACAATCCGGGACATTGATGAGCAAGTCGCCAAAGTCCTGAGGGGCTTGGGCAACCCGGCTCCCCCGATCGACTTGCGCTTGGTGCGCGAGCTGCTGAAGCTGGATCAAGGCTATTACAGCACGACAGACGACGGCCTGCTCCGTGAGACGTTCTCGCGACTGAAAATTGCTGGGGTTCAGGTGCTCAAACGCCCCACCATCCTTAAGGACGCCGTAACGCAGCTGAGCCTGAAGGCACTCTATCTTCCGGACCAGAAACGCATTCTCATCGACCAGGACCTGCCGAAACTGAAGCATCGGTGGAATGAGGCCCATGAGATCGGGCACGACATCATTCCGTGGCATGGCGGAATGATGCTGGGCGACACCGAGCAGACGCTTACGCCCACGTGCCACGAAATCATGGAGGCGGAGGCCAATTATGCCGCCGGCCAGCTCCTGTTCCTCGCGTCGCGCTTCGAGGCGGAAGCCACGTCCGAGGCGCCGAGTCTTGATCTCGTGCGCAGGTTGAGCGGTACATATGGGAACACGATGACCTCGACGTTGTGGCGGCTTGCGGAGCAAGCCCATGGCGACCGCCCGATCGTGGCGCTCGTCACCGGTCATCCGCACCCGGCCAAGCGCAAATCCGACTTCGACGCCGCTAACCCTTGTCGGTATTGCATTCACAGCCCGCAATTCAGGGAGAGATTCGGTCATCTGACTGAACCGCAGCTCTTTGAGGTCGTGGCAGCCTATGTCGGCCGTCAGGGCGGAGGCATGCTCGGTCACGACGAGGTCGAGCTCGCGGATCGCGCGGGCGAAAGACATGTCTTCTGGTTCGAGACCTTCTTCAACCGGTACGAAGCGCTGACGCTCGGCATTTGGCTCAGGAAGAAGGCAATGATCGTCAGCCGCACGAGTTAGCGGCCTCTCACCCTAATAGCAGCGCCCCGCGCCATTGACCCGCTTTCTCAAACGGATACTTAGACTTGGCGTGCCGACGCGAGTGAACGGGGGCATAGAAGTTCGGTGAGTGACGACCTGCGGCCGCGCTGGGTGCGCGAGCTCGAACGATTCCTGCCGCTGAAGAGCCAGTTCGTGCTGACCGGTAACGTGCGCGACCTGCAGGTTCGCGCGGTCGGGGACCGGGCTGCGGCGGCTCCGCTCGCTGACGTGCTCGCCGCGACGCTGGCGGAAGCCGGCTATTCGGGCATCGTGCGCTACGATCCGTTGAATGGCTTCGAGGCGCTTCCCAATCCCGACGGTCCCGCCGGCGATCCCGATGCACCCCTGCAACGCCTCGGCCTCACGCCCGCGAACGGACGAGCGGCTGGCGGCGCCGACCTGCTCGGGGCCACGCTCGAGCGGCTGGTTCCACTCGAGGGGCCGCCGATCGCCCTCATCGTCGACTTCGCCTCGCGGCTGATCGTCAGGAGCGATGCACTGGCGCCGGCCGAGCAGGCTCTGTTCACCCGCGCGCTTGTGCTCAGCCAGAAGGCCGAGGCTCGGCCAGCCGGGCCGGATCGATCGCCACGCTTCAATGTCATTGTCTGGATCGTCGAGAAGGAAGGCGACCTTCCCGATTGGCTGACGATCGACAATCCGCGTGTCCGGCACATCCCGATCGCTCCGCCGGACCGCACGGCGCGGGCGGCGGTCGCGCCCCTGCTGCTGCGGGGGATGCCGGGCGGGCGGGAAGCCTCGCCTTCGGTGCTGGAAGAGGCGCAACAGGATCTGGTGGACGCGACCGAGGGCATGCTCCTGGTCGACCTCAACGCGGTGGCCCAGCTTGCCCGCGCCGAGGGCGTGAAGATCACCGAAGTTGGCGAAGCCGTCCGGCGATACAAGGTCGGAGTGACCGAAGATCCCTGGCGCAAGATCGAGCGCGGGCGGATCCTCCAGGGCGCCGACAGCATCAAGCGCCGCGTGGTCGGACAAGACCATGCGATCGTCCACATGCTCGATATCGTGAAGCGGGCGTCGACGGGGGTCGGCGGCGGGCGCCGAGGTGGCCGGCCGCGCGGCATCGCCTTTCTCGCCGGGCCCACCGGCGTCGGCAAGACCGAGCTCGCCAAGAGCGTCACCGAGCTGCTGTTCGGCGACGAGAGCGCCTACATCCGGTTCGACATGTCCGAGTTCAGCGCCGAGCATGCCGACCAGCGGCTGATCGGCGCCCCGCCGGGCTATGTCGGGTATGACGTCGGCGGCGAGCTCACCAATGCCGTACGCGAGCGTCCGTTCAGCGTCGTCCTGTTCGACGAGATCGAGAAGGCGCATCCGCGTATCCTCGACAAGTTCCTGCAGATCCTCGACGATGGAGTGCTGACCTCGGGACGCGGCGACCGCGTTTACTTTTCCGAGGCCCTGATCATCTTCACCTCCAACCTTGGCATCTATTCGACCGGGCCCGATGGCGAGCGGCGAGCGAACGTCACTGCCGAGCAGCCGTTCGAGGAGGTCCAGTCGAGGGTCCGCGCGGAAATCGAGAGCCATTTCAAGCTCGTCCTCAACCGTCCGGAGATCCTCAACCGGTTCGGGGAGAATATCATCGTCTTCGACTTCATCCGCACGAGCGTTGCGGCGGCGATCTTCGATACGATGGTCGCATCGGTGCTCGACGATGCGGCGGCTTCGGGCCATCCGATCACCATCGCGCCCGAGGCCAAGGCCGCGCTCAAGGAGCTTTGCACCCGGGACCTCTCCAACGGCGGGCGCGGAATCCGCAACAAGATCGAAGCGCATCTCATCAATCCCCTCGCCCGTGCGCTGTTCGACCGCGGAGAGGAAGGGGCCGCGGTGATCCGGAGCATCGCCGCCGGACCGGTCACGACCCTCGAGCTCGAGAGCGCGTAATGGACGTCGCCATCTCGAGGATCCATTTCCCGGTAACAACGCTCGGCCCGGGCCGGCGGGTCGGCCTGTGGCTGCAAGGCTGCTCGATCCGCTGTCCAGGGTGCATTTCGGTCGACACCTGGGAGACGGGGATCGGGCTCGTACCGCTCGCGGACGTGGTTGAGGGGCTTGGCTTGCTTGCGCTGGAGGCAGATGGGCTCAGCGTTTCGGGTGGGGAGCCGTTCGAGCAACCGGACGCGCTCGCCCGGATCCTGACCGCCTGGCGCGATTTCTCGGCAGGGTCGGTGCTGATTTTCACGGGGCGCGAGTTCGACGAGGTGAAACCCTGGCTCGAGGCCAATCCGGGCCTGGTCGATGCGCTGATGACCGGCCCGTTTCGCTCGGACCTCCCGCAACGCCTGGCGCTTCGCGGGAGCGACAACCAGGAGCTTCACCTGCTCACCCCGCGCGGCGAGGAGTTTAGGACGTTCGAACGGCCGCGGACCGGGGCGGACCGCAGGCTCGACGTCATGTTCGACGGCGACGGCAATGCGTGGATGGCCGGTATCACGGCGCGGGGTGACGTCGGGCGCCTTCGGCGCTCGCTCGCCTCGGCAGGTCACCGCGCGCAGACCAGTGATCGCGGGGGTCGGCCAGTCCGATGATGCGCTACTGCACCAATTGCGGGACCGAGCGCCCGGTCGACGAGATGTTCTGCGAAGGCGAAATCGACGGCCGCCGCTGCGACTGGCCGCTTTCGGGTCTGCCTCTTCGCCCAGCCGGCTGGCGGCCGCCTGGCGGCGCGGCGCCGCAACGGGCCGCTCAGCCGGCCCTTCACTGCCCCAACGGGCACGAGGCCGACCCGGGCGACCTCATCTGCTCCGAATGCGGCGCCGACATTTCACAAGCCGCAACCGCGGAAGGGGTTGCGGAGGATCCGAGTGCAAGCGACCTCGACCAACCAGCCGGTGAGCCGGAGACGCAAAGCGAGACTCTGATCGGCGAGTGGCGGCTGCTGAAGCGGCTCCCGACAACCAGCCACGTGCGCGAGCGCTATGAAGCCGTGCGCGATTCGGACGGCCGCGAGGCCGTGCTCACACTTTACTCGGAAGGGAGCGAGCCCGACCCGGAAGTCTATGAGGTGGTTCGAACCCTCGACCGGAACCATGTGCCCGAAGTGATCGAAACCGGCCGGTTCGGTGATCGGGCCTATGAAGTCTCCGAAGACTTACGCGGCGGCTCCCTTGCCGACCTTGGGCTTCTTCCCGACGACCTGGTGACCCTTTCGCACATCGTCCAGGAAGTTGGCGGTGCGCTTGCGGCGCTTGCCGAAGTGGGTCTGCGGCATCGCGACCTCCGGCCGGGCGCGATCATGGTGCGCGCGCGCGACCCGCTCGATCTGGTCATCACCGGCTTCGGCTCGGCGCGCCTGTCCGACTACGACCTCGACATCGTCTCGCCGCTGGAGATCACGCGTTACACGGCGCCCGAAGCGGTGGCCGGCGGCGTCGCCGCTGCAAGCGACTGGTGGAGCCTCGGCATGCTGCTGCTCGAGCAGGTCACGCGCGGCGCCTGCTTTGCAGGGGCCGACGATCAGTCGTTCCTGATCAGCGTGCTCACCAATGGTCCGCAAATCCCCGATGGGCTTGCCCCCGAGCTCGACAGCCTGCTTCGCGGCCTCCTTGCTGTCGACCGCCGCAACCGCTGGTGCTGGCCGGAGGTCCGCCGCTGGCTCGACGGGGACATTCCCGACGCACCTCCGCGGCAAGGCGCCGCCGAAGACGACCGCGCTCGGCGCTCGATCGAGCTTGGCGCCAGGCGGCACAAGAGCGGCGCCCAGTTCGCGCTTGCGGCCGCGGAAGCCGAGCATTGGGACGAGGCCAAGAGCCTGTTCCTGCGCGGGGAGCTCGGGACGTGGATGGAGGAATCGGGGCTGCATGCCGAGCTTCGTTCGGAGATCCGCGCGATTGCTGCGCTCGAGGATGTGTCCGAGGATTTCCGGCTCGCGCTCGCCTTGAAGGCATTGAACCCTGCGATGCCGCTCGTCGTCCGCGGCGAGATCGTCACGCCGGGCTGGCTCGTCGAGCACCCGGACGAGGGCTATGAGCTCATCACGGGGCCGGTCCCCGACCGCCTCGAGCGTGATGACAGCGAGCTCTGGCTGGCGCGGCTGAAGCGCCGCGAGCTGCGCGTCCGCGAACGCGCCAGGCACCTCCAGGTTGAGCTCGACGAAACAAAGCTGCGGACCCTTGCGCTTTCGACCTCAAAGAGCCGGCTGGCGGCCATCTGGGAAGAGCAGCGCCGCCTCCTGCCCGACACCGACCATCCCGGGCTCCTCGCGATCATTGAACGCAAGGTCAGCGAGGAAGAAGACTTCATTCTCCTCCTGAGCGCCGCGACCGCGCAGTTCAGGACCGCCGAGGCGATCGTCGAGGAGGCGTCGAGGGCGGCGGAACGCGCCGGCCTCGATGGCTTCGACCGCGACGCCGCCATTGCGCGCCTTTCCTCGTCGCGCCGGGAGCTCAACGCGGAGATCGAAGCGCGGCTCGAGGGTTTTGCCCGTTCGGGCTATGATCGCATCGACGAATGGGCGGACCAGTTCCGTCTAGAGCGGCGCCTTCCCATCGACCGCGCCCTTGCATTGCTCGCCGTGCCGGAAGAGCGGTGGAAGCAGCCTCCGCGACAGGATTATGTCGCGACCCTTCTCGATTTCTTTGCAAGGCGGATCACCGGGTCGCTGATGCGGGGGCCGCTGACGCGGTTGGTCATCGGCAAGACGACGCCGCGGATCGACATGATGGAGCTCGACAGCGCCAGGCGAAGCGCCGAGGCGCTCCTCAACCATCTGCTGCTTCGCAACGAGCAATCGATCGACATCGACCCGGCGCCGCTCAGCGAAAGGCCGGAAGTCGAGCGGCGGCTTCGCACCCTTTACCAGCACGCGAACCTCTATCGCCGCGACACCGGCATCGACGGCCTTTACCTCGGCTTTCCCTTCTTCGTCATGCAGGAGGCCGGGACCACCCGGGTGCCGAGGATCGCGCCGGTCCTGCTCTGGCCCGTGAAAGTCAATCCGGAGGTGGGTTCGCGCGGGCGGATCAGCCTCGCGTTCGATCGCGGCCGCGAAGAGGTGCGCCTCAACCCTGCGTTCCAGACCCTGCTCGGCATGGAACGTGCGAAGCGGTGGGAGGAGGTCGCCAAAAGCGTGCTCGGCCGCTCATCGGTCAATGCGGCCGAAGTGGTTGACGCTTTTCGCGAACTTGCGAAGGTCGACAGCCGGGAGCTTGCTGCGCTGCCGTCAAAGGAGCTGAGGATCCCTGCGGGCGACGACCGCATCAGCTGCTCGGCGGTACTCTTCCACCTGAGCTTCCTTGGTCAGGCCGTCATGGAAGACCTGCGGCAACTGAAGTCGAAGCCGCCGCAGGGATCGAGCCTCGAAGCGGCATTCCGGGTCGGCGAGGAGCTGCATCGTCCCGAACGCGTCACAGTCGCCGAAGCCGAGCGCTTCTTTACCGCCGACAGCGACCCTTCGCAGGAAATTGCAGTGCTCGAGGTTCGGGGCGGCCGCGGACTTCTGGTCGAAGGACCGCCGGGCACGGGCAAGAGCCAGACGATCGTCAACATGGTGGCCGATGCGATCGGAACGGGACGAAGCCTCCTGGTCGTGTGCCAGAAGCAAGCGGCGCTCGAGGTGGTTCACAAGAGACTCGACAAGGCCGGCCTCGGCGAACGCGTCATCATGGTCAATGACGTCAACAAGGACCGTGAGCCGGTGATCCGAACCATTCGCGGACAGCTCGAGGAGCTTCACCGCCGCCCGAATGTGGCGACGGCCTGGCGCCAGCAGCGGGCGCAGGCGGCGGCACGGATCGAGGAACTCGAGCGCGCGCTCGACGGCCACCACCGGGCGATCCATATGGCCGACGAGCAGACCGGGCTTTCCTACCGGCTGATCCTCGGCGACCTGATCGCCCTTGCGAGGCAGGGGCAGACCCCTTCGCTTCCCTCGCTACGCCACCTGCTGGGTCCGCTCGACCCCGGTCGCCTCTCGGTGCTTGAAGATAAATGCGCGCCGGTGGCACGCCTCTGGCTCCCCGCCCGTTATGAAGGAAGCGCGCTCGACGCGACGCGCCAGTTCGGCCCGGATGAAGGCACGATCGAGACCGTCAAGGCCGACCTTGCGGCCTTCAGCCGGCTGGAGGGCGAACGGCTGCTGGTCAATGAGCGGACGCCCAACGCGCTGACCATCGAGGATCCCGAACCCTATCGAAGCTGGTCGATTGCGAACGGCGCGGCCTTCCGCAAGCTGGACGACGCAGGTAGGCGGCGCCTTGCGCGCTGGCTCGAGCTGTTCGCCGGCGCTTCGCAGCGTCCAGCAGAATCGACCGCAGTCCAGCAGGATCTCAAAGGCATCGAAGCCGACCTTCTCCGGCTACCCCCTGACGAGGCCGAGGAAGGCGCCGTGGCGGTCGCACTGTCGATGGCCGACGAAGAGCTTTCGAGTTGGGTCGTCATTTCCGACCGCCTGCTCAACCGCCCGACATTCCTCAAGCGGCTGTCGCCGCTCCGCTGGGTGGCCGCATGGCGGCGAACCAGGCTCCTCGCGCGCGAGGGCCTTGACGACCCCGCCGCATTCGGTGCGGCGTTGCATCGCGAGCAAGTCCTACGGCCTGTGCGTAACCGCCTGATAGCTTTGGTCACGGAGATCGGAGAGGCGGCCGGTCACCTGCCACCGCTTCGCACGAGCGAGCTTCTTGCCGTTGCGCGCGAGACTCTTGCCGACCTTGGCTCCGCCGAAAGTCTCGTTGCCCGGCTCGAAGCTTATCCGGAACCCGATACTGCGTTCGCGATGGCACGCGCGGCGACGGGAGAGGCGGTCGAGGATTTGATCGAAGGAATCGACCAGGGACTTGCTCGGCATGCGGCAAGAACCGCTTCGCTCTCGGCCTTGAGCCGGCTCGACCCGTGGATGAGCGACCACTGGAGCGAGGCCTGCTCGGCTGCGATTCATGCCGATCGCTCGAACAGCGAGCGCCTTGATCCACTCGAGCGCGACCTTCCCCATATTGCCGCTTATCAGCGGTTCCGCGCCCGTATCGCGCACCTTGGCGATGAAGCGATGGCCGTCTTCGCAGAGCTTTCGCGGATCCGCGCCCGGCTCGAAGCTTTGTCCGAGGATGAGCTTGAGCCGGCGGTGAGGCGCATCATGGCGACCGAAGCGCGCCTCGCCTGGAAGCAGCGGCTCGAGGGCAACAATCCGGTGCTCCTGCTCGAAGCCGCCGAACTCGAGGCCAAGGCGGCCTCACTCGCGGCCGCGGACAAGGAGATGCGGAGCCTCAACCGGACGCAGCTGCTCGAGGGAATTGACCTCGGCAGGATTCGTCCCCTGCGCGAGTGGGAAGACATCACGCGGCTTCGCGGCGTCCGCGCCAAGCGCCTGCGCGAGTTCGTCGACAAGGGCGCCGACCTGGGCCTCATGCAGCTGCGCCCCGTTTGGCTCGTCAACCCGGATGTTGCGAGCCGGCTGCTTCCGTTGCGCAAGGCCCTGTTCCAGACCGTGATCTTCGACGAAGCTTCGCAGATGCCGATCGAATATGCGCTTCCGACGCTTTACCGGAGCGCTGCAATGGTTGTCAGCGGCGATGAAAAGCAGATGCCGCCCACATCCTTCTTCGCAAGCCGGATCGAGAGCGACGAAGCGGAGATCTACGACGGCCGGGAAAGCGGCGACGAGATTGGCGAAGAGGAGCGCGAAGCGATCGAGGAGACCTGGAACAGGCGCGAGATCAAGGATTGTCCGGACCTGCTTCAGCTCGCGAAGACCGTGCTTCCACCTTCGACGCTTCAGATCCATTATCGCTCGGCGTACCGCGAGCTCATCCAATTCTCGAACGCGGCATTCTACGCCAACCGCCTGAGCGTTCCGGCGCGCCACCCTGCCGAGGAAATCAGGAGGGTGCGGCCGATCGAGATGATCAGGGTCGACGGCACCTATGAGGATCAGACCAACCGCGACGAAGCAGACGCGGTCGCCGACGTGCTGCGAAAGATCTGGCGTGAGGCAGGTGACAAGGCGCCGACCGTCGGCGTGGTCACCTTCAATCGGAAGCAGGCCGACCTCATCGAAGAGGTGCTCGAGGAAACGGCGGAGGAAGATGCCGGTTTTCGGGCCGCACTGACCAAGGAGCGGGACCGCGTTGAAGACGGCGAGGACATGGGCTTCTTCGTCAAGAACGTCGAAAATGTGCAGGGCGACGAACGGGACATCATCATCTTTTCCTCGACGTTCGGGCGGAACGCGCAAGGCACCTTCCGGCGCTACTTCGGGGTACTCGGTCAGCAGGGCGGGGAGCGACGCCTCAATGTTGCGGTGACGCGCGCCAGGCAGAAAGTGATCCTGGTCACGTCAATGCCGATCCCGCTCATCTCCGATTTCCTCTCGACGCGACGACAGGCCGCGAGCCCGCGCGATTTCCTGCAGGCCTATTTCGAATATGCGCGTCTCGTTTCCGAAGGAGACCTCGATGGCGCGGAAGCGCTGCTGACCCGCCTCACGCCCGAGCAAAGACACGGGGGTGCCGCTCACCTGGCGCTCGGCGACGGCCTTGAAGCTGCTGTCAGGGACGAGATCCGTACACTGGGCTGGGAACCGGCGAGCGTGGCGGACGAGGGCGCCTTCGGGCTCGACTTCGCAGTCGAGGATGAACGGAGCGGTCTTTATGGCATCGGCATCGAATGCGACGCTCCGCGCCATTTTCTGCTCGAGGGTGCGCGGGCGCGCGAAATCTGGCGTCCCGCAATTCTCAAGCGCTCGATCCCGGCGATTCATCGCGTCTCGTCCCATCGCTGGTTCAATGAGCCGGAGAAGGAGCGGGAGCGCTTGAGGACGGCCATCACTGCCGCGATGGGAGCAAGAGGATGAGCGGTCCCAAAGTCGTGCGCATCGTGACGCGCGAGGAGATACTCGAAATCTGCCGCGGTCAGCTTGCCCGGGTCGATGCGGCAATCGACGAATGGCTGCGCGTGGGCAAGCGCAACAACTGCCTCGAGGATGAAGCGCTCACCGCTGTTCAGCGACGCCGCGAGCATCTCGCCGCTCTCATCGCCTCGGACCGCTTTGTCGACCTCCAGAAACAGGCGCCCGTCGAGGAAGCGTTCATCCGCGACGATCTTCGCCGCCGGCTTTCCGAGCTTGCCAAAGTGCAAGCGGCGGCGCGTTCGAAGGAGCGTCGCGAGAAGGAAGCGGCATCCGCGCTGCTGAGGGCGCTTCGTGCCGCAGGCAGCGAGATGGAGGCGGAGCTCGAAGCCGGACTTGAGCGAGGCGAGCCGACGGCGACGGCGCGCGGCCTCCTGCTTCTCGGGTCCAAGGCGGAAAGCAAGACCGACGCGGCGCTTGCAGCCCGGTTGAAGGAGGGCGTCTCCACAAGGTCGTTCGCCGACTGGGTGCAGGCGCAATCCACCGGACCGGAGAATCCGGCGATTGCCCGCATCGAAGCAAGGATCGCCGAGATAGCGCAATTCGGCCCTGTCGAGCAGGAGGAAGGATGGCGCTCGAAGCTTGCCGAAGTCCAAGGTGTCGATGACGCCCGCCGCGGTCTCATCCTCGATCATCTGGAGGTCCAGACCGGCCAGGCGCTGACGATGGCGCGCAAGCGCGCTTCAGCGCTTTCGGAGCTAAAGCTGACCATCGCCGAAGCCGAGGCGGCCGGTATTGATGCTGCCTCCTGGGCCGAGGGGCTGGATGGGCTTGCCGTCGATGATCTCGAAAGGCGCAAGGCGCAGCTCGCCAAGGCGATCGAAGCCGCGCGCTCGGCAAAGGCAGTCGCGGCGCGTCGAAGCGCGGTTCTTGAGGGCTTGAGCGCCCTCGGTTACGAGGTGAGCGAAGGTATGGAGACGCTCTGGGCGTCCGAAGGCCGGCTCGTCCTCAAGTCCGCTGCTCGTCCGGACTATGGCGTGGAGGTCGCCGGCAACGAGCGCATTCAGCTGCGCCCGGTGGCCTTCGAGAGCGACGGGCACGGGCCGGACGTCAGTCGCGACCGCGATGCAGAAACCATCTGGTGCGGCGATGTCACGACGCTTCGGGAGCGCCTCGCCAAAGATGGCGACCGGCTCGAGATCGAGCGAGCCCAGCCGGTCGGGGTAGTGCCGCTCAAGCGGATCGAGCGAAAGAGCGGCGGCGATCGCCGCGGGGCCGAGGCGCCCACCCGCCGAACGCGCACGCTCGGGTAACGGCGTTGAAACGCAACTCCGGACCGCGCAGCCGCGCTCGGCGCGCGCTTTACATGCAGCTCGATCCGGCCGCGCGCCGCGCCCGCGGCCTCTCGCCATTGAACAAGCTGCTCGTAATTCTGATCATCCTTGCCGAAGCCGCGGCCGCGCTCGAGACCGAGCCGATGATCAGCCAAGGGCGCGAGGCGCTGTTCCGGGGGCTCGAGCTTCTCTTCGGTTCGCTTTTCCTGATCGAATATGTGGCGCGGCTGTGGGTCGCGGTCGAATTGCCCGCCTTCGCGACGGCGAAATTCCCGCGGCTTCGCTATGCGGCAACGCCTGCAGCGATCATCGACCTGCTCGCCATCGTGCCGGCGCTGCTTGCTGTTTCGGCAGGGGGCTCGCTCGTCCTCCGCCTGTTCCGGATCCTGAGGATCCTTCGCCTCGCAAAGCTTGGGCGCATGTCGCGTGCCTGGAGGGATATCGCCGCCGCGGTCCACTCGCGCCGGACCGAGCTGATCCTGACGCTTGGGCTCGCGCTGATCGCAATGCTGATTGCAAGCACGCTCCTCTATTGGGTTGAAGCCGATGCTCAGCCCGACAAGTTCGGGAGCATCCCGCGCGCGCTGTGGTGGTCGGTCGTCACCCTGACCACTGTCGGCTATGGCGATGTTTATCCAGTCACGCCGACGGGGAAATTCTTTGCCGCGGTTCTCGCAATCGGCGGCATCGGCCTCATCGCCCTCCCGACCGGTATCCTCGCCGCAGCATTCAGCGATGCGATGCAACGGCGGCGCGAGCGAGACCAGGCTGAGCGCCTGTAAGACCTTGCTCCTGACATCTCGTGAAAATCCATGTTAGGCTGATCAGGCTCAGATTTCGGCAGGGCCGGCAGCCTTGCGCGCGCGTGTTGGGGGCACATGGGGTTTAGGTTCCGACGGTCGCTGAGGATTGCGCCGGGTCTCCGCCTCAATTTCAGCAAATCCGGCATCAGCACCAGCATCGGCGGACGGGGCGCTACCTACAATATCGGCCCGCGTGGAACGCGAACGACCGTCGGGCTGCCGGGGACCGGTCTCTTCTGGACCTCGACCAGCGCCCGGCAATCACCAGCCGCCAGTGACGACCCATCACGGGGTGGCAACTCGCCATCTTCCTCCATTGGCGCCACAGGCTGCGGGTGGGCTGTGGTGGTGATCGCGCTGATCGCCATGATCGGCATGTGCAGCTCGAAAACGCCGACGCCAGGCGTATCGTCCCCGCCGGCAGCAGCACCGCAGAGTTCGACATTCTATGTAAAGGTGCGCAGTGCCAATTGCCGCTCGGCGCCGGCCCCGACAGCAAGCGTGGTGTCTGGCGCGAGCCGCGGGAGTAGCGTCCTTGTCAGCGAGCAGTCGGGCGGCTGGTCGCACGTCACGGACGCCGGACGTGATTGCTGGATTTCGTCGGATCTGCTGAGCTCAGCGCCCCCAGACTTGGGGCTGCCGCCGCCCGGCGCGTACACTGCCTCGAGCACCGCGGCGGCTGTGGGCCTCGTCTCCGGCGCGGCGAGCGCCGGCCGATCGCTGCCCCGGCACAAGCGTCATTCGAATTCATCGTTTGACGGCGGCTGCCCATGTTCGGGAAGCCGAGTCTGCATCGGGCCGCGCGGCGGCCGCTATTGCATCACAAGCGGAGGCAACAAGCGTTATGGAGTCTGATTCTTCGGTTGCGGGACTTGTGGGCTTACGACGCGCGACCTGGTTTGCTTCAGCATTGGCGATCGCCGGTTTGCCATTGACGTGCCTCCCGGCGGCGCAAGCGGCAGCGGCGGAGATCGTGCCCGCCGGCCAGACGTTCACTTGCACACCGGTTGCCGTTTACGACGGCGACGGGCCAATCTGGTGCGCCGAGCGCAGAATCAAGATCAGGATCGCGGGCGTCGCCGCGCGAGAAATGGACGGAACCTGCCGACCCAATCAGCCGTGCCCTGCGGTCAGTGCGACTGACGCGCGAGACCGACTCGTCAACCTGTTCGGCGGCCGCCGGGGAACGCTTCCGGAGGGCCACATTGTCGTTCGTTCTGCCACGATGACCTGCCGCTCCGAGGGATCGGCTGGGGGCTCCCGCACCGCCGCTTGGTGCATGTCGCCGGCATTTGGCGATCTGTCCTGCGCGGTCGTGCGTGCGGGTGGTGCTGTTCGCTGGGCTCGCTTCTGGCGAGATCACCGCTGCTAGATCGGAATTCGCGACTGCGGGAACATGGCGGCCTGATTTCTCGAGGAGCGTGCGCGCAGGCGGTGGGCGCGGCTCCCTCCTGGTCCCGGTTCGCCGTTCCGCAACCCGGCCGCAGGCCGGGTCCTCCACTTTCGTTGCGGCCCTTGCGGGTGCGGCCCGGCTCCAGCCGAGCCTCTTCGGTCGCTCCTCGCCGCCCACCGCTGCCGCGGCTCGGGCCTTCAGCGAGGAGATCCATCATGTCCCATGTCCATCTGCTCACACCCGAGCTCGAGCGCCAGCTGCAAGCGAACGGCCGCTCGCGGTCGGAGGATCATGTGCCCCTGGCAAAGCTGCTCAATCCAGTCGGCGCCGCAACCTGGCTGATCACCGAGATGGATTGCGATGGTGACTCTCTGTTCGGGCTTGCCGACCTCGGCATGGGCTTTCCCGAGCTCGGCTGGTTCAGTCGCAGCGAGCTCCAGGCGATCCGGCTTCCGTTCGGGCTGACCATCGAGCGCGACGCGAGCTTTCGAACGGCGCACCGGATTTCCGTGTGGGCCGACCACGCTCGGGCAACGGGCTCGATCGCCGCGGCGGAACGGCTGTTGCGGACGCTTCCGGGCTGAGCCCACAGCTGGCGAACCGATGCCCGCCGGTGAAAAACCTGCCCGGCGGCAGGACGCGAGATTCCTCGAAGAGGGACTTATTCGCGGTACGCGTCTCGGACATGCTCGGCCCACATCGGCCGTAGCAATTCGGGGAAATGCATGGACGACGAGCAGTTCGAGCCGCAGCTTGGGCGCATGCGTGCGGCCGGCTCGCGCAGGGGCCGCAAATATCTGAGCGCGGTCCTCGCGGCGACGGCGCGCGCGGGCGGGTTCAGGCCCGGATCGCGGCGGCGCTTCGCGGGAGGACGGATCGGCCGCGGCGGCGTTGCCGCCCGCGCTCTCGCTATCCGTGATCGCTACGCCGGGCTTCGGTCGCGTCGGGCGATCGTCAAGACAGGGCTGGTGCGGCTCGGCGGCAAGGCGCTTGCGGCGGCGCGCGCGCACCTGCGCTACATCCAGCGCGGCGCGGTCACCCGCGACGGCGAGCCGGGGCGGCTCTATTCCGCGTCCGGGGACGCGGCGGACGGCAAGGCGTTTCTCGAGCGCTGCGGGGCTGATCGCCATCAGTTTCGGCTGATCGTATCGGTCGAGGATGGGGCTGAATATGAGGATTTGAGGCCGCTCGTCCGCCGCTTCATGGCGCGGATGTCGGAGGATCTCGGGACGCGGCTCGAGTGGGTGGCGGCCGACCATCTCGACACCCTGCACCCGCACACGCACATCATGCTTCGCGGGGTCGACGAGCGCGGCGAGAACCTCGTCATCGCCCCCGACTATATCAAGCGCGGCATGCGCGAGCGCCTCGCCGGGCTGGTCTCGCTGGATCTCGGTCCGAGAACCGATCTCGAGATCGAGCGGCGGCTTGGGCTCGAGGTCGATGCTGAACGGCTGACGTCGATCGACCGAAGCCTGCTTCGCGACATGGACGGCGCGCGCATGGTCACGGCCGGCGGGCGCGACATCTTCGAGCATGCGATCCGCACCGGCCGGCTGCGCAAGCTCGCTGCGCTCGGGCTCGCCGAGGAGCTCGGGAGCGGGCGCTGGCGCCTCGCCGGCGAGGTCGAGCCCATGCTGCGCAGCCTCGGCGAGCGCGGTGACATCATCCGAACGCTGCAGCGCGAGCTCAAGGCCGCGGGCGTGGACCGCGGCCTTTCCGACCAGATTCTCTATCGGCCGGAAGCGGGTGCGAGCGTCACCGGGCGGCTGGTCGCGCGCGGCCTCGCCGACGAGGTCCGCGATCATCATTATCTGGTGATCGACGGTATCGACGGCCGAAGCCATTATGTTGCGATCGGCAGGGGCGAAGCGACCGGCCCGCTCCCCGACGGCGCGATCGTCAGGGTGTCCCCGCGCCCCATTGGCGTCCGCTCGAGCGATGAGCGGATCGCCGCAATCGCCGCCGCGCACGGCGGCCGCTACAGCACCGACCTGCATCTCGCCGCCGAGCCGGGCGCATCGCCAGGCTTCGCCGAGGCGCATGTGCGGCGGCTGGAAGCGATCCGAAGAAGCGTCGGCGGCGTCGAGCGGGCGGAGGACGGCGGCTGGTCGATCCCGCCCGGCTTCCTCGATCTTGCCCGCCGCCATGAAGCGCACCTGGCCCGCGACCGCCCGGTCGAGGTCGAGCTGCTCTCGCCCGTGTCGCTCGATCATTTGCCGCGCCATGGGGGGGCGACCTGGCTCGACCGCGAGCTCGTCACGCGCGGCGAGCAGGCGCGGGACGCGGGCTTCGGAAGGGAGGTGCGCTCGGCGCTTGCGCTGAGGCGGGCCTGGCTGATCGCGCAGGGGCTCGCCTCGCTCGATGGTGAGCGAGTGACCTTCCGGCCCGGCCTGCTGGCAATGCTTGAGAAGCGGGAGCTTGCGCGGGTGACGGCGGGCATCCGCTACGAGACCGGCCTCGAGTTCGCTCCGGCGGAACCGGGCGCGCGCGTCGAAGGCGTGGTCCGGCGCCGGCTCGACTTGGCCTCCGGGCGCTTCGCGATGATCGACAACGGCCGCGAATTCTCGCTCGTGCCGTGGCGCCCGGTGCTGGTGCGGGCGGTCGGCCGCCCGGTGTCCGGCCTGGTCCGGCGTGACGGCGGCATCAGCTGGACTCTTGGCCGGCAGCGGGGTCTGGACGTAGGCTGAGCTCGCACAAGCCAACGGGGATTTCCGAGATGACTCACATCCGCATTCTGCATCGCGACCCTGCAGGAAAGGTCTTCGACCATGGCGTGGAGTTCGGTCCGGAGGATTTCGCGGGCCAGGTCCCGACGATCGGCGACATGATCGTCGATCCCGGCGTGCCCGTCGGGCAGGATCGGCGGCTGCCTCAGAACCGCCAGATCTGGACCGTGGTCGGCCGCGTGTTCAACTCGCGCGACAATGCCGACTATGTGGCCCTTATCGTGGAGAGCCGCGACGGAGCGCTCATGGACGAAGCTTATTTGTGAGTCCTGCCCGCGCGGTGTCTGGTTGAGACCGCGTGTGATTTTCCCGATCGGGAAAGTCCAGCGATAAACAAGGGCGATCTGCTGTAATTTTCCCGATCGGGAAAAATCAGGTTGACAGAGCGCTTCGGAGCACCGATTTTCCCGATCGGGAAAATAATGATGAACCGACGCGACGAAATGGGTGCCGAATATGCGCGCTGGCTGGGCTCGCTGATCCGGGCGCGGCGCGAGGCCATGCACCTGCGCCTCGACGATCTCGCCGCGGCGACCGGCGTCGGACGCCGCTTCCTCCACGACCTCGAGACGGGCAAGCCGACCTGCCAGCTCGGCCGTGCGCTCGCGGTCGCGGCGGCGGTCGGACTGCATCCGCGCGACCTGTTCGAAGAAGGCAGCGGGGATGATGACGACCTGCCGCCGATGAGCCGCTGATGCTCGAAGTCTATTTCGAGGATTATCGGGTGGGGACGATCACGCCCGGCGAGGAGGGTCCCGCCTTCGCCTACAGCCCCGGCTGGCAGGAGCTCCGGGGCGCCTTCCCGGTGTCGCTGACCATGCCGCTTGCCGAGGCCGCGGTCGCGCCGGGTGTCTTCGCCCCATGGGCGGCCAACCTGCTGCCCGAGGCGGCGCAGCTGACCGCGGTCGGGCGCCACCTGGGGGTCGCGCCCGGCGACGTGATCGGCCTGCTGTCTCAGATCGGGCGCGACACGGCCGGAGCCTTGTCCTTCGGAGCGCCGGGAAGCACGTCGACCGACGCATGGCGGCGCATCGAGAATGAGGCCGCGCTCGAACGGATCATCGAGGAATTGCCGAGAAAGCCGTTCCTCGCCGGCGAGGACGGCGTCTCCATGTCGCTTGCCGGAGTCCAGTCGAAGATTGCGGTCGCGGCCGATGCGGCGGGCGATTTCTACATCCCGCTCGACGGCTCGCCCTCGACGCACATCCTCAAGCCCGACGCCGAAAGCCTCTGGGGAAGCGTCGAGAACGAGGCCTTCTGCCTGGGGCTTGCGCGACGCTGCGGGCTTGTCGTCCCGGGCTTCACCACCGGACGCGCCGGAGCGCGGCGCTATCTGCTGGTCGAGCGCTACGACCGGCGCCAGCGCGACCGCCACTGGCGGCGAATCCACCAGGAGGATTTCTGCCAGGCGCTCGGCAAGCCGCCCTCCGCCAAATATGAGCGCAACCAGACCGGAGTGCGCGGACCGACCCTGGTCGACATGATCGAGCTTGCGCGCGCGCGCGCCGGCCCGCGCGACCTGCTGGCGCTGCTCGATCTTGCGATCTTCAACATCCTCGCTTGCAACACGGACGCTCACGCCAAGAATTACTCGCTGCTGATCCGTGGCGGCGGAGCGAGCCTCGCGCCGGCCTATGACATCATGTGCGCCGAGCCTTATGAGAATATCACGCGCAACCTCGCGCAGACCGTCGCCGGCAAGAATCGCGGCGAGCATCTGAAGCGCCGGCACTGGGAGCGCTTCTTCCGCGAAGCGGGGCTCGGGGTCCGGCCGTCCCTCGACAGGGTCGCACGGCTTGCCGAGGCGGTCGTCGCCGAGGCGCGTGCCGCCCGCGAGGAGGTTGAGACGATGACCGGCACTTCGGGCGGCATGATCGCCCAATGCGAGCAAAGCGTGGTTGCGCGAGCCGAGGCGGTGCTTGCCGGGCTTGCCGACCGCACCGGGTCGGGGGACGCGGTGCCCGGCGAAGTCGCCTGACCAGCTGCCGTCCCGGCGGTCGGGCGCGAGATTCGTCGAGCAGACCCTCGCCGCGCTGAAGCGGCCATAGTGCCGACTCGGCTCCTCAGCCGATGCCTTGCCCCGCAACGCCGGCGCGCCGCCGGCCGGGGAGCGGGGAATGACTCCAACCAAGCTGCTGATCGGTCAGATCCTGGTCGTGTTCGTGATCATGACGCTGGGCCTGTGGGCGGCGACCCAATGGGCGGCGTCTATGCTCGCCTACCAGCCCGAGCTCGGCGCTCCCTGGTTCGAGCTCCGCGGCCTGCCCGTCTACCGGCCCTGGGCGCTGTTTCCCTGGTGGTTCCATTACGACGCCTACGCTCCGGCCGTGTTCGACAGGGCGGGGGCGCTGGCCGGAGCGAGCGGTTTCCTCGGCTGCGCGGCGGCGGTCATCGGCTCGCTGTGGCGCGCGCGCCAGTCGGGGCTGGTCACCACCTACGGCTCGGCGCGCTGGGCGACCGAGGCCGAAGTCCGGCGCGCAGGCCTGCTCGGGGATGCCGGCCTGTTCCTCGGCTCCTTTTCCGGCTCCTATCTGAGGCACGACGGTCCCGAGCATGTCATGGCCTTCGCGCCGACGCGCAGCGGCAAGGGTGTCGGGCTCGTCGTCCCGACCCTCCTCTCCTGGACCGGCTCGGCGGTCATCCACGACATCAAGGGCGAGAACTGGGAGCTGACCGCCGGCTGGCGCTCGCGCTTCTCGCACTGCCTGCTGTTCAACCCGACCGACGCCAGGTCGGCGCGCTACAATCCATTGCTCGAGGTGCGCCGCGGCTCGGATGAAGTGCGCGACGTCCAGAATATCGCCGACATCCTCGTCGATCCCGAAGGCGCGCTCGAGCGGCGCAATCATTGGGAGAAGACGTCGCACTCCCTGCTGGTCGGAGCGATTCTCCACATCCTCCATGCCGAGGAGGAGAAGACCCTCGCGCGCGTCGCGACCTTCCTCTCCGATCCCGGCCGGAGCTTCGTCGCGACGCTGCGGGTGATGATGACCACGCCGCATCTCGGGGATGCGGTCCACCCGGTCGTCGCCTCGGCGGCGCGCGAATTGCTCAACAAGTCGGACAATGAGCGCTCGGGCGTGCTCTCGACGGCGATGTCCTTCCTGGGACTGTACCGCGACCCGACCGTCGCAGCGGTCACCTCGGACTGCGACTGGCGTATCGACGATCTGCTCCACGCCGAACGGCCGGTCTCACTCTACCTGGTCGTGCCGCCGTCGGACATTTCACGCACCAAGCCGCTGGTGCGCCTGGTGCTCAACCAGATCGGCCGGCGCCTGACCGAGCGGCTGGAGAGCACTGCCGGTCGGCCTCAGCGCCAGCTGCTGATGATGCTCGACGAATTCCCTGCCCTCGGGCGGCTCGACTTCTTCGAGACGGCGCTCGCCTTCATGGCCGGCTATGGCGTGCGCGCCTTCCTCATCGCCCAGTCGCTCAATCAGATCGAGAAGGCCTATGGCGAGCACAATTCGATCCTCGACAATTGCCATGTCCGTGTCGCCTTCGCGACCAATGACGAGCGGACGGCGCGCCGAATCTCAGACGCTCTAGGCACGGCCACCGAGCAGCGCGCGATGCGCAACTATGCCGGCCACCGGCTCGCGCCCTGGCTCGCCCACGTCATGGTCAGCCGCCAGGAGACCTCGCGCCCGCTGCTGACTCCGGGCGAAGTGATGCAGCTGCCGGCAGGCGACGAGCTCGTGCTCCTGTCCGGCCTGCAGCCGATCCGCGCGAAGAAGCTCAGATATTTCGAGGACCGGCGCTTCACCTCCCGTCTCGCTCCGCCGCCGGTCCTTGGGGAAGGCCCTTATGCCGACCGCCCGCTTCAGCGCAGCCACGACTGGTCAAGCCTCCGCGCCGAACCGCCGGTGATGGCCGCGGAGGAGGAAGAGGAAGGTTTTGGTGGCGAGGGGAGCCTGCAGCAGCAGCGGCACCCCGGCCTTGCGAGCGAGGAGCAGCGTCCCGCGACGGTCGAGGCCCCCGACCCGCTTGGGCTGGGCGACGATGGCGACGAGGAGCTTGCCGGCGCTCCGCTGCTGGCGCGGATGCGCGCGCTCGCACCGGTGGTCGCCGCCGACGGAATCAATCAGGGATCGGATCGCGGCAGCGATCTGATGCCGAGCTTCTAATGGGGCGGGGCATGGCGCGCGCCGATCTCGTCCGTCACCAGCTCTTCCTGCCGCGGCCGCTGAGCGAGCGGGTGGAAGCACTCGCCCGGGCTCCCGGCGCATCCAAGTCGGCGATCCTCGCCCAGGCGGTCGCGGCATTCCTGAATGCCAGGGGCACCGACGAGGTCGAGCAGCGCTTCGCCCGGCGGCTCGACCGGCTCTCGAACCAGCTCGCGCGGATCGAGCGCAACGGCCATATCGAGCTTGAGAGCCTGGCGCTGTTCATCCGCTACATGCTGAGCGTCAACGCGCCCTTGCCCGAGGGTGACAAGGCCGCCCAGGCGATTGGCCGCGACCGCTTCCAGGCCTTCGTCGAGCGGGTCGGCCAGAACCTCGCGAGCGGACGGCTCGCCCTCGTTCCGGAGGATGCGCGATGAGCGCCGCCGAATCCTCGGACCGAAAGCGCGCGATGCTGCGCACCGCGATGGGACCCGAGATCGCCGCCGCGCTCGCCGACCCGCACGTCATCGAAGTGATGGTCAACCCCGACGGCGCGCTCCGTCTCGACCGGCTCGGAAGCGGGCGCATCGACACCGGTGCCGTTCTCGACCCGGCGCAGACCGAACGCATCATCCGCCTGGTCGCAAGCCATGCCCGGACCGAGGTGCATGGGAGCGCGCCGATCGTCAGCGCCGAGCTCCCACCCTTACGCGACGGGCTTGCCGGCGAGCGGTTCGAGGGCCTGCTCCCGCCGGTCGCGCCCGGGCCGTGCTTCGCGATCCGCAAGCCCGCGGCGCGGATCTACGCGCTCGCCGATTATGTCGCCGACGAGATCATGACCGCCGAGGTGGCGCGGGCGCTGTCGCTGGCCGTCGTCGACCGTCGCAACATCCTCGTCGCCGGCGGCACCAGCTCGGGGAAGACCACTCTCGCCAATGCTTTGCTCGCGGAGTTTGGAGCGCGCGACGAACGCGTGATCCTGATCGAGGACACGCGCGAGCTGCAATGCGCGGTCGCCGACACGGTGGCGCTTCGGACGCGCCCGGGCGTGGTCACCATGACCGATCTCGTCCGCTCGACCCTGCGCCTCCGCCCCGACCGGATCATCGTCGGCGAGGTCCGCGGAGGCGAGGCGCTCGACATGCTGAAAGCCTGGAACACCGGGCACCCCGGCGGGATCGCGACGGTCCACGCCAACAGCGCGCGCTCGTCGCTCTACCGCCTCGAGCAACTGATTCAGGAAGCCGTCGTCACCGTGCCGCGGCGGCTGATCGCCGACGCGATCGACCTCATCGTCTTCATCGCCGGACGCGGCACCGACCGCCGCATCGCGGGGATCGAGTGCGTCGAGGGCGTGGATGCCGCCGGTGACTACGCGCTCCGCCCGCTCGATCCCGAGACCTTCAGCCAATGAGGAGACTGCTTATGCCTGCCTTGAGACCGATCCGGTGCCTCCGCCTGGCGCGCGCCATGCTGTTCGCCGGCGCCGTGCTCGTCGCGACCGGGGCTGAGGCCGCGGGCTCGGGAATGCCGTGGGAGGCCCCGCTCCAGAAAGTGCTCGATTCGGTGCAGGGGCCGGTCGCGAAGATCGTCGCGGTGATCATCATCATCACCACCGGCCTCACCCTCGCCTTCGGTGAGACGGCCGGAGGGTTCAGGCGCCTCATCCAGATCATCTTCGGACTGTCGATCGCCTTCGCCGCCTCGTCCTTCTTCCTGTCCTTCTTCAGCTTCGGCGGCGGAGCGATGCTCGGATGAGCTCGAACGGGCATATCGAGGGCTTCGAGGCGCCGGTGCACCGGGCGCTGGTCGAGCCGATCCTGCTGGGCGGAGCACCGCGGGCGCTCGCCATCCTCAACGGCACGGTCGCGGCCGCGCTGGGGCTGGGCCTCCAGCAATGGCTTGCGGGCCTGGTCCTCTGGGCGGTCGGTCACTCGGTCGCCGTTCTCGCCGCCAAGCGCGACCCCGACTTCGCGCCGGTGCTCGTCCGTCACCTCCGTCAGTCCGGGCACCTCACATGCTGAACCTTGCCGAATATCGCGACCGATCCGACCGGCTCGCCGACCATCTGCCCTGGGCGGCGCTGGTCGCGCCCGGCGTCGTCCTCAACAAGGACGGGAGCTTCCAGCGCACGTTCCGCTTCCGCGGGCGCGACCTCGAAAGCGCGACCGAGGCGGAGCTCGTCGCGCTCGCGGCCCGGGTCAACAATGTGCTCAAAAGGTTCGGCTCGGGCTGGGCCTTGTTCTTCGAGGCCGAGCGCGTGGAAGCGCTCGGCTATCCCAGGAGCGAGTTCCCCGACGCCGCGTCATGGCTGGTCGACCAGGAGCGGCTCGCGAGCTTCGAGGGCGGGCGCGATCATTACGAGAGCCTCTATCATCTGACCCTGGTCTGGCTTCCGCCGCCCGACTCCGAGGCGCGGGCCGAGCGGGCGCTGGTCGAGGGCGGCCCGCGGCGGGACCGGGACTGGCGCGAGGCGCTCGCCTCGTTCGTCGCCGATACGACGAGAGCGCTCGATCTGCTCTCGGGCCTGATGCCCGAAGTCCGCGCGCTCGACGACGGCGAGACGCTGACCTTTCTCCACAACAGCATCTCGGCGCGGCGACATGCGGTCGCCGTCCCCGACACGCCGATATATCTCGATGCGGTCCTCGCCGACACGCCGCTGACCGGCGGGCTCGAGCCGATGCTCGGCGAGCTGCATCTCAGGACCCTAACCGTGCTCGGCTTTCCGGCCGCGAGCCGGCTGGGGATCCTCGACGCGCTCAACCATCTCGATCTTTCCTACCGCTGGGTCACGCGCTTCATCGCTCTCGACAAGGCTGACGCCACTCGGGCGCTGACACGTCTCCGCCGGCAGTGGTTCAACAAGCGCAAAAGCGTCGCCCAGCTGCTTCGCGAGGTGATGTACAGCCAGCAGGTCCAGCTCACCGACAGCGATGCCGACAACAAGGTCGTCGACGCGGACCTGGCGCTCCAGGAGCTTGGCGCCGACATGATCGCGTTCGGCTATCTCACCACCACGATCACTGTCGCCGACCGAGATCCCGCGGCCGCGGACGAGAAGGTGAGGGCGGTCGAGCGGGTGGTGAACGGCCTGGGCTTCACCGTGAAGCGCGAGCGGATGAACGCGGTTGAGGCGTGGCTTTCGAGCCTTCCGGGACAGGCATACGCCAATGTCCGCCAGCCGCTCGTCCACACTCTCAACCTCGCGCACCTGATGCCCTTGTCGTCGGTCTGGGCCGGCCCGGCGCGCAATGCGCATCTCGATGGGCCGCCTCTCCTGTTCGCCGAGACCAGCGGGTCGACCCCGTTCCGCCTGTCGACCCATGTCGGGGACGTCGGGCACATGCTGGTGGTCGGCCCGACCGGCGCCGGAAAGTCGGTGCTGCTGGCGCTGCTGGCGCTGCAGTTCCGGCGCTATCCGGGTTCGCGCGTCTTCATCTTCGACAAGGGCTGGTCCGCGCGTGCCGCAGTGCTGGCGATGGGAGGCACGCATCACGAGCTCGGCGCCGGCGAGCATTCTTCCGAGCCGCCGCTCGCTTTTCAGCCCCTGCGCCGCATCGACCAGGCGGCCACACGCACGTGGGCCGCGGAATGGTTGGCGGGGCTGCTCGAACATCAGAAGGTGCCGGTGACGCCGGAGGTGAAGGATGCTTTGTGGTCGGCGCTGCTGAGCCTCGCCTCGGCTCCGCCGCAGGAGCGGACGCTCACCGGCCTGTCTTTGCTGCTCCAGTCCAATGCGCTGAAGATCGCGCTCCAGCCCTATACTCTGGAGGGTCCATTCGGCACTCTGCTCGATGCCGCCGAGGACGGGCTCGCTCTGGCCGATGTCCACTGCTTCGAGACCGAGACTTTGATGAGCCACGCGGGCGCTTTGCCGCCGGTGCTCTCCTATCTCTTCCATCGCCTCGAGGAGCGGTTCGACGGCAGCCCCACTCTGCTGATCCTCGACGAAGCCTGGCTGTTCCTCGACAATCCTTTGTTCGCGGCGCGGATCCGCGAATGGCTGAAGGTGCTCCGCAAGAAGAATGTCGCGGTCGTCTTTGCGACCCAGTCGCTCGCCGACATCTCGGGAAGCTCGATCGCTCCGGCGATCATCGAGAGCTGTCCGCAGCGCATCTTCCTCCCCAACGATCGCGCGGTCGAGCCGCAGGCGCGCGAGGCCTATGAGAAGTTCGGGCTCAACGAGCGCCAGGTCGAGCTGATCGCTCGGGCGAGCCCCAAGCGCGATTATTATCTGCAGTCCAGGCGCGGCAACCGCCTGTTCGACCTCGCGCTCGGCAGGATCGCGCTTGGGCTTTGCGGAGCATCCGATCCCGGATCGCAGCGGCTGATTGACCGGCTGCTCGAGGAGGGCGGCCGGGAGGACTTCCTCGCCCGCTTTCTCGAGGCGCGCGACCTCGGCTGGGCCGCCGCGCTGATCGACCAGTTCCCGAAACCCTCAAGCGAAGGAGAAATGAAATGAAGGCGATTCCTCGTGCGCTCGGGCTTGCCGCTGCAGTGGCCCTCACCATCGGCGGTACCATCGCCCTGCCGGTTACTCCGGCGGCGGCGGCGCTGCCGGTGTTTGACCCGACCAACTACTCGCAGAATTTGCTCCAGGCCGCGCGTGCGCTCGAGCAGATCAACAACCAGGTGAAGTCGCTGCAAAACGAAGCCTCGATGCTTCAGAACATGGCGAAGAATCTCGAGAAGATCGACTTCCCGCAGCTCCAGCAGATCAAGTCGGCGATGGGCCGGATCGACCAGCTGATGGGCGAGGCGCAGGCGATCGAGTTCAAGGTCAAGGGCCTGGACGGGGAGATCAAGACCCTCTTCCCCGGCCAATTGCAGAAGGCGCTGACCGGCGATCAGCAGGTGGCGCAGGCGAAGGCCCGGCTCGACGCGGCGATGGGCGCCTATCGCCAGTCGATGACGGTGCAGGCCGAGGTCGCCGAAAATGTGAAGGAAGACGCGAGCGTGCTGAGCGAGCTCGCCGCGGCCAGCCAAGGCGCGGTCGGTGCCTTGCAGGTCGGGCAGGCCGCGAACCAGCTGCTCGCGCTCAGCGTCAAGCAGCAGCTCCAGCTCCAGAACCTGATGGCCGCGGAGTTCCGCGAGGCGGCGATTGCCCGGGCTAGAGACACACAGGCCGAGGCGGACGGGCGCGCCGCCACCCGCCGGTTCCTCGGGCTCGAGGGGGCCAGGAGCAACTAGGCAGACAAGGCGCGGACGTTCCCTGGTCCGCGCCCGCCGCGGGGCTTCTATGCCCCCTTCGGAAAGCCCCGCGGCACCTCTTTTCGAACAAGGACTCGAGCCGAACTTCAGATGGGCGATCTCAACGTCATCGACCGCTTCATGGCGGCCTTCATCCAGTACATCGACAGCGGCTTCGGGCTGCTCGGCGGGGACGTGCGCTTCCTCACCGCGACCCTGGTCGGGATCGACATCACGCTCGCCGGCCTGTTCTGGGCGATGGGCGGCGAGGACGACGTCATCGGCCGGTTCCTCAAGAAGATCCTCTACGTCGGCGCGTTTGCTTTCATCATCGGCAGCTTCTCGACCCTTGCCGACATCATCTTCAAGTCCTTCGCCGGGCTCGGGATCACCGCCGGCGGAGGGCGTCTTGCCGCCGGCGACCTTCTGCGGCCCGGGTTCATCGCCTCGACCGGCTTCGACGCGGCGAAGCCTTTGCTCGAACAGGTCAGCCAGCTGATCGGGCCGGTCGCCTTCTTCGAGAATTTCCTGACCATCGCCGTGCTGATGATCGCCTGGCTGTTCGTGATCGTCGCCTTCTTCGTGCTCGCGATCCAGCTGTTCATCACCGTGATCGAGTTCAAGCTGACGAGCCTCGCCGGCTTCGTGCTGGTGCCGTTCGCGCTGTGGAATCGGACCAGCTTCCTTGCCGAGCGGGTGCTCGGCAATGTCATCTCCTCGGGCATCAAGGTGATGGTGCTCGCGGTCATCGTCGGCATCGGCTCGGGCTTCTTCGATGAGTTCAGGGCCGCGACCAACGGCCAGGATCCCGACCTCATGGCTGCGATGAGCCTGGTGCTCGCCAGCCTTGCCTTGCTCGGTCTCGGAATCTTCGGTCCCGCGATCGCCTCCGGGCTCGTCAGCGGGGCGCCGCAGCTCGGAGCCGGCGCCGCCGTCGGGACTGCTGCGGCGGCGGTGGGAACGGTCGCCGTCGGAGGCGGTGCGCTCGTCGGCGGAGCACGCGCGATCGGCGGAGGCGCGCTCGGCGCGGTCCGAGCAGGCACGGCAATGGGATCGGCCGCATCCACCGCCTACCGGCTCGGCCAGGAGACCTCGGGCGAGGCGACGGTCGCTGCCGGAGTGCGCGGGATGGCCAGCGCCGGCGGTGCCGCGGCCCGGCAGAAGCTTGGCGAGATGGGCGGAATCGCAGCCGCCGCCGAGCGCGGCCAGCGCGCGGCTCTGTTCGCCGGCTCGTCACGTTCCGCGGCTTCCGATGCCACCGACGCGGGAGCGTCGAGCGGACCACCCGACTGGGCCCGGCGGCTGCGCTCGGAGCAGACCGCCCGCCACCACCGCCACGTCGCCATGCAGGCGATCAAGGACGGTGATCGCGGCGGAGCCGCTGCAAATCCCGACATCAAGGAAAGGGAGGATTAAGCCATGAAATTCAGGCGCGCGGTCCAGCGCTACGGGCGAACGCCCGAGCCGGTCACGCCCTACCAGCGGGCCACCCAGGTATGGGACGAACGGATCGGCTCGGCCCGGGTCCAGGCCCGCAACTGGCGGCTGATGGCGCTCGGCGGATTGCTGCTCTCGAGTGGTCTTTCCGCCGGGCTGCTGTGGCAGTCGATGCAGAGCCGCGTGACGCCCTATGTGGTCGCGGTCGACAAGCTCGGGCAAGCGATGGCGGTCGCACCCGCCGACAAAGACTATCGGCCGACCGACCCGCAGATCGCCTGGTTCCTCGGCCGCTTCATCACCGACGTCCGCTCGGTCTCGCTCGATCCGGTGCTGATGCGCCAGAACTGGCTGTCCGCCTATGATTTCGTGACTCCGCGTGGCGCGAGGTTCCTTGGTGATTATGCGCGTTCGGCCGACCCGTTCGCGTCGGTCGGGACCCGCACCGTCTCGGTCCAGGTGACGAGCGTCGTCCGCGCCTCGGACCGTTCGTTCCAGGTCAAATGGACCGAGACCGAATATGACCGCGGCAGCCTTGTCGGGACCAGCCGCTGGACGGCGATCCTGTCGGTCGTCGTGCGGCCTCCGTCGTCCGCCGAGACCCTGCGAAAGAACCCGCTCGGACTCTATGTCGACGCGATCGACTGGAGCCAGGAGCTCGACACGAGCGCGTCCACGCCGCCCGCTCCGCGTCCCGAACCATCATCCAACCTGCCGCTCGGCTCCCCGCTCGACCCTGCATTGGGTCAGGGCGCGCCGGCGAGCCCTGCAACGAGGAACAGCCTATGACTCGTCCAGCCGTCCTGCTTTTCGCGTCCATCAGTCTGAGCGCCTGCGCTGCCGGTGCCTCCGCCGCACCGCCCAGCGCGACCTTCCTCGCCGCGCGACTGCTCGCGGATGCACCCGCGGAGACGAAGCCCAGCACGGCGGTTGTCGCGGCGAATCCGCAACCAGCGCACGAGCCTTCGGCACGCACGCGGAGTAACCGCCGCGTTCCGCCGCTCGCCAATGTGGAAGCCGCGAACCGCCGTGCCGTTCGCGAGCCCGCCGGGGACTTCTATGTCGGCGCGGTCCAGGTCTATCCCTGGGTCGAGGGCGCGCTCTACCGGTTGTACACGGCTCCCGAGCAGGTCAGCGATATCGCGCTCCAGCCCGGCGAGAGCCTGATCTCCGTCGCGGCCGGCGACACCGCGCGCTGGGTGATCGGCGACACGACGAGCGGGGCCGGGTCTGCGCGCCGCACTCACATCCTCGTGAAGCCGTCGGCGGCGGGACTCTCCACCAATCTGGTGATCGCGACCGACCGCCGCGTCTATCATGTCGAGGTAGAGAGCACGGCCAAGGCGGCCATGGCGAGCATCTCCTGGACCTATCCCGAGGATGCATTGCTAGCGCTGAAGGCCGCCGCGGACGCGGCGCCGCAAGCGGCAGTCTCGGGCGATGTCACGGTTGCCTCGCTCGACTTCAATTACCGGATCGAGGGTGACAATCCTCCGTGGCGGCCACTCAGGGCGTTCGATGACGGGCGGCAGGTGTTCATCGAGTTTCCGGCGACGCTGCCCCAGGGCGAAGCGCCGCCCTTGTTCATCCGCGGCGAGGGCGGGCGGGCCGAGCTCGTCAACTATCGTCTTCGAGGTCGTTATTATGTGGTCGACCGGCTGTTTTCCGCGGCCGAGCTGCGGCTCGGCGAGAAGCGTCAGCAGGTCGTGCGGATCGTTCGCGAAAGCAGCGCGCGCCGGCGGAGCGCATCATGAGCGAGGTCGATACAGCGGCTCCTCCGCCGCCGCCGAAGGAAAATCCGGAAGCGCTGGTGCTCCGCGGCCGCCCGCGCCCCGCGGTGCGGTTCCGGCGCGGGCTGATCATCGGCATATCAGCCGCCGCCGCGGCCGGGCTGGTCACCCTTTCCTGGGTCGCGCTCGAACCGCCGAGCTTCCGGAGGGCCGCGGAAGCCATCGAGGGAAGCGAGACCGGGCAGAATGCGAGTCCCGACGCGCTCGCCGGTGCCCCGAAGGATTATGGCGACGTTCCGCGCCTTGGACCGCCGCTTCCCGGCGACCTTGGACGCCCGATCCTCGAGCACCAGCGCGGCCTCGACGCCGCGCCGCCGGCGATCGGCGATGGAGAGGCGCAGCAGGCCCGGTCCTTGGCGGATGCCGAGCGCGAACGTGTCGCGGCGGCGAAGGCGGCGGCGCGATCGTCTCCCGTCATCGTGCAGCTGGCGCAGGGCGCGGTCAGACCCGAACCGCAAGGACTGCCTGAGCCTGCCGCGGAGCCCGGTTCGGGGGCCGTGCAGACCACTGCTCCGGTTCCCGCAAGCCAGAGCCACAAGCTCGAGTTTGCGCGGTCCGCCGAAGGCGAGGTCGGTCCGCACGCGCTTCGCGCCGCCCCCTCGCCGTGGACCTTGAGCGCCGGGACGGTCATCCCGGCTAGCCTGATCACCGGCCTCAATTCGGATCTTCCGGGAATGGTGCTCGCGCAGGTCACCGAGAATGTGCGGGACAGCGCCACCGGCCGGACTGTGCTCGTTCCGCAGGGCTCGCGCTTGATCGGCCGCTACGACAGCGTGGTCGCCTACGGCCAGCGCCGGGCGCTCGTCATCTGGAACCGAATCATGTTTCCGGATGGTTCGTCCATCGATATCGATAATGTCCCGGCGACCGACGTGTCGGGTTACGCCGGGCTGAAGGACGGCGTCGATTCCCACACCTGGCAGCTGCTCAAGGGCATTGCGCTCTCGACCCTGCTCGGCGTCGGCACGCAATTGAGCCTCGGCAGCTCCGAGAGCGATCTCGTTCGGGCGGTCCGCGAATCCGCGCAGCAGAATGCGGCAAACGCCGGCAACCAGATCACCACCCGCAACCTCGACATTCAGCCGACGCTCACGGTCCGGCCAGGCTGGCCGGTCCGGGCAATGCTCAACAAGGATCTTGTCCTTCAGCCGTGGAGGGTGTGATGGCCGAGCTTCGGCTTTCGAAACTGCCCGACCGGACGCCGGTCAAGCACACGATCCATATCGCGCCCGAACTCAACCAGGCGCTCATCACCTATGCCGAGATGTATGCAGAGGCTTATGGCCAGGCCGAGCCGGTCCAGGAATTGATTCCCGCGATGCTCGCGAGCTTCCTCGAAAGCGATCGCGCATTCGCTTCGCGCCGCAAGAAGCCGAGGCCGTCATGAGGGCGCCCGGAACGGAGACTGGCGTCGGTGAGCCGATCAGCGTCAAGATTCCCGAAGCCGTGCGCCTGACGGGGATCAGCCGCTCGCGAATCTACGAGCTCATGCGCAGCGGCGACATTGAATTTGCGAAGGTTGGAAGCTCGACTTTGATCCTGGTCGAGAGCCTGCGATCATTCATTCAGAGCCACCGCGCATAGAAAGCGCGTCTGCAGTTGGACGGCTGCCAAGGACGCCGGAGCCCCCCAAGGGGCACCGGAGAGTGCCATGCAATTCGACGCCGTCAGCGGGGCCCACCATTCCTGCTGCCGAGCGTTAGTCGCATGCCCGGCGCGGTTGCCCAACGCCCGGATGCCCGCCCGGGCGCTGCGGCAAAATGACGATCAACAGCAGGATCACGCCCGCAAGTACCGCAGAGGCAACTGGCCGGCTCCATTCGAGCCCACCCTGGGCCACGGGCTTGTCGAGGAAATCGCCAACTGTGGCACCGAGCGGGCGAGTGAGGATGAAGGCCGCCCAGAAGAGTGTGACATGGCTGACCCTCGTCAAGAAATACAGGCTCGCAAGCACCGCGAGACCGGCGCCGAACACCAGCGCGCCCCCGGCGTAGCCGAGCCCGGCATCGGCGAGCCAATCGCCGAGAGCCGTTCCGAGCGTCTGCGAGAAGGTGATAGTGATCCAGTAGAAGATCTCCTCGCGCCGCGAGGTCACGCTGTTCACGTCGATCGTCCCGACTGCTTTGTACCAGAGTAGCAGCGAAGAGAGGACGCAGGCGAGCAGCAGGAGCGAGCCGCCGAGGTAGCCGATCCCGAGCGAGCGGTCAGCGAAGTCGGCAAGCGTCGTCCCGCAGGTGGTCGAGGCGACGATTGTGGCCCAATAGAGCCACGGGTTGAAGCGGCTTGCGCGGATCTGCGCGACAACCAGCCCGACCAGCAGAATTCCGAAGATCGCGGTCCCGATCAGATATCCACCGGGCACCGGATCGCGCGTCGTTTCGCCGAGCCATGTCATCGTGACCGTGTCTCCGCCGGTCTCCCCGAGCGTTGTCGCAAGGATCTTGATGATCCAGAAGCCAAGTGTGACCGCCGGGACCTTGCTGAGTGCCTCGCTGATGCTTTCGCGGCCGGTCATGCGGTACCTTCCTTCAATTGACGTTGGGCGGACGTCGCAGGCTGCGCGAGCTCCGGCAGCTCGATCGTCGCCGACAGACCCGGCGCCTGGTTCTTGAGAACCAGCCGTCCCCCGTGGAGCTTCGCCACCGCGCTGACGAGGTTGAGACCGAGGCCATAGCCCCTGGTGTGCCGACTTGCCTCGAGCCGCGCGAACCTCTTCGCGATGTGCGGAAGGTCCGCGGTGGCGACTCCCGGACCATTATCGATGACCTGGAGGCAGACGCTCCCTCCGGCCTCGGCCAGCGTTACGCGGATCAGGGTTCCTGGAGGCGTATGCCGCTGCGCGTTCTCGATCAGGTTGGCCGCGGCCTGAGCGAGCAGCTCGCGATCGCCCAGCACCTTCAGGTCCGGCTTGACCGACCACAACAATGTGCGTCCCTGGTCCTGCACGGCCGGCGCATAGCTTTCGGCGAGCTCGGCGGTGAGCGCACTCATGTCGACGGTGCTGAAATAGCGCCGGGTCTCGCCGGCCTCGACCTCGGCGATCCGAAGGATCGCGGCAAAGAGTGCGAGCGCCTGGTCGAGTTGAGCGATGGCCCCGTCAACAACCTCCACCGGGTCGCTCGGCACCTGCTTGCTCCGCTCGAGCTGGGTACGCAGCCGCGACAGAGGGGTCCGGAGGTCGTGCGCGATGTCGCTCGAGACCTGGCGCAGGTTTTCGACGAGACGCTGGATCCGGTCGAGCATCCGGTTCAGCGTCGAGGCGAGATCGTCGAACTCGTCGCCGCGTCCGCTGAGCGGCATCCGCTCGCGGATGTCGCCGGCGATCACCACCTTGGCGGTTCCGCTGATCGCGCTGAGACGCTGTCGAAGGTAGGAACCGAACAGCATGGCCCCGCCGAAGGCCGCGATACAGGCAGTGAGGAACGCGACCGCGAAGACGCCGACGACAGTGCGGTCGATGCGCTCGACCCACTCGCGATCAGCGGCGACCAGCAGGCGCTCGTTGGGACTGAGGTCGATGGCGATCCCCCGCGCGCGATCGGCTCCTTCCCGCGGATCGACGAAGCTGATGTCATGTGTTCCAAGCCGCGGGCGGGCCGTCCGAAGCGAGCCTGCGATGCGCCGCCCGTCCGGCGTGAAGACAGCATAGAGCAGGCGCGTCGGCGAGCGCGAGGACTCGCGCACAGCGATTGCTTCCGCAAGCTCGCCGGGACCGCCGGAATGATATTCGTCGACGAGGGTTTGCGCCTCGTCCGAGACCGTCGCGTCGAGCTGACGGACAAAAGCGATATGCATCGCCGCGAAGACGACGATACCGAGGAGCGCCAGACCGCCCGCGAAAATGACCGAGTTCGCGAACGCGATCCGGTAGGCGGTGCTTCGGCGCCAACTACGCATGCTCGGCAAAGCGATAGCCGACGCCGCGTATCGTTTCGATTGGATCCGGCTTGCCGCCCTCGTTGAGCTTCGAGCGCAAGCGGCTGATGTGGGTCTCGACGATGTTGGTCTGCGGATCGAAGTGATAATTCCAGACTCTCTCGAGCAGCATCGTTCGGGTAACGACCTTGCCGCCCTCCCGCATCAACTCCTCGAGGATCCGGAACTCGCGCGGCTGGAGCGCAACCGCCGTTCCGTCGCGCAGCACCTGCCGTTTCAGGAGGTCCATCTGGACACCGGCCTGCTCTAGCCGGGTCACTTCCGCCTGCGGCGGAGGACGCCGCGCGAGCGCGTTCACCCGAGCCGCCAGCTCGGAGAAGGCAAAGGGCTTGACCAGATAATCGTCAGCCCCGGCTTCGAGGCCGGTCACGCGATCCTCGATCCGGCCGAGCGCTGTCAGCAGGAGCACCGGTGATTCGACGCCGGCCGCGCGCACTCGGCGCACGACCGAGAGACCGTCGATACCGGGCAGCATGCGGTCGATCACTGCGACATCGAACTGCTCAGTCGAAAGAAGATGCAGGGCGTCGAAGCCTTCCGCCGCGATGAGAGCGTTGTGGCCGAGCTCCTCCAGGCCGTGCCGGATGAAGTCTGCGGTTTCCACGTCGTCTTCGGCGATCAGGATTCTCACGCCCTGCAATTCCCTTCCTAGTCGTGGTCGACCTTGCCCTCGGACTTGTTCTCGACGACCTTCCCGGTCTGGCCGTTGATCCCGATCTCCTGGACATGCCCCTTCTGCTGGATGTCGAACGACCAGCGCCAGGCGCCGCCCTCATACTCATATTCGGCGGAGGTGACCTTGCCCGGAGCAAGTTTCAGCGCGGTCGCTTCGGCGGCGGCCTTCGAGATGCGCGGCGCCGGCGCCTTGTCAGCGGCGATCGCCGTCGTGCCGGCGCCGAGGACTGCGACGAGGATCAGGACACGCAGGGACTTCAACATGACTGGCTTCCTTTCTGAAGCATTTGGGGGAACGCAGCGTGTTAGCACCGCGCTGTCTCGCTCCGGATTGCCGCGACTATACTCTTCCCCAATTTTGGCGATTGTCCCGAGGTCCGTCCCTGGCGCCGCCGCTCTTCTGAACATCCTCTGCCCGGTCCGGCGCCTCGCCTGCCTCCAGGCGAGCCAGTGCATGCTTCCCGCAATAGGGTTTCGATCGGTGGACTATTGTTGCAGCGCGCGAGCATCGGTCGACAGAACAGTCGGGGGAGCTTGCATCGAGCTTGGAGCCTTGCCTCAACCGCTCAGGCCCTTCGACGCATTGCATGGACGAACATCCTCCTGCCGAGCAGCGCTGCTCCAATGATCGCCAATAAGAGATAGGCAACCGCAGAGATGATGGCGCCGATCAACATTGTGGGCAGACGGTCTGACCCGTTCATGGTCTTGCGAGAACATGTGACCGAATTTCTTGTCACGTAACTTTTCGCCAATGTTTCGCCGCGTCTCTCGGCTTGCTGTTGCGGCGGATCCGACGAGATTCACGGGTACCGGACTGATGAAGAACCGCCAGACCGAAAAGGTGGAGGTCGGTGCCTCGAAACTCATCTTCTCCGCCGCTGATTGGGCGAAGGCGAGTGTCAGAGGTGATTAGGCTGGGAGGCAGATCGCGCACCATCGAAGAAGGCTAGAGCTGCGTCTCTCCGCTTGGGTCTTGAATGTGCCCGGTCCGCCCCACTTCTTCGGCGTCGATCTTGTCTGCTTCCTATTCAAGCTCGGCGGCGATCGAGTTGAGCTGGTCGCGCCATTGAACATCGCGAGCCTGCGCGGCGAGATCGCGGCATTCGCGCGCGCGCCTCCGGAAACGTTCCGAGTCATCCCCCATGGAACCTGAATTAACGAAGGTTGGTCTCGTTCCGCGAAATCGCTGGCGCCAACGTCCTGCGCAGCGGTTGTTGCCTCAAGGCAACAGCGTCCAGCCCCTGCTCGCGATCCCGGCATCCGCAGTCGCTGCTGGGCCAGATTACAAATCCCATTTGATGTCACGGATGGCCAGGATGTCCCTTGGTTCAGTTGCCGGCAAGCCAGAGGCTTTAGATGACGCTTCGCTCGCCGAGCGACGCTGCTGCTGGGATCTTGTTGGCAGCAGGCGCCGCCGTTTGTATCGGGACGAAACGGAATGAAGCACGAGGAACGGGACTATTTCGCCGCGCGACTGCTCGAGGAGCGGGAGGCTGCCCAGAAGGCGTCCACTTCGGCGGCCCGTACAGCCCATGAGCAAATGGCGCTCTATTATGAGCAGGCGCTGACCGCGCGCTCGGATTCGGTTTTACAAGAGCGCCACGGCTAACGCGCCGGTCACAACTCGGTTTAACGAGATCGATTCGGCTGCGCGTTTGGCTCGCGTTGCGGCAGCCTGAGCATGACGATTCCCTGTCCCAGCGCGCTAATGCTCGCGTTTCACAGTCACCGTCAGCTGCTGGCCATCCCGTTCGACCGTAAGTGTCGCGGCATTCTGTTGTGCGTCGAGGGCGCGCCCGAGCTCGGACGCTCCGGAGACCGGGACCCGGCCGACTGCAGTCACGATGTCGCCGGCCTTGAGGCCGGCGCGTGCCGCCGCAGACTTCGGCTGGACCAGTGCGACGCCCGCGCCCGAACGCAGGTTGCCCAGCCGTGTGGAGATCGGCGCCGGATAATCGGTCGGCCGGAAACCGAATTCGGTGGCTGGCGAGAGGCTGTTGCGGACCAACTCATCGACGATGACGCTGACGAGGGGGGCCGGGATGACATTGCCAGCGGGATCGTCGGCACCGATCCCGATCACCCGGCCGTCGGCCCCGAACCACGGCTCGCCCGGGGTCCATGGATCGGGCGCAGGCTGGAGGCGGATGTAGCCGGCCGAGCCGCCGCCGTCTGCAAGGAAGTCGCTGCCGATCATCGCAGCGCTGGCGCTGCAGCCGTCGCCGACGGGCGTGCGGACCGCGACGCTGAACTGGCCGACGCGGGGGAAGGCCTGGTCGTTGAACGTGAGCGGCGGGCCCGCGGCGCCGCCCGACTTGACGATGGCGAGCCCCGACACCGGATCCTGCCGCATTTCCGAAAGGCTGCTCCTCGTGCCGTCGCCGAACACCGCGTCGAGCTGGCCCTGCGGAAGCGCCGAACTGGAAACGAGCAGCCAGCCATCGGCCGAGACCAGCGACGCGGCGGCCGTGCCGGCGGTGGATGAGGGGGCCGACGCGTCGGCTCCGCGTGGAACGATCATCGCCACCGACGGACAGAGGCGGTCGACCACGTCCGACAGGTCGGGGAGGCCCGGCTGCTGGCGTACGATCTGCACGATCGGCCGCGCCGGACGTTGCGAAGAGGGCGGCTGCGCGGAGAAAAGCAGGCGGCTTGCGAAGGCACCGGCGACCGCGGCAAGCGCCAGTGCTCCGACGAGCACAAATTCCCGGTGCCTGCGCGGCTCTTCACCGGGGTCGCTACTCACCGAACATCTCCCGCTGCGCCTTTTCGACCTCGTCGGCGTAGCGCCGATGGACGAACCGTTCGGACAATGTGCCGAGGACCATTCTCTCGTCGTCGACGACCGCGAGATAATCGGCCTCGCTGATGTCGAACATGCGGATGGCGGAGCGGAGATCCTGCGACGGCTTCAGAGCGACGTCGCGCAGGATCGCGACGCCTCCGACCTCGGCGCCCTCTACAATGCCGGAATCGAACGCCTTGGCCGTCTCCACGATCCCGAAATATCGTCCGTCGGCGTCGGTCAGCACCACCTTGCTCGTCGACCCGAGAGGGAAGCGCCGCCGGAACTCCGCGACGGGCATCGCTGCTGACGCGGTCCCCACGCCGCGCTGCATCATCTTGCCGACCGTCAATGCGCGCACCCAGCCGATGTCGCGGGCGCTCCGGATGTTCTCGCCGCGGGTATGGAACCGCCAGGTCGAGAAGGAGAAGCCGAAGGTCTCGCGCACGAACGTGCTGGCGCACAGCGCGGCGGTGACAGCGACGCTGGTCAGCGCGAAATCATGGGTGGTCTCGAGCACCAGCATGGACATGGTGACGGGACCGCCGATGATTGCCACCGCCATCGCCGCCATTCCGATCAGCGCGGCGTCGGACGCGTCGACCGGGGGCAGGCCGTGGATCCGGGCCACCGCGCCGGCGAACAGCTGTCCGACGAGAGAGCCGATGAAGAGCGACGCGAAGAACAGGCCGCCGCGGAAGCCGAACCCGAGCGATATTGCCGACGCGGCGATCTTGACCAACAGGACGAGCAGGATGAACCGAAGCGCGACGTCGACCCCGAGGTCGAGATGAAGCGCGCCGTGGCCGGCTGACAGCACCTGGGGAGTGATCATTGCCAGCGGAATCAGCAGCAGCCCGCCGAGAGCGGGACGCCAAGTCTCGGGCAAAGGCGAGGCGCGGACCCGCGCCTCGATGAAGGTGACGGCGCGCATGACGGCGATGCCGACCACGGCGCAGACGATTCCAAGGCCGGCGTAGAGCAGATAGTCAGCCGTCGTGAGGGCCTTTGCGCCCGGAAGAGCAACCACATAGGGCTCGATCCCGACCGCGCGGACAAGGAGGGCGGCGGTCAGGCAAGCTGCGCCCACCGGCGCCATGGCCGCCGGCGTGTACGCGCCGATGACGATCTCGAAGGCGTAGAAGGCCCCCGTGAGCGGAGCGCTGAACGCGGCGCCAATGCCTGCTCCGGCCGCAGCGCCGACCATGATGCGCATGTCGGACCGGCGGAGCCGCAGCCACTGGCCGACGACGGACGCGAGTCCGCCGCCAGCCTGCGCGTAAGCGGCCTCGAGGCCCACCGATGCCCCTGCGCCGTTCGAACAGAGGGTCTGGATGCAGACGATCACGGAATCGCGCCAGGGAATGGCGCCCCCGTGCAGCGCGTTAGCCTCGACCACGTCGACCGGCGTTCGCCACCGCCGGATCGCCGCCCTCGAGCCGAAGCCCAGAAGAAGTCCGAAGAGCGGAAGAGCGATGAGCCGTAGCGGATCGACCGAAGGCGCGGCGCTGAGACTCGTCCCGCCGACCCCGTAAATCAGGGACTGAAGGCCGTGGGCGATCCGGTTCTGGAGGATCATCAATGTTCCCGCCGCGGCGCCGGCGACGATCGCGAGCAGGATGAGCGCAGCCTCACTCGACCGGAAGATGCGGCGGAAGGATGCAACGCCGCGGTTGTAGACCGGAGCGGCTGTCTCCGGGAATGTATGAAGCAGGCTCACTGTTTCTCGAGGGCGACGATCAGGAGGAGGACGAGCGCCACCAGGCCGCCGCCGCCGATCAGGACAAAGCCCAGCCAGGTGGTCGGGAGGATGAACGCTCCCAGGAACATGGAACAGATGGCGACGGCTACGATCAGGTCACGCTTGGACTGCTTGCTCATGAGACCTCGGATGAAGGTGCCCGTCCGTAGCGCGCCCATTCCTCGCTGGCCAATTACCATTGAGCAGGACGAAGAGCGGCGTGCGGCGAAAGGCCGGCGCGGAGCCCACGTCTCCGCGGAGTCGATCGCACTCTAACGCCTTTCCTCGATGGTGGGCGAGGCCTAACGCGAACGGCAATGACGGACCGCCGTGTTCCGCCCGAACTCGGGCTCCGAGCCAATCTCGCGCAGTTCGCGCTGCTCGTCCTCGTCAACGCTTTCGTTGGCGGGATGGTCGGGATCGAGCGGAGCATCCCGCCCGCGCTTGCGCAGCATGAGTTCGGCCTCGCCGAACGAACGGCCATCCTGTCCTTCATCGCCGTCTTCGGGGTCACCAAGGCCGCCGCCAATTACTTCGCCGGACGCCTGGGCGACCGTCTGGGCCGGAAGCCGGTGCTCGTCCTCGGCTGGCTCCTCGCAGCGCCGGCGCCCTTCCTGCTGATGTGGGCTCCGACCTGGGGCTGGGTGATCGTCGCCAACATCTTCTTGGGCGTGAGCCAAGGGCTCACCTGGTCGACGGCCGTGATCATGAAGATCGATCTCGCCGGGCCCGCCAACCGCGGTCTCGCCATGGGCCTCAACGAGTTCGCTGGCTATTTCGCGGTCGCGCTCGCGGCCTGGGCGACCGGCTACATCGCCGCGGTGCATGGCCTCCGCCCCGAGCCCTTCTACCTGGGAGTGCTGTTCCTCATATGCGGCTTGTCCCTGTCGGCGCTCGCCGTTCGGGAAACTCACCGGCATGCGGCCCATGAGGCAGCCTCGATGGGCGGTGCAGCGCCGATCTCGCAGCGCGAGATCTTCTGGCGAACCACCCTTCGAGAACGCAATCTGTCCGCCGCGACCCAGGCCGGGCTGGTCAATAATCTGAATGACGGGCTCGCATGGGGCCTGTTCCCGCTAATCTTTGCGGCGGCAGGCCTCGGCCTCAAGCAGATCGGAGTGCTCGCCGGGCTCTACCCGGCTGTCTGGGGCATTGCCCAGCTTGTCACGGGAGCGCTGTCCGATCGCCTCGGCCGCAAATGGCTGATTGCCGCGGGCATGTGGCTGCAGGCCGCCGGCATCACTGTCATTGCGATTGTCTGGAGTTACGCCGCTTTTGCGACGGGCGCGGTGTTCCTCGGCGTCGGGACGGCAATGGTCTATCCGACACTGCTCGCCGCCATCGGCGATGTCGCCCATCCGTCGTGGAGAGCCTCGGCGGTCGGCGTCTACCGGCTGTGGCGCGACCTGGGCTATGCGCTTGGAGCGCTGATCGCCGGCGTCGTTGCCGACTATTTCGGTCTGACCCAGGCCGCCCTCGTGGTCGCAATCCTGACATTCATCTCGGGCCTGATTGTTGCCTTCCGCATGTCGGAAACGCCGCAGCGCAGCCGGCACTGAGATAAGGGCGGAAGACACCTATTCGCTGCATGCAGCAGCGGCTCTGCGCGAGGCTCATCGCATGCGCGACTTCGATGACTGGTCTTGAGCGGCGGCAAGCGAGGCCTGGTCTCTTCCGTACACGTCACGCCGTCTGACAAGCTTGCCGTCCGCCTCCGGCCGCAGGGTCAGGTAGGTGATGTACAGAGGTATAGGGTGCGTCAGGCTGATCGTCTGCTCAGGCTTGTCCGTTTGCGGCACCGGGCTCCTGCCCAGCAGCAGCGTGCCGAGTGCCGGCGCGTCATCGAGCCGGACGCAGCCGCCGCTGTAGTTTCGCTGCGAATGCACAAAGAGCTCCTTGGCCGGGGTATCGTGAAGATAGATGCCGAGGTCGTTCGGAAACCGCAGCTTGATCTTGCCCATTCCATTCTGCGGCCCGGGCTTCTGCCGAACGAAGATCTCGATGCGTCCGGCGGCCACGGCTTTCCAGTCGATCGTCGAGGGATCGATGACGCGTGCCGAGGGCGACCATTCGGACACGACCTCGTAGCCGCGACCCCGGAAATATTTGAGGCCCTCCGAAAGCACCCTCGGAGCGATCCGCTCACGGGTCAGATCCGGCGGCACGTGCCAGTAGGGATTGAGCGTCGCATAGCGGATCATGCCGACCATCATCGGGGTCGGATGGTCCGGGGAGCCGACAATGACTCGCATGGTCTTTCGCAATTCGCCTGCGTCGAAATAGTCCAGGCGGGCGGCGGCAGTATCGACGAGAATATACTGGTCCTGGTGCGCAGGGAGGATGCTCGCCCGATCCATATTGGCCCTGAGGAGCAAGGCTTCGCCGGATGCAGATTGACCAGGGTCGGAATCGAGTGTGGCGAGCCGGCTGCGAAGCTGTCCATAGATCGGGTGCATCCAGCTGATGTTGCGAAGATAAGTTTCGAGCGAGGGAGCCGAGGCGAGCGCCTGCAGCACAGCGCGAACGGGCGGCTGTGCCGGTCCAAGTCCCGGCTCGGTGTAGACCGCGCCGACATTCCTTGGACGCCGCACGTCGCGCACATATTGGCCGAAGGTACGAGACAGCAGAAGCTCGGCCCGCCCGACCGAACGTTGATCGCCGCGCGCGGCCTCGGCAACCGCGCGCTCGATGCCGGTCTGCAAATATTTGGCCGGGTCGAGGCCGTCCAGATCGGCGGTCCTCAGGAGCTCCAGAGCGATGAATGCCCCGGGGCGAAGATGGTCGTGGACCGACCACAGGGGCTGGAAGGCGCGGGCCGCATAGAAGCTCGCCAATTCCCGGTCCGTTCTCGATGCGCCCTCGATCTGCGCCGGCACTCTGCTTCCCGCGGCCCAAGAAGCCGCGGCGCTTGCAGGTCCGGAAACCACGCTCGCAGCAGCCAGCAGGCTCAGTATCCATTTCAGATGGAAAGATGTCTTGAGTCCCAACTCGTCCTCCTGGTACGCCGCCGGGCGGAGCGCTGGAGCGAGCCGCTTAAGTGACGCTTAGGGGGAGCCCGACCTGTTCGTTGAGGCGGACGGAGGAAGCGGGAAAGCGCATTGCCGCCTTCAGTCCGCAAGGCGTGCGGTTCTGCAGCCTGAGCTCCGCTCCAACCCGTTCGAGGACGAGCTCGACGATCGACAGGCCGAGGCCGCTTCCCGGCCCCTTTGCTCGCGACCCGCGAACGAACCGCTGCCGGATCTGTGGCAGTTCCGCGGCAGGGATCCCGGGGCCCTCGTCCGCAACCACGATGTCGGCCGAGGCGCCGTCCGCTTCGACCGCAACCTCGATCGCGGAGCCGGCGGGAGCGTGCTCGGCCGCGTTGCGGACAAGGTTGCGAAGGCACAAGAGCAGGCCAGCTTCATCGATCTGGAATTCCGAGCGGCGAACGCGAGGGTTGATGAGCAGCCGAATCTCCCGGCGCTCGAGCATCGGCGCAAATTCGTCGGCAATGGCATCGACCGGCCCCTCGAGGCGGGTCCAGCGCCGGGGCGACGCAGCCGCCTCCGCTTCCTCGCGCGAAAGGTCGAGGAGCTGCTGGACGAGCCTCGACGTGCGGTCGACCGACGCCTGGATGCTTCGCAGCGAACGTTCCCGCACCTCCCGCTTGCCTGCGGTCAGTGCGATCTGCGCGTGCGCCCTCAGTCCCGCGAGCGGTGTCTGGAGCTCATGGGCCGCGCTGGCGATGAAATGGCGTTCGTTCGCGCGAAGGATTTCCAGCCTTGCGAACAGGTCGTTGATTGCGCTGACGAGAGGACGCAGTTCGACGTCGACCCCGGCTGCGCGGAGCGGATGGGTTTCACCCGCCTGCCGCTTTCCCAGGTCGTCGGCGAGCCGATGCAGCGGGACCAGGGCGCGGCCGATCGCCGACCAGATCAGCACCCCGAGCGCGGTGAGCCCGACGAGGGCGGGGAGGAGCAGCCCTGCGAGGACGTCGCTCACGAGATTGCGGCGTACGGTCAGATTGTCGCCGACCAGGATGCGCAGGCCGAGCTTCGGCTCGATCAAGGTATAGACGCGCCATCGCTCGCCCTGGATGGACCTTTCCGAGAATCCCGGCCCCTGCGAGGCGAGCGGGGCCGTGGGCGCGCTCGCGGAGCGGCCGACCAGACGCCAGTCGAGGGTCCAGATCTGACATGACAGCTGGCGGGAATATGCGGTGCCTGGTTGCACCTGCGGCAGCTCGGGCCGCGAAATCGCGCCGCTGCTGTCCTGCACCAGCGATGCGACCATCCCTGCCGCTTCGACCAGACGCCGGTCGAGCACCCGCTGCACGTCGGCGCTCGTGCTGAAATAGGTCCAGACCGCGGCCGCCGACCAGACGGCAAGGGTCGCCGAGATGAGGAGGACGAACAGCCGCGCCCTCAGCGATCTCATGGCCGACCCATCCTGTAGCCTTCGCCGCGCACCGTCTCGATTGCCTGCCGGCCGAGCTTGTTCCTCAGATTGTGGACGTGAACCTCGATGGCATTGCTTCCGACTTCCTCCTGCCAGCCGTAGAGCCGGTCCTCGAGCTGGGCTCGGGACCGGACATGCTCCGGCTTCTCCATCAGCGCCTGGAGCACCGCGAACTCGCGCCTTGGGAGGGCGACCGGTTCGCCGGCCAGGGTCACCGTGCGGGCGGCCGGATCGAGCCGGAGATCGCCCCACTGGAGGACGGACACCGCTCTGCCCTGGGCTCTCCGCGCAATCGCCCGGACGCGCGCCGCGAGCTCGTCCAGGTCGAAGGGTTTCCCGAGGTAATCGTCGGCGCCCAAGTCCAGGCCCTGGATCCGGTCACGGGTGGCATTCCGGGCCGTCAGCATCAGCACGGGCGTGACTTCGCCCTGCTCCCGCCAGCTTTGCAGAAGGTCCAGCCCGGAGCCGTCCGGGAGCGCGATATCGAGCACAACGGCGTCATAGTCCCACGCCCGTGAAGCCGAGCGCGCGTCCTCCACCGTCTCCACCGCGTCCACGGTGAAGCCGTTCATCGCAAGGCCCGTCTCGACCGCGCCCCGCAGGATCTCATCATCTTCAACGACCAGAACTCGCATAACCCCTTCGCCGAAAGCTCGTCCCTGCAACGCCTTAAGTCAGGCTTAAGCTGCGGCGGCTGGTGGCGCTGCAGATGTTGGAGGATCCGAAGATGAAAAGGTTTCTGGCCGCCGCGGCATTGCTCTCCCTCGCGGGGGGCTCGGTCGTCTGGGCCGAGTCCACCAAGGCGCCGGGCAAGGAGGCCAGTGTCGAAGAACAGCGGCGCTGGTTCACCGAGGACGCGGTCGCGCCGATGATCAAGCCGGCCAAATATGATGTCACGATCGTCGAATATATGGATTATCAGTGTCCATACTGCCGGGCTTCTCACGGGCCCCTCAAGCAGCTGGTCGCGAAGGACCACAAGGTTCGCGTGATCTTCCGCGACTGGCCAATCTTCGGCCCCGCATCTGAGGCGGCAGCGCTCGCGGCGATCGCGAGCAAATACCAGGGCAAATATGTCGCCATGCACGACGCCCTCATGGAGACCCCGCTTCCTCTCAACCAGGACAAGATCAAGGCCGCCGCCAAGAAGGCGGGCGTGGATTGGGCCCAGCTGCAGAAGGACATGACCGCGCATTCGGAAGCGATCGAAGACCTGTTCCAGCGCAACAGCGAGCAAGCGGAGTCGATCGGTCTCGAGGGTACTCCGGGCTTCATCATCGGAAACGTCCAGAGCTTCGGAGGCATGGATCTGGCCAAGTTCCAGAAAGCCGTCGCTCGCGCCCGGAAAGAGGCCGCGAAGAAGGCCTGAGTCGTGGTTGCGTCACAAGAGCGTCGAGGTGAGCGCTCTCGCCGGTCAGCACTAACGCTTCTCTTGTTCCTGTTTCTCGGCTGGCTTGCCAGCCCGGCATTGGCCCAATCGGCGTCCGCTCACGTGCGCGCGTCATTGCTGACGTCAACGGATCGACCCCGACCGGGCGAGACATTCCTGATCGGCCTTCGGCTTGTCCCGGACAAGGGATGGCACAGCTACTGGAGCAACCCGGGCGAGAGCGGCCTTGCCCCAGCGGTCGAGTGGCAGGCGCCGGGCGGGCTGAGGTTCCGCGCGCTCGAGCATCCGGCGCCCACGCTCCTCAAGGTGATGGGCATCACCAGCTACGTGCATGCAGGCGAGCACATCCTCCTGTCGCGCGTAAGCCTCGGCAGTTCCGCCGCCGCGGGGACCCCGCTGCCGATCGAAGCCCATGTCAGCTGGCTCGAATGTTCCGAATCGCTGTGTGTCCCGGGCCGTGCCGGCCTCAAGCTCAACCTCACGGCGGGAGACGGGGCGCCAAGCCCATCGGCCGGAATCCTCAGGGCCGCCGAACGCCGGCTGCCGCGGCAGGCCGGGGACGGGACCTTCTTCGTCGATCATGGGCAGGTCACACTGCGTCTGCCGGCCGACGCGAGGACCGATCCGGCGAGGACAAGCTTCTTCCCGGACCGGAACGGTGCGCTGGATTTGGCCGGAGCTCGCGTCGAGGCGGTCGAGGGCATGACCTTAATCCACGCGCCGGCGCTTTCCGTGGTCCCGGCCAGGCTCAGCGGCGTCATCTCGGACGGGCGCACTGCCTATCAGGTGAAGTTTCGCAAGACGGATCCGCCGCGACCCGGGGCGGCGCCGACCGCGACAGTGAAGCGCGCGGTGCAGGGCAAAGCAGGGGCGCGGCAAGCATCGGTGCCCGCCGTCGCCGGTGCGTCGCGAGCGCCGACGGCAAGTCCAGGAACAGATTCCTCTCAATCGGTCCTCGTTGCGATCCTCGCCGCAATGCTGGGCGGGCTCCTGCTCAATCTCATGCCGTGCGTGTTCCCGGTGCTGAGCCTCAAGGCGCTGGCGCTCGCCCGTGCGGGAACCTCGAAACGGGATTCCAGGATCGATTCGCTCGCCTACACGGCCGGGTCAGTCATCTCCTGCGCTGCGCTTGGCCTCGTTATCATGCTGTTGCGCCTTGCCGGGGAGGAAATCGGCTGGTCGTTCCAGCTTCAGCATCCCGGAGTGACCCTGGGGCTGGCCCTCCTCGCAACGGCGATCACCCTGAACCTTGCCGGCATCTTCGAGCTGCCAGGCCTCTCGTTCAGCGGTACGCCGTCGAGGGCCACCGGCGTCGTCGGTTCGCTCGGCGCCGGCGCATTGACGGCCTTCGTGGCGACCCCCTGCAGCGGGCCGTTCATGGCGACCGCCCTTGGAGCGACACTCGCCTTTCCGCCGGTGACGTCGGTTCTCATCTACGCCGGCCTGGGGCTCGGCCTCGCATTGCCGATGGTGCTGATCGCGTTCGTGCCGGGTCTGCGAAGCGCGCTTCCCAGGCCAGGGCCATGGCTGGGTGCGTTCCGGCGCTGGATGGCAGTACCGACCGGGCTTGCCGCGCTCGCGCTGATGTGGCTGCTCGGCCGACAGGCGGGCAGGCTTGCCTTGATCGAAGGCGCTGCTGTCGTCCTGGCCTTCAGCCTGACGCTCTGGTGGGTGGGGCGGCAGGACAGCGGAGCTGCCAGGCGCTGGTCAGGCCTGGTCCCGGCCGCAGCCGCGATTGCCGGGCTGGTGCTGGTGTGGCCCGCGCCGGCCGCGCTGAGCGCCCAGGCCAACAGCGCAAGTGTTCAGCCATTCTCCGAAGCCCTGCTGGCGCAGCTTCGGGGCGCCGGTGTGCCGGTGTTCGTCGACATCACTGCCGACTGGTGCCTCACCTGCAAGATCAACGAGCGGATAGCCATTGACCGGCCGGAGACGCACGCCGCGTTCCGCGATTCGGGAATCGTGACCCTCCGCGGTGACTGGACGAACGGCGATCCGGCGATCACGCGCTTCCTTGCGTCGAATGGCCGGAACAGCATCCCTTTCTATCTCTTCTATCCACCGGGACAGGATGCGGAGCCACTGCCGCAGCTGCTCTCTGCAGGAACGCTGCGCGAACTTGCGGAAGCAGTGGGTGACAGGCGCGCCGGGCCTCTGTCGGCAGGAGCAGAGCGATGAACTATTATATTGCAACCGAGGTCAGGCTGCCGTTCGACGAAGCCGTCGAAGCCGTTGAGGCGGCATTGAAGGAAGAAGGCTTCGGCGTGGTCACCCGGATCGACATGCAGGCGACGCTGAAGGCCAAGCTCGGCGTGGACTTCAGGCCGTATGTCATCCTCGGCGCGTGCAACCCCTCCCTCGCGCATGAAGCGCTGCAGCTGGAGGACAAGGTCGGGACGATGCTTCCCTGCAATGTCATCGTGCAGGCGACCGCCAACAATCGCTGCGAGGTCGCTGCGATCGATCCCGTGGAGTCGATGCAGGCGATCCCGAACGCTCGGCTCAAGAGCGCAGCGCGGGAGGTCAGGGCGAAGCTGGAGCGCGTGATCGAGAAGCTGCGGCAACCCGCGACCGTCCATCCGGCCTGATCCTGGCTCAACCGTTTTGGCTGCCCATGAGTTCGCGCGCCTTCTCGAATGCGCCCTGAAAGCCCGAGAATGTCTGCGCACCGACGACGAGGAGCGGGCCGATGAGATAGCCGGGTGTCCCCGGCAGCCCCAGCGAGAAGGCGTCCCAGCCGGTCCGGCCGAGCGCGGCGCTGATCGTGGCGCCATGGACCGACAGGTCATGCTCGAGGCGGGCCCGGTGGGCACCCGCGCGCACGGCAAGATCCCGAACGACAGCTTCGTCGAGCTCGCCCGGTTCGATCATCAGGAGATGGTGAAGGGCTTGATATCTGCCTTGGAAGTTGGCCGCTAGGGCGACCCGGGCCGCATGCTCCGATCGCGCCCCGAATACCGGCCAGTCGCGATAGATGATGCGGACACGTCCGTCCGCGGCGACCGCCCGGAGCAGGGAAGGCTCGGCGAAGCGGCATGCGGGACACTGATAGTCGCTGAAGACGGCGACCGCGAGGTTCGCGCCGGACGGTCCGAATTGCGGTGACGTCCGGTCGCTGAGGATGCGCTGCGCGATCGCATTGCGGGACATATCGCGGCCGATCGGCGCGCGTGACCTGAGAAAGGCGCCCGCGCCCGCGCCGACGCCGGACAACGCAAGGAGCTGCAGGATTTCCCTTCGAGTCGGCGGCCGGTCCACGCCGTGCGATCGCCGCACGCCCTTAAGAGCCGCTTAAGCTGGCCCGCCTGCTCTTGAAGGTGCCGTGCGCAGACGCTCTTGAAACGGCATTAGCAACTCCTAAATTAGCGTCATCTAATGGAGGACGGCGTGGAAACTGCTCAACTCGGTACCTTTGAATCCCAGGCCCGCGATGCCGCGAACCTCTTGAAGGCGATGTCGAACGAGTGCCGTCTGCTGGTGCTTTGCCATCTTGCGGAGAGCGGCGAATTGTCCGTCGGCCAGCTCGTCGAACGCCTCGGCCTCAGCCAGTCGGCATTGTCCCAGCATCTCGCCAAGCTTCGCGAGGAGGGTCTGGTTGCCACCCGGAAGGAAGCGCAGAGCGTCTATTACCGCGTCTGCGATCCCAAGGCGGGGCAACTGCTCGCGCTTCTCCATGACTTGTTCTGCCCCGAGCTCGGCCGCGAGGCCGGCTCCAACTGACCGGAGATCACACCATCATGGAACATGACTTCCCGCTCGAGAGCGCGCGTGCGCAGGTCAGTGCAGCGCGCGAGGGCAAGTTGGGCCGCCCGCAGGTCAAGGCGTTCTTCGACGAGCCGACCTTCACCGCGAGCTATGTCGTCAGCGATCCGGCCACCAAACGCGCCGCGATCATCGACAGCGTGTGGAACTTCGATCAGGCGTCGGGCCGCACGAGCTTCGAATCCGCGAACCAGATCGCCGAATATGTGCGCTCGGAAGGGCTCACCGTCGATTGGATCCTCGAGACCCACGCGCACGCCGATCATCTGTCGGCAGCGCCCTGGCTCCAGGAAAAGCTCGGCGGAAAGATGGCGATCGGCAGGGAGATCATCACCGTCCAGGGCGTCTTCGGCAAGATCTTCAACGAAGGCACCGAGTTCGCGCGCGACGGCTCCCAGTTCGACCGCCTCCTCGAGGACGGCGACACGTTCATGGTCGGCGAGATCCCGCTGATCGCGCTGTTCGTTCCGGGACATACGCCGGCGGACATGGCCTATGTGGTCGGCGACGCGGCGTTCGTCGGCGACACCATGTTCATGCCGGACTATGGCTCGGCACGCGCCGACTTCCCCGGCGGCGACGCGCACAGGCTGTACCGTTCGGTGCGCCGCCTGATGCAGCTTCCCGACGAGACCCGGGTGTTCCTCTGCCACGACTACAAGGCGCCGAACCGCGAGGAGTTCGTTTGGGAAACCACGATCCTCGCGGAACGGACCGGCAACGTCCACCTGCACGAGGGCGTCAGCGAGGACGAGTTCGTCGAGATGCGGACCGAGCGCGACGCAACGCTCGCCATGCCCAGGCTCATCCTGCCGTCGCTGCAGGTCAACATGCGCGGTGGGCGGCTGCCCGAGCCGGAGAACAACGGAGTCTCCTACCTGAAGGTGCCGGTGAACCTGCTATGATATTGCCGGTCTTCCCTTACGCGCAGCCGCTGCACGGTCTTGCCGGCGGAATCCTGATCGGCCTCGCCTCGGCGCTTATGCTGATCGGTGCGGGACGCATCGCCGGGGTTTCCGGAATCGCCGCTCGCGCGACCGGCATCGGCAGCGGCAGCATGTCGCTCAGCAGCGCGTGGAGCTTCCTCGCGGGACTGCCCCTCGGAGCGGCCGCTGCGGCGCTCGCGCTCGGTGTCCGGCAAACACACTTCGCGCCTCTGCCCACGCTTGTCGTTGCAGGCCTGCTGGTCGGCTTCGGCACGCGCCTCGGCAGCGGCTGCACCAGCGGCCACGGTGTCTGCGGAGTCAGCCGACTGTCCCAGCGGTCGCTGGTCGCCACCGCCACTTTCATGGCTGCGGGCATCGTCACGGTGCTCGCGTTGCGGCTGACTGGAGGTGCGTTGTGAGCCTGATTCGCAGGTTCCTGCCGCCGCTCGCGTCCGGAACCCTGTTCGGCGCCGGCCTGGTCGTTGGCGGAATGACGGATCCGCAGCGGGTGCGCGGCTTCCTCGACCTGTTCGGCCGCTGGGACCCGACGCTCGCCTTCGTCATGGGCGGCGCATTGCTCGTGATGGCCGTCGCCTGGCGCGTCCGCGAGCGGATGAAGAAGCCACTCTTCGGAGCGTCATTCTCGCTTCCGGACCGAAGCGATCTCGATGCCCGGCTCATCGCCGGGGCCGCCCTGTTCGGGGTCGGCTGGGGTCTCGCCGGACTCTGTCCGGGGCCGGCGATCGCGAACCTCTCGCTCGCGCTTCCGCAGGTCCTGCCGTTCATCGCCGCGATGCTTGGCGGAATGGCCGCCCACCGCCTCCTTTCGTCAACGCTCCAAAGATCATGAGGAACATCGATCATGCAGATTAACCGGCTCACTCCCGACGTCGCCGTCGGACCGCAACTCACGGGAGACGGCGTCGACACCGTCGCCGCGCTTGGCTTCCGCTCGATCATCGGCAACCGGCCCGACGGGGAGGAGCCCGACCAGCCGGCGTTCGCGGCGCTGGAAGCGGCCGCGCGCCATCATGGCCTCGAGGCGCGCCATATCCCGGTGGTCGCCAGTCGCATCGGCGCTGATGACGTCGAGCAATTCCGAGAAGCGCTCCGCGACCTTCCCCGACCCATCTATGCCTTCTGCCGGACGGGCACGCGCTCGACCCTTCTGTGGGCGCTCGCCAACACCGACACGCTGACGGCGGACGAGCGCATCCGCATGGCGGCGGCGCACGGCTATGACATCTCGGCTTTCCGTCCCCTGCTGGAAGCCGCCGACCAGGGAGCATCCAGCAATGCTTAGTCACGAGATCGTCATCGTCGGCGGAGGCGCCGCCGGGATTGCAACGGCGGCCTCGCTGCTTCGGCGCCGCCCCGGTCTCGACATCGCCATCGTCGAGCCCCGCGACACCCATTACTACCAGCCCGGCTTCACCCTGGTCGGCGCGGGAGTCTTCCGGCCCGAGCAGGTCGCAAGGCAGGTCGCAAGGCCGATGGCGAAGGTGATGCCGAAGGGGACGGCGTGGCTGAGGACGGCGGCGGCCGAGTTCCGGCCCGAGGCGAACACCGTCCTGCTCGAGGACGGCCGTGAACTCAGGTACCGGCTGCTCATCGTCGCGACCGGCAACCGGCTCGACTTCGAGGCGATCGAGGGCCTGACCGAGACGCTCGGGCGCAACGGCGTGACCTCGAACTATCGCTTCGATCTTGCGCCTTACACCTGGGAGCTGGTGCGGAAGCTCGAGAGGGGCCGCGCGATCTTCACTCAGCCGCCGATGCCGATCAAATGCGCCGGCGCTCCGCAGAAGGCGATGTATCTCTCGTGCAGTGAATGGGAGCGCGCCGGACGTCTCAATTCGATCGAGGTCGAGTTTCACAATGCCGGACAGGTGCTGTTCGGCGTTCCGGCCTATGTCCCCGCGCTTGAGGAGACGATCGCGCGCTACGGCATCGGGCTTCACCTCGGAAGCAATCTGGTCGCCGTCGACGGGCCGTCGCGAACGGCCGTGTTCAAGAACGCCGCGGGCGAGACGGTACGGGAGTTCGACATGCTGCACGTGACTCCGCCGCAGAAGGCGCCGAGGATCGTCGCCGACAGCCCGCTCGCCGATCCCGCGGGCTATGTCGAGGTCGATCAGGAGACCCTGCAGCACAAGAGGTTCGCCAATGTCCTGGCGGTGGGCGACTCCGGCGGCATGCCCAACGCGAAGACCGCGGCCGCGGTCCGCAAGCAGGCGCCCGTCGCCGCCGAGAACGCGCTGGCGATCCTCGACGGAAAAGAAGCGCAGGCGGCCTATGACGGTTATGGGAGCTGCCCCCTCACCGTCGAGAAGGGCAAGATCGTCCTCGCCGAATTCGGGTACGGCGGCGCGCTGCAGCCGACCTTTCCGACCTGGCTGATCGACGGCACCCGCCCGTCCCATCTGGCCTGGCTGCTCAAGAAAGACCTGCTTCCGCCCATCTACTGGGACCTGATGCTCAAGGGGCGCGAGTGGCTCGCGGCGCCGCGGCTTCGAACGGCTGCCGGGGTGTAAAGCGGTGCTCGACACTATTCATTATGCGCTTGGCGCCCTCTCGGGCGCGCTGGTCGGCTTCGTGCTCGGCCTGGTGGGCGGCGGAGGGTCGATCCTCGCCGTGCCGCTCATGGTCTATCTCGTCGGCGTTCGGAACCCGCATGTGGCGATCGGCACCAGCGCTCTCGCAGTCGCAGCGAATGCGGCACTGGGTCTCGGAACCCATGCGCGCCTCGGCAATGTCAAATGGCGCTGCGCCTCGGTGTTCGCGCTCACCGGTGTTGCCGGAGCGTTCATCGGCTCGACCCTGGGCAAGGCATTCGACGGGCAGAAGCTCCTCTTCCTCTTCGCGCTGGTGATGATCGTTGTCGGAGCGCTGATGCTTCGCCGCCGAAGTCATGTCGGCGACCCGGAGGTCCGGCTCGGACGCGAGAATGCTGGCAAGCTGGTCCTCTACGGCCTCGGCACAGGGCTGTTCTCAGGCTTCTTCGGGATCGGCGGCGGCTTCCTGATCGTCCCGGGGCTCATCGCTGCGAGCGGGATGCCGATGCTCTTCGCCGTCGGCTCCTCCCTTGTCGCGGTCACCGCCTTCGGCCTCACGACGGCAGCCAATTATGCCTTTTCAGGTCTCGTCGATTGGACTCTCGCGCTCGTTTTCGTGGTGGGAGGGCTGGGCGGCAGCTTCTTCGGAACTCGAGCAGCGAAGCGCCTGTCGGGAGCAGGGCATCTGACCACGGTCTTCGCCAGCCTGATCTTCGTTGTCGCTGCTTACATGCTGTGGAAGAGCGCCAGTGCGGTTTTCTGATCAGAAAGGGAGCGGGTGATCATGCCGGTTGACCCAACGGCGCTGCTGCTTGCGCGCTTCCAGTTCGCATTCACGCTCAGCTTCCACTTCATCTTCCCCTCGTTCTCGATCGGCCTAGCAAGCTATCTCGCAGTGCTCGAAGGACTCTGGCTGCGCACCGGCAAGGAGCATTATCTCGACCTGTTCCGCTACTGGCTGAAGATATTCGCGATCGCGTTTGCGATGGGCGTCGTCTCCGGCATCGTCATGTCCTACCAGTTCGGCACCAACTGGTCGGTCTTTTCGGCCAGGGTCGGCGGCGTGATCGGCCCGCCGATGGCCTATGAGGTGCTGACCGCCTTCTTTCTTGAAGCCGGCTTTCTCGGAGTAATGCTGTTCGGCATGAGCAAGGTCGGGCCGCGACTGCATTTCGCGGCGACGCTCATGGTTGCGCTGGGGACGGTCATCTCGGCCTTCTGGATCATCAGCGTCAACAGCTGGATGCAGACCCCGCAGGGCTATGTTCTGCTCGCCGACGGCCGCTTCGTGCCAGGTCCCACCTGGCTGCCGATCATCTTCAATCCGAGCTTTCCCTACCGTCTCGCGCACACCGTCGTGGCGGCTTACCTGACGACGGCCTTCGTCGTCGGCGGAGTGGGCGCCTGGCACCTGCTCAAGGGCAACCGGAGCCCTCAGGTGCGCACCATGTATTCGATGGCGATGTGGATGGCGGCGCTGGTCGCTCCGGTCCAGATCTTCATCGGCGACCAGCACGGGCTCAACACGCTCGAGCATCAGCCGGCCAAGGTCATGGCGATGGAAGGCCATTACCAGAGCCATCCTGCCGGTGCGCCGCTGTATCTGTTCGGAATCCCGGACGACAGCCGCCAGCAATTGCGCGCTGCGATCGGCATTCCAAAGCTCTCGAGCCTGATCCTCAAGCACGACCCGAATGCGCCGCTCGCCGGGCTCGACACCGTGCCGCCGCAGGACCGGCCGCCGGTCAGGGTGGTCTTCTGGTCCTTCCGGCTGATGGTCGGGCTGGGCTTCCTGATGATGGGCCTCGGGCTCTGGAGCCTCGTCGCCCGGCTGAGGAGACGCCTTTACGATTGGCCGCTGCTGCATCGCGCCTCGCTGCTGATGGCTCCGGCCGGCTTCGTCGCGGTGATCGCGGGATGGGTGACGACCGAAGTCGGGCGCCAGCCCTTCACCGTCTATGGCCTGCTGCGAACCGCCGATAGCGTCAGCCCGCTGGGCGCCCCGGCGGTAGCCGCGTCGCTCGTGGCCTTCGTCATCGTCTATTTCGCGGTGTTCGGAGTCGGGACCTGGTACATCGTGAAGCTGATGAGCCGGCCGCCACATGTCCATGAAGAGACCGCGGAAATGGTCGAGCGAGCCCCGCTCCGCACCGCCGGAATCACACCCGGACCGTCGCAGAACCCCGCACCCGACCTGCAACGCGAATCAGGTTTCGAAGCGGAAGGAGACCGATGATGCCCTTCCACTTCGATCTGACCATCATCTGGGCGTTCATCATCGCCTTCGCCGTCTTCATGTATGTCGTGATGGACGGCTTCGATCTCGGCATCGGCATCCTCTTTCCGCTCTTCAACCGCGGTGATGAGCGCAGCCAGGCGATGAACGCCGTGGCGCCGGTGTGGGACGGCAACGAGACCTGGCTGGTGCTCGGCGGCGGCGGCCTGCTTGCGGCCTTTCCGCTCGCTTACTCGATTGTCCTTCCGGCAACCTATCCGCTGATCATCGCGATGCTGCTCGGACTGGTGTTCCGCGGCGTTGCATTCGAGTTCCGCTGGCGCGATCCGCGGCACGAGCGCTTCTGGGACTTCGCGTTCTTTGCCGGGTCGCTCGCCGCTGCCTTCTCCCAGGGCATGATCCTTGGCGCGCTGCTGCAGGGAATCAGGGTGCACGGCCAGGCCTACGGCGGCGGCTGGCTCGACTGGCTGTCGCCCTATTCGCTCCTGACCGGAGCGGGCGTCGTGACCGGTTACACGCTGCTCGGTGCGACCTTCCTCGTCATGAAGCTTACGGGCCGCGCCGAGGACCATGCCTATCGTCTCGCAAGGATCGCCGCGCTCGGGACAATTGTCCTCATGGCTGCCGTCAGCCTCGCAACGCCCTTTCTTGCGCCGCGCTACTGGTCCCGCTGGTTCGACTGGCCGAGCATCCTCTTCACGAGCCAGGTGCCGTTGCTGACGGCGATCCTCTTCGGCGCCTTGCTGTTCACTCTATCGCGGCGGAGACGCTATTTGCCGTTCCTGCTGAGCCTGGGCCTGTTCGCGCTGGGAATGATCGGGCTCGGCGTCAGCATGTGGCCGGACGTTGTCCCTGGCAGCATCAGCATCTGGGACGCCGCCGCACCCGAACGGAGCCAGATCTTCATGCTCGTCGGCGTGGCGATCATCATGCCCATCATCCTCGCCTACACCGGCTGGGCCTATTGGGTGTTCCGCGGCAAGGTCGAGGGTGGATACCATTGAGCTGGCCGAAGCTCGAGGCTCCTCGAACCCCCCGCAGCCTGGCGGCGCGCCTGGGCTGGATGGGTTTGATCTGGGCGGTCAGCGTGGCGGCGCTTGGGGTGGTCGGGATGCTCATCCGCTGGGCGATCACCTAAGTCAGGCATCAGTCTGCCTTAAGGACGCGACGCAAGAACTGACGCTTCAGCGATGAGCCGGCCGATTGAACCATGCGCGTCTTGAAGTTGGTTGCGCTCTTGTGCGTCGCGGCAGCGGGCACGGCGGGGGCCTCTGAACCGGTAGCCGGCTTCGGCAAGATCTCGCCCGTTCCCGGAGCTCGCAACCTCCCCGACCGCCGTTTGCAATATCGGGTCATCTTCAGCGTGGTCAAGGCTGCGGATACGCCGGCCAAGGTGAGCCCCTCCCTCGAGAGGGTAGCGCGATTCTTGAACTTACTTGGGAGCCAAGGCGTCCCGCCCCGGCAAAGGCATGTTGTCGTCGTCATGCATGGTCCGGCAACGTCGGCTGTGCTCAACGATGAGACCTATCGGGCACGTTATGGTGTTCCGAATCCGAACCTCGCCTTGATCAGAGCCTTGCGCAACGCAGGCGCCAGTGTTCACATCTGCGGCCAGGCGCTGTTCGCCCAGAATATTGACCGGTCCGCCGTCGCTCCGAACGTGATCACGGATCTATCGGCCATGACGACGATCGCGACCCTGCAGCTCAAGGGCTGGGTTCTGATGCCCGAGTGAACTGTGCGCGGGAAGACGAACGGTGCTTCGTCGAGAACGATGGTCCGACGGGTTCATGCTCGGGACGTCCTTGTCGAGGCGCTTCTGTTTGGCTGGCCCTCACGCCGCCAGCAGGGGCACCACCGCCTGTGCCGCAATCTCTTCCAAACCCTCGGTGATCCATCGTGAATAATGCCGCTCGATCATCGTCACTGAGGTATCGTGCAAAGCCGCGACGAGCCGAATGGGCAGGTTGGCGCGGATCCCACGGACAATGGACGAATGCCGAAGCGCATACGGGATCACGCCGACGAGCCCAGCCTCCGTCATGAGGCCTTGCCAGTCGCGCGCCATTTCAGACGCGGTCCGCCAGGGTCCCCTATAGTCCTTCACCCACGCGTTTGGCCCTGCGGGGCCAACCTGCCGGTATCGCCATTTATGAAGCAGTGCGTCGTTTGGCGGGCGGCCTTCGATTGCGCGCTGCAGCCATTCGAGCACATCGCTGCCGACGGGGACCTTGGTGAGCGCCGGCGACTTGCCCTTCCCCTTGAACGAGGACGGCACCAGGATTCGCGAATGCTCCAGCTGAACATCGCAGACTCTCATGCGCCTCAGCTGGCAGAAGCGCGCGCCGGTCGCGGCGAGCAGGATGACCAGGAGCGCGAAGTCACCGTCCTTGTCGCGCTGGATCGCCAGCTTGATGATCCTGCGAACCTGTTCGTCATCGAGGATCTGATTGTCGCGTGCGCGACTCTCGCCATGTTCCCAGTAATTCTCTTCCGGCTTGAGCCCCACCTTCACGGTCATTGGGAAGTCGCTGGGCAGAACCCGTCGATGCTGGACGTAGCAATGGTTGAGCGCAGCTTTTAGGTCATTGGCGAGGCGCTGCCTCGTCGTCAGCTTCAAATGCTTCTGACGACCGAGCCACGCTTTCAGGTGGGCTTCGGTGAGATCGTGGAGTCGAATGCCGGACAATTGCTCATCGACCACGACGTAACGGTTCATTCGGGACCGGCCGTCAGAGCGGACCGGCCTTCCAGCCCGTGCGCTGTCCCGCTGATCGCGCATCGCGGAATATTCGGCTGCAGCCTTTTCGACCGTCAGATCGGCTGCCTCGAGATATCCGGGGGTTTCGACCTGTTGAAACCAGGCGAGTGCCTTCTCCAGCGCATCCTTCCAGCACAGGATGGTTCTTCCATCGGCGTCGACATGATCGTCGCAATTGCCGAGCGTCGTTGTGACGTAGGAACCATCAAGCGGCGATCGGCATCGCGCAATCCAGGAAGAGCCGCGTTTTCCTTTATAGTAGCCGAGGTGCCGGCCGCTCGAGATCGTTCGCCAATAGGGGTGATGACAGGCCTTGAGCCGAAGCCTCGCCGACCGCTCCTGGATTCGCGCCTCTACAACCGCTCTGCCCAACTGAAACCCCGTCAAAAACGTCCCGAGAATTTCACGAATAAGCGTCCAAGGACGAGCATGGACACGGACAGCAGTTTACCAAATAAGCTCAGTCGTAGCAACGTATCCGAGCACATCCATACACGTATTTACGAACCAAATAGGTTTGGCTCTCACGGCGAAAACACGGGTTCGAGTCCCGTAGGGGTCACCAGGCACAGGATGTCCGGGGGACATCCGAGCACTGGTGAGGCACAGGATGTCCGGGGAACATCCGAGCACTGGTGACAGGCTTAGGATGTCGGTCGGCAGCCCGAGGCTAATGGCCGCTCACTTCCTCTTCAGCCACTCGTCGATGATGACGGCAATTCGCGGCCCCGACTTGCCGTCACCGTAGGGAAAGGCGCGGCGGCGCATGGCGCCGAGCTTGGAGCGATCGGCGAGGAGCTGCCGCGCCTCGGTGACGATCCGCTTCGTCGAAGTGCCGACCAGGGTGGCGCTCCCCTCCGCGATGCCTTCCGGCCGTTCGGTCTTTTCCCGAAGGACCAGGAGCGGCACGCCGAGCGCCGGCGCCTCCTCCTGGATGCCGCCCGAATCGCTGAGCACGAGGTCGGCCGAGCGAATGCGCTGGACGAGCTCGCGATGCCCGCACGGTTCGACCAGCCGGATGTTCTGATGACCGCCGAGCAGCTCCCGCATCGTCGCCGCGACATGGGGGTTCGGGTGGAGCACGAAGTCGATCTCCGCGTCGGCGGAAAGGTCGGTGAGCGCGGCGGCGATCGAGCGGAGGCCTTCGCCCCACGACTCCCGGCGGTGGGCAGTGACGAGCAGCAGCGGCAGGCTGCTGCGCCGCGGCGGCGGCGGCGGCAGCGCGGCTTCCGCGGCGAGCACGGCGTCGATCGACGTGTTGCCGGTGACGTGGATCTCGCCGGGCACCCGCTCGGCGCGAAGGTTCGCCGCGGCGGTTTCGGTCGGCGCGAAGAGCAGCTGGGCATTGGCGTCGATGGCGGTGCGATATTCCTCCTCCGGCCAGGGCAGGCGCGGATCGAAGGTCCTGAGGCCCGCCTCGACATGGGCGACGGGAACGCCGCGGCTGAAGCCGGCAAGGGCGCCGCCGAGCGCACTCGACGTATCGCCCTGGACGACGACGAGGTCGGGAGCGGGCGCAAGCAGCGGCAGCACCGCCTGCATCACCGCCCCGACATGCCGGTGCGGGTCCTGTTCGCCGGGGCAGTCGAGACGCTGCTCGGGAAAGGAATCGAGGCCGAAGTCCGCCGGGTCGAGCGCCGGGTGCTGCCCGGTGAGGGTGAGCGTCGGCGCGACGCCGAGATCGGCGAGGGCACGCGCCACCGGCGCAAGCTTGATTGCTTCGGGCCTGGTGCCGATCACCAGCCGCACATCAACGCGATACAGCTTTCCCCCTAGCTCGGCGCAGCTACTCTGCAGCCGCTAGGAGTGAAGCTCAACGGAAATTGTCGGCGTAGGCCTGGATCTTGAGCCGCACCGGCGGGGCGGGGACGACGTGATAGTCGAGCCCGTGTTTCTCGCAGTAGGCGATCGCCGCCTCCTTCGAAGCGAAGGCCATCCGCACCTGCGGGTTGGTGTCGCTCGAGCCGTTCCAGCCGGTCAGCGGGTCGGGGCGAAGCGGCTGCTGACGCTCGAGCTCGAGGATCCACTTGCCGGCATTGGCCTTGCCGGACTGGGTGGTCTTGCGTTCCTGCTCGAGGATGCGGGCGACGGTCATGGCGCTGCAGGTGGCAAAGTGCGGCCCACGAATCAAGACGCGCGTTTGGTGCGGAGCGTCGGCGCCGCCGAGGCGGGATCGTCGGGCCAGGGGTGCTTGGGATAGCGCCCGCGCATGTCCTTGACGACGTCGCGCCAGCTTCCGGCCCAGAAGCCCGGAAGGTCGCGCGTCGTCTGGATCGGCCGCCCCGCGGGAGAGGTGATGGCGAGGACCAGCGGAACTGCGCCGTTGGCGACCGTCGGGTGCGCGGAGAGCCCGAACAGCGCCTGGGCGCGAACCTCGACGAGCGGTTCGGCCGAATAGTCGATGGCGTGGCGGCTGCCGGCCGGAGTTGCGAACTCAGCCGGCGCGAGGCCGTCCAGCTTTCGCCTTGCGTCGTAGCCGAGCAGCTGTTCGAGCGCCGAGGACAGCGCCGGGGCAGGAATGTCGCCGAGCCTGCGCCTGCCGCGGAGCACCGGCGGAAGCCATTCGTCCAGCCGCTCGAGCAGCATCTTGTCATCGAGCGGCGCAATCGCCGCGTCGAACCTGTGCGCGAATGCGGCGCGGCGTCGGAGCTGGAGCGCGCGCTCGTCCCACGGCAGCAGCTCCAGCCCATGCTCGCGAACCCCGTCGAGCAGCGCCTGTTCAATCGCTCCCTGGTCCGGAGCAGGGTCCGGGCCGCTCGACAGGCGGATCGCGCCGAGCCGTCGGCTTCGCGTCGGGGTCACCGAGCCGGTCGCCGGGTCGAAGGCGCCGTCGTGGCGGGTTTCGAGGCGGTCGCCGAACAGCTCGAGAACGTCGGATTCTTCGATCGGAGCGGCCGACAGGATGCGCGCGCCGCTCGCATGTCCGGCAACCTCGCCGACCGCCAGCCATGCGCTTCGAGCGAGCGGCGAGCCCGGATCGAGGCGGAACCCGCGGCCGCCGACCGATTGCCAGCTTTCGCCGGTGGAGTCGCGGCGGCGCGAGACGCGGTCGGGGAAGGCGAGGGCGAGCGCTTTGCCAAGCTCTTCTCCCGTCTGCGGGGGAAGGGAGAGGGGGCGCGACGATGGGCGGCCCTCTCCCCGCTCGCGCAGCGCGCCGGTCCACCCCCCCCCCCCACCCCGGGGGGGGATGGTGAGTGCCCCAACCCCGGCCAGC
>JBLNCZ010000014.1:0-7052 GCA_050261135.1 Bacillota bacterium
CTATCGTGGGGGGCGGCTTATATCCGCGGGGGGCCGGGGCCCCCCCCCGGCGGGGCCCCCCCGGCCGCGCGGGACACCGTCCCGCGCCGCTTCGAGCCCTTAACGAGGGTCGGCGTCGATCCGCGCCTGGATCCGTTCCAGCTCGGCTTTGGCGTCGTCGACGGAGCGCTGCGCGCCGTCGAGCGTCTGCGCGATCTTGCCCGGGTTCACGGCCGCGATCGACCGCTGGATTTCCGCCATGTCGACGCCCTGCACCGACCTCATCGCCTGCTGCATCTGCGCCTCGATGACGGAAGGATCGAAGCCCGCTTTCCGCAGCTGGTCCCGCTGCTGCTCGAGCTTGCGCATGCTCTCGGCAACATTGGCCTGCGCCTGGGCGACATCTCGGCCGATCTTTTCCAGCTGGGCGCGGTCGGGAACCGAGGCCACCGATCGCATGATCCGGTCGCGGTCGATGTGGACGTTGGCAAGCTGCGCGCGCGCTTTTGCGACTGCCGCACGGACCCGCGTCTTTTCGGCCGGGGTGAGCTCCTCCCACCGCTTCCGCTGGCCGTCGATGGTGACGTAATTCTCGTCGATGGTGAGATCGTCGTCGATCCGCATCAGGGAGCGGCTGTCGGCCGCCGCCGGAGCGGCCGGCGCGACTGCTGCCGTGGCGGGCACCGGGTGCACGACGGCAGCCGCCGCCACGACGGCCTGCGGGAGAACAGGCGCCGTGGCGGCAACCGGATGGACTGGCGCCGCCGGCACGTCGACATAGTCGACGGCGCGGCTGGCGGTGAGCGGCAGCGCGACGGCGATTCCGGCGACGATCAGGACCTTGCCGGCGAAGCTGCCGACGGGCGTTGGATTGGCAATCATGGACTTCAGTCTCCTGTGCAAGCTGTGGTGCCGATCGAGCGCGCTGGCGAACAGCAGCGCCCGTCCCGAAGCGGCCTTGGCGATCGCGCGTCCGTAGTCGGCGCGGTCACCGGCGGAGACTTTGTCCAGCACCCGGGCATCGCACGCGGCTTCCTGGTCGAAACGGAAAGCGGCGTGGGCGGCCCAGGCGAGCGGGTTGAACCACTGGAGGCAGAGGAGGACAAAGGCGAAGAGATTGGCGACGAGGTCGCCGGATCGATGATGCGCAAGCTCGTGCTCGAGGACGAGCCGCTGCTCGCGCGGTGCGTAGAGAAGCTCGAAATCCGTCGGGATGACGACCAGCGGGTCGACGATCCCGAGCGCGATGGGGCTCGCGACCTCTCCCGAGCGGACGATCACGATCGATCCGACCTGCTCGACGGGCTCCGACGAGCGGAGGATCGCGCGCCGGTCGCGGTGGTAGGCAATCAGCCGGCTGACGAACAATGCCGCGGCGACCGCGAGCCAAAGCGCGAAGAGCAGTGCCGGCCATCCTCCGAGGCTGTCGATGAGCGACGGCTGGGGCGGCGGCTGCATTGCAATCGGCATAGCCGCAGCCGCAAATTCGGACGGCGCCGGCGCAGGGACCACCCGCTCGACCGTCGTCGTCAGAGTCGGCACGAACAGGCGAGCGGCGGGGATCAGCCACAGCCCGTATGTCACGCGCGAGCCGAACAACTTGCGCACCGGTTCGCGCACGAGGAGGACCATCGCGCTGAGCGCCGAGGTCGCGATCAGCGTCGAGACGAGCCAGTCGCTCATGACTTCAGCTCCTTGAGGATGGCTTCGAGCGCCGCGATGTCTTCATCGTCGAGCGCCTGCTCCTGCGCCAGCCGCGCGACCAGCGGCGATAGACGGCCGCCGAACATCTGATCGACGAACCGCCGCGATTCCTTGCCGACATAAGTCTCCCGCGCCACCGCGGGCGAGTAGAGATAGCGGCGGCCCTCTTCGCGATAGCGGATCGCCCGCTTGCCCGTGAGCCGCGACAACAGCGTCTTGATAGTCGCGAGCGACCAGCCGCGTTCGGCGGGGATTCGCTCGGCAACCTCGGTCGCGGTCAACGGCTCGGCAGAGGCCCACAGGACCTCCATCACCTCGAGTTCCGCGTCGCTGATCCGAATGTCCACTGCTGACACCTTTCGATTACAGCTGTAGACGATTCGATTACGCTTGTAAACACCCGCTACGCCGATCGAGGCGCGTCACTGTCGGAAATTCTTACGCTTCGGAGAAAGAGACGCGAAGGGACGGCAGAGAAAATAGCGGAAATTAGCCGTTTCCATGAATTGGCACGCGCATTGCTACTATAATCGCGTCCACTTGGTTCCACGCCACGAAGGGGCGGTGCAGCGGTTCTCTGGTCCAGCTGCACCGCCCCTTCTTCTTTTCCCCTCGCCCGCTCGCGGGAGAGCGAGGAGCAGCGAAGCTGCGGAGATTGAGGGCGTGTCTTGAGCGCACCTTCACCCCGCTCGCGCTTCACGCGAGTCGACCCTCTTCCGCATGCGGTAGAGCGCGTTACGCTTCAGCGCCGAGCAGTTGCTTGAGCTCGCCGCTCTCGAACATCTCCATCATGATGTCGGAGCCGCCGACGAACTCGCCCTTCACATAGAGCTGCGGGATGGTCGGCCAGTCGGAATATTCCTTGATGCCCTGCCGGATCTCGGGATCCTGCAGCACGTCGACCGTCTCGTAAGTCGCGCCGAGGCGGTCGAGGATTGCGACCGCGCGGCTCGAAAAGCCGCACTGGGGGAACAGCGCCGTTCCCTTCATGAAAAGCACGATGTCATTGCTCTTCACGATGTCGGCGATGCGGGATTGGGCGTCACTCACTGGTCGTCTCCGTCTGTGGCACTGCGGTTTCGAGCTGCAGTGCGTGAAGCTCTCCCCCTACTCGCCCCCCGAGCGCTGAATAGACCGCCTGGTGCTGGCGGATCCGGCTGAGGCCGGCGAAGCTCTGGCTCACCACGCGCGCCGCATAATGGTCGCCGTCGCCGGCAAGGTCGCGGATCGTCACCTCGGCGTCCGGAATGGCCGCCTTGATCAGCCGTTCGATCTCGCCCGCCGCCATCGGCATTAGAAGCCAGATCCCATCACAGGTTTGTCGCCTCGATGATCTGGCGGCGCGCCTCAATCTCCTTGTTGCGGAGCGCCTCGCGGACCTTGTCCTCGTCCGTGTCCACGCCCGCCGAGGTCAGGTCGCCGAGCACCTTGCGGATCACGTCATGCTCGCCCGCTTCCTCGAAGTCGGAGCGGACCACGTCCTTGGCGTAGCTTTCCGTCTCGGCTTCGCTAAGCCCCATCTGCCGCGCAGCCCATTCGCCGAGCAGGCGATTGCGCCGCGCAGTGATGCGGAACTTCATCTCTTCGTCGTGGGCGAACTTGGTTTCGAAGGCCCGCTCGCGATCGTCAAACTGGGTCATGCGTTCCCCTTGTGCATTTGCGCCCGGAGATAGGGGCCCGGGCGAGCGGACGCAACGCGATTACCGCCTGCGGGTGAGCCACCACTGCGCGGCAGCGACCGCGATGCCGCAGGCGATGGTGTCGGCGAGCCAGTCGAGCGGGTCGCTGTCGCGGTGCAAGGCGGGGATCGCCTGCGCGACTTCGATGAACGCGCCGAAGAGCGACAGCGCCACCACCAGCCTCACCGTGCCGAGCCGCGGGTAAGCGAGGCTGCCGAGCAGGCCCATGGTGAGGAAGGCCCCGATGTGCTGGATCTTGTCGGACGGATGCCCCGGCAGCTGCGGAGGATGCGGGATCAGCGCCATCACCAGCGAGACCGCCACCGCTGCCCAGAAGAGCAGCCGCAGGAACAGCCTTGAATCGCGATCGCGGGGAAGCCTCACTCGACGTAATGCGCCGTCGTCTTCTCCCGCACCTCCTCGGGCGTTACGCCAGGGGCGAGCTCGATCAGCTTGAAGGGGCTGTCGTGGTCCGGCCGCTGGAAGACGGCAAGGTCGGTGATGATCATGTCGACGACATTCTTGCCCGTCAGCGGAAGCGTGCACTCGGGGATGAATTTCGCCGCGCCGTTCTTCGACACATGCTCCATCACGACGATGATCTTCTTCACCCCCGCGACGAGGTCCATTGCCCCGCCCATGCCCTTGATCATCTTGCCCGGGACCATCCAGTTGGCGAGGTCGCCCTTCTCGCTCACTTCCATTCCGCCGAGCACCGCGAGGTCGATATGCCCGCCGCGGATCATCGAGAAGCTGGTGGCGCTGTCGAAATAGCTCGTCTGCGGGAGCTGGCTGACCGTCTGCTTGCCGGCGTTGATGAGGTCGGGGTCAACCTCGTCGTCATACGGAAACGGGCCGATCCCGAGCATCCCGTTCTCGCTCTGGAGCGTGACGGTCATGCCCGCCGGCACATGATTGGCGACGAGCGTCGGGATGCCGATGCCGAGATTGACATAATAGCCGTCGCGCAGCTCCTTCGCGGCGCGCGCCGCCATCTGGTCGCGGGTCCAGCCCTTGGTCATCGTCTCGGTCGTCATTTCTTTCCCTTGATCAGGTTCGCGGGCAGCGGGTTTTCGGGCGTGGCCTCCTGCCACAGGATCGCGGCGACCAGCCACTTTCCGTCGATCTTCACAAGCTGGAAGCCGTTGATTCCGCGCTCGTGGAAGCTGCCGTTCGCGGTCCGGCCGTCATAGGCGGACCAGGCCGTCGCAAGCCCGCCCCAAACCTCGAGGCGCCTGCCAAGCTCGCGCTCGGTGAAGCCCTCCTTGTCGAGGATCGCGGCATTGCGGCTGATGTAATCTTCGAGCGTGCCGCCGTGCAGCCCCTTTGGCCCGATCGCCTTCAAGGTCGCGCCCGGAGCGAACAGGCTGCGCATCCGGTCGAAATCCCGCTTCTGCCCGGGCGGACCAGAAATCACGTCGTAGACGCCGCGGATCGCAGCATCGATTCCGGCGAGGTCGGCGGCGGGTGCCTGCGGCGCGGCGGCCGCGGCAGCGAGCAGGAGCGCGATCATGCCGGCTCGCGCTCCCGCACGGTGCGGAACTCGATCTTCTTCTCATAGGGCGATCCGTCGATCAGACGGTTCACGAAGATCGAAGGCAGATGGATGCAGTCCGGGTCGAGCGATCCCGCCGGCACGATCTCCTCCACTTCGGCGATGCACACCTTCCCGCAGGTCGCCGCCGGCAGGTTGAAGTTGCGCGTCGTCTTTCGGAACATGAGGTTGCCGGTCTCGTCCGCCTTCCAGCCCTTGATGATCGACAGGTCCGCGCGGATGCCGCGCTCCAGGATGTAGGTCTCGCCGTCGAACTCCTTGTGCTCCTTGCCCTCGGCGACCTGCGTCCCGACGCCAGTCCTGGTGTAGAAGCCGGGAATGCCGGCGCCGCCCGCGCGCATCCGCTCGGCAAGCGTGCCCTGCGGGGTGAACTCGACCTCGATCTCGCCCGCGAGGAATTGCCGTTCGAACTCCTTGTTCTCGCCGACATATGACGAGATCATCTTCTTGACCTGCCGCGTGCGCAGCAGCTTGCCGAGTCCCTCATTGTCGATGCCGGCGTTGTTCGACGCGATGGTGAGGTCCTTGACCCCGCTGGCGACGATCGCGTCGATCAGCCGCTCGGGGATGCCGCACAGGCCGAAGCCGCCCGCCGCGATGAGCATCCCGTCGAACAGCAGCCCGTCGAGCGCGCTCTGCGCGTCTGGATAGATTTTCTGCATCCGCCGCCCATAGAAAAGCGATGCCGCTTGCTCAAGAACGCGTGGTGCGAAGGCCCGCCGCAGCCACGCCCGCTTCAGCGCATTGCGCATCGTCTGGCGGCGCTTCGCCCGAAACACCGACGGCGCCGATCCGCATCTTGCCGTCCGCCGACCAGACGGGAAGGCCGCCGGGTACCGTCACTACATGCGGCGCATTGGCGAAGCCTGGAGTTTCGCTCGCTGATTTCATCATCTGGGCAGTTGAGAAGCCCCACGCCGCGGCGGCTTCGGCTTTCGCCTTGGCGAAGTCGTAAATGCCACTGGTGTTTGTTATCCATCAGCAGCGAGGCGACCACGTGACCGCCTGTATCCACCACCACGATCGCCTCGCTCTGGTGCTTGGCAGTCGCATGCGCCACGCAGCCGGCGACGATCGCCTGCGCAGCATGGGCGTCCAGTGCAACGGGCGGCTGCGCCGAGGCAGCACCGGCGAGGACCAGTGGAACCAGCAGAAGCAAGCGCATGCGGCGCGTCGTGGACCGCTCGATCGTGCGCAGCAACAACGATTCGACGAACTAGCTCTTGAGCTTCGACAGCACGCCCTGCAGCTGCATCGCGTTCGACATGTCGCCCTCGACGCGCAGCTTGCCCATCATGAAGGCGGTCATGCCGTCGAGCTGACCGGCGGCGAGCTGCTGCCAGTCGTCCCACCCGACCTTGATCGTGGTGTCGGCAGGACCGTCCTCCTCGCTCACATGCTGCGCCGCGCCGTCCAGCATGATCGCACCCTGCTCTCCCCCGAAGTCGATCTTCACGCGCTTGCCCGGCACCCACGCCTGGCCCTGCTGCATCCGTTCGACCAGTTCCTGCTTCGTCATCGCTTTGCTTTCTCCTTTGTCAGTAGGGGTAGCGGGGCGTTGCGGGGGCTTCAAGCGATGCCTATCTGCGCGCCCATGGGATATGAAACCGACCTCAAGCTCTTCATCGACGGCGCGTGGAAATCGGGCGAGGACCGCGACCGCTTCACCGTCGTCAACCCCGTTGACGCGCAGCCGATCGCCGAGCTTCCGCTCGCGACCGAGGCCGACCTCGACGAGGCGCTTGCCGCCGCCGAGCGCACCTACCCCGAATGGCGCGCCACCGACGTCGAGAAGCGCGGCGCCATCCTCCACAAGGCGGCGAAGCTGCTGCGCGAGCGCGCCGACGACATCGGTCGAGTCCTGACCCAGGAGCAGGGCAAGATCTTCCCCGAAGCACGCGCCGAAGTGCTCGCTTCGGCGCAGCTGTTCGACTGGTATGCGGAAGAGGCGAAGCGCGACTACGGCCGCGTGCTCGTCCGCCCGGCGGGCCAACTCAGCCGCGTGATGCACGAACCGGTCGGGCCGGTCGCGACCTTCACGCCGTGGAACTTCCCCATCTACCTTCTCGCCAAGAAGGTCGCCGCGGCGCTCGCCGCCGGCTGCTCGGTCATCTCCAAGCCGCCCGAGGAAACCC
>JBLNCZ010000015.1:0-117632 GCA_050261135.1 Bacillota bacterium
CCCCGGCGGTTGCTGCGGGGGGGGGGGGGGCCGGCGCCCCCCCCCCCACACTCTATTGTGGATAAGTCAGCGGCGGCGGCGCACCGGCGCAGCCGCCGGCGTGTAGCCGCTCGCCGCCTCGCCGACCGCCTCCCGGATGAAGTTCTGGACGTCCAGCCGCATCTGGTGGAGCGCGTCGGGGTTCAGATAGACCATGTGGCCCGACGGGTAATAACGATACTCGAGGTTCTTCTGCTGCGCCGGGTCCAGCATCATGTGGCTGAGGTCATATTCGGTGCCGAAGAACGGCGTGGCCATGTCGTAATAGCCGTTCAGCGACAGCACCTTGAGATAGGGGTTGGTCCGCATCGCCGCGGCGAGGTCGAGCGCGGTGTTCGGCATCTGCAGCGAATAGCGGCTGCCCGGCGCCTGGTGGTTCCAGTCCCACTTGAAGCCCGGAGCGTCGCTTGCGCTGAGGCGATAGGGCATGTCGGTCTGATAGCCGAGATCGTGCGCGAGATAGCTCTGCAGCGTTCCGACGAACGCGCCGCTGATCGCCACGTCCGAGGCGTCGAAGTCGGGCGCGTCGCCCGACGCGTTCGGGTCGACGCCTGTGTAGCGCGAGTCATAGCGGCCGACCGTGAGACGCCGGTCGCGCAGCAGCTCCTTGCGGAACGCGGACAGGCCGACGCGAAGGTCCGCATTCTCGATGAACTGCGGCGAAAGGCCGGTCAGCGCGCTCATCTGCTGCGCGACCTGGTCCTCTTCGGCCTTGCTGATCGTCTGCCCCTTCTCGAGCGCCGCCGCATAGGGACCCTCGGCGAAGGCACGGCCCTCGGCGGCGGCCTCCTCGACCGTTGCCGGCGGGTTCGACATCTTGTGGTGGTACCAAGCGGTCGCCGCATAGCTCGGCAGATAGTTGATGAAGTCGCGGTCGAGGCCCGGCTGGCGACGGCCGTAGTTCATGATCGACGACAGCAGGATCACGCCGTTGAGCGCGAGGCCGCGGTCCTGGAGCTGGTAGGCAAGCGCTCCGGAGCGGGTCGTCCCGTAGCTTTCGCCGAACAGGAACTTGGGGCTGTCCCAGCGTCCGAACTTCGTGACGTAGCGCATGATCGCCTTGGCGAAGGCGTCGGCGTCCTGGTCGACGCCGTAGAAGTCGGCGGGCTTGGCATCGCCGAGCGGGCGCGAATAGCCGGTGCCGGGCGCATCGATGAACACGAGGTCGGTGCTTCCGAGCAGCGTGTCGGGGTTGGCCGTGAAGTTGAACGGCGCGGGTCGGATATATTCCGCGTTGGTCGTCTGGATGCGCATCGGCCCGAACGAACCCATGCGCAGCCACAGCGACGCCGAGCCGGGACCGCCGTTGTAGAAGAAGGTGACCGGCCGGCGCGATCCGGGCGCGCCGTCGAGCGTGTCCGCAGTGTAGAACAGGCTCGCAACCGGCTTGCCCTCGGAGTCGCGGATCGTGAGCGTTCCCGCCGTCGCGGTGTAGGGGATCGTCCGTCCGTCGACGACCGCGGTGTGGCGGGTCGAGACCGTCTTCTCGTCCACCGGCGCGCCCTGCCATGCGCTTGCCGCGGCCTTCGCAAGGTCATCCTTGTGCAGGTCCTCGACGCTCTTCCCCTTGTCCTTGTCCCCACCGGGAGCGGACTGGGCGAAAGCTGGCGAAACGGCGAGCGCAGCGGCGGCGCAGAAAAGCGAGATCAGGCGCATTTGGCGGAATTCTTTCGGCAATTTGGCGGTGCAGGAGCGTACCCTTGCCAAAAGTTAGTTTCGAGCGGCAACCCTCCGCATCGACGAACGGGCGGCTGCCGTCTGCGAACGCGGGAACTCAGGCGAGGGCGAGCAATGTGTCGCGGGTGGCGATGGACTCCGCGAAATTAGGGCCTTCCGGCTCGACCATGGTGCGGGCCATTGCACGCGCGAGACGCGCTTCGCCTTCGACGCTCATCGCCGGCACGGCGCTGGCGACGGCGACCATCTCTTCCATCCTGCCGGAGCAGTGGAGCGCGACATCGCAGCCGGCCGCGACGACCCCGGCCGCGCGACTGGCGAAATCGCCCTGGAGCGCTTCCATGCCGATATCGTCGCTCATCAGCCAGCCGTCGAAGCCGATCCGCTCGCGGATGATGTCGTGGATGATCGTCGGCGACATGCTCGCCGGCAGGTCGGGATCCCAGGCGGTGTAGACCACATGCGCGGTCATCCCTATCGGCGCCGAGGCGAGCCGCTCGAAGGGTTCGAGATCGACGTCGAGCTCCTCGGCGCTCGCGTTCACCACCGGCAGCTCCTTGTGGCTGTCGACGAGCGCGCGGCCGTGGCCGGGCATGTGCTTCACGATCCCGAGCACGCCCGCGGATTCGAGGCCGTCGAGCACTGCCCTTCCGAGCGCGGCGACCTGCATCGGGCTGTTGCCGAGCGCGCGGTCGCCGATGATGTCGGTCGCGCCGGGCTGCCGCACGTCGAGCAGCGGCAGAGCGTCGACGTTGATCCCGACGTCGCGGAGCATCAGCGCGATCGCCCTCGCGTTGGCGCGGACCGCCTCGATCGCCGACGACGGGGCCAGCTGGTAGAGATCGGCGAAGCGCTCCGCCGCCGGAAACGCGGGCCATTCCGGCGGCTTCATGCGGGCAACCCGCCCGCCTTCCTGGTCGACGAGGATGGGGAGGTCGGCGCGGCCGCTGAGGTCGCGAAGCGAATCCGTCAGCCGCTGCAGCTGCTCCCGGCTTTCGCAATTGCGCTTGAAGATGATGAATCCGGCCGGATCCGCATCGCGAAAGAAGCTCTTCTCGTCGGGCGTAAGCTCCAGGCCCGCCGGAGCGTAGATTACGGCCTGCATTATTGCGCCACGAAGCAGTTTTCGCCGGCGGCCTTCAGCGCATCGCACGCCTGCTTCGCCTCTGCCGGCGACCCTGCCGCAGCACGAAGCCGAATGCCGCCCGGGAAGGGCACGATCATCTTGTTCATCGCGGCGACGCTCGGGAACCGCGCGGACAGCGCTGTCCACGCCCGCTCCGCCTGCGCCTTGTTCGCGAATGCGCCGAGCTGGACGACGCTGCCGGTGCCGCCGGTCGCCTTAGGCGGCGCTTCGGCGGGAGCCGGCGCGGGCTTCGGCGGCTCGGCGGCTGCGGCCTTGGGCTGTGTCTCGGGCGGCTTGACCACCGTTCCCGGCGGAAGCTTGCTCGTGTCGAGCTGCGCGTCGCGATCCTCGCCGGCGCTGGTTTCGAACGCCGTTTCGCTGCCGCTGCTGATGTCGAGCCCTCCCGGGTTCGGCGGCTTGACCTTGTACGGGCCGGGCGGAGCGTGGATCAGCTCGGGCGCGCCTCCGACCGAAGCGTCGCGCCGGCCCAGCCAGAAGAAGGTCGCCGCAACCAGCAGCGCCGCAAGAAGGACCACCGCGAGCGCGGCAAGCATCTTGCGCGCCGAGAGGCCGCGCGGCTCATCCTCGTCCTCGACCGGCTGCAGCCACGGAAGCTGGTCGTCATATGGGCGCGTGTCGCTCACCGCTCGACGCCCTTGGGCTTCCACGGCAGCCCGACGACCGCACAGCTGAGCCGGATCTTCTCCATCCGCTGGCACAGCACTTCGGAATGCGCCTGCGACGTGGTGCCGATCTGGAAGCGGTAGAATGGCCGCCCGCGCGAGTTGCGAGATTCGACGACGGTGGCCTGCAGGTGCGCAACGGCGGGGTAGGCGCGCACCATGTAGCGCCAGCCGAGCTTTGCCTGCTGCCGGGTGCCGAACGCTCCGATGCGAACGATGCGTCCATAGGCGCCTTGCGATTGCGTCGCCGGCCAGGCTGTTAGGGGCTTCGGCGTTGCGGCGGGCGCAGGCGTGGGTGGGGCTGCGGCCGCGGGTTGCGCGGCGGCAGTGCCGTTCGACGGACGCTCGCGCGCAGGTGCGGCAGGCTCGGGCGCAGGCGCTGGAGCGGACCGCTCTACGGTTGCCTTCTCGAGCCTCGGCTTGGCGATAGGCACTTCGCGCCGCGGCGCCGGACTGACCTGCGGCGCCGGTTCGAAGATCACCCGCGGCTGCGGCGGCTCCGCCGGACGCGCTTGCGGGAGCGGGACGGTGGTGGTCGGCTCGATGGCGGGCTGTTGTGTGCTGGGCTGCTGCCAGCTGTGCGCGCCGATCCAGTAGGATGCGCCTGCAACGACGAGGACCGCAGCCACGGCCCACCCGGCGAGCTCACGGTTGCCGCCGCGCTTCCTCGGCGGCGCCGGTTCGTCTGCGAGCCACGGCAGCCGGTCCAGTCCGGCAGCCGCTCGAGCCTGGCTCATCGTCAGCGCATCTCCTCGGCGGCCGCCACTCCCATCAGTGCGAGGCCGCTGCGGATGATTTGCCCGATGCCGGATGCGAGTTCCAGCCGTGCTCGGGAAAGTTGTGGATTATTTTCAAGCAGGAAGCGCCGCTCCGGATCGTCATTGCCGCGGTTCCACAAGGCGTGGAATTCGGCCGCGAGATCGTAGAGGTAGAAGGCGATCCGGTGCGGCTCATGCGCCAGCGCCGCGCCTTCGAGCACCCGCGGATACTGGGCCGCGCGCTTGACCAGTGCGAGCTCCTCCTCGTCGAGCAGTGCCAGGTCGGCCTCGCTGGCGAGATCCACGCCTGCGTCGGCCGCCTTGCGCTTCAGCGAGCTGATCCGCGCGTGGGCATATTGGACGTAGAACACCGGGTTGTCCTTCGACGCCTCGACCACCTTCATGAAGTCGAAGTCGAGCGGCGCGTCGGCGCGGCGGGTCAGCATCATGAAGCGCACCACGTCCTTGCCGACTTCGTTCACCACGTCCGCGAGCGTTACGAAGTCGCCCGCGCGCTTGCTCATCTTCACGGGCTCGCCGCCGCGGAACAGGCGCACCATCTGGACGAGCTTGACGTCGAGGTCGACGCGGCCGTCGGTCAGTGCCTTCACCGCCGCCTGCACCCGTTTGACGGTCCCGGCGTGATCCGCGCCCCAGATGTTCACCAGATGGTCGGCGGTCTGGGCCTTCTGCCAGTGATAGGCGGCGTCCGCGCCGAAATAGGTCCAGCTGCCGTCCGACTTCTTCATCGGCCGGTCCTGGTCGTCGCCGAATTGCGTCGAGCGGAACAGCGTCAGCTCGACCGGCTCCCACTCGTCGTGCGGATCGAGGCTCTTCGGCCGCTCCAGCGTGCCTTCGTAGACGAGGCCCTTCTGGCGCAGCACGTCCATCGCCCGGTCCACCGCGCCCGAACGCTGAAGCTCCGCTTCCGAAGCGAAGATGTCGTGGTGAATCCCGAGCAGCCCGAGATCATGGCGGATGAGGTCGAGCATCGCCTTGATCGCCGCATCGCGGCAGATCGGGAGCCACTGCTCTTCGGGAGCATCGACGAGATCGTCGCCATAGTCGGCGGCGAGGACGATCCCGACAGGCTTCAGATAATCGCCGGGGTAGAGGCCTTCGGGGATGTCGCCGATGTCCTCGCCGAGCGCCTCGCGGTAGCGGAGGTGCAGCGAGCGGGCGAGGGTGTCGACCTGCGCGCCTGCATCGTTGACATAATATTCCTTGGTGACGCGAAAGCCCGCCGCTTCGAGGATCCGCGCGAGGCTGTCGCCGATCACGGCGCCGCGGCAATGGCCCATGTGCAGCGGGCCGGTCGGGTTGGCCGACACATATTCGACATTGACCCGCTCGTCCGCGCCCACCGTCGAAAGCCCATATTCCTCTCCTTCGCGGAGGATGGTGCGAAGCTCGTCGCGCCAGGCGTCGGGGGTGAGGCGAAGGTTGATGAAGCCGGGGCCGGCGATCTCAACCGAAGTGACCGGAGGAAGCGCCTCCAGCTTCGGCTTGATCAGCTCGGCAAGGCTGCGCGGGTTCGTCTGCGCAGGCTTTGCGAGCACCATTGCGGCGTTGGTCGCAAGGTCGCCGTGCGCCGCGTCGCGAGGCGGCTCCACGGTCACGTTCTTCCGGTCGAGGTGGCCGGGAATGACGCCTTCGGCAACGAGGTCGTCAAGCACTCCGTCGAGGAGCGCGGCATATTGGCGGTAAAGGCTCATAGGAACGCGCGCCTCTAACGCAGCAAGGTCGGGACGTCACCCGTCAGAAGCGGTCCGGCGGCAGGTTGACCGGCCCGACCAGCTCTTCGTGCCGCGCAATGGCGAAGCGGTCCGTCATTCCCGCGATGAAGTCGCCGATCGTGCGCAGCTGCTCGACCTCGTCGCCGCCGCGCTGCCAGTCGGGTGGAAGGAGGCCGCGGCCGGCGATGTAGGCGGCGGCGAGATCGCCGACCACGCGTTCCGCTTCCTCCCGGATCGGCACCAGCTCGGGCAGTCCGTAGAGCCGCGCGTAGAGAAAGCGCTTCAGCTCCCGCTCCTCGGCAGCGAGAAAGTCGGAGAAGCCGGCCAGCTGGCGACCGGCCGAGCGCACCTCGTCGATCGTCTCGATGCCGGCGTCGCGGACGCGCCGCTCGGTCTCGAAAAGCACGTCCCCGACCATCGTGCCGATCATGTCGCGAACCAGCGCGCGCTGGCGCTTCTCGGGTGAGATGCCGGGATGCCGCTCGCCGATCGCCTCCCACAGGCCGTGCACAATCGGCAGCGCGACAAGTTCGTCGATGTTCAGCAGCCCCGCGCGGAGGCCGTCGTCGATGTCGTGATTGTCGTAGGCGATGTCGTCGGCGATTGCGGCCACCTGCGCCTCGAGGCTCGGCCAGGTGCCGAGCTCCAGGTCCCAGTCGCTATCCGCCTCGGCCATTGCCCAGCTCGGATCGGTCACGGGGCCGTTGTGCTTGGCCAGGCCCTCGAGCGCTTCCCAGCTGAGATTGAGGCCGTCGAAGTCCGGATAAGGATTTTCGAGCCGCGTGACGATGCGGATGGTGTGCGCATTGTGATCGAATCCGCCCGCCTCGGCGAGCGCGGCGCTGAGCGCGTCCTCGCCCGCGTGTCCGAACGGCGGGTGGCCGAGATCATGCGCGAGGCAAAGCGCCTCCGTCAGGTCCTCGTTGAGGCCGAGCGCTCGGGCGATGGTGCGGCCGATCTGCGCGACTTCCAGGCTATGGGTCAGGCGGACTCGATAATGGTCGCCGTCCGGAGCGATGAAAACCTGCGTCTTGTGCCTCAGGCGGCGGAAAGCGACCGAGTGGACGATGCGGTCGCGGTCGCGCTGGAAGATGTCGCGCGGCCCGCGCGGGCCGGACCGGTCTTCAGGATGGAAGCGGCCGCGAGACCTTTCGGGATGCGCGGCAACCGCTGGCGGAAGCTTCATTCCGTAGCGAGTGGCACAATCCTCTCGGAATCGGAATTGCTCCAGCGGAAGGCATCGATGCCGACCGACCGAAGGTCGTCGGCGAAGATCTTCGCGTCGGTGGTGCCGCGGAATGGGCCGACGACGAGCCGGGCACGGTCGGAGCCCTCGGCGACATAGCCGGTAATGCCCTTGAACAGCTCCGGATTGTCGCGCTGCATGCGCGCGAACTGGTCGCTGAGCGCATCGGCGTTGCGGCCGCTAGCGAGCTGCAGCCAGATTTTCGAACTGGCCGCAGCGTCCGTGCGCTGCACCGTCGCGGGCCGTGGCGACGGCGCGGAATAAGCGACCTGGATTGCGCGCGGCTGCGGCTGGTCCTGCAGCGAGGGCTGCTGCCACACGGGCTGCGCCTGGGCCGATTGGGAAGTCAGCAGCGCGTCGATGCCGGCGAGGCGGTCGGTGCTCACCGTCTGCGTAGCGGTCGACGGCGCGGTGCGGACCGGCGCGGCATAAGCGTAGGCCGTTCCGTTCGAGTCCGGGAAGATGCCGAGGTTCACCGCGGCGGCCTTCTGGCCGGCGGCGAGCGCCGGGAGCCGCTGCAGGAACGGCGCGACGCGCGACCAGCTGCCCGGCATTGCCGCGTCGATGGCCGCCATGGCGGCATTGGAATCGCCCGTGAGCGCAAGGATGAACGCGCGAACGCGCGGCGTCGTCGCATCGCCCTTCGCCGCGAGCGGCGCGATGGCCGCGAGCGCGTCGGCCTTGTTGCCGCTGATCGCGAGGCTGAGAGCGAGCCGGCGGCGCGCTTCGTCGGAATCGGGTCCGCTGAGCGCGGCGCGATAGTCGGCCTGCGCCTTCGCCTGCTCCCCGAGCATATCGTAGGCGAGTCCGCGCTCGCAGCCGAGCATGGCCTGCGTGGCGCCGAGCTGCTGCGCGCGCTTGAAATAGGGCATGGCGGCCTTCGCATCGCCGTTGGCGACCGAGACGGCGCCCATCCCTTCCTGCGGAGCGGGGCTCCTCGGATTGACCTCGTCAGCTCGGGCGAAGAAGCCGGCCGCGGCCTGCGTGTCGCCAAGCTCGAGCGCTGCTCGGCCCGCGCCGATCAGCGCGCTGAAGTCCTTGGGATCGTCCGCCAGCGCGCGCACGTAGCGCGCGAGCGCGGCGGCCGGGCTCTCGTTGTACGGCGAATAGCTGCCTTGCGCCGAAGCCGGCGCAGCAACGACGGCCGCAAGGCCGCATCCGCAGGCAAGCAGCGCCCCAAGACAAGAAAATTGCGACAATCCCCGCATCGACCCTCCCCGTGACGCAGAGAATCTTACCGCGACCTTTCTGCATAGTGCAGTTACGGCAAACCGTGCGGCTGAGACGATGAGGCGCAGCAAAGGTGAACCGTTAACGCCTTGCTCAACGAAAAAGGGACAGCCCCCGTGGGGACTGTCCCTCTTCAGACATTCGCTTGCGAATTACTGGTTGTTTTGACGGTTGAGGAAGCGCGGGATGTCGATCGGCTCACGCTTATAGGCGGCGTCGTCATCGTCGATCTGCGCCTTGGGTGCGCCGCGGGCGATGTTCGACATGCGCTCGAACAGGGTGCCGCCGCCGCTCGCCGTCGGCTGGGCAGCTTCGTCCTCGTCCTCCGGAGGCGCGATCGGCGGAGCGCCGACCGGGCTGGTGAGGATATCGTCGCTGCCGAGCAGCAGCTCGTCGTCGGCCTCGCCGCCGTCGGCCGCCGACAGATCGACCTCGAGAGTCTCGTCGTTGGTCGCCGCGGGCGGCTCCGGGGCAGCGACCGGCGCAGGCGCCGCCTGGCGCGCCGGGAAGGTGAAGACCTTGCCCGGCGTCGGCTGGGCCACCGCGTCCGCGTCGATGCCGGTCGCGACGACCGACACGCGGATCTTGCCGCCGAGGTCGTTGTTGAACGCCGATCCCCAGATGATGTTGGCGTCGGGGTCGACCAGCTCCTTGATGTGGCTGGCAGCCTCGTCGACCTCCATCAGGCGCATGTCCTCGCCGCCGGTGATCGAGATGATGACGCCCTTGGCGCCCTTCATGCTGACGCCGTCGAGCAGCGGGTTGGAGATCGCCTTTTCGGCGGCCTCGATGGCGCGGTTGTCGCCGTCGGCCTCGCCGGTGCCCATCATCGCCTTGCCCATCTCGCTCATCACCGAGCGGACGTCGGCGAAGTCGAGGTTGATGAGGCCGGGCATGACCATCAGGTCGGTGATACCGCGGACGCCCTGCTGGAGCACCTCGTCGGCCATCTCGAACGCTTCCTTGAAGGTCGTTTCCGAATTGGCGAGGCGGAACAGGTTCTGGTTGGGAATGACGATCAGCGTGTCGACGTGCTGCTGGAGCTCGGCGATGCCGGACTCCGCCGAGCGCGAGCGGCGCGCGCCTTCGAAGGCGAACGGCTTGGTCACCACGCCGACGGTGAGGATGCCCTTGTCCCGGGCAGCCTTGGCGATGACCGGGGCAGCACCGGTGCCGGTGCCGCCGCCCATGCCGGCGGCGATGAAGCACATGTGCGCGCCCTCGAGCGCGGCAGCGATTTCATCGATCGTCTCTTCGGCAGCGGCGCGCCCGATTTCGGGGCGCGAACCAGCGCCCAGGCCCTGGGTGATCTTCAGCCCGAGCTGAATCCGGCGGTCGGCGGTCGAATTGTTGAGCGCCTGCGCATCGGTGTTGGCGACGACGAAATCGACCCCCTGGACGTCCGCGCGCATCATGTTCGCGATGGCGTTGCCGCCCGCGCCGCCGACGCCGATCACGCTGATCCGCGGACGAAGTTCGTCGACCTCAGGCCGGATGAAATCAATGCTCATGATCTAAATTCCCCCCAAAGCGCCAACGCGTTGAGCCTCCACGAGGAATCCATGAATCATTGCGAGTCGCATGCCAAGGAAAAAAGTTAACGGCGGCGAAAAAAGTGGGGGCAAGTGTCGCATTAAAGACTCAGTTCTTTGCCGGACCGCCCATTCCGATCGGTTCCTTGAACGCGGATCGGCGCTTCAAAGGTCCACAACCGCTTGTAAACGGTTTGGCCCTACCCTCCCCGCTCGATCTTTTTGGTTGCGGGGCGCCTGTGCCTCGCGGCGGGAGGGCAGCGATGAAGCCGTATATTCTCGGTGCGATCTGCGTGTGGTTCGGGTGCGGCATCGCGGGAGCGGTGCTGCTGGGACAGCAGAAGGTCGACATCCCGACGATCTCCGGCGGGCCGATCGCGCTCTGGAACGGCCTCAACGCGCCCGTCGACCAGTAACAGCCCTCGACGGCAGCTATTCCGCCGGGACGGGGCTTCCGGTTTCGTGCGCAGCTTCGCCGACGAAGCGGTGGAACAGCCGGTCGATCCGGCTTTCGAGCGAAATCGCGATCGAGAAATAGGCCGGCACGAGCAATAGCGTCAGCAGGGTCGAGAAGATGAGGCCGCCGATCACGGTCACGCCCATCGGCGCGCGCCAGCTCGCGTCGCCGGTAAGCGACAGCGCGATCGGAAGCATGCCCGCGACCATGGCGACGGTGGTCATGACGATCGGCTGGGCGCGCTTGTGACCGGCTTCGCGGATCGCCTCGTCCTTGGGCATTCCGTGATTCATCATCTCGACGGCGAAATCGACGAGCAGGATCGAGTTCTTCGCGACGATCCCGAACAGCATGAGGATTCCGATAAATACCGGAAGCGAGAGCGGCTGGCCGGCGATGTGCAGGCCGAGCGCGGCTCCGAGCGGGCAGAGCCACAGCGAGCCCATGTTGACGAACGGCGAGAGGAAGCGGCGGTAAAGCAGCACCAGCACTGCGAAGACGAGCAGCACGCCCGCGAACAGCGCGACGATGAAGTTGCGGATCATCTCGCCCTGCCACTTGGTCTGGCCGATGTTGAGGCGTTCGACGCCGTCGGGAAGGTGCTTGACCGCTGGCAGCGCCTCGATCTTCTTCCATGCTTCGCCGGTGACGAAGCCCGGCGCGAGGTCCGCTCCGACGGCGATGCGGCGCGCCTGCGCGGTGCGCTGGATGCTCACCGGGCCGGCGCCGAAGCTGATGTCCGCGACGGCCTTCAACGGCACGGAGCCGCCGCTGGAGGTCGGCACCGGCAGATTCTCGAGAGTCGCAATGTCCTTGCGCTGATCCTCGCCGAGCGAGACCTGGATCGGGATCTGCCGGTCCGAGAGTGAGAATTTGGCGCTGTTCTGCTCGATGTCGCCGAGCGTCGCGATGCGGATCGTCTGGCTGAGCGCGGCGGTCGTCACGCCGAGGTCCGCAGCGAGGTCGAAGCGCGGCTTGATCACGATTTCGGGCGTGGCGAGATCGCCGGCTACGCGCGGCGCGCGCAGCTCGGGAAGGCTCTGCATTTCGTCCGCGATCTTGTTCGCGGCCGCGTCGAGCTTCACCGGATCGTCCCCGCCGAGGAACAGCATGATGTCGCGCGACGAGCCGCCCGGGCCGCCGCCGTTCTGGCTTTCGAAATTGACGCGGGCGTCGGGGATATTGGCGAGCGCAGGAGCGAGCGCGCGCTCGAACTCGATGCTGGTCACCTTGCGGTGCTTCTTGAGCTTGAGCTCGACCGAGCCGCTGCCGACGTTGATTCGCTCGAACGCGCTCTCGACGGCAGGATCGCGGCGGACGATGTTCGCGACGCGGTCGATCACCGCTTCGCTCTGCTCCAGCGTCGCGCCCGGCGGAAGGCTCACCTGCACCGTGGAGGTGTCCGCATTGATCGCCGGCTGGAAGGTCATCGGCAGCGTCGCAATCAGTGCTCCGGTGAGGACGAGCGCGCCGATTCCGACGCCCACCATCACCAACCGGTGGTCGTAGCGAAGGCTCTTGATCTTGCCCCAGCGGCCCGGGTGCTCGCGCGCATAGGCGTGAGCCTTGGACGTGCTCAGCGACCAGCTCAGCAGCGCGAGATATTTGTCCATCGCCTTGCCCGAGGCGTGCGGCTGGATGCCCTTGCCGCGCAGCAAATAGGCGGCGATCAAGGGCGTGATCATCCGGGCGACGAGAAGGCTCATCAGCACCGACACGACCACGGTGAAGCCGAACGCCTTGAAGAATTGGCCGGAGATGCCGGGCATCAGCGCGACGGGAAGGAAGACGGCGACGATCGACATGGTCGTCGCAAGCACGGCAAGCCCGATCTCGTCCGCGGCGTCGAGCGCGGCCTGATAGGCCGATTTGCCCATGCGCATGTGGCGCACGATATTCTCGATCTCCACGATCGCATCGTCGACCAGCACGCCGGCAACGAGGCTCATCGCGAGCAGCGACAGCCCGTTCAGATTGATGCCGAGCATGCTCATGAACCAGAATGCCGGGATCGCCGACATCGGAATCGCGAGCGCGGAGATGGCGGTCGCGCGGATGTCGCGGAGGAAGAGAAGGACCACGAGGACGGCGAGCACGGCGCCTTCGAGCAGGCCCTCCATCGCCGATTTGTACTGGTTCTTGGTATAGTCGACCGAGTTGCTGATCTCCGCGAAGCGCACGCGCGGATCGCTCTTCTCGATCTCGTGCAGCTCCTTCCACACGCCGTCATACACCGACACGTCCGACGCCCCCTTGGCGCGCTGGACGTTGAAGCTGATCACCTGCTGCCCGTTGAGCTTCGCAAGCGTGCGCTGCTCCGAATAAGCGTCCTTCACCGTCGCGATGTCGCCGAGGCGGACGAAGCGGCCGCCCGGAAGCGAAATCTCCGTCTGCGAAAGCTGATAGGCGTCGGGCGCGTTGCCGAGCACGCGCACCGACTGCTCGGAGCCCGCGATCTCGGCCCGCCCGCCGGCGGCGTTGAGGTTGAGCTGGCGGAGCTGCTGGTTGACCTGCGCGGCGGTGATTCCCTGCGCCTGAAGGGCGGCGGGATCGAGGATCACGCGGATCTCGCGGTCGACGCCGCCTTCGCGGCCCACCGCTGCAACGCCGCTGACGCCGCGGAGCTTCTTGGCGACGTCATTGTCGACGTACCAGCTGAGCTGCTCCAGCGTCATGTCGGTCGTCTGGGCCGAGACGAAGACGATCGGCGCGCCCGAAGTGTCGAAGCGCATCACCTGCGGTTCGAGGATTCCTTCGGGAAGATTGCCGCGGATCTGGGCAATGGCGTTGCGGACGTCGTTGACGGCGCGGTCGATCGGCGTCCCGATCTGCAGCTGGACGACGGTGTTGCTGTAGCCCTCGCTGACGGTGCTATCGATCTCGTCGACGCCGTTGACGCCGCGGACCGCCGCCTCGACCTGCTGCGTGACCTGCTTTTCCATTTCCGCCGGAGCCGCGCCCGGCTGGCTGACGCCGACGACCACGACCGGGAACTCGATGTCCGGGTTCTGGGTGATGGTCATCCGGCTGAAGGAGACGAGCCCGGCGAGCATCAGCCCGACGAACAGCACGATCGGCGCGACGGGATTGCGGATGCACCAGGACGAGATGTTGCGGAAGTTCATCGGGCGGAGGCGGGTTTTAGCGATTTGGGGCTATGCCGAAAGTGAATAAGGACCGCCCCCGCGCACCGCCAGGTTTCGCGGCCCTCAATTCGACGAACGGGTCGCCTGCATCCACGCCGCGCGGATTTGGTCTGCCAGAGTCAGCGGATCGAACGGCTTCCTGAGCACGTCGACCGCGCCCAGCTCGCGAAGCTTCGCGACGTGCGAGGGCATGACGCTCGCCGTCATGCCCGGCATGGAGAAATCGAGGATGATGAGGATTGCGCGATCGGCCCCCGGTAGCAATGCCTTGCACCGGTTTGAATGCAGAACAGCCGTCGACTCGCTCGTGCCGGCTCAGGCGGGAACGAGCGCCGGAACGGGCGGCGCGGCGGAGCGGCTGCGGCGGATCGGATATTGGAACAGCACGAGGTTGGTCGGAACGGTGGTCGTCCCCCCGCTGCCGGAAGCGGAGCGCAGCTTCCGTATGCGGTTATCGGCCAAGCGACGAACCGCCCGCCTGATCGCGATCGAGGCGGAGGATCATTTCGTGCGAGTCCACACCGACGCGGGGTCAGAGCTGCTGTCGATGCGCTTTTCGGAAGCCGTCGAGGAGCTGGCGGAGGCCCATGGATTCCGCCTGCACCGGTCGTGGTGGGCCCTTCGCCGACGCGATCGAAGGCGTCCGCTGGCGGCGCGGCGCCGGCGAAGCGCGGCTGAGCGGCGGCATCACTGCGCCCGTGAGCCGCGCCTGTGCCGGGGCGCTCAAGCAAGCGGGGTGGCCCTAACTAGTCCCAGCCGCGTTCGAGGAAGCGGGTTGCGCAGCCGGCGAGGAAGGCGGTGCCGCGGGGGAGGACGCTTTCGTCGACGATCATCCTGGTCGAGTGGATGCCGCAGCACTGCGTGTGGTCCGCGCCCGCCGAAGCGACGCCGAGGAAGGCCATCATCCCGAGCACCTTCTCGAGCACGTAGGAGAAATCCTCCGCGCCCATGATCGGGCTCGGCATATGCACGAAAGTGCCGTCGGGCAGAGCGGTCGCGACTTCTTCCGCGAGCGCGATCGCACGGGCATCGTTGACCGTCGGCGGAAAGCCTTCGGTGATCGTCACGTCGGCGCGGCATTCGTGCGCGGCGGCGACATTTTCCGCGACCCGGCGGATGCCGGCCCAGACGGCCTGCCGCTTCTCCGGCGAGAGGGTGCGGATCGTGCCCTTCAGCAGCGCCCGGTCGGGGATGACGTTGAACGCCCTCCCGGCGTCGAGCTGGGTGACGGTGACGACGACCGCTTCCGTCGCCTCGAAGCGGCGGGTGACCATCGCCTGCAGCGACATGACGATCTCGCACGCGACGGGAACCGGGTCGCGCGCCTGGTGCGGCATCGAGGCATGGCCGCCGCTTCCCACCACGGCGATCTCGAGCGCGTCGGCCGATGCGAGCAGCGTGCCCGCGCGGCTGCCGATCGACCCGTGCGGCGCGTTGGGCATGATGTGCAGGGCGAAGGCCGCCTCGGGCAGCGGGTCGAGAAGGCCGTCCTCGATCATGAAGCGCGCGCCGTGATAGCCTTCCTCGCCCGGCTGGAACATGAAACGTACTTCGCCCGGGAGGGCGTCGGCCCACGCAGCGAGGATCCGCGCCGCGCCCGCAAGCATCGCGGTGTGCGTGTCATGGCCGCAGGCGTGCATCCGCCCGGGCACCGTCGAGGCGAAGTCGAGGCCGGTCTCCTCCGGCATCGGAAGCGCGTCCATGTCGCCGCGCAGAAGCACGCTGCGGCCCGCCTTGCCGGCGTTCAGCACCGCGACGGCGCCCGTGCACGACTTTCCCTCGCGCCATTCGAGCGGGATGTCGGCGAGCTCCGCCTTCACCTTGGCGAGCGTCTTCGGCGTTTCCAGGCCGAGCTCGGGCTCGGCATGGATCGCGCGGCGTAGCGCGGTGATGCGGTCGGCGATTCCGCGCGCGTCCTGGAGCAGGTCTTCGGTCAGCATGGCCGCAGCATAAGCCCGCTGCGGCAAGTCAATCCAGTTCGATCTGCCGGATCGCGGGAACGCCCCAGATCCACCACAAGCCGCCGAACGCGGCAACGGCCGCAGTGACCCAGCAGGCAGCCGCGAATCCGGCGTCGGCGACGATGATGCCGGTGATCACCGGACCGATGATGCCGGACAGGTTGCCGATGGCATTCTGGATGCCGACCCAGGTCCCCGCTGCGCGCGAGCCCGAGAACATCTGCGCCACGGCATAAGTGTTGAGCGACAGCGCGCCCGTCGCGATCCCTGCGATAGAAAGGACGACCGCCAGCGCGGCAGGCGTGCCGGCATAGGGCAAGGCGAAAACGGCAGCGGCGGCGACGAACTGGCCGGCGCACATCATGCCGCGGCGGACCGCCGCCTCTGACCGGCCGCTGCGCGTCCAGCGGTCCGACCAGGCGCCGAAGGCGAAGGCGGCGACGGCCTGCACCGCGTATCCGAGCGTCGCGATCAGCGTCATCTCGCGGATCGGCAGCCCCCGCGACTTGGTCAGGAACAAGGGCAGCCAGCCGAGCAGGAAGTAGAAGACGTAATTGCTGGCGATGTGGGCGACCGACATGGACCAGAGCGACCAGCGGCCGATCAGCGCCGAGACGGGCACTCGCGCCTCGGCAGCGATTTCGTCGGCATCGGCGCCGCGCACGGCGAGGTGCCACGGAGCGAGCCACAGCAAGGTGACGACGCCGAAGGCGACGAAGATCGCGCGCCAGCCGAACGATGCGAGGATCATCCCGCCAGCGAGGGTCCCCGCAGCCGGACCGAGCGCGATGCCGAGCGCCAGGGCAGCGTTGGCCATGCCGCGGCCCTCGGCGGGCACGTGGCGGGTGATGATCTTCGACGCTCCGGGAAAAGCGACCGTTTCGCCGATGCCGAGCATGACGCGGAGCACCAGCAGCGAAGCGAACCCGCCGACGAAGCCCATGAGCAACGTGCTGACCGCCCAAAGCAGCACGCCGAGAGCGATCAGCCGGTAGACGGAAAAGCGGTCGACGAGCCAGCCGATGACCAATTGCGCAGGGGCGTAGACCCAGAAGAAGGCGGAGAGGACGAGCCCGAACGCCTTCGGGTCGAGCCGCAGCTCGCTGGTCATCAACGGCGCGGCAATGCCAATCGCGCCGCGGTCGACATAGTTGAGGAAGACGCCCGCACCGAGCAGCAGCACGAGGAGGCTTGCGCTCCTGCGCTGCAGGGCGCCGTTCAATAGCCGCCCTTCATCGCTGCGACGAAGCGGCCGATGAGGCCCTTGGGCGGGCGCGCGCGGGTGATCGGGCCGATGTCGCGGATATCGCCGCGGCCGCGGGCCGCGAGCAGGGCGAGGCCGACGAGCGTCGAGAAAGCCGGGCCGCTGTGCGCATCGGGAAGGCCGGTGATCTGCTTCGGGCGGCCGACGCGGACGGCGCGGCCGAGCACGCCCTGCATGTAATCCGCGACATTCTTCAATTCGGCGCCGCCGCCGGTCAGCACCACTTGCCTGCCGACCGGGCCGGTGAAGCCGAGCGCCTTCAGCGAGGCTTCGACCTCGTTGGTCAGCTCCTCGATCCGCTGGCGGATCACCATCATCAGCTGCGCGCGCGTGATCTTCATCGGCTCGGCGCCGGGGTCCGCTCCGATCTGCGTCGCCTCGATCATCTCGTGATTGTCGCGCGGGCTCGTCATGGCCGAGCCGTAGAAGCATTTGAGCCGCTCGGCGTCGCGGCGCTGGACGGCGAAGGCGCACGCGATGTCGTTGGTGATGTCGCGCGCCCCGAGCTGGATGGAGCGCAGGCCGACGAGCATCCCGCCATAATGCACCGAGACGTTGGTGACTTCGGCGCCCATCTCGACGAGCGCCACGCCGAGCTCGCGCTCCTCGTCGCTCAAACAGGCAAGCGCGGCAGCGATGGGCGAAGCGACGATGGCTTTGACGCCGAGGTGCGCTTGGCGGATGACGGTGTCGATATTGCGGAGCGGCGCCGCGTCCGCGGCAATGACATGGATGTCGACGCCGAGCCGGCTTGCGTGAAGGCCGATCGGCTGCTGCACGCCCTGCGCCCGGTCGATGGTATAAAGCGCCGGATGGGCATGGAGCACGACCTGTCCGTTGCGGTCGATCGCGTGCTTGCCGGCGTCGAGCAGCTCGTCGACGTCGGCCTGCTCGACGGCGTGGCCGCCAAGCTCGACCTCGACATTGGCGACGTCGCTGACGAGGCCCGGCGCACCATAGCTCGCCCACACGTCCTCGACGGTCACCCCCGACATGCGCTCCGCAAGCTCGACGGCTTCGCGGACCGCGAACTCGCTTGCCGCCATGTCGGTGATATAGCCGCGCTTGACCCCGCGGCTTTCGCGCTGGCCGGTGCCGAGCACGGTCGGGCGGCCGTCCTCGTCGAGGCGCGCGATCATCGCGCTGACCTTCGACGAGCCGATGTCGAGCGCTGCGATCAGCTCCAGTTCGTCGGCCTGGGCCACGGCGCTAGCCTACCTGCGGCGGAGCCGGCTTGGCCGGCTCGATCGGGTGGGGCAGGCGGACGATCATCTTGCCGGGAACGCGAAGGTCGAACCGGACGAGGCCGCGGCCGAGCAGCCCCGACTGCTTGTCCGCCCGCGCGAACTTGACGAGCGCCGTCCGGGCCGCGTCATAGCCTTCCGGGAGCGCTACGGTCTCCCCGGACTGGAAGTTGAGATCCCAGCGGCGGCCGCCGACCCAGGTCGCCGACGCGAGCTGCGGCTTGAGCGTCGGGACCGCGGCCATGAGGGTCGACAGCTCCTGCTCCTGCTGGTTCGCGCCGGGCCCGATGAGGAGCGGGAGGTCGGGCATGCGATCGACCGGCACGCGGTCGAGCACCACGCCTTCGGCATCGATCAGCGCGAGCTGGCCCTGGCTCTGCCAGAGAGCGGCCGGCTTGCGTTCGACGATGTCGATCACGAGCGTGTCGGGCAAGCGGCGCAGGACGCGCGCGTCCTTGACCCAGCCGAACTGCAGCAGCCGCTGGCGGATGGCGGACGTGTCGACGAGCGCCTGCGGGGCCTTCGACGTTCCTGCCTCGTCGGCGGCGCGGTGGAGCTCGTCGGTGACGACCTCGTCGACCGGCGCGCGGCTCATATGGGCGAGGCCGACGATCTGGTAGCCGCTGACGTTGAAGCCGGCGTGGCCGACGGCGGCGGCGGCGCTGCGCTCCGCCTTGGCCGGGATGTCGAGCGCGACGAGCACGACCAGGGCGATCGCGAGCATGAAGGCGCCGAAGACGAGCCCCGCGACCTTGTTTGCCCGCGCCTGGTCGACCGGGAGCCGCCTGGCGATCTTCTTCGGAACGGTGACCTTGGCGGGCTTGCGGGTCCTCGCGCGGCCACCGCCGCCGCGGCGGACGTGGGCGGCGCTCACCGGAGCGCTTCCTCGATCAGCCGCTCGACCAGCTCGCCGTAGGCGATGCCGCGGGACTTCGCCTGCTCCGGCACGAGGCTGAGCGGAGTCATTCCCGGCTGGGTGTTCACCTCGAGCAGGTAAAGGCCCGCTTCGCCCTGCTCGTCGTCCCAGCGGAAGTCCGCGCGCGAGGCGCCCTTGCAGCCGAGCAGCCGGTGGGCCTTCGCGGCCATGTCCATCATCGACCGGGCAACGTCCTCGGGAACGTTCGCCGGGCATTCGTGCACCGTGAGGCCGTCGGTATATTTGGCGGCATAATCGTAGAAGCCGGCCTTGGGCTTGAGCTCGGTGACGGCGAGCGCCTCGTCGTTGAGAACGGCGACGGTGAGCTCGCGGCCCTTGATGAAGGGCTCGGCGAGAAGCTCGTCGAATTCGTGCCATGGCCCGGGAACGTCGCGGCCGATCGGATTGCCGTAATTGCCGTCGGCAGTGACGATGGCGACACCGACCGACGAGCCTTCGTTGATCGGCTTCAGCACATAGGGCCGCGCCATCGGGTCGGCGGAATAGATGCTCTCGCTTTCGACCACCTTGCCCGCCGGCATGCGGATGCCGTGGGGCACGAGCACCATCTTGGTCAGCTCCTTGTCGATCGCGATGACGGAGGTTTCCAGCCCGCTGTGGGTGTAGCGGATGCCCATCAGGTCCATCATGCCCTGCACCGTGCCGTCCTCGCCGGGCGTGCCGTGGAGCGCGTTGAAGACGACGTCGGGCTTCAGCTCGGCGAGGCGCAGGGCGACGTCGCGGTCCATGTCGAGCTCGGTCACGCGCGACCAGCCGCGGTCGCGAAGGGCAGCGGCGATGCCGGCGCCGCTGGTCAGGGAGACTTCGCGCTCCTTCGACCAGCCGCCCATGAGCACGACTACGTGGAGATATTTGTTCAACCTTCGGTCCCCACGCGCTGGATTTCCCACTCGAGCTGGATGTGCGTCTTTTCCTTGACCCGGCGGCGGACTTCCTCGCCCAGCGCCTCGATCTCGGCGCTTGTCGCGCTACCGAGGTTCAAGAGGAAGTTGCAATGCTTTTCCGAGACTTGGGCGTCGCCGATCGTGAGGCCGCGGCAGCCCGCCGCGTCGATCAGCGCCCAGGCCTTGTGGCCCGGCGGGTTCTTGAAGGTCGATCCGCCGGTGCGGCTACGTAGCGGCTGCGATTCCTCGCGGGCGCGGGCGATCGCGTCCATTTCCGCGCCGATCGCCGCCGGATCTCCGGGGGTGCCGCGGAAGACGGCTTCAATGACGACCGCGCCCGCCGGTACTTCGCTATGGCGATAGGTGTAGCCGAGCTTCTCGAGCGGCCATTCGACGACCTCCCCTGACCGCAGCACGAGCCGCGCCGAGACGAGGATGTCCTTCACCTCGCGGCCGTAGGCGCCGCCGTTCATGCGGACGAAGCCGCCGACGGTGCCTGGGATGCCGCGGAGGAACTCCAGGCCCGCGATGCCTGCGTCGCGCGCGGTCGAGCTGACGAGGATCCCGCTGGCGCCGCCGCCGCAGCGCAGGGTCACGTCGTCGAGCTTGTCGATCTTCGCGAAGGGCTTGCCGAGACGGATGACGACGCCGGGAACGCCGCCGTCGCGGACGATGAGGTTCGAGCCGAGGCCGAGCGCCATGACCGGCACTCCGGGGTCGAGCTCGCGGAGGAAGGAGACGAGGTCGTCCTCGTCCTTCGGCTCGAACAGCCATTCGGCGTTGCCGCCGCTCTTGAACCAGACGAGCGGAGCGAGAGGAGCGTCGTGGGTCAGCTTGCCGCGCACCTTCCCCCCTCCCGCTTGCGGGAGGGGCCGGGGGAGGGCCTGTCCCGTGCTCACACGCCCTCCCCTTCGGCGCTTCGCGCCGCTTCGTCTCCCGCAAGCGACAGGGGAGACTTCTTCGACCTCGCCTCGCAGATGCCCGTGGCGAGCGAGGCGGCCCATTTGGTGATGTCGCCGGCGCCCATGCAAATGACCATGTCGCCTTCTGCGGCGAGGTCGCGCAGCGCGCCGCACAGGTCGTCGAGATCCTCGACCGGGCGGACCATGCGGTGGCCGTGCGCGCGCAGGCCTTCGGCAAGCGCGTTCGAGTCGACGCCTTCGATCGGCTCCTCGCCGGCCGGATAGACGGGGGTCACGAAAACGACGTCGGCGTCGTTGAAGGCGCTCTGGAAGTCGTCCATCAAATCGCGAAGCCGCGTGTAACGGTGCGGCTGGACGACCGCGATCACGCGGCCTTGCGCGCCTTCGCGCGCGGCCGCGAGAACCGCGCGGATTTCGGTCGGGTGGTGGGCGTAGTCGTCGATGATCACAGCGCCATCCGCATCGCCTACATGAGTGAAGCGCCGCTTGACGCCGTCGAAGCGCTCGAAGCCGGCGAGGATCTGCTCGTCCGATATTCCGAGCTCGATCGCGACGGCGATCGCCGCGAGCGCGTTCTGGACATTGTGGCGCCCGGGGATGCGGATGGTGACGCCCTCGATCGTGCGGCGCTCGCCGTCGCGGTCGAGGATCAGCGCATCGAAGCGGCTGCCGCCCGGCACTGGCGTGATGTTGTCGGCGCGGACGTCCGCGAGCGCGGAAAAGCCGTAGGTGACGATGCGGCGGTCGCGGATTCGGCCGATGATGCTCTGCACCTCGGGATGGTCGATGCACAGGACCGCGAGCCCGTAGAAAGGCACGTTCTCGACGAACTCGATGAAGGCGTCCTTCACCGCGTCGAAGCTGCCATAATGTTCGAGGTGCTCGGGATCGATGTTGGTGACCACGGCAATGGTCCCGTCGAGGCGAAGGAAGCTGCCGTCGCTCTCGTCGGCCTCGACCACCCACCATTCGCTTTTACCGAGACGGGCGTTGGAGCCGTAGCGGTTGATGATCCCGCCGTTGATCACCGTCGGGTCGAGGCCGCCGCTGTCTAGCAAGGCCGCGACCATCGAGGTGGTGGTGGTCTTCCCGTGCGTGCCCGCGACCGTGACGGTCTTCTGCATCCGCATCAGCTCGGCGAGCATCTCGGCGCGGCGTACGCGCGGCAGGCGCCGCTCGGCCGCGGCCTGGACCTCGGGATTGGTCTCCTTGATCGCGGTCGAGCAGACGACGACCGCGGCGTCGCCGAGATTGTCGGCGCTGTGGCCGATGCTGACGGGGATGCCCTGCTTTCGGAGCTTCTCGACGACGTAGGAATCGGACGCGTCCGAGCCCTGCACCTTGTAGCCGAGCTGGTGCATCACCTCGGCGATCCCGGACATGCCGATGCCGCCGATCCCGACGAAGTGGATCGTGCCGATGTCGGTGCCGAGCGCCTTCATCATGCCGGGACGCCCCCGACGGGAGCCACGGCGCCGCGGCGCGGAGCGAGCGCCGGACCGACCGCGACGGGCGCGGGACCGCTGCCGATGCGCTCGACCAGGTCGGCGAGGTCTCGCGCGGCGTGCGGGCGGCCGACGGAAAGAGCGCGGGCCGCGGCATTGCCGAGCGCGACCGGATCCATTGCGAGCACCTCGATCTGGCGCGCGAGGACCTCGGGCGTGAAGTTCGCTTCCTGGATTGCGCGCGCTCCGCCCGCCTTGACCATCTCCCGCGCGTTGGCAGTCTGGTGATCGTCGGTGGCGGCGGCGAAGGGGATGAGAATCGCGGGGCGGCCCGCGGCGGTCAGCTCGGCCACGGTGGAAGCGCCCGCGCGGCCGATCACCAGATGCGCGTCGGCAATCTTCTCCGCCATGTCCTCGATGTAGGTCATGAGCTCGGCGGGGATGCCGAGCTCGGCATATTGGGCGCGCACCCGCTCGATGTCCTCGGGCCGGCACTGCTGCACGACCTGGAGGCGGCGGCGGAGCTGCGGCGCGAGCATCCCGAGGCCCTCGGGCACCACCCTGCTGAGAATGCTTGCGCCCTGGCTGCCGCCGGTGACGAGGATCTTCAACGGAGCGACGTCGTCGAACGGCGGGAACGGGAGTTCGCCAAGTTTGGCAATTTCGGCGCGGACCGGGTTGCCGACGATGACGGTCTTGTCCTCGAACTTGGGTTTCAGCCGGTCGACCTGGTCGTAGGCGATGGCAATCGCCTCGGCGTCGCCGGAGAGGAGCCGGTTGACGCGGCCGAGCACCGCATTCTGCTCGTGAAGCACGGTCGGGATGTTCATCGAGCTGGCGGCGAGCAGCGAGGGGAAAGCCGGGTAGCCGCCGAAGCCGACGACCGCATCGGGCCGGTGTTCGCGATAGAGGCGCTTGGCCTGGCCCCTCCCCTTCACCACCGCGCCCACGGCCTTGAGCATGCCGATCGGCCCGCCGCCGAGCCGCCCGGCCGGAAGGATGTGCACGGGCACTCCTTCGAACAGGCCGGGAAAGCGCGCGCCGCGCTCGTCGGTAATCAGCAGCACGCCATGGCCGCGGCCCCTGAGCTCCGCCGCCAGCGCATGCGCCGGGATCATGTGTCCGCCCGTGCCACCGGCGGCCAGCACGAAGTTCATGCGGCTAGCGACTCCCCGCTCCATTTCACGACATAGGGTGAACGCGTGAGATAGGGGTTTCGCCGCGTGAAGGCGAGCAGCAAGCCCATGCCCACCGACAGCGCGAGCATCGAGCTTCCGCCATAGCTGATGAAGGGCAGCGTCATGCCCTTCGACGGGGCAAGCTGGACGTTCACCATCATGTTGATGAGCGCCTGCAGCCCGAACTCGATCACCAGTCCGGCGCCGGCGAGGATGGCGAAGCTGTTGTCCTCGTCGAGCAGCTTGATCAGCACGCGCGCGACGATGCCGAGATAGAGCAAAGCGATGGCGAGGCAGGCAATGAGGCCGAACTCTTCCCCGACCACGGAGAAGATGTAATCGGTGTGCGGCTCAGGGAGGCCGAACTTCCGCGTGCCGCCCCCCGGCCCCATGCCGAACAGGCCGCCGGCCGTCAGCGTCCGCATCGCATTTTCGACCTGGAAGCGGTCGCCGGTGCCGAACAGGAACTCGTCGATCCGCTGCGTCGCGACGTCGTAGAAGAAATAAGCGAGGATCACGCCGACGATGCCCGCAATACCGAGCCCGATGAGGATGCGGAGGTTGATGCCGGCAAGCGCGAGCATCGCCAGCCATACCGCGCAGAAGATGATCGTGCTTCCGAAGTCCGGCTGTTTCATCAGCAGGAAGGCGATGCCGCCGACGAGCACGGCGGAAATGGGATAGACGGGAAGCGACTTGTCGGCCTCCTTGAGGCTCAACAGCCAGGCCATCGAAACGACGAAGAAGGGCTTCAGGAACTCGGACGGCTGGACCTGGCCGACGCCGAACTCGATCCAGCGCTTGGCGCCGTTATGCTCCGGCCCGATGATCGGCACGAACACCAGCAGGACGAAGAAGAAAGCCGCGCCGAATAGCGAGAGCCGTCGCGCGCGCTCGCGCGGCATCATCGAGATGCCGATCATCACCGGGATGCCGACGGCGATCCAGGCCAGCTGGCGCCAGAAATAATAGAGGTCGTTGAAGCGGACGTTGCCGCCCGAATAGCGCTGCGCGGCGGCCGGCGAAGCGGCGGCGACGGCGATCAGGCCGATGGCGATCAGCACGCTGATCAGCAGCAGCAGGACCTTGTCGATCTCCCAGAACCAGCGGCCGATCGGGCTGGTGTCGGAGCGGCCGTAATGGTTCGGGTCCATCAGCGCGGCCTTGGCCTTGATCTGGCCCGAGATGCCCTTGATCATAATCCCTCCACCAGCTGCCGGAACTGGTTCCCCCGGTCCTCGAAGTCGCGGAACTGGTCGAAGCTGGCGCAGGCCGGCGAGAGGAGCACCGTGTCTCCCCGCTCCGCCTCGGCCGCAGCTTCTCCCACCGCTCGTTCGAGCGTCACGCACTGTGACACGTCCATGTGCGGCGACAAGAGCGAAGCGAACAATTCGCCCGCTTCGCCAATGGTATAGGCCTTGCGGACATGACCGAAGTGCGGCGCGCATTCGTCGAGATCGTCGGTCTTCGCCTGCCCGCCGCAGATCCAGCGGATCCGCTCGAACGCGGCGAGAGCCGGGGCGGTCGCGGTCGGGTTGGTCGCCTTGCTGTCGTTGACGAACAGGACGCCGTCCTTCTCGCGGATGCGCTCCATGCGGTGGGGCAGGCCTCGATAAGAGCGGAGGGCTTCCAAGATGACGCCACAGTCGAGGCCCAGTTCAAGACCGACAGCCAAGGCAGTCATCGCGTTCTGCAAGTTGTGTGGACCTTGCAAGGACGGCCAGTCGGTTTGCCTTGCGACCGCTTGATTGCTGACGAAAATGCTTCCGTCCACCGCACACAGATCATCTGTAATGCCCAAGGTCGAGGGTCGACGGCCATGCTGAGCCGGCCACCGGAAATGATACTCAGGCTGCTCGTCGAAAAATTTGTTTGGCCGCGGAATGACGCGCGAGTGAGCAGCCGTCTGCATCTCTAAGAGACGCAATTTGGAAGCCTGGTATGCTTCGAAACTCTCGTACCGATCGAGATGGTCGGGCGTGATGTTGAGCAGCACGGCGATGTCGCAATCGAGGCTTTGCGTCAGGTCGATCTGGAAGCTCGACAGCTCGAGCACGTAGACGCCGCCTTCGGGCAGCGGGTCCTGGGCGAGGATCGGCAGGCCGATATTGCCGCCCATCGTCGTCGGCACGCCCGCGGTCTTGAGAATGTGGTGGACGAGCGCGGTCGTGGTCGACTTGCCGTTGGTGCCGGTGATGCCGACCACCTTGTGCGGCGGAAGCTCGGGGCGGGCGCGGGCGAACAGCTCGATGTCGCCGATGATCTCGACCCCCGCATCTCGCGCGCGTTGCGCGATCGGGTGGCGGTTGAGCGGCAGGCCGGGAGTGACGACGAGGGAGTCGAATTGGGAGAGGTCGGCGGTGTCGAGGTCGGTCACTTCCATCCCCTCTCCCTGGAGGGAGAGGGCAGGGTGAGGGTGTTCGGCGCTTGAGGATTGACTCGACGGTCGAGCCCCCTCACCCCGGCCCTCTCCCCGCTGGGAAGAGGGAGCAAGCTTCGCGTCCCATGCGGTCACCTTGGCTCCGCTCGCAAGCAGCGCCTGCACGGTTGCGATGCCCGACCGCGCCAGACCGTAGACCGCATAATGTTTGCCCGCGAAGGCGCGTGCGGTGATCACCGCAGCTTCAACGTCGCCAGGCCGGCAAGGGCGAGCACGAAGCTGATGATCCAGAAGCGGATCACGACGGTCGGCTCGGACCAGCCGAGATGCTCGAAATGGTGGTGGATCGGCGCCATCAGGAAGAGGCGCTTCCCGGTCTTCTTGTAGACCGCGACCTGGATCACGACGCTCAGCGCCTCGACGACGAAGATGCCGCCGACGATGGCGAGGACGAACTCGTGGTGGGTGGCGACGGAGATCGCGCCCAGCGCGCCGCCCAAAGCGAGGCTGCCGGTATCGCCCATGAAGACGGCCGCGGGCGGCGCGTTGAACCAGAGGAAGGCGAGACCCGCGCCGATGATCGCCATCAGCAGCACGGTGAGGTCGCCCGCGCCGGGAACGTGCGGGATCCCGAGGTAGGCGGCGAATTTCACGTTGCCGACGAGATAGGAGATGAGGAGGAAGGCGATGCTGGCGATGATGACCGGCATGGTGGCGAGCCCGTCGAGGCCGTCGGTCAGGTTGACCGCATTGCCGAAGGCGACGATGACGAATGCGCCGAAGGCGATGTAGAACCAGCCGAGATCCGCCACGGTTTCCTTCACGAAGGGCACGTGGAGCCCGGTGCCGCCGGTGCGGATCATGAGCCAGGTCGCAATGCCCGCGATGGTGAATTCGAGCAGCAGCCGCGTCTTGCCGGAGAGTCCGGCGTGGTGCGCCTTCTTGACCTTGTCGTAGTCGTCGAGCCAGCCGATCAGCCCGAAGCCCGCGGTCACCAGAAGGCAAGCCCAGACATAGGGGTTGGCGAGGTTCATCCAGAGGAGGACCGAGATCGACAGCGAGATGAGGATCAGCAGGCCGCCCATGGTCGGCGTGCCGCGCTTGGCGAGGTGGCTCTGCGGCCCGTCCTCGCGGATCGGCTGGCCCTTGCCCTGCGTCGCGCGAAGCCAGCTGATGAACTTGGGGCCGAGCAGAAGCCCGATGAGGAGGGCGGTGCCGGCGGCCGCGCCGGCGCGGAAGCTGATGTAGCGGATTAGGTTCAACGCGCCGGGGAAGCCGAGCTGCTCGGCGATCACGTAGAGCATGGAAGCCCCTCCACCATTCGCTCCACGAGCTTTGCGAGCCCGACCGAGTTGGACGCCTTGACCAGCACCGCGTCGCCGGGCCGGATGATCCGCATCAGCCGGTCGGTAGCGTCGTCGACGTCCTGCGCCCGCCACACTTCCGTCTGGCCGTAGAGGGCCTGAGCGAGCGGAACCATCTCCTCGCCGATGAGAATCAGACGGTCGACGTTGGCGGCGCGGACGGCCGGCGCGAGGCCGGCGTGGAGCGCGGGGCCGTGCTCCCCGAGCTCGCGCATCGGGCCGAGCACGGCGATGCGCCGCTGCACGTCCTTCTCGCTGCCGAGGCTCTTGAGCGTCGCCGCCATCGAGGCCGGGTTGGCGTTGTAGCTTTCGTCGATCAGCAGCACTTCGCCGCCGTCGAGCTCGAGCATATGGCGCTGCCCCCTCCCCTTCAGCCCGCCGAGGTCGGCGAGCGCGAGGCCGGCCACCGCGACATCCTCGCCGAGCGACTCGACCGCCGCGAGGACGGCAAGCGCGTTGGACACCCAATGCTCTCCGCGCTGCGAGATGGTGAAGGTCAGCTCGCGCTCCAGCAGCACGGCGCTGATCAGGCTCCCGCCCCCCTCGGCGCTTACCGCGTGCACCGCATGGACGTCGGCATCGCCGCTGCCGAAGGTGATGATGCGGTCGGCGTAGCGGCGCGCCGCCTTCACCAGCCGGTCGCGGTGCGGCGTGTCGTTGGGGATGATCGCGATCCCGTCAGGCTCGAGCCCTTCGAAGATTTCGGCCTTCGCGTCGGCGATCGCTTCTTCCGAGCCGAGATTCTCGATGTGCGCGGGAGCGATGGCGGTGATGAGCGCGGCGTGCGGGCGGACCTGCGCCGTCAGCGCGCGGATCTCGCCCGCATTGTTCATGCCCATTTCGAAGATTCCGAACTCGGTGTCGCGCGGCATGCGGGCGAGGCTCAACGGGACGCCGGTGTGGTTGTTGTAGCTCTTGACCGACCGGTGGACCTTGCCCGGCCGGTTGCGGTCGAGCGCGGCGTAGAGCGCTTCCTTGGTGCTGGTCTTCCCGACCGAGCCGGTGACGCCGATGATCGTTGCATTCACCCGTTCGCGCGATGCGCGGCCGAGCGCCTGGAGCGCCGCGAAGGTGTCGTCGACGAGCACGTGCGGACCGTTGACGGGCCGAGACACGATCGCGCCGGCCGCGCCCGAAGCGAATGCCGCGTCGACGAACTTGTGCCCGTCGTGGACGGTGCCGGGCATGGCGACGAACAGGTCGCCGGGGCCCACCTCCCGGCTGTCGAAGGTGACGCCGGTGACTTCGAAGCCTTCGCTCGCCGCGCCACCGGTTGCGGCAGCGATCTCGTCGGAGGTCCACAGCGCGCTCAAGCCGCGCACTCCCGCGCGACGAGCGCGTCGTCGAAGGGAAGCACGCGGTCGCCGACGATCTGTCCGGTCTCATGGCCCTTCCCGGCAACGAGGACGATGTCGCCGTCCCGCGCGATGCGGATGGCTTCGGCAATGGCTTCGCGGCGGCCCGGCACTTCGGTCGCTCCGGGCGCGCCGGCCATGATCGCCGCGCGGATCTTCGCCGGGTCCTCGCTCCTCGGATTGTCGTCGGTCACGATCACCAGGTCGGACATCGCCGTCGCCACTCTCCCCATTTCGGGCCTTTTGCCCTGGTCGCGGTCGCCGCCGGCGCCGAAGACGGTAATCAGCCGCCCCTCGACATGCGGGCGAAGCGCGGCAATCGCCGCCTCGAGCGCATCGGGCGTGTGCGCATAGTCGATATAGACGGGGACGCCTTCGCGGCTGATCACGGCCCGCTCGAGCCTGCCGCGGACCGGCGCGACGCGCTGCATGGCGGAGAATACCCGGTCGAAGCCGATTCCGCTGGCCATCGCCAGGCCTGCCGCGACAAGGACATTGGCGGCCTGGTAGGCGCCGATCAGCGGCAGGGAGAGCTTGAGGCTGCGCCCGTCATGCTCGAGCAGGAGCGCCTGACCGAGCGGAGTCGCCGAATGGTCGACGAGGCGGATCGTCTCACCGCTGCGGCCGACGGTCATCACCTTGTGCCCGCGCGCCGCCGAGCGCTCGATCACCTCTTCGGACTTGGGGTCGTCGGTCCAGATCACGGACGGCCTGCCGGGCTCCAGAAGCTCGTCGAACAGCCGCATCTTGGCTTCGAAATAAGCATCCATCGTCTGGTGGTAATCGAGATGGTCGCGGCTGAAGTTGGTGAAGGCGGCGGCGGCCAACGGAACGCCCTCGCAGCGGTGCTGGTCGAGGCCGTGGCTGGACGCCTCATAGGCGACGTGGGTCGTGCCCATGCGCTTGAGCCCCGCCATATTGTGCAGGAAGGTGACGATGTCGGGCGTGGTCAGACCCGTCTTCACCTGGTCGTCCGACGTGGTCACGCCGAGCGTGCCGATCGAGGCGGAGCGGTGCCCCGACATGCGCCAGATCTGGCGAGTCATCTCCACGGTCGAGGTCTTGCCGTTGGTGCCGGTCACGGCGACGACCGTCTCCGGATAGGGCGCATAGAATTTGGCTGCGAGCTCTGCAAAGAGCCTGCGCGGCGCAGGGTCGGCGAGGAGCGGAACGCGCTCCGCTTTCGCCTCGGGGCGCGCGACCACGGCGACGGCGCCGCGCTCCACCGCTTCGGGAATGAAGTCCTCGCCGTTGAACACCGCACCCTTGAACGCGCCGAAGACGCTGCCTTCGACGACCTTGCGATGGTCAATGGCAAAGCCGGTCACCGGTGAATCGGAATCGACGTCAGCGATGTCCCGCAATCTCACGCCGGCTCAGTCCTTCTTCGCGTCTTGCTTGGCGTCCTGAACGAACGGCAGCACTTCGGACATGTTGGGCTCGCGGTGCATGTCGGGCGCGACACCGAGCATCGGCGCGATCCGGCTGACGGTGCGGCTGACCACCGGCGCGACGTTCCAGCCGGCTGTGGTGAAGCCGTAGGTTTCCGGCGTGGCGTGGGGCTCGTCCAGCATGACGACGATCACATAGCGCGGGTCGTCCATCGGGAACACACCGGCGAAGCTCGTGATGTTGATCGACTGGCTGTAGCGCCCGTTGATGATCTTCTGCGCGGTTCCCGTCTTTCCTCCGACGCGGTAGCCGGGCGCGTCGGCTTTCTTTCCGGTCCCCTTCATGACGACGAGGCGGAGCAGCGAGCGCATCCTGTAGCTGGTATCGGCCGTGAAGACGCGCCGGCCCGGCGGCAGCGGATGGTCAGGCCCGACCTTCAGGATGGTCGGCGGATGATAGATTCCGCCATCGAACAAGGTCGCATAGCCCATCGCCAGCTGCAGCGGCGCGACCGCGATGCCCTGGCCGAAGCCGATCGTCATCGTCTCGAACGGTCCCCAGCGCGAGCCGGGCGTCAGCGGGCGCCCCTTCTCCTTGAGCTCGATCTCCGCCTTGTCGAGGAAGCCCATCTTCTTGAGCCAGGCCTTCTGGCGCGCGGTGCCGAGCTGGTCGGCCATCTGCGCCATTCCGATGTTCGAGCTTTCCATCATGATCTCGGCGACCGAGCAGCGGCGGCCGAACGGATGGGTGTCGTGGACGAGGTGCCCGTAGGCGGGCAGCACGTCGGGGCAATTGTAGATCTGGCCGGGGCCGGAAACGACGCCGGAGTCCATCGCCATCGCCAGCGTGAACGGCTTGAAGGTCGAGCCGAGCTCGAAAACACCCAGCGTGGCGCGGTTGAAGAGCTGGTCGGGGCCGCTCTGCCCCGGCGCATTCGGGTTGAAGCTCGGCAGCGAGGTCATGGCGAGGATCTCGCCGGTGTGCACGTCCATGACGACGCCCGCGGCGCCGATGGCCGAGAAATGCTGGCGCGCTTCGTCGAGCTCCGCCTCGAGCGCCTGCTGGACCCGGCTGGAGATGGAGAGGACGAGCGGCCTGCCGCGGGTGCGCGGGTCGGAGAGGTAGGAATCGAACGCGCGTTCGACGCCCGCCGCGCCTTTGCCGTCGATGTCGGTGAAGCCGAGCACATGCGCGGCGAGCGTGGTCTGCGGATAAAGCCGGTCGGGCTCGCGCTCGATCGCGACACCCGGCTCACCGATGGCGTTGACCGCTTCGACCAGCTCGGGAGAGGCACGGCGGCGGAGATAGATGAACGGCTTGCCCGAGCGGAGCAGGCCAAAATATTCGGCCGCCGAATGCTCGGGCATCAACTGGGCGAGCTTCTGCGCGAGCGCGAGCTTGTCGCCGATCACCTTGTTCGGGTGAACGGCGATGGTCCAGGCATCGATGGTGCGGGCGAGCGGCTGGCCGTCGCGGTCGAGGATGTCGCCGCGGTCGGGAACGAGCGCGGTCAGTCCCTGCTTGGCGCCGGCATGGTCACCGAAGGCCGCGAGGTAGAGGATCCGCAGCGCAATCAGCGCGATCAGCCCGGCATACACCAGCATGCCGAACATCAGACGCTGGTGCATCACGGCGAGCATTTGACGCCGCTGGCCGACGAGTCGGAGCCGCTCGGGCCGGGGCGCGACGAGAGCGGGCTGCGGAGCGTTCATCGGCCGGTAGGTGCGTCCTTGGTTTTGCCTGAATGCCTGGCCGGCAGCGGCGCAAGCGGATCGACCTTCGCAACCTGCACCCGCTTTGTCACCGGCTTGGCCGGCGCAAGTGCAAGCTTATCCACGGATTTCTTTTGGGCGGGCGCGGCCGCCCCGGCGGCGTGCGCCGAAGGCGATTTTGCAGGCTGAGATTTGGCGGCCGCGAGGCCCGGCTTATCCGCGGACTCGAAAGGCGCCGGCTTCGCCGCCGTAACCGGCTTGTCCACGGACTTCGTTTCAGCCGTGCGGGGCGTTGCAACGACCTTCTCTGCCGGGACCTCGCGCGTCTCGGTCTTCAAACTTGCCTCATGCAGATATGCCGCCGGATTGGCCGAGGCCGGCGCACCGGCTTCGTCGGTCGCGGGAGCGCCGATCTGCGGCTTCTGCGGAGCGGGAGCGGATGCGAGCACGACCGGGGCCTGGAAGTCGGCCTGGGGCTCGGGCCGCGTGAGCTTGGCGAGCTCGAAGCTGCTCGGCACGAACTGCGTGGCAGCCGGCGCAGAGAGCTCAAACGCGCCGGCATTCCAGCGCTCGAGCTGCGACAGGCGTCCGCGCGTTCCGATCTCGGTCTGGAGCAGCCGAAGGTCGCTCTGCGTCGAGACGATTTTCGCCTCGACCTGCTCGAGCGCCGCGCGCTCCGAAGCGACGCGGAGCGAAACGAGATAGCAGCTGAGTGCCGCGCCGGCGCAGCTGGCGACCATGAACAGCGAGCCGAAGCTGCGAGTGCTCATTGCAGGCTTCCCTTCCGGGCTGGAGCGTTGGTGCGGACCGCGCTTCTGAGCCGCGCCGAACGCGCCCGGGGGTTCGCCGCCAGCTCGCGCTCCGTCGGGGAAACCGGCTTGGCGACCCGCTCGAACGTGGGTTCGGTCGGGTCGACAAGCGCGGGACGGTGGCGCGAACCGGCGGGAGTCCCTCCGCTGCGTTCGCGGAAGAAGCGCTTGACGATACGGTCCTCGAGGCTGTGGAACGTGACTACGGCCAAGCGTCCGCCGGGGCGAAGGGAACGCTCGGCCGCAGCCAACCCCTGTTCGAGCTCGTCGAGCTCGGAATTGAGATGGATGCGGATGGCCTGGAAGGTGCGGGTCGCCGGGTCGCTCTTCTGGCCCGGCCGGAAGCCCGCCGCGCGGCGCACGATTGCTGCCAGCTCGGACGTGCGCTCGATGGGGCGCTGGGCAACGATGGCGCGAGCGATCGCCCGGGCGCGCGGCTCCTCCCCATAGTCGCGCAGGACCCGGGCGATCTCGGCCTCCTCGGCCGTGTTCAGATATTCGGCGGCGGTCAGGCCCGACTTCGACATGCGCATGTCGAGCGGCCCGTCGGCCTGGAACGAGAAGCCGCGCTCGGCACGGTCGATCTGCATCGAGCTGACGCCGATATCGAGAGCGATGGCGTCGACCTGGCCGATCCCGCGCTCCTCGAGCACGCGGTCCATCTGGCTGAAGCGCTCTTCGACGAGCGTCAGGCGCGGGTCCGGGACGAGTGATCTGCCAGCTTCGACGGCTTCGGGGTCCCTATCGAAGCCGATCACTCGTCCCGCCCCCGCCGCGAGCATGGCCTTCGTGTAGCCGCCCGCTCCGAATGTGCCGTCGACGAGCGTGTCGCCCTCACGGATGGCAAGCGCGTCGATCACTTCACTGACCAGCACCGGCACATGTGGGGCCGTGTTCGCACCGGTGCTGGTCATGACGCCCTCCGCTCTTCGAGGCGGAAGCGGGCGATGTCCTTGAGGTCGTCGGGGATGCGCGGATCCTTCAAAAGAAGGTCCGGGTTCCAGATCTGGAACGTCTCGCCGGTACCGAGGAACAGGGCGAGATCGGCGATCTCGCCCTTCCGGCGCATCATCGGGGGCATGAGGATGCGGCCGGAGCTGTCGTACGGGACTTCCTCGGTAGCGGCGAAAGCCATGAGGTTGCGCTGCTGATATTCGAGCTGCGCGTCGGGGTTTGTCTCTTCCTTCTCGAGCAGCCGCTCGAGCTTGGCGTGCTTCAGCGCCGCGTAGCCGGGATCGTAGCCGCTGAGGCAGGGGAAGGCCTCGTGCTTGGCAAGGACGATGGTGCGCGCGTCGCCGCGGCGTTCGATGACGGAGCGGAGGAATGCGGGAATGGAGACGCGGCCCTTTCCGTCGACCGCGTTCAGCGCGCTGCCCTGAAACAGATGCTCTAGCGCCACCTTCACTCCCCTTCGCAGCGCAAGCGGCACCGTTCGCGGAATCGCGCGTCGTCACGCGCGCCGCGTCAGCTTCGAATCAACGGGTCAGCCCCCCGCGCTACACTCCTGTAGGTAACTCAACGAGTTGCGGGATACAATGGGATTTTGTGGGATTTGATGGGAATTAATGGAAAGCGGCGGATTTCCGCGGCTTTTCCGTTCCTTCCTGTGGGGATGTTCCAACCTTGTTCCGGCGTCCCTCCGTTGTGGATAAGTCTGTGATTTAGCGAATCGGCTGTTCGAGCCGGGCAAGCTCTTCGAGGAGGCCGTCGAGATTGTGGGCCGCGTCATCGCCCAGCCGGTCGCCGGCAAGGAAATCGGCATCGGCCAGCACGATCGCGCGGCCCTTGCCGATCCGGCAGTCCGCCTCGAGGCGATCGTTGCTGATTGCGCAGCCGCCGGAGAGCTGGCCCGGGGAGAGTGTCAGGACCTTGTACCGGCCGAGACTTGCCTCGCTCTCCCCGCGCCGCTCGGGGCTGTCGAGCCGCAGCCCCCAATGGGCGAGCAGCCCCGTGTCCGCGAACATCATTACGGGGCGGAGCGCATCCCCGAGCGGGCGTTCGCTCGGCCATTCGAGCATCGGGTCGGCGAGCAGGAGGAGGCGCCCGCCGGCGCGCACCCATTCGTCGAGCGCCACGAGGTCCTCGGCCGGCTGCGCCCGCGGCTGGGCCATCAACAGCAACCGCCCCTTTGCAAGCTCGGCCGGCTCGGCGACGCTGATCGGGACCACCCGATAGCGCGTCTCCAGCGCTTTCAGGGCCGCCGAACCGTTGTCGTGGAGCGAAAAGCCCTCGCCGAAGACAAGCGGGAGGCTGGTGAGCAGCAGCAGTTTCGGGCGCTCGTTCTCCGCCCGCGCCGGCAGCGGCTGCGGACTGCCGCTGCGCGAAAGCGCAAATCCGCCGATGGCGACGAGAATGGCGGCGAGAAGGAACAGGAGCGCTGCGCGGCGCCCGGGGATCATTTCTTCTTCGCGGCGCTGTTGTTCGTGCTGTCGTCCGAACCCCCCGGAGCGACACCCACCTCGGCCAGCGGTTCGCTCGGCTCGTTGGTCGTCACTTGGGCGGCCGCGTTCGAGGGCTCGTCATGGCTCGAGCGGCTGATGATCGAGCCGAGGAGCACCAGAAGGAACGCGAAGGCGAGGCCGGTCAATCCGATGCGAATGCGCTGCGCGCTGCTCCCAGCCTGATGCGCCATTGATCGACGAAGCGTATGTCTCAGTTCGACAATATGCAAGCAGGCGGCTTGACGCATGTTGTTCTGGCCGCAAAGGGGCAAGGCATGACTCGCACTCCCCTGCTCATCACGCTTGCCGCCGCCGCAGCGCTAGCCGGCTGCAACAAGCAAGACCACACGATCGTCGCCGGCGGCCCGCCCGCCGACGCCGACGCCAATGCCGCCGTCAACGCGCCGGTGGCGCTGCCGCCTGCGATCATCTCGACCAAGCTTTATCGCTGCGCCGACAATAGCGTCGTGACGGTCGATTATCTGTCCGACAACAAGTCGGCCAACGTCCATGTGGGCAAGGATAGCGCCGCAGCGCCGGTGCAGGTGACCGCGGCCGAGCCGGGCAAGCCGATGACCGCCGAAGGCGGCTATTCGGTCGAAGGCTCGCCGACATCGTCGAGCGCCAGGATCGCCGTCCCGGGCCACTCGTCACAGACCTGCAACGCCTGACCCGAGCTTGACTAACCCTCTGCGGCCCTCCCACAGCGGCCGCAGAGGGATTCTTCCAATGTTGATCACAAGGCGCGCATTCACCGGTGGAGCGCTGAGCGTTGCGCTCGGCAGCCAGCTTGCGGTGCCCGCGCGTGCCCAGGACCCCAAGCTCGCCGCCGCGCTCGCCGCGATCCGCGCCTACGGCCAGGCGCATGTCGACCATTTCCGCCTGCCTGGGATGACGCTCGGGCTCAGCATGCCCGACGGGTTCGGGACGGTGATGAACTTCGGCTATGCGAACGCCGACGCGCGCACGCCGATCACGCCCGACACGCTGTTCCAGATCGGCTCGATCAGCAAGTCGATGACCGCGAACCTGATCCACCAGTTCGCCGCCGAGGGCCGCTTCTCGCTCAAGCAGCGCCTGTCGGACCTGCTCCCCGAGATCCCGCTGCCGAGCGGCAATGCGATCACGATCCAGAATTTGCTCGACCATACGGCAGGGCTGCCGGACGGAGCGCCGATGTTCGCAGAGGGAGGCCTGTGGACCGGCTTCGCGCCGGGCACGCACTGGTCCTATTCGAACACCGGCTATGCGATCCTCGGCAAGCTCGCCGAGCATGTCGGGGGCAAGCCGCTCGACCGCCTCTTCGCCGAGCGAATCTTCACGCCGCTCAAGATGCGCCGGTCGCACGGCGCGATCGTCGCGCACGAGCGCACGCTTTATGCGCAGGGCTATGAGGCCGCGGACGAGCTGCCGTTCGCGATCGGCGTCCCGCTTGCGCCTGCTGCGTGGGTCGACGTGACCGAAGGCGCAGGAAGCGTCGCGTCGACGGCGGAGGACATGTTCGCCTGGATGCGCAACCTCGCCAACGCCGCGCAGGGGCGCGGCAGCGTCGGCCTGACGCCCGAGCAGGCGCGCGCCTATGCGACCCATGCGGTCCCGAGCGACGACCACGCGATGAGCTACGGCAATGGGCTGATGCACGTCGGCAACGACGGACGATCCTACCTCCACCACACCGGCGGAATGGTGAGCTTCGCTTCGTCCTTCCACGTCGACGTGGCGAGCGGGGCCGGCGCGTTCGCGAGCTCGACGATCAGCGCCTTTGCCGAGTACCGGCCGCGGCTGCTGACGCGCTTCGCGGTCGATGCGCTGACCAATGCGGCCGCCGGCCGGCCGCTTCCCACTCCGCCGGCGCTCGGCGTGCCATTCACCGGCGGCGCCGCCTATGTCGGCTCCTACGCCGGCCCGGCGGGATCGTTCGAGGTCCGTGCCGGCAATCCGCTGACCATCGTTGCCGACGGCCAGTCGGCGCCGCTGCAGCCCTGGGGCGGATACTTCTTCCGGACGACCCATCCGTCCTTCCGCGCCTTCACTCTGATGTTCGAGCGCAAGGGAAGTGCAGTCACCGCGGCAAGCTGGGGGCCCAACAGCTATGTTCGCGCCGTCACTAGCGCGAAGGTGCCCGCCTCCAATCCGGAGCTTGCGAAGCTCGCCGGCCGCTACGTGAACGACAGCCCATGGCTCGGCCTCGCGCCTGTCGTGGAGCGCGGCGGGCGGCTGTGGCTGGGAACCGAGGTGCCGATGCAGCCGATCGGTCCCAACCTGTGGCGCGTCGGCGACGAGAGCTGGTCGCCCGAGCGCGGCTCCTTCGCCAATTTCATCGACGGCCGGCCGCAGACCTTCATCTTCTCCGGTGAGAAGTTCGCGCGCCACGACATCTGACGGCCGCAGAGCGTGGACGGTGCGGACGCACGCGGCTAGGAGCCGCGCCCATGGACGTTCTGGAAGCTTCCCGCATCACTCCTGAAATGGTCGCCGAGCACGGGCTCAGCGAAGAGGAATACAGCCGCATCCTGAAGGCCCTCGGCCGCGAGCCGAACCTGGTCGAGCTCGGCATCTTCTCGGTGATGTGGTCGGAGCATTGCAGCTACAAGAGCTCGCGCGTCCATCTCAAGAAGCTGCCGACCAAGGCGCCGTGGGTGATCCAGGGGCCGGGCGAGAATGCCGGCGTCATCGACATCGGCAACGGCGATGCCGCCATCTTCAAGATGGAGAGCCACAACCACCCTTCGTACATCGAGCCCTACCAGGGGGCGGCGACCGGCGTCGGCGGCATCCTGCGCGATGTGTTCACCATGGGCGCGCGTCCCGTCGCCAACATGAATGCGCTGCGCTTCGGCCGGCCCGATCACCCCAAGACGCGGCACCTTGTCGCGGGGGTCGTCGCGGGCATCGGCGGCTACGGCAATTGCGTCGGCGTCCCCACCGTCGGCGGCGAGGTCAATTTCGACGCAGCCTACGACGGCAACATCCTGGTCAACGCGATGACCGTCGGCGTAGCAAGGACGGACAAGATCTTCTACTCGGCCGCGACCGGCATCGGGAATCCGATCGTCTATGTCGGATCGAAGACCGGGCGCGACGGCATCCACGGCGCGACCATGGCCAGCGCCGATTTCGACGAGGACAGCGAGGAGAAGCGGCCCACCGTCCAGGTCGGCGACCCGTTCACCGAGAAGCTGCTGATCGAGGCCTGCCTCGAGCTGATGGCGACCGACGCCATCGTCGCCATCCAGGACATGGGCGCGGCCGGCCTCACCTCCTCCTCCGTCGAGATGGCGTCCAAGGGCGGCGCGGGCATCCGCCTAGACATGAACAAGGTGCCGTGCCGCGAAGAAGGCATGACGCCCTACGAGATGATGCTCTCGGAGAGCCAGGAGCGGATGCTGATGGTGCTGAAGCCGGGCCGCGAGGCCGAGGCCGAGGCGATCTTCCGCAAGTGGGAGCTGGACTTCGCGGTCATCGGCGAGGTCACCGACACCGGCCACATGGTGCTCGAGTTCAACGGCGAGGTCGTGTGCGACATCCCGCTCGGTCCGCTGGCGGACGAGGCGCCCTGTTACGAGCGGCCCTTTACGATCCCGCAGCCGCCGCGGCCGCTGAGCGACATTCCGGAAAGCAGCGACGTCGCCGCCGACCTCGTCAAGCTCATGGGCTCGCCCAATCTCGCCAGCCGGCGGTGGATCTGGGAGCAATACGACCAGTCGGTCGGCGCCGACACGGTCCAGCGGCCGGGCGGGGACGCGGCCGTCGTTCGCGTCCACGGCTCGAAAAAGGCGCTCGCAATTACGACCGATTGCAACCCGCGCTACTGCTACGCGGACCCCGTCGAGGGCGGCAAGCAGGCGGTCGCGGAAGCCTATCGCAACCTGTGCGCCGTCGGCGGGAGGCCGCTCGCGATCACCAACTGCCTCAATTTCGGCAACCCGCAGCGGCCCGAGATCATGGGCCAGTTCGTCGGCTGCCTCCAGGGCATGGCCGAGGCCTGCGAAGCGCTCGACTTCCCCGTCGTGAGCGGCAACGTGTCGCTCTACAACGAGACGAAGAACGAGGACGGGAGCAGCCTCGCCATCCTGCCCACGCCCGCAATCGGCGGCGTCGGGCTGCTCGACGACTGGCAGAAATCGGCAAGCATCGCGTTCAAGGACGAAGGCGAAACACTGGTGCTGCTCGGCCACTCGACGGGACACGTCGACCAGTCGCTGTGGCTCGAGGTCTGCCACGGCCGCCGCGAGGGGGTTCCGCCGCCCGTGGATCTGGCGGTCGAGCGCCGGCTCGGCACGCTCGTTCGCGATCTCATCGCCAGCGGCAAGGTCACCGCGGTGCACGACGTCAGCGACGGCGGGGCATTGGTCGCCATCGCGGAGATGGCGCTCGCCGGCAGCATTGGCGCCGAAGTCAAGCTGCCTACGGCGTCAAATCCCGCAGCGGTCCTTTTCGGTGAAGACCAGGGCCGCATGCTCGTGACCACCCGATCGCCCGAAGCTGTCCGCGCCATTGCCAATGCCGCGCAGATCTTTGCGATAGACATCGGCACGACTGGGGGCGACGCGATCGTCATGAGGTCGAGCAAGACGGGTGCGTCGCAGGCCGTCTCCCTGTCAGACCTCCGCGCGGCGCACGAAGAATTTCTCCCCAAGCTGATGGGGGGCGAACTGACGCCGGAGTTCTGATGTCGTTCGGCAAGTACAGCATGCGCGCCTGATGCGGCGCGGCAAGTAGTTGCGAATAAGTCGCATTATCGGTATATAGCCGCACGTGATCGTCTGTTCCTGCAACGTCATCCGCGAGGATGAGATTCGCGCCGCGGCCCGCAAAGGCGCACGCACGGCCGAAGCGGCCTATGCGACGATGGATTGCGAGCCGCAGTGCGGTTGCTGCCTCGACTATGCGCAGGAGCTCATAGACGAGGAGCTCCCCAAACGGCCGAAGCTCCGGGCCGTCGCCTGACTTGACCTGAGCCGCCGCTCCGACGCATGGCCGCTGCGCCACGCGGGAGGATCGGCATGAAGGGCGACCCCAAGGTAGTCGAGCTGCTCAACGAAGCGCTGAAGGCCGAGCTCACGGCGATCAACCAATATTGGCTGCACTATCGGCTGCTCGACAATTGGGGCGTGAAGAAGCTCGCGGAGTTCGAGCGCCAGGAATCCATCGACGAGATGAAACACGCCGACCGCTTCGCGGAACGTATCCTGTTTCTCGACGGGCTCCCCAACTTCCAGGCGCTCGGCCGGCTGCGGATCGGCGAGAATGTCGAGGAGATCCTGAAGGCGGACCTCGAGGCCGAGCTGGAGGCCGTGCAGATGTATCGCGAGGGCGCGCGCTATTGCGAAAGCGTCAACGACTTCGTCAGCCGTGATCTCTTTACCGACGTGCTCTCGACCGAGGAGCATCACGTCGACATGCTCGAAACCCAGTTCGAGATGATCGCGCGGATGGGAATCCAGAACTACGTCCAGCTCCAATCCGAGCCGGCCGACGACGAAGACTAGATCCGCCCGAATCCCTGGTTGCTGACCTTGCGCCCGAACCCGACGGGCGCCGAGCGGCTGACCAGCGGGTTGGTCGCCTTGTCGAACAGGTCCACGGTCTGGTTGAACAGCCGCTTCAGCTCCACCACCTGCGGGACGAGCTCGTCAGGGAAGCGGTGGGTCTCGACGCACAGGCGCGCCGTCGTTTCGATTAATTCCGCGATCTTGGCGAGCGGTTCCGCGCCGAGCTGGCGCGATTCGCCCTTCAGGGTGTGCGCGGGGATGACGAGCGCGGCGGTGTTCTGGCTGTGCATCGCGTCCTCGATCTGCGCGATCGACTTGACGCCATCTTCCTTGAAATAGCTGAGGATTCGGATGAACCCAGGGCCGAGCTCCGCCCGGCTCTTCTCGAAATGCCCCCAGTCGACGATGTCCCGAGCCTCGCCGCTCACACCAAAGCTCCTCAACGGGCCGGACGATCCGGCCGTGGTTCCACAGCCCGAGAATTACGGGCCGAACGGTAAATTTCTCCTTAGCGGCGGTTGCGGTCGAAGGGATTGGAGCGGCCGCGGAAATCGAGCCGGAGCGGGACCGGGCCGAGCTCCAGGTCCCGCCGCATCGCGTTCAGCAGGTACCGGCGGTAGCTCTCCGGCAGCTCTTCGAGGCGATTGCCGAACACCACGAAGCTGGGCGGGCGCGTCTTCACCTGCGTGATATAGCGCAGCTTGATCCGCTGGCCCTTCGGGGCCGGCGGCGGGTTGGCGTCGATGGCGCTTTCGAACCACCGGTTGAGCTCGCCCGTAGGGACGCGCTTGCTCCACGCCTCGCGCAGCTCGAACGCGACCTTGAGGATCATGTCGATCCCCTTGCCCGTCTTCGCAGAGACGGTGAGCAGCGGCACGTCGCGGAGCTGCGCAAGCCCTTCGGCGAGCGCTCCCTTGATGCCGTTGAACAGCGAGGACGCGTTTTCCGCGACGTCCCACTTGTTGACCGCGATGATCAGCGCGCGTCCTTCCTCGATCACCTGGCTCGCGATTTTCAGGTCCTGGGACTCGAGCCCGCGCGTCGCATCGAGCAGCAGGACCACGACTTCGGCATAGTCGAGCGCGCGCTTGGTGTCGGCGGCGGAGAGGCGCTCGAGCTTGTCGTCGATCTTGGCCCGCTTCCTCAGGCCTGCGGTGTCGACGAGCTGGACGGGACGGCCGTCCCATTCCCACGGGATGCTGATCGAATCGCGCGTGATCCCGGCTTCGGGGCCGGTGATCATCCGCTCCTCGCCGAGCATCGTGTTGACCAATGTGGACTTGCCCGCGTTCGGCCGACCGACAATCGCCAGCTTGAGCGGCGCTCCTTCGCCAGGATCTTCGTCTTGCTCTTGCGCTTGCTTCCCTTCGACGAGCGGCTGGAGGGCCTGGAAGAGGTCGGCGACGCCTTCGCCGTGCTCGGCGCTGATCGCCACCGGTTCACCAAGGCCGAGCCGATAGGCATCGAGGATGCCGCTTTCGCCGGCATTCCCTTCCGCCTTGTTGGCGACGATGATCACCGGCGTCCTCTCGACGCGCAGCCAGCGGCCGATTTCCTCGTCGAGCGGAGTGAGCCCTTCGCGCGCGTCGATCAGGAACAGCGCGGCATCGGCTTCCCGAACAGCGGCCTCGGTCTGCTGCCGCATCCGGCCGGGGAGGGTATGCGGATCCTCGTCCTCGAAGCCCGCGGTGTCGATCACCCGGAAGTCGAGTCCGAGCAGCGACGCGTCGCCTTCACGCCGGTCGCGCGTCACTCCGGGCCGGTCGTCGACCAGCGCGAGGCGCTTGCCGACGAGGCGGTTGAAGAGGGTGGATTTGCCGACGTTGGGCCGGCCGACGATCGCGACGGTCGGAATGGGCATGGCGATGGCGATAGCAGCGCCTGAGCGGCGCTGCGACCCCTAGCGGTAGGCGTGCAGCCGCGCGTCGTCGTCGTAGATGTAGAGCGTCGAATCCGCGACCACGGGCGGAAGGCTGACCGGCGCGCCGACGCTGAACTGCGAGAGATAGTTGCCGGTCGCCGGATCGAGCTGGATCACCTGCCCGTTCGAAGCCGTCAGGATCAGGCGATTGCCGGCAAGCACCGGGCCCGAATAGTCGATGTCGCCCTTCTTGGACTTGGGATTTTCGAACTGCGGCAGCTGGTTGATCCAACGGATGTGACCGTTCTGCCGGTAGATGCAGACGAGCTTCGCGTCGCTGGTGACGACGAACACCCAGTCGCCCGCGACCCAGGGCGTCGAAATCCCCGCCATGTTGAGCTCCCACATGCGCTGGCCCGAGACGATGTCGAGCGCGACCATGCGGCCGCCGGCGCCGATCGCGAACACCTGTCCGCTGTCGATCACCGGGTCGGCATCGATGTCGGAAAGAGATGAGACGCTCGTGCGGATGCTGGTCCGCTGCAGCGTGTCCTGCCACACCTGCCGGCCGTTCTCGTAACGGTAGCCGTTGAGCTCGCCCGACGAGAAGCCCGCCACGACGGTGCCCTGGCCGACCGCCGGCGAAGCGGCGCCGAAGATGCCCGCGATTTCCAGCGAGGCGGCCGCGGACCAGTTGGTCGAGCCGTCCTCTTCCTTGAGCGAGTAGATCTGGTTGTCCTGGCTGATCACATAGACCGCGCCGTTGGCGACCGTCGGCGCGCCGCGCAGAGGGCCGCCTGGGCGAACCTTCCACAGGATGCCGCCGGTCTGCTCGCTGAGCGCGGAGACGAAGCCGAGGCCGTTTGTGGCGAAGATGCGGCCGTTATCATAGGCGATTCCGCCGCCGTAAATGGAGGGGGTGTTGCTCCTCTCCTCGTAGGGCGTCTGGCTGGCCCAGTACATTGCGCCGTTCTTGGCATCGAACGCGCGCACCGCACCCAAAGTGTCGATCGTGTAGACGCGGCCGTTGGCGACGATCGGCGGCGCGGCGAGACGCGCCGTCGGGCTGGTTCCGCGGCCGGCCTGGACGGTGAATGCAGGCTGCAGCGCATTGCCGAGGGCGAGGTGACCCATCGAGTTGCTCGCGCTCCCGCCGGACTCGGTCCAGGCGGGGTTCGGGTTGGCCGGCGGCAGACTGAACGGAAGAGCGCGCGTCGCGGGATCGACGGCGACGTCGTTCTCGCTCGTCAGCACCGGGATGCGCTGGCCGAGGACCGGAGTCTCCGGCCGATGACCCTTCTTGAACAGGCTGCATCCGCCCGAAGCCAGCGCTGCCGCGATCAGCAGTGCGAAGGTAAAATTCCTGGATTTCGTCATTCTTGTCCTACTGCGCCTGTGGGCCGATGGCCGTGCTCGCGTCGGCGCCGAGGCTGCCGGAAATCTGGATCGCCCGGTTGCGGATGGACTCGGGCACGCTCTGGTCCTTGGCGAGCCTGGCGAACAGCTGCCCCGCCTGCTCCTTCTTGCCCGCCTTGATCAGCGCCAGCGCGGTCATCTCGCCGGCGGTTCCGAACCAGGCATTGCCCGGCTTTGCGAGCGGCTCGAGGCGCGCGATCACCTGGTCCGGCTTCAGCGTGTCGAACTCGAGCGCGGTCTGGCGGATCAGCGCGGCGTCGCGGTACGGCTGGGGCAGCGAGCTGTCGTCGCTGATCTTCCCGTAGGTCGCGATCGCGAGCTTGGTGTCGTTCTGCTGGATGGCGAAGGCGGCGCGAGTGAACAGCGCCGTCGCGCGGACGCCCTTGCTCCCGCTGTTCGACAAATCGTCGAGCTGCTGCGCAGTCTTCGACGTGTTGCCGACGCCGATGTCCTTGTAGATCTGCGCCAGCTCCTCGACCTGGGATTCGGCATGCTGCTGGCGGTATTGCTGGTACCAGATGATCCCGCCGCAGGCGGCAAGGAACAGGACCAGGCCGCCGATCAGCCAGGCGCTATTCTCCTTGAAGAAGTCGCGGATGCGGTCGCGCCGCAGGTTCTCGTCGACCTCTTTGACAAAGGTTTCCGTAATGTCCGGGGGTTGCGCCAAAGACGTTCCTCAGTCCGCTTGCCAGGGATTCCTCTTGCCGATCGCTCCCCTTCCCCACCCGAGATGAACGGAAGCTGGCGGCGGCTCGTCTAGCCGCTACGGCGCGAAAGGCAAAGGGGCTAGCGGTGCCGCTTCTGGACGTACAGGTAGCGTTCGTCGAAGGACGCCACCTCTTTCAGCGCTTCGAGGTCGTGGATCCACAGCCGCCGCCCCTCGAGGTCGATCAGCCCCCTTCGCCGCAACTCCTGCAGCGTGCGGTTCACGTGCACCGATGTGAGTCCCAGGCATTCGCCCAGCTCCGTCTGGGTCAGCGGGAAATCGTAGCTGTTGCCCACCGCGAGGTCGACGATTCCGAGCCGCACGTTCATTTCGCAAAAGAGATGCGCCATGCGCGAGATCGCGGTCCGGCTTCCGACCGACAATGTCCATTCGCGCTGGATCGCCGCGTCGATGTTGGTCATCAGCCAGTAGAGCCGCGCGAGATGCGGGAAGCGCTCCATCACCTCGCGCAGGCGCTCATGCGGCACCAGCGCCAGGCGGCACGGCGTGAGCGAAATCACGTCGTGGTCGAGATATTTGAGCGTGAAGCTGTGGAGGTCGGCGAAGTCGCCCGCGACATGGAGCTCGGCGAGCTGCCGCTGGCCGTTGGGCAGGTCCTTCGCGCGAGCCAGCCAGCCCGAGAGAAGCATGGTGGAATTGTGGAGGTCCTGGTCGTGGCGAATGACGGTGCGATCCTGCTGCACCTCGACCACTTCCGAGACCAGCGAGCGCACCGCCTCCTCCTCCGCGTTGCTGAGATCGTCCCTCGCGCGGAGCTTCTTCAGATGCGCTTCGATCATCGACACCTGCCTGGATCGCGTGGCCAGCTACGCGACAGGACGGCGCAGGATCTTCACACTGCTCAGACGCCGTCGGGAATCGCTGCCTCGCCGCCACTAAGGTCGGATACGCTGAGCGTCACCACGTTTCTCGCCACCATCTCGCCGTCTTCGTCGATCTGAACCTCGACGGACGAGTTCGGCGCACCCGACGCGATCGCTTCCGCAACGACCCTGGACGCGGTCGCCACCGCCGCCCTGCGCGCGGCTTCGAGCGAGGGATAATCGGCCTCGTCGACGCTTTCGAACTCGGAATTGGTCATGCGGATTCGGTAGCGTGGCATGAGCGCCCACTACGCCGGAAGAACGCGCCCGCTACTTACCTGGGTTAGGATTGGGGCTTCGGCCGGTAGGTCTGGTCGGCGGTCGGGAAGCTGCGCGCACGCACTTCCTCGGCGTAGGTGCGGGCGGCATCCGCGATGCGGGTCGCAAGATCGTCATAGCGCTTCACGAAGCGCGGCGTGCGCTCGAACATGCCGAGCATGTCGTCGATCACGAGCACTTGTCCGTCGCACTCCGCCGAAGCGCCGATGCCGATGATCGGCGCGTGGACCTCCTGCGCGATCCGCGTCGCGATCTCCTCGATCACGCCTTCGACGACGATGCAGAAGGCGCCTGCATCCGCGACGGCTTTCGCGTCGGCGATGATCTTTTCGGCTTCGCGCTCTTCGCGGCCGCGCGCGCCGTAGCCGCCGAGCACGTTGACCGCCTGGGGAGTGAGGCCGACATGGCCGATCACGGGCACCCCGCGGTGCGTCAGGAGGTCGATGGTCGGCGCCATCGCCTCGCCGCCCTCGAGCTTCACTGCCGCGCAGCCCGTCTCCTTCATGATCCGCGCCGCGGATTCGAACGCCTTCTCGGGCGATCCCTCATAACTTCCGAACGGCATGTCGACGGCGACGAGTGCGTGCCAGCTGCCACGGACGACCGCCGCTCCGTGCGCGCACATCATCTCCATGGTCACCGGGATCGTCGACGGGAGGCCGTAGATGACCTGGCCCAGGCTGTCGCCGACGAGAAGCACGTCGCAATGCGGATCGAGCAGCTGCGCCATGCGCATCGTGTAGGCGGTGAGCATGACGATCGGCTGCTCGGTCCGGTAGCCGTTCGCGTCCGCCGCCTTGCGGGCGCGGATCGACGGCGCCGTCATGCGCTTGCCCGGGACCGGCGACGGCGTCGCCCGGCTGGTGCTCGTGTCGATAGTGAAGGTCGACATGGCGGCGGCTTCTAGCCGCGCGTCCCTCGTACCGCCAGTGGGGCCATGTTGCGCACCCGTAACATCGGGAACTTTACAGCCGTATCACTCGTCCAGCAGTCAAGTGCGCGGGTGCGCCCGCGTGAAAGACGTGGAGTTGATGATGATCGACCGCCAATTGGTGGGCGACGTTCTTCTGGCCGCACTTCTCGCTGTGCCTACCGCAGCGCTCGCCAGGCCCGACGTCCCGAGAATCCAGACGGCAGCAGCGCCTGCGAAGGCGCATGTGCCGGTAACCGCCCTCGCCACCGCCGCCGACCGCCAGGTCGGACTGTTCCGATAACAGCGATTGTAACGCGGTACCGCGCTTATTAGCCTGTGCTTCTCCGGGGGGAGAAGTGCATGTTGTTCCTGGCTCTTTTAATGCTCTCGGCAAGCGCTGCCGCCCCGCCTGCGCAAGCGTCCGAGAAGCCGTTCATGACCGCGGCGCCGATCGACAGCGGCCAGGTCACGGATGAAGGCTCGGTCTGGTTCAAGACCTGGGACGAGGATGTGCGCTTCATCCTGCCGGCCGGAAATGCGGATGAGTCCGACAGGCTGTTCGACATCCTGAAGATGTCGAACGAAAGCGGCCGATCGGTCACGATCACCTTCGATCCTTACACCGCCCGCCTGGCGCCCGACGGCTCGACGCTCGACCTTCAAATCTGCTCGGTACGGCTCGAGGAACAATCGTTCACGACCAAGCGAAGTTGCACGCCAAGGCACGTGAGCAACCGGCAGCTTGCTGCCGCCCCGGTCGAGGCGGTCGCGCTGGGTTGGGCAGAGGTTCGGATCGGGGAGGAGGCGGCGGCGATAAGGCATCTCACGCTTGCGCTTTCGGCAAAGGGGCTGACCAAGCCGGTCGAAACGATCGCCCGCCGTACCCGGGCGACTGCGAACGACGAGGCCGCATCGGATGAAGTCACCGCCGGGCACGATGCCGATCGCTTCTGGGCTGCCGCGCTCGCCGACAACGAAAAACTCGCGGCCCTGCGGCCGGACGATGTCGACGCGCGGATCTCCGAGGGACTCGATTACGAGCATCTCGGTGACTATGCGGCCGCCGAGAAAGTCTATCGCGCTGCGTTGGAACAATGGCCTGACGAGAAGTTTCGGCTGACCATCCGCCTCGCCGCAATGGCGCGAACCAAGGGCGATTATGAACGTTCGCTCGATCTGCTGAACAGCCTGCCGCAGGAGTTTGCCGACCAGCTCGGCATGAAATTCTACTATCATCGCGGCTGGACGCTCACCAAGCTCGGCCGTTTTGACGAAGCTATCCTGGACTTCACGGAAGGGCTGAAAACCCAGCCGGATTACCCCTGGGCGTTTATCCGCCGTGCCTGCGCTTATGCGGGCGCCGGTCGCCTCGATTATGCCGTCAGCGACCTTGAAACTGCGGCCGGATTCCTGGACGAGCTGTCGTTCGCGCATTCCGGCGATGAAACGCATGCTGTGCTCGACGTGGCGAGACGAACGATCGCCAATCTTCAGGCGGCGATTGCCGAAGGCAAAAGCACGAACATGCCCGATGCGTGCGACGGCTTCTCGCGGTTCGACGAAAAGCTTCGCCAGCCCAGTCCATTGCTGGCAGCGAAATAGCGGCGCCTACTGGACGCCCAGCCTTTCCTCCCACTGCGCGCCTTCGGCGAGCGAGATGGAGTCGAGGACGGCGGTGCTCTGGTCGCGCAGGATCGAAAATGCGCGTCGGATCGCGCACGTCGCCTCGTCATGACAATCGCCGCACGGCGCGTAGAAATTGACGCTGGCGCAGGAGACCAGCGCGATCGGTCCTTCCATCGTGCGCACGATCTCACCGAAGGAAATCTGCTCCGGCGGCCGGGCGAGCTTGTAGCCGCCCTTCGGCCCGCGCGCGCTCTTCACCAGCCCGGCCTTCTTGAGGTCGAGCATGATCAGCTCGAGATATTTGGGCGGCACCCGCTGCGTTTCGGCGATGCGCGCGAGCTGCACCGGCGCGCCGCCCTGCTCCTCGGCAAGGAAGAGGAGCGAACGCAGCGCGTAGCGGGTCTTCTGGGCGATCATCGGCGCGCAAACCCTAGCGCGACGCTCGGCAAGAGGCAAAGCCGTGCCGGGGAGCGCGATGAACAAGCTTTAATCGCGGTGAAACGCGGCTGAGACCTCGCTCCCCCTAGCTCCCGCCGCGGCTCAAGTCCGAGCTCAATTCCAATGGAGTGACACCAAGATGAAACGCAGCCTCATCGCTTCTTTCGCCGTGCTCGGCATGCTTGCCGCGCCGGCCGTCGCCGCCCCTGCCGCGAAGGCCGCCACCAGCGCGAGCCAGCCGACGAAGCCGACCAAGCCCGCCAAGTCGGTGAAGAAGGCGGCAAAGCCGGCCCCGAAGAGCAACTAATCGCGGCCTTCCCGTTCAAGCAGCGCCCGGCGGAGCACCTGCTCGCGCCGGGCGCGTCCGTTTCGATGAACGGCATTTAACCTTGCTTCCACCGGGCTGAGATTTGCCCCCCGATACAGCCCCATCGCCGGCAACCCGCGCCGGTGACGAGGAGAAAAGTCCATGAACAAACTGATTAGCTCGGTCGCGGCGCTGGCGATCATCGCCACCCCGGCCATGGCGACGGCGAAAACCACGCCGTCGACCAAGACCGTGACGACCAAGTCGGGCGACACCAAGGCGACGACGACCGTCTCGACCAAGGGCAACACGACGGTCGCCAAGACGACCGTGACGAAGACCTCCGGCAAGACGAAGCATCACGCGAAGAAGAGCCGCCATCACGCGAAGAAGTCCTCGACCAAGGCGTCCTCGACCAAGAAGATGGCCTCGGCGAGCAAGACTGCGGCCCCTGCCAAGAAGACCAAGTAAGCTGGAGCGATTCCGTACGGCGCTGCGGGTCGACTCCCTCCCAGCGCCGTACGGAAGCTCTTCCATGCTACAGACGACGATGGGAGTTGAACGGCGATGGGTCGCAAAATCCTGCTGGTCGAGGACGATCGCGAGACCGCGTCCTATCTCGCCAAGGGGCTGAGCCAGGAAGGTCATAGCGTCGAGCAGGCGACGAACGGGCAGGACGGCCTGTTCCGCGCCACCGACGGCAGCTTCGACCTCATCATCCTGGACCGCATGCTTCCGGTCCTCGACGGGATCTCGGTCCTTCGCGCGCTCCGGGCAGCGAAGATCGAGACGCCGGTCCTCATCCTCTCCGCCCTGGCGTCCGTGGGCGACCGCATCGAGGGGCTCGAGTGCGGCTCGGACGATTATCTGGTGAAGCCATTTTCCTTCGCCGAGCTGCTGGCGCGCGTGAACGCGCTGCTGCGGCGGCGCGAGGCGCGGGTCAGCCCCGCCGACCACCGGCTCACCGTCGGCGACCTCGAGATCGACCCGCTCTCGCGCACGGTGAAGCGCGCGGGCAGGAAGCTCGACCTCAAGCCGCGCGAATATCTGCTGCTCGAATATTTCGCCCGCAACGAGGGGCGGGTCGTCACCCGCACCATGCTGCTCGAGCAGGTGTGGGATTATCATTTCGACCCGGGGACGAATGTCATCGACGTCCATGTGAGCCGGCTCCGCCGCAAGCTCGACGAAGGGTTCGAGAAGCCGCTGCTGCACACGGTGAGGGGCGCGGGCTACATGCTCGCGGCCTGAGCGCGTACAAACCTTTCGTGCCCACGACGCTTCGCATCGCCCTGCTCGCAGGACTGCTTGCGCTGCTGTCCAACCTCGCCGTCATCGGCTTCATCTACGGCCGCACCCACGACGAGGCGGTGGCGAGCCTGCATCGCCAGGTGACCGAGCAGGCGAAGGTGCTGACCGACGTCTATCGCACTGGGGGCAAGAAGGCGTTGGTGGAAGCGATCGACGACACGCTCGCCTATGCCGACCCGCAAACCGCGGTGGCGCTGGTCGACTCGCGCGGCCACGAGGTCGAGGGCAATATCGCGCAGGCTCCGGCGGTGCAGTCGCTGCAGGAGGGCTACCGGAGCGCGGTGATCCGGCTTCGCGGCCAGCCGAGCCCGCACCAGGCGCAGATCGTCGTCAACCGCATCCAGTCCGGCGAGTGGCTGGTCAGCGGGCGCCTGGTCGGCGAGGGGCTGGCGTTCCGCGCGACGCTCGAACGCTCCCTGCTGCTTGCGCTGATCGTCGCGGGGCTGCTCGGCCTCTTCTGCGGCGTCATCCTCGCCCATTATGTCGCGCGGCGGATCGGCAATATCGCCGCCGTCGCCAACCGCATCAGCGCGCGCGACCTCAGCCAGCGGGTGCCGGTGTCCGGCGCCGGAGATTCCTTCGACCGCCTCGGCATGCAGATCAACGCGATGCTCGACCGCATCAGCACGCTGATGGAGGAGCTTCGAATCCTCACCGATTCGCTCGCGCACGACCTGCGATCGCCTGCCAGCCGGCTTCGGGCCGCCGCCCATGCCGCCGCCGAGGCGAGCGACCCCGCCGAGCAGGAGGAGCTGCTCGGCAATGTCGTGCGCAACGCCGATGCGCTGATCCGCATCCTCACCACCGTGCTCGAGATCAGCCGCTCCGAAGCGCTGACGGGGCGCAACCAGTTCGCCTGGTTCGACGTCGGCGAGCTCGCGGGCGAGCTTGCCGAAATGTACGACCCGCTCGCCGACGAGCGAGGGGCAACGCTCCGCCTCCGCCGTCCCGACCGGCCGGTGCCCCTGTTCGGCCATCGCCAGCTTCTCGCCCAGGCACTCAGCAACCTGCTCGAGAATGCGATCCGCTACGGGTCCAGCGGGGGTGAGATCGACGTGCGGGTAAAGCCCGGCGAGAAGGAGATCCGGATCGAGGTCGCAGACCGCGGGCCGGGCATTCCGAGGGAGCGGCGCGAAGAGGCCCTGCGCCGCTTCGGGCGCCTCGATTCCAGCCGCTCGGACGAGGGCGCGGGGCTGGGCCTCGCGCTCGCCCGCTCGATCGCGCATCTCCACGAGGGTGAGCTGGTGCTCGACGACAACCGGCCGGGGCTGCTCACCACCGTGCGGCTGCCCGTCCATCCGCCTCAGCTGCCGCGCTGAACGCACCCGCCGCTGCGGCGAGCGCGCATCCGAACCGCGCTGCCGTTCGTTTACCCGGCATGGCCCCACGGCCTCGATACGACAGGCGAGAAAAAGGAGATCTGGACATGGCGCACGGCTATCTGGGTGACGGCTACGGAATCCACGGCGACAGCGACGAGCGCGGCGACGAGCGCGACCGCAGCTGGCGCGACCGCGACTCGCGTGAGCGCGGCGAGCATTGGCGCGACCGCGATCGCGAGCGTGACCGCGGAATGTTCAGCGGGCGCGAGCGCGGCTGGTCCGATGAGGACCGCTGGAGCGAGCGCGGCTATGGCCGCCAGCAGGACTTCGGCGGCTTCCGGGGCGACTATGACCGCGGACGCGAGCAGGGCGGCTTCAGCGGCTCGGGCGAATATCGCGAAGGCCGCCGCAGCTTCAGCGCTCACCCCGACGACCATTATCGCAGCTGGCGCGAACGCCACATGAGCGAGCTGGACCGCGATTATGAGGATTATTGCCGCGAGCGCGAGCAGCGCTTCCACCAGGACTTCGACAGCTGGCGGCAGCAGCGGCATGCGAACTACCAGCCGCTGCGCACCGGCATGACCAACAGCGGCATGTCGCACGACCCCGAAGGCGGGGTCCAGGTCGCGACCGAGGGACTGGCCGACGAGACCAACGGCGATCCGATGGGCGACGCGACGCTCGGCACCAACAGCAGCGCGAGCACCCGCCGCGGCCGCGGCTGAGTTCGACCATAAGACGGGCGCGGCCGGAGCGAATCCGCCGCGCCCCTTTTCTTAGCCTTCGATCACCACCTTCGTGCCGATCTTCGTCAGTCCGTAGAGCTTCTCAGCGAACTTGTTCGGCAGGTGGATGCAGCCGTGGCTCTCAGGGTAGCCGGGAGTCCCGCCGCCGTGCAGCGCGATCCCATATTCGTCGATCCGCTCCATCCACGGCATCGGCGCATTGTCGTACTTCTTGGACCGGTAGAAAGGCCGCTTCTCGAGGATCTTCCACTCGCCGAGCGGGGTGATGTGGCCCTGCCTTGCTGTCGAGACGGTGGCGACGCCGATCAGCTTGTCGCCCTTGTAGACATAGCCCATCTGCGTCAGCCGATCGATGATCACGCGGGTCTCGCCCTCGCTCGGGATCGAGCTCACCCACATATATTGCCCGGGCTTGAGGCCGACCTTGCCGAAGGTCGCGACCATGTCCTTGTGCGCCTGCGGCGCGTTGCCGAGCGTCCACAGATAGGGAAGCCCGGAAACCGGCGCCGGCGGCGGCGCCTCGGCGAGCTGGGGCTTGGGCGAGGTCGAGCAGCCTGCGAGCAAGGCGGCCGCGGCTGCGATGAGGGTGAATCCGGCTGCGCGTGTCATCGTCCAGTGAAACAGCCAAGCTCGGGGCGCGAGTCAATGGACCGGTAAACAGCCGGTTAGCCGTTAACTCACTGCATCGTGTGGAAGTTCAGGAATGCGAGCAGCGCGAGGTTCGCGAGGAACAGGACCACGATCGCGCCGTGAACTTTCCCGCTGCGGCTCTTGAACGCGACAAGCATGAGGAGGGTGCGGACGAGCACGGAGACGAAATAGGGCCAGCCGAGGCCCGTGAGATGCTGCCAGCCCTTCACCGCGGAATCCACGAAGTCGAGCAGGCTGAAAGCCAGCAGCAGGCCGAACAGCCACCGCCGACGAGAGAAATAATAGGCCCGGTAATCGGCATAGCCGCCAAGGCTGCGCGGCACGAGCACCGCGCAGATGACGTAGAGAAGGACCGCGAAGTAGAGGACGAAGAGGTAAAGCTCGAACGTCCAGCGTGACACGCGCGAGAGGCCGAACTCCCACCACCACCAGAACAAGGCGTTGTGGAACATGAGCGCGATCCACAACAGGTGCACCCAATAGAGCTTCCCGCGCTCCGGCTCCTGGACCATCCTCGCCACGCCCTGGAGGAGGTGCGCGACCGCAAGGCCCACGATCACCGACGCGAGCACCATCACATAATTGAAGAAATCCATGGCCCCGCCCCCGGGCGCGGAGACTAGCCGGCGCTGCGCACGCGGCAACCCGATTAGTGCGGCTTCAGGCTGCTCGACGGGCTCCACGACGGCGGGCGCGGCTGGTTCGCGACGCGCTCGACCAGCTTGTAGAAGAAGCGGTTGAAATCGGTCGCCGCCTTGAAGTCCATCGGCTGCTTCAGGTCGTCCTGCGGCTTGTGATAGCCGGTCCGGTACCACTGGCGGTAGATCTGCTCGCTTCGCGAGCCGGGGCGGTAGCCGAACACGAACGCCGTCGCCGGAATGCCCGCCTGGATGAACGGCCACTGGTCCGAACGCTGGAGCAGGTTGCGCTCGGGCTCCGGATCGCGCTGCACTTCGATGCCGAGGCTGTGCGCGACGACGCGCGCGTCGCCGCCGAGGCTGGTGTCGTCGAGCGCGTGGACGGTCAGCAGCTCCAGCGGGAAGATCGGGCGCAGCTGGTCGAGGTTGATGTTGCCCGCGAGCCGCGCCTTCGGAACCGTCGGATGCGCGATGAACCAGCGCGAGCCGAGCAGCCCTTTTTCTTCGCCGGTCCACGCCGCGAACAGGATCGGCCGGCGGTAGGGCTGCCCCTGCCGCCGCTCCGCAAGCCGGATGAGCAGGGCGACATAGGCGGCATCGTCGAGCGTGCCGTTGTAGATGCGGTCGCCCTTCACCGGCTCGCCATAGCCGTAGCCGTCGAGGTGCGCGGAAAGGACGATCGCCTGGTCCGCCGCCTTCAGGTCGCTGCCCGGCATCCAGGCGAGCACGTTCGGCGAGCTGATCTCGCGCTGCTTCAGCGTGAACTGCGCGCGGAAGTGCGCGGGGATCGCGAAGCTCGGAAGGGGCCGGCCGTCGCTTCCGGCCGCGATCAGCGCCGCCGCGCTGCGCCGAGTGCCGGCGAGAAGCTTGCCGAGCGACGCCGCGTTGAGCGTCATCCGCAGGAACGGATCGGGCCTGGCCGGCTCGGTCGCGAGGGTGACCGTGCGCGCATAAGCATAGGGCCAGCGCGGCGGCTCTACGGCGAAGCCGGGATCGGCGATCGTCAGCATGCCGGCGGCGCCCGCCGCGCGCACCGCCGCCTCGCGCTCGGCGGCGCTCGGGAGCCCTGCGCGATGGGTGCCGTGGCAGATCACGATCCTGCCGCGGACGTTGCCGAGCGACGCCGCGCCGCAATAGCCGCCATAGGCCAGCAATGCGTCGACTCTCGCGGGCGTGCCCGGATTCGGCGAAACGGTCAGGTCGTGGAGGAAGACGAGCGGGCGATTGCCTGCGCTCATCCTCGCGCCCGTGACCCTGATCTCTTGCATCGGAACGTTCTGGAACCAGCTGCCGTTCTCGCCCGCCGGCTTGAGGCCCGCCGCCTGGAACTTCGCCGCGGCGAGCTTCGCGGCGCGAAGATAGGCAGCCGATCCGGTGTCGCGGCCTTCCATCGCATCGTTCGACAGCTGCGCCGTGATCGCCCACCAGGCCGCAGTGTCGGGGTCCAGCTTCGCCGGCGCTGGGCCCGCGCACAGCAGCGCCGCGGCAGTGACCATCACCCTCTTCAGCATTGTTCGTACCTTCTCACCGCGCGGGTTCGGACAAAGCGGCATCGAGCATCTGCAGCCCGGTTTGCGCGCCATCCCCGAACGCATGGGCCTTCCATTCGCCGCGCGTCAGGCGGTCGAGCGCCATGAACAAAGCGAAGCCTTCCTTCTGCGACCACCATTTGCCGCGGGTTCCGAAGCCCGTCTCAGCAACCGCCGGCGCGTAGCCGCCGCCCTTCGGGTCGATGAGCCAGCGATAGCCGGCCCATTGGGCAGAGCCTTCCATCGTCAGCCAGATGTCCTCCGCGGTCGCGAGATAGGAGTCGCCGCCGGTGAACCACCGCTCTTGCCGCTCGCGCATCAGCGCGCGTGCTTCACGGGCGAGGCGGAGCGCGTCCGAACGGCTCTTGGCGCGGGAGGATTCGAGCAGCAGGTTGGTTTCCCTGCCAACCGACGCCGCGAAGGCGGCATTGCTCGCGAAGCGCTCCTGGATGCTGTCGTCGCTGAACGATGCGGGCAGGTGGTAACGCCTGGAAAGCTCTTCCATCCGCCGCCCGTAGGTCGGGACCTGGTCCACGTGCGAGCCTTCGTGGATCAATACCGCGACCATCAGCGTGTCGAGCCCGAGGGGACCCCCGTCGACCTTGCCGGCGCGCCAGACGCTCGGCGTCGACATGACGAAGAAGCCCTTCCGGCCGTCGCTGAAGGCGAACGAGGTCACTCCTGCGGAGATGACTTCGCCGTTGGGCAGCTTGATGCGGCCGGAGTGACGCATCGCCGACCAGCGGTTGGGACCGCCCGCCAGCGCGGTGCCGCTTGCCAGCACGCAATGCGCATTGAAGATCCGCGCTTCGAAGCGGGAAGGCAGGCGAAGATGGGTGATGTTGCGCGCCGTGAAGGTCCAGGCGCGCACGGCCCTGTCGAGCCAGGCTTTGTCTGCACGGGAGAGCGCACACGAGGGCGCTGGAGTTGGCGACGGAGCGGCGGGAGTCGCGACTAGCGCGGCGAAAATGGCGGCGACGAGCAAGCGCCCGCGGCTCATTCCCACTCGATCGTTCCCGGCGGCTTCGACGTATAGTCGTAGACCACCCGGTTGATCCCGTTGACTTCGTTGACGATTCGGGTCGCGACCCGGCTCAGGAATTCGGCGTCGAACGGATAGATGTCGGCGGTCATTCCATCGACGCTGGTCACCGCCCGGAGCGCGCAGACATAATCGTAGGTGCGATAGTCGCCCATGACTCCGACGGTGCGCACGGGGAGCAGAACGGCGAAGGCCTGCCAGATCGCGTCGTAGAGGCCGGCGTTGCGGATTTCCTCGAGATAGATCGCGTCGGCCTTGCGCAGGATGTCGCACTTCTCGCGCGTGACTTCGCCGGGGATGCGGATGGCGAGCCCGGGACCGGGGAACGGATGGCGCTGCACGAACGCTTCGGGGAGCCCGAGCTCCCGCCCGAGTTCGCGCACCTCGTCCTTGAACAGCTCGCGCAATGGCTCGACGAGCTTCATGTTCATGCGTTCGGGAAGCCCGCCGACATTGTGATGGCTCTTGATCGTCACCGATGGGCCGCCGGTGAAGCTGACGCTCTCGATCACATCGGGGTAGAGCGTCCCTTGGGCGAGGAAGTCGGCGCCGCCGATCTTCTTCGCTTCCTCCTCGAACACGTTGATGAACTCGGCGCCGATGAACTTGCGCTTTTTCTCGGGGTGGTCGACGCCTTCGAGGCCGGCGAGGAAGTCGGCGCTCGCGTCCACGTGCACGAGCGGAATGTTGTAGCTGTTGCGGAACAGCGAAACGACCTGCTCGGCTTCGCCCAGGCGCATCAGGCCATGGTCCACGAACACGCAGGTCAGCTGGTCGCCGATGGCTTCATGGATGAGCACCGCGGCAACCGCGCTGTCGACGCCGCCCGAAAGTCCGCAGATGACCCGCCCGTCGCCGACCTGCGCGCGGATGTCGGCGATCTTCGCCTCGCGGAAGCTCGCCATCGTCCAGTCGCCGGTGCAGCCGCACACGTGCCGCACGAAATTGGCGAGCAGCTTGCCGCCGTCGGGCGTGTGCACGACCTCCGGATGGAACATGAGGCTATAGCGCTTGGCCTCCTCGTTGGTGGCGATCGCGAACGGCGCTCCTTCGGACCGCGCGACGACTTCGAAGCCGGGCGCCAGCGTCTCGACCCGGTCGCCGTGGCTCATCCACACCTGGTGCTTCTCGCCGACGTTCCACAGCCCGTCGAAGAGGGCGCTCGGCGCCACGATCTCGATAAAGGCGCGGCCGAACTCGCGCTCGTCGGAGGAGACCACCTTGCCGCCGAGCTGCTGGTGAAGCGTCTGCTGGCCGTAGCAGATGCCGAGCAGGGGCAAGCCGCTGTCGAACATCATCTGCGGCGCGCGCGGGCTCTCGGCTTCCATCACCGATGCCGGGCCGCCCGAGAAGATCACGCCCTTCGGCTGGAGCCGCTCGAACGCTTCCTCGCTCGCGTTGAAGGGGGCGATTTCGCAGTAAACGCCGGCCTCGCGGACGCGCCGGGCGATCAGCTGCGTGACCTGGCTTCCGAAGTCGACGACGAGGATGGACTGGGTGGGCTGGACCGTCATGGCGGGCCGATAGAGAGCGCGCTTCGAAGAGTAAAGTTTCTCGCCGTCACGCGGCGCGGCGGCCGGCGCCGATCACCAGCAATCCGAAGGGATTCCGCTCGGCCATGCGTGCGCGTCCACTGTGCGACGCTGTCGGAAGGTCCGGCACAAGAAAAATGCGCCGGACCCCGTGAGAGCCCGGCGCATCTTCGGTTCGCTTGCTCGCCGCTTAGTAGCGGACGTAGCCGTATTGCGAATAAGGGTTGTACGGCGTGTACGCGGGAGGCGTGTAGCCGTAGGTCCCGTAGTTGGGCTGCGCGAGATTGATGTCCACGTCGAACACGAAACCCCGCGGGTCGGTCTTGCACCGCCAGGTGAGGTCGACGGGGCTCTGCCCGTAGCCGTACGCCGCGGTGCGGCCGCTGGTCGCGACGCCGCGCACCGTGACGTTGCCGGCGAGGCCCTGCTCGACGCGGCTGATGCCGAGCACCCGCCCGCCGCCGTAGCCATATTGGCTGTAGGCGTTGTAGCCGTAGCCGCCGTAGCCGCCGCCGCTGAGCCGCGCCTGGACCGCGTTCGCGCACTGGCTGACCGCCGCCTGCGTGTTCACGGCTGGCCCGTACGGGCTGTAGCCGTAACCGCCGACGCCCGGCATGCCGTAGCCGTAGGGTGATCCGTAACCCGGGAAATATTGCGCCGCTGCCGGCGCTGCACCGGCGATTGCGGCAATCGCGACGCCGCCCGCCAGAAACTTCGTGATAGCCTTCATGGCCGTAACTCCTCACCAGATCCCGACTCGCCGGGCAAAACGCACGGCAGCCATGTTCGGCCAGTCTCATTACGCCGCTGCACCGGTTCTGAACCGGCTGTTGGCAGCCGTTCAGCAAGCGATCTCAAGGCTTTAGTCGACGCCGGGAAGAACGCTGTCCCAGCGCTTCAGGCGCCGCTCGCGGTTCCACAGCTCCATCGCGCGGCCGTTGCTCCAGCCCTCCGCAATGGCGAGCGCCGCGGCATCGTCCTCCGCTTCGAATTCGCGGAAATGGTCGATGTGGCCGCTGTAGCGGTCGAAGTAATAGAGGCGATAGTAAAGCATCCCCCCGCCACCCCCCGAGCGTGGCGGCGCCAGTCTAACACTTATCCATAATGGACCCGAATCGGCGCTGTCCCACGCGGCCCAGAATGGGACCGGCGCGCGGCTTAGCCGAACGCGCCGCCCGAATAGTCGTGCACCATGTGGAGCATCGGGTCGGCGGAGCCGAAGCCGGCATCGAAATGGTCGCTCCGTGCTGCGGCAGCCGCGCTCGCCGCTCCGAACTCGAAGTTCGACGCGCTCAACTGGCCCGGCTTGACGCCCTCCAGCAGCAGCGAGTTGGTGCCGTCGCCCCAGGTGATGAGCGTGTCGTGCGCGCCCGACGCGGTGATCGTCAAATCGCCCATCCCGCTCACGCCCGTGACTTCGAAGTCGAGCACGTCGTGGCTCTTGGAGAAGTCGGTGACGGTGTCGTTGCCGCTATGGTCCTGGATGACGAACGTGTCGGTGCCGTTACCCCCGCTCATCAGGTCATTGCCGCCGCCGCCGTAGAGGAAGTCGTCCCCCTTGCCGCCGTTCAACGTGTCATTGCCGTCGGCGAGCGTGGGATCGGCCTGGGTGACGTCGGTATAGAAAGCGATCGGCCCCGAGGTTCCGAGCGAATTGACGTCGAGCTGGACCCGTCCGTCGCCGAGAAGGACGTCGTTGCCGTCGCCGCCGTTGATCGTGTCATTGCCCTGGTCGCCGCCGATCCAGTTCGCGCCCGAATTGCCGGAGAGCGTGTCGGAGCTGACCGAGCCCGAGAGATTCTCGAACCCGGTGAGAGTCATCACGCCGGCGCCGGTGTTCTGGGCCGAGCCCTGGAGACTAAGGTCCACGGTGACGCCGCCGTGGCTCGAATCCGCGTTGTTGAAGAAGCCGAGCGTGTCCGTGCCGGTGCCTCCGCTCAGCGTTGCGTTGCCGGCGCCGACTTCGATGAAGTCGTTGCCGGCATTGCCCGAGATCACGTCGTTGCCGCCCTGGCCCCACAGCCAATTGTCGCCGTTGTCGCCGATCAGCGTGTCGTCATGCGAGCCGCCCGAGACGTTCTCGATGCTGACCAGCGTGTCGATGCCGTCATTGGTGTCCTGAGCGACGCCCTGGAGGTTGAGGTCGACGTGAACGCCGACCGGCGAATCGCTGAACGCCGCGCGGTCGTTGCCGCTGCCGCCGTCGAGATAGTCGTTGCCCGCTCCGCCCTTCAGATAGTCGTCCCCCGCGTCGCCGTAGAGGAAGTCGTCGCCGGTGGAGGTGGACGGAATCTGGTCTCCGTCGATGAGATCGTTTCCGTCGCCCCCGTGGATCGTGTCGTTGCCGCCGCCGCCCACCACCGCGTCGTTGCCCGCGCCTCCGTCGAGCGAATTGTCGCTGCTGTTGCCGACGATTCCGTCGTCATAGGCCGAGCCGACCACATTCTCGATATTGTAGAGCGTGTCGTTCCCCGCCCCGCCGTCGGAGAAGCCGGCTGCTGCCGTCGCCGAGCTGCACGTCGACCCCCGCGGCGGCGTCCCAATAGGTCGCCGTATCGACCCCGCCGCCGCCGTCGATGAGGTCGTCGCCGGCCCCGCCGTCGATCGTGTCATTGCCGTCGGCCGCGGTGGAATCGGCCTGCGTCACGTCCGAATAGAAGACGACCGGGCCCGATCCGCCGGTGCCGTGCGTGTCGACATTGGCCTGGCCGTCGCCGTAGAGCGCATCGTTGCCGTCGCCGCCGTTGATCGCGTCGTCGCCCTGGTCCCCGCCGATCCAATTGTCGCCGGCATCGCCGCTGAGCGTGTCGCTCTGGCTCGAGCCGGACAGATTCTCGATCCCGTTCAGGGTCATCATGCCCTGGCCGGTATCCTGCTCGCTTCCCTGCTGGCCCAGGTCGACGACGACCGGCCCCATCAGTCCCGTGCCGTCCGCGAGCAGCTGCAGCGTGTCGGTGCCGCTGCCGCCGTCGACGGACTGCGTGCCCTGTCCAACCTGGATGAAGTCGTTCCCGTCATTGCCGAAGATGGTGTCGTTGCCGGAGATTCCCCACAGCCAGTTGTCGCCGCCGTCGCCGATCAGGACGTCGTCGAAATTGGAGCCGGAAACATTCTCGATATTGACCAGCGTATCCATGCCCTGGCCGGTGTCCTGCGCCGTCCCCTGCAGGTTGAGATCGACGATCACCGGGCCGGTAGCGTCGGCGAAGGATGCGCGGTCGATGCCGTCGCCGCCGTCGAGATAATCATTGCCCGGCCCGCCGCGCAGGAAATCGTCTCCGGCATCGCCGTACAGCGCGTCGTCGCCGCTCGCGCCGTTCGGGACGAGGTCGCCGTAGATCATGTCATGGCCGTCGCCGCCGTGGACGAGGTCGTCGCCGTTGCCGCCGATCAGCACATCGTTGTCGCTGCCGCCGTCGATCGTGTCGTTGCCGTCTTCCCCGATGATCTCGTCGGCTCCGGCGTAGCCGTTGATCGTATCCGCATCGGGAGTTCCATCGAGGAAGTCGTCGCCCGCGGTGCCGTCGATCGTTGCCATATCTGCCCCCCTTCGCGCGCTCGGCGCGCTCGATGATGCGGGAGTCGGCAGCGCTATTGCGCCGCGGCCGTCTGGAAGAGGATCGCCTCTCGTCGCGCCGCGCAGGCGAACAGTGCGAGGCCGCCCCCGGCCCCGCCCTGCTACATATCGAAAGTCAACCGCCGCGCAAAGGCGGCTTAGCTGGGGTTATTGTCCCAGGTTGAGCTGGGAACGGCCGCTCAGGCCGCCTCGAACTCTTCCTCGTTCATCTCCGGACCGGAGTCCTGGCCCTTGGCCGAGACGTCGCGGTCGACGAGCTCGATGATGGCGATCGGGGCTGCGTCCGACTGGCGAATGCCCGCCTTGATTACGCGCGTGTAGCCGCCGTCGCGATTGGCATAGCGCGGCGCAAGCACGTCGAAGAGCTTCGCGAGCTGGGCGTCGTCCATCAGCCGCGCCTGGGCGAGGCGGCGGTTCGAAAGGCCGCCGCGCTTGGCGAGCGTGATCAGCTTTTCGACATAGGGGCGAAGCTCCTTCGCCTTGGCCGTCGTGGTCGTGATCTGCTCGTGCTTGATGAGCGCGGCCGCCATGTTGCGGAACAGGGCCGCGCGGTGGCTCGAGGTGCGTTGAAGCTTACGTCCGCCAACACGATGGCGCATGGGTCATTCCTTCCGTTCGTCAGGGGACCGTGCGAGGTATCCCCGGCCACGCAGTTCTTGGGGCGACTGCGCTTAGCCCATTTTCGCGCGCAGCCTGTCCGGGGGACAGGGGAGCACGGAAATGACAACGGCGAGCCTTCGAGCCCGCCGGACGCGCTGCCCTCAAGCGGAATTGGGCCGCTTAGTCAAGGTGCTGGCGGCGAGCCGGCGGACCAGCGGCGTCAGGCCGCGGTGGCTGGATGCATGGTACGGCGACCCGCTCTCAAGCTCCTTGCAGAGGCGCCGGTGCGCCTCGCCGAGCGCATGGTAGGGCAGCCCCGGCAGCAGATGGTGGAGCGCGTGGTAGCGCAGCCCGACGGGCGCCCACAAAGCGGGAAGCGTCGCCGGCGGCGGCACGTTGACGCTGTCGAGGAACTGGGCGGTGACGCTCATCGGCTCGCCGTCATTCTCCCACAAATGCGCGACGAGAGTGCGGACCTGGTTGAGGAACATGACGCCCGAAGCCACTGCCATGCCGATCAGGAACTCACGCAGCGGGATGACGCCCGTCGCGACCATCACGATCAGCGCGATCGCCCACAGGCTGCACGCCGTCTCCTGCCACGCCCAGTCGCGCGCGAAGTCGCCTTCGGGCTTGGGCCGGACGAACTTTGGATTGATCTGAAGGCCGGAGTAGCGGCCGACCACCAGAGCGCGCAGCTTCGGCGACAGGAGCGACAGCGGCGCAAGGATCCCGAAGCGGATCAGCATCCCGACCGGCGCCAGAGCGGCGGCAATCAGGAAGACGGGCAAGGTCCACGGCTGCATCAGCGCAAGCGGCAGATATTCGGGATCGTCGACCGTCCCGTAATAGCGCTTGGCGTGGTGCTGGTTGTGCACCCCTTCGTACATGAAGCTCGGCACGAGCAAAGGCACGCCGACGACGAGGTTCCAGGTGAAGCGGAAGCCCTTCACCGCGCCCTTCTTGATGTGCGTCAGCTCGTGGATGAACGAGCCGGCCCGATAGAGGGCGAGCACGGCGACGAGGCCGCAGCCGGCCGCGAGCCAGGCCGGGCGGACGAACATGGCGGCGAACAGCGCCGCATAGCCGAGCAGCGCGGAGCCGAGCATGTCCGCCCAGTAGATCTTCGAATTGGGCAGGTTGAGGTCGCGCGTCAGGTTCGCGGCCGCCTTGAGCATCGCCGCATCGTCCTTCGCGCGCAGCGGAGCGGACTGCGCGGAGGCAGCCGTCGACATGCGCTCGAGGGTGGCGGTTTCGCTCATAAGTCTTTCCGGAAGAACGCTCTTTGGCAGGAGATAGTGGCGGGACTTGGGCGCGACAATGCCGCGCGGCTCAGCTCTTGAAGCCGACCGCGACCCAATAAGGCGGCTCCTCGGAAAAGCGGACGTCGCGAAGCCCGGCCTCGTGCATCATCTTTTCGATCTCGACCCTGCTGAACCGGTGCTCGACCGAGGTCCCGAAGCGGTCGAGGGCATCGGCCTTCAAGTCCACCCAAGGCCGATCGATGTAGCTCGACAGCGGCAGGTTGGCGGTGGAGGCCCCGAGGCGGCGCAGCACGCGCCCTGCCCGGCTGAGCGGCCAGTATACGGTTGCCGCAAGGGCGGTGCTCGCCGCGGCGCGCAGCGGGAATGGAAGGCGGCAGATGGCGCGCCGCGCCACGTCCGAACCGCGCCAGACCAGGCGGAACCAGCCCGGCCGGTTGTCGAGGCTGTAGTAGATGTAGAGCAGGAAGGGCGCCCCGCGCTTCAGCTTGGCGACGCAGCTTCGAAGTCCCGCCGCGGGGTTGGGGATGTGGTGCAGGACGCCCAGCGAATAGCCGAAATCCTGGCTGCCGTCGGCAAGCGGAATGGAATCGACCGACGCGTGGAGGAAGTCCACGTTGGAGCGGTGGCCCAGCGCCTGCCGTGCGGCTGCGAGCGCTCCGGCGGACTGATCGATGCAGTGGAGGAAGCCCGCGCGCGGCGCGACCGACCTTGCGATCCGGCCGTTGCCGCAGCCGAGGTCGAACCCTTCGCCGGCGAGCCGTTCGAGCGGGAAGATCGAGAAGAAGCTGTCGAACGCTTCGCTCGGCTCCGCTTCGTCGGGCGCGCGCCCGCCGGTCCCGTAGCGCCTCCAGATGCGATCGAACCCGTCCGCGGTATGCTCGTCGAGGTTCCTCATCGCCCGCCCACTTAGCCCGCAATCCGCGGCGGCTCCAAGCGGGCGCAATGCTGTTCACTGGCGCTGAAGCGTCCAAGCCGCTAGCCCACGCAGCATGAACAGCAGCAGCGTCACTATTCGGCCGGTCGAGACGAAGAAGGACAGGAAGGCCTTCGTCGACTTCGCGTGGGAGGTCTACAAGGACGATCCGCACTGGGTCCCGCCGCTGAAGGACGAGGTGCACGGCCTCATCAGCCCCGGCAAGAACCCCTGGTTCGAGCATGCCCGCGCGCAGCTGTGGCTGGCCGAGCGCGGCGGCAAGGTCGTGGGCCGGATCAGCGCGCAGGTCGACGACCTCGTCCAGGAGCATATGGGCAAGGGCATCGGCAATTGGGGCATGTTCGAAGCGCTCGACGGAGAAGCCGCCGCGGCGCTGATCGCCACCGCCGAGGACTGGCTGCGGGCGCAGGGAATGACGACGTCTCTGGGGCCGATCAGCCTCTCCATCTGGGACGAGCCCGGGCTGGAGATCGAGGGGTTCGACGAGGAGCCGACCGCCATGATGGGGCATCACCGTCCCGAATATCGCGGCTGGATCGAAGCAGCGGGCTACACCAAGGCCAAGGACCTGCTGACCTACGAAGTCGACATCGCGCACTGGAACGACCCCAAGATCGACCGGCTGATCGCAATGGGCGAGAAGAACCCGCACATCCGCATCCGCATGGCCGACAAGTCCAGGTTCGCCGAGGAAGCGCGGACCATCCTCAACATCCTCAACGAGGCATGGTCGAACAATTGGGGCTATGTCCCGCTGACCGAATCCGAGATCGCTTATGCCGGCAAGAAGCTGAAGCCGATCATCTACAACGAGCTGGTCCGGGTCGCGGAGCTCGACGGCGAGCCGGTGGCCTTCATGCTCACCATCCCCGACATCAACGAGCTCACCAAGGATTTGAACGGCGAGCTGTTCCCGTTCAACTTCGTCAAGCTTCTGTGGCGGCTGCGCAAACCCAAGGTGAAGCGCGCGCGCGTGCCGCTGATGGGCGTGGCGAGGAAGCTGCACCATTCACGCATGGCGAGCATGCTCGCGTTCATGATGATCGAATATACGCGGCGCGACTGCGTCGGGAAGTTCGGCATCGGAACCGGCGAGTTCGGCTGGATCCTCGAGGACAATAGCGGAATGCTGTCGATCGCCGAGCTGCCGGGCGCACGCATCAACCACCGCTACCGGATTTACGAGAAGGCGCTTTGAGTTCCTCCCTGCGAGCGAAGCTCGTGGGGAGGGGAACCATCGAACACAGATTCGATGGTGGAGGGGTAGCAAATGGCGGTGCCCACTACCCCTCCACCATGCTCCGCATGGTTCCCCTCCCCAGCCTTCGGCTGGGGAGGATCTAGGAAGCGAGCTCGACCCAGGTGGGGGCGTGGTCGCTCGCTTTCTCCTCGCCGCGGGCCCAGCGGTCGACGCCGGCGCCGCTGAGGCGGTCCGCCGCTTCGGGCGAGCAGAGCAGGTGATCGAGCCGGAAGCCGAGGTCGCGCTGCCAGCAGCCGGCGGTGTAGTCCCAGAATGTGTAGAGCTTGTCGTCGGTGGGATGAAAGGCGCGCAGCGCGTCGGTCCAGCCCTGGTGCACGATGCGCCGCCAGGCCTGGCGCGCTTCCGGCTGCATGACGGCATCCTTCGCCGTGGCGCGCGCGGAGAAGACGTCGCGGTCCTCGGGAACGACGTTCCAGTCGCCGCACAGGATCGCCGGACGCTCTTCCTCCAGAAGCTCCGCCGCATGCGCTTCCAAGCGCTCCATCCAGCGGATCTTGTAGTCGAACTTCTCGGTGCCGACCGGATTGCCGTTGGGCAGGTAGAGCGAGCCGACGACCAGCCCGCCGACCTCCGCCTCGATGTAGCGGCTGTGGGTGTCGTCGGGGTCGCCGGGAAGGCCGACGCGCCGCAGCTCGGGGGCGTCGCCGCGCGCGAGGATGGCGACTCCGTTGAAGCCCTTCTGGCCGTGCCACACGGCGCCGTAGCCGGCCGCCTCGATGTCCGCGATCGGAAGCGATTCATCGGCGCATTTGAGCTCCTGCAGGCAGGCGATGTCGGGCTTCTCGCGGTCAAGCCATTCGAGCAGCCGCGGAAGCCGCGCGCGGATCCCGTTGAGATTGTAGGTGGCGAGCTTCATCGCGCCCGCCCTAGCCGCTGCGGGCTAGACGGAAAAGCTGCTGCCGCAGCCGCAGCCGGACTGGGCGTTGGGGTTGAGCACCTTGAACGCGGCGCCGTTGAGGTCCTCGACGAAGTCCACCGCCGAGCCCTTCACCAGCTCGAGGCTGACGGGATCGACGACCAGCTTCACGCCGTCGGTTTCGGCGACCGCGTCGTCGCTTTCGGCGGCTTCGGCGAGCTCGAACTTGTAGGTGAAGCCGGCGCAGCCGCCGCCGTCGACGGCAAGGCGCAGCACCGCCGGCCTGGACTGGCGCTCGGCGATCCATGCGACGCGCCTGGCGGCGCTCTCGGTCAGGCTGATGTCGCTCACGAGAGCGAGATAGGAAGCGCCGCGCGGGGCGGCAAGGAAGGGCTTAGTGCTGGCCGCCCGCCGGTCCGCCGATGCCGACCGCGTCCATCGACGGCGAGCCGGCGCGCTTCTGCATCGCGAGCACGTAGTCGGTCGACTTCATGAACGGGATCGGGTTCACCGGGCGACCGTCGATCCGCACCTCATAATGGAGGTGGTTGCCGGTCGAGCGGCCGGTCGAGCCCATGCGGCCGATCTGCTGGCCGCGCGTGACATGGTCGCCGGGGTGCACGAGGACCGCCGACATGTGGCCGTAGCGCGTGGTGATTCCGCGGCCGTGGTCGAGCTCGACCATGTTGCCGTAGCCGCCCGAGTTCCAGCCGGCGCGGACGACGGTGCCGTCGGCGGTGGCGTAGATCGGCGTGCCGTAGGAGCCGGCGAGGTCGATTCCGGGGTGCATCGCGGCGCCGCGGCGGAACGGATCGTCGCGAACGCCGAAGCCGCTGGTGAAGGTCACCTCGGCGCGGATCGGCTTGTCGGACGGGATTGCGATGACGTCGTTCTGAAGCTCGTCGAGCTTCTTCCAGCTGTTGAACAGCGCCTTGAAGGTGGGATTGCCGACGCTCTCGAACGGGCCGCCGACGGCGCCTGCACCGCCCTGCGCGGGCTTGATGCCGAGGCGGTGAAGCTCTTCGGCGGTGACCTGGTAGCGGACGTCGAGCGCGCGGGCGACGAGCGCCGCCTGCTCGAGCTGCTCCTGCTCGACGCGGGCGAGCGGACCGTCCTTGGCGAGGCGGCCGGTCGTGGCGGCCGCCTGGACCATCGCCGGATCGATCTTCTGGCCGGTGAGCGCCGCTTCGATCAGCGCCTGGCGCTGCTCCAGAAGCCGCGCGCGCATCTCGGTCGCTGCGGTGAGGGTGGTGTGCGGCCGGGTGACGAGGCGGGCGGTGGCGAAGCTCGCCCAGGCGACGAGGCCGAGAAGGATGACGAAGAGGACAGCCTGGACCGGTGCGGAAATGCGGAAGCGGCGAAGCTTCTTTCCATCGTGGATGAAGAGATCGCGATCGCGGAACAACGCCGTCGTGCCGGCCAGTACTTGCGTCATTACGTCCCCGCTCCAAAGCTCCAACGAGCGCGCAAAAGCGCGCCCGCGCCGTTTCGATCAAACTTCAGGAGCTCCCCAGCCCCCAGCCGGACGCACGCATTGCCCGTTGCGCGTCGGCGAAGGCGACACTGCTTCCGGATGGTTAACAAATTCAACCTGACCTGCAGCGGCGCGGGACGAGTCGCGACGAGCGTGCGGTGAACCGTTCAACTCGGCCGTTCCGGGCAGCGATTCGAGCAAATTCAACGATTTGTGCAGTGCAGCATTTCTTCCGGCCGGCGATTCGGCCGCGAATCTTTCACCGGGGCGGTTGCCAGCGCACGAGCAGCCGTTACACCCGGCGCCGGGCCACGCCGTCCCAACGCGGCGCGAGCTCTCTGCAAGGAGAGTGACATTGACTGACACGATTGCGGCCGGGGCCGAAGTGCGCCCGGCGAAGCCCCACACGAAACCCAGCCGTCCGAATTTCTCGTCGGGCCCGTGCGCCAAACCGCCGGGCTGGAGCGCGGAGAGGCTCGACACGAGCGCGCTCGGCCGTTCGCACCGAGGCACGATCGGCAAGGCGAATCTCGCCGAAGCGATCGAGCGGACGCACGCGCTGCTGCGGCTGCCGGCGGACTACAAGCTCGGCATCGTCCCGGCGTCGGATACCGGCGCGATGGAGATGGCGATCTGGGCGCTGCTCGGCACGCGCCCCGTGACCATGCTCGCGTGGGAGAGCTTCGGCGCGGGCTGGGTCACCGACGTCGCCAAGCAGCTCAAGCTGGAAGCGGACATCCGCACGGCCGATTACGGCCACATCGCCGACCTAAGCGGCATCGACCCGGCGAGCGACGTGGTGTTCACCTGGAACGGCACGACCAGCGGAGTCCGGGTGCCGGACGCGGACTGGATCGCGGCCGACCGGACAGGGCTTTCTATTTGCGACGCAACATCGGCCGCCTTCGCGCAGGACATCGACTGGCCGAAGATCGATGTCGGCACCTTCAGCTGGCAGAAGGCGCTCGGCGGCGAGGCCGCGCACGGGATGCTCGTGCTCAGCCCGCGCGCGGTCGAGCGGCTCGAGCGCGAGCCGGCGCCGCGGCCGCTGCCGAAAATCTTCCGCCTGACCAAAGGCGGGAAGCTGATCGACGGCATCTTCAAGGGCGAGACGATCAACACGCCCTCGATGCTCGCGGTCGAGGACTGGCTCTTGTGCCTCGACTGGGCCGAGAAGGCCGGCGGACTTCCCGGATTGATCGCGCGCGCCGACGCCAACGCGGCCGCGCTCGACCGCTGGGTGCAATCTACGGGCTGGATCGAGCATCTCGCCGCGGACCCGGCGATCCGCTCCAACACCTCCGTCTGCCTGCAGTTCGCCGACCGCTCGGACGAGGAAGCGAACCGGTCCCGGCAGAAAGCGATCGGCAAGCTGCTCGAGCAAGAAGGCGCTGCCTACGACATCACCGCCTATCGCGACGCGCCGCCCGGGCTTCGCATCTGGTGCGGCGCGACGGTCGACACTGCGGACATCGAGGCGCTGGGCCCCTGGCTCGACTGGGCGTGGGAGGCGACGGCGTGAGCGAGCAAGTGCGCGTACTCATCGGGGACAAGATGGACCCGAAGGCGGCAGCCATCTTCCGCGACCGGGGAATCGAGGTCGACGAAAAGCCGGGGCTTACCCCGGACGAGCTCAAGGAGATCATCGGCAATTACGACGGCCTTGCGGTTCGCAGCTCGACGCGAGTAACCGCGCCGGTGATGGATGCTGCACTGCCGCGCCTGAAGGTGATCGGCCGCGCAGGAATCGGGGTCGACACGATCGACGTGCCCGCCGCCAGCGCGCGCGGAATCGTCGTCATGAACACGCCCTTCGGCAATTCCATCACCACTGCCGAGCATGCGATCGCCATGCTCTTCGCGCTCGCCCGCGAGATCCCGCAGGCCGACCAGTCGACCCAGTCGGGCAAGTGGGAGAAGAACCGCTTCATGGGCGTCGAGCTGGCGGGAAAGACGCTCGGCCTGATCGGCTGCGGCAATATCGGCTCGATCGTCGCCGACCGCGCGCATGGGCTCAAGATGAAGGTCGTCGCCTACGACCCGTTCCTGTCGCCCGAGCGCGCGGTGGAACTGGGGGTCGAGAAGGTCGAGCTGGACGAGCTGCTGAGCCGCGCCGACTTCATCACCCTGCACACGCCGCTGACCGACCAGACGCGGGGAATCCTGAGCCGCGAGGCGCTCGCCAAGACCAAGCCGGGCGTGCGCATCGTCAATTGCGCGCGCGGCGGCCTCATCGACGAAGCGGCGCTGAAGGAGGGTCTCGAATCCGGCCATATCGCGGGCGCGGCGCTCGACGTCTTTGCCGAGGAGCCGGCGAACGAGAACCCGCTGTTCGGCACGCGCGGCCTCATCTGCACGCCCCACCTCGGCGCGTCGACCACCGAGGCGCAGGTCAATGTCGCGATCCAGGTCGCCGAGCAGATGGCCGATTTCCTGCTGCTGGGCGGGATCACCAATGCCGTGAACGTCCCGTCCCTGTCGGCCGAGGAAGCGCCGCGCCTGCGCCCCTACATGGCGCTTGCCGAAAAGCTCGGCCGCCTCATCGGCCAGATCGCCGGCACCGAGATCCGCTCGATCGACGTCGAGGTGGAAGGCGCCGCCGCCGAGCTCAACATGAAGCCGATCACCGGCGCCGTGCTCGCTGGCGTGATGCGCACCTGGTCGGACACGGTGAACATGGTCAACGCGCCCTACCTTGCGAAAGAGCGCGGCATAGCCGTGCGCGAAATCCGCAACGAAGGCGAAGGCGACTATCACACGCTGGTCGCGGTGACCGTCGGGACGGAACAGGGCGAGAAGCGCGTCGAAGGGACCTTGTTCGGCAATCGCGCGCCGAGACTGGTGAAGATCTTCGGCATCCCCGTCGAAGCCGACCTCAGCGGGCAGATGATCTATATCGTCAACACCGACGCGCCGGGGTTCATCGGCGCGCTCGGGACGAAGCTCGGCGAGAACGGGCTCAACATCGCGACCTTCAACCTGGGAAGGCGAGAGCAGGCCGGCGAGGCGGTCGCGCTGGTCGCGGTCGACGATCCGATCAGCCCGGACGTCGCGCGCCAGCTGCAGGATCTTCCCGGCGTGCTCCAGGTCGTGCCGCTAAGCTTCTAGCGGCAGAGAAGCGCGCCTAGGGGAAGACGCGCCGGTCGTTGTCGGCAAAACCGGATTTGACGGCGCCGGACCATGGCGTGTTGCGGGCCGCACGGCCCGGACGCGCGCCCAGCAGGGTGAAATTATGCCGCCCGTCGCGCAGCAGGACTGTCGCCGACAGCGGTTTCGGACGCGGCGCGCTCGCTTTCCGCCGCACGATGTAGCCCAGCCAGGCGAACGCCAGGCGGAACATGGGCACCGACGGCTCCTCGGCCCCGTAGGAACGGGACCCGTGATAATCGATCTCGCGACGCCATCTCATCTTCGATCTCCTTTCAGCTGCGAAGCTTTGAGAAGTTCGAACCGCTCCGCGCGCAATCATCTCTTCTGCCGATGGGAGACGACAAGCAAACGAATAGAATTGCGCGTTGATATGGATTATTCTGCATTGAAATGGACATTGCCGCCGCCCGCACCTTCCTCGAGATCGTCAAGACGGGAAGCTTCGTCCGCGCCGCGGCGAACCTCAACATCACGCAAACGGCCGTGAGCGCGCGGGTGCGCGTGCTGGAGGACCAGCTCGACCGCCAGCTCTTCATCCGCAACAAGTCCGGTGCGCGGCTGACTCCGGCCGGAGACCAGTTCCTTCGCTACGCAACCACGCTCGTGCAGGTGTGGGAGCGGGCGCGGCACGACGTCGGCATGCCGCTCGGCCGCGACAATCTCGTCACCGTCGGAGGCGAGCACAGCCTGTGGAATCCGCTGCTCCTCAATTGGCTCGTGTGGATGAAGCGAGACTGCCCGGACGTCGCCATCCGCGCGCAGGTCGACATTCCCGAACGGCTGATCGACCAGGTGCAGGAGGGGATCGTCGACCTGGCCGTCCTCTATGCGCCGCCGCTTCGTACAGGCCTGGTTGCCGAGCTGCTGGTCGAGGAAGCGCTCGTGGCGGTAACCACCGAGAAGCCCGGAGGGAGCTCGGCCGGCGACTATGTGTTCGTCGATTGGGGCTCCGAGTTCCGCGGCTATCATCACACGGCCTTCCCCGACGCTCCGAGCCCGGCACTGTCGGTCAACCACGGGCCGCTGGCGCTCGACTATCTCCTCGCCGTGGGCGGCAGCGGATATTTCCGCATGGAGGCGGCCCGTCCGCATCTGGAGGCTGGGCGGCTCCATCTCGTCCCCGACAAGCCGCGCTTCTCCTACTCTGTGTACGCGCTGTACTCCGCCAAGGCGGACGAACGGCTGATGGAGCGGGTTCGCAATGGGCTGAGGGCTGTCGCCGCCTCACGCGACGCCTAGCGCTAACAGCACCAATCTTCATATGAACTAGCAATACTATTCGTTTGCTTGGTGTACCGCGCCGTCCCACATTGCCTCAGGGCAGGTGATGTGGAGACAGCGATGAAGCACGCGCCCGCACTTCTGGATGACGCCGACCAGCTGACGCACCCGCCGAGGCTGCACGAGGGAGGCGTCTTCGGCGACATTCCCGGATCGATCTGGGTTGCGTTCCTTTCGGCCTGGGCCCTGCTGTTCGCGCTCTTCCTTTTCTTCTTCACCGGAGACGGGCCGGCGAAGCTGGCGGTCGTCACCGCGTCGTTCTTCGCCTTGATGACGCTCGGCCTGCCCGCGGCGATCGGCGGCCATCGCGGCGGCGCGCCCAAGAGGTCGCCGCGCGTGATCATGACGCTCACCGGGCTGATCCCGACCCGCGAGGCGGCGACGCAGATCCTTCTGATTCCCGTCGGGGCCGTCTTCGGCATCGTCGCATTCATCATCCTGGCGCTCTAGCGCACGGCCAGCCAAAGGGCGCTCCGAACCTGCCCTCCCGGAGCGCCCCCTCAGCCTTCCGCCGCGCTCGACACCGCTGGAGCTGAAGCCGCCTTGCTCCTATCGGTCGGGGCGGAGCCGACCGACATGACCCCGCGTGAAGCATTTCGGCGCACGTTCGCCTGGAAATCGACCGGCCGGTCGCTGACCGTCGCGCTGCTGATCGGGACGGTGCTCAATGCGATCAACCAGGGACCCGAGATATTCAGCGGTCAGTGGCCGGTGTGGTGGAAGCTGCTTCTGACCTATTCGGTGCCGTTCTGCGTCGCCAGCTACGGCAGCTACGCGGCCTTCCGGAGCTCGGAATAAAGAAAGGGCGCTCCCGTGAGGGAGCGCCCTGGGACCACCTGCGTGCGAGTGGACCCGGTCGAAAGATTAATGCGAGGCGCTGTTGCCGTCGGCGTCGGCGCTGTTGCGGACCGCGTCGGCCTGGTTCTCGCCGGCGTTGCGCACCGCGTCCGCCGTGTTCTCGGCATTGGCCTGCATGTTGTCGGCCGCATTGTCGGCATTGGCCTCGATGGTGTCGGCGGTGTTCTCCGCGTTCGCCTCGATATTGTCGGCCGCCTGCTCGTTCGGGTTCTTGTTGCAAGCCGTGAGTGCGCCAAGGCCAAGCGCAATGGCAAGGACGGTGGTGGTTTTCATGTCTGAGTTTCCCCTATTGCTGTAGGCGTGCGCCGGAGCGCTGGCAGCAAATACGCGCAACTGCTGTTTTCTGTTCCGCCGCCTCAATGATCCGCTGCCGAATGCCGATCGGCGTTCGGGCTTCAGAGGCCGGGGAGCGCGGATCGGCCGCAGCGATGCGCTGGACGAACCGCGGCTCCGCCCCTAGGAGCCGTCGGACCGCTCAGAACCAGGGAAGAAACGTGCCGAACGTGACCGTCATCGGCGCCCAGTGGGGCGACGAAGGCAAGGGCAAGATCGTCGACTGGCTGGCCAGCCGGGCGGACATGGTGGTGCGCTTCCAGGGCGGCCACAATGCAGGCCACACGCTGGTCGTCGAGGGCAAGACCTACAAGCTCTCGCTGCTTCCTTCCGGGATCGTCACCGGCACTCCCTCGGTCATCGGCAACGGCGTCGTGCTCGATCCGTGGGCGCTGAAGAACGAGATCGAGCGCATCCGCGAGCAGGGCGTCGAGGTGACGCCCGAGCTTCTGATGGTCGCCGACAATTGCCCGCTGATCCTCCCCATCCACCGTGACCTCGACGGGCTTCGCGAGGATGCGTCGGGCGCGGGCAAGATCGGCACCACGCGCCGCGGCATCGGCCCCGCCTATGAGGACAAGGTCGGGCGGCGGGCGATCCGCGTCTGCGACCTCGGCCAGCTCGGCGACCTCGACCCCATGCTCGACCGCCTGTGCGCCCACCACGATGCGCTCCGCGCGGGCTTCGGCGAGCCGCCGGTCGATCGCGAGCGCCTCAAGAACGACCTCGCCGAGATCGCGGATTTCGTGCTGCCCTTCGCCCGCCCGATCTGGCGCGACCTCGACCAGGCGCGGCGCAAGGGCAAGCGGATCCTGTTCGAAGGAGCCCAGGGCGTTCTCCTCGATGTCGACCACGGCACCTATCCGTTCGTGACTTCGTCCAACACGGTTGCGGGAACGATCGCGTCGGGCAGCGGCACGGGGCCTTCGGCCGCCGGCTTCGTGCTCGGGATCACCAAGGCTTATACTACCCGCGTCGGCTCGGGGCCGTTCCCGACCGAGCAGGACAATGACGTCGGCAACACGCTCGGCGAGCGCGGCCGCGAGTTCGGGACCGTCACCGGCCGCAAGCGCCGCTGCGGCTGGTTCGACGCCGTGCTGGTGCGCCAGGCGGTCGCGGTCGGCGGAGTCACCGGAATTGCGCTGACCAAGCTCGACGTGCTCGACACGCTCGAGACGGTGAAGGTCTGCACCGGCTACAAGCTCGACGGGAAGAAGATCGATTACCTGCCCGCCCACGCCGCCGACCAGGCGCGGGTCGAGCCGGTCTACGAGGACATCAAGGGCTGGTGCCAGTCGACGGAAGGCGCGCGCAGCTGGGCAGACCTTCCGGCGCGCGCGATCAAATATGTCCGCCGCATCGAGGAGCTGATCCGCTGCCCCGTCGCGCTCGTCAGCACCTCGCCCGAGCGCGAGGACACGATCCTCGTGCGCGACCCGTTCGCGGGCTAGTGCCTCACCTCGAAGCGCTCCAAATTCTCGGTCGCAGCGTCGCTCATCTCCAGATCCGTCACCTTTGCGTGCGCTGGCCCGTGGCGCATGCGCCGCACCAGTTCGCTCACGGCCTCGTCGTCGCCCTCGAGATGCGCCTCGACCGCGCCGTCCGCACAGTTGCGCACCCAGCCCTTCACCCCAAGCGACCGCGCCTCGTCCCTCGTCCACGCGCGGAAGAACACGCCCTGCACCCGACCCGTCACCCGGACGCGCCGCGCGATCATCAGACGGTGCTGATATCCGGCGCGTCCTCGGCCTTCATGCCGACGACGTTGTAGCCGGCGTCGACGTGGTGGATCTCGCCGGTGACTCCGGATGCGAGATCGCTCAGCAGGTAGAGGCCCGCGCCCCCGACGTCCTCGATGGTGACGTTGCGGCGGAGCGGGGAATTATATTCGTTCCACTTCATGATGTAGCGGAAGTCGCCGATCCCGCTCGCCGCCAGCGTCTTGATCGGCCCCGCCGAGATCGCGTTGACGCGGATTTTCTCGGGGCCGAGGTCCATCGCCAGATATTTGACGCTGGTGTCGAGGGCGGCCTTGGCGACGCCCATCACATTGTAATGCGGGATGACCTTCTCTGCGCCGTAATAAGTGAGCGTCAGGAGCGAGCCGCCGTTGGGCATCAGCGCCTTCGCCCGCTGCGCGACCGCGACGAAGCTGTAGACCGAAATGTTCATCGTCATCAGGAAATTGTCCATCGACGTGTCGACGAACTTTCCCCTCAGCTCGTTCTTGTCGGAATAGCCGATGGCGTGGACGACGAAGTCGATCGTCTCCCAGCGCTTGCGGATCTCGTCGAAGGTCGCGTCCAGCGCGTCCATGCTGCTGACGTCGCAATCGACCAGCATCTCCGACCCGAGCTCCGCGGCCAGCGGCCGCACCCGCTTCTCGAGCGATTCGCCCTGGTAGGAGAAGGCCAGCTCCGCTCCCTCGGCGGCGACCGCGCGCGCAATGCCCCATGCAAGCGAGCGGTCGTTGGCAAGGCCCATGATCAACCCCCGCTTGCCCTGCATCAGTCCAGTCAAAGTTGCGGCCCCTCTCTCTGCAACACCGGTTGTACGTCCTCTCCGGGCTGCGGCTCCTCGACCTCGAGCTCGTCGCTGTACGGCCCGGTATAGACCTCGCCCTTTAGCGCCGTGGCGCCGCTTTCCGCCAGCGCCGCGTTCAACTCTGCTCCTATGACGACGCCGAGCCCGACGACGAAGAAGAAAATGAGCGCGATCATCACTCCGGCGAGGCTGCCGTAGGTGCGCGTATAGCCGCCGAAGAGGCTGAGGACGGGCGCAAGCAGCTCCACCGTGCCCAGCCACCAGAGAGTGATCAGGGCGGCGCCCGGCCATTTGCGGCAATCGCGCTTGCGGTAGCGCGCGGGGGTCAGCGCGAAGAACAGGAGGTAGAAGGTGAAGAAGAGGGTCGCCGCGGGAACGAACCTGTAGAGGCCGAGCGCGTGGCCGACGTTCTGCGCCAGCGGGAACCATTCGACGATGAAATGATGCGCGATCGTCATTGCCGCGCTGACCGCGAAGGCAATCATCAGCAGCAGCACCGCGCCGAGGATGAGCAGGATCGAGCCCAGGCGATATTCCCAGAAGGGCGCGCAATATTTGACGCCATAGGCACGGCGCAGGATGTCGCGGATCGTCTCGACGAAGCTCGTCGCCGTCCACAGCCCGACGATCGCGCCGAGCCACAGGAGCGTGCCGGTGCGGACGGTCAGCACTTCAAGCACCGGCTCGCGCAGCGTCGCCGCAACGTCGGGGGGAAGCCGGCGAAGCACGTTCGTCACCGTCAGCATCGCGTCCTGGCTCTGCCCGAGCAGGTGCGCGACGGCCGCCGCGACGATGAAGAAGGGGAACAAGGCGACGATCGAGAGATAGGCGAGATTGCCGGCGTGGATGAAGCCGTCGTTATAGACGCCGATCGCCACACGTTTGACCACTTCCCACGGCGTCAGCCGCGGCTTCAGCTTCTCCTCGACCTCCGTTCCGAAGGCCGCGCGCATCGTCGCGAGGCGCTTGCGCCGTTCCTCGGGCGAGAGCGGAGAATGATCTCTCATCGGCCGCGGCTAGTTACACACCCAGGCTTGCTCGGGGATTGCCGGCGCCGCTCCATCCCTCGGCGAATTGCTGCAGCGCGGCGTCGTGGCCGGGGATTTCGATCTCGACGGTCACCAGCTGGTCGCCGCGCTTCCCGTCCTTCGCCGTGAAGCCGCGGCCCTTCAGGCGAAGCACCTTGCCCGAGCTCGTGCCCTTGGGGATGGTCAGCATCACCGGGCCTTCCGGCGTCGGCACCTTCACCTTCGCGCCGAGCACGGCTTCCTTCAGCGTCACCGGCAGCGTCAGGCGGATGTTGGTTCCGTCGCGCGTGAAGAAGCGGTGCGGCGCGATCTCGATGGTGACGATCGCGTCGCCGCGGCCGCCGGCGCCTTCCTGGCCCTTCCCGGCGAGGCGGATCTTGGTCCCGTCCTCCAGCCCCTGCGGAAGCTTGAGGTCGATGGTCTTTCCGTCGGCGAGCGTGATCCGCTGCGGCTTCAACGCCACCGCGTCGTCGAACGAGACCTTGAGCCGGTAAGCGACGTCGGCCCCTTTCTGCGGCGCCGCCCGCTGGCGGAAGCCGCCGAACGGCCCGCCGCCCCGGCCGCCGCGCGCTGCTCCCGCAGCGCCGAACAGGCCTTCGAAGAGGTCGCTCAAGTCCGCGGCGTCGGCCCCGCCGAAGTTGAAATGCTCGAACCCCTCGGGTCCGGCGCCGGCGCCCGGCCGCGCGCCTCCCGCCGACGAATAGCCGCCAAAGCCGCCGCCGAACGGCATCTTGGGATTGCCTTCCTCGTCGATCTCTCCGCGATCGTAGCGGGCGCGCTTGTCCTTGTCGGAGAGGAGATCATAGGCCGCGGTCACTTCGGCGAAGCGCTTCGCGGCGTCGGGCTTGTCCTTGTTGCGGTCGGGGTGAAGCTGCTTAGCGAGGCTGCGGTAGGCCTTCTTGATCTCCGCCTCGCTCGCGCCGCGCTTCAGCCCCAAGCGTTGGTAGAGGTCGAGTGCCATTCTGCTCCCATGCCGTAACAGTTCCTGCCTGACCAGATGGGTTGCCGTTCCGGCAAGGCCAAGCCTAAGGCCAACGCGCAATGGGGACCGATCCGTTCCGGCTGTTCGACGAATGGTTCGCGCTGGCGCGCGAAAGCGAGCCCAACGATGCCAATGCGATGGCGCTTGCGACCGCCGGCGCGGACGGGCAGCCGCATGTCCGCATGGTGCTCCTGAAGGGTCACGGACCGGACGGTTTCGTCTTCTACACGAACGAGCAGAGCGCCAAGGGTGAGCAGCTGCGCGAAAATGCGCGAGCCGCCCTGCTCTTCCACTGGAAGAGCCTGCGCCGGCAGGTCCGCATCGAAGGCGCGGTCGAGCGCGTAAGCGGCAGCGAAGCGGACGCATATTTCGCCACGCGCTCGCGGGATTCGCAGCTCGGCGCCTGGGCGTCCGACCAGTCGCGCCGGCTCGACAGCCGCGCCACCTTCGAGCAGCGGTTCGAGGAGATGAAGTCCCGCTTTGAAGGCGCCGACGTCCCGCGCCCGCCGCACTGGGGCGGCTATCGCGTGATGCCCCGGACGATCGAGTTCTGGACCGACCGGCCGCACCGCCTCCACGAGCGGAGGCTGTTCACGCGCGCCGCCGGCGGCTGGGCCGAAGGGCTGCTCTACCCGTGACCGAGCAGCCCATCTCGAGCGCGGAACGCGGCAGGCTGACCACCCGCGCCGCGCTTGCCAGCATTGCGATGGCGGTGACTCTCATCGCGCTCAAGACCTATGCCGCCGTGCAGACCTCTTCGATGGCGATGCTCGGCTCGCTGGCCGACAGCAGCCTCGACCTCGTCGCCAGCCTCATCGTCCTCCTCGGCGTGCGCATCGCGGCGGCACCGGCCGACTATGAGCACCGCTTCGGGCACGGCAAGGCGGAGGCGCTGGCCGCGCTGGTGCAGGTGATCCTCATCACCTTGTCCGCCCTCTTCATCGGCTTCCGCGCAGTCGAGCGGCTGCTGAGCGGCGCGCAGACCGCGGATGCCGAGCTGGGCATCGGCGTTTCGGTGGTGGCGATGGTGCTCACCGTCGCGCTCATCAGCTACCAGCGCCATGTCGTGCGGCGCACCGGGTCGCTCGCGATCGGCACCGACCGGCTCCATTATTCGTCGGACCTGCTGCTCAACGGCTCGGTGATCGTGGCGCTCGGCCTCGACCAATATGCGCGCCTCACCGGCGCCGACGCCGTGTTCGGGCTGCTCATTGCCTTGTGGCTGCTGTGGGGCGCGTGGAGCGCGTCGGGCAACGCCCTTGCGCAGCTGATGGACCGGGAATGGCCCGACGAGCTGCGCGAGCGCTTTCTCGCCGCGGCGAAGGAATATCCGGAGCTTGCCGGCCTTCACGACCTGCGCACCCGCAGCAGCGGCACGCACATGTTCGCGCAGTTCCACGTCTGGGTGCCCGCGGACTGGACGGTCAAGGAAGCGCACGACCGCCTCGATGCGGTCGAGGAAGCGCTGCAGGAGCGCTTCCCGGGCACCGAGATCCTGATCCACGTCGATCCCGAGGGGCAGACCGACCGTGAAACCCTGCTGCCCCGGGAAATTACGGAGCGCGCGAGTTGACGACCATCCCCTTCTTCCAGGTCGACGCCTTCGCCGAGCGGCCGCTGACCGGCAATCCGGCCGCGGTCATGCCGCTCGAGCGCTGGCTTGACGATGCCTTGATGCAGCGCATCGCCGCGGAGAATAACCTCAGCGAGACGGCGTTCACGGTCCCGAGCGAGAAGGACGGCGCGGACTATGACCTTCGCTGGTTCACCCCGACGGTCGAAGTCAATCTGTGCGGCCACGCGACGCTCGCGGCGGCCCATGTGCTGATCCATTCGGAGCCGGTGCGCTTCTCGACGCGGTCGGGGATCCTTGCCGTCAGCCGCAACGGCGACCTGCTCGAGCTCGACATGCCCGCCGCAAGGGTCGAGCCTGAACCCCTTCCAGAGCTGCTCGAGGCGCTCGGCACGAGCGGCGAGACCTTCCTCGGCCGGCAGGGGAACGGCAATTCTATCGTGCTTCTCGAGAATGAAGCGGCGGTGCGGGCGGTAAGGCCCGACTTCGCGGCGCTTGCGAAGCTCCCCTACCTGGTGTCGGTCACGGCGCCGGGCGACGAGCATGACGTCGCTAGCCGCGTCTTCGCGGCCCACCACGGGGTGCCCGAGGATCCGGTGACCGGCTCCGCGCACACCGCGCTCGTGCCCTTCTGGGCCGAGCGCCTCGGCCGCTCCGAGTTCACCGCGCTCCAGGCAAGCGAGCGCACCGGGCTTCTCCACTGCCGCCTCACCGGAGAGCGGGTGATCCTCGGCGGCCATTGCCAGACGGTCATCGTTGGGCAGTTCCAGCTGTGAGCCTGATCGCCTTCCTTGCGCTCGCCGCAGCAAGCCCGCAGGCCGAGAAGGCGGCAATCCTCGATGTCATCCACCGCATGGAGGCGGCGTGGAACCGCGGCGATTTCCGCGGCTACATGGCGGGCTTCAAGAACCCCGACGTGGTGTTCGTCTCCGGCGGCAAGTTCCAGCAGGGCTGGCAGGGCACGCTCGACCATTACATCCGCGACTATGGCGGCTCGCCCGAACGCCGCGGCCAGCTCCACTTCTACAATATGAAGGTCGACCTGCTCGCGCCCGACGCCGCGATGCTGGTCGGCCAGTACCGCCTCGTCCGCGGCGCGCGCGTCACCGAGGGCGTGAACACGCGGCTGTTCAAGAAATTCCACGGCCGCTGGCTCATCACGATGAACCACGTCTCGGCATATGACGTGACGCCTACCGAGACCGCGCCAGAAGCTCGCTGAGGTCCTTCTTCCAGAACTTCGCCCATGTGTGGGTGCCGTGCCCGTGCGTGTCGCTGCTCTCCGGGATCAGACGGAACCGGGCATTCCTCATCCGTTTCACCGCCTGCTGCGGCACCGGCAGGTTGCGCGGGTTGATGAAGTCGTCGGCCGAATTGATCCACGTCAGGGGCGCCGTGATCTTCTCGAGCTGCGGCCAGGGATTGTAGTTCCGCGAGCTGTCGAACTGGTAGATCATGTCGTTGGCGTCGAGGACCGGCAGCGCCTTGTCGACGCTCTGCTCGACGAAGGCCCTGGCGGCGTCGCGGGTCGGATATTGCTTCTGCAGGTAGAGCGGCGCGCCGCCGGCGATGAACAGGATCGATTCGGCCGTGCGCAGCCCCGCAGTCGGCTCCGCCGTATAATTGCCGCCGTTCCACGCCGGGTCCTTCTCGATGCCGTCGATCACCAGCTGCCGCCACATGCGGTTGAGGCCGGCGATCTCGATCGGCTCGCAGGCGAGCGGCATCAGCGCGCTCGCGAAGCTCGGGTAAATCTCGCCCCACATGAAGCTGTGCATGCAGCCCATCGAGGTGCCCATGATCAGCCGCATGTGCCTGATGCCGAGCCCCTCGGTCAGCAGCCGGTGCTGCGCCTCGATCATGTCCGCATAGTCGTATTTCGGGAACTTCATCCTGAGCCCGTCCGAGGGCTTGGACGACTTTCCGTGGCCGATATTGTCCGGAAGGATGATCCAATATTTGCGGATGTCGAGCGGCTGCCCGGGGCCGTACAGCTCGTCCGCGAATTGCGGGCGCAGGAACTGGTGCCCGTCGCCGCCGGTGCCGTGGAGCACCATCACCGCATTGTCGATCTCGCCCGCCGCATTGCGGTGCGGCTTGCCGAGAGTTGTGTAGTGGATTCGGACCTCGGGCAGGCTCTCGCCGTCGGCGAACCGGAAGTCCTTGAGGATCACGTCTGCTTCATGGGTCGGCCACGTCTTCGCAGGCGGCGCGGCCGCCTGGAGCGCGGCGGCGGCGAGCAGTCCCAGCATGATCATCCCTTCAGTTTCTCTTCGAGCGCGTCGAGCAGCGGAAGCTGGCTCTTCAGCATCATCGCCCGCGCCTCGGCAAGGCTCATCCACCGCGCTTCGGCAACCTCGGGAAAACGCTGCAGTTGCCCGCTGCGCGGCGGCCATTCGACCTCGAACTCGTTCGACGTCACGGCCGCCGCATCGAGATCGCCATCCACCGCAAAAGCCTCGACGTGCTTGCCGCCCGCCTGGCGTATCCTGGCCAGCGGGAACGGCACCGCGTCAAGACGCGTGCCCGTCTCCTCCTCGAACTCGCGCAGCGCCGCTTCGGCCGGAGCTTCCCCCGGCTCGATCGCTCCCTTGGGGATCATCCACGCGCCTTGGTCCTTGTTGCGCCAGAACGGACCGCCGGGCTTGATCAGCAGCACCTCGGTCGCGTCGTCACGCTCGCGGAAGAGCAGGATGCCCGCGCTGAGCGGCGGCGCCACGGCTCACTTCGCCGGCGTGACTTTGTGCAGCGCGAGGCGGAAGCGGAGCACGCTGTTGCCGGGGATTGGCCCCTTGTCCTCGGACCCGTAGCCGAGCTGCGGCGGGACCCAGACGATCCATTCGTCCCCAGGACGCATTAGTTCCAGCGCCTCGGTGAAGCCGGGCACGAAATCGCCGACCGTCCCGGTCAGCGGCTCATGCCGCTCGTAGCTGCTGTCGATCACCTCGCCGGTCAGCAGCTTCACCTCATAGTCGAACGTCGCCGTGTCCTGCGCGCCGGGATGCGGCCCGTCCTTCGGCCCCGACTTGACGATGAAATATTCGAGGCCGCTCGCCGTCGTGACCACGCCCTTCGCCGCGCCGTTCCTGGCGAGGAAATCGGGACCGGCGGGCGTCTCCGGCGGCGTTCGCGGAGCAGCGGCGGCGGCGGTCGCGAGCGACAGGGCCGCAGCAGCAGCGGCGATGAGCAGTTTGCGAGTCATTGCGCTGGTCTAACCGCCGCCGCGCGATTGACCAATGGGCGTCAGGCGGCCGCCGCCTCGAGCTGCGCCGCCCGCGTTTCGGCGATCCAGCCGCCGCCGAGCAGCCGCGAGCCGTCATAGGCGACGGCGGCCTGGCCCGGAGCGACTCCATATTCGGGCGAGCGGAAGCGGATCCACTCGCCGTCGCGAACCGCCGGCACCGCCGGGGCCAGCGAGCGCACCTTGACGCTGACCTCGCGCTGGTCCTCGGCGATCCAGTTCCAGTCGGCGACCCGCATCGCTTCCACGGCGAGGGCACGCCGCGGACCGACGACGATGCGCGCCTGCTCCGGCTCGATGCGCACCACGTAGAGCGGCTCCTTCTGGCCGCCGATCTCGATCCCGCGGCGCTGGCCGACGGTGAAGTGGACGACGCCGCGGTGAGTCCCGAGCACGCGGCCGTCGAGGCCGACGATCTCCCCCGCCGCCTCGGTCTCGGGCCGCAGCCGCTTCACGAGTCCGGCATAATCGCCGTCCGGAACGAAGCAGATGTCCTGGCTGTCGGGCTTCGCCGCGACTTCGAGGCCAAGCTCGGCGGCGATTCGCCTTACCTCGTCCTTCGGCAGCTCGCCCAGCGGGAAGCGAAGGAAGCCGAGCTGGTCGCGCGTCGTGCCGTAAAGGAAATAGCTCTGGTCGCGGCGCGGGTCGGCGCCCTTGTGCAGCTCGACCCGGCCGCCCTCGATCACCCGCCGCACGTAATGACCGGTCGCCAGGCAGTCCGCGCCGAGCTCGCGCGCGAAGGCGACGAGGTCGACGAACTTCACCCCCTGGTTGCAGCTCGCGCACGGCACCGGCGTGCGCCCATGGGCATATTCGTCGACGAAGCGGTCGATCACCCCTTCGCGAAAGCGGCTTTCGTAGTCGAGCACGTAGTGGGCGATGCCGAGCCGGTCGGCGACCTGCTTCGCGTCATAAATGTCCTGCCCTGCGCAGCAGGCGCCCGAGCGGCGCACCGCCTCGCCATGGTCGTAGAGCTGGAGCGTCACGCCGATCACTTCGGCGCCGGTGCGCGCCGCAAGCGCGGCCGTGACCGAGCTGTCGACTCCGCCCGACATGGCGACGACGATCCGGGCCTGCTCCGCAGGGCGGCCGAGCTGAAAATCGATCCACATTGGAGGTCTCTTGCCGGCGTCTTTACCCGAATTTCACTCATCGCGCCTAGACCGGGGCGCAGGCAGTTGGACGAAGGGGGCAGGTTTGGCGCGTCACGAGAGGGACTTTCCCGCCGAAGGGGAAGAGCCGCTCAGCCTTACCGAGCTTCTTGCCCTGCTCGGCGGCGCCGGGGCCGACGATCGGTCGCGGCAGGATGCAATCGCCTGCTACCTCTCGGGGAGCGAGGGGTGGCGCGATGCGATGAAGATGCTCGGCGGCACGTTCGCGAGCGATGAGGCAGGGTTAAGGGAGCGTAAGGCGGACTAACCGGTGAATTAACCAGTGCGTTTCAGAATGTTTTCAATGGCAGCGGATTAAGCGTTCCGCATTGGCAATGATTAAGCAGGTGCAACGAGAATGCTCGAGAACCAGAAAATTCGACCGGCCCAGGTTATCGGCCCGCTCGGAGAGCCGCTGACGCTCGACTCGTTGCCGCCTGCCAACACGACCCGCTGGGTCGTGCGCCGCAAGGCCGAAGTCGTCGCGGCCGTCGCGGGAGGCCTGCTCACCGTCGACGAAGCCTGCAAGCGCTATTCGCTCAGCCTCGAGGAATTCACCAGCTGGCAGCGCGCCGTCGACCGCAGCGGCATGCCGGGCCTGCGCGTCACGCGCATCAAGCAGTACCGCGACCAGTACGAGCGGCAGCAACGCTACTGACGCTCTGCGGCGTCGTTACGCCGCAACATCGACCCAGCTTTTCCACCACTTTCTTCCTGTCCTGCTGGACAGACTCTTCCGAATCCGGAACAACCGGCCAGCACCGAGCGTCTGTGGTGCCTGAACGGCCGGCGCGTACGGATCAGCCGGCCGGAAAACAGGAGGGAAAGCTCATGGGTATTATCATCTGGCTGATCGTCGGCGGTATTTGCGGATGGCTCGCGAGCCTCATCATGCGCACGGATGCGCAGCAGGGGATCATCCTCAACATCGTCGTCGGCATCGTCGGCGCTGTGATTGCCGGCCTGCTCTTCGGAGGCAGCCTCAACAACGCCATCACGATCGAGACCTTCCTCTATTCGCTGATCGGCGCGATCATCCTGCTCGCGATCGTCAACCTGATCCGGCGGGGCACCGTCCGCTAGGCGGGCGCGAAGCCGAACAAGGGAAGGCCGCGCGGCACCGCCGCGCGGCCTTCTTCCTTATTGGAGCTCGAAGGTCATCGCGACGGTGACCTGCACCTTCTGCTCGCCCGGCTCGATCTTGGTCCGCGCGCTTTCGTAGGCGCGGGCCATCATCGGCATCGGAGGGGGCGCCGGCGGCGGCACGGCATAACCGCCGCTTTCAGAAACCGCGACGATCCTCGCCACCCGCATCCCGAGCGAGCGGGCGTAAAGGTCTGCGCGCGCCCGGCCGGTAGCGATCGCATTCGCCCGGGCTTCATCCAGTGCCGCCTCGGGCTTGTCGATGGTGAGGTTCGGCCCGTTGATCTGGTTCGCGCCCTCGGCGACCAGCGCATCCAGGATCTTCCCTGAATTGCGGATATCGCGGAACTTGATGGTGAGGGTGTTCGACGCCGTATAGCCGGTCAGCTGCGGGCTCTGGTTCTCCGGATAGCGATATTCGGGGTTCAGGCTGACCGACCCGGTCTGGATGTCGCGGTCGGCGATCCCGGCGCGTTTTAGCGCAGCGAGCACGCGGTCCATTCGCGTCGCCGCGTCCTGGATCGCGCCGCTCGCGGTCGCCGAGCGAGACACGACTCCGGCGGAAATGATCGCGACGTCCGGCACGCGTGTGACTTCGCCGGTGGCGTTGATGTCCAGCCGAGTACCGGCGATGGTCTGTGTGATCGACGCCTGCTGCGCCGCGGCCGGTGCGGTCCAGCCGATCGCGCCGAGCAGCAGCGCGCCGACAAGCATCTTCTTCATGTCCTCGTCCCTTGGCAGTTCAGTCCCGGCGCAAGGGTTCCCCCGCGGCCATGGCTGTTTCCTGAACGGGGCAGCGCCGGGTCAGGCGCGCCTGCCCAGGATCAGGCGATAGAGGAGGAGCAGGATGAACGCGCCGACGATCGCGGCGATAAAGCCCGCGCCCTCGCCGGTATTGTACCAGCCGATCGCATGGCCGAGCCATCCGGCGAGCACCGCGCCGGCAATGCCGAGCAGGATGGTGATGATGCACCCGCCCGGATCGCGGCCCGGCATCAGCAGCTTGGCGATGGCGCCCGCGAGGCCGCCGATCACGATCCAGCCGATAATTCCGTAATGTTCCATGCCGCTTCCCCTTGTTTGCTGTGTCGTTCAACCGACCTTCAGGTTAACAGCCGCAACGCGCGCTCGCCAAACAAGTGCCGCACTTGGTCGAAAACGAATGGCGGCGTGGGGGCAATCGGGGTCTGTTGCACAAGGTGACTTATTAAGGTAACACAGTTACCGGTTCACCGGCGCGGATTCGCGCACATGGCGCATATTGGACAGGGCAAAATGAATCGCGAAACTTCCATCCACTCGTCCGACACGCTCGTGGTCGTCGACCGTTCACGCCAGCGCCGCCGGCTGGTCATCATCGGCGCCATCGCGGCGATCGCCCTGTTCGTGCTCGGCCTTGCCGTGATCATGGGACAGCGCTCCGGGAACAACAAGGCCGCGCCGGGCGCGGCCGGCGGGCAGGCCGCGGGGCAGATGCCGACGGTCACCGTCGTCGTCCCCGGCCGGTCGCAGATCGGGCGCACCATCACCGCCAGCGGCCCGCTCGGCGCGCGCCGCGACCAGCCGGTCGGGATCGCAGGCCAGGGCGGCCGCGTCGTGCGCGTGCTCGTCGATGCCGGCAATTGGGTCCATGCGGGCCAGGTGCTCGCCGTCATCGACCGTTCGGTCCAGACGCAGCAGGCGGCTCAGCTCGCCGCGCAGATCGAGGCCGCGAAGGCGGACGCCGCCCTCGCCCAGAACAATTACGAGCGCGCGCTTGCGCTGCAGGGCCGCGGCTTTGTCTCGAAGGCCGAGATTGACGCCAAGAAGGCCGCCCGCGACGCCGCTTACGCGCAGGTCCGGGTCGCGCAGGCCCAGCTGGGCGCCACGCGCGCACAGATCGGGCAGCTCAACGTGACTGCGCCGACCTCCGGCCTCGTGCTCGCCCGCAATGTCGAGCTCGGCCAGATCGTCGGCCCGGGCTCGGGCGCATTGTTCCGGCTCGCCGAAGGCGGCGCGATGGAAATGCGCGCCCAGCTCGCGCAGCAGGACCTCGCCTTCGTCCACGTCGGAATGCCGGCGCAGGTCACTCCGGTCGGCTCGAATCAGTCGATCGCCGGCAACGTCTGGCAGGTCGCGCCGGTCATCGATCCGCAGTCCCGCCTCGGCGAGGTGCGCATCGCCGTGCCCTACCAGCCGTCGATCCGCCCGGGCGGGTTCGCGGAAGCCAAGATCACGGCCGGCACGACGACCGCGCCGCTGCTGCCGCAGAGCGCCGTCCTCAGCGATGACAAGGGCAATTACGTCTACATCGTGAACGGCAAGCACGAGGTCGAGCGCCGCGACATCACCATCGGGTCGGTGGACGAGAATGGCGTGACCATTGCGTCGGGCCTTGCCGGCAACGAGGCGGTGGTCCTTTCGGCCGGGCCGTTCCTGAACCCGGGACAGAAGGTGAATCCGCGCCGCGAAGCCGCGCGCTAAGCGCCAGAGACGAGCGAAGGAAAGCAGTTAAGCCATGAATTTCCGGAACATCTCGTCCTGGTCGATCCGCAACCCCGTCTTCCCGATCGTGCTGTTCGTCGGGCTGATGCTCGGCGGCCTGGTCGCCTTCGCCCGGATGCAGGTCAACAATGCGCCGGACATCGACTTCCCGGCGGCGACGGTGTCCGTCTCGCAGCCGGGCGCGGCGCCCAACGAGCTGGAAACGCAGGTCACCCAGCGCGTCGAATCTGCGATCCGCGGAGTCAACGGCGTCGAGGAGATCAACAGCAGCGTCAGCGAGGGCAACAGCTTCACCTTCGTCACCTTCGAGATCGGCACGCCGACTGACCGCGCGGTCAATGACGTGCGCAACGCGATCGCCCAGATCCGCGGCACGCTTCCGGAAGGAATCCTGGAGCCGCAGGTGACGCGCGTCGACGCGAACGACGAGCCCATCTCCTACGTCGGCGCGCAGGCGACCGACATGACGCTCGAGCAGCTCAGCTGGTACATCGACAATACCGTGTCGAAGCGGCTGCTCGGCATCCAGGGCATTGCCGCGGTGCAGAGGGTCGGCGGGGTGGACCGGACGATCCGCGTGATCCTCGATCCTGCGGCGCTGCAGGCGCAGGGCATCACCGCGGCGCAGGTCAACCAGCAGCTTCGCGCCAGCAACTTCAACGGCGCGGGCGGGCGCGCCGAGATCGCCGGCTCCGAGCAGTCGGTGCGCGTCCTCGGCAATGCCCCCGACGCCTACCGCCTGTCGCAGACGCAGATCGCGCTTCCGGGCGGCCGGTTCGTCAAGCTCGCTGACCTCGGGCAGGTCCAGGACAGCAATTCGGAGCAGCGCTCGATCGCCAAGCAGAACGGGCGCCAAGTCGTCACCTTCATGGTGCAGCGCGCCAAGGGCTCGTCCGAAGTCACCGCTTATGAGGGGATGTGGAAGGAGCTGAACGCGCTCCAGAAGGAGAACCCGAAGATCAAGTTCTCCGAGGTCTTCACTCCCGTCGATTATACCAAGGCGCAGTACAAGTCGGCGATGGAGGGCCTCGTCGAGGGCGCGATCCTGGCCGTGCTGGTAGTGCTGCTGTTCCTGCGCGACATCCGCGCCACCGCCATCTCGGCAGTGGCGATCCCGATGTCGGCGATCCCGTCCTTCTGGTTCATGAGCATGATGGGAATCACGCTCAACTTCATGTCGACCATGGCCATGGGCCTCGTCGCGGGCGTGCTCGTCGACGACGCGATCGTCGAGATCGAGAACATCGTCCGGCACATGCGCATGGGCAAGTCCGGCTACCAGGCCGCGCTCGACGCCGCCGACGAGATCGGCCTCGCCGTCCTCGCGACGACCATGGCCATCGTCGCGGTCTTCTTCCCGGTCGCGCTGATGCCCGGCATCGCCGGCCAATATTTCAAGGCGTTCGGCTTCACCATCGTGCTGTCGGTGCTGATGAGCCTCTTCGTCGCCCGAATGATCACGCCGCTGATCTCGGCCTATTTCCTGCGCTCGCACGGCAAGCAGCCGCACGCCGAGCTGTGGGGCGCGATGGACGTCTACCTGAAAGTCCTGAACTGGAGCCTCGACACGTCCAAGGCCGACGCATTGCTCGCGCGGCTGCCGAAGATCCCGCGCGAATGGCGCTACTTCGGGATCGGCGCTCTCCTGCTACTCGTCATCTTTGCCGCCTTCATCGTCGGAACCGGCGGCGCGATGAAGATCATCGGGCAAGCGGGCTGGAACGGGGCGCTGAGCTTCGTCCTGGCGGTCGGAATCGGCGGCTTCGTCGCCTATCTCGCCGGCAAGCTGATCGGCTTCCTCGTCCAGCGCATCGGCAGCTCCGGCTTCGCCAGTTGGCAGGCCATCGTCGCAGCGCGGTGGAACGCGCGGATGCAGGACCATCGCCTGACGATGGTCGGCGCCGGAGTCGCGACTCTTCTGCTCAGCATCGTCCTGTTCGGCACGCTGTCGATGTCCTTCTTCCCGCCGCAGAACAGCGACTATTCGCGCGTCAACATCACCATGGCGCCGGGCAGCACGCTCAAGGACACCGAGGCGGTGGTCGACCGCGTCGCCGCAGTGGTCAGCAAGGACCCGGTCGTCGACCGCGTGTTCGAGCGGATCAACGTCGGCGAAGGCCACCTCAACATCGTGCTGAAGAAGGACCGCAAGGTCACCAGCACGGAGTTCGAGCGCAACCTGTCGCCGACCCTCGCCGCGATGCCCGACGCCCGAGTCAGCTTCCAGAGCCAGCAGGGCGGCGGTCCGGACCCGGATTCGCGCGACATCATGCTCTACCTCGGCGGCGACGACCCGGTGCAGCTCGATGCGGTCGCACAGAAGATCGCCAAGGAAATGGCGACCATCCCGGGGCTCCGCGCGCCGCGCGTCGGAAGCAATCTCGCCCAGCCGGAAATCACCATCAAGCCGCACTTCGACCTGGCCGCGGACCTCGGCGTGACCACGGCGGCGCTCAGCCAGACCATCCGCATCGCAACCCTTGGCGAGATCGAGCAGAACAGCGCGAAGTTCTCGCTCTCCGACCGCCAGGTGCCGATCCAGGTGTCGCTGTCGGAGAATGACCGGCGCGATCTCTCGACGCTCGAGAACCTGCCGGTCCCGACCTCCAACGGCGGATCGGTGCCATTGAAGGCGGTCGCGGACATCGGCTTCGGCTCGGGGCCGACGACGATCCAGCGCTCGAACCAGCTTCGCCGCCTGTCGATCGGCGCGGACCTTGCGCCGGGCTTCGCGCAGGGCGACGTGTTCGCGAAGGTCAACAACCTGCCGACCGTCAAGAACCTACCGCAGGGCGTCCAGAAGATGAACCTCGGCGACCAGAAGTGGCAGTCGGAGCTCCTGTTCAACTTCGCCGTCGCGCTCATCTCGGGCGTGCTGCTGGTGTTCGCGGTGCTGGTCCTGCTCTACCGGCGCTTCCTCGCCCCGTTCGTGAACATGGGCTCGCTGATCCTCGCGCCTCTCGGCGCCGCGGTTGCCCTGCACATCGCGAACCAGCCGGTCTCGCTGTTCGTCCTCATCGGCATCCTGATGCTGTTCGGGATCGTGGCCAAGAACTCGATCCTGCTCGTCGACTTCGCGGTCGAGATGATGAACCACGGCATGAAGAAGAACGAGGCGATCTGGGAAGCGGGCCACAAGCGCGCCCAGCCGATCGTCATGACCACGGTCGCGATGGTGTTCGGCATGCTTCCGACCGCAATCTCGATCAGCGGCGACAACAGCTGGCGGGCGCCGATGGGGATCACCGTGATCGGCGGCCTCATCTTCTCGACCCTGCTGACGCTGCTCCTGGTGCCGTCCTACTTCTCGCTCGCAATCTCGATCGAGACGCGGATCGGCAAGCTGTTCCACCAGTTCGTGGGCGCCGACGCGCACGCGACCGGCACGCCCGTTCCAGCTGAGTGATGAACCCACATGCGGGCTCAGCTATTGAGCCCCGCATGAGGGCGATGGCCAACGGCGCTCTATCCCGGTTCAATCCCGTGCAGCCCGGCGCGCAGGGGATGAAGGTCGTCGCCACCGGCCTGCTCGTCGTCATGGCAGCGGTCTTCGCGTTGAGCCGCGCCTTCGAGCACCAATATCCGGCGCTCAGCTACGTGAAGTCCTTCGCCGAGGCGGCGATGGTCGGCGGCCTTGCGGACTGGTTCGCGGTGACCGCGCTGTTCCGCCACCCGCTCGGGCTCCCCATCCCGCACACGGCGATCATCCCGCGCAACAAGGACCGGATCGGCGAGGCGCTCGCCAATTTCATCCGCGAGAATTTCCTGATCCCGTCGGTCGTCGCTCGGCGCATGCAGAGGCTCGACGTCGCCGGCGCCGCCGGCCGCTTCCTCCAGACTCCCGCCGGCGAGGGGACGCGGATCCGCGCCGGCGCATCGCGCCTCATCGCCGACATCTTCGAGAGCCTCGACGACGAGCGCCTCGGCGGGATCGTCAAGGGCGCGATCAGCACGCGGCTGCGCAACGCGGAAGTGTCGCCCCTGATCGGGCACGCGCTCGCCTCCGCGATCAACGAGGACCGCCATGTTCCGATGCTCGAAGCGGCGATCCGCTGGACCGCCCGCGCGCTCGACGCGAACGAGCAGCTGATCCGCCAGATGGTGAAGAAGAAGGCGAACTGGGCGCTGAAGCTCGCCGGCCTCGACGCCAAGCTGGCCGACGCGATCATCGACGGTCTCAGGAAGCTCACCGCGGAGATGTCGACCGACCCGGCGCACCCGGTCCGCGTCAAGGTCGAGGAGGCGCTCGCCCAGCTTGCCAACGACCTCCAGACCCGCCCGGAGACGCAGGAGCGGGTCGAGGCGATCAAGGAGCAGCTGCTCGACAACCGCTCGGTCGGCCTGTGGCTCGACACCTTGTGGCAGAAGGGCCGCGAAGCGGTGATCAAGGCTGCGCGCAACCCGGACGCCGTCCTCGCCGGCAAGCTGGGCGAAGTCCTGAAGTCGACGGGCGGCACGCTGGAAAAGGACCCGCGGATCCGCGCCGCGATCAACCAGTTCGCGCGCCGCGCGATCGTCGGCCTGTCGGCAAGCTACGGAAGCTCCATCGTCAAGCTGGTGTCGGAGACGATCCGCGGATGGGACGCGCGCACCGTGACCGCCCGGCTCGAATCGGCGGTCGGCCGCGACCTCCAGTACATCCGCATCAACGGCACGATCGTCGGCGGCCTCGTCGGCCTCGTCCTCCACGTGCTCGACAAGCTATGACCGACGCCGACCTCGACCAGCTCGCGGAAGCCGCCCGCAACCGCGGCTTGAAGCTCGTCCGCTCCCGCGTCCGAACCTCGACGAAGCGCCGCTTCGGAAAGGTCGGGCTCAGCGACGAGTCCGGCAAAGCGGTGTTCGGGATGGACGCCAAGGGTCCGACGGCCAAACCGGAGGACGTCGAGGAATATCTGCGCAGGCTGAACATGAAGGATTGGGGCGCGTCGGTCGACGTTGCCGCGCCCCAGCGCAGCCGCACCGGCAAGCCGCGGCCGACGCGGCCGCCAGCGAACGACGAGGCGCCGAAGCCGAAGCCGAAGCCTAAACGAGCCCCCAGCCCCAAGCCGGCGCCGAAGCCGCAGATCCGCGACGCCCGGCCCTCGGACGCGCGGAGGCTCGTCGAGCTGATCGGGCTGCTCGAGAAGGAGATCGACGAGAAGTCGCTGCGCAGGAACCTCGCGAGACTGAAGAAGGATGGCGAAACGCCGCTCGTCGCCACGCTCGGCAAGGAGGTGGTCGGCCTTTGCGGCATCAGCGCGCGCGTGATGATCCATCGCGACGCGCCGATCGGCCGCATCTCCCCGCTCGTCGTTGCCGAACAAGCGCAGGGCCGCGGCATCGGCCGGATGCTGGTCGAGGCCGCCGAGGCATGGATGCGCAAGAAGGGCTGCAAGCTGGCCGAGGTCACCAGCAACGACCGCCGCGCCGAGGCCCATGCCTTCTACCGCCACATGGGATACGAGCGGACGAGCATTCGCTTCGCCAAGGAGCTCGGCTGAGCGCTGGACAGGCCGATGGCGCGCTGCCTAGGCGGTAGGCGATGAGCGACGAGGAACTTCAGGCCCGCTGCACCAGGCGGTTGTCCGGGCACAAGCCGGTTCCGCCCGCCGAAGCGCTGGAGGAGCTCGCGCGGCACCCATCAGCGGCACAGCCGCTTGATCTCTACGGCGCAGGCGGCGCCGCGGCTCAGCTCGAGAAGCGCACTGCCGAGCTTCTCGGCAAGCCCGCGGCGATGTTCTTCATCAAGGGCATGATCGCGCAGATGACGGTGCTGCGCGTCGCCGCCGACCGCGGGCGAACGCCCAATATCCTAGTCCACCCGATGAGCCATATCGAGCTCGACGAGGAAGGCGCGTTGTGGCGGCTCCATAACCTTCAGCCGATTCGCCTCGGCAAGTACGCGCCGTTCACGCTCGCGCAGCTGCAGGCGGTCTCGGACCCGATCGGCGCGATCGTGGTCGAGCTCCCGCTTCGCCGGTCAGGCTATCGGCTCCCTCCCCTCGATGAGCTTCGCGCCATCTCCGCCTGGTCGCGCCAGCGCGGCGTCCATCTCCATTTCGACGGGGCGCGGCTGTGGGAAGCGGCGGCAGGATACGGCATTCCTCTCGACGAGCTCGCGGCGCTCGCCGACAGCGTCTACGTCTCCTTCTACAAGGGTCTGGGCGGCCTCGGCGGAGCAGCTGTCGCCGGTGACGCCGATTTCGTCACATCGCTCGCCGTCTGGAAGACGCGGCACGGCGGCAATCTCTACCGCGTCTTCCCTTACGCCATCTCCGCGCTCGCAGGCCTCGACCGGCACCTGCCGCGCATGCCTGAATATGTCGCGCGGGCGCGGGGGCTCGCGGCCAGGCTGCAGGGGGACGACCGCATCGCACTGACCCCGAGCGTTCCCGAGACGAACGCATTCCACCTGCTCGTTCCGGGGACGGTGGGCGCGCTTACCGAACGCAACCGCGCTTTCGCCGACGAGCGCGGCGTCTGGCTCTTCAACATGTTCTACGAATCGCCCGTCGAAGGCCGCTCCGTTGCGGAGGTCGCGATCGGCGACAGCTCGGACGATCATGATGCGGAGGAAGCGGCAGGCTGGATCCGCGACTTCCTCGACTTCGCCTAGCCGCTGCTGCGGCGCTCGATCGTCGCCCCGACAGCGCTCAGCTTTTCCTCGAGGCGCTCATAGCCGCGGTCGAGGTGATAGACGCGAAGCACCTCCGTCTCCCCCTCGGCAGCAAGGCCCGCGAGCACCAGGCTCATCGAAGCGCGCAGGTCCGTCGCCATGACATTGGCCCCGGTCAGCTTCTCGACCCCGTGAACGATCGCGGAGCGGCCGTGGATGTCGACGTCCGCGCCCATGCGCCGGAGCTCCGGCACGTGCATGTAGCGGTTCTCGAAGATCGTCTCCTCGAGGAAGCTGTCGCCCTGGGCGAGGCACAGCATGGCCATGAACTGCGCCTGCATGTCCGTGGCGAAGCCCGGGAACGGCGAGGTCGAAAGCGCCAGCGGCTTCAGCGCTCCGTCGGCGCTGACCTTGATGCCGCGATTATGGAACTCGACGATGAGGCCGCACTGGGCGAGCGCGTTCAGCGTCGCCTGCATGTCCTCCGGCCGCGCGCCGATGAGGTCGAGCGAGCCGCCCGTGATTCCCGCCGCGCAGGCATAGCTCCCCGCCTCGATGCGGTCGGGCATGACTTCATATTCGCAGCCGCCGAGGCCGTCGACACCGTCGATGATGAGGTGGCCCGAGCCGATCCCGCGGATCTTCGCGCCCATCGCGACGAGCAGGTTGCACAAATCGACGATCTCCGGCTCGCGCGCCGCATTGAACAATTGCGTGCGGCCCTTGCCGAGGACGGCGGCCATCACGGCATTTTCGGTCGCTCCGACCGAGACGACGGGGAAGCTGTAGTCGCCCCCGCTGAGCCGGCCCTTCGGCGCGGTCGCCTTCACATAGCCCGCGGCAATCTCGATCTCGGCGCCCATGCATTCGAGCGCCTTGAGGTGGAGGTCGATCGGGCGGTCGCCAATCGCGCAGCCCCCGGGCAGCGACACGGTCGCTTCGCCCATGCGCGCGAGCATCGGCCCGAGCACGAGCACCGAGGCGCGCATCTTTCGCACCATGTCGTAGGGCGCGGTCGTCGAGACGATCTCGTCGGCGTGCAGCGTCATCCGGCGGCCGATCTCGCCCTTCTTCACGCCGGCGACGCTGGTCGAGACGCCGAGCTGGTTGAGCAGGTGGCTGAACGTGTCGACGTCGGCGAGCCGCGGCAGGTTCTTGAGCGTCAGCTTCTCGCTGGTGAGCAGCGCGCACGGCATGAGCGTGAGCGCCGCATTCTTCGCGCCGCTGATCGGGATTTCGCCCTTCAGCTTGCTCCCGCCCTTGATCCAGATGCTGTCCATTGCGGGGGGGTTTAGCGGGACTCCCCTCCCTTTCAAGGGAGGGGGGAAGGGGGTGGGTGGCGGAGCAGAGGGCTCAATGCCCTCTGCGCAGCTTCAGATCGCCTTCAGCGGCATTGAGCCGCTTCAGTCGAACCCCACCCCGTCACCCCTCCCCTGAAGGGGAGGGGAAGCTCAAGCCTTTTCCAGCGTGCACTGGAGCGGGTGCTGGTTCTCCCGGGCGAAGTCGATCACTTGCGTGACCTTCGTCTCGGCGACCTCATAGGTATAGACGCCGCACACCGCGACGCCCTGCTGGTGCACCTGCAGCATGACGCGCGTCGCATCCTCGATGCCCATCGAGAAGAAGCGCTGGAGGACGAGCACGACGAACTCCATCGGCGTGTAGTCGTCGTTCAGCATCAGCACCTTGTAGTTGGAAGGCTTCTTGGTCTTGGGCCGGGTGCGCGTCGCGACGCCGGTCTCGATCTCCTCGATCCCGTCGTCGTCGGCGCCGTTCGCCATCCTGATCAGTCGGTCTGTCATTCGTCCTAAAATATGGCAGTCCGCGAAAACGCGGCAAGGCGGCACTTTGCAGCACGGCGTTAAAAAAATGGCGGCCGCCCCTGGGGAGGAGCGGCCGCCTGAGGTCGTTGCCTGGACTTAGGAGGGGAGAGGGTCAGGCAACGAAGCTGTTGAAGCGCTCGGCATTGGCCGTCGCGCGGTTCGAAATCGGCTGGAACGCCTCGCCGGCGAGCTTGACCAGGGACTCGGTCAGCTTCGACGTCTCGGCGACCGCGCGGTCGAACGAGGCGCGGGCGAACTCGCCCTGCAGCTGCAGATACTCGGTCGGCGACTTGGCCTCGGCGAGCGAGCGGATCGCGTCCGCGGCCTGCTCGACATTGTCGCGGCTCGTCGCAACCACGTTCTGGCCGATCGAGCGGGCGCCCTCGGCGGCGACGCGGCTCGCCTCGACCACCGCCTCGACATTGGCGCGGGCGAGATCGGCGAGCTCCTCGGCGACCTTCTGGCTCTTCTGGACGAGCTCCTGGCTGCGCTCGTTCGCATCGGCGAACAGCGACTGGAACGGCGCGAAGGCCGGCACGGCCTCGAAGCCGTTGAAGAAATTGTTGTTGGTCACGGTTTCAATCCTTTCCTGGGCGACGCGGGCAGTCCTGCGCGCGGCCGTGCGGGTCTTGCGAGTGGTCCGGCGCGCCGCTGCCTTCTGGGCAGTCGCTTCGCGCTTCGCCTTGCGAGCAGTCGCGGCGCGGGTGCGCTTCGCAACCTTCTTGCTCTCCCTGGCGATGGTCTCCACCGTGTCTGCGACGGTCTCCACGACCTTGGCGGGAGCCTCGGCGGCTGCCTTGGCTTCGCCCTTGGTTTCGTCTGCCATCACTCTATTCCTCCGAATTTGTTGCAGTGCACAATATAAGGTGCGCCGCACCATTTCAAGGGTCTTTTTGTGCGCTGCACCATCCGATCGCTTGACGGGCACGGCTCAGCCGAAGCAAGAGCGGCCATGGACCCGTCGACCGACCAGCCGACCCGCCAGCGCCGTGGCCTCCTGATCGTCCTCTCCTCGCCCTCGGGGGCCGGCAAATCTACCATCTCGCGCATGCTGCTGGACGCCGACAGGGAGGTTTCCATGTCGATCTCGGCAACGACGCGGCCGAAGCGCCCCGGGGAAGCCGAGGGCGTCGACTATCATTTCGTCGACGATGCCCGGTTCGACGCGATGGTCGAGGCGGGCGAGTTCGTCGAATGGGCGCACGTCTTCGGCTACCGTTACGGCACGCCCAAGGCGCCGGTGAAGCAGGCGCTGCGCAAGGGCCGCGACATCCTGTTCGATATCGACTGGCAGGGAGCGCGGCAGCTCGAGCCCGATTTCGGCGAGCATCTCGTCACCATCTTCCTCCTGCCCCCCTCGATGCACGAGCTCGAGCGGCGGCTTCACACGCGGGGGCAGGATTCGGAGGAAGTCATCGCCGACCGCATGCGCCGCGCGGCCGACGAGATCGATCACTGGGCCGAATATGAATATGTGCTCGTCAACCGCGACATGGACGCTTGCCTCGCCCAGGTCCGCGCGATCGTCAGCGCGGAGCGCTCAAAGCGCGTTCGCCAGACCGGCCTCGTCGAGTTCGTCCGCGACCTGATCGGGCCCGCGCATTAGTCCAGCATATCGAGGAAGCGGGCAGCCGCGAAAAAGTCTCGCTTGCGGTTATCCAGCGCCTTCTCCGCTTCAGCGTCCGCGCCCCATTGCTCCAGCTGCCACCGCTCGTCGATGCTGACCGCCGCCCACGCGGCTTCAGGCGCAATCGCCTTCTCCAGCACCGCGAGCCCGGCAATGAGCGAGCCCCCGATCGTGACCAGCGGCGACAGCCCCGCGAGGCGGAAGGCGTCCAGCGCCGCAACCGCATGGTCGAGCCGCTCGATCGTCGCCTGCGGCTGCGGGACGTGGATGATCCCGGACGTGACGCAGAAATCGACGTCGTAGCGCCGCCGCGCCCAGGCGAGCAGCTGGTCCCACTCGGCCGCCTGCCGGCTCACCAGCTCGGGCGGCCATTCGGAACGATAGCAGGCGAGGTCCGCCTCGGCGTAGCGGGCGAGCCCGCCGGCAAAGGCGCGGCGCTCCGGCTCGACGCGGTCGATCGCCGCATTGGCGAGCCCCGTGAGCGGCATCGCGCGCGGATCGACATTCTCCTCGACCGAGCGCCATTCCTCCGCGATCGCCTCCGCGAGCGCTTGTGTCGGCAGCCGCAGCAATTCCCGCGCCGGCGTCCGCACGGGCCGGCCGTCGAGCTCGATCGTCCAGCCGCCGCCCTCACGCCCGACGGCTACGTCCTTCCAGAATCGCTTCACTTGCCTTCGCGGTCCTGCCGGTCCCATTCGCGCTTGAGCAATCTCGGAGCGAACAACGCATCGATCGCTCCGAGGATCGCGACCACTGCGCCGACCTGCGGCCAGCCGCCGTGCCGCAGCAGGTTCGTGTACATGATCGCGATCCCGAGAAAGAAGATCGCCAGCCCGCCGAGCCGCGCGAGCGAGTAGATCGCCAGCCGCTTCTTCCAGATCGCATCGTCATCCATGGGCATGCTCTCCGATCACCGCCAGCACGTCGAGCGGATGCTCGGCGACCACGATTGCGCCGGCGGCGAGCAGTTCCCCGGCATCGTGGTAGCCCCAGCCTGCGCCGATCCCGCGCGCGCCGGCATTGACCGCCATCGCCATGTCGAAGCTGGTGTCCCCCACGACGATGCTCGTCTGAGGCGCAGCGCCGGCATCCGCGATCGCCTCCACGACCATCGACGGATGCGGCTTGGAAGGATGGCGGTCCGCGGTCTGCAGCGAGACGAAGCGCGCGTGGATGCCGTGCTGCTCGAGGCAATGCCTGAGCCCGCGGTCGGACTTGCCGGTTGCGACGGCAAGTAGCCAGCCGTCCTCCTCCAACCTGTCCAGAAGCTCGAGAACGCCGTCGAACAAAGGCTCCTCCACCTGCCCGGCCGCACGCAGCTGCCAGAAGGCGCGCTTGTAATCCTCGGCAAGGCGCGCGTGCTCGTCCGCAGCGACGCCGGGCAGCAATGCCGCCATTGCCTGGATGAGGCTGAGGCCGATCACCTTGCGCGTCGCCTGCGGCTCCGGCAGCGCCAGCCCGTTCTGCTCGAACGTGATCGACAGCGCCCGATGGATCGTGGCGCCGCTGTCCACGAGAGTCCCGTCGCAGTCGAAGATGGCGAGCCGGTTCACCGCCGCTTCGTCCGGCCTTGCGATCCGCGGGCGCGCCGCTCTCCCCGCCGCTCCCGCCGCCTCGCCTTTGCCGCCGCAGCGACCTTGCGCTGCTTCGCTTCGGGTGACGGCGCTGCCTTCGTCTCGAGCGGCAGCGAATCCCCCGCAACCGGATCGAAACCGAGCGTCTCGAGGCTTTCCGAGAAATGCTGCGGCAGCTCGGCGGTCACGTCGATCACGCCCTCGTCAGGCGCATCGATGCGGATGCGCCGCGCATGCAGGTGGAGCTTGCGGCTGATGCCCCCGGTCAGGAAGGCTTCCGCGCCGCCATATTTCGCATCACCGACGATCGGATGGCCGATCGCTGCCATGTGCGCGCGGAGCTGGTGGGTGCGGCCCGTCAGGGGCTGAAGCTCGACCCAGGCAGCGCGGTTGCCCGCCCGGTCGACGAGACGCCAGCGCGTCTTCGCCGGAAGCCCATGCTCCTCGCTGACGTGCATCTTCTCGCCACCTGTGCCGGGCTGCTTCGCCAGCGGCGCGTCGATCACGCCTTGGTCGGCATCGGGCACGCCGACCACCAGCGCCCAATAGACCTTGCGCGCGGTCCGCCCCGAGAACGCCTTGGCGAAATGCCCGGCCGCGCGCGCGCTCCTCGCGACCAGCAGGGCGCCGGACGTATCCTTGTCGAGCCGGTGCACCAGCTTCGGCCGGCCGCCCTCGCCCGCCAGGCCGTCCAGCAGGCGGTCGAGATGCTGCGTCGTCTTGGTGCCGCCCTGCGTGGCGAGCCCGGGCGGCTTGTTGAGCACGAATGCGCTCGGGTCCTCGTAGATGACCATGTCGCGGACGAACTGCTCCTCGTCCTGGCTCAGCGCCTCGCGCTTCCTCTGCGGCCGCGCGGTCCGCGTTGGCGCGGCTTCGAGTGGCGGAATGCGGATCTCCTGCCCCGCCTCGACGCGGTCGCCGGGCACCGCGCGCTGGCCCCCAAGCCGAAGCTGCCCCGTCCGCGCCCAGCGCGAGACGATGTTGAAGCTGACCTCGGGCATGTGCCGCTTGAACCACCGGTCGAGCCGGATTCCGTCGTCGTCCTCCGAAACTGTGTAGGTGCGGGCGTCGGGCATGTGCGGGCCCTAACATCCTCCCTGTCGCGAAGCGATGGGGAGGGGAACCGCTCAGCGCAGCTGAGTGGTGGAGGGGCCAGCCGCCTGCGCCGCCGGCTCGGGCCCCTCCACCGTGCTTCGCACGGTCCCCCTCCCCACGAGCTACGCTCGCAGGGAGGATCGGGACTGCCAGAAATCGAATGCCTGCTGCTGAACCTTGCGGATCAGCTTCGCCGCCTCCGGCCCTTCCCACAGGCCGGCATAGCCGTGCTTCTTCGCCCCTCCGACCCACCAGCCCTGGCCCGGCAGTCCGTCCGACTGGCGCACGACGAGCACCGCGAGCTCGGGCTCGCCGCGCTCCTCCGCCTCCTCGTCGACATAGGTCAGCACCTTGCACAGCTGGCGCATCTTGGGCCGGGTGAAATGGTGACCGAGGAGCTCCAGCACTTCGGCGTAGCTGATCGCCTGTCCGGCCTGCGCGGACGCGATGAGGATCGCCCGCACCTCCTGCGGGTCCGCAAGCAGACCCGCCTCGCTCATTGCGGCTGGGCGCTGAAGTCCACCGGCGTCAGCTCGAACACCTCGAGCTTGGAATCGCTCTGCGGCCACGGGATCACCAGCCGCCAGCGGAAGGCGCCGATCCGCTCGAACACGCCGGCCATGTTGCGCTTCGGGTCGTCGCCATAGGCGAGCGGCTGCTCCTCGTCGCCGAGCGTCAGGCTGCCGAGGAAGATCATGCGGTTGGGATCGTCGTCCTCCCACAGCCGCCCTGCCGGACGCTGGCTGCCGGTCTGCTTGACGATGGTCAGCTGGTCGTCCTCGACCTCGACATAGCAGAAGAACGGCTTGAAGCTTTCGAACGCCTTGCCCTTGGGAGTGGCCTTGCCGAGCGTGATCAGCCGGCAGTTGTAGCTGCCCGGCGTCGGCGCCGGCCGCGGCAGCCCCGAGCGCGGCAGGAGCAGCTTGCCTTCCTTGGCGATCTCGCCGCGGTTCGCCTTCTTCGCCTCGGCGAGCGCCTCCTGCCAGGCGAGCCCGAGCCGCCCCAGCCGGTCCTGGTCGGCCGGAGTCGCGACCGCTTTCCATGCTTCCGACTTCAGCGGCGGCCCGACCTCGACGCTCGGGTGAACGCCAGGCGGCAGCTTGGGCTTGGTGGCGCATCCGGCGAGCAGCGCCAGCGCCAGCAGCGCTCCGGCACCTGCGACATTGCGTCGTCCGACGTTCGTGAAGAAAATCATCGGCCTCCCGCTTCTGATCCCGATAACTGACAGCCGTTCGTTACGGTTGCAACAAAGCCGGCGTTCATCACGATCTTTCACCGCGCGAAGAGGGCGGCTAGGCGAGCGCCGAATGAACGTTCCCCAAAAAGGCAGCAGCCGCACCGCGCTCGCCCGCTTCGACAATCATCCGCGCGCCGGCTTTGCGCTCGGCCTCGCCGCCTACGGCCTGTGGGGCGTCCTCCCGATCTATTTCGAGGCGCTTCGCTCGGTCCCGGCGGTCGATATCGTCGCGCACCGCGTTCTCTGGTCGCTTCCCTTCCTCGCGGTCCTGGTCTGGCTCGGCGGCGGCAAGGCGAAGGTGCGCGCAGCGATCATGCGGCCGAAGACGGTCGGGATGCTGTTCGTGACCGCGCTTCTGATCGGCGGCAACTGGCTGCTCTACGTCTATGCGGTCACCAGCGGCCACATCCTCGCGGCGAGCTTCGGCTATTATCTCAACCCGCTCGCGAACGTCCTCCTCGGCCGCTTCGTTCTGCGTGAGAAGCTGAGCAGGACCCAGTGGGCCGCCGTGGCGATCGCGGCAGCGGGCATCAGCGTGCTTGCCGTCGGCGCGCTGGCGCAGCTGTGGATGAGCCTGACGCTGTGCCTCACCTTCGCGCTCTACGGCCTGCTGAGGAAGATCGTCCCGACCGATGCGCTGACCGGCCTTGCGATCGAGACCGCGATCCTGTTCCCGCTCGCAATTGCCTGGCTCGGATGGCTCGCGCTCGCCTCGCAGCCGGTCCTCGGCACCGCGCCGCGTGATACGGGGCTGCTGCTTCTCGCCGGGGTCGTCTCGACGACGCCGCTGCTGCTGTTCACCGCGGCGGCTAAGCGCCTCCCCTATTCGACCCTAGGCATGCTCCAGTTCCTCGCGCCGACGCTCCAGTTCCTGATCGCGGTCCTTCTCTACGACGAACCGGTCACGCTCGCGCACATGGTCGCCTTTCCGGCGATCTGGGCCGCGCTCGTCCTCTACGTGATGGCGATGCTTCGCGCGCCCAAGCTGCCGCAGCCGCCCGAATGATGATAATGGCCGCGCCATGTTCAACCTCGTCTCGCTGATCATCGGCTTCGTGGCGCTGCTGTGCGCAATGGTCGCCTTCATACCGCTGCTCGGATGGGCCAACTGGCTGATCATCCCGCTGGCAATCATCGGCGCGGGCATCGGCATGATCTCGCGCGGCAGCGCGGGCCGTAACCTCAACCTGTTCGTGATCCTTGTTGCGGTCGTTCGGCTTTCGCTCGGCGGCGGCATCCTGTGAGCCGCGACGCACGCGACGACGCCTATATCGCGAAGGCAGCGGCAAACGCCGGATTCGAAATATGAGAAGTGCTGAGCTGAGGATTGCGGCGGCCGCTGCGCTCGTCGCACTGAGCGCCTGCGCAGTGTCTCCGCAGCCGGTTCAACCCGCGCTCGTCACGCGAACGTCGGGCGGACCACCGATCCCCGCCAGCGGCCCCTGCCCCGCAAGCACGTCCGACTGGCGGATCGCAGTGCATGCCGGGCCAGGCATCGATGATCGACCGATGTTCACCGTCACCGGCCGCATCCGGGTGAAAGACCGTCAGTGGGCCGAACTGCGCGACGAATATCCAACGGTCCAGCTAGCGGCGCCGCTGTTGCTCGTGCGGCTCAACGTCCGGACCTCGCCGACCGCGACTCCCGCCGGCGAGCGCGTCGTCGCGCTCACTCACTCGCAGCCGGTGTCGAGCGAGCCCGCGACCGTGCTGGTCCGATGCGGCAGCCAAGTTGTCGCGCGCTTCGAAGGGGTGCGCTGGGCCGGGTAGCCGCGCTACGTCGACATGCGAAGCGCGGGTCGGAAGCGGGTCTGTGCCTCGCAGCGTCAGGCTCTCAGCGCGATTTGACATAGGTCCCGGGCGCATCCTCGATCGCTTCGAGCTTGCCCTTGCCGGGGACGCGCGCGCCCGTCGCCTTGACCGTCGCACCGTCTTGTTTCTTGAGCCAGTCGAGCCAGTCCGGCCACCAGCTACCCTTGTGCTCCGCGGCCCCCTCGATGAACGAGTCGAGTGTGCCGCACGGCCGCTCGTTGACCCAGTACTGATACTTCTGCGCGGCGGGCGGATTGACCACGCCAGCGATATGACCTGAGCCCGCAAGCACGAACCTTTTCGGGCCCGCGAAATGGTTCATGATCTTCCACACGCTCTGCGGCGGCGCGATATGGTCCTCGCGGCCCGCCTGGACGTACGTCGGCGTCGTCACCATCCCGATGTCAATCGGAATTCCAGCGACCTTGATCCCGCCTTTCTCGGCCAGCTTGTTCCCCTTGTAGAGGTCCTCGAGATAGGCGCGGTGCCACCCCGCCGGCAGGTTGGTCGTGTCCGAGTTCCAATAGAGCAAGTCGAACGGCGGCGGCTCCTGGCCGAGCAGGTAATTGTTGACGACGTAATTCCAGATGAGGTCGCGACCGCGCAGGAGGTTGAACGTCGCGGCCATGTAGCGCCCGTCGAGATAGCCCTTTTCGGCGGTCAGCTGCTCGAGCAGCCCCATCGTCTCGGGGCCCGTGAACAACTTGAGGTCGCCGGCCTCGGTGAAATCCACCTGCGCCGTGAGGAAGGTCGCCGACTTGACCTTCTCCGCCTCGCCCCTTGCCTGCAAGTAAGCGAGCGTCGCCGCCAGCGTCGTGCCCGCGACGCAATAACCGATCGCGTGGATGCCCTCGACTCCGAGCAGGTCGCGCACCGTGTCGATCGCGTCGACCTGCCCTTTCAGCACATAATCGTCGAGCGTCGCGTCGGCGATGCTCTCGTCGGCCGACTTCCAGCTCACCATGAACAGGCTGATGCCGTTGTCGACGCACCACTTGACGAAGCTTTTCTCAGGGCTGAGGTCGAGGATGTAGAAGCGGTTGATCCACGGCGGGAAGATCACCACGGGCGTCTTCAGCACCTCGTCGGTGGTCGGCGTGTACTGGATCAGCTGGTAGAGCGGCGTCTGCTTGACGACCTTGCCCGGCGTCGTCGCAAGGTTGCGACCGACCTCGAACACGCCCGGCTTGGTCTGCGTCAGCTGTCCCGCCGCGATGTCCTTGAGCATGTTGGCGAGGCCCTTGAGCAGATTCTCGCCGCGCGTCTCGATCGTCCGCTTCAGCACCTGCGGGTTGGTCAGCGCGAAGTTCGACGGACTCATCGCGTCGACGAAGCTCTTCGTCGCGAAGCGCAGCCGCTCGCGCGTCTCGGGGTCGATATTCTCGATCTGGTCGACCGTCCCGAGCAACTGGTCGGAAATCTGCAGGTAGCTCTTGCGAATCGTGTCGAAGATCGGGTTCTCGCTCCACTCGGGCGCGGCGAACCGGCGGTCCTTCTTCTCCGCAGCAGGCGCGGCCGTCGCGCCGCCGAGCATCTTGCCCCACGCCTCCAGCCCCTTCGCCCAGGCCTGCGCTCCCGCCGTCATCAGCGCCATCGGGTCTGCGCCGCACGCCTGATCGCCGAAGCCGAACGCCGGCGGCGACCATTGGGGCATCGGCTGGCCGGCCTTCATTTGCTCGGCCCAGAATTCCATCAGCATCTGCTGCGCGCGGCCCATGACCAGCGTCCAGTGCTGCCAGTCCTCGAGCGTCGGAACCGCGCCGCTTTTCGTCTCGTCCGCCATGCGGTCTATGTAGGCGGTTGAAGCCATGAACCCAACCGCGCTCGTCCTCCTCGACTATTTCGGAATCGCGGTGTTCGCCGTGTCGGGCGCGCTGCTCGCCGCGGAGAAGAAGCAGACGCTGGTCACCTTCGTCTTCTTCGCCGTCGTGACCGGCGTCGGCGGCGGCACGCTGCGCGACCTGTTGATCGGCGCGCCGGTCTTCTGGGTGCACACCAATGCGACCTTGCTGATCTGCATCGCTGCCGCGCTTCTGGTGTGGATCGCGAGCCGCCGCTGGTTCGCCGGAAAGGCGCTGCTGTGGTTCGACGCGGCGGGCATGGCCGCCTATGCGACCTACGGCGCGGCGAAGGCGCTGGGGTTCGGCGTCGCGCCCGTGCCCGCCTTCGGCATGGGCGTGCTCACCGCCTGCGCCGGCGGGATCATCCGCGACGTGCTTGCCGGCGAGCCGTCGATCCTGATGCGGCCCGAGCTTTACGTCACCGCCGCGGCGCTTGCTTCCGGCCTGTTCGTCGGCCTCAGCCTTGCAGGCGTCGCCGTCCTGCCGGCTGCGGCCATCGCCATCGCCGCAGGCTTCGCCCTGCGCGGCGCGGCGATCGCGCGCGGCTGGTCATTGCCGCAATATCGGGACTAGTCTTCGGATGATGAGATGGGCCGCCGCTTTGCCCGCACTTGCGCTCGCCGCCTGCGCGACCGTCCCGGTCCGGCCGCCGGTGAATGCGGAAGTGGGCGTCGCCTTCGACCGCAACGGCGAGATCGCGAGCTTCGCCGACGGGATCGCCGATCCGCAGACCCTTCGCCGAGTCACCGCCGACGATCCGGTGCGCGTCGCATCGGTCAGCAAGATGGTGGTCGCGATCGGCGTCATGAAGCTCGTCGAGCAAGGCAAGCTCGACCTCAACGCGGACGTTTCGACCTATCTCGGCTGGAGCCTGCGTAACCCCAACTTCCCCGACCGGCCGATCACCCTCCACATGCTGCTCTCCCACACCAGCTCGGTGCGGGAGCATGACGACGATTATGTGATCCCGCTTGGCCGTTCGCTCCGCGCCGTCATGGCCGACCCGCTCAACTGGGACGCGCAGCACGGCCCCGGCGACAATTATTTCAAATATACCAACCTTAACTTCCCCATCGTCGGCTCGATCGTCGAGAAGGTCACCGGCGAGCGCTTCGACATCTGGATGCGCAAAAACGTGCTCGAGCCGATGAAACTCGACGCCTGCTACAACTGGCCGACGTGCAGCGACGCGATGGTCGCGCGCGCGGTCGAGCTCGACCAGGGCGGCAAGCCGGTGAAGGACGACCTCCACGGCAAAAGCCCGGACTGCCCCGTTTACATCAGCGAGGGTGACCCCTGCGACCTCAGCTTGTGGAAACTCGGGGACAACGGCTCGCTCTTCGCCCCACAGGGCGGCCTCCGCATTTCGGCGCGCGGTCTCGCTCGCGTCGGGCGGATGCTGCTCGGCAACGGCATGCTCGACGGCGTGCAGATCCTGACGCCTCAGTCGGTCGACATGCTCCTGACGCAGGTTTGGCGCTTCGACGGCAGAAACGGCGTCACCGACGCCGGCTTCTACTGCAGCTACGGCCACGCGACGCAGCAAATCCCGACGCCGGTGCCCGGCTGCGCCGACGACATGGGCACCCGCGGACGCACGCTCGTCGGCCATGCCGGCGATGCTTACGGGATGAAGAGCGGCATCTGGATCGACCGCGCGCGCGGCGTCGGCGTGGCCTATTTCGTCACCGGCGTTCCCGATCAGGCGATGAAAGGTCCAGGCACCGCCTTCACCGCTGCCGAGACGCACGCGTTCCGCCGAACCTACGCCCTCCTTCCCCGGCCATCTGCGAGCCGGTCGACAGGAATGTTGAACAATGGCCGGTCGCGTCGTTAGATATCGCCCATGATCGTGCGGCTCGTTCTCGCGCTCGCCGGCCTCGTGGCCGCATATAATATCTGGCAGGCGCTCGCCTCGGGCGCGGTCACGCCGGACGGCCGCTACAGCCGCCTGACGCAACCGCAGCAATTTTGGGCGATCCTCGGGCTGATGGTGCTGGTCGTCGGCGCGTCGCTCTATTACGCGCTCGTTGGCCTCTCCTAGAACCGCACCGACACCCCGCCGTAGAACTCCACGTCAGGAGTCTCGCGGTTGAGCCCCAAGTTCGCGCCGGCATCGAGCTGCACGTCATTGCCCAGCAGATAAGCGACGGCCCCGTCGGCGCTCGCCTGGCGCGTCGTGCCGCTCGGGTCCCAATCCCACCCGCGCCAGATTTCGGCCGACAGGTTGAGCCTGTCCGTTGCCTGCCAGCCGAGGCTCGCGACCTGCTCCATCGCCAGATGGTGCCCGTGCCCGTCGCCATCGGCGGCCCAATCCATCTCGGGAGTGAGGCTAAGGCTGAGCTGCGTCTTCGGAATGGCATAAGCGATCGGAACCAGCAGCCCCGCTTCCCACTTGCCGTTGCCGAGCCCGTGCTTCGCGGTCGGAGCCTTCACCACCGGCATCGCCACGATCTGCAGCGCTGCATCCGCCGCGGTCAGCCGCTGCTTATAGATCAGCTTGAGGTCGCCGATCCCGGCGACCCCGTCCGCGCGCTCCCACGGCGTCACGTCGACCTCGATGTCGGACGCGTTCGTAAGGCCATATTTGACCGTCGTCTCGCCGAGCACGAGCGCCGTGTCGCGCTCGCCGCCGCTTTTCTGCAGCGCCCAGTCGGCGAGGCCCGTCTCAACCTGCCAATGGCCGATCGGCACCGTGCAGGCGCTCGTCGCCTTTCCGGGCCGGTCCGCGCAGATCGGCTGCTCGTCGGCCGCGTGGACCGGTGCCGCGGCCAGCCCGGCGATGATGAGGAACGCCCCCGCTCTCACGGCGACATTCCTCTCACGCACGTTGCTTCAGCGCAAATGAACTAGAATGCGCGGGCGAGCGACAGCGTCAGCCGATAGCGGTTGTCGGGGTGCGAGACGCGTATGTCCTGCCACACCGGCACGGCCAGCGCCGCCGCCGCCGACCAGCCCGATGCGGAATTGAACCGCACGCCGGGAGCGACCCACGCCCACTTGCCGCCGCTGGCTTCCTCGACGTGTCCGCCGATCTTCTGGCGGCCTTCCCATTCGCCGGCGAGCTCGACGAACCCGTCCCAGCTGCCGTGCCTGACCTCGCCATGGCCGTGGTGGTGATATTCCTCGCCTACGTCATGCTCATGCTCATGCTCGGCCTCGGGCTCTGCGCCTGACAAGCGGTGCGAAAGCGCAATGCCGCCCTGCAGCCGGTTGCCGAGCCGCGTGTGCTGCGCGCCGCTCGTCGCGAACTGGTAGAGCGCGCTCGCGGTTACCTGCACCGCTCCGAGCCGCGACGAGGCCGACGCTCCCACTATCGGGTCCCAGCTCCCCGAACCCGGCTGGTGCTCCGTCTCCAGCCGCTCGCCGTCGGGAGCTCTGCGGCCCGTGCTGCCGGTCGGGAGCTTGATCCCGCCGATCAGGGCGAAGCCCGCCTCGGCGCCTTCGGTCAGCCGGTATTTGACGAGCAGGTTCATGTCGCCGATCCCGGCGACGCTGCCGATCCTCTCGACGCCGTCACCCGCGACACCCTCGCGCAGCCTGGCCCGCCGGATGTACGGCACTTCCGCCGAAATCGTCAGGTGGTGCGAAACGCCATAAGCGATGCCGAGCGACGCATTGAGGTTGTAGTCCGTGTTGTGCGCGTCGATTCCGGAGTCCGCCCGCGCCTCGAGCTCGGCGTCCGGCCTCTGCTCCGGCCGCGTATAGGAGAGCCGAAAGCCGGCCGCCCAATGGCCGCCGTCGAGTGTGTCGGGGCTGAACACGCTCATCCCGCCGCCTGAGCCGAAGCCGCTCGGCCCCATATGATCCGCGAGCGCGGGCGACGCCGCGCAGGCGAGCAGCGCGCCCAGCGGCGCGCAAACAGCAATCTTCATGGAAATTTCCCGATCCTGAGCGAAGTTAAAACGAGGGGCTCAGGCGGCGATCGGCGGTCCTATGGCAGGCGGGCGTTCGCGTCGGTCGTGCCGCACGACGAACAGGAAGGTACGGCCGAGCAGAAGCGCGACGGCGAAGAACGAGAATGCGGTGGCGAGCGGCTGCCAGTCGGGCGCGACGGCGTGCAGTCCGGCCGCGGCCGCATAGGGACACGGCTGGTGCAGGCTCTTCTGCTCGCCGTGATGGTGCATCGGCGAGGGCGCATCCGGGCAGGCCACGATCGTCAGCGCGCCATGGTCGAACGCCGGCATGAACCCCGCCGGCGCGAGCGAGCGCAGCGCCAGCAGCAGGCCGAGCGCCAGCGTCAGGGCAAATCTCAGATGAACCGGCGCTGCCCTCATGCGGACCATTAGAGGCCCGCTAGCGGCTCCAGGTTCTCCTGTCAGCGCCCGCGTTCGCCCCGCTGCGCCGTCGGAGTCCGAGATCCTGCCGATTGCGCGCGCACCTTCGCGAATTCGGACGAAGCGTTCCACTGCGGCCATTCGCGGCTGTTCGCCAGCCGCTCGCCGATCGCATAGAAGAGCGCCGCCTCCTGCGCCGCGCCCTGCAGGTTCCACGTCGGCGACCAGGCATCGCAGGTCTGGTGGTAGCAATTGGTCGTGAAGCTCGTCAGCCACGCCTCGCCCGCGGGCCTCCCGCCGTTCACCATGTCGTAGGCGCCGGCGAGCGCCATATCGAGCAGCACCGGAACGCCGCGCTTGGCGAAGGAGAAATGGTCGGCGCGGTAGAAGAGCCCGCGCTCGGGGTGGTTCTCGTCGGTGACGTAGCGGCCCTGCTCCTTCGCCGCTTCGGCGAGCAGCGCCTCCATGTCGCTGCTCTGCCCCTTGCCGACCAGCACCGCGTCCTTCACCGGCCCGTTCCACTGCAGCGTGTCGAAGGTCATGTTCGCGACCATCGTCTCCATCGGAAACAGCGGGTGCTGCGCATAATATTCGGAGCCGAGCAGGCCGCGCTCCTCGCCCGTCCATGCCGCGAACAGTAGCGTCCGCTGCGGCCGTGGGCCCGAAGCAAACAGCCGCGCATTCTCCAGCATCGCGGCAAGCCCGAGCGCGTCGTCGGCGGCGCCGGGCCTGATCGTCCGCCCCTGCTTGTCCGGCGGGCCGATCCCGTAGGCGTCCCAATGGCCGCCATAGCTGACCGTCTCGTTCGGGTAGGTCGTGCCGGTCAGCTTGCCGAGCACGTTGTGGCTGGTGATCTGCGCGACCGTAACCGGGATGTCTGCCGACAGCTGTGCCTTGAGGTCGATCGGGCGGAACGCCGCTGTCCGCGCCTGCCGCTTCACCGCCTCATAGTCATAGCCTGCGCGCTTGAGCAGCGAGGCCGCGACGTCACGCTGGATCCAGCCCTGGAGAAGCACCGGCTGCGGCGCGTCGGCGGGAAGCGCGATCGCATAGCTTTCGCCCGCCGGGCTCTTCACGACGGTCCAGGGATAGCCGGCGCCTTCGGTCTCGTGGACGACCAGCGCGGCAATGGCGCCGCGCCGCGCGGCTTCCTCATATTTGTAAGTCCAGCGGCCGTAATAGGTCATCGTCTTGCCGCCGAACTTGCCCGCGACCGGCTCGCCGGCGGCCGCTTCGAAGTCGGGATCGTTGACCAGCATCACGGCGACCTTGCCGTGCAGGTCGACGCCCTTGAAATCGTCCCAGCCGCGCTCGGGTGCCGTGACGCCATAACCAACGAACACCATCGGCGCATTCTCGATGCGGACGCGATCGACCGGGCGGACGGTGCCCAGATAGATGTCGTCGGGAAAGCGCAGCGGCAGCGCCTGGCCGCTTTGCGTCACCGAGACGTTCACCGGCGCCTTCAGCTGGGTGTGGATCATCGGGACGGTCTGGGTCCAGCCGCCATTCTCTCCGGCGGGCTCCAGGCCCGCCGCCTTGAACTGCTCGATCAGATAGGGAATCGTCTTGTCCTCGCCCGGCGTCCCCGGCGCCCGGCCCTGGAACTCGTCGGACGCGAGCACGCGCGTCACCTCGCTCATGTGCTTCATGTCGATGCGCTCGAGCGCGGTGGGAGGCTTGGAAATGGGCGGCGGAGGCGCGGCGCCCAGCGCCAGCAGCGACAGCAAGCCAAGGCACAGCCCTGCTCTCATCCGACCTCTCCCCTTCTGCTGCCCGCCCAACGGACGAGCGGGCGTTTGGCTGCGCTCAGTCGCGCGGCCGGAACGCGCGCGCCGCGATCGCGATCGCCGCGACGATCGCGACGGCGATGATGACGGGCACGAATTTCGCGCTGATGAGACAATAGAAGAGCGCCGCCACGGTGGCCGAAGCGGGGATGGTGATCACCCACGCGACCGCGACGTCGCCCGCCACGCCCCAGCGTACCGCTGATGCCCGACGCGCCGCGCCGGCGCCGATCACGCAGCCCGTCACCGTGTGCGTCGTCGAAACCGGGATGCCGAGCGCCGACGCAGCGAACAGCATGACCGACGCCCCCGCGGAGGCGCTGAACCCCTGGTGCTGCGACAATTTCGTGATCCGCGTGCCCATCGTCTCGATGACCCGCCAGCCGCCCGTGAGCGTGCCGAGGCCCATGGCCACATAGCAGCTCAGCGCCACCCAGTTCGGCACCTCGAAATGCCCCTTGAGATAGCCCGTCGAATAGAGAAGCACGGTGATCAGCCCCATCGTCTTCTGCGCGTCGTTGAGGCCGTGGCTCAGCGACAGCGTGCCCGACGAGACCAGGTGCAGCCCGCGGAACGTCCGCTCCGACCCGCGCGCGCTCGCGCGAACGCCGAGCCAGCTGGTCACAAGCATGATCGCCATGGTGAGGATCAGGCCGAGCAGCGGGGACAGGACGATCGCGATCAGCGTCTTGTTGAGGCCGAGCCACTGGATGCTCGGGAAGCCCGCGTGCGCGACGCCGGCTCCGACGATCCCGCCGACCAGCGCGTGGCTCGACGAGGACGGGATGCCCTTGATCCAGGTGACGATGTTCCAGAACATCGCGCCGATCAGCGCGCCGAACACCACCGCCGGAGTGACCACGTCCTTGTCGATCAGGCCCTTGCCGATCGTGTCCGCGACATTGTGCAGCGACGGCCATTTGAGCGCGAGGAAGTAGGCGGCGAAGTTGAAGAAGGCGGCGAAGGCCACCGCTCCGACGGGGCTGATCAGCCGCGTCCCGACCACCGTCGCGATCGAGTTCGCCGCGTCGTGAAGGCCGTTGAGGAAATCGAATGCAAGCGCGACGGCGATGAGGCCGATCAGCAGCGGAAGGGCGAGTTCGTGCACGCGTCTCGTCCGCTCAGGCGTGGTCGATCACGATGCCGTCGATCTCGTTCGCGACGTCCTCGAACGCATCGGTGATGCGCTCCAGATGCTTGTAGATTTCGCGCGCCACCATGAAGTCCATCGGCGTCTTCGAATGCTGCTGGAACGCCTTCTTGAGGCCAGCCGCGTGGACCACGTCGGCGTCGCTTTCCAGGTGGACGATCTGCTCGGTGATCGTGTGGATCTTGGTCCCGTTGCGGCTGATGTCGCGAAGCATCGGGATCGCCTTGGACGTGAGCTCCGCCCCTTCCGAGATGATCTTCACCATCCGCTTCATCTCGGGCTCGAAGGTCTTGAGCTCGTAGAGCGCGATCGCCCGGGCCGTGTCCTGCATCTCGTCGATCGCGTCGTCCATCTTGCCGATCAGAGAGGTGATGGCGCCGCGGTCGAACGGCGTGAGGAAGGTCTGGCGGACGGTGCGGAGCACTTGGCGGATGATTTCGTCCGCCTCATGCTCGCGGCGGTTGATCTCGGCGATCTGGTTCTGCGAGTTCGATCCGCCGTCGACCAGCTGCGCCAGCGCTTCGGCCGCCGCGACCAGCGTCGCCGCATGCCTCTCGAACATCCCGAAGAAATCGCCGGTCCTCGGGAGGAGCGCCTGGAACCAGTTGAACATAGCTTCCCCTGTCTGCGTGTCGCGCTTACTTAACCGGCCGTTGGTCGGCAACGGCTTTGCCTCTGCTGCTGCGGTCTGCGGCTCGAGGAGAGTCGAACCGCTCACAGGCTCAGCGCCAGTCCGAAATAGGCGATATTGTCGATCGTGTCGGGCCCGCCGCGCACGAAGCCGTGCTGGTTCATATATCCCAGCTCGCCCGAAAGGCTCTTCGTCAGCGGCGTTGATACCGTGACCAGGTTGCGCATGCGGTCGAGCCCCGACTGCTTCTGGAAAGGCGTCCGGTTGAGATTGAAGAAGGGCTCGGTGCTGAGGTTCAGCGCCGTCTTTCCCGCGATCGGGAGCGAATATTTGAGGTAAGGCCGCACGCGCCAGCCGGTCCCGTCGACATTGTGCCGCCACCTCTGCTCCAGCCGGACGCGGCCGTTGAGCTTCCCGGCTCCAAGCCTCGCGAAACCGTCGAAGGTGACCTGCTCACGCGCGCGATGCTCCATCACGGTGAAGTCGCCGCCCGCATATTGCGGATTGTGGGTGTAGCCGGCCCAGACGGTCACGACCTTGTTGAGGCGGTAACCGAGCAGCGTGTTCGACTCGACCTCGTAGAGGCCGTCGCGGTTGTCGCTCCAGCGGCCGGTCATCTCCTCCTGGAGCCGCCACTTGTCGCCGAGCTTCACGTTGACGACGCCGTTGGTCCAGACCCGGCTGTCCGATTTCGCCGCGGCCGCGGGCCGCGACATCGCGGCCGCAAGCAGCGCCAGAGCGACAGTTGAGCTGCGGTTCTTCACCATGGGGCCTGCCTATACGTCGCATCTGACGGCGAGGTGACGCCGATGTTTCACTTTTGTGACAGCCCTCAGCCTTCGGCGTCGAGCGCGTAGCCGGCGGAGCGGACGGTGCGGATCAGGTCGCGCTGCCCGCCCTCGTTCAGCGACTTGCGCAGGCGGCGGATATGGACGTCCACGGTCCGCGCGTCGATGTCGGGATCGTGCTGCCACACGGCGTCGAGCAGCCGCGCGCGCGAGAAGACTCGGCCGGGATGCTCCATGAAGTGGCGGAGCAGGCGGAACTCGGTGGGCCCGAGCTGCACCGGCTTGCCGGCGCGGCGCACCCGGTGCCCCTCCACGTCCATCTCGATGTCCGCGAAAGCGAGCTGCTCGCCGGCAAGCGCCGGCCGCACGCGGCGCAATACTGCCCCGACCCGCGCCATCAGCTCGCGCGGGCTGAACGGCTTCGTCACATAATCGTCGGCTCCGGTGTCGAGCCCGCGAATGCGGTCGCTCTCCTCGCCGCGGGCCGTGAGCATGATGATCGGCACGTGCGCGGTTGCGCTGCGCCGCCGCAGCCGCCGGCAGACCTCGATCCCGCTCACCCCCTCGATCATCCAGTCGAGGATCACGAGGTCGGGCGTGCGCTCCTGGGCGAGGATCAGCGCCTCGTCGCCGTCGGCAGTGCGGACGATCTCATAGCCTTCGCGGTCGAAATGCCATGTGAGGAGGTCGGCGAGCGCACGGTCGTCCTCGACCAGCAGGAGCATCGGCTTGGTCACTGCGCTCCGTCTTTATGCCGGGCGCGTGACACTTTCATGACAATGCGGCGGGAAGCAGGACGTGCACCGCCGTGCCCCTGCCGAGCCGGCTTTCGATGTTGAGCCGGCCGCGGTGCCGCTCGACGATATGCTTGACGATCGAAAGGCCGAGCCCCGTCCCGCCGAGCGACCGGCTGCGGCTGGTGTCGACGCGATAGAAACGCTCGGTCACCCGCGCGATATGCTCGGGTGCGATTCCCTCCCCCTCGTCGCGCACCGAAAGACGGACCATCGGCCCCTCCTTGTGCGCCGACACCGTCACCGGCGTGCCGGGCTCCCCGTAGCGCAGCGCGTTGGTCACCAGATTGTCGAGCAGCTGCAGGATTTCGCCGCGGTCGCCGGCGATCTCCGGCAGATCGTCCTCGATTTCGCACACGAGCCGGGATCCGCGCTCCTCGGCCGCGCGGCGGACGTTCGCAAGGCTGTGCTCGATCAGCGGCGGCAGCCCGATGGCCTCCGTTGGAGCGTTGAACTTCTCCGCCTCGATGCGGGAGAGGGAGATGAGGTCCTCGACGATCCGCTGCATGCGCCGCGCCTCGTCATGCACGACCGCAAGGAAACGCTCGCGCGTGTCGGCATCGATTTCGCCACTCTGCTCGCGCAGCGTCTCCGTATAGCCGATCAGCGTCGAGAGCGGCGTCCTCAGCTCGTGGCTGGCGTTCGCAACGAAGTCGACGCGCATCTGCTCGGCGGCGCGCGCCTCGCTGCGGTCGACGAAGCGGATCAGATGTGCGCCGCCGGCAAGCGGCGCGCTGCGCATGAGCCAGTGCCGGCGCGATCCGCCGAGGCCGGCCAGCTCCACCTCGTCCGCCTCGTCGCTGCCGAGCCGATCGAGCGCTTCGATCGCCGCGGGATGGGCGATCACGCGGTCGAGCGGATTGCCGTCGATCCCTTCCCCGAGAAGCGCCCTGGCCGCCGCGTTGGACGCGATGATGCGCCCATCGAGGGCGATGAGCCCGGCCTCGCTCAAGGCTTCGAGCAACGCGGATGCGTCTCCGATCACTTCGGCCATATGTCAGCGGACTCCGGAAAAGATCAAATCCACAGGATTTTGTGTTGACCCTGCATTTACCGGCTTGCGCTCGATTCGCGTTTAGGCACAATATCTAGCAGCGATCGAGGGGGAACACTCAATTACTGGTGTTCTGGCGCCGGAATGCCTATATTCCGGTGGCGGCCCAACTCGTCCCCGTTTTCCACAGGGGGCGGATGGTAAAAGCCCCGTTGAGCGCCGAGAACGGCTAGGATGACCGGCATGGCTCCGAGTCGAACAATTGGGGAACAGACGGTCCCCCGCGCGGATGACGCGAGGACCGCAGAAGGACGGGGAAGCGCGATGGATTTTTCGACCGGCTCAGAAGTACAGAGCGACGACGTCTCGACCGGCACTTCCAGCTCGAAGGCGGTCCACGCGCCGCGGTTCGACGTCAAGACCGACGCTTCGCGCGACGAGCTCCTCACCGAGTTCGGCAAGGAGACGCTGCGCGACCGCTATCTGCTCCCGGGCGAAGGCTACCAGGACCTGTTCGCGCGCGTAGCGGCCGCCTACGCCGACGACGAAGCCCATGCGCAGCGCGTCTATGACTATATCTCCAAGCTGTGGTTCATGCCGGCGACCCCGGTCCTGTCGAATGGCGGCACTGGCCGCGGGCTCCCGATCAGCTGCTATCTGAACAGCGTCGACGACAGCCTCGAAGGCATTGTCGGCACGTGGAACGAGAATGTCTGGCTCGCCTCGCGCGGCGGCGGCATCGGCACTTATTGGGGCCGCGTCCGCGGCATCGGCGAGCCCGTCGGCCTCAACGGCAAGACCAGCGGCATTATCCCCTTCGTGCGGGTGATGGACAGCCTGACGCTGGCGATCAGCCAAGGCTCGCTGCGCCGCGGCTCAGCCGCCTGCTACCTCGACATCTCGCACCCGGAGATCGAGGAGTTCCTCGAGATCCGCAAACCGAGCGGCGACTTCAACCGCAAGGCGCTCAACCTCCACCACGGCGTGCTCGTCACCGACGAGTTCATGGAAGCGGTGCGCGACGGCGCGGAGTTCACCCTCCGCTCGCCGCGCGACGGCTCCGAACGCGGCAAGGTCGACGCGCGCTCGCTGTTCCAGAAGCTGGTCGAGACCCGCCTCGCGACCGGCGAGCCCTACATCATCTTCATCGACGCGGTGAACAAGGCGATGCCGAAGCACCACCGCGACCTCGGCCTCAAGGTCTCGACCTCGAACCTGTGCTCGGAGATCACGCTTCCCACGGGCCGCGACCATCTCGGCGCCGACCGCACTGCCGTCTGCTGTCTCTCCTCGCTCAACCTCGAGACCTGGGACCAGTGGAACGGCGACAAGCAGTTCATCGAGGACGTGATGCGCTTCCTCGACAATGTGCTCAGCGACTATATCGCCCGCGCGCCCGACGAGATGGCGCGCGCGAAGTACAGCGCCGAGCGCGAGCGCAGCGTCGGCCTCGGCGTGATGGGCTTCCACTCCTTCCTCCAGGCGCGCAACATTCCGTTCGAAGGCGCGATGGCGAAAAGCTGGAACCTCAAGATCTTCAAGCACATCCGCGCGCAGGTCGACCAGGCCTCGATGATGCTCGCGAAAGAGCGCGGGCCTTGCCCCGACGCCGCCGACATGGGCGTGATGGAGCGCTTCAGCTGCAAGATGGCGATCGCGCCGACCGCGTCGATCTCGATCATCTGCGGCGGCACCAGCGCGTGCATCGAGCCGATCCCGGCCAACATCTACACGCACAAGACGCTGTCGGGCTCCTTCTCGATCAAGAACCCGTATCTCGAGCGCATGCTCAAGGAGAAATCGAAGGACAGCCAGCAGGTGTGGAACTCGATCCTCGAGAACGGCGGCTCGATCCAGCACCTCGACTTCCTCAGCCAGGAAGAGAAGGACGTATTCAAGACCAGCTTCGAGATCGACCAGCGCTGGCTGATCGAGCTCGCCGCCGACCGCACGCCCTATATCGACCAGGCGCAGTCGCTGAACCTCTTCATCCCGGCCGACGTCGACAAATGGGACCTGATGATGCTCCACTTCCGCGCCTGGGAGCTCGGCATCAAGTCGCTCTATTACCTCCGCTCCAAGTCCGTTCAGCGCGCCGGCTTCGCCGGCGGCGTGGAAGCGGACAACACGCCCGAGCTGAAGGAAATTCCGCTGGCGAGCACCACCGACTACGACGAGTGCCTGGCTTGTCAGTAAGTGCAAACACCAAAGCCTCCCCCCTCGTGGGGGAGGTTGGAGGGGGGCGGGG
>JBLNCZ010000016.1:0-68982 GCA_050261135.1 Bacillota bacterium
GCTCCCCCACCCCCCCCCCGGGGGGGGCCCCCCCCCCCCCCCCCCCACCACAAGTGGTATCATCCGTCCGTGGACGAGGATTTCGACGAGCGGCCGGTCCGCCAGTCCGACGAGCTGACGCTCAGCCTCGACGGCTGGGAGGGGCCGCTCGACCTGTTGCTGAACCTCGCCCGCGCGCAGAAGGTCGACCTCGCGCAGATCTCGATCCTGCAGCTGGTGGAGCAATATCTCGCTTATCTGGCTGAAGCCCGCGCACTGAAGCTCGAGATCGCCGCCGATTATCTCGTGATGGCGGCGTGGCTCGCCTACCTCAAATCCTGCCTGCTGCTGCCCAAGGATCCAGAGCAGGATCCGAGCCCCGAGGAAATCGCGCTGCGGCTGCAGTTGCGCCTGCAGCGGCTCGACGCGATGCGCGAAGCGGGCGCGCGGCTGCTCGGCCGCGACCGGATCGGGCGCGACGTCTTCCTGCGCGGCGCGCCAGAAGGCCTGCGGCTGGTGCGGAAAGCCAAGTGGCAGGTCCGCGACTTCGACCTCTTCGCAGCTTACGGCGTCGTCCGCGCCCGGACCCAGCCGGCGATGCACGTGGTCCATGCAAGGGCCGTGATGACGCTGGAGGAAGCGATCGAGCGGGTCAGCCGAATGATCGGCATGGCGCTCGAATGGACGTTCCTCGAAAGCTTCCTTCCGCCGAGCCAGGACCCGCAGTTCCGCCGCTCCGCCCTCGCTTCGAGCTTCCTCGCCGCGCTCGAGCTGGCCCGTCGCGGGCGGCTCGACATTGCGCAGGACGAGGCGTTCGCGCCGATCAAGCTGAAGGCCGCCTGATGGACGAGCTCATGCGCGCGATCGAGGCCACGCTCTTCGCTTCGGCGGAGCCGCTGACCGTGGAAGAAATTGCCGAGCATGTCGGCGAGGGCGAAGTGGAGATCGCGCTCGGCCAGCTTGCCGCCCATTACGAGGGCAGGGGCGTCGAGCTCGTCGAGCGCGGCGGGCGCTGGCATTTCCAGACGGCGCCGGATCTGGCCCACCTGCTGCGCCGCACCCGCGAGGAGCCGCGGCGGCTGTCGCGCGCGGCGACCGAGACGCTGGCCATTATCGCCTATCACGAGCCGGTCAGCCGGGCGGAGATCGAGGCGATCCGCGGGGTGCAGATCTCGAAGGGAACGCTCGACGTGCTGATGGACGCGGGCTGGGTGCGCCCGGCCGGCCGCCGCGAGGGACCTGGCAGGCCGCTGCTTTACGCGACCACCAAGGAATTCCTGACTCACTTCGGCCTGGGCTCGCGCCGCGACCTGCCCGGCATCGACGATCTTAAGGCCGCGGGACTGTTGGACCCGCTCGACGAGTCGGCGCTCCAGCTTCAACTGGAAAGCGAAGAGGAAGCGGACTAGATAGCCGCCTCAAAGGAGTTACCCATGGGCGGTCTCAGCATTTGGCATATTCTGATCCTCGCGATCATCCTCCTGCTTCTGTTCGGGGGAAATCGCTTTTCCTCGATGATGGGCGACGTCGCCAAAGGCATCAAAAGCTTCAAGCAGGGCATGGCCGACGAAGATGACGAAAAGATGCGCCGCTATGACGAGCAGCGCCGCAACGAGCCGCCGCGCCGTCTTTCGCGCGACGACATCGGTCCGCAGGAGCCCATCGACGTCACGCCGCGCCGCGAGGAACCGGTCACCCCGCCGCCGCCCAGAGACGACGAGACGCGCTAAGCTCTGAAGAACCCGGCATGTTCGGTATCGATTCCAGCGAGCTTGCCGTTGTCGTCATCCTCGCGCTGATCTTCATCGGCCCGAAGGACCTTCCCAAGGTGATGCGTACCGTCGGCTATTGGGTCGGCCGGGTGCGCGGAATGGCGCGGCACTTCACTTCCGGCATTGAGAACATGGTCCGCGAGGCGGAGCTGGAGGAGATGGAGAAGCGCTGGCGCGAGGAGAATGAGCGCATCATGCGCCTGCATCCCCCCGACGCCCATTATCCCGAGCCTGGCACCGCCGACGAAATGCCGCCCGTCGCCGAGGTCGCCGAGCCGATGCTGCCGCTGGACGAGAAGCAGCCGGGCGAGGAGCTTCCCCCCGAGGAGCGCCCGCTCCCGTGAAGGATATCGACGATACCAAGCAGCCGCTGCTCGAGCATCTGATCGAGCTTCGCCGAAGGCTCCTGTGGTGCCTGGCGACGCTCGTCGTCTTCTTCTTCATCTGCTTCCATTTCGCCCAGTACATCTTCGCGGTCCTCGTCCAGCCGCTGCTCAAGGCCGGGCAGGGCAAGCTCATCTACACCGACGTGTTCGAAGCCTTTTTTACGCAGGTGAAGGTGGCGCTGTTCGCGGCGCTGATGCTGAGCTTCCCCGTCATCGCGACGCAGTTGTGGCGGTTCGTCGCTCCCGGGCTGTATGCGAAGGAGAAGCGGGCGTTCCTGCCGTTCCTGCTGATGACCCCGGTCTTCTTCGCCGCCGGCGCGTCCTTCGCCTATTTCGTGGCAATGCCCTGGGCGCTGCACTTCCTGCTCAGCTACCAGGGCAATGTCGGCGGGGTTCAGCAGGAGGCGCTGCCCGGGGTCGGCAACTACCTCAATTTCTGCACGCGCTTCATCTTCGGCTTCGGCGCGGCGTTCCTGCTGCCTATCCTGCTGATGATCCTCGAGCGGGCGGGCATCGTCACGCGCGAGCAGCTCGCGAAGTCGCGCCGCTATGCGGTGGTCGCGGCCGCGGCCGTCGCGGCGGTGCTGACGCCGCCCGACGTGGTCTCGATGCTGATGCTGCTGGTGCCGCTGTACGGCCTCTACGAATTCGCGATCCTGGCCATCCGGATCACGCACTGGCGGGCGGCTCGGAAAGCCGCCCGTTCAAGCTCCGTCGTGAGCGCAAATGTCTCTGGGCCCCAGACAGAAGAGGGCCCGGAAGCGCCACCGGGGGGGGGGAGGGTTGGCGGTTCCGGGCCCATTTAAGCGGATAGCGAGAGCGGGGGGGCAAAAGGTCACTATCCGAACTGCACAACGCGCCTTCTTCAAAATGAGTTCCGCTGTAAGGCCAGATTTTTTGATATTTTTTTGGTCACTGCCGAAACGACAGGGAAGCCCCTGCTAGAGCGGCGGAAAGACCGGCAAATCAACGCTGTAGCTGCCGAGTTTCCGGTCGAGCGGAGAGCGCAGCTGCTTGGCCAATCCGCCGACGATTCGTTCGAACTGGACCTTGTCGGCGCTTTCGTCCTCGTCGGGGACCAACACGCGGCTTGCCAGCGTGAGGCGCGCGGTCAGCTCGCTGGTGCGGCGGATCGACAGCTCGATCGGATCGGTCGGGCAGCGAAGCATCGAATATTCGACGATTTCCGTGATCAGGAAGGCGGCGGCCACGGCCACGTCCTGGGTCGTATTCACGCTGTCGAGCTCGAGGTCGATGCGGATGCTCCGTGCCGCATCGGGAGCGCCGGCGCGAAGCTCGGCCGCAAGCTCGGTGACCAGCGGCCTCAACGCGATGCCGCGATTTTCCTCCATCTCCGCGAAATGGTTGCGGTGCACGATCGAAAGCGCGCCGACGCGGCGGCTGATCCCCGCGTAGGCCGAGCGCGCCTCCGCCGTCGTCGCGCTGCGGCCATGGATGTTGAGCAGCGACGCGACGACCTGGAGATTGTTCTTCACCCGGTGGTGCACTTCGCGCACCAGCCGGCGCTGGCCTTCGAGGGCGCTCGCCATTTCGGCGTCCGATGCCTCGACCCGGGCGGCAGCGCGCGCGAAGGCGTCGCGCAGCTCCTGGATTTCCTCCGAAGGGCCGACCTTGCGGGGCAGGTCGATGGGGCCGCCGGGCTGGTATTGAACCACCGCCTGCTCGAGCCGCTTGAGAGGACGAATGAGGAGGCGGCTGACGAGCAGCCAGGTGATCAGCGCCGCCGCGATCCACATCAGCACCGGGAGAAGCAGGACGAGCCTGTCGACCGTCGTGATGCGCTGGTGGGTCGTCCCGACCCGCGCCGTCAGGTGGCCGTTGCTGATCGGGAAGTCGTTGAAGGCGAGGTCGCCCGAGGCTTCGGAACCGATCAGCGGCAGCGCATTGTCGCCGTCACGCAGCTCGAGGAAGCTGACGTCGGCGCCGGCGCTCGCCGCTGCGTTGCGAAGCTCGGCCGCCGGAAGGCTCGCGGTGGCCATTCCGCCGATCACGCCGACGCGGATGTCGACCTCGCGCTCGGCCGGGCTGATCCAGGTGCGGATGTCGCCCGGCGCGATCAGCGGCGTCGCATCCTTGGGAACGAAGCCGCCGAAGGTGCACAGGAGGTCGCCGCTGGTCGACCGCAGCGAGAAGGTGCGGCTGATTGCAGGAGCGGTGGCAAGTGCCTGCGCGGCGCGGTCGCACGAGTCGGGCCCGGGGTTGCGGAGCGCGGCGGCGGCGGCGACTCGAAGCGCGAGCGCGTTCCGCCCGATGAGGCTTTCGACTCCGTCGGCGGCCATGCGCGAATGGTCGCTGCTGCGCTGGACGAGGGCGGAATTGGCCTCGCGGATGCCGCTTTCGCCGAGCCAAACCAGCGCGATGCCGATCGGCAGCAGCACCGCGGTCAGGATGAGGAGCAGCTTGGCCGCCGTCGGCAGCCGCGCAAAGCGCTCGGCCGCCGTCATTGCCGCCCTTTCAAGCTATTTGCCGAGCTTGCCGATGAGGCTGAGAAAATCGTCGGGCACGGGTTCGCGCAGCGTGTCGTCATAGACCGACCGCAGCGCCCGACCGAGGTCGCCTTTTCGAGCAGACCTATCGGAAGTCTTCGACTTCTTCGAGTGCCTGGAATGACCGGCTCCCTCCGTCTCACTTCCTTTCTTGGCACTCAACTCCTCGTCCCCCCTCGCGCGGGTTCTCGGCGCGCTCATACAAATCTGGCTGCGGCGTGCAACGGTTCGCTGGTCCCTGCCCCGCTTCGATACGTAACGAGCCGAGCGCCGCGAGAGCGATGATCGACTCCGCGGTGCGTCGGCTAGTGATCGGAAACCAAATGGCCGATGCTTGGTTCCACACGTCAGCCACTTCTCTGGGGGGCGGTGCGGCGACGCAACAGACGGTTCTTCCAGGGTTGCAACAATAACTGGGCGTCGCCAAAGACGCCGCGAAACAAGGTTTCGAGGGAGTTTTCACGCTTATGTCCCTTGGTCAGGAACTTGCGCCGCACCTGCCGTTCCTTCGCCGCTACGCGCGCGCGCTGACGGGCAGCCAGGCCCATGGCGACGCTTTCGTTCGGGCGACGCTCGAAGCGATCGTCGCGCAGCCCGACGAATTCCCGCGCGACGTCGATCCGCGGCTGGGCCTCTACAAGACCTTCCACGCCATCTGGTCGACGGCCAATGTCGAGGAGGGCGAGGAGCCGTCGAAGAGCCCGATCGGGGCCGAAGGGATCGCCCACGCGCGGCTTTCGCGAATCACGCCGCTGTCGCGCCAGGCGCTGCTGCTGACGGCGCTCGAGGGATTTTCGTCCGAGGACACCGGCTATCTGATCGACGTCAGCCCCGCCGACGTCGACTCGCTCGTCGCCGAAGCGCTCGAGGAGATCGAGCGGCAGACGCTCGCCGACGTGCTGATCATCGAGGACGAGCCGATCATCGCGATGGATATCGAGACGATCGTGCGCGACCTCGGCCATAACGTGACCGGCGTTGCTGTGACCCGCGACGAAGCCGTCGCCCAGGCGCGCCAGCACCCGCCCGGGCTGGTGCTTGCCGACATCCAGCTCGCCGACGATTCGAGCGGCATCGACGCGGTGAAGGACATCCTTGCCGAATTCTCCGTGCCGGTGATCTTCATCACCGCTTTCCCCGAGCGGCTGCTGACCGGCACGCGGCCCGAGCCGACCTTCCTCATCACCAAGCCGTTCCAGCGCTCGACGGTGAAGGCGGCGATCGCCCAGGCCTTGTTCTTCGACGCTGCGACGGTCCCTGCGGCCTAGACGGAACAGTGTTCCGGTCGGCGCGTTGGCCGGGGGAACAGTGATTTCGTGACGAGAGCTTAATGGTTGACCCGCGTCATTCCGAACCTTCGGTCGTTCAAACGACGACGGAGGCGCGTGCCGGCTCCACGCCGGGCGTTACTCGCAATGTGCTGGTGTTCGGCCTTTTGCTGGTGATCATCATTTTTGCTTTGATCGTCTTGGTCGGGCTGCGCTGAGCACCTACTTCCTGTCACAATTGCTGTTCATGTTGGATGCAACTGCGCGCGGCCATTGCCCCGCGCCGGTAAAGGGTGGGGTTTAGTTTGGCAGACGAGCTCGAAGAGGACGGACCAGCAAGCGCCCCGGCCGAGCCGGTTCCGCTTCCGGACGACGAGTTCAAGGAGCAGCTCGCTGCCGTCATCCCGCACCTGCGCGCGTTCGGCCGCTCGCTATCGGGCAGCCGCGATCTCGCCGACGACCTTGTCCAGGAAACGCTGCTAAAGGCGTGGGCCGCGAGGAAGCGCTTCCAGGCCGGCACCAACATGCGCGCCTGGACCTTCATCATCCTTCGCAACCTGTTCCTCAGCCAGATGCGCCGCGCCCGCTTCAAGGGCGAGTGGGACGACATCACCGCATCGAAGATCCTTGCCGCTCCGGCGAGCCAGGACCGCCACATCGAGCTCGGCGACATGCAGCGGGCGCTGATGCACCTGCCGCAGCCGCAGCGCGAGGCGCTGATCCTCGTCGGTGCGGGCGGCTTCGCCTATGAGGAAGCGGCCGAAATCTGCGGCTGCGCCGTCGGTACGATCAAGAGCAGAGTCGCGCGCGGCCGGGTCGCGCTCGAGCAGCTGCTGTCGAGCGGGAAGCTTCCGTCGCGCCGGCAGCACCGCACCGATCCGGACAAGTCCGCGCTCCAGACGATCATGGGTGAAGTGGACGAGCTCAGCCGCGACCACGAATAATCGTCGGCCGCCTCAATTCAGCTTGCGCAAAAGCTCCGCGAAGTCGCGGTCGCACGGCTCCGAGGCGGCAGCCTCGAAGGCGCGGCGCAGCGCGGTCATGATGCCCGAGTGAGCCGACGGCATGTCCACCTGGATGATCCGGCGGTCCATGGCATTCAGCTCGGGCACTGCAAGGTCTTCTCGCTCCAGTTTCATCGCCATTGCAAACGAGCCAAACCGCGGGGAAGTTTCGTCGTGGTGACGACGGTTGGCAGGAAATACGGCGGATGAGTCGCACCGGCAACAGTCCCGGCGACGAAATGCGGGAGAATGCCGTCGAACGGGCGCGCGGCCATTCGCCATTCCTCCGCGAAGCGATGCTCGCGCGCGCGGACATCGCCCATACCTTCCTCGCCGAGGGCGCGGAGGCCGCGGCGCATGCGGCGCTGGCGGCTGCAGCCGACCTCCCCATCGACAAGCGGCTTCGGCAGCGGAGGCTGGGGCTGGCGCTCGCCGTCGCGCTCGGCGACCTTGCCGGAGAGCTCGCGCTCGAGCGCGTGACCAGGCTTTTGTCGGACTTCGCCGACCAGGCGATCGATGAAGCGGTCGCTGCCGCGATTGCCGAGCGCGTGCCCGATGCCGCGCCGCAGGGCTTCGCAGTGATCGCCATGGGCAAGCTTGGAAGCCACGAGCTCAATTATTCGTCGGACGTCGACCTCCTCCTGTTGTTCGATCCCGCGACATTGCCGCGCCGCGGCCGCGACGATCCCGGCGAGACGGCGGTGCGGCTCGGGCGGCGCCTGATCGAGCTGCTGCAGAAGCGGACGGAGGACGGCTACGTCGAGCGGGTTGACCTTCGGCTACGGCCCTCGCCCGAAGTGACGCCGATCGCGCTCCCCGTCGACGCGGCGATCTCGCATTGCGAGTCGAGCGCGCTGCCGTGGGAGCGGGCGGCATTCATCCGCGCGCGCGCCGCTGCCGGCGACATTGCGCTCGGGCAGCGATTCCTCGATTCGATCCAGCCTTTCGTGTGGCGGCGCTCGCTCGACTTTGGCGTGATCGAGGAAGTGCGGCAGATTTCCGCGCGCATCCGCGACCATTTCGCGCAGGGAGCCCGGATCGGCCCCGGCTTCGACCTCAAGCGCGGCCGCGGCGGCATTCGCGAGGTCGAGTTCTTCATCCAGATCCAGCAGATGATCCACGGCGGCCGCGACCCGACGGTGCGCCCCGCAGCGACGCTGGATGCGATCGAAGCCCTCGTTGCCGCGGGACGGCTCGATGCCGCCATCGCCGCCGACCTCGCCTCCGCCTATCGCCTGCTGCGGACCGTCGAGCACCGCGTGCAGATGGTCGAGGACGCCCAGACCCATTTGCTTCCCGCCGACGAGGGCGCGCTCGACAATGTCGCCCGGCTCCACGGATTGCCGGGCGGCGATGCCCTGATCGGCGAGCTGCGGCCGCACGTCGATGCGGCGGGCCGCATCTTCGACAGCCTTTCGCCCGGCGAGCGCGGCGTGCTCTCCAACGATCCCGACCTGCTCAAGAAGGAGCTCGCGTCGCTTGGCTTCGCCGACACCGAGCGCGCCGCCCAGCATGTCGGGCATTGGCGATCGGGCAAGGCGCGCTCGCTCCGTTCTCCGGCGGCGCGGCAGGCGTTCGAGGCGATGCTGCCCGCGCTGCTTCCGGCAGTCGCTGCCGGCGCGCATCCCGACCATGCGCTCAACCGTCTCAGCGACATCGTCGAGCGGCTGTCGAGCGGGGTGAATTTCTTTCGCCTGCTCGAAGCGCGTCCGCAGCTCGCCCAGTTGCTGGCGAAAGTGCTGGCCCATGCTCCGGCCCTCGCCGAGCAGCTCGCCCGCCGCCCGGAGCTGTTCGAGGGCCTGTTCGATGCCTCCAGCTTTTCCATGCCGCCGGAGGCGGGCGAGTTCGCGGCGCTGCTCGAGGCGGCGATGCGCGGCCAGCCGTACGACGTCGCGCTGGATCGCGCGCGGCGCTCGGTGAACGAGCGCCGCTTCGCGCTCGGGGTCCAGCTGATCGACCGCCGCCGCGATCCGCTCGAGGTCACCGAAGGCTATGCGCGGGTCGCCGAAGGCGCGCTCGTCGCGCTCGGCGACGCGACCTCGCGCGAGTTCGAGCAGGCGCATGGCCGGTTCCCCGACGGCGAGCTCGTCGTTCTCGGGCTCGGCCGTTTCGGCGGCCATTCGCTGACCCACGCCTCCGATCTCGACATCATCTACCTCCACACCGCGGAGCAGGGCGGCACGTCGAACGGCAGGAAGCCGCTCGGGCCAAACGATTATTTCAACCGCCTCGCGCCAAGGGTCACGGCGGCGCTCAGCGTTCCGACCGCCTCCGGGCCGCTCTACGATGTCGACACCCGGCTTCGCCCGGGCGGCGCGACGGGCATGCTGGTCGTCTCGATGGAGGCATTCGAGCAATATCAGCGCAACGAGGCGTGGACGTGGGAGCATATGGCGCTGTGCCGCGCGCGGCCGGTGTTCGGCTCCGCCGAGGCCCGGGCTCGCGCCGGCGCGATCATCGACCAGGTCCTGCGCATGCCGCGCGACCGCGCGAAAGTCGTCGCCGACGCGGTCAAGATGCGGGACGACATGGCGCGCCACAAGCCGCCGCGCGGGCCGCTCGACATCAAGCTCGGGCCGGGCGGACTCGTCGACCTCGAATTCGCGACTCACGTGCTCCAGCTGACCACGGGGGTCGGGCTCAATACCCGCCTCGAGGTTGCGCTCGAGCAGCTGTCGGCCGAATCTTTGGTGCCCGCAAATGTTGTCGAAGGGCTAAAGTTGCTGTCCCGAATGCTGGTCATGATGCGCCTGGTGGCGCCGGGAGAGGTGAAGCCGACGCCGGACACATGGCGGCTGGTCTCGGAGGCCTGCGGCGCGGCGGACTGGGACGAGCTTCTTGCGGAGCAGGAAGCAGCGCGGCAGAGGATCGCCGAGCTTTGGAACCGCATCAAAGAGGGGTCGTGATGATCAACGAGGGCGACAAGGCGCCGGCCATCACCGTGACGGCAACCGACGGCAGCAGCGTGAACCTGGCGTCGCCCGGGCAGCCGCTGGTGCTCTATTTCTATCCCAAGGACGACACGTCGGGCTGCACGCGCGAGGCGCAGGATTTCACCGCCCTTGCCGACGATTACCGCAAGGCCGGCGTGAAGGTCGTCGGCGTCTCGCGCGACCCGGTGAAAAGCCACGAGAAGTTCATCGGCAAGTACGACCTCAAGGTGCCGCTCGTGTCCGACGAGGACGGCCGCATCTCCGAAGCGTTCGGAACCTGGGTCGAAAAGTCGATGTACGGGCGCAAGTATATGGGGATGGAGCGCGCCACCTATCTCATCGGCGCGGACGGCCGCGTGCTACGCGCGTGGCGGAAGGTTAAGGTCCCTAACCACGCTCAGGAAGTGCTGTCGGCTGCCCGGCAGCTGACGTCGGCGTAGCCGCCTCGCCGCCGGCAAGGCTGCGGTAGATCATCTCCCAGTAGAGCACGTCATCGTAGAAGGAGCGCACCGGCGTGCGCTCGTCCAGGCCGTGGGCGCGCTCGTCGATCGGCGAAATGCCCCAGCTTCCGTCGATGTCGTAGACGGGAATTCCCTTGGCGCGGAAGAAGCTGCCGTCGCTCGCGCCGGTCGACATCATCGGATAGACGTGCATCCCGGGACCGTGGAAATGCTGGATCGCTCCGGTGACCGCGTTCACGACATCCGCCCGCAGCGGTGAAGCGGGCGTCGGCTCGCCGATATAATTGGGGTCGGGCTTCACCTCGACCTTCGGGCCGACGAGCTTCTGAAGCTCCGCCTGTACGTCGGTCGGCTGCACGCCGGGGAAGATCCGGCAATTGACCGTCGCGGTCGCGCTCTGCGGCAGCGCATTGTCGGCATGGCCGCCGCTCAGCATGGTCGCGACGCAGCGTGTGCGGGTCATGCCGACCTCGAGCGGATTGGCCTCGATCGCGTCCGCAGCCTTGCCGTCGTTGGGATTGGCGAGCCAGGCGCGGATTTCCTGCCCGAGCTGGCTGTTCCCCTCCTGCCGCGCGCGCTCCTCGAAATAGGCGCGGGTGACGTCGTTCTGCATCGGCTGGAAGCGGTAGGTGCGCAACTTCTCGAGCGCGTCGGCGAGGTCGTAGATGGCATTGTCCGGCCGCGGCCGGCTGCTGTGCCCGCCGGGATTGTGGGTGGTGAAGAAATAGGTCTGGAAGGTCTTCTCGGCCATCGAGATGCCGCAGCCGAGCGGCTTGAAATCCTGGTCGTAGGAGGCGCAGCCGCCGTCCGCGTTGAGGCCGAATTCGGCGTCGGTGAGGTTGCGCCACTTGGTCGAGCCCAGCGTCGCTCCCATGCCGCGGGTCTCTTCGTCGCCGCTGTAGAAGAAGATGATGTCCCGGTCGGGCTTGAACCCTTCGGACATGAGCTTCACCGCCGCCATGGTGGTGGCGACGTCGCCGTCCTTCATGTCGCTGGTGCCGCGGCCGAGGAAATAATGGTCCTGCTCGCGGAACACGAACGGATCGAACGTCCAGTCGGAGCGCTTCGCTTCGACCACGTCCATGTGGCCGAGGATGAGGATCGGCTTCTTCGTCGCGTGGGGCGAGCGCCAGCGGACGATCAGCGCTTCGGTATTGTCGCCGGGAAGCGCCTCATAGGGCATGAAATGAATGTCGCTGTCGGGAATGCCCGCGGCGCGGAACTGGTTGGCGAGCAGCGTCGCCATCTTGTGCATCTGGCCGCGATTATGGACGGTCGGAATCTCGATCGCCTGCTTGAAGACCTCGCGCGCCTTCGCCTGCCACGCCGGCGGCAATTCGGTCGGGACGGTGCGCGGGTCGGTTGCGGAAACCGCGGCGGTCGCGGTGAAGGCGAGCAGAATTCCGAGCGCAATTCGCATCTTGGCCGTCCTCCCGGGGAATGAGTTGCACGACGCTACGCGTGCCAGCCGCCGCGTCAAGCTGCGGCGCCGTGACCTTCCGCCAGATATTCGGCGCTGCGCATTTCCTCGAGGCGGCTGACGGTGCGCTGGAACTCGAAGCTGCCGTCGCCCGCGGGGTAGAGGCCGTCGGGCTCCGCGTCGGCGGCCGCGAGCAGCTTCACCTTATGCTCGTAGAGCGCGTCGATCAGCGTCACGAAGCGCGAGGCTTCGTTGCGCATCTCCGGGCCCATGACCGGAATGCCGACGATGATCACCGTGTGGTAGCGCCGCGCGATGGCGAGATAGTCGGCAGCGCCGCGCGGCTCGCCGCACAGCCGCTTGAACGAGAAGACGGCGACGCCCTTGAGGCTCTTGGGGACGTGGAGCGTGCGGCCGCCGCCGACGTCGATGTCCTCCGACGGCACCTTCGCCCGGTCCTCGACCGGATAATCGGTGAGCTGGAAGAAAGCGCGCGAAAGCGCTGCCGTTGCTTCCGGCCCGTTGGGCACGTGCCACACTTCGACGCCGGTCAGGCGCTCCAGCCGGTAGTCGGTCGGACCGTCCACCGGCACTACGAGCATGCGTTGTTCGATGAGCTCGATGAACGGAACGAACAGCTCGCGGTTGAGCCCGCCCTTGTAGAGGTCGCGCGGCGGGCGGTTGGACGTGGTCACGACCTTCACCCCAAGCTCCAGCAGCCTGCCGAACAGCCGCGACAGGATCATCGCGTCGGCCGGGTTGGTGACCTGCATCTCGTCGAAGCAGAGCAGCCTTGCGCCGTCGGCAATCTCTTCGGCCGCAGGCTCGATCGGATCGCCTTCGTGGCGCTTGCGGATGCGCGCGAGCCGCGCGTGCGTCTCGATCATGAATTCGTGGAAGTGGACCCGCCGCTTCGGCTCGACGTCGATGTGGGAGAAGGCGAGGTCCATCAGCATCGACTTGCCGCGTCCCACCCCGCCCCACAGGTAAACGCCGGCGGGACCCTTCGCATCGCTGCCGAACAGGCGCGATAGGAGGCCGCCCTTTTCCTCGAGTCCGGCGGCGAGGCGGTCGAGCGCCGAGACCGCGCGCTCCTGCGCGGGGTCGGTTTTGAGCTCCCCGGCTTTGACGAGCTCCGCATAGGCTCGCCCGACAGGGCCCGTCATGCGGGCGCGTTGCGCTCGCGGATGCGCTTCAAGGTCCCGCTGAAGCTGTAGCAGGGCTCGTCATTCTGCCGGACGACCCCTTGCAGGAACGCGTGCCCGCGCGTCTGCCTGACCAGCTCGACATGCGCGTCGAGCGGCGATCCGGGGCGTCCGCGGGCGAGGAAATGCGTGGTGAGGTCGAGCGTCACATAATGGCCGCGCTCCATTCCGGCGCAGAGCCCGCCGGCGAACATCGACATGTCGATGAAGCTCATCACCGAACCGCCGTGAAGCGACCCGCCCATGTTCATATGGGCTTCGGTCGGGAACATCCGGCAGACGGCACGACCTGCACCGTCCGGCCTGAACAGCAGCCGCCCGGTCGCCGCAGCGAAGCTTCCGCGGGGGAAGTCGCCCCAGCTGTACCAGCCTTCATGATCGGAATCGGGCCGCGCGCCGGTCGGGACTCCGACGTCCTCCAGGCCCTCGCCCTGGAAGGCGTCCTCGCTCACGCGGCGCGTTCGGCGATCAGCTTCTTCGTCTCCGCGATCGCTTTGGCGGGGTTCAGTCCCTTGGGGCAGACGTTCGCGCAATTCATGATCGTGTGGCAGCGGTAGAGGCGGAACGGGTCCTCGAGCTGGTCGAGCCGCTCGCCGGTGGCCTCGTCGCGGCTGTCCGCGAGCCAGCGGTAGGCCTGCAGCAGGATCGCGGGCCCGAGGAAGCGGTCCGAATTCCACCAGTAGCTGGGGCAGCTCGTCGAGCAGCAGAAGCACAAGATGCACTCGTACAGGCCGTCGAGCTTGGCGCGATCCTCCGGAGTCTGCATGCGCTCGCGCGACGGCGCCGGGCTCGACGTCTTCAGCCACGGCTGGATCAGCGTGTACTGCGCGTAGACGTGGGTGAGGTCGGGAACGAGATCCTTCACCACTTCCATGTGCGGCAGCGGCGTGATCTGGATCTCGCCCTTCAGGTCCTCGATGGCGGTGGTGCAGGCAAGGCCGTTGCGGCCTTCCATGTTCATTGCGCAGGACCCGCAAATCCCCTCCCGGCACGAGCGGCGGAAGGTCAGCGTCGGGTCGATCTCGTTCTTGATGCGGATCAGCGCGTCGAGGACCATCGGCCCGGTCTTGTCGAGGTCGATCGTATATTTGTCGAAGCGCGGATTGGCGCCGCTGTTGGGATCGTAGCGGTAGATCTTGAACGTCCGCAGCCGCTTGCCTTCCTCGGGCTTATAGTCGCGGCCACGCGTGATCTTGCTGTTCTTGGGAAGCGTGAATTCGGCCAAGCGAGAACTCCTTGCTTGGAAGGGCCGCTAGCACGCGGCGCACGCATAAGAAAAGGCCGCCCGCGTGAGCGGACGGCCTGTTCGAACTCGCGTCGGCGGGCTCAGTAGCGGCCGAGCAGCGCTCCGATCACCTGCTGCACGAGCATCGTGCGCGGGTTGACGCCGTACAGATAGCCGTTGCCGTAATAATAATTGTTGTACGGGTTGAGCCCGTACTGGCTGCGGAGGTTGTACGGAATCTGGTTGTACGCAAACGGGCTGAAGCCGTTCGGGGCGAAGCGCTGGCCGATCGCGAACTGCTGCTTGGCGATTCCGGGCGGGACGCACGGCACCGCCTTCTTGGCGAGACCCGGCGGGCAGCCGCCGGCGCCGTAGCCGACGGGGCCGTTCAGCCCATAGGCATTGTCGTAGCCGAGACCGTGCCCATGGCCGTTTCCGTGGCCCATGCCGGGCTTTGCTGCGACAGGGGCGGCGAAGCCGAGCGCGACAGCCCCGGCGATAAGAAGCAAGTGTTTCATAGCGCTGCCTTTTTATCGTTACGCAGATGAACAACGCTTGACGCACGGAAAAGGCCGCCGGGGAGGGTGCCGGCGGCCCTTCTCACGCTCGACAGCCCCGGATCACGGAACCGCGATCACGCGCACGACGCGGTAGGTGTTCGGATTGACGACATAGACGAAGCCGTCCTGGTTCACGTAGCGGAAGCGCGGCCCCAGATGGTAGCGGGTGACCACCGTTCCGGGCAGCGCATCATAGGCGACGTAGCTGTATTTGGGCCCGAACACGTATCCGACATTGTAGCGGGAGCGCCAGACGACGCAGTGGTGGTGGTGCCAGCGCGCGCAGGTCACCGGGCCGGTGATGCGGGCCTCGGCCGGGGCAGCGACGGCGAGGGCAGCCGCGGCGGCACCGAGAGCGATAAGCATCTTTTTCATCATCAAATCTCCCTCGAAGATCCGGCGCGGAAACGAATGCGCTTGCGCGCGGTTGCGCCATTCATGCCGATGCAATGGGATTGTAATGTTCACCCGCGCGAGCCGCCCCGCCGGTTGCGGCGGGCAGGGGTCCTCGCTAAGCGGGCGCCGCGCTCCTGAGCGGCGACTCCTCGTCAAGCCGCCGCCCACACAACAGAAAGGCAAGGAAAGCCACCCCATGGCTCGCAAGAAGATCGCGCTCATCGGCGCCGGAATGATCGGCGGAACCCTCGCCCACCTCGCGGCAATGCGCGAGCTCGGCGACATCGTGCTCTTCGACATCGCCGAAGGCGTGCCCGAAGGCAAAGCCCTCGACATCTCGCAGGCGGGGCCGATCGATGACTTCGACGCCAGGCTCAAGGGCTCGTCGGATTATGCCGATATCGCGGGAGCCGACGTGTGCATCGTCACCGCCGGCGTCGCCCGCAAGCCGGGCATGAGCCGCGATGACCTCCTCGGCATCAACCTCAAGGTCATGAAGTCCGTCGGCGAAGGCATCCGCAGCCACGCGCCGAACGCCTTCGTCATCTGCATCACCAACCCGCTCGACGCGATGGTGTGGGCGCTGCGCGAATTCTCCGGCCTTCCACACAACATGGTCGTCGGCATGGCCGGCGTGCTCGACAGCGCGCGTTTCCGCACCTTCCTTGCCGAAGAGTTCAACGTCAGCGTCGAGGACGTCACCGCCTTCGTGCTCGGCGGCCACGGCGACACGATGGTCCCGGTGGTCGAATATTCGACCGTCGCCGGCATCCCCATCCCCGACCTGGTGAAGATGGGCTGGACGACCCAGGACAAGATCGACGCGATCGTGAAGCGCACCCGCGGCGGCGGCGGCGAGATCGTCGCGCTTCTGAAGACAGGATCGGCCTATTACGCCCCGGCGACCAGCGCGATCGCGATGGCGGAGGCATATCTCAAGGACAAGAAGCGCGTCCTGCCCTGCGCCGCGCATCTGACCGGCCAATATGGCGTGAACGACCTGTACGTCGGCGTGCCGGTGGTGCTCGGCGCCGGCGGCGTTGAGCGGATCGTCGAGATCGAGCTCAACGCTGAGGCGAAGCAGAATTTCGACGTCAGCGTCGAGGCGGTGAAGGAGTTGCTCGAGGCCTGCAGGCAGATCGACAACAGCCTCGCGCAAGAGGCGGTCGCGTGAGCATCCTCGTCGACAGGAACACCAAGGTCATCACGCAGGGGATGACCGGCGAGACGGGCACCTTCCATACGCAGCAGGCGCTCGCCTACGGCACGCAGATGGTCGGCGGCGTCACGCCCGGCAAAGGCGGCCAGACCCACATCGGCCTTCCGGTGTTCGACACGGTTCACGAGGCGGTCGCGAAGACCGGCGCCACCGCGTCCGTCATCTATGTCCCGCCGCCGTTCGCCGCCGATTCAATCCTGGAAGCGATCGACGCCGAAGTGCCGCTGATCGTCGCGATCACCGAGGGCATCCCCGTGCTCGACATGGTGCGCGTGAAGCGCGCGCTCTCGGGCTCGAAGTCGCGGCTGATCGGGCCCAACTGCCCGGGCGTGCTCACGCCCGACGAGTGCAAGATCGGGATCATGCCCGGCAACATCTTCAAGAAGGGCAGCGTCGGCGTGGTCAGCCGCTCCGGCACGCTGACCTATGAGGCGGTGTTCCAGACCACCAACGAGGGCCTCGGCCAGTCGACGGCGGTCGGCATCGGCGGCGATCCGGTCAAGGGCACCGAGTTCATCGACGTCCTGGAGATGTTCCTCGCCGACGACGAGACGAAGTCGATCATCATGATCGGCGAGATTGGCGGAAGCGCCGAGGAGGACGCCGCCCAGTTCCTTGCCGACGAGGCGCGCCGCGGCCGGCGCAAGCCGGTCGTCGGCTTCATTGCGGGCCGCACGGCGCCGCCGGGGCGGCGCATGGGCCACGCGGGCGCCATCGTCTCGGGCGGCAAGGGCGACGCCGAAAGCAAGATCGCGGCGATGGAGGCGGCTGGAATCGTCGTCTCCCCAAGCCCATCTGAGCTCGGCAAGACGCTGAAGGAGTTGCTGGTTTCAGCTTGATATATGGCGGACGACCAATCCCTGTTCTTCGAACGCGAGCCGGGCCCCAGTTGGGAACGGCCGAATTGGCCGGTCGAGCAGCTCGATGAGCTGAACCTCGGCCTCGACCCGACGCAGGCCACCATCGAGAAGCTGCGCCAGGCCGCGACCGACCGCGCCGCCGCCGCCGGGGCGAGCCCGGACGAAGTGCGCCGTGCCGCCGACGACAGCATCCGGGCGATGATGCTCATCCGCACCTACCGGGTGCGCGGCCACCTCGCGGCCGACCTCGACCCGCTTCACCTCACCCGCCGCGACGTGCCGGCGGACCTCACGCCCGAATATCACGGCTTCGGCCCGAACGACCTCGACCGCCCGATCTACATCGCCGGAACGCTCGGGTTCGAGACCGCCACGGTTCGCCAGATCGTCGCCGTGCTGCAGGCCAATTACTGCGGCCACGTCGGCCTCGAGTACATGCACATCAACGACGTCAACGAACGTCGATTCCTGCAGGCGCGGATGGAGGGCAAGGACGCCGAGATCCACTTCACGCCCGAGGGGAAGCAGGCGATCCTCGCCAAGGTCATCCAGGCCGAGCAGTGGGAGAAGTTCCTCGCCCGCAAATATGTCGGGACCAAGCGCTTCGGCCTCGACGGCGGCGAAAGCGCGGTCCCCGCGCTCGAAGCGGTGATCAAATATGCAGGGCTTGCCGGAGTCGAGGAGATCGACATCGGCATGGCCCACCGCGGCCGCCTCAACATCCTCTCCAACGTGATGGGCAAGCCCTATCGCGCGATCTTCAACGAGTTCGCGGGCGGCGCGACGAACCCGGCCGACGTCGGCGGGTCGGGCGACGTGAAGTACCACCTCGGCACTTCCTCGGACCGCGAGTTCGAGGGGATCAAGGTCCACCTCTCGCTGCTGCCGAACCCCTCGCACCTCGAGGCCGTCGATCCGGTGGTGCTCGGCAAGACGCGCGCCGTGCAGACGATCAAGGGCGACGCACAGGGCGACAAGGTGCTGCCGATGCTGCTCCATGGCGACGCCGCGTTCGCCGGCCAGGGCGTGGTGTGGGAGTGCCTCAGCTTCTCCGGCCTGCCCGGCTATGGCACCGGCGGCACAATCCACTTCATCATCAACAACCAGATCGGCTTCACCACCAGCCCGCAGTTCGGCCGCTCGTCGCCTTATCCTTCCGACGTCGCCAAGGGCATCCAGGCGCCGATCCTCCACGTCAACGGCGACGATCCCGAAGCCGTCACCTTCTGCTGCAAGCTCGCGACCGAGTTCCGCCAGACGTTCAACCGCGACGTCGTGATCGACATGTGGTGCTACCGGCGCTTCGGCCACAACGAGGGCGACGAGCCGAGCTTCACGCAGCCGCAAATGTATGCGGGCATCAAGAAGCACCCGCCGATCAGCGAGCTCTATGCAAGGCGGCTGATCGAGGAAGGCGTGGTCGACCAGCCGTGGATCGACAAGACGACCTCCGATTATGTCGCGCACCTCGAGGAGGAGTTCGAGGCCGCGGTTTCCTACCTGCCGAACAAGGCCGACTGGTTCGAAGGGCGCTGGGCGGGGCTCGCGCGGCCCGATGAGCCGGTCCTCGGCCGCCGCAACACCCAGACGGCGATCAACGAGGAGGAGCTTCGCCACCTCGGCCAGGTCCTGACCACCGTGCCCGAGGGCTTCCACATCCACCGCACGCTGCAGCGCATCCTCGATGCCAAGAAGCAGATGTTCGAAAGCGGGCAGGGGTTCGACTGGGCGACGGCCGAAGCGCTCGCCTTCGGAAGCCTCATTGCCGAGGGCCTCGGCGTCCGCCTTTCCGGCCAGGACAGCGGCCGCGGCACCTTCAGCCAGCGCCACGCGGTGTGGGTCGACCAGCAGAGCGGCGACAAATATATCCCGCTCTGCCACGTCGACGGCGGCGGCGGCCGCTTCGAAGTGCGCGACAGCCCGCTGTCCGAATTCGGCGTGCTCGGCTTCGAATATGGCTATTCGCTCGCCGATCCGAAGACGCTGGTGCTGTGGGAAGCGCAGTTCGGGGATTTCGCCAACGGCGCCCAGAGCATCATCGACCAGTTCGTCGCCGCGGGCGAAGCCAAGTGGCTGCGCGCGAGCGGGCTCGTCATGCTGCTTCCCCACGGCTTCGAAGGGCAGGGGCCCGAGCATAGCTCGGCGCGGCTCGAGCGCTACCTGCAGCTCTGCGCCGAGGACAATCTCCAGGTCGCGAACTGCACCACGCCGGCGAACTACTTCCACATCCTTCGCCGGCAGATGCGCCGCGGCTTCCGCAAGCCGCTGATCCTGATGACGCCAAAGTCGCTGCTCCGCCACAAGCTGGCGGTGTCGAGCGCCGCCGACTTCACCGGCGACAGCCACTTCAAGCGCATCATGTCCGACCTGAACCCGCCCGCGCAGGGCGAGACGCGGCGGCTCGTGCTCTGCTCGGGCAAGCTCGGCTATGAGCTGATCGAGGCGCGCGACGAGGCCGGCGATCTGGGCGTCGAGGTCGTCCGCATCGAGCAGCTCTATCCGTTCCCGTCGGAGCCGCTGGTGAAGCGGCTTCAGGCGATGCCCAACCTCACCGACCTCGTGTGGGCCCAGGAAGAGCCGAAGAACAACGGTGCGTGGATGTTCGTCGAGCCGCTGCTCGAGCAGTGCCTCGCGGAGGCGGGCTTCAGGGGCATGCGCCCGCAATATGCGGGGCGCGAGCCTTCGGCCTCGCCGGCAACCGGCCTCGCCAAGCGCCATGCCGCCGAGCAGGCGGCCTTGATTGCGGCCGCTCTCGGCCATAGCAGCCCGGCGAACACCGCCGCGGCGGCGGAATAAAGGAAAGCGATGCCAACCGACGTCCAAGTCCCCGCGCTCGGGGAATCGATCACCGAAGGCACGCTCGCCCAGTGGCTCAAGAAGCCGGGCGAAGCGGTCAAGGCCGACGAGCCGATCGCCAGCCTCGAGACCGACAAGGTCAGCGTCGAAGTGCCTTCGCCCGTCGCCGGCGTACTGACGGAGCAGCTGGTCCAGGAAGGCGACAATGTCGCGGTCGGCGCGGTGATCGCCCGCATCGACCAGGACGCGACCGCCGCGGCTGCCGCTGCTGCTGCCCCGACCACCAATCCGGCGGGCGCTGGAGAAAATCCGCAGCTGCGCGGCAGCGAACATGCGCCGGAGCCCGAAGCTGCCGATGCAGAGACCTCATCGGGCGACGAGGATCACATCACGACGCTGTCGCCGGCGGTGCGGCGCGCCGTCCTCGAATATCACGTCGACCCGACGAAGATTAAGGGCACGGGCAAGGACGGCCGCCTGACCAAGGACGACGTCATCGCCGCCGCCCAGGCGCAGAAGGCCGCGCCGCCTGCTCCGGCACCGGAGGCGAAGGTCGCTGCACCGCCGCCGGCCGCTCCTGCGCAACAGGCGAAGGCGCCCGCTGCCGCCGGCGAGCGCCGCGAGGAGCGCGTCAAGATGTCGCGCCTCCGCCAGACCATCGCCAAGCGGCTCAAGGACGCGCAGAACACCGCCGCCATGCTGACGACGTTCAACGACGTCGACATGAGCGCGGTCATCGACGCGCGGACCCGCTACAAGGACCTGTTCGAGAAGAAGCACGGCATCCGCCTCGGCTTCATGGCCTTTTTCGTGAAGGCCTGCGCTCTCGCCGCCAAGGACGTGCCGTCGGTCAACGCCAGCCTCGAAGGCGACGAGATCGTCTACCACGACTATCTCGACGTCTCGGTCGCCGTTTCGGCGCCGAAGGGCCTTGTCGTGCCGGTCGTGCGCAACGCGGACCGCATGAGCTTCGCGGAGATCGAGAAGACGATCGCCGCCTACGGCAAGAAGGCGAAAGAAGGCACGCTGACCGTCGAGGAGATGAGCGGCGGCACCTTCACGATCTCCAACGGGGGCGTGTTCGGCTCGCTGCTCTCGACGCCGATCATCAACCCGCCGCAGTCGGCGGTGCTCGGAATGCACCGGATCGAGGAGCGGCCGGTCGTCCGCGACGGCCAGATCGTCGCCCGGCCGATGATGTATCTCGCGCTGTCGTACGATCACCGGATCATCGACGGCCGCGAAGCCGTCACCTTCCTCGTTCGCGTCAAGGAAGCGATCGAGGATCCGACCCGGCTGCTGATCGACCTCTAGGCGGCGGCGCTCAGGCCCGCCGGCAGTTCGTGCGCCAGGCGCTCGGCGGCGCCCGTCAGCACGGCTTCGTGCTGGTCCACGCGCCACACCGGCGCGCCGATCACCAGCCGGCCGAAGTTGCGGCGCGTCGAGAAAGGCGAATCGAAATAGACCCGGTTGCCCGCTTCGAGCATGCGTCCCGCCCGTGTTCCGGTAATCATCATCCCCTGCCACGCGCCGAAGCTGTGCATGAGGTTGATGGCAAAGCGGCCGAGAAGGCCGGCAAGCATCCGCGGACGCTCGCTTTCCAGAAGGTTGGGGCACGCCTCGCTCCACAGCGGATCGTGGCGGTCGAGCATCAGGATCATCTCCCAGCTCACGGCCGCGGCGCTCCCACGCACGGCCTTCGCGAGCCGCTCCTCGCGCTCGTTTGCGGGGGAGAAGTCCATGTGCCCAGCTTCGGTCTCCAGCACGCGCACCCCGGCGTCGCGGTCGACGTCGACGATTGCAGCGCCGACGCCTTCCTCGACCATGATCATTCCGTAGCGGCCCGGCCGGCTGAAGCTCGGCGACCCGACGCCGCGCAGCTGCTGGACGTTGGCCGTGCCCGAGCGGGTCGCCCAGGCGCGCGCTGCCACGTCGTTGAGGATGACCGGCGAAGTCCCGAACACCGCCTGCAGGCCTGCGCGGCTGATCGTCCAGCGCGAGCGCACGAGCGAGATGGTCTCGCCGCTAGCGGCCCAGGCAATGGCGATCACGCACTGAAGCCCGGAAAGCGCGATGCCCTTCTCCCTCTCGAACCGCTGCAGCACGTCGGTGAAGGTCGGAACTCCGGCAATCTCGACTTCGTGGATGTTCGACAGCCGCGGGCGCGAGGACGGAACGGCGGTCGCGAAGCGAAGGACGCCCTCGCTCGATGCCTCGATCAGCAACCACGGGCGGACGTCGGACGCACCTGGACTCATCATCGCAAAACCGCTCCCCACTTCGGCGGTGGTAGCGCTACCACGCAAGGCTTAAGCGCGCGTTACTTGCGGGCATGCGGCCGCCCCCCTAAGTCGCGGGCCAAATCCAATCAGCGGAGCTTTTGATGGCCGACGGCTATGATTTCGACGTGTTGGTGATCGGCGCGGGCCCGGGGGGCTATGTCGCCGCCATCCGTGCTGCCCAGCTGGGCCTCAAGACCGCTTGTGCGGAGAGCCGGGAGACGCTCGGCGGCACCTGCCTCAACGTCGGCTGCATCCCGTCGAAGGCGCTTCTCCACGCCTCGGAGCTGTTCGAGGAGGCCGCCCACGGCACGCTCGCCAAATGGGGGGTGAAGCCGGGCAATGTCGAGCTCGACCTCGGCCAGATGCACGCCACGCGCCTCGAAGCGGTCAAGGGACTGACGCAGGGGATCGAGTTCCTGTTCAAGAAGAACAAGGTCGAATGGCTGAAGGGCCGCGCGAGCTTCGAAAGCGCCGACACGGTCAAGGTCGGCGAGCGCACCGTTCGCGCGAAGAACATCGTCATCGCCACCGGATCGTCGGTGACGCAGCTCCCCGGCATCGCCATCGACCAGGAGCGGATCGTCGATTCCACCGGCGCTCTCGAGCTCCCCGAGGTGCCGAAGCGCATGGTCGTGATCGGCGGCGGCGTGATCGGGCTCGAGCTCGGCTCGGTGTGGCGCCGGCTCGGGGCGCAGGTGACAATTGTCGAGTTCCTCGACCAGATCCTGCCCGGCTTCGATGCCGACGTGAGGAAGGAAGCGAACAAGATCTTCAAGAAGCAGGGATTCGAGTTCCGGCTGTCGACGAAGGTCACCAAGGCCGAGCGCAAGGGCGACATGGTCACGCTCACCGTCGAGCCCGCCGCCGGCGGCGCCGCGGAGACGCTCGAGGCCGACGTCGTTCTCGTCTCGATCGGCCGCAAGCCCAACACCGAAGGGCTCGCGCTCGACAAGGCTGGCATCCAGACCAACCAGCGCGGACAGATCGAAACCGACCACGATTTCCGCACCAATGTGCCCGGCATCTGGGCCATCGGCGACGTGATCCCCGGCCCGATGCTCGCCCACAAGGCAGAGGACGAGGGCATCGCGGTAGCCGAGAACATCGCCGGGCAGACCGGCATCGTGAACCACAATGTGATCCCGTCGGTGGTCTACACCATGCCCGAGATCGCCGGCGTCGGCCTCACCGAGGAGGAAGCGAGGAAGGACGGCGAGGTGAAGGTCGGCAAGTTCCCGATGCTCGCCAACAGCCGCGCGAAGACCAACCGCGAGCCGGACGGCTTCGTGAAGGTCATCGCCGACGCCAAGACCGACCGCGTGCTCGGCGTCTGGATCATCGCCTCGGTCGCCGGCACGATGATCGGCGAAGCGGCGCTGGCGATGGAGTTCGGCGCGACCAGCGAGGACATCGCCTACACCTGCCACGCCCACCCGACGCACGAGGAGGCGCTCAAGGAGGCCGCGATGGCAGTGACCGGCAAGCCGATCCACATCTAGCCGAGCTAGGTCAGTTCTCCGAAGGGCAGGGGATCGGCCGGCGACGCGCTCCTCGGAGCCAGATCGCGCTGCCAAAGCCCGACGTCGGTCCATTGCCCAAGCTTGAAGCCGACGCCGCGGTAGGTGCCGGCGGCTGTGAACCCGAGCCGCTCATGAAGCGAGACGCTGATCGGGTTCGGCAAGGCAATCGCCGCGATGGCGGTGACATAGCCTTGCCGAGTGACCAGTCCGATCAGGGCGGAGAGGAGCGCGCGTCCAAGTCCGCGGCCCTGCGCATCCTGCGCCAGGTAGATGCTGGTCTCGACGGTCCAGCGATAGGCGGGCCGCCGGTGATAGGGCGAGCAGCTGGCGAAGCCGACGATCCGCCCCTCGTCCTCGGCAACCAGCCAGGGATGAAGCGGGCTCTGCATGCGGAGCGCCATCTCCGCCGCGTCGGGCGGGCTTTGCTCGAAGCTGATCCGGCTCTCTTCGACATAAGGCCGGTAGATCGCGGCTGCGGCAGCCGCGTCAGCCTCGCTCGCCTGTCGTATGAGCACGCTCATCCGGCGCGGCTGATACACCAGCCGCACCGGCTCACCTCTGCGAGATGTTCACCGGAAAAGCTTGAGAAGGCGCCTTTCCGCGGCGGCTCTCACATGGCTTCGGAACCGGGGTGATAGCGCCTGACGCGACGCAGCGTGTTGCGGTCGGTATGGTGCATCTCTCCGCCCGTCGCGGCGAGCTTCAGGACCAGGTCCGACGTGTAGCTCATCGTCGTCTCGTCGTGGATCGTGAACTCGCTCGTGAACGCCTGGATCGATGCGCGCTCCAGCAGATATTTGTTCTGCAGCACGCCATAGTGCGGCTCGCCCGGGGTGGCGTCGAAGCGCAGCACCGTGTCGTGCGGCTTGGCGTCGCTGCCCGCGAGGATCGCGATGCCGCGGCCGAACACGACGTTGCGCATCACCTGCCCGTGCGCCTTGTCCCACAGCAGGAAGCCGACCTCGTCGTGGAACGGGTCCATCGCCTCTTCGCCGTGGCGCCAGGCGGTCATTCCGTAATGGAGCCCCCACAGCACTTGCTGGCCGTTTTCCTGCACCGGGATCGGCTTGAACCAGGCCTTCTCGAAATAGGTCGTCTCGGTCGTCCAGTCGTCCTTGTTGTGGTACGACAGGTCGACCCCTTCATTGCCTTCCCACTCGCCGACGAATGGCGTCAGTGGACCGAGCTTCTTCGAATAGGGAATCATGTCCGCCATCGTTCTTGCGTCCTCCTTGCTGTTCGTGACTCGCGGACGCTAGCAGCTAGGGCGGCGCGATTGCTAATGAAGCCTGTCCATTACAGCGATTGACGCAGGCACTCGCCCGGACGCCGGCAAAACCGCCGAGCGATGGCTTACCGGTCCGGCTCCGGCTTCCCGCCGGGCTTCCACGCCGGCACGAAGTCGCTGTTCGCCAGCCATTCGACGGGAGCGACGAGGGAGCGGATGGCATTGGTCATGAAGGGGATGTTGAGGTTCGCGTAAGTGTCGGTCGGCTGGTGATAGGTCGGCGTCACCGCCCATCCCGAAACTGTGTGCGCGACCACTCCCTTGAGCGCGAGCGAGTAATTGTCGGAGCGCTCGAAGAAATGCTCCTCCGGATAGGGGTCGCCGGTCACCAGCGCGCCATGCTCCTTCAGCGCCGGACCGAGGTTCGAGCGCTCGAAGCCCGTCATCATCAGCGTGTTGGCAGGAAGCTTCGGGTCCTGCGCGCCGATCATCTCGAACTCGATATTGGCGACCATGTCGCTGAGGGGCACCGGCGAGTGCTCGGCGAAATAGGTCGACCCGAAGCCGCCCAGTTCCTCGCTGCCGTAGCAGACGAACAGGATGCTGCGCCTCGGCTGCTTGCCCGAAGCGAGCGCCTGGGCGAGCTCGAGCACCGCGGTCGTGCCGGACGCGTCATCGTTCGCGCCGTGCATGATCGTGCCGTCGGGCTGGACGCCGAGATGGTCGAGGTGCGCGGTAAGCAGCAGCGTTCCCGCCTTCGGGTCGCTGCCCTTGAGGTAGCCGATCGCGTTGGTGGTGGTCGACCGCTCCTGGCGCGATGGCACGGTGAGGGTGACCACAGCGCCGCTTTTCTTCGCGAGCTCTGCGATTGCTCCAAGCGGCAGCAGCACGATGCTCATCTTCGTGTCCGGCCCATCCCCCTCGAGATAGGTCGGCAGCCGCGGCTTCCCGCCCATGATGCCGACATATTTCTGCGTCGCCTCGTTGAGCGGGAGCACCAGCAGCTTCGTGCCCTCGTCGCGGGCGGCCTGCGCGATCACGCGTAAATCAGCCGACGGCGAGGGGACGAGCAGCACATCGGCGCGCGGCAGCTTCGCAGGATCGCCGGTGTCGGCGACGACCAGCGGACCCGAAACGCTCGTTCCCGGGCCGATCAGCAGCGTCGGCGATGGTAGCTGGACGCCGGCCGCACTCATCGTCGGCTCGCCGTTCAGCACCACCCGGATCAGCGTCGCCGGCTGCAGGTAACCGTCCATCCCGGGCGCCGGAGCCAGGCCATAGGACTGGAACTCGGATGCGACATAAGCGGCGGCGATCGCCTCGTCGCGGGTCGCACTTCCGCGGCCCTGGAGCGCGTCGCTGGCGAGGAAAGCTTCATGCGCGGCGACCGACCGCTCGCTGATCACGCCCTGCGCGAGCGCGGGCGAAGCAAGCAGCGAAGCGCCGGCTGCGGCGAGCGCGAAAAGTCTGGCATTCACCTGTCGATCCCCCTTCAGCCGATCCACCGCTCGATGATCTGCAGCAGGCTGAGGTCGCGCCTGTCGATCCGCGCCGGCGCGACCGCGGGGCACTCCAGGCAGCGGGCCTGGATGCTCGGGCCCGACAGGATCGAGCGGACCTCGACCAGCATTTGCGCAAGCTGCTGCTGCGGCGCGCGGGAGAGCGAGGCGAACGCGTCCTCCGGCACTCCGACGGAATCGTTCTGGTCGTCCGCCAGCGCTTCGATCAGCTCCTGCTTCAGGCTCTTGGGCTGCTCGAGATAGCGAACGCCCCGCTCGTTCCCGAGGCCGGCGAGCTGCGCCGCCTTGGCGATCGCATCGTCGATGCCGCCGAAACCGTCGACCAGGCCGAGCTGGTGCGCGGTGCCGCCGTCCCACACGCGCCCCTGCGCGATCTCGTTGACCTGCGCGGGCGTCTTGTGCCGTGCCTGCGCGACCACGTTGAGGAAGCGCGCGTACATGGAATTGACGCCCGTCTGGATCAGCTGGCTCGCTTCTGGCGACGGGCCCCTGAACACGTCCGGCTCGCCCGAAAGCGGGGTGGTCTTCACGCCGTCCGCGCCGATGCCGAGCTTCTGGAGCGTGCCCTGGAAGCTCGGGATGATCCCGAACACGCCGATCGAACCCGTGATGGTCGACGGCTCGGCATAGATGAAGTCGCCGGGGGTCGACACCCAGTAGCCGCCCGACGCCGCAACGCTGCCCATGGACACCACGACCGGGATCTTCTTCGCCTTTGCCGCGAGCAATGCCTGGCGGATCCGCTCGGACGCGAGCACCGAACCGCCGGGGCTGTCGACGCGCACGACCAGCGCCTTGATGCCGTCGCGGATGCCGTCTTCGATCTCGCCGGCGATCGTATCGCCGCCCGCCGTGCCCGGGCCGGCCTTGCCGTCCACGATCATGCCGGCGATCGTCACCACCCCGATCGGTCCCTTGGGCTTCAGGTCGACGACGTCCGAGACGTAGGACGACAGCTTGATCCGCGCGAAGCCCGTGCTGTCCCTGTCGGGCTTGCCGCCGAGCTGGGCGAGCCGCGCCTCGAACTCCCGCCGGGTGCCGATCCGGTCGACAATTCCGTTGGCGAGCGCGGCCTTGCCCATGTCTCCGCCCGCCGCGGCGACGGCCGCGTTCATGTTCGTGAGGAAGGCGTCGACATTCGCCTTCGGTCGCGCCTGTTTCACCCGCGCGCGCCAGCTGTCGAGCTCCGCCTGGTCGAGCGCCATGTAATTCTGCTTGGCCTCGGGCGACATGTCGTTGCGGATGAACGGCTCGACCGCCGACTTGAACTTGCCCACGCGGTAGACGTTCGCGGTGACCCCGAGCTTGTCGAGCAGGCCCTTGTAGTAAAGATTGCTTCCGCCCGGCCCGGCGATGAGCACCGCTCCGAGCGGGTTGAGCCAGATTTCCGATGCCGCCGACGCGAGCAGGTAGCCGTCATCGGTGTAGCCGACGCCATAGGCGATCACCGGCTTGCCCGCCGCCCGCACCCGCCGGACCGCGTCGGCGAGGTCGCCGATCGCCGTCTGCCCGCCGCCGGTGAAGCCGTCGAGGTCGAGGGCGACCGCTTTGACCCTGCCGTCGTCGCGGGCCTTGTCGAGCGCCTGGACGAGGTCGCGCAGGCGATATTCGGCGATGCGGTTGCCGCCCGCCACGTCCGACCAGCTCGCCCGCGCGGGCTGCTCGACCACGCTGCCGTTGAGGTTGAGGTCGAGCACGCCGTCCTTCACCGGGGCCGGCCGCGCGCTCAACGCGCTGTAGAGCATGCCGAAGAAGATGAGCATGAAGATCAGGACGAGCGCGTCCTTGATCCCAACCAGCAGCTTCCAGATCGCGCGCACGAATTTCATTGCTTGGCCTCTGACGATTGCGGCCCTTCGCTAGCGGACGAGGGCACGGGCGGCCAAACCTTTTCGACGCGCGGCCATGCGGCTAGGCGCCGCGGATGGGCGATCAGGCGGAAATTTCCGACGCGAGCGGCGCGTGGCTCGCGGAGCTGCGGGCGACGCTGGCGCTCGCGTGGCCGCTGATCCTCGCCAATGTCACGCAGCAGGCGATCCAGGCGACCGACGTCTTGCTGATGGGCCGGCTCGGCGCGACCCAGCTCGCCGCCGCGACGCTCGCGCTCAACCTCACCTTCACCATCAACGTCTTCCTGCTCGGGCTGGTGACTGCGGCATCGCCGATGATGGCGACCGCCCTCGGGCAGCGGTCGAATGCGGTGCGCGACGTCCGCCGCACCTTCCGCGCCGGCCTCTGGCTCCTGCTGCTGGCGCTGCCGCCCTACTGGCTTCTGCTTTGGCACGTCGGGCCGCTGATGCGCGCGTTCGGGGAACCCGCGAAGCTTGCCGAGCAGGGCCAGACCTTCCTTCGCGCTTACATGTGGTCCACCGCCGGCTGGCTGATGTTCCAGCTGCTTCGCAACTTCGTGTCGGCGCTCGAGCGGCCGCGCGTCGTCCTGTGGCTCAGCCTTGCCGGGATCGCCCTCAACGCGCTTCTCAGCTGGTCGCTGATGTTCGGCCATTTCGGGCTCCCCCCGCTTGGCCTCGTCGGCGGCGGCATCGGCAGCTCGCTTACCTGGCTGATCATCTGCGGCGCGCTTGTTGCGATCTGCGCTCGCGAGCGTCGCTTCCGCCGCTTCCACCTGTTCGGCCGCTTCTGGCGCTTCGACCCGGAGCGCACGCGTGCGATGGTCCGCCTCGGCTGGCCGATCGGCGTCACCCTCGCGCTGGAAATGGGCGTGTTCGCGCTTGCCGCTTACTTCATGGGCTGGATCGGCGCTCCCGCAGTCGCCGCGCACGCGGTGGCGCTCCAGGTCGCGGCGCTGACCTTCATGGTCCCGCTGGGTCTCGGACAGGCGGCGACCGTGCGCGTCGGCCTCGCGCTCGGGCGGCGCGACGAAGCCGCAATCATGCGGGCCGGCTGGACTGCCTGGGTCATGGGCGTTGCCTTTATGGCCGCGATGGCGCTTGTCATGTGGAGTATTCCGCACCGGCTGGTCACCTTGTTCCTCGCCGACTTGCCGGGAAATGCCGTCACCATAGCTCTCGCCGTCAGCTTCCTTCGCGTCGCTGCCGCCTTCCAGCTGGTCGACGGAGCGCAGGTGATCGGCGCCGGCATGCTCCGCGGGCTGCACGACACCCGCTGGCCGCTGCTGTTCGCGCTGGTCGGCTATTGGGTGGTCGGCCTCGGGATCGGCTCCTGGCTCGCCTTTGCCGCCGACTGGAAGGGCGTCGGCATCTGGATCGGCCTTGCAAGCGGGCTCGCCTGCGTCGCGGCAATGATGCTGGCGCGCTGGCTGATGCGCCAGCGGCTCGGCCTGACACGCGCCGCGCACCCGTAACCGTTACAGCCTGAGAAATCCGGCACCGGGGGCGTTGACGGATGAACGCCGCACAACCATATGCGCGCCATCGCTGGCACTCTCATGCGGAGAGTGCCAACGGCAATGTTCAACTTAGCAAAGGAAGAGGGGGTTAAACCTATGGGTTTCAGGCCGCTTCATGACCGTGTCCTCGTCCGCCGTGTCGAGGCAGAGGAAAAGACCGCCGGCGGGATCATCATCCCGGATACGGCGAAGGAAAAGCCGCAGGAAGGCGAAGTCATCGCCGTCGGCGCGGGCACCCGCGATGAGACCGGCAAGCTCGTCGAGCTCGACGTCAAGGCCGGCGACCGCATCCTGTTCGGCAAGTGGTCCGGCACCGAGGTCCGCCTCGATGGCGAGGATCTGCTCATCATGAAGGAGAGCGACATCCTCGGCATCATCGACGGCCCGGCCGAGGTCCGCAAGGCCGCCTAACCGCTGCACCTCGCGCGTGCGCCCGCGCGCGTTGAGGAGCCAACTTAGCAAACTTTCAAATTCGAAAGGGAAGTCAGACATGGCTGCCAAAGACGTGAAATTCAGCCGCGATGCGCGCGAGCGCATCCTCAACGGCGTCGACATCCTCGCCAATGCGGTGAAGGTGACGCTGGGCCCCAAGGGCCGCAACGTCGTCATCGACAAGAGCTTCGGCGCTCCGCGCATCACCAAGGACGGCGTAACCGTCGCCAAGGAGATCGAGCTCAAGGACAAGTTCGAGAACATGGGCGCGCAGATGGTGCGCGAAGTGGCCTCGAAGACCAACGACATCGCCGGCGACGGCACCACCACCGCGACCGTTCTCGCCCAGGCGATCGTCCGCGAGGGCATGAAGTCGGTTGCCGCCGGCATGAACCCCATGGACCTCAAGCGCGGCATCGACATCGCCGTCCAGAAGGTCGTCGCGGACCTCAAGAGCCGCTCGAAGGACGTTTCGGGCAGCCAGGAGATCGCGCAGGTCGGCATCATCTCGGCCAACGGCGACCGCGAGGTCGGCGAGAAGATCGCCGAGGCGATGGAGAAGGTCGGCAAGGAAGGCGTGATCACGGTCGAGGAGGCCAAGGGCCTCGAGTTCGAGCTCGACGTCGTCGAGGGCATGCAGTTCGACCGCGGCTACCTGTCGCCCTACTTCATCACCAATCCTGAGAAGATGCAGGTCGAGCTCTCGGATCCGTACATCCTGATCCACGAGAAGAAGCTGTCGAACCTGCAGGCGATGCTCCCGATCCTCGAAGCGGTGGTCCAGAGCGGCCGTCCGCTGCTGATCATTGCCGAGGACATCGAGGGCGAGGCGCTCGCGACGCTCGTCGTCAACAAGCTGCGCGGTGGCCTCAAGGTCGCGGCGGTCAAGGCGCCCGGCTTCGGCGATCGCCGCAAGGCGATGCTCGAGGATATCGCGATCCTCACTGGCGGCGAGATGATCAGCGAGGATCTCGGCATCAAGCTCGAGAACGTCACGCTGAACATGCTCGGCCAGGCCAAGCGCGTCACGATCGACAAGGACAACACGACGATCGTCGACGGCAACGGCACCCGCGAGAATATCGAGGGCCGTGTCGGCGCTATCCGCCAGCAGATCGAGACGACGACGTCCGACTACGACCGCGAGAAGCTGCAGGAGCGGCTGGCGAAGCTCGCCGGCGGCGTTGCGGTGATCAAGGTCGGCGGCGCGTCCGAGGTCGAGGTGAAGGAGCGCAAGGACCGCGTCGACGACGCTCTCCATGCGACCCGCGCCGCGGTCGAGGAAGGGATCGTCCCGGGCGGCGGCACTGCGCTGCTCTACGCCACCAAGGCTCTCGAGGGCCTGAAGGGCGAGAACGACGACCAGACCCGCGGCATCGACATCATCCGCAAGGCGCTGCAGGCGCCGGTGCGGCAGATCGCCGAGAACGCCGGCCATGACGGCGCGGTGGTCGCGGGCAAGCTGATCGACGGCGACGACGCCACGCTCGGCTTCAACGCCCAGACCGAGGTGTTCGAGAACCTCGTCCAGGCCGGCGTCATCGACCCGACCAAGGTCGTCCGCGCTGCGCTGCAGGACGCGGCCAGCGTCGCTGGCTTGCTGATTACCACCGAGGCGACGATCGCCGAGGTGCCCGAGGACAAGCCTGCTCCGGCCATGGCCGGCGGCGGTATGGGCGGAATGGACTTCTAACCCGGCCGCTTAGTCCGAGTTGTTGGAAGGGCTGGTGGAGCGGCTTCCCGTCAAAGTAGTACTTTGATGGGGTCCCTGATCCGCCGGCCCTTCTTCATTGTCGGCCATGCCGTTCAGCATGTCCTCGGCGTCGTTGAGCTGGGCAGACTGCTCCTGCGTCGGCGCAGGCGGCTCGTCCTTGCGGCAGGCGGCGGCGAGCAGCAGGAGCGCGAACAGGGCAAGTCTCACCGGGACAGGGTAACATCCGGCGAGGGCACAAAAAAAGGGCCGCTCGGGGGAGCGGCCCTTCCTGTTCGGCTTTCGAAGAAAGCTTACTTGTTCTCGGCCGCGTTCTTGACGGCGTCCTGAGCGTTGTCGACGGCGTTGCCGGCATTCTCGACCGCATTGCTGGCGGCGTTGAGCGCGTTGTCGGCAGCGTTGACCGAGTCGTTGGTCGCGGCGTTGACGTCGGCGGAAGCGTTGTTCTCGACCGCAGTCTCGTTCGCGGCATTGTTGTCGGCGCCGTTCTTGTTGCACGCGGCAAGGCCGAGCGCGAGGACCGCAACGGTCACAATGGCAACTTTCTTCATGATCGTTCCACTCCCTTCAAATGTGCCCCTGGGGTGGGCACCACCCGGGCCTCAACGTGCGAGTCGCTCAGGCCAGACCCGCGGCAATAACTGCAATCCCTACCAATGCACAAGGGATTATTTTCGAACGACGATTTGACCATATAAAGATATCTTTATATCCTTATCTCGTGACTGCAGCACTCCCGCTCGCCGACCGATTCCAGGCGCTCGCCGACCCCACGCGGCTGCGCATCGTCGTGCTCCTGCGGCTGATGGAGCTGTCGGTCGGGGAACTGGCCCACGTGCTCGGCCAAAGCCAGCCCCGCGTGTCGCGTCATCTCAAGATCCTCGCCGACGCGCGGGTGCTCGAGCGCCGCAAGGAGGGGAGCTGGGTCTTCCTCACCCTTGCCGACCCGGAGCGGGTCGAGCCGATGTTCGCGCTGATCGACTCCTGGGCTGACCCGGCGACCCAGGCGCTGTTCGCCGCCGACGCCGCGCGGACGGAGGCGATCCGCGCCGAGCGCGCCGAAGCCGCCAACCGCTATTTCGCCGGCCATGCCGAAGTTTGGGACCAAATTCGCTCGCTGCATGTCGCCGAGAGCGAGGTCGAGCGCGCGATCGACGATGCGCTCGGCAAGCGCCCGCTCGGCCGCCTCGTCGACGTCGGCACCGGCACCGGCCGCATGATCGAGCTGTTCGGCCCGCGCGCGACCCAGGCGATCGGCATCGACCGCTCGTCGGACATGCTCCGCGTCGCGCGGGTGAAGCTGGAGGCCGCCGGCATCGCGTCGAGCCTTCGGCAGGGCGACATGTATGCGCTGCCGCTCGCGGACCAGAGCGCCGACACGATCGTCATCCACCAGGTGCTTCACTACGCGCACTCGCCCGCCGCCGCGATCGCCGAGGCCTCGCGCGTGCTTGCGCCCGGCGGCACCCTGCTGGTGGTCGACTTTGCCGCCCACGAACGCGAGGAGCTGCGCACCACCGACGCCCACATCCGCCTCGGCTTCGAGGACGAAGTGATGGCCGGCTGGTTCGCGTCGGCGGGGCTCGACGTCGACCAGGTCCGGCACCTCGAGGGCGGGGAGCTGACCGTCACCTTGTGGCGCGGGTCCAAGCAGCCGCTGCGGCAGCGGAGGGCGGCATGAACGCCTTCGAAAGCCTCAGCCATCACCAGCCCTTGTTCGCCGAAGCGCGCGGCGACATCCAGGTCAGCTTCGAGTTCTTCCCGCCCAAGACCGAGAAGATGGAGCAGAACCTGTGGGAGTCGATCAAGACTCTCGAGCCGCTTCATCCCCGCTTCGTCTCCGTCACCTACGGCGCGGGCGGATCGACCCGCGAACGGACCCACGCGACGGTCGAGCGCATCCTCAAGGAGACGGAGCTGACGCCCGCGGCGCACCTCACCTGCGTCGCCGCCTCGCGCGACGAGGTCGACCAGATCGCGCGCGAATATTGGGAAGCGGGCGTGCGCCACATCGTTGCTCTTCGCGGCGACCCGCCGGAGCCCGGCGCCAGGTACCAGCCGCATCCGCAAGGCTATCGCGACGCCACCGAGCTCGTCGCCGGGCTCAAGCAGGTGGCGCCGTTCGACATTTCCGTCGCCGCCTACCCGGAGATGCATCCGGATTCATCGACGCGCGCCTTCGACATCGAGAATTTGAAGCGCAAGGTGGGTGCCGGCGCCGACCGCGCGATCACCCAATTCTTCTTCTCGGCCGACTGCTTCTTCCGCTTTCGCGACGAGGCCGCCGCGGCCGGCATCGACGCCGAGATCGTGCCGGGCATCCTGCCGGTGTCGAACGTCGCGACGACGCGGAGGTTCGCGCAGACCTGCGGCGCGACCATCCCGCAGTGGCTGGACGGCTTGTTCGAAGGGCTCGACGACCTTCCCTCGGCGCGCCAGCTCATCGCGGCGACGGTCGCCGCCGAGCTCTGCGGCCAGCTCTACGCCGGGGGCGTGCGGCACTTCCACTTCTACACGCTCAACCGGGCCGAGCTCAGCTACGCAATCTGTCACCTGCTTGGAGTACGCGCAAAATCATGACACCCGCCGAAGCCCTGCGCGCGGAAGCCGCCGAACGCATACTGATCAAGGACGGCGCCTATGGCACTTTGATCCAGCAGCGCCGCCTGCAGGAGGCGGACTATCGCGGCGGGCTGGACCTCATGAAGGATCAGCGCGGCAATAACGACCTGCTCAATCTCACCAGGCCCGAGGTCGTCCGCTCGATTTGCGAGAGCTTCGCCGATGCGGGCGCGGAGATCCTCGCCACCAACACGTTCAACGCAAACGCCATCAGCCAGGCCGATTTCGCGGCCGAAGCGCTGGTGCCGCAGATCAACCGCGCCTCCGCGGAGATCGTCCGGGGCGTTGCCGACGGCTACAGCGCGAAGGACGGCAGGCCGCGCTGGGTCGCGGGGGCGATCGGCCCCACCAACAAGACGCTGTCGCTGTCGCCCAACGTCAACGATCCTGCGTTCCGAGAAGTCGATTTCGACCAGGTGAAGGCGGTCTATCGCGAGCAGGTCGACGCGCTGGTCGAAGGGGGCGTCGACTTCATCCTCATCGAGACGATCTTCGACACGCTGAACGCCAAGGCGGCGATCATGGCGACGCTGGAGGCGGAGCAGTCGCTCGGCCGCGCGCTCCCGCTGATGATCTCCATGACTCTCACCGACCTTTCGGGCCGCAACCTGTCGGGCCACACGGTCGAGGCCTTCTGGGCGTCGGTGCGGCACGCGAAGCCGCTCACCATCGGCCTCAACTGCTCGTTCGGCGCAGCCCAGCTCCGCCCGCACCTCGCGGCGCTTGCCGCGCGCGCCGACACGCTGGTGATGGCTTATCCGAACGCCGGCCTTCCGAACGAACTCGGCGAATATGACGAAGCTGCGGAGCAGACGGCCGCGCAGGTCCGCGAATGGGCGCAGAATGGCTTGGTGAACATAGTCGGCGGCTGCTGCGGGACGACTCCCCTGCACATCGCCGCAATTGCCGGGGCGGTGCGTGATTGCACGCCGCGCACCGTCCCGGCAGCACAATCGGGGACGCTCCTCGCGGGCCTCGAGCCGATGCTGATCGCGGCGTGAGCGAGCATCCCGAAAAGCCCCTCTACCGCTCTGCGGGAGAGGGAGAGCCGCGCAGCGGCGAGGGTGAGGGTGTGCTGGAAGAGACACGCCCTCTCGCGCGAGCGGGAGAGGGCGCGGGCGCGCGCTTCGTCAACATCGGCGAGCGCTGCAATGTCACCGGCTCGGCGCGCTTCAAGAAGCTGATCCTCAACGGCGATTACGACGCCGCGGTCGAGGTCGCGCGTGACCAGGTCGAGAACGGCGCCCAGATCATCGACGTCAACATGGACGAGGCTTTGCTCGATTCCGAAGCGGCGATGACGACCTTCTTGAAGCGCATCGCCGCCGAGCCGGACATCGCCCGGATCCCGGTGATGATCGACAGCTCGAAGTGGAGCGTGATCGAGGCGGGACTTAAGTGCGTCTCGGGCAAGCCGATCGTGAACTCGATCAGCATGAAGGAAGGCGAGGGGCCGTTCCTCGAGCTCGCGCGCAAGTGCCGCGCATATGGCGCGGCCGTCGTCGTGATGGCGTTCGACGAGATCGGACAGGCCGACACCGTCCAGCGCAAGGTCGAGATCTGCGAGCGAGCCTACAGGCTGCTGATCGCCGACGGCACCGACGCCAACGACATCGTCTTCGACCCCAACATCTTCGCCGTCGCGACCGGGATCGACGAGCACCGCCGCTACGCGCTCGACTTCATCGAGGCGGCGCGGGAGATCCGCGGCCGCTGCCCGGGCACGCACATCAGCGGCGGCCTGTCGAACCTCAGCTTCTCGTTCCGCGGCAACGAGCCCGTGCGCCGCGCGATGCACAGCGTGTTCCTCTACCACGCGATCCCCGCCGGAATGGACATGGGCATCGTCAACGCCGGCCAGCTCGACGTCTATGACCAGATCGATCCCGAGCTTCGCGAAGCCTGCGAGGACGTGATCCTCGACCGCCGCGACGATGCGACGGAGCGGCTGATCACGCTCGCGGAAAAGTACAAGGACGTCGATCCCGCGGCAGAGAAGGCCGCCGCCGAATGGCGCTCGCTCCCTGTCGCGGAGCGGCTCTCCTACGCGCTCGTCAAGGGCATCGACGCGCACATCATCGACGACACCGAGGAGGCGCGCCAGCAGTTCGCCCGGCCGATCGAAGTGATCGAAGGGCCGCTGATGGACGGCATGAACGTCGTCGGCGACCTGTTCGGCTCAGGCAAGATGTTCCTCCCGCAGGTGGTGAAGTTGGCGCGCGTGATGAAGCGCGCCGTCGCCCACCTCATCCCCTTCATCGAGGCGGAGAAGGAGAAGACCGGCGCTACGCAGGGCAAGGGCCGCATCGTCATGGCCACGGTCAAGGGCGACGTCCACGACATCGGCAAGAACATCGTCGGCGTGGTGCTGCAGTGCAACGGCTTCGAGGTGATCGACCTCGGCGTGATGGTTCCGTGGCAGGACATCCTCAAGGCCGCCAACGACAATAAGGCGGACATGATCGGCCTCTCGGGCCTGATCACTCCGTCGCTCGACGAGATGGTAACGGTCGCGGGCGAGATGCAGCGGGCCGAGATGTCGCTGCCGCTGCTGATCGGCGGCGCGACCACCAGCAAGGCGCATACCGCGCTTCGGATCGATCCCGCCTACCACGGCCCCGTCATTCACGTCCTCGACGCCAGCCGCGCGGTCGGCGTGGCGTCGTCGCTGGTCTCCGACACGCAGCGCGAGCCGCTGATCGCCAGCACCGCGGACGATTACGAGAAGCTCAGGAAGTCGCGCGAGCGCAGCGGCCAGAGCGAGCTTTCATCGCTCGAGGAAGCGCGCGCCAATGCGTTCCCGTTCGACCCGTCGGGCATGGCGCCCGCACCTGCCTATCCCGGGCTGCATCATTTCGGCGAATGGCCGCTGAAGGACCTCCGCGCATCCATCGACTGGACGCCGTTCTTCCGCGCGTGGGAGCTTGCGGGCACCTATCCGTCGATCCTCGACGATCCGATTGTGGGCGAGAGCGCGCGCAACCTGTTCAAGGACGCGCAGGCGATGCTCGACCAGCTGATCGCCGAGCGCTGGGTGACGCCCAAGGCGACGGTCGGCCTGTGGCGCTGCAGGCGCGAGGGCGACGACATCCTCGTCCTCGCCGGCAACGACTGGACCCGCCTGCCGATGCTGCGCCAGCAGATGAAGAAGCGCGAGGGCCGCGCCAACATGTGCCTCGCCGACTTCATCTCGCCCGAAGGGGAGGACTGGATCGGCGCGTTCGCCGTCGGCATCCACGGCCTCGAGCCGCACCTCGAGCGCTTCAAGCAGACCGTCAACGATTATGACGACATCCTTCTAAAGGCGCTCGCCGACCGCCTGGCCGAAAGCTTCGCCGAGGTCCTCCACGCCGAAGTCCGCCAGCGCCTGTGGGGCTATGCCGAGGAGCATCTCTCCAACGAGCAGCTGATCCGCGAGAAATACCAGGGCATCCGCCCGGCGCCCGGCTACCCCGCATGCCCCGACCACAGCCTCAAGCCGCTGCTGTTCCAGATGCTCGGCGGCAATCCCGGCGAGGTCACGCTGACCGAGAATTTCGCCATGCTGCCGACCTCGGCGGTGTCTGGCTTCTACTTCAGCCACCGCGACAGCCAGTATTTCGGTGTCGCGCGCATCGGCCGCGACCAGCTCGAAGACTATGCCGCTCGCCGCGGCGTCAGCATCGAGCAGGCGGAGCGCTGGCTTCGGCCGAATCTGGATTGAACCGCACCGCTCATTCCGCGCACAGCGGTTCAACGATGCTCCGCCGACTTCTGATCTTCCTTGCACTGCTGCTCGTGCCCGCCTTCGCGCAGGCGCGAGGGATCGAGCCGCAGCTGGTTGCCGAAGGCTCCGCGCCGCCCGGCGGCGAGGTCGAGCTTGCGATCCACATGCGCCCGGCGCCGGGCTGGCACGGCTATTGGCTCAATCCCGGCGACGCCGGCCTGCCGATGGACGTCCAGTGGCATTTGCCGGAGGGGTTTGCCGCCGGGCCGCTGCGCTATCCGGTCCCGACCCGGCTCGAGATCGCCAACCTCATGAACTACGTGTTCGAGCAGGACTATGCGGTGCTCGTCCGCCTCAAGGTGCCCGCCGACGCGAACGGCACGATTCCCGTTCGCGCCGATGCGCGCTGGCTCGCCTGCACCGACAAGATCTGCGTTCCCGAGCACGGGCAGCTTTCGCTCGACCTGCCGGTCGGCAGCGGAACTCCGAACCGGGCGCAGTTCGATGCCTGGCGCCAGGCCCTGCCGCAGCCGCTGGCGAGCCTCGGCCGCTTCCAGAGCAGCGGCGACAAGCTTCGCCTCGCAATCCCTCTCCCCGCAAGCGTGAAGGTCGATGACCCTTACGTCTTCCCGATCACCAACGGGCCGGTCGATTACGATGCGAGGCAGCAGTTCAGCCGTTCGGGCGACCTGCTGATCGCCGAGCTGCAGCGCAAGGGAGCCGTGCCGCAGCAATTCGATGCGGTGGTTGCGATCGGCGACGGCAAGGGCCTCGAATTCCGCTCGGTTCCGGGCCCGGTGCCGCAAGGCTCGCCCATCGGCGGGCTGGGCTGGAAGGCGGTGGTTCTCGCGGTGCTCGGCGCCGTCGCCGGCGGCATCCTCCTCAACCTCATGCCCTGCGTCTTTCCGATCCTCGCCTTGAAGGCGCTCCACATTTCGCGAGCGGGCGGCGAGGCGCGGGAGGCGCGGGCCGACGCGCTTGCCTACACCGCCGGCACGATTGTCGGCACGGGAGCGCTCGGCGCGGTGCTCCTCGCCATCCGCGCCGCGGGCGCGGAGGCGGGCTGGGCGTTCCAGCTGCAGGACCCGCGCACGATCATGCTGCTTGCGCTGCTCGCGGTGGCGATCACGGCGAACCTCCTCGGCGTGTTCGAGCTGCCCGTGCTCGGCGGAGCCGCGCGACCCGCGGGGAGCTTCGGCACGGGAGCGCTGGCGGCATTCGTCGCAACACCCTGCGCCGGCCCGTTCCTCGGCGCGGCGCTCGGCACGGCGCTGCTCCTGCCCGCCGCCGGTTCGGTCCTCGTCTTTGCAGCGCTCGGGCTGGGACTGGGGCTGCCGTTCGTCGCCGTCGCCTTCGTTCCCGCGCTGCGCGGAAAGCTGCCCAAGCCCGGCCCGTGGATGCGCCGCCTGCAGCGCTTCCTCGCCATTCCCATGGCGGCGAGCGCAATCGCTGCGCTCTGGCTGCTCGACCGTCAGGCCGGCCGCCAGGCCCTCTTCATCGGCGTCGCGATCAGCCTCGGCCTGCTGTTCGCCGCATTCGAGGCCGGGCGGCTCCAGCGGCGCAACAAGGCGGGCGCGTGGGGAAGCGCGCTTGCCGCGCTCGCGCTCGCCGTCGCGGGCGTGGCGCTCATGCCGCAGCGCTCGGCTGCGCCGCACCAGCTCGCCGGCGCGGAACCCTGGAGCGAAGCGCGCGTCGCGGCCTACCTCCAGCAGCGCCGCCCAGTCTTCGTCTATTTCACCGCCGACTGGTGCCTCAGCTGCAAGGTCAACGAAGCCACCTCCATCGACCGCGGCGAGGTCCGCGACGCCTTCCGCAGAGCGGGCGTGAAGGTGCTCGCCGCGGACTGGACCAACGGCGATCCGAAGATCACCCGCTTCCTCGAAACGCAGGGCCGCGCCGGCGTCCCGCTCTATCTCTGGTACGCGCCCGGCAAGCGGCCCGAACAGCTGCCGCAGGTGCTCACCCCGGCGATGCTCATCTCCCGCGCTCGGGCGCTGCAGCAGCACTAGGCTCGCGGCTCCAGACCTTCTTGCCCGCGACCCATGTTTCGATCACCTGGGTGCGCGCAAGCTCCTGCGGGTTCACCCTGGTCGGGTCGCGGTCGACGAGGATGAAGTCGGCCCATTTGCCCGCGTCGAGCCCGCCGATCTTCTGCTCGGCGAAGCCCGCATAGGCCGCTCCGCGCGTGTAGGCGCTGAGCGCCTGCTCGAGCGTCACTCGCTCGTCCGGATACCATCCGCCCGGCGGCTGGCCGTTGACGTCCTGGCGGCTGATTGCGGCCGAAAGTCCCGGAAAGGGATTGGGCGATTCGACGGGAAAGTCGGTGCCGAACGCGAGCCGGGCGCCCGTCCGCAGCATCGACTGCCACGCATAAGCGCATTTGAGCCGCGCCGGGTCGAGCCTTTTCTCGGCCATCAGCCGGTCGCTCGTCTGGTGCGTCGGCTGCATCGAGGCGATGACATGCGCGCGGCCGATCCGCGGCAGGTCGGCGCAATCGACCACCTGCGCATGCTCGATCCGCCAGCGGCGGTTCGTGCCATACTTGCTGTTCAGCCATTCATAGGTGCCGATGACCTGCGCGTTCGCCGCATCGCCGATTGCGTGCGTGGCGACCTGGAACCCGTGCGACGCCGCCCTGTCCGCAAGCTGCCGCATCTCGGCGTCGGAATGGAACTGCAGCCCGCGCGTGTCGGGCTTGTCGGCATAGGGCTGCTTCAGCCACGCGCCGCGCGAGCCGAGCGCCCCGTCGGCGAACAATTTCACGCCGCCCGCGCGCAGCCGGTCGCCGTACATCCAGTCGGTCGGGTGCGGGATCGTCGCAAGCGGCTCCGTGCCGAGCAGGTAGACCATCAGCCGGACGTTGAGGCGTCCGGCGTCCCCGGCGCGGCGGAAGGCGTTCCAGTCGTCGAGCGACGTGCTCATCGATCCGACGCCGGTTACGCCGAAGCCGAGCAGGATCTCCTGCGCCTTTGCGAGCGCGCGGTCCATTTCGGTCGGCGTAGGCTTGGGAACGGCCTTGTCGATCAGCCCGCGCGCATTGTCGACGAACAGGCCGTTCTCGATGCGGCCGCCCGCCGGGGCGGGAGTTGCCGGCGTCACTCCGGCCGCCTTCATCGCCGCGCTGTTCGCGACCACGGCGTGTCCATCGACCCGCTCGAGCACGACGGGCCGGTCCGGCACGACCGCGTCGAGGTCCGCCGCAGTCGGGAATCTCTTCTCCGGCCACAGCTCCTGGTTCCAGCCGAAGCCGATCAGCCAGGAGTCGTTCGGGTGCGCCGCCGCATAGTCCTTCAGCCGCTGCTGCAGCTCGCCGAGCGAGCCCGTGCCGGTGAGGTTGAGGTGCAGCGCCGCGAAGCCGAGGTCCATCACATGGCCGTGCGCGTCGATGAAGCCTGGCAGCAGCGTCTGCCCGCGCGCATCGACCGTCGTCGTCGCCTTCGGCAACGGCTCACCCGCACGGACCAGCCTGACGACCTTTCCGTCGTCGCCGATCAGCACGCCCGTGAAATGCTGCAGCCGGCCCGCCGCATCGATCTGCACTCCATCGGCATGATCGATGAGGGTCGTGGCGGAGGCTGACGAGGCGAGAAGGGCGACGGCGAGCGCGACGAAGGTCTTCTTCATGCGCGCCGGCTTAGCATTGTTCCACGCGCGGTGAAGGGCTAGGCCGCAGTTCCGATGCTTCAGCCTCCCACGATCGACGACATCCGCGCCGCCGCAGAGCGCATCAAAGGCGCGGTCATCCGCACTCCGATGCTGGTCAGCCGAACGCTTTCGGAGATCATCGGCGCGGAAGTCTGGCTGAAGTTCGAGAACCTGCAGTTCACCGCCGCGTACAAGGAACGGGGCGCGCTCAACAAATTGCTGCAGCTTTTGCCCGAGGAGCGCGAGCGCGGAGTCATCGCCGCTTCCGCCGGCAATCATGCGCAGGCGGTCGCCTACCATGCGAAGCGGCTCGGCATTCCGGCGGTGATCGTGATGCCGGAATCGACTCCGACGGTGAAAGTGACCCAGACCGCGGGCCACGGCGCCGAGGTCGTCCTTCACGGCGAGATGTTCGACGACGCCTACGCCAAGGCCTGCGAGCTCGCCCTCGAGAAGGGTTATGTCTTCGTCCATCCGTTCGACGATCCGCAGATCATCGCCGGCGCGGGCACCGTCGCGCTGGAGATGCTCGAGGACGCGCCGGACCTCGACACCATCGTCGTTCCGATCGGCGGCGGCGGGCTGATGAGCGGCGTCTCGATCGCGTCGCGCGCGATAAAGCCCGGTATCGAGCTGATCGGCGTCGAGGCCGAGCTCTACCCTTCGATGAAATGCGCGATCCAGGGCTGCCACATGCCGGTCGGCGGCGACACGCTGGCGGAGGGCATCGCGGTCAAGCAGCCGGGGGAGCTGACCTCGCGAATCCTCAAGGACCTCGCCAACGACGTCGTGCTCGTCCCCGAGCGCGAGCTCGAGCGGGCCGTCGCCATGCTGGCCGGCATCGAGAAGACGGTGGTCGAAGGGGCCGGCGCGGCCGGCCTCGCCGCGATGCTCGCCGACCGCGAACGCTTCCGCGGCAAGAAGGTCGCGACTCTTCTATGCGGCGGGAACATCGACACGCATTTGCTTGCCAACGTGCTCGTCCGCGACCTTGTCCGGCAGGGCCGGATCGCCCGGCTGCGCGTCGCCGCGCACGACCAGCCCGGCGCGCTCGCCGCGATCACGTCGAAGGTGTATGCCGCGGGCGCCAACATCATCGAGGTCAACCACAGCCGAATTTTCACCCGCCTGCCCGCCAAGGACACGGTGATCGAGGTCGAATGCGAGGCGCGCGACCCGCAGACGATCGACGACGTCGTCACTCGACTCGAAGCCGCCGGATTCCAGGTCGAGCGCGCCCAGCTCGATTGATTTCGCGTCGCCTTGACGACACTTCCCTGTCTCTTGGCGGGACAGCGGCTACAAAGCGGCGAAATCACGCGTCCAAAGTCTTTCCTTCGGCGTTTACCAGTCGCATAAACGGCTGTGTAACCAACTGAGTGAGGTCGCGGGTGAGCGCACCCTTCCGCTTCCCGAAATTCTTCGTCACCAACCCGAGCCCGTGCCCTTATCTGCCGGGCAAGGTTGAGCGGAAGGTATTCACCGAGCTGACCGGCCGCCATTCGAGCGAGCTCAACGAAGCCCTGGGCCGCATCGGCTTCCGCCGCAGCCAGTCGGTCGCTTACCGCCCGAGCTGCATCGACTGCTCCGCCTGCGTGTCGGTCAGGGTCCTGGCCGCCGAGTTCGAGCCGAGCGCGACGCAGCGCAAGCTGCTCCGCCGCCACGGCGACCTCGAGGTCAGCGCGTGCAAGCCGTGGACGACCGAAGAGCAATATCAGCTGCTTCGCCGCTACCTCGCGATCCGCCACCCGGGCGGCGGCATGGCCGAGATGGACGAGACCGACTTTGCCGACATGGTCGAGCAGACCCCGGTCCGCACTTACGTGATCGAGTATCGCGAACCCTCGACCGACGGCCGGCCCGGCAAGCTCGTCGGCGCCTGCCTGTCGGACCAGCAGAGCGACGGCCTGTCGATGATCTACAGCTTCTTCGATGTCGGCCCCGACGCCCGCAAGGGGCTGGGGACCTACATCATCCTCGACCATATCGTTCGCGCGGCGCGCGCCGGGCTTCCCTATGTCTACCTCGGCTATTGGGTCGAGGGCTCGACGCGCATGGCCTACAAGACGAGCTTCCGGCCGCTCGAGCGGCTCGGCCGCGAAGGCTGGCGGCGCATGGACGAATCCGACCTCGAGCCCGCGACCAGGTCGATCGCCCTCCCCACCCGCCGCTCCCGCAGCCGCCTCCTCATCGACGCCTGACCGCCGCGCGCGCGGGCGGGTTCGGGGCCCGTTCCATGCTATGCTGCGCGCGAATGAACCTTTGCGACGCGACAGGGCACCCATGCCGTGCGGGAGGGTGGACATGTGACTTCATCAGGGACGGCAATCCGCCCCATGAGTGACATCGCACCGTCAGGCACGCTCGACGAGGGCGAGCTGCTTGAGCGGGTGAAGTCGCATGACCTGGACGCGTTCGAGAGGCTGTACCGTATCTACCAGCCGCGCCTGGCGCGGTTCCTCGGCAACCTCCTGAAGCGCCCGCAGCTCGTTGAAGAGGTGCTGGACGATACGATGATGGTGGTGTGGCAGACGGCCGGAAGCTTCCGGGGGACGAGCAAATTGTCCACCTGGATCTTCGCCATTGCCTACCGCAAGGCCCTGAAGGCGCGTGTGCGCTGGCCCGATCCGGTCGAGGATCTCGACCGCGACCTGCGCGCAAGCAACGATCCGCGGCCGGACGCGGACCTCGAGCAGAGCCGCATCCGCGATGCGCTTCTGCGCGCCATGGAAGGGCTGTCGCCCGAGCACCGCGCCGTCGTCGACCTCACCTACTTCCACGGCCTCGGCTATCGCGAGATCGCCGAGATCCTGAACTGCCCGGTCGACACCGTGAAGACCCGCATGTTCCACGCCAGGCGCCGCCTCAAGGCGGCGCTGTCCGGCACGCTTGCAGACTGGTTGTAGGAGTCGCGGCAATGTCTGAACCCATTCGATCGGATGGCAACGGCCACAAGGAAGCGGAAGAGCTTCTTCCCTGGTACGCGACGGGCCAGCTGGAGCCCGAGGAGCAGGCCCTGGTCGAGAAGCATCTCTCCAGCTGCGCCCATTGCCGGCGGCAGCTCGCCTTCGAGCGCGAGATGATCGGCCAGTTCGCTCAAATGACGCCGGAGGTCGACAATGGCTGGGCCCGGCTCAGGCAACGCCTCCAGCAGGTCCGTCCCGCCCGTACGCCGCAGCCGCGGCAAAGCCTGTGGGACAGGATTGCGGCGCAAGCATCGTCTGCGTGGCAGGCGTTCAGCCGGCCCGCCATCGCCGCGATTGCCGCTGTCCAGCTCGCGTTCGTCTGCGCGGCCGGGATGTTGCTCTATTCACTGAGCCAGCCCTCCTACCAGGCGCTCGGCTCGGCGCCCCCGCCGCAATCCGCGAACGTCATCGCAATGTTCCGGTCGGATACGACGGCCTCCCAGTTGAACGCATTGCTCAGGAACAACGGGGCTTCGCTCGTCGGCGGACCCACACCCACCGACGCCTATCTGCTGCGCGTGCCTGCCAAGTCGCGCGAAGCGGCGCTGGAGCGGCTTCGCGCCGACGCACACGTCGTCATGGCGCAGCCGATCGACGGAGGGTCGTCGTGAGCCTCCTCCGGAAGCTCGGCATTTTCCTCGCCGCGCTGATGCTCGGCGCGCCGGCCTATGCGCAAGGCTCGCCGACCATCCCGCCGGAACGGCAGATCCTCGTCATGGTCCGCCACCCGCCCGACCATTTCCGTCCGAACGGCAGCTATGGCGGAAGCTACGGAGACGATTTGACGCGGAGCGCGCGCGAACGGCTGGCCCGCGCGATCGCGCGCGAGCACCGGCTGACCTTCGTCGACGGCTGGCCGATGCCGATGATCGGTGTGGACTGCTTCATCATGGCCGTCCCCGATACGCGCACGACCGCGGCCGCGGCGGACGAGCTTTCGCGCGACTCCAAGGTCGCCTGGGCCGAGCCGGTGCAGCTGTTCAACGCGCAGGGCCGCGCCGCCTCGCCAAACGACCCGCTCTTTCCCGCGCAGCCGGCGGCCCGCCAATGGCAGCTGGCCGACCTCCACCGGATCGCCACGGGCCGCGGGGTCAAGGTCGCGGTGATCGACAGCGGCATCCAGGCCAACCATCCCGATCTCTCCGGCCAGCTCCTCGTCAACCGCAATTTCGTCGTCGGCCAGTCGGAAGTGCCGGAAGATCATGGCACCGGCGTCGCCGGGATCATCGCGGCCAAGACGGGCAACGGGCTCGGCATCGCCGGGGTTGCGCCCGGCGCGAGGCTGCTTGGCCTTCGCGCCTGCTGGCAGCAGCCGGGGAAGGGCGCGCACACCGTCTGCGACGGGCTCAGCCTCGCCAAGGCGCTCTACTTCGCGGTCGAAGAGAAAGCGGACGTCATCAATCTCAGCCTCAGCGGCCCCGACGATCGCCTGTTGCGCACCCTCGTCGATGCGGCGCTGGCGCGGGGATCGGTGGTGGTGGGCGCATATGATCCAGCCAAGCCGCGCGGCGGGTTCCCCGCGTCGGTGGAGGGGGTGATTGCCGTTGCCGACCACGCCTTTGCAGCCTCTCCCGCCCAAGTTTACATTGCCCCGGGCCGGGACATTCCGACCACGCAGCCGGGGGGACGATGGTTTCTCGTCAATGGAAGCTCCTTTTCGGCTGCGCACGTCAGCGGCCTTGCCGCGCTGGTTCGAGAGCGGCACGCATCGGCGAAGCTGACGCTCGTCTCCGACCGCGCCGGCGGCGGCACGATCGACGCCTGCGCAACGCTCGAGAAGGCGGTCACCGGCTGTGATTGCAACTGCTCGGGCGGCCGCGCCGGCAGCGCGAGGTTCGCGCACTAGCGCCCTCGGCTCCGCCATCGCGCTGCTGTTCGCCTGCTGCTCGGCGTCGCCCGCGGCAGCGCAGATCGGCGCCACCGCCTCGATCTTCAGCGACGCCCGGTTCCGAGGCTATTCGCTCAGCGAAGGACGGCCGGTGGCCAGCCTCGATTTCTCCTACGACGACCCTTCCGGCGCCTATTTCGGCTCCTCGGCAACGGGCGTCCTGCGCCGCGGCGGCGACCCGGCTCTCCTCGACGTCCAGGCCGACGCGGGCTATGCAAAGCAGCTGCGATCCGGAACGACGCTCGACTTCGGGGTCACGCATTCGAGCTATCTGAACTATTCGCACGGCGATCGCGGCAAGTCCTATACCGAAGTCTATGCCGGCATATCGCGCGGCATCCTGTCGTCGCGGATCTCCTTCTCTCCCCGTTATTTCGAAGCGGACCGCTGGACCACCTATGCCGAGGTCAATGCCAACGTCTCTCCGGCGCGCAAATGGACTTTGACCGCGCACGCCGGCGCGCTGCTGACGCTGCACAGCGCGCCGCCCGAAAGCTACGATCCCGATTTCGACTGGAGCCTCGCCGTGACGCGAGAGCTCGGGCGCCTCTCCCTCCACGCTGTCTGGAGCGCAGGCGCGCCCGGGCACGACCGCTACCGCGGGACGGCGCATAGCCGGAGCTCGGCCTTGCTTGGAGCAAGCTGGGCCCTTTAGCCCTTCGAAGATCGCGTGAACCAAAGCCGGCCTCGACGGCACCTACGCGTGCCACCCGTAAGCGCGTGCGCAAAAATGTCGGAGCCCCCATGCGCGCCGCTCCGGGGGCACCCCCGAAGGAGCATGCGCCATGAAAGCAAATATCCTCTGGCCCGCCGCGGCGGCGATGGTGCTGGCCCCGGCGCTCGCGTCGGCTGCGCCCGGCGGAAACTCGACGAGCGCGCCCGGCTATAATCACCTCAATGGCCCGGCGACGACCGGGCAGCCCGACCAGGACTGCGAAGAGCTGGTGATGAGCGGGGAGGGGGCGTTCCCGGGCAATTCGACGACTGCGCCCGGTTCGGCATTCAACGAGGACCCCGGCGGAACGGCGGGCTCGGTCTATGCCGGCGAGCAGCCGCAGAACTCCCGCAACACGGCGTCGGTGTCGCAGTACGACGTCGCCTGCGCGAACCAGCCCCAATAGGCTCGCGCAACATCAGGGCCGGTCCGTCCCCTGCGGGCCGGTCCTGACCAGCGCAAAGAAAAAGGCGGCCCGCGCAAGCAGGCCGCCTTCTCTCCCGTCCCCTCGGTAAGTCTTAGGCGACCGCCGCTTCCGGCAGCGGCTCGCTGGCTTCGTCCGGATCGCGCAAGACATAGCCGCGGCCCCAGACGGTTTCGATGTAGTTGGCGCCTCCGCAAGCAAGGCTCAGTTTCTTCCTGAGCTTGCAGATGAAGACGTCGATGATCTTCAGTTCGGGCTCGTCCATGCCGCCGTAGAGATGATTGAGGAACATCTCCTTGGTCAGCGTCGTGCCCTTGCGGAGCGAAAGCAGCTCCAGCATCGCATATTCCTTGCCGGTCAGGTGCACCCGGGCGCCGTCGACCTCGACCGTCTTGGCGTCGAGGTTCACCGCCAGCTTGCCGGTGCGGATGACCGATTGCGAATGGCCCTTGGACCGGCGCACGATCGCGTGGATGCGCGCAACCAGCTCGTCGCGGTGGAAGGGCTTGGTCACATAATCGTCGGCGCCGAAGCCTAATGCACGGACCTTCGAATCCATCTCGCCGATGCCGGACAGGATCAGGACCGGGGTGGAGACCTTCGCCGTCCGGAGCTTCTTCAGCACGTCGTAACCGTGCATGTCCGGCAGGTTCAGGTCGAGAAGGATGATGTCGTAATCGTACAGCTTGCCGAGATCGAGGCCCTCTTCCCCGAGGTCGGTCGTATAGACGTTGAAGCCTTCGGTCCCGAGCATCAGCTCGATGCTCTTGGCGGTCGTCGGCTCGTCTTCGATCAGCAGCACGCGCATGTGCGGTTCCCCCTCGCCGGCCGAAGAGCGTTAAGCGCCCTTAATGGCCTTGAAGCATCCATTAACCATTCGAGGTCTGAAGGGAAAAGGTTAATATTTCCTAACTCGCTGGATTCCTTCGCTTGTTGCAGAGGAGTCACAAAATCATCCACAGCGCGGCCGCTCCCCTCCCTGGAAGGGAGGGGCCGTGCGTGGGTGCGAACGAATGGGCTCAATGCCCATGAGCGAGCTTCTTCCGCGGCATCGAGCCGCTTCAGAAGCACCCACCCCTTCGCCCCTCCCTTGCAGGGAGGGGAGGGCGCATGCGACTGCACGGCATGCTCTCTGACCGCATCCTCTTCATCGACGCGGAAGCGATCGTGATCGACAAGCCGGCCGGGCTGCCGGTGGACACGCCGCGGCGCGGCGGCCCGTCCATCTCCTCCAGGCTCGACGAACTGAAGTGCGGCTTCAAACGGCCGCCGACTGCGATGCACCGGCTCGACACCGACACCAGCGGCTGCCTGCTGTTCGCCCGCACGCCCAAGGCGCGCGCCCGCTTCCAGCAGGCGTTCGAGACGCGCGCGGTCGAAAAACATTATTTCGCAGTCGTCGGCGCCGAGATCACGGAAGAGTGCGGGGTGATCGACATCCCGCTGGGCAAGCATTCGACCGCCGAGGCGGGGTGGAAGATGGTCTCCGATCCGCATGGCTCCGAAGCAGTAACGCACTGGCGCAGGCTTGCGGTTCGCAATGGCTCCACATTGGTCGAGTTTGCGCCACGGACCGGCCGGACTCACCAGATTCGCGCGCACGCACGCGAGGCGTTCGGAAGCGGCATCGTCGGCGATCGGGTTTACGGCATCCCCGGCGGCCAAATGCTCCTCCACGCCTCGCGCCTGGTCGTGCCGCGCGACGGCAAGCCGCCGATCGACGCCACTGCCCCGCTGCCCGACTATTTCGGCGAGTGGCGCGATGCGGCCTGAGGACGTCCAGGTCCCGGAGGAGGCGCTGAGCGAGACCTTCCTCGCCGCGACCGGTCCCGGCGGGCAGAACGTGAACAAGGTCGCGACGGCGGTGCAGCTGCGCGTCGACCTGTTCCGGCTCGGCCTTCACCCGGATGCATACGAGCGCCTCCGGCAGATTGCGGGCAGCCGCGTCACCGGCGCGGGCGAGCTGCTGATCACCGCGCGCCGCTTCCGCACGCAGGAAGCGAACCGCGCCGATGCCCGCCGGCGGCTGGCGGAAATGATCGCCGCCGCCCATATGGTGCAGGCGAAGCGCAAGCCGACGCGTCCGAGCCGGGCGGCGAAGGCTCAGCGCGTCGAGAAGAAGCGGAAGCGGAGCGCGGTGAAGCAGGCGCGCGGAAAGGTGACGTTCGATTGACCTACGACTTCAGGATCGCAGCCGCGGACAGCGCCACCATGTACCGCGACCTCGCCAGCGCGCTCGAGGGCCTCGTCAGCGGCGAGCCTGACCCCGTCGCCAACATGGCGAACGCCTCCGCCCTCATCTACGAGACGCTGCCGGACGTGAACTGGGTCGGCTTCTACCGCAACCTTGGCGGAGAACTCGTCCTCGGCCCGTTCCAGGGCCGCCCGGCCTGCATCCGCATCAAGTTCGGCGAAGGCGTCTGCGGCGCGGCCGCCCGGACTCGCCAGGTCCAGCGCGTCGAGGACGTCAACGCCTTCCCCGGCCACATCGCCTGCGACAGCGCGTCCAACAGCGAAATCGTCGTCCCATTGATCCGCGACGGCGAGCTCATCGGCGTGCTCGACATCGACAGCCCGAACATCGGCCGCTTCACGCAAGAGGACGAGGCCGGCTGCGTCCGCCTCGGCGAGATCCTCTCGCGCGTCCTCTAGCTTAGCTGCTCCAGCCGCTCGTCGCTGAGGCTGCCCGGGATGATCATCACTGGGCAGGGCAGCTTGCCCGCGTCATTGCCCGTGAAATGCACGACGAGCGGTCCCGGGCTTCCGCTCGGCGCGGCGCCGAGCACCAGCGCGGCGACGTCGTCCCGCCCGCCGAGATAGTCGCGCACGGTCCGCACCACCTCGCCCTGCTGGACGATGATGTTCGCCTCGATGCCGGACTCGTCGAGGATTTCCCCGATCGCCGCGCTGACCACGCCTTCGATGCGCAGCTTCTGCTCCTGCTCGATCGCGGCCTGGACTCCGCCGAACTGAACGAACTCCTGCGGCTCGACGATTCCGAGCACCTCGATGCGCCCCTTGGTCTTCGCCGCGCGCCTCGCGGCGAAGCGCAGCGCCACGCGCGCCTCGTCGCTGTCGTCGACCACCACCAGGTAGGTGCGTTTCTGCTCTGCGGCCCCCATGGCCAACTGCTGCGTTAAACAGCGCTTCAGCGCAAGCGCGCCTGAACAGAATTCGCCGCAGGCTTGACCGCAACCGCCGCATTGGCTTTGAGCCGCCCGGAGCTTTCCTGTCTGGACCGGTCCTCATGCCCATCGAACTCAAGATGCCCGCACTCTCCCCGACCATGGAGGAGGGAACGCTCGCCAAGTGGCTGGTCAAGGAGGGCGACAAGGTGGCGTCCGGCGACATCCTCGCCGAGATCGAGACCGACAAGGCGACGATGGAGTTCGAAGCGGTCGACGAAGGCACCGTCGCGAAGATTCTCGTTCCCGAAGGCACCGACGGAGTGAAGGTCGGCGCACCGATCGCGATCCTCGCCGGCGAAGGCGAAGATGCGAGCAAAATCCCCTCTCCCCAAGCGGGAGAGGGCAAGGGTGAGGGGGCTCCCAAAGCCGACGAACCCACCGCCGGCGGAGCCCCGTCATCCCAGCCTTCTCCCCCGCGGGAAGAACGAGCCAAGGCGGCGCCGCCCAAAGCTCCAGTAGAGACTCCGCCTGCGCCGTCAACTCCAGCCGCCCCCTCTCCCCAGCCCTCTCCTGCGAGGGGACAGGGTGAAAGGATCAAGGCCTCGCCCCTCGCGCGGCGCCTGGCGCAGGCGCAGGGCATCGACCTTTCCTCGATTCAGGGCAGCGGCCCCGGCGGCCGCATCGTCCGCGCCGACATCGACGCCGCGGCGGGCAAGGCGCCTGCCACCGCTCCCCAGCCTCCCGCGCCTGCCGCGGCAGCCCACGCCGTCATGCCCGGCGCGATCGAGCAGGCGATCCCGCATGAGGCGGTCAAGCTCTCCAACATGCGCAAGACGATCGCGCGCCGCCTGACCGAGGCGAAGCAGCAGATCCCGCACATCTATCTCACTGTCGACATCCAGCTCGACGCGCTGCTGAAGCTCCGCGGCGAGCTCAACAAGGGGCTCGAGAGCCGCGGCATCAAGCTCAGCGTCAACGACCTGCTCATCAAGGCGCTCGCACAGGCGCTGATCGAAGTGCCCGACTGCAACGTCAGCTTCGCCGGCGACCAGCTCCTGAAGTACAGCCGCGCAGACATCTCCGTAGCGGTCTCGATCCCCGGCGGGCTCATCACCCCGATCATCGTCGGCGCGGACCAGAAGAGCGTCTCGACGATCGCCAAGGAAATGCACGACCTCGCGGGCCGCGCGCGCGAGGGCAAGCTCCAGCCCCAGGAATATCAGGGCGGGACCGCCTCGCTCAGCAACATGGGCATGTTCGGCATCAAGCAGTTCGAAGCGGTCATCAACCCGCCGCAGGGCATGATCATGGCCATCGGCGCCGGCGAGAAGCGGCCCTACGTCATCAACGACAGCCTCCAGATCGCCACCGTGATGAGCGCCACCGGAAGCTTCGACCACCGCGCGATCGACGGCGCCGACGGCGCCAAGCTGATGAAGCGGTTCAAGGAACTGGTGGAGAATCCGCTGGGGATGCTCGCTTGAATCGAGAGGCGGTGATCCGCGTCACCGCCATGCCGTCAGACACCAACCCGTACGGCGGCGTGTTCGGCGGCTGGTTGATGGGGCAGATGGGCCTCGCCTGCGGCTCCTTCGCGTCGCGGCGTACCGGCGGCAAGGCGATCCTCGTCGCCGCGGACGCGATCAAGTTCCCGGGCGCGATGGCGGTCGGCGACGAGCTCAGCGTCTATGTCGACCTCATGAGGCAGGGCCGCACCTCGCTTCGCCTGAAAGCCGAAGCGATCGCGCGCCAGCGCGTCAGCGACACAGAGACGACCGTAGCCGAAGGCGAATTCACCTTCGTCGCCCTCGACGAAGCCGGCCGGCCGCGGGAGATCGCATCATGAGTCCCTCTCCCCACATGGGGAGAGGGAAGGAGCCGCGCAGCGGCGGGAGGGTGAGGGGTGTGCCTTCCAGTGATGAGCGCGTTCGCGGCCGCGAGCTTGGCGACCGAGCTCGGCACATGCGCGCGAATCCGACGCCAGCCGAGCAGCAGCTGTGGTCCATCCTGCGCGACCGCCGAATAGCCGACGTCAAATTTCGTCGGCAGCATGTGATCGCACCTTATATCGTGGACTTCGCCTGCCTCGAACGGTTGCTGATTATCGAGGCCGACGGCGGCCAGCATTGCGACAGCGTGGCCGACCGGCGGCGCGATGCCTTCCTGCGCAGCAGAGGATTCCGAGTCCTCCGCTTCTGGAACAATGATGTGCTTGAAAACGCGGGCGGCGTTTTCGAGATGATCTCCGCAGCTTTGCACACCCCTCACCCTCCCACTGCTGCGCAGTGGGTCCCTCCCTCTCCCGTGCCGGGAGAGGGGCTTGGAGACCACAATGCCTGACATCTACGACCTCATCGTCCTCGGCTCCGGCCCCGGAGGCTATGTCGCGGCGATCCGCGCGGCGCAGCTGGGCCTCAAGACGGCCATCGTCGAGCGTGAGAACCTCGGCGGCATTTGCCTCAACTGGGGCTGCATCCCGACCAAGGCGCTGCTGCGCACGGCCGAGGTCTTCCATTACCTCCAGCACGCCGACGCCTACGGCCTCAGCAACGAAAAGCCCTCGTTCGACCTCGCCAAGGTCGTCGGGCGCAGCCGCGCGGTCGCCAAGCAGCTGAACCAGGGCGTCGCCCACCTGATGAAGAAGAACAAGATCACGGTCGTGATGGGCGAGGGGAAGCTTACCGCGAAGAACAGGCTCAGCGTCACCGGGTCCGACGGCAAGGCGACGGAGCTCGAGGCGAAGCACATCATCCTCGCCACTGGCGCCCGCGCCCGCGACCTCCCGTTCGCCAAGGCCGACGGCAAGCGCATCTGGACCTACCGCCACGCCATGACCCCGCCGGAAATGCCGACCGAGCTCCTGGTCATCGGCTCGGGCGCGATCGGCATCGAGTTCGCGAGCTTCTACGCCGACCTCGGCGCCAAGGTGACGGTCGTCGAGATGCTCGAGCGCATCGTTCCCGTCGAGGACGCCGAGGTCAGCGAGCAGCTGGCGAAGAGCCTCAAGAAGCAGGGGCTCACGATCCTCACCTCGGCGGGCGTCGAAAGCCTGACCACCGACGCGAAGGGCGTCGCGGCGAAGATCAAGACGAGCGACGGCAAGACGAGCGAGCAGCGCTTCAGCCACTGCATCGTCGCGGTCGGCATCGTTCCCAACACCGAGAACATCGGTCTCGAGGCCCTCGGCGTGAAAGCGACCAAGGGCCACGTCGAAGTCGATAAATACGGGCGCACCAGCGTGCCGGGCATCTGGGCGATCGGCGACATCACGGGGCCGCCCTGGCTCGCGCACAAGGCCAGCCACGAGGGCGTGACCGCCGCCGAAGCCATCGCCCAGGAGCTCGGCAACAAGGACGTCCACCCGCATTACACCGACCCGAAGAACATCCCCGGCTGCACCTACTGCCGCCCGCAGGTCGCGTCCGTCGGCATGACCGAGGCGAAGGCAAAGGAAGCCGGCTACGAGATCAAGGTCGGCAAGTTCCCGTTCATCGGCAACGGCAAGGCGATCGCGCTGGGCGAGACCGAAGGCTTCGTGAAAACCGTCTTCGACGCCAAGACCGGCGAATTGCTCGGCGCGCACATGATCGGCGCGGAAGTGACCGAGCTGATCCAGGGCTATACGATCGGCAAGACCGCCGAGCTGGTCGAAACCGACTTCATCCAGACCGTTTTCCCGCACCCGACCTTGAGCGAGATGATGCACGAAAGCGTGCTCGCCGCCTTCGGTCGCGTGATCCATATTTGACCTTGGTCAACAGCAGCTAAGTCTCACGGAACGCACGCAAATCCGACTGCGTTACCTTTTTCCGTTGGACCTACAACGGAAGGAGGATTCCGATGAGGATTCCGGCAACCTTGCTCGCGGGCGCGCTCGCGCTCGCCGGTTGCGCGACCGTCCCCGCGGCTGCGCCGGTCGTGCCGGTGCCGACAGCGGCCGCTTCGCTGACGACCGCCAACAAGGCGCCCTTCGGCGCCTATCTCGTGGATAGCGCGGGGCGCGCCGTCTATGTGCTCGACGGGACCCGCGGCACCAACGGCATCACGCGTTGCGCAGGCGCGTGCCTGGGCGTGTGGCCGCCGGTGATGACGGCAGGCCCGACGACGACTGCGGCGGGCCTCAACCCGGCGCTCGCCGGGACGGTGCCGGCCTATGGCGGAACGCAGGCGAGCTACGCTGGCTGGCCGCTCTATTATTACAGCCATGACCGCGCGTCGGGCGACACGACGGGCCAGAACGTCCACGACACGTGGGGACGCTGGTACCTGTTGTCTCCGACCGGCCAGCCGATCATGCCGGCCGGCGCGTACTGACCGTCAGGCGATCGATCTCCAGGCCCGCGGCGCTGCGCCTGAGGGTGCGCGGTCGCGGGCCTGATCTGTTTTCCTGTCCTACAGGCGCCGACCTGTGCAATGCAGCGGCGGCATGAGCCTGTTGCAGTCCACCGCGAACCGTCTAAGCGCGAACGGCCTGCAACGGCTCCTCGCGCGTGCGCCCGCGCGCGCGCGCGTTGGACTGTGGACTTTGTATACTTTCGAGGGGTGGGAAATAGGATGAAGAGCTGGATTCTCGCTGCGGCGGCAGGCCTCATGGCCGCGACCTCGGCTCAGGCGGTCACCGTCGTCACTGCCGACCGGATGCTGGACGTCACCAACGGCCGCTACGTCGACGACCCGGCGATCATCATCGGCGACGACGGCAAGATCCAGCAGATCGGCAATCTCGCCTCGATGCAGCTGCCGGCGGGCGTGAAACATATCGACCTTCCCGGCGAGACCCTGCTTCCCGGCCTCATCGACATGCACGTCCACATGAACAGCCTCGCCGAGATCGGCGGCTACCAGGGCCTCAAATATACCGATAGCTTCTGGGCGGCGATCGGCCCCTACAATGCGCGCAAGGACATCGACGCCGGCTTCACCACCGTGCGCAACGTCGGCTCGGGGGATTTCGACGACGTGGGCCTGAAGCAGGCGATCGACGGCGGTTGGATCGTCGGCCCCCGCATCATCCCCGCCACCTACCTGCTCGGCGCGACCGGCGGGCATTGCGACGACACCAACGGGCTTCCGCCTTCGCTCGGCGCCGACAAGAACGCGCCCGGCATCGTCACCAGCCCGGAAGAAGCGCGCGAGAAGGTCCGCTGGGTCCACAAATATGGCGCCGAGGTGATCAAGATCTGCGCGACAGGCGGCGTCTTCTCTCTCGGCGACGCGGTCGGCGCCCAGCAGCTTTCCTATGACGAGATGAAGGCCATTGCCGACGAGGCCCACATGCTCGGCCTTCGCGTCGCGGCCCACGCCCATGGCGACGAGGGCATCCGCACCGCCATCCTGGCGGGCATCGACACGATCGAGCATGCAAGCCTTGCTAGCGACGCCACCATCCAGCTGGCGAAGCAGCATGGCACCTGGTTCGACATGGACATCTACAACGACGACTACATCCTCGCGACGGGCACCGCCAACGGCACCGAGCAGCAGAGCCTCGACAAGGAACGGATGGTCGGCCTCAAGCAGCGCCAGACCTTCCAGCGCGCCGTGAGGGCCGGGGTGAAGATGATCTTTGGCACCGACGCCGGCGTGTATCCGCATGGCGACAACGGCAAGCAGTTCGCCAAGATGGTCGAGTGGGGGATGACGCCGCTCCAGGCGATCCAGGCGGCGACGCTCAATGCCTCCGAAGCGCTCGGCCGCAACGACGTGGGCGTCATCCAGCCCGGCCGCTACGGCGATCTCGTCGCGGTTCGCGGCGACCCGCTGCACGACGTCCGCCTGCTCGAGCATGTCGACGCGGTCGTGAAGGGCGGCGAGCTCGTGAAGGGGCCGGGCGCATCGCAATGAGTTTCGGCCGGTGAGCTCCCCGACCGCCAGCACCCGCACGCTGGTCGTCGCTCTGCTGGCGAACCTCGGCATCGCCGTGTCCAAGTTCGTCGCCGCGGCGATCACCGGCTCCTCGGCAATGCTGACCGAGGGCGTGCACAGCGTCGTCGATTCCACCAACCAGCTCCTGCTGATGTGGGGCCGCCGCGCCGCCAAGCGGCCCCCCGACAAGCTCCATCCCTTCGGCTACGGTCGCGAGCTCTATTTCTGGAGCTTCGTCGTCGCCGTCCTGGTCTTCTCCCTCGGCGCCGGCGTCTCGGTCTACGAAGGCGTGATCCACATCATGCACCCGGAGGAGGCGGTCTCCCCGCTGATCGCCTATGCGGTGCTGCTGATCGCCTTCCTCCTCGAAGGCTGGTCGACGGTCGAGGCCTACCGCGACTTCGACAAGGCGCGCGGGAGCCTCGGCTGGTTCGAGGCGATCCGCCAGTCGAAGGACCCGCCGAGCTTCATCGTCCTGCTCGAAAACGGCGCGGCCATGGCGGGCATCATCGCGGCCGCGATCGGGCTCCTGCTGTCGCAACTGACCGGCGATCCCTTTTTCGACGGCGCCGCGTCGATCGTGATCGGCATCATCCTCGGCTTCACGGCGGCGTTGCTGGCCTACGAATCGAAGGGCCTGCTGATCGGCGAGGCGGCCGACCCGGAGCTGGTCCGCAACCTCCGCGACCTCGCCTGCAGCATGCCCGGCGTCGTCGGCGTCGGCTTTGTGCTCACGGTCCATTCCTCGCCCGACCAGATCACCGTGATGATGAACGTCGACTTCGACGACGACATCCGGGCGCGAGACGTGGAGCAGGTGGTGTGCCGGGTGGAGGAGGAGGCGCAGCGCCGCTGGCCGCAGGTGCGGCGGTTGTTCGTCAGGCCGATGGAAGGCGCTGCAAGGCAAGTCCGCGACTGAGCTTCAGCTGCGGCCATCGAGCGCCGCTCCGGCGCACGAGCATAACCGTCACGGCGAGCGCCGCGGTCGAAAATCCGGCGCCGATCAGCGTCGGCCAGGGGAAGACGTAGAAGTACATCTCGCCGATCAGCGTCAGCAGGGAGGCCGCCTGCACGGCGACGGCGACGGCCACGGTCCAGCGCGACGCATAGGCAAGCGCGAGGGCGATCGAGAGGAGATCGGCAAGGAAGAAGTAGCGTTCCAGCATCTTCGGGAACAGGAAGGGCAGGGCGAGCGAGGAAAGGACGGCAAGCAGGAGCATGGCGCGGCGATTGCCCACGGAAGTGCTCGTCAGCGCGCCGGTAGCGGCGCTTGCCGCGGCGGCCGCGGCGAAACCGAGCCAGTAGAACGGCTTGGCCGCTTCCGGCGCGAAGACCGTGGCGAATATCCACGGGTTCGCCAGCCGGCCGGGGATGTCGAACCAATGCGCCTGCATCGGATAGATCATGGCGAGGTCCCACGCCGGCCAGCCCGCAAGTCGCGCCGGAACCATCGTCGCGGCGAACACCAGCGGCGGAATCGCCCACTGCCACAATGGCGCGCGTCGACCCGCCAGCGCGCCGAGGATGAAGGGCGCGATGAAAGCGGCTTGCGCCTTGAACGCGAAGGCGATGCCGCACCACACCAGCGAGCGGACGGTCCGTCCGGAGATCATCGATGAGACTGCGAGCACGCAAGCGCCGGCCCAGATCGCATCGCACTGGCCGAACAGGGCGGCGTTGATCGCGACCGAGGGGACGGCGAACAGCAGCACGGCATGGTTCGGCTTGCCGCCGCACGCCTTGAGGAGGTCGGCCGTGGCGAATGCCGCGAAGGCGGTGCCGGCGACCGACAGCAGCTTGATGATGTACATCGGCGCGGCGGCGCCGTGGAACAAAGAGGCGAGGGCGAGCAGGTAGAGATAGGGAGGTGTGTAATTGCCGAACGGGTGAGCAAAGGCGCCGACCGGTCCGGCCTGGACGATGTGATCGAACCAGGGGAGCAGGTAGAGCGTGAGGTCCATCGACTCCGTCCACCACAGCAAAGAGTGGAGGTAGAGCGAGAAGGCGAGGATCGCGGCGAGCTGCACCGGCCACGAAACTTCGAAGCGGGAAAGGCGCGCCTTGCTCATGCCGATGCGCTTAGCTGTCCGGAATTAACATCCCGTTTGCCGATTTGCGGCCGAGCTTGCCAAGGCCGCGGCAGCGCTGCACCGTCGCGGCATGGCTCAATCGATGCACGACGTCTCCGATCCGCGGAACGCGTCGATCCTGATCAACGTCAACGGCGAGCTGAGGCGGCGGGCGGAAGCGGTGGTGTCGGTGTTCGACAGCGGCTTCATGCTCGGCGACGGCGTGTGGGAGGGGCTGCGTCTTCACAAGGGCAGGCTCTCCTTCCTCGACCGGCATCTCGACCGCCTGTTCGAAGGCGCCAAGGCGCTGGCGATGGACATCGGCGTCACCCGCGAGGAGCTGACGAAGCGGCTTTACGACACCCTCGACGCAAACGGCATGAGCGAGGGCGTCCACGTCCGGCTGATGGTCACCCGCGGCGTCCGCTCGACGCCCTACCAGGACCCGCGGGTCATCGTGTCGGGCGCCACCATCGTCATCATCCCGGAATTCAAGGAGCCCGATCCGGCGATCTACGAACGCGGTCTCAAGCTCTTCACCGTCCATGTCCGGCGCGGCGATCCGGCGGTGCAGGACCAGAAGATCAATTCGCATTCGAAGCTCAACTGCATCCTCGCCTCTATCCAGGCGACGCAGGCGGGCGCCGACGAAGCGCTGATGCTCGACCCGCACGGCTTCGTCGCGACCTGCAATTCGACGCACTTCTTCATCGTGAGGAAGGGCGAAGTGTGGACCTCGAGCGGCAAATATTGCCTCGGCGGAATCACTCGCGGACTGGCGCTGGAGGTTGCGAGAGAGGCAGGAATTCCGGCGATGGAGAAGGATTTCTCTCTGACCGACGTCTACGGCGCCGACGAGGCGTTCGTCACCGGAACCTTCGCCGGAATCGTGCCGGTCCGCGAAATCGACGGCCGCCGGCTCAACTGCCGCGGACCGGTGGTGGAGCGGCTGCAGAAGCTCTACGCCGAGCGCGTCGACCGGGACGCCGCGGAGCAGCAGCGTCCGTGACCATCCGCATCGCCATGTGGTCGGGGCCGCGAAACCTCTCCACGGCGATGATGCGCAGCTTCGGAAGCAGGGCCGACACCTTCGTTTCCGACGAGCCTTTCTACGGCTGCTTCCTCAAGACCACCGGCGCCGACCACCCCATGAGGGAGGAGACCATTGCGTCGATGAATTGCGACTGGGGCAGCGTGATGGAAACGCTCCGCGCCGATCCGCCGGACCGCTCGCCCATCTGGTACCAGAAGCACATGTGGCACCACATGGCGGGGCCGATCGGCTACGGCGACTTCGACGGCTTCCGCCACGCTTTCCTGATCCGCGAGCCTGAGCGGATGATCGCTTCCTATTTGCGAAAGCGCGAAGCTGCCCGGTTCGAGGATTTCGGGTTGGAGCGGCAGGCGGAATTCTTCGACCGCGAGGCCGACCGCCTCGGCCGCGCGCCGCCGGTGATCGACGCCAACGACGTGCTCTCCGATCCGCCGGCCGTGCTATCGAAGCTCTGCGCTGCGCTCGGAATAGACTGGGACCCGGCGATGCTGAGCTGGGCTCCTGGGCGGCGCGACACCGACGGGGTGTGGGCGGCCCACTGGTACAACGCCGTCGAGAAGAGCACCGGTTTCAGTGCTCCCGACACCGAGCCTGTGATGCTTCCGGCCGAAGACCGGCGGTTCGCGGACCGGATGCGGCCTTATTATGAGCGGCTAGCGGTGCACCGGCTTCGAGCTTGATCGGCCTGGTGCAGGTCAGGCGATGACGCGGACCCCGTTTTCGGCCCACTCCTGGTCCACATCGACCTCGAGCGCCGCCCACTCTTCCCGCGTCTTGCACTGAATCGTCTGCAAATGGCTGCCGGTCAGGGGATCGACCCGCAGGCAATATCGGGTGCTGGCGGATCCCGGCGGCGCCGGGGTCGACGGCGCCTCTGTGTTCGCCAGAAGCGGCAAAGTCACGATCGTCAATGCAACGACCCATTGCTTATGTGCCATGCGCTTTCTCCTCAAAGGCAACGCCGACAGCCCCTCCCGGTGACTTCTAGTTGCGGCGTCAACGCGCGGCGATCTGATTTCGACGAAGCGGCGGGCACCCCGAGCCACCGCTTCCCGATTTCATGCTTGAAGTTGACGCTACGTCAACGTGTACAGGCGCCGCATGGACCAGCCGCTCGACATCCGCGAGGTCGCCAGACGCACCGGCCTGACCAGTCGCGCCTTGCGCTTCTACGAGGCGCGCGGGCTGCTGAAGCCGCTGCGCACCTACAGCGGCCGGCGGCTTTACGGCCGCGGTGAGCTCGAGCGGATCCAGCAAATCCTCGCCCTGAAGCGCGCCGGCCTGAGCCTGGCGCAGATCGGCAAGCTCACTGCGAGCGCAACGCTCGACCTCGGGGCGCTGGTCGAGGCGCAATTGAAGATCGTGGAGGAGCGCAGGGCAGAGCTCGACGAGGCCAAGGCGCTCCTCCTCTCGATCAAGTCCCGCATCGACCGCGGCGAGCCCGTCGATGCCGCGACCTTTTGCTCGCTGATCCGTGAAGGAGACAGGATCATGCAACCCGAAGACTGGAAGAAGGTGACCGACCGCTATTTCTCGGCGGAAGAGAAGGAGCATTGGGCCAAGCACCCGCCGCAGCCCGGCTTCGACCAGGAAGAGTATAGCCGCAAATGGGCCGACCTCGGCCGCCGCGTCGAAGCGGCCATTCCGCTGGGCCCCGAGAGCCCCGAAGCACAGGCGCTCTACGACGAGTGGCAGGAGCTACTCGCGCCCTTCAAGGCGGTGGCGACGCCCGAAATGATGCAGGGCGCGACGCGCTTCTACGAGCGCATGGACGAGTGGCACGGTGAGGTGCCGAACGCGCCCTTCACTCCGGAAGCGTTCCGGTTCATCCAGGAGATCGGCCGGACGCGGGTTAACAACTGAGGCGACGAAGCAATCCGGCGTGCCCGCCGGATTGCTTCACCAGCGCGCATTGGCTTAGGCTCCCCTCTTCAGCAGAGGGGGAAATCATGCGGGCATGGCTTTTGAGCGGCGCAGCCTTCGCCGCCGCGGTTCTGGCGTTTCCGGCTTCCGCGCAGGTCTATGACGAGCGGCCCGCGACGGTCACCCAGGCGACGACCGGCTGGGACTATGAGAGGCGTATTGCCGAGATCCCGATGCGCGACGGAGTGACGTTGCACACCGTCATCCTGGTCCCGAAGGGAGCGAAGGACGCGCCGATCCTGCTGACCCGGACGCCGTACAATGCCGACGGGCTGACCAGCAATGTGAAGAGCGGCCATTTGGTCGCGGCGCTCGACGGATACGACAATGCCGCCGATATCATCGTCGAAGGCGGCTATATCAGGGTCGTCCAGGACATCCGCGGCAAGTACGGGTCCGGCGGCACATACGTGATGAACCGGCCGTTGGTCGGCAACCCGCTGAACCCCACCAAGGTCGACGATTCGACCGACGCCTACGACACCATCGACTGGCTGGTGAAGCATATCCCCGAGAGCAACGGCCGGGTCGGGATCATCGGGATCAGCTACGATGGCTACGAGCCGCTGGTGGCGCTGGTGAACCCGCATCCGGCGCTGAAGGTCTCGGTGCCGATGAACCCGATGGTCGACGGCTGGCGCGGCGACGACTGGTTCCACAACGGCGCTTTCCGCCAGATCAACATTCCCTATCCTTACGAACAGGAAGCGACGCGGGACAACAGCATCCCCTTCGTGTCCAACACCTACGACATCTACGACGATTTCATGCGGGCGGGGTCAGCCGGCGAATATGCCCGCGAGCACGGGGTCGACCAGGTCGGGTTCTGGCGGCAGATCACCAGTCACCCGGCGTATGACAGCTTCTGGCAGAGCCAGGCGATGGACCGGATCCTCGCCGCCCGGCCGCTCAAGGTTCCCGTCATGCTGGTCGACAGCCTGTGGGACGCAGAGGACATTTACGGCGCGCCCGCGGTCTATCGCGCTCTCGAGCCCAAGGACGCCAACAACGACATGGTCTTCCTGTCGATCGGCCCCTGGTACCACGGCCAGGCCATCGACCAGGGCCGCAACACCGGAAACATCCTGTGGGACCAGGACACGTCCAAATGGTGGCGCCACCACGTGCTCGCGCCGTTCCTCGCGCATTATCTGAAAGGCACGCCAATGGACGTGGCGCCGGTGACGGCCTTCCAGTCAGGGACGAATGAATGGCAGCGGTTGAATTCCTGGCCGGCGGGGCAGGGGACTGCACGCCTCTACCTCAAGCCGGGGATGACGCTGGGCTTCACGCCCGCCGGCGGTCCGGCGCAGACGGCCGATTACTGGTCCGACCCGGGCCATCCCGTCACCTACGTTTCGCGGCCCAACCTGTGGGCGACCTATGAGGACGATCACTGGAAGGCGTGGCTGACCACCGACCAGCGCAACGTCGCGGCGCGGCCGGACGTACTGAGCTTCACGTCCGATGTCCTGACCGCGCCGGTTACCGTGGCCGGCGCGCCGGTCGTGCACCTTACCGCCTCCACCAGCGGCACCGACAGCGACTGGGTGGTGAAGCTGATCGACGTCTATCCGGACGAAGTGCCGATCGAGCGGCAGATGGGCGGCTACCAGTTCGCGGTCGCGATGGACATCTTCCGCGGCCGCTATCGGGAATCACTTGCGCAGGCGAAGCCGCTCAAGGCGAATGTGCCGCTCGCCTACAGCTTCGACCTGCCGACGACGAACCACGTGTTCCTGCCCGGCCACCGCATCATGGTCCAGGTTCAGTCGAGCTGGTTTCCGCTTTACGACCGTAACCCCCAGACGTTCGTTCCGAACATCTTCTTCGCCAAGCCGGCCGATTACGTCGTGGCGCGGCAGAAGGTCACGGTCGCCGGTCCGCAGGAAAGCTTCATCGAGCTCCCCGTCGTTCGCTAGGCGCGCTCACTTGCGCTCGTAGGTCCCGACCAGCTCGCCCTCGGCTATCGCGTGCTGCCGGGCGGCCTTCTCGACGTCCGCCACCTTTGCCGTGGGCGGAAGGCCGAGCTTGTCCGTGTCCAGCGCGAACAGCTTGAAGTGATAGTGATGGGGCCCGTGGCCGGGCGGGGGACAGGGGCCGCCATAGCCCGGCTTGCCGAAGTCGTTGGTCACCTCCGTGCCGGTGCGCTGGCCGCCGCCGATCGACCTTGTCGACGCGGGAATGTCGAACACGCCCCAGTGGCGAAACGTGCCGCCTGGCGCATCGGGATCGTCGATCACGAGCGCGAAGCTCTTCGTTCCCGGCGGCGGATCGGACCAATGGAGCGTCGGCGTCCGGTCGCCGCCGTCGCAGCTATATTGGGAAGGGATCGGCTGTCCGTCCTGGAAAGCGTCGCTGGTGAGGCTGAGTTTCGCCAAAGTCGCATTTTCCATCGGGGCTTCTCCATTCGCTTGCCGGTTGGTCCGGTCGCCTGCCCCGCAGCTTGCCAAGGCGATGGCGATCGCGGGGACGAGCCTGATCCAGCTGCCACGTGCCATGGTGCGTGCCTCCTGAACCTCAACGAGCCGTACCGCGCCAGGTTGCGACTTTGCAGTTGGCGCTGCCACCTGAGCTGTGTTATATGAGCACTACACTAAAGCGAAGGTGCGTTGTGGCTGACGAACCATTTGACTGGCTAAGGGAGCATTTCGAGCGCGCTCGCGAGGAAGCGATGCGCGAAATGGAGCGCGCCCGGGAGGAAATTCGCGCGGCGTTCGAACATGCCGCCGAACAGATGAAGGGCGCTCGGGAGGAGATCAGACGGGAAATCGAAGCTGCTCGCGCCGAAGTCCAGCGGGAGATGGAGCGGGCGCGCGAGCGGATGAATGCGGCGCGGGAGGAGGCGGCTCGCGAACGCTCTCAAGAGCGGCCCGCACCGGCCAAATCGCCGGCAAAGCGCAGCGGCGCAAAGCCGAAGGCCAAAGCGCCGAAGAAGCGCGCAGCAGCGGCGAAACCGGCGAAGGCGCCCGCCAAGCCCGCAAAGGCGGCTCAGCGCAAGTCCGGCGGGTCCACGCGAAAGAAGAAGTAGTCCCGCCGCGCGGTTGACCCTTTACCGCCTCCTCGCTATGTGGCCGCCGTCCGAGCGCGACAGCGCCGGGCAAAGAGCTGAACGTTGCTCAACATGCGCGTCGCCAGGCGGCCCCAAAGCTGCTTCGGCTCCGCGCTTTTTCTGTTGAGCAAAGTAACCGCGGGGTCTTCCCGCACTTGAAAGGTGAAGGGCTTCATGCCGACGATTAACCAGCTGATCCGCAAGGGTCGCGAACCGCAGAAGGCCAAGTCGAAGGTCCCTGCGATGGAGCAGAACCCGCAGAAGCGCGGCGTCTGCACCCGCGTCTATACGACGACCCCGAAGAAGCCGAACTCGGCGCTGCGCAAGGTTGCCAAGGTCCGTCTGACCAACCAGCGCGAAGTGATCAGCTACATCCCCGGCGAGGGCCACAACCTCCAGGAGCACAGCGTCGTGCTGATCCGCGGCGGCCGTGTGCGTGACCTTCCCGGCGTCCGCTATCACGTGCTCCGCGGCGTCCTCGACACGCAGGGCGTCAAGGACCGCCGCCAGTCCCGGTCGAAGTACGGCGCCAAGCGTCCGAAGTAACCAGAGCAGTAAGCCCCGGGCAGTTTTGAAAGTCCCGGACCAGCTGAAGAGAAAGGAATTTTCCAATGGCTCGTCGTCGCCGTCCTGAGAAGCGCGAGATCCTTCCCGATCCGAAGTTCGGGGATATCGTCCTCTCCAAGTTCATGAATTCGGTCATGCTCGACGGCAAGAAGTCCGTCGCCGAAGGCATCGTCTACGGCGCTCTCGACAATGTCGAAGCGCGCATGAAGGTGGAGCCGCTGCGCGTGTTCCACGATGCGCTGAACAATGTGAAGCCCGGCATCGAGGTCCGCAGCCGCCGCGTCGGCGGTGCGACCTACCAGGTCCCGGTCGAGGTTCGTCCGGAGCGCGCCCAGGCGCTGGCGATCCGCTGGCTCATCTCGGCTGCGCGCGCGCGCTCGGAGAAGACGATGGCCGGCCGCCTCTCGGGCGAGCTGATGGACGCCTCGCAGAACCGCGGCAACGCCGTGAAGAAGCGCGAAGACACGCACCGCATGGCGGAAGCGAACCGCGCCTTCAGCCACTACCGCTGGTAGTTTTCGTACCTATATCCGGGGAGACCGGGTCCGCCGGCTCCCCACATCGCCAAGGAATTTAGAAAATGGCCCGCAGCCATCCGCTCGAACGCTATCGCAACATCGGCATCATGGCCCACATCGACGCCGGCAAGACGACGACGACCGAGCGTATCCTCTATTACACCGGCAAGTCCTACAAGATCGGCGAGGTCCATGAGGGCACCGCCACCATGGACTGGATGGAGCAGGAGCAGGAGCGCGGGATCACCATCACCTCGGCGGCGACGACCTGCTTCTGGCGCGCCGACGAGGGCAAGGGCGAAGAGCACCGCATCAACATCATCGACACGCCCGGCCACGTCGACTTCACGATCGAGGTCGAGCGTTCGCTCCGCGTGCTCGACGGCGCGGTCGCCTGCTTCGACGGCGTTGCCGGCGTCGAGCCGCAGTCGGAGACCGTCTGGCGCCAGGCCGAGAAGTACAAGGTCCCGCGGATGTGCTTCGTCAACAAGCTCGACCGCACGGGCGCGAACTTCGACATGTGCGTCGGCATGATCCGCGACCGGCTCGGCGCGCGTCCGGCCGTTCTCTACCTCCCGATCGGCATCGAGAGCAGCTTTAAGGGGCTCGTCGACCTGGTCGAGAACCGCGCCATCATCTGGCTCGAGGAGAGCCTGGGCGCCAAGTTCGAATATCAGCCGATCCCCGACGAGCTGAAGGATGCCGCCGAAGCCGCGCGCATGGAGCTCATCGAAATGGCCGTCGAGCAGGACGACGAGGTCATGGAAGCGTACCTCGAGGGCACCGAGCCGGACACGGCGACGCTTAAGAAGCTGATCCGCAAGGGCACGCTGAACTTCTCGTTCGTGCCGGTGCTTTGCGGCTCCGCGTTCAAGAACAAGGGCGTCCAGCCGCTGCTCGACGCCGTCGTCGATTACCTGCCGAGCCCGCTCGACATTCCGCCGGTCGAAGGCGTGAAGCCGGGCACGGAAGAGGTCGACACGCGCCAGGCGTCGGATGACGCGCCGTTCTCGGCGCTCGCCTTCAAGATCATGAACGACCCGTTCGTGGGGTCGCTGACCTTCGCGCGCATCTACTCGGGCAAGCTCGAGAAGGGCACCGTCGCCAATTCGGTGAAGGACAAGAAGGAAAAAATCGGCCGCATGCTCCTCATGCATGCGAACAACCGCGAGGACATCGAGGTCGCCTATGCCGGCGACATCGTCGCGATCGCGGGACTCAAGGAGACCACCACGGGCGACACGCTGTGCGATCCCAACAAGCCGATCATCCTGGAGCGCATGGAGTTCCCGGATCCGGTCATCGAGGTCGCGGTCGAGCCGAAGACCAAGGCCGACCAGGAGAAGATGGGCATCGCCCTCAACCGCCTGGCCGCCGAGGACCCGAGCTTCCGCGTTTCGACGGACCATGAATCGGGCCAGACGATCATCAAGGGGATGGGCGAGCTCCACCTCGAGATCCTCGTCGACCGCATGAAGCGCGAGTTCAAGGTCGAGGCCAATGTCGGCGCTCCGCAAGTCGCCTATCGCGAATATCTCGCGAAGCCGGTCGAGCTCACCTACACCCACAAGAAGCAGTCGGGCGGCTCCGGCCAGTTCGGCGAAGTGAAGGTGAAGGTCGTCCCCGGCGAGCGCGGCTCGGGCTTCCAGTTCATCGACGAGATCAAGGGCGGCAACATCCCGCGCGAATATATCCCGTCGGTGGAGAAGGGCATGCGCGAGACGGCCGAGACCGGGTCGCTGATCGGCTTCCCCATCGTCGACTTCGAAGTGCACCTGATCGACGGCAAGTACCACGACGTCGACTCGTCGGCGCTGGCGTTCGAGATCACTGGCCGCGGCGCGATGCGCGAAGCGGCGCAGAAGGCGGGCATCAAGATCCTCGAGCCGATGATGAAGGTCGAGGTGGTGACGCCGGAAGATTATCTCGGCGACGTGATCGGCGACATCAACAGCCGTCGCGGCCAGATCCAGGGCACCGACAGCCGCGGCAACGCGCAGGTGGTGGAAGCCATCGTGCCGCTTGCCAACATGTTCGGCTATGTGAACCAGCTGCGTTCCTTCACCCAGGGGCGCGCTCAGTACACGATGCAGTTCTCGCACTATGACGAAGTGCCGCAGAACGTCGCCGACGAAGTGAAGGCGAAGCTAGCGTAAGCGCAAAATAGTAGTTATGGGCGCGCTCGCATTGGGCGGGCCGCCCGATTTTCCAGAAGAAGAGGCGTAAAATGGCGAAGGCTAAATTCGAGCGGAATAAGCCGCACGTGAACATCGGAACCATCGGTCACGTCGACCATGGCAAGACGTCGCTGACTGCGGCCATCACCAAGGTCCTGGCCGAGCAGGGCAAGGCCGAGTTCACGGACTATGCGAACATCGACAAGGCGCCGGAAGAGCGCGAGCGCGGAATCACCATCTCGACCGCCCACGTCGAGTATGAGACCGACAAGCGCCACTATGCGCACGTCGACTGCCCCGGTCACGCGGACTATGTGAAGAACATGATCACCGGCGCCGCCCAGATGGACGGCGCGATCCTGGTGGTCTCCGCCGCCGACGGCCCGATGCCCCAGACGCGCGAGCACATCCTGCTGGCCCGCCAGGTGGGCGTGCCCTACATCATCGTCTTCCTGAACAAGTGCGACATGGTCGACGACGCCGAGCTGCTGGAGCTCGTCGAGCTCGAAATTCGTGAGGAGCTCTCCAAGCGCGACTTCGACGGCGACAATATTCCGATCATCGCCGGCTCGGCGCTCGCGGCGCTCGAGGACAGCAACGAGGAGCAGGGCA
>JBLNCZ010000017.1:0-17971 GCA_050261135.1 Bacillota bacterium
TCGTCATCTTCGATAATCAACGCGTGCATCGCCTGCTCCCCTGGAAGTCGGGAGCGCGGCTGCACTCCAGCACTGGTCGATGGTGGCCAAGTGTAACGGGTCAACGCTTCGCGGGAACTAAGGGGGCCGGGATGTTTTGAGTTACTGTTCGGCTTCGGACAGTGTATTGCTGCAAAACCATCGGACAAGCTTGGCGAGCCGATGGCAGAGAGATGTGCGAAGCTCCCGCTCAAGGAGCGCTTCAATGAATCAGCCTAACGATCTGGCCCAAGCGCAGGCGCTCGCGCTGGCGATCGTTGACACTTTGCCAGAACCATTCCTGGTGCTTGATGACGAGCTCCAACTCTTAGCCGGCAGTCGTTGCTTCTACGAGGTCTACGGCGAGGATCCCGCCAGTGCGCATGGCCGTTCCATGTTCGAGCTGTCGGGCGGACAATGGGACATCCCTGGGCTCAGGCAGCTGCTTGCGGCCGTCGTTGACGATCGCACCACCATCGACAGCTTCGAGTTTGAGCGTAACTTCGCGAAGCTCGGCAAGCGGACGCTCCATCTGAACGCCTTGCCCATCCGCGATGAAAGCGGGTCAGGGCGGATGGTGCTGGTTGCGATCAAGGACATCACCGAGCGACGTGTGGCCGAACAGGAGAAGCAACAACTCCTTGAGCACACCGAGGAATTGCTCGAACAGCAGAAGACGCTCCTCCGCGAGATGCGGCATCGCATCGCGAATAGCTTGCAAATCATTGCCAGCATCCTGCTGCTGAAAGCGGGGGCAGTAAGTTCCGAAGAGACCAAGAACGAGCTCCGTGCAGCTCACCAGAGGGTCATGTCGGTGGCCGCGGTGCAAAGCCACCTGCAGGCATCGGACGGTATCGAGCAGATCGAGATGGGCCCCTATCTTACGAAGCTGAGCTCGGGCCTCGCTTCGTCGATGGTCGACCCCCGGCAACACATCGACATCACCGTTATGGCGGATGCAGGCGTGCTCCCGACGAGCCATGCAGTCAGCATCGGTTTGATTGTGACAGAGCTAATCATAAACGCCGTGAAATATGCATTTCCCGAAGTGCATTCGACCGCGCGTATTCGAGTGACTTTCGAGATGGCGAAATCAGACTGGCGGCTCAGCGTCGCGGACAATGGCACGGGACGACGCCAAGAAACCGAGCCAGGCGCATCGAGGGGATTGGGCACCGCGCTCGTCGCGGCATTGGCTAAGCAGTTGAAGGCTCAGGTCTCCGAGACATCGTCGAGCGAGGGGCTCGTCGTGGCGGTAACCAAGGCGACATTTGAGTCACGATTGCCGCGGGCGGCGTGAAGACGCTCGGCGGGGACATCGAGTGTGACTGGCGGGAGTGCGGGGCTCGTGGATACGGGCAACGCTCGGCGGACGTCGCTTGCAAAAAGACGCCCAGCCGAAGCCGGGCGCCTTTCGCGTGACGACTAACCTATCAACGCGCGATGTCGAGAAGTGCCAGGATCATCTGAGACTGACGGTCGATCTGGTAGACGCGCCCATTGTCATAACCGTAATAGACGCGAGCATCATCAACATACTGGCTGCGATACTCGGTTGGCAGGTTGACTATACGAGCGGTGGCGTGCTGGCCGATCCGCGCGTCCCCGTTGAACCGATCGCCGGGATGCAATCCTGCGAACCTGGCGTCGGGCACCCACTGCCCATTGATACTGCCACTTTCCCAGCTCGCTGTATCGCCGCGGCGGCCGTTGTGATCTCGACTGGCGATACGGATATCCTTGGCTAGTGCAGTGCTGCGTCGCAGCAGCTGGGCGTGTTCGGGGCCGCTGATGCCATTTGGGCTGAACCTGCGTTCAAGGCGCACCAGCTGGCTTAGTTCTTCGCGCAAGGCGACGCTTTCACGCCGTGAGATCGTGCCCTGGCTGACACCCGCGTCGATCTGCATTCGGAGCTGCTGGCTGTAAGTGCGGCTATGGCCCCACTGGGTAGGTGCAGACGCGTCCGGTGCCTGGCTGTAATTTGGCTCATGGACCCACTGGGCCGAGGCGGGCGCCGCGAGCGAAAGCGCGGCAACGCCGGCCATCAGGGTATAAATCATTTTCATCGGATGTTCCTTTGGCTCCCCGGTCCGGGGGAGGCGGTCGCACCGCCAACCACCCGGACCCCTTGAGGCTCGAACGATCAGCGTCGAAGAGCGAGAACGGGAACGATCTTCGCCGCCGTTCCCGCCAGTTGGCTAGATGGTCTGAAGGTTGAGCGCGCAGGGCTGGCGCTCGGGGTTCGTGCCCACGTCATAGGAAAGACGCTGCCCGACGGTCGGGACCGCGTTGTTTTCCCACGAGAAGGCGCTCCGCTCAAAGCGAAGCATGTCGCCGCCGGTCTCCGGCTTAATCTCGCCGTGGCCGTTACCGGCGTCAAACGAGCTGACGGTTCCGAAATATTTCATGGTGAGTTCCTTTGTTGGCAGACGCCGGAATGGCACCCTGCCGCTAGGAGACGTCAAAGATGGAGGAAGGTGCGGCTTAGCGCCCAAAACCGTCGATTGCGACTGGTAGCAACGAAGAGATAGCCGTTGCAGACAAGTTAAACAAGACCATCGCTAAAATATAAGTCGTCGTAGTTTTAAATCACCGATAATAATATTTCGTCGATCATCTAGTAAAGTTCTCGCCAATCACCACCTTACATTTTGATAGATTATTATCGAGGAGAAGGGCGATGTTTGGATTTACTGGTGCTGACAGCGCAGAGATCGTCGTCCGCAAGCGGGTATATATGGCCGAGGCGCAGGCGCGCTGGCCCTTCCTCACGCACTTCGATGCATCCACCATCAAGAACGAGCGCCAGCTGATTACGCTGGTTAAGGATCGCTCTTCCAAGTCGCAGGATCAAGCTGAAGGCGACGTCCACGAGTGGATGGAAGGCAAGGCATTCTAACGATGGCGACGGAGCACCGCTCTCCGCCTGAGACCCCCCTGTTCTTCAACGAGCTCGGGGTGAACAGCATCCAGATCGGCGTTGCAGCCTTTCATTGTATGGGTGTGATGCCTCCCCACGATCATCCGCACGTCTATCTCAACATGGGAGAGGAAACAGATATTCTGTGTCCGTATTGTTCGACAGAATACCGCTTCAACGCTGCGCTTTCGTGGAATGAAACTATCCCCGAGAATTGCTGGGCGGCCGCAACCGAACAGCCCCGCCCGGCCCCGCAGGTGCAATGAACAGTGAGACACTTCGGAACCGTAAAATCGTTCGATGCCACGACCGGCCACGGTTCGATCTGCCCAAGTCGCGCCGGCGGACTTATCGGCTTTCAAAAGGGCCCCGCTCTTTGGCAACGAAGCGTCGATCCGGTTTCTGGGCAGCGCTTATCGTATGAGCTGGTCCTGACGGACGGCGGAGCACGAGCAGTCAAGCTGCGGAATGCCGGCGCGGGCGATTGAAGCGCATGCGGACGTCTGGAGCAAAATGATCGAAAGGAATCGACATGAGTGCAAACCCCAATGCTGAACCGAGCAGTGCCGAGCTCGACCACTACGGCATCGAGCGCGTTCCAGCCGACACCTTCGTCTGGCAGGAATACCGTTATACCCAGGCGCGAGACGCCCTGGCGGCTGCCAAGCGTGCGGACAAGCGGTGAGTCGGGTCATCCTACTTGCGTTGAGCGAAGCAGACGTGAGAGCGCATTGCGCTCAATCAGCGGTTGGAGTGTCGTCAATCGAAGCCCTACTGGGCGGCGGTGTGCGGTTAGTCTGCCGGAGTGGCGCTGGCGCCGATACCATGAGACACAAGTTGCAAACGGCTGTGATCCGCGGTGAGGTGGTTCGTGAAAGGGTTCGTCCGTCGAAGCATCGCATGTGAGGACCGAGCACCGAGCGCGAGCTGGTGTTTGCGCCGCAACCAATTAGATTGCTCCATTGATCGGCGTTAATCGCCAGACTTGCCGTCGAGCTCGTCCAGGATACGCTCCGTCTCGGCAACCAGCCGCAGTCGTTCTTGTTCATTGATGCCCGCCATCGCCAGGCCGCCGGCCAGCACGGATGCCGCATCGTCTGTCGAAATTTGTCGCAATCGCCGGTCAATGACTTTCAGCCGCGCAAGAATGGCTTCATCATTCATGATGCTTTCCGTTTCGGTCGGAGATGTTGCGAGCGCGGGTGCGGGTCGGTCATAGGTTGTGGCAAGGACGGCGCCTGGCAATGGTGTGTTCCGCTTGATGAACGCTTCGGCCTCTCGCATCGTCGCGAACGCGTGTTCGCTGGTTTCGCTTCCGTGATGTTCCAAGAAAACGACATACAGCAGGTCGGCGCTTGAGGCGCGCGTCACCCGCCCGCTCGTCGAGCTCATGTGACCGCCTTCATTGTCCCAGGATTGCTCCTCCCGCTTTGCTGCGTCGTTGGCGAGCTTGGTGTCGGCCTCCTCGGCTGCTGACCGAAAAGCGGTAAAGCTCTTGTCTTTCGCATTGTCGGGATCAGGCATGGGATTTCTCCTCCGCTCAGGCGTCAGGCGCCACTAGCCGCCTTCTAGATATGGGGACGCAGGCGACTAGTTGCGATAAGCTCCCCGCTTTGGTTCGGCCGACCTCCGGTGGGAAATTTGAGAGAGGAGCTGACCTGCCGAGTTCAACAATGTGAACCAGAACTGCTGCTGAGACACCCTTGTTGGCCAACCGAGTTCGACGGCGGGCAGACTTTCAACGAAGGTGGAAACGCTGCGCGCAATGTACCCGAACGTCGACGAGTTTCAGCAACCCGGACCGGAATCCCGACTTGTCGTTCAGAGCTGCTTGGGAGCACACAAAGCGGAGACGCTAGTATCCGCAATGGGTCAAAACTGTCGCGGCAGCTTTGGCTGGAAAGCAGACATTACGAAAGGCCAACGTTACAATGGCTCGGGTCGATCGATTTCCACTAAAGTTGAGTGCGGCTGATGGTTACTGATACGGTTAGGCGGGCCTTTGAGGTGGCTCCGCAATGCGAAACGATGGAAGAGCTCCGCGCCAAACTGCACCAGGAGGGCTGCACGAATATTGACGCCCATCTGAAGGACTCGCTTCGCCGGGATCTGAAAAGGCTGTTGAAGTCCCGGGCCTAAGCGACGTGCAACCTCTACAATGTGAAGCGCACGTTTCCGCCAAATTCTGCGAATCCACGAAAGAGGCGTAACAAGCGCTATCGCCGACCTCAAAATTCAGCGAGACGGTGGACGCCTGGCGCGAAGCACCCTCGCTCTTAACCTATGGCGAAATCGAAAGTGCAACTCGGCTAACGGCAGGCGAACGAGAGACAATTGAGAGCTCCCGCTGCGGCAGGAGACCTCGATATGTCGCCCAATGAACGCGAATATTACCGAGAGCGTGCGCTGATCGAACGAGACCGCGCCTCCACCGCGACTTCAGTAGCCGCCCCAATCCATCTCGAACTGGCTTGCCTTTATGAAAAGCTAGTTGAGCTTGAGGACGGGCACGAGGTGCCGATCCTGCGCGTCGTCGGGTCGAAGCGATAAGTTAGTCCAGCTTCCGCTGCAGACCCAGATTCGGAAGGCGTCGGTAGCCGGTGCGTCTCATCGAAAGCAGACCTAAGGGTCGAATGTCGTAGATGGGTCCAAAGCTGCCAATGCCGAGCTATGGCAGGAGCGGGTGGAACGTAGATTCCAACCGGTCGCCACAGTCAATCGGAAGGCGTCCTGCAACGAATGATACTTCTCCCCGTTAATACGGTATCACCAACGAGTTAAGTTGGGCTTTGGTGCTGGAGGGACGTGGCGCGCTCCCCGCTCACGGAGCGATGCGATGCATGCACTCATCATTGAAGACGAATCCATGATCGCTCTTGCGATAGAGGACGCGTTGCGTGGCTGCGGCTTCGCATCGTTCGACATCGCCGTGTCGGCGGAGGAAGCGGTGGCGGCGGCAGAGCGAAGGTGTCCGGACCTGATCACCGCCGACGTCGAGCTAAGGCCGGGCTGTGGCATCACGGCCGTTCAGTCAATTTGTTCTGAGCGGCCAATACCGGTCATTTTCATTACCGGGAGTCCCGGAGAGGTCAGGATAAGGATGCCGGGGCATGCATTGGTTGAGAAGCCATTCAGCGCGGATCACATAAGAGATGCGACCAAGCTGACCTTGGACAGCAGGGATGGTTGAAACGATGCCTCTCCCCAACGAGACAGTGGCCAGTCTGGCCATGGCCCTAGTTCAGTCATCGAAGGCTCCGCTGCTCCTGCTCGATGACGATGCGGTCGTCATTGGTGCAAGCGACTCATTCTGTAACACGTTCAATCTTGACCCGACGACGATCGTCAATCGCAAGCTGGTCGATTTAGGGACCGGTGAATGGGACGTTCCACAACTCAACTCCCTGCTTCGTGCTACCATCACTGGAGCAGCCGATATTGACGCCTATGAGATGGATCTTGTCCGCAAGGGCAAAGAGACGTGTCGTCTCATATTAAGTGCTCACAAGCTCGACTATTTCGATATTGGAAAAGCGCGTGTCGTGCTCGCGGCGACCGATATCACGGCGGCTCGCCTGGCCGAAAAGCAGAAGGACGACCTCATCCGTGAGAAGCAGGTTCTCCTTCAGGAGCTTCAGCACCGTGTCGCCAACAGCCTGCAGATCATCGCAAGCGTGTTGATGCAAAGTGCTCGGCGCGTTTCGTCCGAGGAGACGCGTCAGTATCTCCAGGACGCGCACAGCCGGGTCATGTCGATCGCGACGCTTCAGAAGCAGCTGGCAGTCACGCAGCTGAAATCCGTTGAGCTTCGCACATATTTCACTGACCTGTGCCGAAGCATATCTGCGTCAATGATTGGCGACCCAAAGAGGCTCACTATCGAGGCCGTCGTCGATGACACGACTACGAACTCTGATGTGTCGGTGAGCATGGGCCTAATCGTGACGGAACTGGTGATCAACGCGATCAAGCACGCCTTTTCAGATGAGACAGTGGGCGGCAAAATCACCGTGTCATTCGCATCAAAAAAGGGAAACTGGCTATTGTCCGTGTCGGATAATGGCTTGGGAATGCCGGCAGGCGAGAAGACAGGTCTTGGCACAGGGATCGTCGAAGCCCTATCAAAGCAACTCGACGCCAGCGTGACTGTGCTTGATGCGAAGCCGGGGACCCGCGTCGAGGTTCGCCACGGCAAGAACTGAGGCAGCAATCCGGAGCTCGCTAATGTCCGCTTTGGGTCGGAAACAGATCTCTCGCTAATGGCGGGAATGGGTCGGAAGCTGCAGTAACAAGACGGTCCGCTAACGGCCAAAAGTTGCGGGCCGGGGCGACCCAGGACGCATCTAGACCCGGAGCGCGGCGGTTGCTTTCTCAAACTCCCGTTCTGCCTCTTCCAGGCTCTCGCCATTCCAGAGGCCGAGGCTCCCGATTCTCAAGGAATAGCCTATGCCAAGTACAGGGTTCGCAGTCTCGATCAGCGCAACCCGCCCCAGGCGTTTGAGAACCCGTTGGGTGCTTCGCGTCATCGCTCGAAAAATCCTCGATGATTGTCGTCTGACTAATGCCTTATCCGGCTCCGCTCCACGAATTTCTTAATGATCCGGCGGCCTGGATTTATCCCCAGCCGGACACACAGATTCGCTCACAGATTTCTGGCTCTGGGATCGCAATTCAGGTGGAACGGCGGTCGGCGTCGTGTATTGTTGCCTTGTGCTTCCGAACTCGAAAGAGGAAAGAAGCATGGAACCCCGGCAGCTTCGGCTGCCGGGGTTTACTCGTTTATGGGCCTCTGTTCCTGCAAACCAAGCAGCCACTGTGGCTATCGGGATGTGTTACGGGCCTCAGTCGAACCCGAGTGCGAGCGGATCGCGCGGCAATCGCAGCAGCGGATAGGTTTCGGGATTCCGTAGCCACGCGTCGACGTGGGATTCCCGCCAACCCGTGCACCGTGCGGAAATCCGCAGCGCCCTCGGGAACGTGCCCTCCTGCATCTTTCGATATAGCGTCGACCGGCTGAGGCCGGTCCGCTCGAGCACGGCTTTCAGGCGCAGAATGCGCGCGGGGCTTTCCGTCGGCATGGAACCTCCTGATTGCTGCCAGCGCGCCATCGGCCGGAGCGGGGCATGGCCGCAACGCGCTGCGGCGCGCGGTTCGCTGGAGACCCGCCAAGTTCGTCAGCGAGGCACCCTCACAAGAGTGGAGGCGGCGGCCCGGGGGGCGCCGCGCAGCGCGTCAACGCCGCGCGGATCACGTCCAAAGGAGACCTTCCGTGGCCGACGATCCCAACCCGGACCCCGAACTGCTTAAGAAACTCGAGCGGGCCATGTTGAAGCTCCCGCGCCCGACGCGCGAGATCTTTCTCGCGCACCGCCTCGACGACATGTCCTACCAGGAGATCGCCGACCGGACCGGCCTCACTGTCGGGCAAGTGGAACGGCACATGGCGAAAGCGATCTGCCGGTTGTGCCGGGAGCTCGACGACGAACCGCGCCGCTGGTGGGAACGCCTGCTCGGCCTCTGACGGTGCCCGCGGCTCCTCACAGCAGAGAAGAGGGGGCGGTCTTCGCCCGGAGCGACGCGCGCGGATGGTCCGCGCCGGCTCCAGGAACGGAGACAAGACCATGATCAAGTCCATCCCCTTGAACAAACTGATGCCCTCGCCGCGAAACGTTCGCCGCGGCAGCGCCGAACAGGCCGACATTCAGCTGAAGGCCGACATCGCGGCCCGCGGGCTGCTCCAGAACCTCGTCGTTGCGCCGGCCAGGAAACCGAAAGGAAGCTTCACGGTCGAAGCCGGCGGTCGACGGCTCCGAGCACTGAAAGCCCTTGTCGACGACGGCGTGTTCGAAGCCGATCACGAGGTGTCCTGCCTTATCCTCGACGGGGAGATGGACGATGCCCGCGAGGCGAGCCTCGCCGAGAACTTCCAGAGGCTTGCCATGAACCCCGCCGACGAGTGCCTCGCGTTTGGGCAGCTCATCGAGCAGGGCGCCGACGTCGAGGGAATCGCGCGGCGCTTCGGGCTCACGGTCCGCTTCGTGGAGGGTCGGCTGCGGCTCTCCTCTCTGGCACCAGCTGTGTTCGACGCGCTCGGGGCCGGCGAGATCAGCCTCGACGTCGCCAAGGCCTATGCCGCCACGCCAGATCGCGAACGGCAGGCCTGGGTCTTCGACCAGCTCAACGGGAGCTATTCCGGCAATCATCCCGACAGCATCCGGCGGATGATGACCCAGGCGACCGCAGGTCCCAACGATCGCCGGGCGCGGCTTGTCGGCGAGGACGCTTATGTCGCCGCCGGTGGACGCATCGAGCGCGACCTCTTCTCCGAGGACGCCGGCGAGCGCTGGCTCGACCTTCCCCTGCTCGAGCGGCTCGCGGGCGAGAGGATGGAAGCCCTAGCTGTCGAGAAGGCCGCCGAGGTGGGCCTTGCCTGGGTGCGCCCGACGCTGGAGCCCTGGGTGCCTTGCGAGCTGACCGCGGGCCTGCGGCGGATCGTTCCCGATCGGGAGCCGCTCACCGCCGAGGAGGAGGCGCACATCGTCGCGGCCGAGGCTGAGATCGACGCGCTCATCCTTGTGATCGACGCCGAGGACACGCCCGACGAGGAGCGCCGGGAAGCCGAGGACAAGGTGCCCGAGCTCGACTGCGAAATCGAAATCCTACGCGACAAGCCGCCGGTCATCGATGAGGAGTTGAGGCCGAGGCTTGGCGCCTTCCTCATGCTCGACGACAACGGGGAAGCGCGGCTCGACCGTGTCTTCTACGCCGAGGTGCAGTCGGAGCCGGAAGCCGGGGATGGCGAGCGGTCAGCCGGCCAGTCTTTAGACGGGGACCGGCCGGTCCCAGAAGCCAAGGCGAGCGATCAGCCGAAGCCGCTCTCGCGCGCCCTGATCGACGAGCTCGCCATCCAGCGCCGCGACATTCTCGCGGCCACTGTTGCGGCCAATCCGGAGGTGGCCCTCGACCTCGCCACCTTCCTGATGGTGGACCGCGAGGCCGTCCTTTCGAGCGAGCCCAGCGGATCGTCCCTGCTTGCGCTTTCGCCGTCCGACCCGGTGTTCGGGTTCAAGACGCCGGAGGCCAGGGCGACGCTCGCACAGGCGAAGATGGGCGACCGGTTGGACCGCAGCTGGACCTCGGGAAGAACACGTTCCGAGCGGTTCGACGCCTTCCGCACATTGCCGAAAACGGCCCGGGCCGCGTGGCTCGCCCATGCCGTTGCACGCACCCTGGAAGCGAGCGCGAACGCCTCAGGCGAACGCCGCTGCGTGTTGCACGATCATCTCGGCAAGCTGCTCGGGATCGATATTTCGAAATGGTGGAGGCCGACCGGCGCCAACTATTTCGACCGGGTGCCGAAGACGGTGACGCTCGCCGCGCTGGAGGAAGTCGGCGGCCCGGCGTTTGCCTCGCGCTACACCGGCCTGAAGAAGGCTGAGCTTTCGCAGTCGGCCGAGCGGATCTTCGCCGGCGAAGTTATCGCCGAGGTCGAGCTGAAGCAACGGGCGCTCGCCTGGGTCCCTGAGCCGATGCGCTTCGCCACGCCTGAGCCCGCCGCGGCCAATGCCGACGAAACGCCGCCGTGGGAGGATGACCCTGCTGACGGCGGTAAGCAACCCCATCACACCGCGGAGGAGAGTGAAGGGAGCGATCCGGAGCTGGACGGCAATGAGCCGTCCGCCAACATCGAGGAAGCTGCCTGACGTCTCCTGGTAGTTCCTCGACGGGCGGCTCTCGGGAGGGGAGCCGCCCACCCTCGCCACCGGCTGGAACGGCGCACCGGACCTTGTGAAAACCGTACGGAGGGCGCGTCCAACGGGAAATGCAGGCGCGTCCTACTTTCCGCCGCGATTGCAGCCGGCTTCACGCCGGAACGGATCGTCGCCCGGATTCCCTGCCGTTTTCAGCCGGTGGCGAGGTCAGTCGTTGGGTCCCAGTTTGATGAATCGCGGCTGCAGACCCTGCACGAGCTCGGCGCCGCAATCATTGAAACCGAACAGCGCGAGGACCGGGCAGGCGAGCTGAGCGACTGCCGAATGCCAACTCGCGGCGAGAGCCGGCAAAGCCCACGTTCCGGTGGTCGTGCGCTGATCGGCTTTGGCGATGCGTCCGGGCGACCAGTAGGCGCTTCCGAAGTCGTCGATCTCCCGGCCGGCCAACCCCAGCCATGAGCAGCGGAAGGTGATCGCGATTGCGGTATCGAAACGTTCGGCGAGGAGGCGTCCGTGGCTAACCAGCTCCGCCGTTTCGCGAATCACTGTCTCGGGGCTTAGCCAGCTACCGGGCGGTCTCTTACTGGTCTCATCCTCCCGATACGGCCGGAAGATCGTCGCACGACCGTCGGCGGCAACCCGCCAATAATCGGGGAGACCGGCCTGCAGTTCCCCGCTGACCAGGTCGGTTTCGAGGACTTCCGCGCCCATGCCGTCCGCAAACTCCGGATGGAGCGAGGCGGCAATCTCGGGCCGGGTGAACGGGAAGAACATGCTCCAACCCGTCCAGACCGTCTGGCGAACCCCATGGTTGATCTCCTCGAGAACTTCACGGAGCTTGCCTCCTGGGATGGCTTCCTTGCCGTCGGAGATGATGAGGTAGGAGAGCTGACATCGGTTGCCGACCAGATCGACTGGCCAGGCGACCGGATAGGCGCGTTCCAGGATTGCGAGATAATTGTGCTCGCTGTGTTCATGCCAGTTCTTGAGGCGGTCCTCCGCCGCAGGCTCGATCGCTCGCGTGCCGGGCTGCACGGCGATCGCAATCTCGCTAAGTAGCTGGTCTCGGTCGTTCAGGACGCACCGTCGGATGAGCGGTCGCCATTCCTCCGCGGTTATGACTGGAGCGCTCTCGGGACCCGGTTTGCGGATATAATGAGCGCCGCTGGTAATGCCTTGCGGCCCTTGCCGGCCCTCGTGCGGCCCGTCAGCCTTCGCCGCGACCGGGACAGCGCCATGGGACGGCACCCGCACAATCGGGAAGGAAACACCATCATTCGCGACGGCCAGCGTCACATCGCACTGGAACGCCGGAGTCAAATAACGCCTGACGATCGACGCGAACCTGTCCCGGTTGAAAGCTCCAAGATCCGTCGGACGTTCGGGGCACCGAGTGCCATCGTCCTCGAAGCCGAATACCAAGTAACCGCCGCCATGATTGGCCAATGCGGCGATATGCCGGGCGAGCTTTGCCTGTGCCAGGCGATTGTCGAGATCCATCCAGGCCTTGAGCTCGATGTCGAGTGTCTCGCGTGGGAAATCCACGAGGTCTGCGAGGTCGGCACTCGGTGAATCGGAGAAGCTTGAAGGAACGTCATCGCTCATCAGGGTACCTCTACCACCTGCGGTGAATCCTTCCACGCCGCGCCGCCACCTCCGCTGCCTAGGGGCTCCGCATTTCTGAGTCCCGCCGAGAGCAGACCAGATCGGCGCCGAAGGCGTCCTGGCCCGCCGCGGCTCTCCCGCAACCCGGCGGCCTTCGGCCCGTGTTGGCCTCACGGCCTGCCCGCGCCAGCCTCGGCCTTGAGTTTCCCGCGCTTCGCGCGGTGCGGTCGAGCTGTTGCGGCGCGCCAGAGGGGACGCGGGCGCCGGATGGTCCGACGCATCCAACGGAGACGAAACCATGCGCACGACCCTTGCCGCACAGCTGGCCCAGCTCGAGCTCGGCACCTTGAATGTTCAGCGTCCACCTGCCGATCGCACCCGCGACCTGCCGCCTGACGACGCCGTAGGGCAGACCCTTGCGGGGGTCTGGTCCGACCTGTTCCAGCTGTTCCCGGAGACGGCACTCGAACAGGATGCCGAGGAAATTGCCTGGGGCTTCGTGAACCTCTTCCATCGCGCGGCTGCGAAACGCTCGGCGCAGATCGACCGGGCGACGGATGAGATCCGCTGCCTCATCGCGTCAAACGATGGCTCGGAAGTGCATGCGTCTGAGCTGGAGGAGCAGGTGGACCGCGCGCGTGCCGCTGAGGCTGCGATGATCGGCCTGGAGAGCCTGCGCGAGGTCGCCGCTGCTCTCTACCTCGATGAAACGGGCTCCTCGTGGAGGCCGGCGGGGAGCTCGCGCCTCTGCCATTCGGCCAAGCTTACCTCTGCAGTGATCGACGGCCGCGAGTTCCTGCGCGCCCGGGCTGAGCGGCGCCGCAAGGCCATCCTTCCTGAGGGAACGCCGGTCGTATTCGCCGGCGGTCGGCTGACGTTTCCGACCGATGCCGAGGCGAAGACGCTCGCGTCGAACTTGTGGGCGACGCTCGACCGCGTCCGCGAGAACGTCGCTGACCTGGTGCTCGTGCATGGCGGCGACAGCAAAGGTGTCGACCGGCTTGCCGCCTCCTGGGCCGAGCAGCGCAAGGTTCCGCAGGTCGCATTCAGCCTCGACCGGCGCCTGGGGCAGCGGGCCGGCTTCCGTCGCAACGAGCAGATGCTGTCGCTGAATCCGCGTTACGTTATCGCGTTCGCAGGCAGCGGCGTAGTCGAGCGGCTTGTCATCCAGGCCAAGCAGAAGGGCGTCGCCGTCGTCGACCGGCGCGGTCCGCTGGGCACCAATCCGAAGCTCGGCCGGGAGCTCGCCTGAGCGGTGCAGCAACACAGAACGCTACTTTGAATTGACTCGCAGGAATCCGCATGATTCTCTCTTTCCTGCTCGGGGAAGGGGGGAAGGTGAATGGTCTGAATGTCGCCGGGGAAGTGGTCGGTGCAGCAACGGCACTGGCCGGTCTGATCCTGGTATATCTGGGTAGCATCGCCGCCAGTTATGCATCTTATGAAACGACGCAGCAGGGCAGCGTCCGCCTAAGCCATCAGCGGCGCATTTGGCTCGCCTTCATCGGATTTGTTTTCGCCCTGAGCAGCTCGGCTCTTGCCGTAGTCGGCAAATGGATTGGCTCCGAATGCAGCGCCACAATTGCGGTAATCCTGCTGTTTATCGCGTTCATCTGGGGGATCGCTTCCGCACTGATGACCGTTTTGGAGGTGCGCTGATGTCGCTCACTCGCGAGATGGAGCAACGTCTGGACCGTGCCGGGCTGATTGGGCACTTCAATGCCAATCAGGCAGCATGGCAGGCCAATTGCCAAGACGCATATGATTATACGAAGAAGGCCTTAGGTGGCGGCACAATCCGACCGGACGACGTCGCCAAGCCGCTGCGCGCGGCGGTCGAGATCGATACGCCCTTGCGGCAAGTTCTCGACAGTAAGAAGCTCGCTCAGAAATATTGGATCGACTTCTTCACCGCGCTGGTGATTGATCGCACTTGGGATTCGCTCAACAAATAGGGAGCTGCACATGAGCAAGGAACAAGCACTTCAAGAAGCTGAAGCCTTCATTCGTCGCTCGGTCCAGCGCACCGGCAGCAACGTAGCCGAGAAAGACATAAAAGCGGCGGCGCAACGTGTCGTCAGATCGCTTCCTCCAGTCAAAGAACCCGCTTAGCACACTGACGGCTCGCTGCGCTTCAATGTTTGCTCCGCGCCGACCAGTTGCTCGGATCCGCGGCAAACCGGCTTCGGCCGTGCGCGTCAAATTTCAGGCCGTGCATCGTGCAATAGGTCACGAACTTATCCAGGCTCGTGTCGACTTTAACAGGCTTGCCGCCCTGGCTGGTGATCATCGAGATCGCTTCATGGGCGCGCTCTTCCCACTGTTCGAACGATACCGGGAGCTTGTGCGCGTCGGCCATGATCTGGAGCATTCGGGGATATTCGTCACGCTTCCACCAGATGACCGCAACGGCATCGACTTCATCGAACCTACGCATCGACAATCGTCCTCCCTGATACGGTGGATACCCGACAACTAACGTAACAGCAGCAATACGAGCGCGACGATCGCCCACAGACAGCGCTCCAGCTTCGCACTGACGTTGATCGTGACCGTCACATTCGACTTCATGTCGGCACCTTACAGGACACTGCGCTTGTCCGCGTTTGAACAGTGCCGGCACCAATCCACCTGAGCCGCAGAACAGGTCGATGACCGACGGAGTGATGCTCTGACGGGCGTTTCATGCCTTTCAGGATAGGGCGAAAGGCGTTGCCGCTGTAGGCTCGTTCGAATAGCTGTGGGCGTCTCGTTGTCGGTTCTAGGCCGCAGCGATGCGCGACCTCTCCATGATCCTCCGATCCGTTTGAGAGCAGAGACAGCGCCCGTTCGAGCGGCGACTTGCATCGCTTCAAAGAAAAGGGAACGAACACGCCATGCGGACCGACCTCGACCATCTGCCGGCGGCAAAGCAGCGCGAGCTGGAGCGCGTGGTGCGGATCCTCCTCGAGGAATTCGAGGAGGCGCGGGCGCTTGCGACCCAGGACTGGAAGAAGAAGGGGCGCATCCTCAAGATCATTCTCTACGGCTCATATGCCCGCGGCGGCTGGGTCGACGAGCCGCATACGGCGAAGGGCTATCAGTCCGATTTCGACCTGCTCATCGTCGTCAACGACGAGCGGCTGACCGACCGCGTCGAATATTGGGCGAAGGCTGAGGAGCGTCTCAATCGCGAGCTGTCGATCACGAAGACATTGAAGACGCCGGTCAACTTCATCGTCCACTCGCTTCACGAGGTGAACGATGGGCTCGCGCACGGGCGCTTCTTTTTCATGGATGTCGCAAGGGACGGCATCGCCATCTATCAGAGCGACGATAGCGAGCTCGCTGAGCCCAAGCCGAAGACGCCTGATCAGGCACTCGCGATGGCGCGCGAGTACTATGACGAGTGGATGTCGGGCAGCGCACAGTTCCTAGAAACCGCTCAATTCGCGATGGGCCGTCACTGGAACAAGAAGGCCGCGTTCCTTCTGCACCAAGCGACCGAAAGTCTCTATCACTGCGTCCTGCTCGTCTGCACGTTTTACACGCCGCACGTTCACAACTTGGGCTTTCTCCGCACACAAGCCGAGCGTCTCGACCGCCGTTTGACCTACGTCTGGCCGACGGACACGCGCAAGGAACGGGCGTTGTTCGAAAAGCTAAAGGCCGCTTACGTGAAAGCCCGGTACTCTAGACACTATCGCATTTCCGATGAGGAACTCGCCTGGGTCTTGGCGTGTGTCCAGGAGCTCGGGCGGGTCGTTCAGAAGATCTGCGAAGAGCGCATTCAGATGCTCGAGCGGAGCGCTGCCGCGTAAGCGCTGCCGACTGACGAAGTTTGTCAATTCGGCCCACTGATCCGCACCGATCAGGCCAGCACCCATCTCCTTCTTCAGCCCTCCTTCGCGCGGCGGCGGCGCTGCGCAACCCGCTTCGCTGCGGCCCGTGTTGGCCTTCGGCCGGCCCGCTCCCGCCTTGCTTCGGGGTTACCCTTCGGTGCGCTGCGCCGCTTCGCGCGCGCTTCTCCGGGCCGTCGACGGGGCAGTCCCGCCGGCAGGAATCAGGAGACTTCCAATGACCAACATCGTTCTTCTCGTCGGTAATCTCGGCGGCGATCCCGAGCTCCGCTCGACCAACGGCGGCACGGATGTCGCAAGCCTCAGTCTAGGCACCAGCCGGCCCAAGCGCGACAGCGACGGCAAGACCTACAAGGACGAGAGCGGCTTCACCGCCAAGGACACCGAATGGCACCGCGTCACCTGCTTCAACGGTCTGGCGCGTGTGGTCGCTCAGCATGCGACCAAGGGCATGCTCGTTTCGATCCGCGGCCGGCTTCATTACACCCGCTGGACGGATCGCGAGGGCGTTGCGCGCTACGGCTGCGAAGTGATTGCCGACGATGTCCAGTTCCTCGGTCGTTCTCGCCAGAACGTCGACGAGGACACGCCCGAGCCGGAGCTCGAACTCGAGGACGAACTCGCGTCCTGAAGGCCGGTTTCACGCCCCGGCGGCTTCGGCTGCCGGGGCTTTTCCTATGCTCAGCCACGATGACCGGTGACGTCGTTGCCGCAGCGGTACGGTAGAGAGGAGAGCCCGCGATGGGGAGGGGGTTTCGTCTCGTAGAGGCCCAGTGTGGCGGACGCCGGAACGCCTCTCAAGGATGCGCGGTCCCCCCCAATTTGCTTTCGCAAATCGGCTCCCCCACGCCCCGCTTCGCGGCGCTGTTCGCGTCCCTGACAGGCGCTCCGCCCCCCGCTCCTGATGCGCCGTCTTCAATCCCGAAGGCGATCAAAGGAGACGGCGATGAACATCATTTCCATGAAGCCTATGCGGCGGTGCGATGCCCGGATCGATGCGCTCCGCGCGGAGTTCGGGGGCATTCTCGCGGACCGGATTCTCGAGGCCGAACCGGCAGACTTTCTGTGGGAGTCGCGCGTCCTCGAGCGCTATCTCGGGCAGTATGTCGATGCCCTTCCTGGTGACGAAAGCATGTCCGAGGACGTCTCGCGCGTCGCGTTTCTCAGCGTTCTGGACGGTCGCTGGCACGCCGGAATCTGCCTGGTCGACGGCGAAGGAGCTGCGGTCGACCTGCTCTGGAAGCGCGCGTTCGGCGCCGGTGAGGAGGCGGAATACGCCTTCATTCACGCGCGATAGCATCGTCGAATAAGCTCTGGCGGGAGTGGCGCGGCGGCGTCGCTCCCGCTTTCCTTTTACTCGCCGGACCGTCGTTGATGCCCCGAATCCGTTCGCTGAAGCAGCTTCCTCGTGGCGTGAACGTTCTCTATTTGTTCTCCATGCGCAGATTCGGAATGGCGGACCTGAGGGAGCGTGCCCTGGCGGCCGTGGATGAGGCTGCCAACCAGGCAAGTGATGGGCCAGTGCGCCGGAGTCTGGCGCTTCGGTTCACCCTCGCTTTCCTCGCCAATTTTGCCGATGAGCGCTGGCCGTTCGACAATTTCTGGCAGGCGATCGCCAGCTCGAACGATCGGGCCAGGTGGCAGAATGCCAATGCGGCCAGGAATGCGATCCGGCGCTCCGTCGGCGTCGATGGCAGCGACGGTAATGCCAAAGAATGAGGGCGTTTGATGAGGAGTGGTGAGGCAGGGGAGTGATGGCTCTCGTAATCGGCCGGGCCCGCGCTTGACGACGGGCGGATTCCAGAGAGCCTTCCCGCCGGCCTGAGACAGGCTGGTTAGCAGGAAGGAACATGGCCGATGGAACTGCATGTTGGACT
>JBLNCZ010000018.1:0-164389 GCA_050261135.1 Bacillota bacterium
CTATTTTTTCTTTGTCTCCCCCGCGCGGGGGGGGGGGGGGGCGGCGCCGGGTCCCCCAAACACCCCCCCCCCCCCCACGCCCGCAACCGCGGCCAACAGGGGGCGAAGCCGCGGCTGGAGTGTCATTTCAGGCTCGCCGCAAGATGCTCGGCATGCGCCTGGTGCTCCTTGAACAGGGTCAGCCCTGTCTCGAGCAGCGACTTCAGCTCGGCATTGTTGGCGGATGGAATGAGGGTTGAGGCGAGCGCGCCGTTCACAGTCTTGTGGAAGGCGACCTCGTTGTTCACATATTCGCGGTCGAACGCGGCGCCCTTGAGATGGCTGAGCTTCGCGCGCTCAGCAGCGGCGGCCTTGGTGAGGCCGGTGCTCGTCGCGTTCGCTTCGGGCGTCACGTGGAGCTTCTTCACCAGCGCGAGCGCCTTCGCGTTCACCGCTTCATGGTCGCGGACCATTTCCTGCGCGAAGTCCCGGACCGCGCGATTGTGCGACATTTTCAGCGCCTGCTTGGCCGCCTCGATGTCGAGATTGCCTGCCGTGTAGGCGATGTGGGCGATCTGCGGGTCGGTCGGCCCGGCGGCAAGCGCCGGAGTCGCCGCGGCGAGCGCGCCGGCGGCGGTGAGCAAAAGAGCAGTGCGTATCATCTAGGTTCCTCCCGCTTGGTTGCTGGAGGATTGGATGACGACGGGCGGGAACGGGTTCCCGCTCCCTTCGATCAGCCCCCGTAGGCCTTCACGAGGTCGGTCAGGTAATCGCGTCCGACATAGAGCGATTTGACCTCGATCCGCTCGTTGAGGCCGTGCGCGCCGTTCCCGTCCGGGTCGAACCAGGGGCCGGGCACGCCGTACGTCGGAATGCCGATCGCTTCGAGGAAGATGCCGTCGGTCGCGCCCGTCGACATCGACGGAATGACCGGAACGCCCGGAAAATATTTCTCCGAGAGAGCGATCGCCGGACCCATGACCTTGGGATCGAGCGGCGGCGACTTGGCGATCGGGCGAATCGGCGGAACAGGCGTCAGCTTCGCCTTCGGATCGGCGATGACTTCTGCGAGCTTCGCCTGGATCTCCTCGACGCTGTGCCCGGGGAAGATGCGGCAGTTGATGTTCGCTTCCGCGTGCTGCGGCAGCGCATTGTTGGCGTGGCCGCCTTCGAGAAGCGTCGCGACGCAGGTCGTGCGAAGCATCGAATGATAGGTCCGGTCGGTGTTGACGATCTTCTCCGCTTCCTTGTCGTTGGGATTCGTGGCGAGCGCGACCATCGCCTTGCCCATCGCGTCATTCCGCGAGGCCCCGGTCTTGCTGAAGAAGGCTCGCGTCGTGTCGTTCATCTCGAGCGGGAACTCGTACGCGGCGATGCGGCCGATGTCCGCGGCAAGCTCGTAGATCGCATTGTCGGGGACGGGGATCGAGCTGTGGCCGCCGGGGTTAGTCGTCTCGAGCTTGTAGTTCTGCGCGGCTTTCTCGCCGACCTGCATTTCCTGAAGCAGCAACTTGCCGTGGCCGTCGGTGTCGCCGCCGCCGCCCTCGTTGAGCGCGAACTCCGCGGCAATCAGGTCGGGGCGGTTCTGCGCGAGCCACTGGGCGCCGTTGAAGGCGTAGGTGGTCTCCTCTCCGCAGGTCAGCGCCATCTTGATCGTGCGCTTCGGCTTGTAGCCGCTCTGCTTGAAGCGGATCATGTCGTCGGCCCAGATGGCCGCCATCGCTTTGTCGTCGGCCGAGCCGCGGGCGTAGAAATAGCCATTCTCTTCGACCAGCGTGAACGGGTCGCGAGTCCAGTCGGACCGCTTTGCTTCGACGACGTCGAGGTGGGCGAGGAGGAGGATGGGCTTCAGGGTCTTCGACGTGCCGGGCAGGACAGCGACGATCCCCCCCTCCTTGGGATGGTCGGGAACGGAGAAGAGGGTGATCTGGTCGTCGCTGTAGCCGGCCTGCTTCAGGCGCGCGGCGATTTGCTCGGCCGCCTGCGTGCAGCTTCCGACGGAGAGCGTCGTGTTCGTTTCGACCAGCTCCTTGTACAATTCGCGGAACTTGACCTGATCGGGGCGCAGTTGCTGCGCGCCCGCAGGCATCGCGATTGCTGCCGCGCTGAGCGCGGCGACAAGCTTCAGCGATTTCAGCATGTTCAATCCCTCCCGAGTCGCGCCTCGATAGCAGACCGGGACGGAGGCGGAACAGCAGCTCCGTTAGGCTTCGACCCTGACCTTTTCGCCGGTCGGAGCCTCGGCGGTCAGCCGCTCGACAATCGCGCTCGCCACCACCTCGGGAGGCTTGACGCTCTCCGGCTCCTCGCCGGGGAAGGCGAGCGCGCGCATCCGTGTGCGAGTCGCGCCGGGATCGACGATGTGGACGCGGATACGGCCGCTATGCTCGGTCTCGTCGGCATAAGCGCCGAGCAGCGTTTCGAGCGCCGCTTTCGACGAACCGTAGGCGCCCCAGAAGGCGCGCGGCTCCGATCCGACGGATGCTGTCAGCGCAACCACGTCAGCCTTGTCGGCGCGCTTCAGCAGGGGATCGAAGGCGGCGATCAGCGCCTGGTTGGCGAGCAGGTTGAGGCTCAGCAGCCGCGAATATTCCTTGGGGTCGATATCCTGGACCGGGGTGAGCGACCCCAGCATCGCGGCATTCAGTACGAGGAGGTCGAGCTTCTGCCAGCGCTCCGCCACCGCGACAGCGAGCTTGCCGATGCTTTCGCCTTCGGTGAGGTCGAGCGGCGCGATCGTCGCGGTGCCGCCGGCCGCGTGGATTCGGTCTTCGACTTCCTCGAGCGCAGCCGCGGTGCGGGCGACGAGAATTACGTGAGCGCCCGCCGCAGCGAGCGCTTCCGCGGTGGCGGCGCCGATGCCGCGCGACGCGCCGGTGACGAGCGCGAGCTTGCCCTCGTGAGGCTTCGAATCAGTCATGACCGCCGCCTCTAGCGGCTAGCGGCTCGCGACCAAAGACAGCGGGACACCCTTGTCCTTCTCGGCGACGTCGGTGAGCGTCGTCGGATACGCGCCGGTGAAGCAGGCGTCGCAGCGCTGAGGCAGCGCGGCGTTCCGCTCCTCGCCCAGTGCCCGATAAAGCCCTTCGATCGAGATGAAGGCGAGGCTGTCGGCGTTGATATAATCGCGCATCTGCTCGACGCTCATCTGCGCGGCGAGGAGCTTTGCGCGCTCGGGCGTGTCGACGCCGTAAAAGCAGCTGTGACGCGTCGGCGGGGAGGCGATCCGCATGTGCACCTCGCGCGCGCCGGCATCGCGCATCATCTGCACCAGCTTCACGCTGGTAGTGCCGCGCACGATCGAATCGTCGACGAGGACGATGCTCTTGCCGTCCACGAGCGCGCTGTTTGCATTGTGCTTCAGCTTGACGCCGAGATGGCGGACTTCCTGGCTCGGCTGGATGAAGGTGCGGCCGACATAATGCGAGCGGATGATCCCAAGCTCGAACGGGATGCCGCTCGCCTGGCTGAACCCGATCGCCGCCGGGACGCCGCTATCGGGCACCGGGACGACATAGTCCGCTTCCACCGGCGCCTCGCGCGCGAGCTCGCCGCCTATGTTCTTGCGCACCTCGTAGACGGACACGCCTTCCGCAATGCTATCCGGGCGCGAGAAATAGACATGCTCGAAAATGCACGGACGCGGCGGCACCTTTTCAAACGGCCGGAAGGAACGGATGCCGCTGTCGTTGACGAGGATCACCTCGCCGGGTTCGACGTCGCGCAGGAAGCTGGCGCCGATCACGTCAAGGGCGACGGTTTCGCTGGCGAAGATCGTGGCTTCGCCGAGCTTGCCCATGACCAGCGGCCGGATGCCGAGGGGATCGCGGCAGGCGACCAGGCCTTCATCGGTGAGCACGACGAGCGAATAGGCGCCTTCGACCTGCTTCAGCGCGTCGGTCAGGCGATCGAGCATGTTGGCGTGGTGCGAGGTCGCGACGAGGTGGATGATGACCTCGGTGTCGCTGGTCGACTGGAAGATCGAGCCGCGCCGGTTGAGCGTGCGCCGGAGCTTCATGGCGTTCGAAAGATTGCCGTTGTGGGCGACGGCGAAGCCGCCCTCGGCCAGCTCGGCGAACAAGGGCTGGACGTTGCGCAGCGCGGTCTCGCCGGTGGTGGAATAACGGACGTGGCCGATCGCGGTCGAGCCGGGGAGCCGGCGCATCACGTCGTCGCGGTCGAAATTACCCGCAACGTGGCCCATTGCGCGGTGCGAGTGGAAATGCCTGCCGTCGTAGCTGGTGATGCCCGCCGCTTCCTGGCCGCGGTGCTGGAGCGCGTGGAGGCCGAGCGCGACGAAGCTCGCCGCATTGTCGGCGCCCCAGATGCCGAAGATCCCGCACTCTTCGTGCAGCTTGTCATCATCGAACGGATTGGTCGTCAGCATCAATAAGGGTCCCCGGCTACCCGCGTTTCGCTGTGTCGCGCGCCATATAGGGCGCGGGCGGTCCTTTGTCGCCCCCGCGATGAATAAACCGTGAAATTTTAACCGCTTAGCCGCCTTAGCCCTTGTAAAGAGCGGGGAATTTTCTCTTCAGCGCGGCGATCTTCGGACGGTCGTTCACCATGATGTACGGGAAGTAGGGGTGGGTTGCCGCGAAGTGCTGGTGATAGGCCTCCGCAGGGTAGAAACCGCCATGCTCGATCCTGGTGGCGATCGGCCGCTTCCAGATATGGGCTGCATTCAGCTGCTGAATATAGGCGCTGGCGAACCGTTCCTGCTGCGGCGACTGGGGGAATATGGCGGAGCGGTAGCTGGAGCCGACGTCCGGACCCTGCCGGTTCACCTGGGTGGGATCGTGCGCCACGGTGAAATAGACCTCGAGCAGCTTGCCGTAGCTGATCTGCGACGGGTCGAAGCTGATCTTCACCGCCTCGGCGTGGCCGGTCGTTTCCGAGCTCACCCTGTCGTAGCGCGCGTCCCCCGAACTGCCGCCGGCATAGCCGGAGACGACCCCGGTCACGCCCTTCACATGCTCGAAGACCCACTCCATCCCCCAGAAGCAGCCTCCGGCAAGGACGGCGGTTTCCGTCTTCGCCGCCTGGGCAGGCGCGGCGCTCAGCAGCAAAAGCGGGATCAGCAGCAGGCGCTTCATGAAAGGTCCTTTCGTCGCCGTATCTAATATGCGCCACCCGACATTTACAGCGGCTGGACGGAGAACCGGCCGCGCAATACGGTACTGACAAAGGAGTAAGTCGCTCATGCCGACCTATCGCGCACCCGTACGCGAGACCCGCTTCATCCTCGACGAAGTGCTCGACATCGGCCGCTATTCGAACCTCCCCGGCTTCGCCAACGCCTCGTCGGACGTTGTCGAGGCGATCCTCGAAGAGGCCGGCCGCTTTTGCGAGGACGTTCTCCAGCCGCTGAACCGTGTCGGCGACGAGGCCGGCTGCAAGCGCACCGAGGACGGGTCGGTGACCACGGCTCCCGGGTTCAAGCAAGCGTGGGAGCAGTGGGTCGAAGCAGGCTGGCCGACGCTCACCGCTCCGGAGGAATTCGGCGGGCAGGGAATGCCGCAGGTGATCGGGACCGCGGTCAGCGAATATGTCCTCTCGGCGAATCACGCCTTCGAGATGTTCCAGGGGCTGACCAGCGGAGCGATCGCATCGCTCGTGCTCAAGGGCTCGGAGGAGCTCAAGCAGCGCTACCTGCCGAACATGGTGAGCGGCAAATGGACCGGCACCATGAACCTCACCGAGCCGCACGCCGGGACCGACCTCGGCTTGCTCAAGACCCGCGCCGAGCCGAACGACGACGGCAGCTATTCGATCACGGGAACCAAGATCTTCATCTCGTCGGGCGAGCACGACCTCAGCGAGAACATCATCCACCTCGTGCTGGCCAAGCGCGCGGGCGCGCCGGACAATGTGAAGGGCATCAGCCTCTTCGTCGTCCCCAAGTTCCTCGTGAACGACGACGGGAGCCTGGGCGAGCGCAACGCCCTTTCGTGCGGCGCGCTCGAGAAGAAGATGGGCATTCACGGCAACCCCACCTGCGTGATGAACTATGACGGGGCGAAGGGTTGGCTGGTCGGGGAGCCCGAGAAGGGGCTCCAGGCGATGTTCATCATGATGAACGCCGCGCGGCTCGGCGTCGGGCTCCAGGGCCTCGCGCAGGGGGAGGCGGCCTATCAGAACGCCGCCATCTACGCCCGCGAGCGGCGCCAGAGCCGCGCGCTCAAAGAGTCGGAGCGCGATCCGAACGCGCGGGCCGATCCGATCATCGTCCACCCCGACGTGCGCCGCATGCTGATGGAGTCGCGGGCCTGGAACGAGGCCGGACGCGCGCTGTGCTTGTGGGGCTCGCTGCTGGTCGACCTGCTGCGCCGCTCGCCCGACGAAGCGGAGCGGCAGCAGGCGGACGACCTGCTCGGCCTCGTGACCCCCGTGATCAAGGGCTATCTGACCGACAAGGGATTCCAGGCCGCAGTCTATGCCCAGCAGGTGCTCGGCGGGCACGGCTATATCCGCGAGCACGGCCTCGAGCAGTTCGTCCGCGACGCCCGCATCACCCAGATCTACGAGGGAACCAACGGCATCCAGGCGATGGACCTGGTCGGCCGCAAGCTCCCGCGCGACAACGGGCGCGCAGTCCGGACCTTCTTCCAGCTGGTGGGCGCCGACATTGCCGAAGCGAAGCAGGCGGGCGACCCCGCGGGCGTCGCCGAAGCGCTGGAGCCGGCCCTGCAGGACCTCCAGGCAGCGACCATGTGGCTGGCCCAGAACGGAATGGCCGATCCCGACAATGCCGGCGCCGGCGCCTATGCGTACATGGATCTGATGGGGCTGGTGGCGCTAGGCTGGATGTGGCTGAAGATGGCGCGGGCGGCGGCTGCCGCGATTTCGGCCGGAGGCGGCAAGGAGGGCAGGGACTTCTACGAAGCCAAGCTCACTATCGCGCGCTTCTATGGCCAGAGGGAGCTGCCGCTCGCCTCGGCGCTGCGGCGAAAGATCGAGGCCGGCGCGGAGACGCTCATGGGGATTCCCGCCGAGGCATTTTGACAAGAATCCGAACGCAGAGTTGCTTTTAGTTAACTAGGGCGGGGCCTTAGCGCGGTGTAACTCCCTGCGCCATGCCTCTCCTGTGCCGCCTGTTCGGACATCATCGCTCACGTATCCACGCGGTCTTCGACGCGGACGTGCATGCGTGGCGAAGCTGGTGCGACCGCTGCGGAACGCCGCTCGTGCGCGAGGACAGCGGCCGTTGGCGCGAACGCGGAGAGTAAGGCCGGACCAAGGTCGCCGATGCGCGGCTCGCTCCGGATGCGGAACAGGCGCTATGCCGTTCGCAGGTCCACCGCGAACTAGGCAGTGCGTTGGCGCAGCGGAGCAGCCCGGGTCGCCCGAGCCGCTCCGAAGCTCTTTAGAAGAAGGCTAGTGCGAGGCCGGCGCCGACAACGGCGACGGTGAGACCCAGCCCGATTGCGGCGCTGCGCCAGTTCCCGAATGTGCTTTCCATAACAACCTCCCCTGTGTGTCCCCGACTCGACTTATAGCACGAATAGGCGGGAACGTGAGGTGAAATGCTGTCAAGTCAGCTACTTAGCCGTAACGATTTTTTCGACTCAGCCGACCGTCGCCAGTTTCGTGTTCAACTGGCGTTCACTGCAGGGCGCTGACTCGACGCGTCGCCGCGACGAACGTCGTCCCATGACTCTTGCCTGAGCGTTTTACAGCCAAACGGCTCCAACCGCTTTTGGAAGGAGGATCAAGAGCCATGCGTACGATGACGAAACTGCTTGCCGGTGCGGCGGGCCTCGCGGCGATCGCGACGGCGGCGCCTGCGGCAGCGCAATATTACCCGGGCTACAGCAACTATAGCGCGTACAGCACTTACAACAGCTACAGCCCCTACAGCAGCTACGGCTATTCGAGCTATGCGATGAACCCCAGCGTTGCCGCGCAGCAGTGCACCGCTGCGGTCCAGAGCAGGCTTTACAACCGGACCAGCCTGGCTTCGATCCTGGGCTCGCTCGTCGGCATTCCGACGAACAGCTACGGCCAGGTCGTGGGCATCACGTCGACCACTCCGACCCGTAGCGGCATGCGTATCCGCGGCATCGCGACCAGCGGCCGTTACGCATACAACGGCTACAGCCCCTACGGCATGGGCGCCTATGGCGCGCTTGGGTACAATACGGCCGCTTCGGCCGACCTGTCGTGGCGCTGCGACGTCGATTATCGCGGCTACGTCCGCGACGTCGACATCAACCGCCGCTACTAACGGCGTCACGTTCGACGAAGGAGGAGCGCCGGCATCGCCGGCGCTTCTTTTTTGCCTTCCGTTAAATAGCTGCAAAATCACGGTTTACCTGGACATTGCAGGTTCATTCGGAAGGCGGATAAACCCTTTGGCATGGTCATGCGTTCAGCACGCCTGCGGGCGCTGCGGGCGCATTTCTCGAACGACGAAGTGGACAGAATGGCAAAGCACACGCGCGGCCCCCGGCCGCTCAATATTTCACTGATGCTGGGAGCAGCCGCGGCTGCGGTTGCAATTCCGCTCGGAAGCGCTGCCACGCCCGTTTCTGCTGCAGTCGCGCAGAGCTCGGCCGATAACGGGGTCGCCGCCTTCTACCAGTCGCGCGGTGGCGCGCCTTTGTGGTTCGCTCCGAACTCGGGCGCCGCGGCGCAGCAGCTGCTTTCGCTACTCGCCACGGCGCAGGCGGACCATCTCAGTCCCAAGCGGTACAATGTGAAGGCGCTGTCGCGAGCGGTCGAGGATGCGCGGTCAGGGAATCCCGCCGCCGTCCAACGCGCCGAAGTCATGCTCAGCCAGGCGTTCGTTGCCTATGCCCGCGACCAGAAGCACGATCCGGGCGGAATCATCTATGTCGATCCGCAGCTGAAGCCGACGCCGCCGTCGGCGACCGAGCTGCTGACCGCCGCTTCGCAGGCACGGTCGCTGTCGGACTATGTCCAGAACATGGGCTGGATGAACCCGATCTATGCCAAGCTGCGCGCAGCCATCGCGAGCCGCATGTACCGGACTGACGCCGAACGCCGGGTGCTCGAGCTGAACTTGGAGCGGGCGCGCGCGCTGCCGGCCGGGACCGGGCGCTACGTGATCGTCAATCCGCCGGCCGCTCGCCTGTACATGTACGAGAACGGCCAGGTCGTGGACTCGATGCGCGTCGTTGCCGGTCGTCCCGATCCTATCGCGCAGACGCCGATGATGAACGCGTTCATCCGCTACGTGGCGCTCAACCCCTACTGGAATTCGCCGCCCGACATCACCTCGCGCAAGCTCGCTCCTACGATCCTCAAGGAAGGGCGCGCCTATTTCACGAAGCGGGGTTATGACCTCGTCGATCATTTCGGACCGGATGCTCACGTGCTCAATCCGATGTCCGTCGATTGGAGGGCGGTCGCCGCGGGGCGGCTGCAGGTGAACCTGCGCCAGCGGCCCGGACCCGCCAATTCGATGGGGAAGATGAAGTTCATGTTCCCCAATTCGCAAGGGATCTGGCTGCACGACACGCCGGAGAAAGAGAAGATCGAGGACGCCGCACGGCTGCAGAGCAACGGCTGCGTCCGTCTCGAAGCGGCGCCGCGGCTGGCGAAGTGGCTGTTCAACGGTCATGCGCCGAGCCCGAAGGGCGCCAGGCCCGAGCAGAAGGTCGATCTTCCGCAGCCGGTGCCGCTTTACATCACCTATCTCACCGCGGTGCCGAGCGGGACGTCGATCGTCTATTTCGACGACTTCTACGGCAAGGATCGCGCGCAGGGGCGCCGCTTCGCCGGATTATAGGAGCTAGCTCGCTTCGCGCTGCTGCTGCTCCACGTACCACGGGCGCAGCATGGTGACCTGGTTGGGCTTTTCCTTCTTGGGAGCGAGTCGCGCGAGGTCGAACTGCTGCGCGAACTGGACCCCGAACTTGCCGGCCTGTGCCCAGCGGACGATCCCGCGAACCGGGCCGACGCCGACGATGTCGATCGCAAGCTCGGTGCCGGGCGCGACCGACATCTGGCATTCGACCATCGCGCCCATCGAGGAGATGTTGCGCAGCTTCACCTCGACCATCATGCCGTCGATGCAGGTCATGGCGCGGCGCATCAGCCTGTGGCGCGCTTCGCGGCTGACGGCATATCCGTCCGCCTCGACCGTGACGCTGTTGGCGAGTTCGCGCGCGATCTCCGACGGGCTGGGCTTCCCGAAGATATAGCCCTGGACCATGCTCACGCCGAGCTCGCGGATGAGCTGCAGGTCGTCGTGCGTCTCCACGCCCTCGGCGCAGGTGTCCATGCCGAGCGTCTCGGCGAGGGTGACGATCGCGCGGATGATCGCGGCGTTGCGGTTGGTCGCAGTAGAGGCGCCGCGGACGAAGCTCTGGTCGATCTTGATCTTGTCGAACGGCGCCTTCTTCAAATAGCCGAGCGAGCTGTAGCCGGTGCCGAAGTCGTCGAGCGAGAGCCGGACGCCGACCTTCTTCAGCTTGGCGAAGGTGTCGTCGGTCGAGTCGCCCTCGGCAAGGAACACGCCTTCGGTGATCTCCAGCTCCAGCCGCTCGGCGGACACGCCGGTCTCGCTCAAGTGCTTCGCGACCATCTCGACGACGTGCGGGTCGTTGAACTGGAGCGGCGACAGGTTGACCGCGACCAGCACGTGGTCGGGCCAGTGCGAGGCCTCTTCGAGAGCTGTCCGGAGCACCCATTCGCCCACCTTCCCGATCAGGCCCGCTTCTTCGGCGAGCGGGATGAACTTGGCCGGCGAGATCGGTCCGCGGGTCGGGTGCTGCCAGCGGCAGAGCGCCTCGAAGCCGGAAATCTCCTCGCCGGCGGCGCGGACGATCGGCTGATAGTGCACCGACAGCTCGCCGCGCTCGACCGCCTGTCTCAGGTCGTTCTCGAGAAGCTGCCGCTCCGCCGCCTCGCTGTGCATGGCCGCTTCGTAGAAGCAGTGCTTGCCCCGGCCGGCCGCCTTGGCGGCGTAGAGGGCAAGGTCGGCGTTGCGCACGAGGGCGTCGGCGCTGGCGCGGCCGGGATCGCCGATGGCAATGCCGACGGACGCGCCGATCGTCACCTTGTGGCCTTCGATCTGGTAAGGCCTGGAGACCTGCTCGATCAGGGTCCGGGCGAGGGATTCGAGCAGTCCGATATCGACCGTTCCCGGCAGCACCGCCTGGAACTCGTCGCCCCCGAGCCGTCCGACCTGGCCGTGGTTGCCCATCACCGACTTCAGCCGCTCGGCGACCTGGCGCAGCAGCGCGTCGCCGATGGGATGGCCGAGCGTGTCGTTGACGTTCTTGAATCGGTCGAGGTCGATCATGAAGAGCGCGCAGCCCTTCTGCCGGTGCGCGGCGTTGCGAAGCGCCTCATCGAGCGTCTGCCGCATCATTGCCCGGTTCGGGAGCCCGGTGAGGGAATCGAAGCGCGCGAGGCGCGAGATCTCCCGCTCCGACTTCCGCTGCTCGGTGAGGTCCGTGCCGATGCCGCGGAAGCCGAGGAAGCGCCCACGCTCGTCGAAGATCGGGTTGCCAGACAGCGACCAGTGCACGTCCTCTTCGCTCGCCGGGCGAACGACCACGTCCGAGAAGGGGAAGCGTGCAGAGAGGTGGAAGCCAAGCGTCTTGCGCTCTTCCGACGATTCCGACGCATGGTCGACGGACAAGAGGTCGGTGAACTGCCGGCCGAGGAGCGCTTCCGGGCTGCAGTGGAAATCCTCGGCGAGCTGCTGCGACACGTAGGAGAGGGTGCCGAGCGGGTCGGTTTCCCAGAACCAGCCGCGGCCGCTGTTCTCGAACTCGTCGACGAAATTGAGCGCCTTCTTCGCCTGCCACTCGACAGCGAGCCTGCGCCTGCCGGCTGCAAGGCTCTCCTGCGTCACTGCAACGCTGTAGCCGACCATCAGCAGCGCCATCGAGTCGATGGCGAAGGTCACCAGCGGGTTCGAGGAAAAGAGCGCGGTGGCAGTGATTGCGACCAGCGCATTGATCATCGCCAGCGGCGGGGAGGCGATCGATGCGATCGACCTCAGGAAGAACCCGCTGACCATCGCCACGGTCGCAAAGCCGGCATCGCGCAGATGAAGGGCGGGGACGCCCGCCGTCGACACCATCCAGAAAATGCCCGTGAGGCCGATGTAGCCGCACATCACTCGAGTGACGGTGTGCGGCGCCATCTGCAAGCGGCGCCAGCCGACCATGATCAGCCCCGCGACGAGATCGGTAAGCAAGGAGAGCGCCATCGGCCCGATGACAGCGCCCAGCGTCTTCCAGTCGGCGGAGGCCCGGGCGTGGAACAGCAGTGCGCCGGCGATGATCAGGTGCCCCGCAAGGAGCAGCCAGGGCGCGAAGGCCCAGCCGCTGACGCGCCGCTCGGCGAGGGTGAAGTCGCTGTTCGCTTCGTGGTCGCGGACGTCGAAGAACAGCACCTCGCGGGCGGACGCGCGCGCAGCGGTCGGAAGCTCAACTTCCGGGGATTTGCCGAACAATGCCCGACGCATTGACCTCACCTACAGGCAGGCGTCCCACACGCCCGCCGTCGGACCCTTAACTTTCGCTAGATGAAGTTAAGGCGAAAAAACGAGGTTACCCCGGAGTTAAGCCTCGTTATTCAGGAAGGAAATCGGGCACCGACAAGTAGCGCTCGCCGGTGTCGTAATTGAAGCCGAGCACCCGCGGATGATCGCCGAGGTCGGGCAGCTTCTGATCGATCGCCGCGAGCGTCGCGCCGGACGACATGCCGACCAGCATGCCTTCTTCGCGCGCCGCGCGCCGCGCCATTTCCTTCGCGGCATCCGCTTCGATGTCGATCACGCCGTCGAGGATCGCCGTATCGAGGATGCTGGGCACGAAATTGGCGCCGAGGCCCTGGATGGGGTGCGGTCCGGGCTTGCCGCCGGTCAAGATCGCCGACGCGGCGGGCTCCACCGCGAAGACCTTGAGGTTCGGCCATTCGTTCTTCAGCACCTGCGCGACCGCGGTGATGTGCCCGCCCGTCCCAACGCCGGTGATGATCGCGTCGGGCGGTGAGTCGGCGAAGTCGCGAAGCACTTCCTGCGCCGTGGTGCGCCGGTGGACTTCGACGTTCGCGGGATTGTCGAACTGCTGCGGCATCCAGCTGTTCGGCGTCTGCTCGACCAGCTCGCGCGCGCGGTCGACCGCGCCCGACATGCCTTTTTCCTTGGCCGTAAGGTCGAAAGTCGCGCCATAGGCGAGCATCAGCCGACGCCGCTCAAGGCTCATGCTCTCCGGCATGACGAGGATCAATTTATAGCCTTTGACCGCCGCCACCATCGCGAGGCCAATGCCGGTGTTACCGGAGGTCGGTTCGATAATCGTCCCGCCCGGCTTCAGCTTGCCCGAGCGCTCCGCGTCCTCGACCATCGCAAGCGCGATGCGGTCCTTGATCGACCCGCCGGGATTTGCCCGTTCCTGCTTGATCCACACTTCGGCGCGGTCGCCGAACAAGCGGTTGATCCGGACCGCCGGGGTATTGCCGATGGTCTCCAGGATATTGGCGGCTTTCATGCGGGGCTTCTCCTCAGGATTGGGCACCGCGCAAATCGGGAGGGTCGAAGCTTTTTGCAAGGCGCAGCTCGGGGAACCACCAGGACCAGAGCAGGACGACCGCGATCGCACCGACGCCGCCGGCGATGACCGCCGGCACCGGCCCGATCAGCGCTCCCAAAAAACCGCTCTCGGTCTCGCCGAGCTCGTTGGAGGCAGAGATGAAGAGCGACGACACGGCGCCGACGCGGCCGCGCATCTCGTCAGGCGTATAGAGCTGGATCAGCGACTGGCGCACGTAGACCGAGAACATGTCGGCTGCACCGAGCAGCGCTAGGCACGCCAGCGACAGCGCCATGGATCGCGAGATGCCGAAGACGATGGTCGACGCGCCGAATACGGCAACGGCCGCGAGCATCTTCACGCCGACATTATGCTTGAGCGGGCGCGCCGAGAAATAAGCGGCGGTGAGCGTCGCGCCGATCGCCGGCGCCGCCCGCAAATGGCCGAGCCCCTCTGGGCCCGAATGCAGCACGTCCCGTGCGAACACCGGAAGCATCGCGGTCGCGCCACCGAGCAGGACGGCGAAAAGATCGAGGCTGATGGCTCCGAGCACCAACCGGTTCCGGCGCACGTAGCGCAACCCTTCGACCATCTGCGCCCAGGGATTGGTGTCGCCCTCGATTGCCGTGCGCGGCACGGGCGGGATCGCCAGCAGGCAAAGGAAAGCAGTCAGGAACAGGACGCCGCTCACCGCATAAGGAGCATAAGGCGCGTAGGCGTACAGATAGCCGCCCAGCGCTGGGCCGACGACCGCTCCGACCTGCCATGCGATCGACGAGAGCGCGATCGCCCGCGGGAGCATCTCGAGCGGCACGAGGTTGGGAGCAAGTGCGCCGAGCGCGGGCCCGGCGAAGGCGCGGCCGACCCCGAGCAGCGCCGCCACGACGTAGAGGTGGAAGAGGGTGGTGCTGTGCGTCCATGCAAGCCAGGCGAGCGCCACCGCGCAGCCCAGCTCCAGTGCAACCGACGCCCGGGCGATCCAGCGGCGGTCGAGCCGGTCGGCGGTCCAGCCGGTGACCAGCGTAAGCAGGAACAGCGGGATGAACTGGACAAGCCCGATGATGCCGAGCCGGAACGCGGCCTCCTTCACACCCATCGTGTGCCTGGCGATGTCGTAGACCTGCCAGCCGATGACGATCACCATGGCGAGGCTGCCGATCGTCCAGGTCAGCCGGGCCAGCCAGAAGAAGCGGAACTCGCGGATCCGAAGCGGTTCGGGAAGGAAGCTCACGCGCGGCTGAGTAGGGACGCCGGCGCGCAGCGGCAACTCACTTGGCGCGCTGATTCCTCGTCAGGCCGAGCTGGCGCACGAGCCATGGCATGGTGAGGCCCTGGACGAACACGGAGAAGGCCACGACGACGAACGCGCAAAGCACGATCGGCCCGCGCTCCGGGACAGTCGCGGGCACCGTCAATGCGAGTGCAAGCGCAAGCGCCCCGTGGAGCCCGCCCCAGAACAGCACGTGCTGGAATCCGATCGGGACCTGCAGCTTCGTCGGCCGGAAGATGGTCGAAAGCGGGTAGACCGCGACCGCGCGTCCGGCGAGGACCAGCAGGATCGCGAAGCCCGCGGCCAGCCAGCCGAGCCGGCTGATCGGAACGCCGACGAGGTCGATGCCGATCAGCAGGAAAACGAATGAGTTGGCAAGGAATGCGAAGAACTCCCAGGCGGCGAGGACATGCGGGCGCCCTGCCTCGGAAATCGGCCCGCGGCTCCCGAGATTTCCGATCATGATCCCGGCGGTGAGCGACGCCAGCACGCCCGACGCATGCACCCGCTCGGCGATGAGGAAAGCGCCATATGCCGCCAGCGTCGTCAGCGTGATTTCGACAAGATGGTCCGTCGTTCGCCCCGCGAGCAGGAGGATCAGCGCACTCACCACTCCGCCGACAAGCGCGCCGCCGACGAGCGTCCACAGGAAAGTGGGTATGACGCTCCCGACGCTGGCCGAAGCGCCGGTCGCAATGGCGGCAAGAACCGCGAAGCCGACAGCCGCGACGCCGTCATTAAGCAGGCTCTCGGATTCGACCAGCATGCTGAGCCGCTTGTCGGCATTCATCTCCTTGAACGCGGCAATCACCGACACGGGATCGGTGGCGGCGATGAGAACGGCAAACACGCTGGCGCCGAGCCAGCTCCAGTGCAGGCCGAAGTGCAAGCCCGATGCGACGACGAGCGCGGCGAGCGCGACACCCCCGAGGGCAAGCGTCAGGCTGACGGGAAGCTCTCTTCGGAACGCGTTCCACTCGAGTTGCATGGCGGCTTCGAAGACCAGCGGCGGCAGGAAGATGTTGAAGATGAGATCGCGGGAGAAGGTGAATTCCGGCGCTTCCGGAATCAGCGCGATCAGCAGGCCGGCAGCGGCAAGCCCGACGCTATAGGGCAGTCCGACGCGCCGGGTGACGATCGCGATGAAGCACGCGACGAGCAGCAGCAGGCCTATGTGCGCGAGCGAAACGCCGTCCATTCATTGACGCATATCAAGGCTTTTCCCCGAGGTCTGCCCTGCTGCTGATGCTGTGCGATTATGCCGCTTCCGCGACGGCAATGTTCGTGTATTGTTCCAAGGATGGCGAAGGTGAAATCGCGGTACGTCTGCCAGGCATGCGGCTCGGTGAGCAGCCGCTGGCAGGGGCAATGTGCGGACTGCGCCGAGTGGAACACGCTGGTCCAGGAAGCAGCCGAGGTGTCGAGCATCTTCGCCGCGAAGCACAACCTCCAGGGTGGCGGCCGGGTGATCCCCCTGGTGGGGCTCGAGTCTCCGGCTGCGCTGCCGGAGCGGCTGCCGAGCGGGCTCGCGGAATTCGACCGAGCGATCGGCGGCGGCATCGTTGCCGGGTCGGCGATGCTTGTCGGCGGCGACCCTGGCATCGGCAAGTCGACGCTTCTGCTTCAGGTCGCGGCGCGGCTGGCAGGCGAGGGGCACAAGGTTGTCTATGTCTCCGGCGAAGAATCGGCGGAGCAGGTGCGGCTCCGGGCGGTGCGGCTCGGCCTCGGCGGGGCGCCCGTCCGGCTCGCGGCGGCGACCTCGGTCCGCGACATCCTGACGACGATGAGTGGGGGCGAGCCGCCAGCCCTCCTCATCATCGATTCCATCCAGACGATGCATTCGGACCTGATCGAGGGTGCGCCCGGCACGGTAAGTCAGGTCCGGGCCTCGGCGCAGGAGCTGGTCCGCTTCGCCAAGGAGCATGGCACGGCCGTCGTGCTCGTCGGCCATGTGACCAAGGACGGCACCATCGCGGGCCCCCGCGTGCTCGAGCATATGGTGGACACGGTGCTGAGCTTCGAAGGCGAGCGGAGCCATCAGTACCGAATCCTCCGCGCGATGAAGAACCGCTTCGGCGGCACGGACGAGATCGGCGTGTTCGCGATGGAGGGGCAGGGACTTACCGAAGTGCCGAACCCGTCGGCACTGTTCCTCACCCATCGCGGCGAGCCCGTCAGCGGCACGAGCGTGTTCCCGGCGATGGAGGGCTCGCGCCCCGTCCTCGTCGAAATCCAGGCGCTGACGGTGAGGCTCGCGACCGGCGCAACGCCGCGGCGCGCGGCGGTGGGCTGGGATAGCGGTCGCCTCGCCATGATTCTGGCCGTCCTCGAGGCGCGCTGCGGCCTCAGCTTCGCGACGGCGGAAGTCTATCTCAACGTTGCCGGCGGCTACCGGCTGAGCGATCCGGCCGCGGATCTCGCAGTTGCCGCCGCGCTCGTCTCTGCATTGTCCGAGCGGCCGGTGCCGAGCGAAGCGGTGGTGCTCGGCGAGATCGCGCTCTCGGGCGAGATCCGGCCGGTCGCTCACGGGCCCCTCCGCCTCAAGGAAGCGGCCAAGCTCGGGTTCGAGGCCGCGTGGGCCCCCAAAGGCGTCAAGGCGGCGGACGGGCTGCGCGTCGCCGAGTTCGCGAACCTTCGCCAGCTCGTCGATCACCTGCTCGGCCGCTAGCCGGCGAAGCTCACACATAAAGCAGAGTTAAGTTGCGGAACCTTCGCCCGGCTTCCAAGTCGGGCCCTCACATGAATGTCGAGCGACACGTCGAGCGTCCTGCCGAGCAGGACGGGCTGCCGATCCCCCGCCGCTATTGGTCCGTGGTCAGCATCTGGCTGGCGCTGACCATGGCCGTGCTCGACGGCGCCATCGCGAACGTCGCGCTTCCGGTCATCGCGCACCAGCTCGGCGCTTCGCCCGCGGCGTCGGTATGGGTGATCAACGCCTATCAGCTGACGATCACCGTCCTCCTGCTGCCGCTAGCGGCGCTCGGCGACCGCATTGGCTACAAGTGCATTTACATCCCGGGCCTCGCGCTGTTCACCATCGGCTCGGTCGGGTGCGCCGCGGGAGGGACGCTCGAGCTGCTGATCGCAGCGCGCGTGTTCCAGGGCATCGGCGCCGCGTGCATCATGAGCATGAATGCGGCGCTGGTCCGCGCCACCTATCCCGCCAGCATGCTCGGCCGCGGCATCGGCTATAATGCGATGGTGCTGTCGATGTCGGCGGCGATCGGCCCGACGCTCGCGGCGCTGATCCTCAGCGTCGCCTCCTGGCAGTGGTTGTTCCTGATCAACCTTCCGATTGGCATTGCTGCGCTCGTCATCGGCAGGAAGTCGCTTCCGGAGCCACAGGGCCACGGCCGGCCGTTCGACTGGCCGTCGGCCATGCTGAGCGCCGCCATGATGGGGCTGATCGTCTTCGGCGCCGAGACGTTCGCGCGCGAGAGTGCGACGCTCGGGGTGATCATGGTTGCCACCGGCCTGGGCGCCGGCGCCGCGCTGGTGTGGCGCGAGCGCGGAGAGAAGAATCCGCTCATGCCGCTCGACCTTCTGCGGATCCCGATCTTCACACTTTCGATCACCACCTCGATCGTGTCGTTCGCCGCGCAGATGCTCGCTTATGTCGCGCTTCCGTTCCTCCTCCAGTCCGTGCTCGGCCGCAGCGTGTTCGCGACAGGGCTGCTGATGACGCCTTGGCCGATTGCTGTCGGCATTGCCGCGCCGTTCGCCGGACGGCTCGCCGACCGCATCTCCGCCGGCCTGCTCGGCGGCATCGGCCTCGCGATCTTCGCGCTCGGGCTGTTCCTGCTGTCGCGGCTGGGCGCGTCGCCCGACAATTTCGAGATCGCTTGGCGCATGGCGGTTTGCGGCCTCGGCTTCGGCCTGTTCCAGTCGCCGAACAACCGCACCATCGTCAGCGCCGCGCCGAAGCCCCGCTCCGGTGCGGCCGGCGGCATGCTCGCCACCGCGCGGCTCCTCGGCCAGACGGCAGGCGCGGTGACCGTGGGCGTCGCCTTCCACCTGGCGGGGGTGCGCGCCACGCCCGGGCTGCTGCTTGCCGCGTCGATTGCCGCCCTTATCGCCGCCGGTATCAGCCTGCTGCGCATGGGCGTCGCGCCGCCGAGCCGCGTCGCAGTGTACAAGCCGATCCTCGATTAAGCGGCTTTCATCGGCTGTTGCCCTAAGCTAGCGCCGGCGCATGACCGCGCTGGACGTCTTCGTGTTCCTTCTGCTGATCGGCGGCGCAGCCATCGGCTTCGTGCGCGGCTTCGTGCACGAGGTGATCTCGCTCCTTGCGTGGGCGGTCGGTATCGCGATGCTCAAGCTGTTCCATACCCAGCTCTGGACCGGGCTCGAGAACAGCTTCCACACGAGCGCGGCGGCCGGAGCGGTGCTCGCCTTCGCGCTGCTGTTCGTGCCGAGCTTCCTGCTCGTTAAGCTGCTCGCGCGCTCGCTCGGCGGCCGCACCCGCCGCCATTCGCTGCTCGGCCCTTTCGACCGAGTGCTCGGCGGCGGCTTCGGGCTGCTCAAGGGCCTCCTTGGAGCAACGCTCTTCTTCCTTCTGGCCAATCTCGCGACGGACATGGTGTACGGGCCGCAGGCGGACCGCCCACAGTGGATGACCAAGTCCCGCACCTATCCGCTGCTGAACGCGAGCGGCCGTGCGATCGTCGACTGGGTCGAAGCGCGCCGGCTCAAGCCGCGTAAGATCGGAGAGACGGAATGATCCGCCTCCACGACACGATGGCGCGGGAGAAGCGGGCGTTCGCTCCGCTCAACCCCCAGCGCATCACCATGTATGTCTGTGGGCCGACGGTCTACGGCCGGGCCCATATCGGCAATGCACGCCCGGCGGTCGTGTTCGACACGCTCGCGCGCCTCATCCGGCACGAGTTCGGGCCGAACAGCCTCGTCTATGCCCGCAACGTCACCGACGTCGATGACAAGATCATCGCCGCGGCGGAAGAGGAGGGGGTCGACCCTTCGGTGATCACCGAACGTTACGAGCGGCATTATCTGGAGGACATGGGCGCGCTCGGCGTGTCGCCGCCGACGGTCGCACCGCACGCGACGCAGGAAATCGGCCCCATGGTCGCGATGATCCAGCGGCTGATCGCCACGGGCCACGCCTATGAAGCCCAAGGCCACGTGCTCTTCTCGGTCCCCAGCGACCCCGATTACGGCGCGCTGAGCAAGCGCGATCGCGAGCAGATGATCGCCGGCGCCCGCGTCGAAGTCGCGCCCTACAAGCGCGACCCGGCCGATTTCGTCCTGTGGAAGCCGAGTGCCGAAGGAGTGATTGGCTGGGATTCGCCCTGGGGTCGCGGCCGGCCCGGCTGGCACGTCGAATGCTCGGCGATGATCGAGCACCATCTTGGCGAGACCATCGACATCCACGGCGGCGGGCTCGACCTCATCTTCCCCCACCATGAGAACGAGATCGCGCAGAGCCGCTGCGCGCACGGGGGCGCGCCGCTCGCCCGCTTCTGGGTGCACAACGGCTTCGTCGACATGGGCGCGGAGAAGATGTCCAAGTCGCTCGGCAATATCGTCACGCCGGCAGAGCTGCTGGCGCAGGGACACAAGGGCGAGACGCTCCGGCTTGCGCTGCTCAGCGCCCATTACCGCCAGCCGCTGCCGTGGACCGAAGCGCTGATCTCCCAGGCGAAGGCAACGCTCGATGGCCTCTATCGCAGGGCCGGAGATGCCGAGCCTGGAGCCGCGGACGACGGGGTGATCGACGCCCTGCGTGACGACCTGAACACGCCGCTCGCACTCTCTCGGCTCTCGGCGGTTGCCGATCCCGGCGCGCTGAAGGCGAGCGCCCAGCTGCTCGGCCTGCTCCAGGGCACCGGTGAGGACTGGTTCCAGGGCGATGCTGACGCGGAAGCGATCGAGGCCCGGATTGCAGAGCGTGCCGCGGCGAAGAAGGCGCGTGACTTCGCGACGGCCGACCGGATCCGCGACGAGCTCAAGGCGGAGGGCATTATCTTGGAGGACGGGGCGGGCGGCACTACTTGGCGCCGCGAATGAGCAGCCCGCTCTACACCACCGACATATTGCGGCTCGCCGCCTCGCTGCAGGAAGAGCGCCAGCTTGAACGCGAGGACGGGCGGGCAGAGTTGCGCTCGCCGACCTGCGGCAGCCGTATCACCATGCTGGTCGAGCTCGACGACGATAGGCGCGTGCGCATGATCTCGCAGCGCGTCCACGCATGCGCCTTCGGCCAGGCTTCCGCCGCGCTCGTCCAGCAACATGCGGTCGGCCGCGCGCATGACGAGGTCGCCGACGCGCTGGTCACGATCAGCCGCTGGCTCGCGCAGGAGCAGGAGGAAGCGGGCAACTGGCCCGGAATCGATGTCCTTGCCCCGGCGCGCCCGCGCAAGGGCCGGCACGGTGCGATCCTGCTGCCGTTCCGCGCGCTCCTCGCGGCGATCGAGTCGGCCAGGTGAACGCCGACAGCACTGCCCAGGCGACCGCCGCGATCCTCGAGAGCGGCGCCGTCATGCTGGGCGCAGCGCTTATCTTCGTCACCCTGTTCCGCCGCCTGAAGCTCGGCGCGACCCTCGGCTATATCGTCGCAGGAGCGCTCATCGGGCCGCAGGTCCTGCGCCTGATCGGGGACCCCGAGCAGCTGGCCAGCGTCACCGAGATCGGCATTGCACTGCTCCTGTTCATCGTCGGCCTCGAGCTCCAGCCGAGCCGGCTATGGCGGCTGCGACGCGACATTTTCGGTCTCGGATTCGCGCAGGTGGTGCTGTGCGGGCTCGCAATCAGCGCGCTCCTCTACGCCACGCTTGGACTCACGCCCGCCGCGGCTCTGGCGATCGGGCTTCCCCTCGGCCTCTCGTCGACGGCGCAGGTCCTGCCGATGCTTCGTGCCGACAACGAGCTGAACACGCCGCAGGGCGAGCGCGCCTTCTCCATCCTGCTGTTCCAGGACCTCGCGATCGTGCCGATGATCACCATCATCGCGGCGATGGCGCGAACGCCGCCGGACCCGAGCGCACCCGTCGGCGGGATGCTCGCGCTCTACACCGTCGGCGCGGTGATCGCGCTCGTGCTCGTCGGGCGCTTCCTGCTCAACCCGCTGTTCCAGCTTGTCGGGCGCCTCGGCGAGCGGGAGTTGTTCGTCGTCGCCGGGCTCTTCACGGTCGTCGGCGCATCCGCCGTGATGCATGCGCTCCACCTGTCGGTCCCGCTCGGCGCCTTCGTTGCCGGCGTGATGCTCGCCGAATCGCCATACCGCCACGAGCTCGAGAGCGACGTCGAGCCGTTCCGTTCGATCCTGCTGGGACTCTTCTTCCTCTCCGTCGGCATGCTGCTCGACCTCCGGCTGGTCGCCTCCCGCCCGCTGTTCGTCGTTGCGCTGGCGGCGAGCGTCATCGTCACCAAGACGCTGCTGATCACGGTGCTGAGCCGCGCCTTCAGTGCGAGCTGGACGCGGAGCTTCCGATTGGGCCTTTTGCTCAGCCAGGCGGGCGAATTCGGCTTCGTGCTGTTCGGACAGGCGACCGCGGCGCTCCTCGTGACGCCCGAGGCCGCCTCGCTCTTCAGCGCGGTCGTGACGCTCTCGATGGCAAGCACTCCATTCCTGATGCGGCTGACCGACTGGCTCGAGCGGCGGGAGGAGAAAGCCGAGGGCCTCGACGGGCCCGAGCTGTCGCCGCAGACCAGCGCCATCGTGGTCGGCTACGGCCGCTTCGGCCAGACCGTCGCGCAGATGCTCCAGGCCAAGGGCATCGGGGTCACCATCATCGACAAGAAGCCGAGCCAGATCGAGCTTTCGGGCGAGTTCGGGACCAAGGTCTATTATGGCGACGGGCTCCGCCTCGACCTCCTTCGCGCCGCGGGCGCCGATAGCGCCAAGGTGATCGCCTTCTGCAACGACAATGCCGACGGCGAGCTGTCGCGCGATGCCCTCCAGGCGGTTCTCGAGGCGTTTCCGCAAGCGTCGGTGATGGTTCGCGCCTTCGACCGGCGCCACCTGATTGCACTGCGCGGCCTGGACCTCGTGCTTGCCGAGCGCGAGCTATTCGAAGGGGCGGTGGTCATGGGCAGGGCTGCGCTGCGCGCCAGCGGGATCGAGCCGCGGGAAGTGGATCGCGTCGAACGCGAATATCGGATGCGCGACTGTGAGCGGCTGGAGCGGCAGCAACAAACCGGCGACCTGCGAGCCGGATGGGAGAATTCATTCGGCGAAGGCCGGCCGCTGCCGGACGAGGAAAGGACGACCGCCTAGGGCTGGGCGGCGAGGAAGCGGTCGAGCTCGCGCATGATCGCGTCGACTACTTCGCGGTGCGCGCCGGCGCCGCTCTTCACGTGGATGTGCGCTTGTTCGTAGGCCTGGCGCCTCTCCGCCGCGAGCTTCTCGAGCGTCGCCTTGCGATCACCGTTGCGAAGCTGCGCCCGAGTATCGCGGCGGGACGTGCGCTCCGCAAGGATATCGACCGGCGCATCGAGCCAGACGGTGATTGCACGCGCGTTGAGGAGCTCGCGGGTTCGCGGGTCGATATAGGCGCCGCCACCCGTGGCGATGACGCTGAGCTTCCCCTCGTCCACCAGGCGCGCGACGAGGCGCCGCTCGCCATCACGGAAGTCCTGCTCGCCGTAGCGTTCGAACACCTCTGCCGGAGAGAGGCCTGCGGCGTCCTCGATGGCCGCGTCGCTGTCGACGAACGGCAGGCCGAGGCGCTTCGCGAGGCGCCGGCCGACAGTCGACTTTCCCACTCCCATCAGCCCGACCAGCACGATCGGCCGGTCGAGACGCTTTGCCAAATCCATATGTAGAAGGGGCTATACAGCGGCTCCGCCGCTCGGCAAAAGCGCCTCCATGTCGCGGTTAGTGGTGCTCATCATCGTCCTCGTCATCCTCATTGGCGGCCTCGTTTATCTCTCGACCGTTCCGAAGGAGCAGCCGACGCACACGATCGAGGTCGCCGTGCCGCAGGGGGGCAATGCGCACTAAGATCCTGCTGCTCGCTGCTGCAGCTGCCGCGATCGCCCTCCCGGCAATCGCGCAGCAGATCGCCCAGACGCAGCCGACCCCGCCTCCCGCGAACCAATATCCGAACGGGGGCATCGGAGGGACGCAGCCTCAGCCCCAGGCGCAGCCATCCACGGCTCCGGCGCCAGCGGGGCAGGATCTTTCGGGCGGAGCGGACGAGAGCGCGGTCGAGGAGATCAGCCCCGCGAACCTTCAACCAACACAGCCAGTCCAGCCTCCTGTCGAATATCCTGGATGGGCGCGGCGGGATCCATGGGTGGTGGGGCAGCTCGATCCTGTCGCCGAGGGACTTGGCGAAAATCCGTGGGGCGACAGCAGTGGCGCCTTCCTGACGACGCTCATGCGGCGGATGGCAACGCCGCTCGCCTCGCGCTGGGCGCATATCGCGCTGCGTGATGCCTTGCTCGCGAAGGCGCATTCGCCGCGTGACGTGAATCCGATCGACTGGGTCGCCGAGCGCTCCTGGCTCCTCCTGCGGATGGGCGAGGCAGATGCCGCGCGCATGCTGGTCGACGGCGTCGACACCGACCGCTTCACGCCGAAGATGGTGCAGGTCGCGGTGCAGACGTCGCTCGCGAACGCCGACGCTGCCGGGCTTTGTCCGCTCGAGCCTGCGCTACGGAAGACGGAAGCCGGCATTCGCCAGCTGGTGCAGGCGATGTGCGCCGGGCTCGCCGGGGACCAGGACAGCGCGTCCGCGCAGATCGACAATGCGCGACGCTACGGTCGGATCGGCGGAGTGGACCTCGCGCTTGCCGAAAAAGTGGTGGGGGCGGCGGGCAGCGGCCGCGCATCCACCATTGAATGGGACCCGGTCGACAGCCTCACCGCCTGGCGTTTCGGGCTCGCCGCGGGGACCGGGATGGCGCCGCCGGACCGGCTCGTGAACGCGGCCGCTCCGCGGCTGCGCGCGTTCGAAGCACGCGCGCCGCTGCTTTCGCCGCAGCAGCGGCTGGGCTCCGCGATGGTGGCGACCGGGCTCGGCGTCTTCTCGTCGCAAAGCCTCGTCGATCTTTATTCGACGATTTACGACAGCACCGACCCGAGCGACCTGCCGAACACCGACGCGTGGCAGCTCCGGCTTGCCTTCGTCGGCAAGGACCAGCCAGCGCGGCTGGCCGCGATCCGGCACCTGCTCGGCCTCGGCAAGGACGGGCTGCAGAAGGAGGCCGCGCGAGCGCTGGTCGCGCGTGCAGCGACCCTCGTGGAGCCCGATTCGAGGCTGTCGAAGGACGCGCCGGAGCTGCTGTCGGCGATGCTCGCGGCCGGGTACGACCGTGCCGCTGCGCGCTGGATTCCCGCGATTGGGGGCATGGAGGATGCCGACGGCGATCGCTGTTGGGCGATGCTCGCGCTGGGCGCGCCCGACGTGGCCGAGGTCGGCACCGGCCGCATCGGCGGCTTCATCCGGCGCGACAAGAGCCCGAACAAAGTCCGTAGCGCGCTCCTGGTCGCAGGGCTCGCCGGACTTGGGCGGATCAGCACCGACACTGCAAATACGCTCAACCGCCGCTACGGCCTCGGCCTCGGCACAACGACGAGCTGGACGAAGATGATCGATGCGGCAGCCGGACGGGGCCAGGCGGGCACCGTACTGGTGCTGACCGGGACCGGGTTGCAGACGCCGAACTGGGAGAAAGTTCCTGCTGCGCATCTCTACCATGCGCTCGCGGCGCTGAAGCGCACCGGGCAGGACTTCACTGCGCGGATGATCGCCGCCGAGGCGCTTTCCCGGACGTGATCCCCGACGACCGAGCGCTTGTCGACCGGTTCCTCGACATGATGGCTGCCGAAGCGGGAGCGTCCAAACATACGCTCGCCGCCTACCGGAACGATCTCGAGCGCGCGGCCGAGGCGCTGGGCTCGCTCGGCTCTGCCTCCACCTCCGATCTGTCGAAACTCGGCGCCGGCTGGGCGGACCTTGCGCCGTCGACCGTCGCTCGCCGGTCGGCGGCGCTGCGCCGCTTCTACGGCTTTCTCGTCGACGAGGGGCTGAGGCGCGACGATCCCTCGTCGGCGTTGCCGCGTCCGAGGTTCGAACGGCCGCTTCCGCGAATCCTCGACGAGGACGAGGTTCGCCGGATGTTCGAGGCGGCCGAGGACCGCGCTGCGAGCGGCGAAGCGTCAGCCGTCCGCAATCTCGCCTTGCTCGAGCTGCTTTACGGTTCGGGCCTGCGCGCAAGCGAGCTGGTCAGCCTGCCGCGTGGCGCCGTGCGTCCCGGCCAACCCTTCCTCATGGTTCGCGGCAAGGGCAGCAAGGAGCGGCTGGTGCCGATCTCGACCCGCGCGCAAGCGGCCGTCGGCAAGTGGCTGGAGCATGTCCTCTCCGCCGCAATCTGGCTGTTCCCGAGCGGCAAGTCGCATCTCAGCCGGGTAAGGCTGTTCCAGATCGTCCGTGCGATGGCCGCGGATGCGGGCATCAGCCCCGAGCGCGTGAGCCCGCACGTGCTCCGCCATGCCTTCGCAACGCACCTGCTATCGGGCGGTGCGGACCTGCGCGTGCTTCAATCGCTCCTCGGCCACGCGGACATCGCGACGACGCAAATCTATACCCACGTGGACAGCGCCCGCCTGGTCGAGCTGGTCAACGCCCGCCATCCGCTCGCGACGCGGGGTCGTTGACCTTAGCAGCAGCTTCGGCCTAGGCGGCGCCGAGGATGTTGACGTACCTCGATTTCGAAAAGCCGATCGCGGAGCTCGAGACCAAGGTGGCCGAGCTCAAGGAGACGGCGAACAGCTCCGAGGACATCGATATCGATGCGGAGGTCAGCCGCCTCGAAGCCAAGTCGTCGAAGCTCCTCCGCGACACTTATGCCAAACTGACGCCGTGGCAGAAGGCGCAGGTGGCTCGCCATCCTGACCGGCCGCACTTCAAGGATTATGTCGCGGGCCTTGCCGACGATTTCCTGCCGCTCTCGGGCGACCGTTCCTTCGCTGACGATCCTGCGATCATCGGCGGCTTCGCGCGGATCGACGGTCGCCGGGTGATGCTGATCGGCCATGAGAAGGGCGACGACACCGCCTCGCGGCTCAAGCATAATTTCGGAATGGCCAAGCCGGAGGGCTATCGCAAAGCGATCCGCCTGATGCGGCTTGCCGACCAGTTCGGGATCCCGGTCGTCAGCCTGGTCGACACGCCGGGCGCCTTTCCGGGAGTTCAGGCGGAGGAGCGCGGACAGGCCGAAGCGATCGCCCGCTCGACCGAGGAATGCCTGTCGCTGAAGGTGCCGATGATCGCCGCGATCGTCGGCGAAGGCGGCTCCGGGGGCGCGGTTGCGATCGCGACAGCCAACCGCGTCTTGATGTTCGAACATGCAGTCTATTCGGTCATTTCGCCCGAAGGATGCGCGTCGATCCTGTGGCGAACCGCTGACAAGGCCGCGGAAGCGGCGGAAGCGATGAAGATTACTGCTGCCGACCTCCACGGTCTCGGCGTGGTCGATCGTGTCGTCGACGAGCCGCTCGGCGGCGCGCACCGCGATCCGGAGGCCGCCATCGGCGCTCTCAAAGGCGCGCTCATCGAAGAGCTCGACGGCTGCAGCAAGCTCGGGCCCAAGGAGCTCCTCGCGCAGCGCCGCGCGAAGTATCTCGCCATCGGCTGAAGCGGGCAGGAACCCGCTCAGTCATTCCCCGTTCAAATTGCCGGGGCATTGATCTGCGCCCGCAACGGAGGCTGCAGCGAAAATGCGAAAAAGCGTTGTGTTGCTTTTTGCCGCCGCGCTCGCGCTTACCCCTGCCGCGGCGCAGCAGGTGCGTTACCTCGACCCGCAGGACGTGGCCGAGGCCCAGCGTGAGAATGCGCAGGTCATAGAGGAGCTCGGCGGAGCAGAAACCGGCCGTCGCGCCGCTTATGTCGAATCCGTGGGCCGGCGCGTCGCGGCGTTCTCCGGCCTCGCCAACCCCGCACAGCAGCTCCATTTCACGACGCTGAACTCGGCGGTCGAGAACGCCTTCTCGGTGCCGGGCGGCTATGTCTACATAACCCGCCAGCTAATGACGCTGATGGGCGACGAGTCCCAGCTCGCCTTCGCGCTCGGCCATGAGGTCGGCCACATCGCCGGCAACCACGCCCACCAACGGGAGGAGGTCGAACGCGAGCTGAGCTGGCGCGTCCTCCCGGAGATCCTGCTCGGGCGGATGATCGGCGGCGGCTACGGCAATGAAATTGCGCTGCGCGGCGCGCTGGCCGCCAAGCTGCAGACGCTGAGCTTCTCGCGCGAGCAGGAATATGAGGCCGACACGCTCGGCATGCGCTACATGATGGCCGCAGGCTACGATCCCGCCGGAGCCGCGCAGCTGCTCGCCTCGCTTGCGCGTGAAACCGCGCTCGAGGCTCGCGTCCAGGGACGCAAGAACCGGCGCATCCCCGAATGGGCGCTCACCCATCCGCTCAGCGAGAACCGCATGCAGCGCGCGCTCGAAGAGGCGCGTGACTCAGGCCGGCTCGGGAACGGCGTGCACAACCGCGACGCTTTCCTCAGCGAGCTCGAGGGAATCTACGTCGACGACGATCCCGCGCAGGGCGTGATCGACGGGCCGGTCTTCACCCACCCCGACCTCAGGATCCAGTTCCGCGTACCGACCGGCTATCTGATGTCGAACGGCACCTACGCGGTGACGATCGCCGGGTCGGCGGGTAAGGCGCAGTTCAGCGGCGGCCGGTACAGCGGGTCACTCGACGATTATATCGTAGGGGTCTTCGAACAGCTGACCCGCGGCGGCGCCCAACTCGCGATCCCGCGCCCCGTGCGTACCAGCATCAATGGCATGCCGGCCGAGATGACGACGGCGCACGTGAACACGAACTCCGGCCTCGTGGACGTGAGCGTGGTGGCTTATCAGTGGGACCCGCAGCACGTTTATCACTTCGTCATGCTGACGAGCGGCGGCACGGGCCTCGGCCCCTTCAGGCCGATGGTCAATTCGATGCGCAAGATCACGCGTGCGGAAGCGGCGGATATCCGCCCGCGGATCATCCATGTCGTCACCGTTGGGCCGGACGACAGCCTCCAGTCGCTCGCGAACCGGATGGCCTATCGGGACTACAAGCTCGACAGGTTCCTGACGCTCAACGGATTGACGGCCAACAGCAGGCTGGTGCCGGGCCAGAAAGTGAAGCTCGTCGTCTACGGCGCCAGGCGCAGCTGACGCCTCCTCACATGAAAGTGCTCACTTGACCGAGAATCCGGCCCCACATGGAGCTGGAGCCGCCGGCAAGTGTCTTCAGGCCGCCGATCATCGCAATGACAATCAGGGCGCAAATAAGCCCATATTCGATGGCAGTTGCCCCGCGCTGGCTCTCTGCGAGCATGCGCAAGCATTTGCGGATAGCGATCACGCCACCCTCCTCTGGTCCACGTCCACGTGCAGGGTGTAGCGGAGGCGCGGTTAACAAGTCTTACCCGTGCTACGGTTAACGCCGCATCATATGTTGGCCGGTCTCCAGCCGGCGAAGTGGAGGATCTCGAACGTTTCGATCGTCCGCTCGCCGTCGCCGGCCTCCCGGAACGCGCGAGAGGCCATTTCAAACTGCGCACGCGTGAGCGGGCCGGCCCGGGCGTTGAGGATGTTGCTGGCGCCCATCGCGCGCAGGTCCGCAACCAGGCGGCGCAGCTCCCGGTAAGACACCTGCACCCTGTCGACATCGACGACCGGACGGATGAATCCGGCATTTTCGAGCAGCGGAGCCAGGGCCGAAGGCTCGATCCGCGGGTGGACATGCGCTGCTGCGCCGCCGGAAGGCGCATCCGCAGCCCGCATCGCCGCCCGCAGCTGCGGCACCGTGTCGCCGCCCGAAAGCGCGCCGATGAACAGCCCTTGCGCCTTCATCGAGTAACCGATCAGCCGAACCGCGAGCGGCAGGTCGTTGACCGTGTCGAGTGCTCCAACGGAGAAGACGAGGTCGTAGGTACCCGCACTCGGCTGCCACGCATCCTCGATGATCGCGGCTCCTCCGGCTGCCCGCGCGAACAGCGGTCCGGGGTCACAGACATCCACGCCTGCCGCCACTGCAGCGAGGCGGCTCGGCCATTGCGGGTCCGGGCAGCCGATCAGCAGCGCGCGTTCGAACCGCCGGCCGAGCAGCATCACGCGCTCGAGACAGTCCTCGAACGCGCGCTCGAACAGGAAAAGCTCCGCCCCGATGCGCTCCGCACGGTCGCGCCTCGCGGCGCGCAATTTCATGTCGAACAGTTCGGCCACGGCGGCGCTTGTGCGATGCGGCGCTGCAGGCGACAAGAAGCAATGGCGAGCCTCCCGCGGCTGGTCCGCGCCTGTGCACGATCGATCCTGGATTTCGCGCTTCCTGCACGCTGCGCCGGCTGCGGCACGATCGTCGCCGACGTGCACAGCTTCTGTCCTGACTGCTGGAAACAGGTCGAGTTCCTCGGGGAGGGCGGCTGCACCTGCTGCGGACTCCCCTTGCAGGCCACCGAGCAGGCGACCTGCGCCCGGTGCCTGGCCCAGCCGCCGCGGATTGCCCGCACGCGCGCCGCCGTCGCGTATGACGACTTGTCGCGCAGCCTCGCCATCCGGCTGAAGTACGGCCGCAAGGTCGCGATCGCCCGGACGATGGCGCATTACATGGCGCCGCTGGTGAGGCCGGAGGGCGAGGCCTTGCTCATCCCCGTGCCGCTCCACCGGACGCGGCTGTGGTCGCGCGGCTTCAACCAGTCGGCCTTGGTCGCCCGCGAGCTGTCTCGCCGGTTGAAGATCGCCGCGGACCCGCTCGTGCTTCGCCGCACCCGTCGCACGCCGCCGCTCAAGGGCATGAGCCCGCTTCAGCGGCGCAAGACCGTCGCGGGCGCCTTCCGCGTCAGCGACTCCGCCGCAGTGCGGGGGAAGACGGTCGTCCTCGTCGACGATGTCCTTACGACGGGAAGCACGGCGGAAGCTTGCGCAAGAGCGCTCAAGCGCGCCGGGGCTGCCCGCGTCGAGCTGGTCAGCTGGGCGCGAGTGGTGAAACCTTCCCAGTTGATGCGTTGACGCCAGTGCCTAAGTATCGCGCTGAAGGAAGCGTGCCGTGACGATCGAAATCTACACTAAGGCATTCTGCCCCTATTGCTGGCGGGCGAAGGCGCTGCTCGACGCGAAGGGCCTCGAATATCGCGAGATCGCAGTCGATCATGGCGGCGAAGTGAAAGAGCAGATGATCCAGCGCGCGAACGGCCGCACGACGGTGCCGCAGATATTCATCCGCGAACATCATGTCGGCGGCTGCGACGACCTGTTCGCCCTCGAGCGTGCGGGCCGGCTCGACGAGCTCATCGCCTGATGACCCGAATCGCGCTTTTCCAGTCGACGACCGGCATCGACCCCGAGACAAATGCCGCGCGGCTCGAACAGGCAATCGCCGAAGCTGCGGCCGGCGGTGCCGAAATGCTCTTCACGCCCGAAATGTCGGGCCTGCTCGACCGCGATTCGACGCGCGCCGCCGGGAACCTGCGGCCGGAAGAGGAGGATCGAGTCCTCGACCGCTGCCGGGAAGCCGCGCGCAAGGAGCGCATCTGGCTGCACCTGGGCTCGCTGGCCGTGCTCGTCGATGGCGGCAAGGTCGCCAACCGGGGGTTCGTCATCGACCGGGAAGGCGAGATCAGGGCGCGCTACGACAAGCTCCATTTGTTCGACGTCGATCTCCCGACCGGGGAAAGCTGGCGCGAATCCAACGTCTATTCGCCGGGACAGGGCGTGGTGCTCGTCAACGGCACGCCCGTCGGAAAGCTCGGCCTCACGATCTGCTACGACCTGCGCTTTCCCGGCCTTTTCGCGCGCCTTGCCGAGGCGGACGCCGACGTGATCGCGGTGCCCGCTGCGTTCACCGTCCCGACTGGCAAGGCGCACTGGCACATCCTGCTGAGGGCACGCGCGATCGAGGCGGGCCTGTTCGTGGTCGCCGCCGCCCAGGTTGGGCGCCATGAGGACGGGCGCCAGACCTTCGGCCATTCGCTCGTGGTCGATCCCTGGGGCGAGGTCCTCCTCGATATGGACGACGCCCCCGGAGTGGCATTTGCCGACGTCGACTTGAAGCGGATCTCCGACGTGCGCGGCCGCATACCGGCGCTTAACCACCGCCGCCCTATTCCGGACGCGGTGACCTTGTGATCGTCTTCGATCTCCAGTGCCGCGATGGCGGCGAAACCTTCGAGGCGTGGTTCCGCTCCAATGCCGACTATGAGGAGCAGCGGGACGGCGGGCTCGTTCAATGTCCCTTCTGCCAGTCAGCGAACGTGCAGAAGGCGCCGATGGCCCCGCGCGTGCCGAGAAAGGGCTCGGACGATGCGCTCGTGCGGATGGCGGCGATGCAGGCCGAGATGCTGAAGGAATCGCGGTGGGTCGGCGACAAGTTCGCCGATACCGCGCGCGCCATCCACAGCGGCGAAATGCCGCCCGAGCCGGTCCACGGCCACGCGACCCTGGAGCAGGCGAAGTCGCTGGTCGACGATGGCATTCCCGTCGCTCCCCTGCCGCTTCCGGTCACCCCGCCAAACCAGGTCAATTGATTGGGCGGGCGCTCGCCCCTATTCCGTGCGCACGCGACCCCGTAGCTCAGCAGGATAGAGCATCAGATTCCTAATCTGAGGGCCACAGGTTCGAATCCTGTCGGGGTCGCCAACTTGGACGAAGGCAGCGACATGGCGACCACCCATCCGCGCGAGGACAGCAAATCGGGCCTGGTGCACAGGCTATTCCTCGATCACCCGCGATCGCTGGGGATGAGCTGGTCGGAGCACGGGCTCGGCGCAGTCGCCATCGGCGCCACGCTGGTCGGTGCGGGCGCGGCCTGCCTCGTCCACGCGCTGGTGCCCGGCTGGTTCACGCAGACCGCGGGCAAGACGGTGTCGCGCATCTACGATCATATCCAGCAGCGGAAGGCGAACTCGGCGGACCCGGAGAACTGGCCTGACTATGAAATCTGACCGGCGGGTGCCGGTCGCGATCGTGGGCGGGGGAGCTTCGGGGACCATCCTCGCTGCCCAGCTTGCGCGCCGCGGGATAGCCTCGGCGCTCATCGACGGGAGCGGCCGCGCCGGGAAGGGCGTCGCTTATTCGACAACCGAGCCGGCGCACCTGCTGAACGTCCGCGCGGAGGGGATGAGCGCCTGGGCAGGCGATCCCGACCATTTCGCGCGCCGGTTCGAAGCTGAAGGGGGAGATCGCCGCGGCTTCGCGAAGCGACGGCTGTTCGGGCGCTATCTCTGCGAAATATTGGACGAAGCGGTAGCGGGCGGGAACGTGCGGCCCGTCCATGCCTCTGCGGTTCGGGCGGAGCGGGCCGAGAGCGGCTGGCGAGTCGAGCTGGACGACGGCTCCTCCATCGAAGCCGATGGGCTCGCGCTGGCGATCGGCAACCAGGAGCCGGAGGGGCTGCGGGCATTCGCCGGCGCCGGCACGCGCTTCATCACCAACCCGTGGGGCGCTGACGCCGCAGCAGCGGTCAAGGACCTTGCGGAAAGTGGCGGCGACGCATTGCTCGTGGGGACAGGCCTTACGATGGTCGACCTCGTGCTCTCGCTCGACGCGGCAGGTCACAGGGGCCGCATCGTCGCTTTGTCGCGCCGCGGGCAGATTCCCCGCAGCCATGCCGACTACGAGCCGGCGCCGATCACGGGCGACGAGCTGCCCGCCGGGGGGCTGCGGGCGATCTGGCGCTGGCTTCGGCGCCGGAGCGCGGAAGTCGGCTGGCGCGCCGCGGTCGACAGCCTCAGGCCGCACAGCCATGCGCTGTGGCAGCGCCTCGACCTCGGCGAGCAGCGGCGATTCCTGCGGCACGCGCGGCCGTGGTGGGACGTTCACCGCCATCGCATCGCCCCGGAAGTCGCAGCCACGGTTCACCGTCTCATCTCCGAAGGGCGCCTCGAGGTCATGGCCGGCCGAATCGTCGCTGCGCAGCCAGCGCCGGATGCCCTCGACGTCGAGTTTCGTCGCCGCGGTGCTGGCGCGAGCCAGCACATGCGCTTCGCTTACGCGTTCAACTGCACCGGGCCGCTGCATTTGATCGGGCGGACGCGCGACCCGCTGCTGCGCTCGCTGCTAGACGGGGCGGAGGCGCGGCCGGATCGGCTCGGGATCGGCCTGGAGGTCGACGACGTGTCGCGCGCCGGGGAACGTTTGTGGGCGCTCGGGCCTCTAACCAAGGGGCGGTATTGGGAAATCATCGCGGTTCCCGATATTCGCGAGCAGGCGGCAGCCGTCGCCGAGGATATTGCGCGGGAGCTTCAGGAATGAGCCCAACCATGGACCATGGCGATCCGGAAAATGGCGATCTCGTCGAGGCTTCGCCGGCAATCGAGGTGCCGGACGAGGTTTCCGAGGCCATCCGGACGCTGATCCGCTGGGCGGGCGACGACCCCGAGCGCGAAGGCCTGCTCGATACGCCGCGCCGTGTCGCCAAGGCGTGGCGTGAATATGCCAAGGGCTATGCGGAGGATCCCTCGCACCACCTCAGCCGCACCTTCGAGGAGGTGGGCGGCTATGACGAGATCGTCCTTTTGAAGGACATCCCGTTCCAGTCGCATTGCGAGCATCACATGGCGCCGATCATCGGCAAGGCGGCGATCGCCTATCTGCCCAACAACAAGGTGGTGGGCATCAGCAAGCTCGCCCGCGTGCTTCACGGCTTCGCGCGCCGGCTGCAGGTTCAGGAGCGGCTGACCGCGCAGGTTGCGGATGCGATCTGGGACCATCTCCAGCCCAAGGGTGTGGCGGTGGTGATCGAAGCGACCCACGCCTGCATGACTGCGCGCGGCGTCTCCACGCCCGGCGTCATGATGACGACCAGCCGCATGATGGGCACCTTCCGCGAAGACGAGCGAAGCCGCCGCGAGGTGCTCGCGCTGATGGGCTATTAACGGCGGGGCGGCCCGCGAGCCGCCCCATGCTCAACGTCAGGCGTGGCTGGTCGATTCCATGCCGTGCTTCAGCTGGCTCATCTGGTCGTGGCCCGACCGGACCGACTGATAGCAGCGTTCGACGACCGAGCGCGCTTCGCCGCTCAGCGTGTCGGAGTTCAGCGCCGCTTCGAACTTCTCCTTGAGATAGTCCTCGCCGCGCTCGACCTCGTTGATGATCGCCTGCTCGTCCTGCCCCGTGATCGCCGACTTCAGGTCCTCGAAGCGCTGGTGCGTCTTGCCGAGGAAGGAGCCGTCATCCTCCGGGTTGCCGCCGAGCCGGCGAACTTCCTCGCGGAGCTGCTGGACGACCTGCTGGCGCTCGTCGGCGCGCTGGCGGAAGATCTCCGCGAAACGCTGATTGTCGATGTCCTTCGCCGAATTCTCATATCCGGTGATGCTGTCGATAGTGGTGGCGATCAGCGTGTTCAGCGTGCTGATCTCGTCCGAATGATTATGGTCGGTCATAGGCTTGCTCCATCATTTTCCAGGGGGTTCCGCATCAAGAACGCGTGAGCGTGCGAGCCGATGCGTCGCCGGCGGTCAAAAAGGAGGGGCGTCCACCCCGAATTGCTGTCAGTTTGCCGTTCGGGTGCGTTGAGTCGCGTGCCGCCGGGGGAGATTCGCATGGCACTGACGCGCCGCGCCTTGCTCGAGCAGGTCGGGAGAGCGGGCGGCCTCGGTGCGGCTTACCTGGCGATGGAGACCCTCGGGCTCGCGATCCCGACGCCCGTCGGCGCCGAAAATTTCGTCGTTCCCAGAGCTGCCGGGCGCCCTTCCGTCGTCATCCTCGGCGCGGGGATCGCCGGGCTCATCTCGGCTTATGAGCTGCAGAAGGCGGGATACCGCGTCACCGTGCTCGAGGCCCGTGAGCGGATCGGCGGCCGTTCCTGGACGATCCGCGGCGGCGACCGAATCGTCCAGAACGGCCGCCCCGACCAGCAGGCGGCCTTCAGTCCCGGTCTCTATTTCAACGCCGGCCCAGCGCGGATCCCGAGCACCCATCGGCTGATACTGGGCTATGCGAGGCGCTTCGGCGTCCAGCTCGAACCCTTCATCAACGTCAACCGCAACGCCGGCTGGGACTTCGGCGGGAAGGTTCATCCCGAGCGCCGAATGGTCGAGGACATGCGCGGCCATCTGTTCGAGCTTCTCGCCAAGGCAATCGACCGAAAAGCGCTCGACGGCTTGGTCGCGAAGGACGAGCTCGACGCCGTCCGGCGCTTTCTCGCGCCTTATGCATGCGTCGGGCCCGACGGCGTCTACCGGCCCACCGGCCGCGGGGGCTATGCGGTCGAGCCCGGCGGCTACAATCAGGCGCCCGTACCCCTGCCTCCGCTGGGAGTGGGCGAGCTTGCGCCGTCGCCCGCTGTCGCGCTGCCCTATTATTTCGAGCACATGTGGGACATGCAGCCGACCCTGCTTCAGCCGACGGGCGGAATGGATCGGATCGCGCACGCCATCTACGAGCAGGTGAAGCCGGCCGTGCGGCTGCGGACCGTCGTCTCGGCGATCCGCCGCGCCGGCAAGGGGGTACGGATCGAACATGAGGCCGGGCGGCAGTTCACCGAAGCCGATTATTGCATTTGCACGCTGCCCTTGCCGGTCCTGGCGCGGATCCCGAGCGACTTCTCTCCGGCGAAGAAAGCCGCCATCTCCGGCGCTCCCCCTTACCTCCGCAGCGTCAAGCTGGCGTTCGAGGCCCCGCGCTTCTGGGAGACGGACGACAACATCTTCGGCGGCAATGCGTGGACCGACCGGCTAAATGAGAACGTGATGTACCCGTCCGCGGACTTCGGCAGCGCGAAGGGAATAATCGTCGGCGCTTATTGCGCGGGCTGGACGCATGCGGACACGCCCGACTCGTTCGCCGCGCTCTCGCACGAGGAGCGGTTCCGCATCAGCCGCGAGTCCATCGAAGCGCTTCACCCGGGGCGTTCTCGCCTGCTTGGCAAGGGCGTGACCGTCGCCTGGGGGCTGACGCCTTATTCGGAAGGAGTTGGGCCGAACTGGCCTGATGCGGACGAGGGCGGCAACACGGATCGCGGCGCGCTTTACGCCGAGCTGATCCGGCCCGAGGGGCCTATCATCTTCGCCGGCGAACATTTGAGCTACCAGCCGATGTGGCAGGAGGGCGCAGCAAGCTCCGCTCACGAAGCGCTCAAGCTGGTCGCGGCAATGGCGAGGGAAGCACCGGCAGAAGGAGCAGCAGCATGAATCGCGAGGGCGGATGCGGGTGCGGGGCCGTTCGGTACCGGCTCAACAGGGAACCGATGTTCGTCCATTGCTGCCATTGCACCTCCTGCCAGACGGAAACCGGGACTGCCTTCGTCATCAACGCGCTGATCGAAAGCGAGCAGGTCGAGACCCTGAAGGGCTCGCCAGTGTCGGTGATGACGCCGTCGGAGAGCGGCCGCGGCCAGCAGATCTGGCGCTGTCCCGAGTGCCAGGTCGCGCTGTGGAGCAACTATGGCGGCGCCACCGACATCATCCGCTTCGTCCGCGTCGGCACCCTCGACGCGCCCGGCGAAGTGCAGCCGGACATCCACATCTACACGCGATCCAAGCTGCCGTGGGTGCGGTTGCCCGACGGCGCGCTCGCCGTCGAAGCCTATTACGACAGCAGCGAGGTCTGGCCGGCGGAGAGTCTCGAACGCCGAAAAGCCCTGTTCGGCTAGGCCGCGTAGCAATAAAGAGCCTGAACTTCCGAAGGGGAGACGGACAATGCGCCACCTGAAGATCCTTGCCGCGGCACTTGCACTTTCGACCACGCTCGGCGTCACCGCCGGCACGCCCAAGGCGCCGACGATTGCCGCCGCCGTCGCCGCGGCCGACCGCAACCCCGACAATGTCAAGCTGGACGAGGGCCGCAAGCCCGCGCAGGTCCTCCAGTTCCTCGGGCTAAAGCCGGGCATGCACGTGCTCGACCTGTTCGGGGCCAATGCCTATTGGGCAGAGATCATGGCGCCCGTCGTCGGTCCCAAGGGGCACGACACGATCTGGGAGCCGACCCAATTCTATAGCGACAAGACCAAGGCCTCGTTCGAGGCCTTTGCTGCGAAGCACCCCAATGTTTCGATCGTCGTGTCGCCGTTCGAAGCCCCGGACCTGCCGAAAAACTATGCCGACTTCGTGATCCTGAACGACAATTATCACGACACCTATTGGCAGAGCGACAAGTACAAGATTCCGCACATGGACCCCGACGCATTCCTGAAGGCGGTGTACGCGTCGATGAAGCCGGGCGGGGTGATCGGCGTGATCGACCATATCGCCAACCCGAACGACGACACCCGGGCGACAGTCGAGAAGTATCACCGCATCGATCCCAATGTCGTGAAGGCGGACTTCAAGCGCGCCGGGTTCGAGTTCGTGAAGAGCAGCGATCTGCTCCGCAACCCCTCCGATCCGCATGACGTTCTCGTCTTCGATCCGAAGGTCCGGGGCCACACCGACCGCTTCGTGTTCGAGTTCCGGAAGCCGCGTTGACCAGCAAGGCCGCGGCCGCGGACCGAAAGGAGGGCGGGCGCGGATTTCGCGCCTATTGGGCGTTGGCCGGGCTCGTTGCCGGGCTCCTGCTCGGCATGCTTGCAGGCCGGCTGGCTCCGGGCGTTCGCGACGGCGCGCTGGGCGTCGCCGGCTTCGTCGGCACCTTGTGGCTGAACGCGCTCAAGATGACCGTCATCCCGCTCGTGGTGACCCTGCTCGTGACGGGCATCGCGCGCAGCGCCGAAGCCGCTCAGGGCGGCCGTGTCGCCGCACGATCGGTACTGTGGATCGTGATCATCTGCACCGTCTCGGCCGTCTTCGGAGCGCTGGTCATGCTGCTGCTCACCCACCTGTTCCCGCTGGCGCGCGACACGGCACAGGCGCTGCAGGGCGCGCTTGCCGGCGTGGAGGGCAAGGCGCCTGCTGCGCTTCCCGGGATCGCGGAGTTCTTCAAGGGCGTGGTGCCGCCCAACGTCGTCGCGGCCGCGACGAACGGCGACGTGCTGCCGCTGGTCGTGTTCGCGCTCCTGTTCGGCCTCGCTTTGACCCGCATCGGTTCCAGCGGACGCGCCGCCGTCGTTAATTTCTTCGAAGCGGTGGCCGAGGCCCTCCTCGTAATCATCCGCTGGGTGCTGTGGCTTGCCCCGGTCGGCGTGCTGGCGCTCGCGTTCACCGTGGGCGACGAGGCCGGGGGAGCCGCTTTCGCGGGCCTCGGCCATTATATTGTGCTCATCTCTGCGGTCGGCGTCCTGTGGACGCTGCTCGGCGCCTACCCCATGGGCATCGTTGCCGGGCGCAGGACTCCCGCCGCCTTCGCCCGCGCGATGATCGGCCCGCAGGCAGTCGCCATTTCGACGCGCTCATCGCTCGCGTCGCTCCCGGCGATGCTTGCATCGGCCAGGCTCCTCGGCATCCGCGAACAGGTCGCCGATGTCTCGCTGCCGCTGGCGGTGGCGCTGTTCCGGTCGACGGGGCCCGCGATGAACACCGCCGTCGCCTTTTACGTCGCCCATTGGCTGGGGCTGCACCCGTCGCTCGCACAAATGATCGCGGCCACCGCCGTAGGAGCGGTGATGAGCTACGGCGCGATCAGCCTTCCCGGCGAAATCACCTTCATCAGCTCGATCGCTCCAATATCGATCGCGCTCGGCGTGCCGATCGCCCCGCTTGCCTTGCTCGTCGCCGTCGAGATGGTGCCCGACATCTTCCGCACGCTGGGCAACGTGACTTTCGACGTTGCGCTCGCGGCGGCGGCCGATCGGGATTCCGCGCCGGAAAGCTGAACGCCCGCTGACCGCCGTTCGTCGGTTCGGCTGTCGGAGCAAGCATGTCTGTCGGCGTGCCGACAATCTTTTGCGCGGTCATCGACTCGCCGATGAACTGTTCGCGCCGATGCGGCACTAAGCTTGTGCGACGCGGGGCTAAATCCCCTCACTTCCCCAGCAGCTCCGCGTCGCAAAAAAGGAGACTCGAGATGTTGAAGACCCTTCCAGCGCTTGCGGCGCTGGTCGTCGCGGCTTTGTTCGTCACGCCGACGGTCACCCAGGCCGCAGAAACCAATTCCGTCCGCGTATCCTATGCCGATCTCAATCTCGCCTCCGACTCCGGGCAACACGCGCTGCGGGGGCGGATCGCCTTTGCGGCGCGCGTCGTTTGCGAGCTCGAGGACTCGCGCCAGATGGATGTCGCCAAGGCCACGAACCTGTGCCGCAGCGACTCGATCGCCCGGGCCGAGCCGGCGTTCGAACAGGCGCTTGCAGCGGCTCGCCACCCGTCAGTGACCGTGGGCGGTGCGGCTGCCCTGATCGTCAGCGCACGATAAGCGTGCCGTACGTCCTGGAACCGCCGCGCGTGCCCGCGCGCGGCGGTCTTCTTTTGTCCTACCGATGCGCGATCGCGCGCACGCGGTCTGAATAGAGCCGTCCGACCGGTTGCTCGGTCCCGTCGGCAAGCCGCGCGATCCAGCGGCCCGACTGGTTGCGGCTGAAGCCGGCGATGAAATCCTTCCGAACGATCGCCGAGCGGTGCAGCCGCACGAACAGGTCGGGATTCAGGCCTTCCTCGAGCGCCGCCATCGAATGGTGGATCAGCCAGCTCCGCCGCCCTACGTGCAGCCGCATGTAATCGCGCTCGGCCGACACGCGATCGACGTCCTGGGCGGCGATCCGCACCAGTCCGGACAGGTCGGAAGCCCAGAACTCCTCCAGCCATTGCGAGCTCTTGCCGGCCTGCTGCTGGCCGGTCCGCGAGCGCAGGTAGCTGCGCGCCCGGTCCAGCGCCCGCTGCAGGCGGCCGGGCTCTACAGGCTTCATCAGGTAATCGACGGCTTCGACCTCGAACGCGGCGACCGCGAAATGGTCGAAGGCTGTGACGAACACGACGGCCGGTGATGGGTTCTGCGCAGCGAGCGCGCGCGCAACGCCGATACCATCGAGGCCGGGCATCGCAATGTCGAGCAGCAGCAGGTCCGGGTGCAGCGCCTCGGTCAGGTTGATCGCGGAATCGCCGTCGCTGGCGGTGCCGACCAGCTGGGCGCCATCGGCGCGGGCGAGCAGGAGCTGGAGCCGCTCGGCGGCGAGCGGCTCGTCATCGGCAATCAGGACTCGAAGCGGCTTGTCTTCAACCATTGGTTTCGACCGGCATGGTGATGGATACCTTGAACCCACCGCCGGTCATCCCCCCGAAGCGGCAGCTTGCGCGATTGCCGAAGCGGGCGTCGAGCCGCTGGCAGACATTGGCGAGGCCGAGCCCCGTTCCCTCGTGCGTGGCGGCGAGCAGCTCCTCGCGCCCGCCGTTCTTGAGCTTGTTGCTGATCTCCAGCACCATCCGGTGGTCGTCGAGGTGACGCGCCTCGATCCGGATCAGAACCGCCTTGCGGCTCTTGGACACGCCATATTTGATCGCGTTCTCGACGATCGGCTGGAGGAGCAGCGCCGGAAGCCGCGCCTGCTCGAGCGTCTCCGGCACGTCGATCTCGACGTGAAGGCGGTCGGGGAAACGCGCCTTCTCGATGTCGAGATAGAGCCGCTGCAGGTCGATTTCCTCCGCTAGGGTCACGTTGGCGCCCGGATCGAGCGAAAGGCTCGTCCTGAAGAACGTGGAGAGCGCGAGGAGCATGGTTTCGGCGCGATCGGTCCGCCCGGTCATCACCAGCGACGACAGCGAATTGAGTGTGTTGAACAGGAAGTGCGGGTTCACTTGGTATCGAAGCGCGCGGACTTGCGCCGCCTGTGCCGCAGCCTCCGCGTCGACGGCTCGCCGCTGTGCTCCGTGCGCTTCGGACTGGGCGAGCATGGCGATGTAGAAGGCGCTCCACGCGGCGAAGAAGAACAGCCAGCTGACCGTCGAGTCGGCCGCGATGCGCAGCTGCTCATATGCCGGAAGCGCGCCCGCCGCCGGCCAGGTGACGATCAGCGGCTCCGCGTCGCCGCGCTCGACGCGCATCTCTTCGCCCACCGCAGTGACCTGGTATCCCTCCTTGGAAACGAACTGGAACTCGTCGTGCGGCTTGTCCTGGTAGCGGTCCGCGGCGAGCAGGAAGCAGGCGAGGGCGACGGCGGCAACGAAGGATGCAATGCCAGCGACCGCCGCCTGGCGGCGAAGGCTCGAGACGCCGGCGAACAGCTTGATCGCGCCGTAGATGGCGAAGGTCAGGACGACGCCCGACGCAATCGTGACCGACCGCACCTCGATCACCGTGATCGGATCGCCGCCGAGCGACGCGCGCGCGATGACCGTCAGCAGGTAGAAGAACCAGAATCCGAGGATCGACTTGACCGCCAAGGGCCAGTCGCTGAACCGGCTTTGGACGACGGGTGCGGGGGTCATGAACATCACCATCCTCATGTCCCAAAACGCCAGGCGGTCATACCGCCCGCTGCCCGTTGGCAGAAGCGCCGCCGCTTCCGGTCGAAACGCGACGCGCTGCGGAACGGCTCGCGCGTCCTCTCGTTACAGCCGAGCAATGGTAATCCAGGGAGAAGCTCCTGTGAACGAGGCAAAGGCGAACAAGGACAAGCCGCCCCCCGCGGTGCACTCGGCGCCTCCTGAACGGGACCTCGAGCGCGAGCTGAAGCGCAACCCGAACGATCCCAACCTGAAGGCGGACGTCGGAAGCGATGAATCGATGGACGCGTCCGATCCGCCCTCGGCAGCGCAGCCTGGCGGGTCGGACGAGCCGGCGCCTTCGTCGGGTTTTCCCGATTAGGTTACGCGAGCGTCACAAAAACACGACGCCAGTTGCAATAAATCAACAATCCACAGTTTTCCCGTCTCTGGTCAATTTCTGGCCTAGACGCGGTGAGTCCCCTCTGATTCAATCTGAACGGGGGGTGGGATTGTGGTTAAGTATCTCGAAACCATAGCAGCCGCATGATCCCGCCCGGGCAAAAGGAGTCGGGTTCATGATTACGCGGACCAGCCAGCCGGCAAGCGGCGCGATGCTGATCTCGGAGATGAAGGAATTTGCGAGCTTCCCGAAAGCGACGCAGCGCTACATCCGCCGGTCGCTCGACGTGGCTTATGGTCGGCGTGACGCCATCGAGTGCTGGGCACGGGACGAAGGCGAAGCCGCCTCGATCCGCGCGCAGGCACGCCTTTACAAGCAGCTCGATCATCTGCGCCTGCAGGTGCCGGACGACAGCGGCCTCGACATGATCGAGCCGTTCATCGGCATGCTGATTACCCTTTCGGCGTTCGACCTCGGCCAGGACCGCCTGCCGAACTTCGCCGCCTACCGCTTCCTTTACGAGCGGCTGATCGGAGCGGCGTCGCGGCCGTGGCTGCCGGCGGCATTCTGCGCCGCCGCGGCGCTTCCGCACCTTCACCCGGACCGCCGCAGGATCCTGCTCCAGTCGATCAGCGAGAGCGCGGCGACCGCGCCGGGCTGGTCGAGCCGCGAGCCGGTGTTCTGGCCGGAGTGGGTCGAGAAGGTCGACCTCAAGGCCGCCGCCTAAGCCGGCACCTTCACCGACGGAAATATCGCCGCGAGCTGCCTGAGGCTGTCCTCGGCACTCTTGTGGTGGACGAAGACGACGCCTGCCGCCTCATAGGCGGCGCGGTGGTTCTCGCGGTCGTCCACCAGCACGTCGCCCGACTTCATATGCTTGTGCTTGTCGCGCGCCATGCAGGTGATGATCGGCACGCCCGGGAAATGCTCGGCGGCCCATTCGACCTTCTGCGGAGCGGCCCAGTTGCCGAGCGGAAGGCCGGTCAGGATCGTCGGCTCGAGGTGCTTGACGGCGTCGAACAGCACCCGCGCATCCGGCATTTCGGGGAGCGAACCGTAGAAGTTCTTCGCCTGCGCAAGCCGCTTCCAGAATGCGCCGCGGCCGTGCTTCCGCTCATAGTCGCGCGGGTACATGCCGAGCAGCCGCCGCGCGCCTTCGTCAAAGTCCGCGAGGACTCCGTCGGCATCGAGGAACAGTCGCGGCTCGGCCATCAGAAGCGGGCAGGCTCCAGTTCCACCGGGATCGGCGCTTCGAGCGGCTGGAAGCCCCGGTCGCGCAGCAGGTCGTTGCTCTCGCGGGCCCGCCGACCGGGACCGAGCGACCAGGTGATGTGGTAGGTCGAGCCGTCGGGACGGTCGAACGTGCCGTCGATCTCGACCACGAGGCACTCGAGGCTGTTGCCGTCGTCCGCGCGGCCGATGACGCGGGCGTCGGCCGGCTTTTTCGGAAGCGGAGTCTCGGGCGTGGCGCCGACTCGAAGAGTCACGTGGTCGGCGACGACATTTTCATATTTCGGCGGGAATTGGCGCAGCAGCAGCTCGCGCTCGACCTGCGGCAGCTTCCAGCCTGTGACGGTTCCGGGCCTGGCCATGCCGGACCGACGCGGCAGCGCGAAATCAGTTCCGGCGGTCGAGCCGTTCCACCACATCCCGCGCGAAATCGATGAGCGTATCGTCGCGCGCGCCCATGATGAGGACCCGGTCGCCGTCTTTGGCCTCGGCCGCGAGCGCCTCGGCGATTGTGGCGCGGTCGGGAATATGCTCGGCGTTGCGGCCAAGCTCGCGCACCTCGGCGGCAAGCCAGTCGCTGCCGCGGCTGCGCTCGACCGTGCCGCCCTGGTAGACCGGATCCGGAACGTAGAGCCGGTCGTCGGCCGCCATGCCTTTCGCCAGCGCCTCGGCGAGCGGCTCGCCCATCTTCGCGAGCGGGCCGTAGCCGTGCGGCTGGAACATGATCAGCAGCCGGCCCGGATGCGCGCGAAGCGTTGCGAGCGACGCGGCGATCTTGTCGGGATTGTGCGCGAAATCGTCGATGACCGTGACGCCGCGCGCCTCGCCGACCGTCTCCAGCCGCCGACGAAGGCCTTCGAATCGCGCGAGCGCCGCCGCGGCATCCGCAACCGGAACGCCGAGGGCGCGGGTGGCGGCGATCGCGGCAAGGGCGTTCGAGGCATTGTGGCGCCCCGGGACGGCCAGCCGCACCTCGTGCCGCTCGCCCTCGGCCTGGACCGAGAAGGCCGCGCCGCCGGATTCGAGCTTCAGCTCCTTGCCCATGAAGTCCGCGCCAGGGCTGTCGAAGCCGTAGCCGATCACCTTGTCCTCCGGGACAGTGGCGGACAGCGCGCGCGTCTCCGGATCGTCGAGATTCAGCACCGCCTTGCGCGCGGCGTTGAGGAAATGGGCGAAGAGCTGCCTCAGCTCGTCCATTTCCTTGTGGTCGAGGCTGATGTTGGTGAGCACCGCGATCTCGGGCCGGTAGAGCGCGATCGAGCCGTCGCTCTCGTCCACTTCGCTGACGAACAGCTCGGGGTCGCCGACGAGCGCGCTGGCGAAGGGGGCGGAGGGGGTGACGAAATTCTTCATCACCGCGCCGTTCATCACCGTCGGCTGGCGATGGCAGGCGTGGAGGATCCAGCCGATCATGCCCGTCACGGTCGACTTTCCGCTCGTCCCGCCGACAGCGATGCTGCGCTGGGCGGAATTGAGCAGCCTGGCGAGGAACTCGGGGCGGCGGAGATGCGCCAGGCCGAGCTCCTTCGCCTTGACGACGTCGGGCACCGTCTCCTCGACCGCGGCCGAAGTGACGAGCGTCATCCCCGGCTGAAGGCCGGAGCCGTCCTGCGGATAAAGCTGGATGCCGAGCGAGCGCAGATAATCGAACTTGTGCGGCGTCCGCCCCGCGTCGAGCGAGCGGTCCGAGCCCGCGACCTTCGCGCCGCTGGCCCGCACGATTGAGGCGAGCGGGAGCATTCCGCTGCCGCCGATGCCACTGAAGAAAACCGGAGAATCGATCATTCGCCGCCCCTAAGCGGAGCGCCGGAGCTTGGCCAGCGCCGGCGCGGCGGAAGGCGGGGAGGGGGGTATGTCAACTTTGCCAACTTCGGATCGAACGAGGGAGCAATCATCGGCGAAGTCGAAGCACAAATGCGGCCGTGTAGGACAGCAGAATCGGCCGCGGTGCTGGAGGAAGCGACTGCTGCGCGGAAGGCCCCTCCACCAGCTTCGCTGGTCCCCCTCCCCTGCTGATGCAGGGGAGGATTTTACTTGCAGGCGCCTCCGCCCGGCCAGCCCGTCCAGCCGGGGCCGCGGACGAAGCGGCCCGGCTTCGCGCCGGTGTGCCTGCCGTCCTTCAGCACCTGGACCCCGTTGACGAACACGTCCTCCACCCCGGTCGCGAGCTGCTTCGGCTTCTCGTAGGTGGCATGGTCCTGGACCGTCGCCGGATCGAACACGACCACATCGGCATAATAGCCCGGCTTCAGCGAGCCGCGCCGGCGAATGCCGAGGTTCGTCGCAGGCAAGGAGGTCAGGCGGCGGATCGCGTCGGGCAGCGCGACCGCATGCTCGTCACGCGCATAATGGCCGATGACGCGCACGAAATTGCCATAGGCGCGCGGGTGCGTGCTCGACTTCAGGAACACGCCTTCGGGCGCCTGCGATTCCGCGTCCGAGCCGAAGCTCATCCACGGCAGGGCGACCTCGCGCTTCACATTGTCCTCGCTCATCAGGAAGTAGGCCGTGCCGACGCGCGAGCCGTCCTCGATCACGAGGTCCATCGCGGTTTCCTCCGGGCTCTTGCCGCGCATCTTCGCGACTTCGGCAAGCGTCTTTCCGGTGAGCGGCTTCAGCTTGGGGTTCTTGAAGGCGAGCAGGAGCACGTTTTCCGGCCCGCCCGAAAGAAGCAGCAGGTTCTCCCAGTCGTTCGACGGCGTGCGCATCTCCTGCACCAGGCGCGCGCGGATCTTGGGGTCCTTGAGCCGCTTTATCCAGGCTTCGAGGCCGCCGCTCTGGACCCAGGTCGGCATGGCGGCGTCGAGACCGGTCGCCCCCGCAGTATAGGTGTACATGTCGGCGGTGATGCGCTGCCCGTTGGCACGGGCCGCCTCGATCCGTGCGATCGCCGGATCGAGCTTGTTCCAGTTGGGCCTGCCGGCCTGCTTGAAGTGATAGATCTCCGCCGGCGCGCCGGATTCGCGGCTGATGGCGATCAGCTCGTCGATCGCCTCGAGGAGCTTGTTGCCCTCCGATCGCATGTGGCTGATGTACATCCCGCCGCACCTCGCCGCTTCGCTGGTCAGCGCCACGAGCTCGGGCGTTTCGGCATAAGTCGCGGGCGCGTAGATGAGCGACGAGCCGACGCCGAGCGCGCCTTCCTTCATAGCCTGCCTGACGAGAGCGCGCATGCGCTGGAGCTGCGCGGGCGTCGGGTCCACGTCCTTCTCGCCGAGCTCATGGACGCGCACCGTGGTGGCGCCGACGAACGAGGCGACGTTCGGCGTGATCCCCTTGCGCTGCAGATATTCGAGATATTGTCCGAGGGTCGTCCAGCGGATCGGATATTTGATGTCGCCTTGCCGCTTCACCGCCAGCCGCTTCATCTCCGGCGTGAGCGGGCCCATGGAGTCGCCCTCGCCCATTACCTCGAGCGTGACGCCCTGAGTGGTTTCGCTGAGGCCTCGCCCGTCGGCGATCAGGCTTTCGGTCGACCAGCTCAGCATGTTGATGAAGCCGGGAGACACCGCCTTGCCGCTCGCGTCGACCACGCGCGCGGCGCGCCCGGGCGCGTGCGGGCCGACGTAAGCGATCCTGTCACCCTTCACCGCGACGTCGCCGACGAACGGTGCTCCGCCCGAGCCGTCGTAGATGGTGCCGCCGCGGATCAGCACGCTGTAATCGTAGGGCGCCGGCGCCGCCGAAGTCGCAAGCAAGGCAGCGACGGGCGCGAAATAGGCTGAGCTTCTTTTCACCTGAACCTCTTGCGGATGAGGAGCGGGGAAGCTGCATCATCGAGCGGCGATGCGCCAGTCTTCCCGGCAGCCCCGCCGAATTTCAGCTAACTTCTGGCAATTACCTAAAGATAATGACCTAAAGTCAAGAACTTAGCGGAGCCGTAACTAAGCTCCTGAACAGCTCCGAAATCACTCCGCGGCTATTGAGAGCGCCTGCCTGTGACGAGGCAGAGGCATTTTTTGCCTTGGAACCAGGAGTGACAGACCATGAGCAAGTTTCTGAAGCTGATTAAGAACAACAAGGGCGCGACCGCGATCGAATATGGGCTGATCGCCGCGCTCATCGCCGTTGCCGCCATCGGCGCGATGCAGGGCATCGGCAACAAGCTGAATTCGACCTTCAACAACGTGTCGAACAAGCTCAACTAACACCCGCTGCAGTTCGCATACTTGGGGTCCTGTGGGGCTGCGGCACCATGGGGTGCCGCCGTTTCTCTTTGTGCGTCGCGTTCGTCGCCGCCATAAGCGGCGGCATGCGCATCGCCGTCGTTGCTCCGAGCTGTCCGCTGAAGCGCGAGGCCGCGGAACGCGTCGAGGCAATCGTCGCTGCGCGGGGCGACTGCGAGATCGCGATCCATGCCCAGTCCTTCCTCGTCGACGGGCATTTCGCCGGTCCTGACGAAGCGCGGCTGGCGGCCCTCCGCCAAGTGATGGCGGACCCTTCGGTCGACGCCGTGTGGTTCGCGCGCGGCGGCTATGGGTCGAACCGGATCGCCGAAGCGGCCCTCGCGGACGTGGCGGAGGCGGCGCGCGGCAAGACGTACATGGGATATAGCGACGCGGGGTTCCTGCTCGCCGGCTTGCACAAGGCGGGTATCGAGGTGGCGTGGGGGCCGATGCCGCAGGACGTGCTGAGGAGCGGCGGAGATGCCGCGGTCGCGCGCGCGCTCGACTGGCTCGTGCGCCGCGACGCTTCCGCGCTCGAGCCCGCGCTCGAGCCGCGGGCCATGGCGTTCAACCTGACGGTGCTGTCGAACCTTCTCGGAACGCCGCTGGAGCCGGACTTCAGCGGCGTCGAGCTGCTGATCGAGGATGTGAGCGAGCAGCTCTATCGCATCGACCGCGCCATGTTCCACGTCACGGCCAGCGCCAACGTCCGCCGCGCGGCGCGGATCCGGCTCGGAAGGGTCAGCGACATCCTCCCCAACGACCCCGAGTTCGGCGGCGACGAAAGCGCGATCGTCGAGCAATGGTGCGCCCGCTCCGGCATCCCGTACGGCGGGCGTGCCGATATCGGCCACGACGCGTGCAATCGCGTGGTGCCGTTCGGGGGCTGGAATCGCTGATTTCCCCTCTGCAACAGCATTGCAAAGAGCAGCGACTTGCGCTCTACCAAGGCAGGAACAACAGGAGGGCCTGATGGCACAAGGAACTGGTCGTAAAGCAGGGGGCGGACTGGCTCGCCCGGTGACTCCGTCGGCGGATCTCGCGAAGATCTGCGGCAGTCAGCCGCTGCCGCGTAGCCAGGTCGTTTCGAAGGTGTGGGACCACATCCGGAAGAACAACCTGCAAAACCCGCAAAACAAACGGGAAATCATGGCCGATTCGACCCTGAAGCCGATTTTCGGCGGCAAGGACCGCGTCAGCATGTTCGAGATGAACAAGCATCTCTCGAACCACCTGAAATAGACCTCGCACCCGAGGGGGCAGGAGAGGGGATCCGCTTCGCCGGGTCCCCTTTTTCTTTTCGGGAGCAGGCGCGACTCGGCGTCGCGGCTCAGCCCCTCCACAGGCCGTCGAGCCGCTCCTGCGTCACCGGGAAGCCGAGATGCGAGGGTATGGTGATGAATTTCTCACCGTCGCGCTCCTCGACCCAGGGGGTGACGGGCTCGATCGGATGGGCGAGTGCGTCGGCGCGGATATCCTCGAAGCGCGAATGCTGCGCGAGCCGCTCAAGCGTCCGGCGGGTCGGGAAGATCAGGCGCGCTTCGCCGCCCGCCTCGCGCTCCAGCACCTGGGCGGCGCTCATCCATTCGGCGCCCGAACATTCCCCCTCGACGACGCTGGGTTGCCAGTCGCCGGCGGGGCAGCGGGCGACGTAGAAGAGCGTGTCGAAGCGCCGCACGGCGTGGAACTTCGGCACCCAGCGGGCGAAGGGAGTGAGCGAGGCTGCGTCGATCTCGAGGCCGGCGCGCTCGAGAAGTTCGGCGAACGGCTCGTCGGCGACGAGCGCCCGCTGAAGCTCCAGCGTGGCGGCCTGCGTCGGGAGCGGGTCGAGCGCGACCGGGACGGCGGTTTCTTCGACCGTCTCGCGCACCGCGGCGACGGCGGCCGCGTCGATGCCGAGCCGGACCCCAAGCGCGCGGTCGGCATCGTCGATCCGCCCGCCCGGGAAGACCAGGGCTCCGGCGGCGAAGGCCATGCCCTGCGCGCGCTCGACCATCAGCAGCTCCGGCGCTGCCCCGTCCCTGTCACGAACAACGATTAGGGTGGCGGCGGGGATGGGCTCGTCGGACATTGCGCGGGCCTAGGCGCAGCGGGCGCAAAGAAAAAGCCGCCCGGTTGCCCGGACGGCTCGTTCGTGCCGTTGCAAGCGAAGGCTACATCGCCGCGACGTTGTTCTCGATCGCGTCGGTCGGGTTGACCGCATTATCCTCGGCAGCCGCATTCTCGTCGGTCTGCTGGACATTGCCGAGCGCCTGGTCCTCGGCGTTGGTGGCCGCATCGTTGGCGAGGGCGTTGAGGTCGTCGGCCGCCGGCTGGTTAAGCTCGGCATTATTGACCGCGTCCTGATTGTTGCCGCTGCATCCGGCAAGCGCGAGCGCGGCAGCGCCGCCGATCACAAAAACCAGTCTTTTCATGTCTTTGAGTCCCCAAATTCCCGGAAGTAGAGCCCAGCCATATCAGGTGTATGGAGCGGATTTCCAGCCCCTTTCCTTGAGATTCGGACGCGAAATCCTTATCTTGGACATGCCGGGCAACCGGCTACGTCGGTAGATGATTGCGTGGAATAGGCACTTCGGACCCGGGGGGCAGTACCCCGGCGCCTCCACCATCAAGGGCGCAAGGACGCCGTTGTTGATGGGGGCGAAATAGGATCGACGAGTGCAATAAAGGCGCGATTGCCGATCGGATTGAGCCACCGTGACGGCTCATTCACACAAGTGCCAACGATAACGAGGCGCTCGCTCTTGCCGCGTAACTGACGTCCTAACGGACTGACGTTACAAAGCTAAAGCGCGGTCGGACCCCACCGGGCAACAGAAGGGGATTCCAGCGGCACGGGAGGCGCCGGGCAACAGAAGCCTCCCACCTACCTCCTTTTCAGCTCGTCCCTGATCTCGGTCAGCAGCTCGATCTCGGTCGGGCCGCCGGGCGCGTCGTCGCGCGTGCGCATCATCCTGGTCGCCCAACGCACCATCAGGAAGATGATGAAGGCGAGGATCAGGAAGTTGATGACGACGGTCACGAACTCGCCCCAGCCGAGGACCGGAGCGCCCGCGGCCTTGAGCGCTGCATAATCCTTGAGGCTCCCATGGTAGCCCGCAGGCACTGGGCCGAGCAGCGTGAAGTAGCTGGAGAAATTGAGCCCGCCGAAGACGGCGCCGACGACCGGCATGATGATGTCTTCGGTGAGGCTGGTCGTGATCTTGGCGAAGGCCGCGCCGATGATGACGGCGACGGCGAGGTCGAGAACGTTCCCCCTGGCGATGAAGGCGCGGAAATCCCTGAGCATCGGCTGCTTCCCTCTGTGTCGGCTATGCGACTGTCCTACTGCAGTTTGCGACGAAGCGCATCTGGCGTGTTGCTGCTCTAAGACAGCATATTGAAACGAAACGCCCGCATATCTAGTTATCCGCCCCACGTGACGCGATCGAAGGGGACCATGACATGACCGCGCTTGCCCGTTCCGCCGGCTTTCCGCTCAAGCGGGCGATCCTTGCCGTCCTTGCTGCGCTCAGCCTTGCAAGCTGCGGCATCAACACCGTGCCGACCGCGGAGGAGCAGGTGAACGCCGCCTGGGGCAACCTGCAGGCCGATTACCAGCGCCGCGCCGACCTGATCCCGAACCTGGTCGCGACGGTGAAGGGCTACGCGCAGCAGGAGAAATCCGTGCTCGTGCAGGTGACCGAGGCGCGCGCCAAGGCGACGAGCATCCAGCTCAACGCCGGCGATCTCAGCGACCCCGCCAAGGTGCAGGCCTTCGAGAATGCGCAGGCGCAGCTCGGAGGATCGATCGGGCGGCTGCTGGCAAGCTTCGAAGCCTATCCGGACCTCAAGTCCAACCAGAACTTCCTTGCGCTCCAGGACCAGCTCGAAGGGACCGAGAACCGCATCGAGGTGTCGCGCCGCGACTATAACGAGGCGGTGCGCCAGTATAACACCTTGATCCGCACCTTCCCGACGGCGATCGGCGCGAAGGTGTTCTACGGAGCCAAGCCGAAGGTGCCGTTCCAGGCATCGACCAAGGCGCAGGAAGCGCCGACGGTCGACTTCAACGCCGCCGGCTGAGGTGAAGCAGCTCCTCGCCGTCCTGTGGCTGGCGCTTCTCGCGCTGGCCACGCCCGCGGCGGCGCAGACCTTTCCGCCGCTGACCGGGCGGGTCGTCGACCAGGCGCACCTGCTCTCGCCCGAGCAGGTGCTCGACATCACCAGCAAGTCCGAGGCGCTCGAGGCGCAGAGCGGGCGGCAGTTCGTCGTCGCGACGGTCAACAGCCTCGAAGGCTATCCGATCGAGGATTATGCCTACCGGCTCGGCCGGGCGTGGAAGATCGGCTCGGCGAAGAACGATGACGGGGTGATCCTGCTGGTCGCTCCCAACGAGCGGAAGGTGTGGATCGCGACCGGCTATGGCGCGGGCGTTTTCCTCACCGACGCCATGTCGGGCCTCATCATCCGCACCGCCATCCTGCCGCACTTCAAGCAGAACCCGCCCGATTACGGCGGCGGAATCGAGGCCGGGGCCGACGCGATCATCAAGCAGATGAGCCTTCCGCCCGAAGAGGCGCAGAAGAATCTCGCGCAGGCCGAGCAGGCGCAGCAGCAGCGGCAGCATTCGGGCGGAAGCCCGCTGCCGGTTATCTTCTGGATCCTGGTGATCGGCTTCGTCGTCCTGTCGCATTTCCGGCGGGGGCGCGGCCGCCGCTATCGCACGCGATCGGGCGGGATCAGCCCGTGGGTCGTGCTGTGGGGCCTGAACGCGCTCGACCGCCGGCCGCGCGGCGGCTGGGGCGGCGGAGGCTGGGGCGGAGGCGGCGGCTTCGGCGGTGGCGGCTTCGGCGGCGGCGGCGGCTTTTCGGGCGGCGGCGGCTCGTTCGGCGGCGGCGGCGCCGGGGGAAGCTGGTGATGCTGCGACTTTCCGAAGCCGATCACGAGAAAGTCTCGGTCGCGATCGCCGCCGCGGAGATGAAGAGCAGCGGCGAGATCGTCGCCGTCGCGACGCCGGCGAGCGACGCCTATCACGACGTGGCGCTTCACTGGGCGCTCGTTCCGCTGTTCGCGGTCCTCGCCTGGGCGGCATGGCGGCCGACGGCGCTCGCCTGGTGGTACAATTTCCTGTTCGGCGGCTGGCATCCGGACCCGACCCTCAGCGAGCTGCTGACGCTGCTGATGGTGCTTGCGGCGCTCAAGTTCACGGTCGCGCTGCTGATCCTCAAATGGATGCCGCTTCGCCTCGCGCTCACGCCCGCGGCGACCAAGCACCGCCGGGTGCGGCGGCGCGCCATCGGCATCTTCGAGGCTGCCGCAGCGGGGCGGACGACCGGCAAGACTGGGATCCTGATTTACCTCTCGCTCGCCGAGCGGCGCGCGGAAATCATCGCCGACGAAGCCATTGTCGCGGTGACCGACGAGCATACCTGGGGCGAGGCCATGACGGCATTGATCGAGCATGTCCGCGCCGGCCGGCCGGGAGACGGCATCGTCGCAGCGGTCGAGCGCGTCGGCGTGGTCCTTTCGGAGCACTTCCCGCGTTCGGCAGAGGACCGCAACGAGATACCGGACAAGCTGATCGAGCTATGAACCTGGACGACCTTCCGCCGCCCGAAGTGATGTGGGCGGGCAAGTACGTCCGCGTGCTGAAGCGCGACAAATGGGAATATGCGAGCCGCGCAAACAACATCAACGCGGTCGTGATCCTCGCCGAGCATGACGGGAAGCTGATCCTGGTCGACCAGCCGCGCGTGCCGCCCGACTGCCGCTGCATCGAGCTTCCCGCCGGGCTGGTCGGCGACCAGGACCCCAACGCGACCGTCGAAAGCACCGCGGTCAAGGAGCTGGAGGAAGAGACCGGCTTCACCGCCGAGCGCGTCGAGCGTCTCGGCGAATTCTACGCCTCGCCCGGAATGCTCTCCGAAGGCTTCACCCTCGTCCGCGCGCATGGCGTGCGCAGGATCGGCGAGGGCGGGGGCGACGAGAACGAGGACATCAACGTGCACCTGGTCCCGCGCGCCGAGATCGCGAACTTCATCGAGCAGAAGCGCGCCGAAGGTTTCGGCGTCGACGTGAAGCTGCTGCTTTTCCTCAATTACTGAACCGCTGCGCGGCAGGGGCGTTTGCTCGGCATGCCGCGGCTCGTGCATCTCTCCGACCTCCATTTCGGCGCGCACGACGAGCGGCTGGTCGAAGCCGTCGAGAAGCGCGTCGACGAACTGAAACCCGACCTCGTCGTGATCAGCGGCGACTTCACCCAGCGGGCGCGGACCGAGCAGTTCCGCGAAGCCTGCGCGTTCCTGGAGCGGCTGCAGCACTCCGGCCACGAGGTGCTGGGCGTGCCCGGCAACCACGACGTGCCGCTCTACGACGTGCTTCGCCGCTTCCTCTCGCCACTGTCGCGCTACCGCCGGTTCATCGACGACAGCCTGTGCCCCTTCGTCGAGCTTCCCGGCATCGCGGTTCTCGGCATCAACACGGCGCGTTCGCTGACCTTCAAGGATGGGCGCATCAACCAGGACCAGGTCGCCTTCATCCGCGAGACCTTCTCGCGCACGCCGCGCGACGCCTTCCGCGTGCTCGTCACGCACCATCCGCTGTTCGCGCTGCAAGTCGGGGACGAGATGACTCCCGCGATCGGCCGCCAGGAGCTCGCGCTCGACGCGGTCCAGGAAGCAGGCGTCGACATGCTGCTCGCGGGCCACAACCATCATGCCTCGACGCACAGCGCGAGCGACCTGGTCACCCGCGCAGGAGGTGCCCTCGTCGTCCAGGCGGGCACGGCCACCTCGACGCGCGTCCGTGACCAGGAGCAGAGCTTCAACACGATCGATGTCGCCGACGCGGATGTGACGATCACCGTCAACGCGTGGAAGGGCGACCGCTACGTCCCGCTCGATGCCCAGCGCTACAGCTGGGAGGAGGGGCGCTGGCGGATCATGCCGACGGCGGAGCCGGCGCACTGAGCTTGTCCGCGGGCATCAACGCCGATTAGAGCGGCCCAATGCCGCTACCCGAAGGCTTCGACACCGACGCGTTCGTCCGCCAGGTCTTCGCCGAGGACCTGGGCACGGGCGGGGACGTGACCTCCAAGGCCACCATCGACCCCGCGGCGCGCTTCACCGCCGAGATGAATGCGCGCCAGGAGATCGTCGTTGCCGGCCTGGAGATCGCCGCCGCATTCTTCCGGGCGCTCGATGCCGAGATCCATATCGAACAGCTCGCGAAGGATGGCGACCGCGTCCCGCACGGGACGACCGTGATGCGCCTTGCTGGCAATGCGCAGGCGATGCTCGCGGCCGAGCGTTCCGCGCTCAACACGCTCCAGCATCTCTCCGGGGTTGCAACCCTCACCCGCCGCTACGTCGACGCCATCGCGGGCACGGGCGCGGTGCTCCTCGACACCCGCAAGACGCTTCCCGGGCTTCGCGTGCTGGAGAAATATGCGGCGCGGATGGGCGGGGCAGAGAACCACCGCATGCGGCTGGACGACGGCGTGCTCATCAAGGACAATCATGTCGCGGTGTGCGGCGGCGTTGCCGAGGCCGTGCGGCGGGCCAAGTCCGCGAACACCGGCCTCCAGGTGCAGGTCGAGGTCGACCGCATCGACCAGATCGAGCCGGCGCTCGCGGCCGGGGGGGACCGGCTGCTGCTCGACAATATGGACCCGGCGATGCTGCGCGAAGCCGTGGCGCTGGTCCGCGGACGGGTGCCGCTGGAAGCATCGGGGGGCGTCACGCTGGAGACCATCCGCTTCCTTGCGGAGACCGGCGTCAATTACATTTCGGTCGGTCGGATCACCCAATCCGCTCCGGCGGTCGATATCGGGCTCGACTATGCGCTGAGTCGTTGAGCAGACGGAACGATGTTCATCGTGCCGACAGGAAACCGGGCGCAGCAGCGGCGATGAGTCGGCGCGCGCGTTCCGGCGCCCGATGCGTCCAATCGAGGAGTGTTTCGATGCACAAGCTCATCGCCCTCGCGCTCTCCGCCGCCATCATCGCCCTGCCCGCCGCCGCGAATGCGCGCGACCGGCACCATGACGGCCGTTGGGACGGCAACGACCATTGGTCCGATTACGATCGCCACCACGACGGTCACCACCACAATCGCTACTACCGCAGCTACAGCTACGGCTATCCGGGCTATTCCTACGGCTATTATCCGCGCAGCCGGACGGTGATCTCGATCGGCTATGGTTATCCGAGCTATGGCTACGGCTACGGCTACCGCTACGGTTACGGCTATCCCGCCTATGGCTACGGCTATCCCGCTTACGGCTACGGCGCATCCTACGGGTACGCGCCGTACGGGTACCCGCCGTACAGTTACAGCTACGGCTATCCGGCCTACGGCTATCCCGCCTACGGATACGGCGGTTACGGCTATAATTGCGGCAATCCCGCGGGCGGCGCGGCCGTCGGCGGGCTCGCCGGGGCGGCCATCGGCGGCGCCATCGCCGGCACCGACGGGCGCCGGCACAACACCGGTGCGGGCGTCGCCATCGGCGGAGTCATCGGCGCCGTGGTCGGCGGCGCGGCAGCCGCCGGCACCTGCTACTAACGCAGCCGATTTCGACGAAAGGAGCGGGGTCGTGGAACAACCACGGCCCCGCTCATTTTTTTCGGGCAATGTTGACCAACGGCTCTTATATGTGCCGCTCACATGGCGCCTGGTGCGCCGGGGAGACGCGACTTGTTCAAGGGGCTTAAGCCCATCCTCTATGGCGGGCGCGAAGTCTGGCCGCTGATCGAAGGCGGCAAGGGCGTTTCCGCGACCAATCATGCAAGCTCGGGCGCGTGGGCCGCGGCCGGCGGGATCGGCACGGTCTCAGCCGTCAACGCCGACAGCTATGACGCCGAAGGCCGCATCATCCCGCAGGTCTATGAAGCGCTGACGCGCCGTGACCGGCACGAGGAGCTGATCAAATATGCGATCGACGGCGCGGTCGCACAGGTGCAGCGCGCCTATGACATCGCGAGCGGGCGCGGCGCGATCAACATCAACGTGCTGTGGGAGATGGGCGGCGCGCAGCGCGTGCTGCACGGCGTCCTCGAGCGCACGAAGGGCTTGGTCAGCGGCGTCACCTGCGGCGCGGGAATGCCGTACAAGCTGAGCGAGATCGCGGCTTCGTACGGCGTCAACTATCTGCCCATCATCAGCTCGGCCCGTGCTTTCCGGGCGCTGTGGAAGCGCGCGTATCACAAGGCCGCCGAATGGCTCGCCGCCGTGGTTTATGAGGATCCGTGGCTCGCGGGCGGCCACAACGGCCTGTCCAATGCCGAGGACCCGCGCAAGCCGCAGGACCCCTATCCGCGGGTCAAGGAGCTGCGCGAGACGATGCGGGCCGAAGGCATCGCTGACAGCGTGCCGATCGTCATGGCCGGCGGCGTGTGGCGCCTCGACGAGTGGGAGAACTGGATCGACAATCCGGAGCTCGGCCAGATCGTCTTCCAGTTCGGGACGCGCCCGCTTCTGACCCAGGAAAGCCCGATCCCGCCCGAATGGAAGGCCCGGCTTCTTACGCTCGAGGAAGGCGACGTGCTCCTGCATCGCTTCTCGCCGACCGGCTTCTACTCGTCGGCCGTCCGCAATCCCTTCCTGCGCGAGCTTGAAGCGCGCAGCGAGCGCCAGATCGCCTACACCAAGGAGCCGATCGGCGATCACCATTTCCAGCTCGACGTCGGCGTCGGCACCAAGAAGAATTACTGGGTGACGAAGGGCGACCTGATCCACGCCCGCGAGTGGTATGCGCGCGGCTACACCAATGCGATGAAGACGCCCGACGACACCCTCATCTTCGTGACGCCGGAGCAGGAGAAGACCATCCGCCGCGACCAGGCTGAGTGCATGGGCTGCCTCAGCCAGTGCGCCTTCTCGAGCTGGGCGGACAATGAGAAGAACAGCACCGGCCGCCTCGCCGACCCGCGCAGCTTCTGCATCCAGAAGACGCTGCAGGACATCGCCCACGGCGGACCCGTCGAGCACAACCTGATGTTCGCCGGGCACGCGGCGTTCCGCTTCAAGACCGACCCCTTCTATTCGAACGGGTTCATCCCGACCGTGAAGCAGCTCGTGGACAGGATCCTCACCGGCGCGTGATGGTGGTGCGGGGGGCAGTTGCGGCGTTCCTGATCTTCGCCGCCGCGGCGCCTGCGCTCGCGCAGGAGAAGCAGCCGCCATATTGGGCCTCGATCGCGTCGGGCCAGGCGATGACGCACACCGGCCCCGGCCGCAACTACCCGAACGTGTGGCTCTACCAGCGCCGCGATCTTCCGGTGCGCGTGATCAAGAAATACGAGACCTGGCGGCTGATCCAGGATCCCGACGGCGCGCAGGGCTGGATGCTGGTGACGATGCTCAGCGACCGGCGCACCGCGATGGTCAAGCCGGGCGAGCCGCGCCCGATCCGCGCCGACGCCGACGAGGGCGCCAAGGTCCGCTACCTGGCCGAGCCGGGCGTCGTCGGCCGCATCGACCATTGCAAGGGCAACGGCTGGTGCCGGATCGAGATCGGCAAGAAGGAAGGCTATATCCGCACGTCCGACATCTGGGGCGTCGGCGACAGTGAGGTGGTCGACTGACGCCAATGCGTCATCGCGGGGTTGACCCGCGACCCGCCTTTTCTTCTACGTGCCAAAGGCAGGCAGGTCCCGGCTCGGGGCCGGGATGACGGGAGGGCGGCCGATGAGACTTCTCGCAATCGCAACCGGATTCCTCCTGGTCGCCTCCGCCGCCGCCCAGGCGCGGCCGGCCGTCGAGCATTTCGGCCGCCCGGCGTTGAACGGCCAGCCGCTGCCCTTCTCCGACGCGGTGCGCGTGGGCGACATCCTCTACCTTTCGGGGCAGATCGGCATCGGCGCGGACGGGAAGCTTCCCGACGGCATCGAGGCGCAGACCAAGCAGGCGATGGATAATATGGGCGCGGTGCTGAAGCGCGCGGGCCTCGGCTATGCCGACATCTTCCACTGCACGGCGTTCCTCGCCGACATGAAGGACTGGCCGGCGTTCAACGCAGTCTACGTGCCCTACTTCCCGGCAGGAAAGATGCCCGCCCGAAGCGCATTCGGCGCCAGCGGCCTCGCCCTCGGCGCGAAGCTCGAGATCGAATGCCAGGCCTACGCGGGGAAGAAGTAGGCTAGACCAGCTCCACCGCGATGGCGGTTGCTTCGCCGCCGCCGATGCACAGGCTCGCCACGCCGCGCTTGAGGCCGCGGTCCTGCAGGGCGGCGATCAGGGTGGTGGTGATGCGCGCGCCGCTGGCGCCGATCGGGTGGCCGAGCGCGGTCGCGCCGCCGTTCACGTTGATCTTCTCGTGCGGGATGCCGATGTCGCGCATGGCGATCATCGCGACGCAGGCGAAGGCTTCGTTGACTTCCCACAGGTCGACATCGCCGACGCTCCAGCCCGCCTTATCGAGCACCTTCTGGATCGCCGGCACCGGCGCCGAGGTGAACTTCGCCGGCTCCTGCGCAGCCGCCGCGTGGGCGACGACCCGCGCGATCGGCTCCTTGCCCAGCTTGTCGGCGACGCTCTGCCGCGTCAGCACCAGCGCCGCCGCGCCGTCGCTGATCGACGAGGAAGTGGCGGCGGTGATGGTCCCGTCCTTGGCGAAAGCGGCCTTGAGCTGCGGGATCTTCTCGGGGTTGCCCTTGCCGGGTTGCTCGTCGCGGTCGACCGTGACCTCGCCCTTGCGCGTCGTCACCGTCACCGGAACGACTTCCTTGTCGAACTTGCCTTCAGTGATCGCGGCGTTGGCGCGGCGGAGGCTCTCGATCGCATATTCGTCCTGCATCTCGCGCGTGAACTGATATTCGCGCGCCGCATCCTCGGCGAAGGTGCCCATCGCGCGGCCCTTGTCATAGGCGTCCTCGAGGCCGTCGAGCATCATGTGGTCGTAGACCGTGTCGTGGCCGATGCGCGCGCCAGAGCGGTACTTCTTCGACAGATAAGGCGCGTTGGACATGCTCTCCATGCCGCCCGCGACGATGACATCCGCCGAGCCCGACTTCAGCATGTCGGTGGCGAAGATCGCAGCCTGCATGCCCGAGCCGCAGACCTTGTTGATCGTCACCGCTTCAGCGGACTTGGGGAGGCCGGCGCCAAGCGCGGCCTGGCGGGCAGGCGCCTGGCCTAGGCCTGCCGAGAGCACGTTGCCCATGAACACCTTGTCGACCTGGTCGCCGCTGATTCCGGCCCGCTCGACCGCGGCCTTCACCGCGGTGGCCCCAAGCTCGGTCGCCGAGAGGGGCGACAGCGCGCCCTGGAAGCTGCCCATCGGCGTGCGCGCGTAGGAAAGGATGACGATCGGGTCGGATTCGGTGGTGGCCATGTGCTGCTCCGGAGTCGGATTGTTGCAGCGCACATAAGACCGGTGCTTCGCTTGTTCAAACGCTCGGGGCTCTGCTAGCGGCGGAGCGAACAGGAGACGCGATCATGTCCGACACCGGACTCGATTTTCAGCTCGGCGAGATGGCCGACACGATCCGCGAGACGACCGAGCGCTTCGCCCGCGACAGGATCGCGCCGATCGCGGCCGAGATCGACGAGAAGGACGAATTCCCGCGCGAGCTGTGGCCGCAAATGGGCGAGCTCGGGCTCCACGGGATCACGGTCGAAGAGGAATATGGCGGCCTCGGCCTCGGCTATCTCGAGCATGTCGTCGCGCAGGAGGAAGTCGCGCGCGCGTCGGCCTCGGTGGGCTTAAGCTACGGCGCCCACTCGAACCTCTGCGTCAACCAGATCCGCCGCTGGGGCAATGACGAGCAGAAGCGCAAATACCTGCCGAAGCTGATCAGCGGCGAGCATGTCGGCGCGCTTGCGATGAGCGAGGCCGGCGCCGGAAGCGACGTAGTCGGAATGAAGCTGAAGGCGGAGAAGAGCGGCAACGGCTATCGGCTCAACGGCACCAAGTTCTGGATCACCAACGGCGGCTATGCCGACACTCTGGTGGTCTATGCCAAGACCGGCGAGGGCAGCCGCGGCATCACGGCATTCCTGATCGAGAAGGACATGGAGGGCTTTTCGATCGGCCAGAAGATGGACAAGCTCGGCATGCGCGGCTCGCCGACCAACGAGCTGGTGTTCGACGACTGCTTCGTCCCGCCCGAGAACATCCTGGGTGAGGAGAATGAGGGGGTCGCGGTGCTGATGAGCGGGCTCGACTACGAGCGCACGGTGCTTGCCGGAATCCAGATCGGGATCATGCAGGCGTGCCTCGACACCGTCCTGCCCTACGTCCGCGAGCGCAAGCAGTTCGGCAAGCCGATCGGAAGCTTCCAGCTGATGCAGGCGAAGATCGCGGACATGTATGTCGCGCTGAACAGCTCGCGCGCCTACGTCTACAATGTCGCGAGGGCGTGCGACGCGGGGAAGACCACCCGCTTCGACGCGGCGGGCGCGATCCTGCTGGCGAGCGAGAATGCCGTCCGCGTCGCCAACGAAGCGGTGCAGGCGCTCGGCGGCGCCGGCTACACCAAGGACTGGCCGGTCGAGCGCTATTACCGCGACGCCAAGCTGCTCGACATCGGCGCCGGGACGAACGAGATCAGGCGGATGCTGATCGGGCGCGAGGTGATCGGCCTCTAGCCCCCTCCCGCGTGCGGGAGGGGTTGGGGGTGGGCCTGTCATGGGCGCATTACCCGCGACAGGCCCACCCCTTCGCCGCTGCGCGGCTCTTCCCCTCCCGCAAGCGGTAGGGGATGCTCATCCCCAGATCTTCACGCGCTTGTCGGGGGCGAGATAGAGCTTCTGCCCCGGCTGCACGTTGAACGCCGGGTACCAGGCGTCGATGTTGCGCACGCTCTGCGCCCTGAACTGCTCCGGGGCGTGGCCGTTGGTGAGCACGATCTGCCGCAGCGCTTCGGGCCGCGACTTCGAAGCCCAGGCCTGTGCGTAGGCTAGGAAGAAGCGCTGGTCGCCGGTGAGGCCGTCGATCACCGGCGCGGGCTTGCCGTGCAGCGACGCCTTGTAGGCCTCGTACGCGGCGCCGAGCCCGGCGACGTCGGCGATATTCTCGTTGAGCGTCAGCTTGCCGTTCACGTGCAGGCCCGGAAGCGCCTCATATTGATCGAACTGCTTGGCGAGCGCGTCGGCCTGCGCCTGGAAGTTCTTGAAGTCCGCCGGGCTCCACCAGTTGCGCATCGCGCCGCTCGCGTCGAACAGCGCGCCGCCGGTGTCGAAGCTGTGGCTGATCTCATGCCCGATGACCGAGCCGATCGCGCCATAGTTGAACGCCGCGTCCGCATTCGGGTCGAAGAAGGGCTTCACCAGGATCGCCGCGGGGAAGTTCAGCGAATTGGCGACCGGCAGGTTGACCGCATTCACCAGCTGCGGCGGCATCCACCATTCCTTGCGGTCCATCGGCTTGCCGATCTTCGCAATCTGGTGGCGATATTCCCACAGCGCCGCGTTCTTCTGGTTGGCATAGGCATTGTCGGCGGTGACCTGCAGCCCTGAATAATCCCGCCAGCTGTCGGGATAGCCGACGCCGACGACGATATTCTGCACCTTCTTCAGCGCTTCCTGCTTGGTCTGCGGGCTCATCCAGGAGATCGCCTGCACCCGCCGCGCGAACGCCGCCTTGAGGTTGGAGACCATCTCCTGGATCTCGGCCTTGGAAGAAGCGGGGAAATATTTGTCGACATAGGCCTTGCCGACCGCGTCCTGAAGCGCGTTGCTGGTCGCGTTCAGCGCCTGCGCGTCGCGCGGCCGCTGCTGCGGCGTTCCGGCGAGCTCGGTTCCGTAGAAGGCGAAATGCGCGTCGCGGAACGGCTTGGGAAGCACGTTCGCCTGCTGGTTGAGCGTGTGGAAGGCGAGCCAGTCCTTCCAGTTCTGCAGCGGCTCCGACGCGACCAGCGCCGACAGCTTGGGGATCGACGCGAAGTGGTAAGCGTCGAACTTCTGCGCGCTGCCGAGGCCCGCGGCTCCGAGCAGCGCGGCCCAGTCGATTCCCGGCGCCTTCTGCTCGAGCTGCTGGCGCGTCCACACCTGCGCGCCGTTCTTGAAGTCCTCGCTCTGCTCGCGCGGCTCGTGCGCTTTCGCGATCTTGGTCTCGAGGTCCATGATCCGCCCGGCCGCGCCCTGCGGGTCGGGATAGCCGGCATCCTGAAGGATGGTCTGGATGTAGCTCTTATACTTGGCCCGCGTGTCGGCCATCTTGGCGTCGCCGGAGATGTAATATTGCGCGTCCGGAAGGCCGATTCCGCCCTGCATGAGGTAGGGCAAGGTCTCGCCCGGCGTCGCTAGGCCCTGGGTGACGAAGATGCCGAACAGGTTCTCGGTTTGGAAGTTCGTGGCGTTCAGCGGGTCGGTGTCCGCGCGCAAGGTCCCGCCGATCGCGGCGCTGAGCTGGTGCTGGTCGGCGATGCGGCCGATCGCGTCGAGGTCTGCCTTGGCCGGCGCGATGCCGGCGCGGTCGATCGCGTCGGTGTTGAGATAGGCCTTGTAGTAATTGGCGATCATCGCGTCGTTGCCGCTGGTCGGGTTTGACTTGATGATGTTGTCGAACAGCTCGCGCGTGTTCTTCTCGCGCTGAAGGTCGGCGATGTAGAAACCGCCGATCCGCGAGCGGTCCGCCGGTATGTCGGTGCTCTTGACCCAGCTTCCGTTGGCGTAGCTGAAGAAGTCGTCGCCGGGCTTCACCGACTTGTCCATCCACGAGGTCTGGATGCCGGCGTCGGTCCCCTGCTTCTGCTCCTGCGCGGCGTTCTGGCTGGTGCTCGTGTTGCAGGCGCTCAGCGCGAGCGCAGAGGCGAAAATCAGAAGCAGCGGCTTGTTCATCGCGGTCCTCTCTGTCGTTTCATTCGGGTCAACCGGCCGCTTTGCATTCACGCAAGCAGCAGCTAGGCGAGCGGCACGGCTTTTCGACCAACGGATGCCAAAGGGTAAGGTCTGGTATGAGCGCGCCGCGGATCGACAGCAAGATCGCGATCGACAGCGATGAGTTTCGCGCGCGCGCCGAACACAATCGCGCGCTTGCGCAAAAGCTGCGCGCGGACGTGGCGGAAGCGGCGAAAGGCGGGCCGGAGAAGCATCGCCAGCGCCACGTCGACCGCGGCAAGCTCTTGCCCCGCGACCGCGTCGAGCGGCTGCTCGACCCGGGCTCTCCGTTCCTCGAGATCGCCCAGCTCGCCGCCTGCGACATGTACGAGGGCGAAGTGCCGGGCGCAGGGCTCATCGCCGGCATCGGCCGCGTCTCCGGCAGGCAGGTGATGATCGTCTGCAACGACGCAACCGTGAAGGGCGGGACCTATTATCCGCTGACGGTGAAGAAGCATCTGCGCGCGCAGGAGATCGCCGAGCAGAACCGGCTGCCGTGCATCTACCTGGTCGACAGCGGGGGCGCGAACCTGCCGCATCAGGCGGACGTCTTTCCCGACCGCGATCACTTCGGCCGGATCTTCTTCAATCAGGCGCAGATGAGCGCCAAGGGCATCGCCCAGATCGCCTGCGTGATGGGCAGTTGCACCGCCGGCGGCGCCTACGTCCCGGCGATGAGCGACGAAAGCGTCATCGTGCGCAACCAGGGGACGATCTTCCTCGGCGGCCCGCCGCTGGTGAAGGCGGCGACTGGCGAGGAGATCAGCGCCGAGGACCTGGGCGGGGGCGACCTGCACGCGAAGAAGAGCGGGGTCGTCGACCATCTCGCCGAGAATGACGAACATGCGCTGACGATCGTCCGCGACATCGTGTCGACGCTCCAGCCGGAGCCGGGTGCCGGGCTAGAGCTGCGCGAGCCGCGCCCGCCGGCCTACGAAGCCGAGGAGCTGTACGGCATCATCCCCGAAGACGTGCGCGCACCTTATGACGTGCACGAGGTGATCGCGCGCATCGTCGACGCGTCCGAGTTCCACGAGTTCAAGCCGCAATTCGGGTCGACGCTCGTCACCGGCTTCGCACACATCTGGGGCATTCCCGTCGCGATCCTCGCCAACAACGGCGTCCTGTTCAGCGAAAGCGCGGTCAAGGGCGCGCATTTCATCGAGCTTGCCTGCATGCGGCGGACTCCGCTGCTGTTCCTGCAGAACATCAGCGGCTTCATGGTCGGCGGCAAATATGAAGCGGAGGGGATCGCGAAGCATGGCGCCAAGCTGGTCACCGCCGTCGCGACCGCGAGCGTGCCGAAGATCACGGTGCTGATCGGGGGCAGCTTCGGCGCCGGCAATTACGGCATGGCCGGCCGCGCTTACTCGCCGCGCTTCCTCTTCACCTGGCCCAACAGCCGCATCAGCGTGATGGGCGGCGAGCAGGCGGCAAGCGTGCTTGCGACTGTCCACCGCGACGCCGACAAATGGACGCCCGAGCAGGCCGAGGCATTCAAGCAGCCGATCCGCGAGAATTACGAAGCCGAGGGCAACCCCTGGCACGCCACCGCGCGCCTGTGGGACGACGGCATCATCGACCCCGTCCAGACCCGCGACGTTCTCGGCCTCGCCTTCGCCGCCACGCTGAACGCGCCGATCCCCGATCGTCCGCAGTTCGGCGTGTTCAGGATGTGACGATGGAGAGCGCGACGCCAATTCCTCCCCGGAACGGGGAGGGGGACCGCGTGAAACGCGGTGGAGGGGCGCTCGCCGCCTCGCGCCCGAACGTGAAGCGTGCGCGATCGCTACGGCGTCAGATGAGCTTGCCGGAAGTGCTGCTCTGGCGCGTCCTTCGACTGCGTCCCGGAGGGTTCAAGTTTCGGCGCCAGCATCCAATTGGTGGCTATGTGGCGGACTTCGCCTGCCTGTCGGCTCGCTTGCTTGTTGAAGTGGATGGCGAGGCACATGGCCTTGAAAGAGAGAATCGCATCGATGTCTTGCGGCAGTCCGACCTTGAGAGAACGGGCTTTAAAGTTTTGCGTGTCGCTGCCCGTGACGTGCTGAGTGATATTGACGCTGTCGCGCAATCGATTGTGACGCGGTGCGAGTCACGCGCGCCCCTCCACCAGCCTTCGGCTGGTCCCCCTCCCCGTTTCGGGGAGGATTTGGCGTGATCCGCTCCCTCCTCATCGCCAATCGCGGCGAGATCGCCTGCCGCGTCATCCGGACGGCGCGGGCGCTCGGCATCCGAACGGTCGCCGTCTATTCGGACGCCGACGCCAAGGCGCTGCATGTGCGCATGGCGGACGAGGCGGTGCACATCGGGCCGAGCCCGGCGCGCGAAAGCTACCTTCGCGGCGACCGCATCATCGAGGCGGCGAAAGCGACCGGCGCAGAGGCGATCCATCCCGGCTACGGCTTCCTCAGCGAGAATGCCGACTTCGCGCAGGCCGTGATCGACGCCGGCCTGATCTGGGTCGGGCCGAAGCCGGACAGCATCCGTGCCATGGGCCTTAAGGACGCGGCGAAGAAATTGATGGCCGAGGCGGGCGTGCCGGTCACGCCCGGTTATCTCGGCGAGGACCAGGACCCGAAGCGCCTCAAGAAAGAGGCGGACGCGATCGGCTATCCGGTGCTGATCAAGGCCGTCGCGGGCGGCGGCGGCAAGGGCATGCGCCGCGTCGACGATCCGGCGCAGTTCATGGATGCGCTCGAAAGCTGCAAGCGCGAGGCCGCGTCCAGCTTCGGCGACGACCGCGTGCTGATCGAGAAATATATCCTCTCGCCGCGGCACATCGAGGTGCAGGTGTTCGGCGACAGCCACGGGAACGTCGTTCATTTGTTCGAGCGCGACTGCTCGCTCCAGCGGCGCCACCAGAAGGTGATCGAGGAAGCGCCGGCGCCGGGGATGGACGCGGAGACCCGCGAGGCAGTGTGCGGCGCGGCGGTTCGTGCGGCGCAGGCGGTCAATTACGAAGGTGCCGGCACCATCGAGTTCATCGCCGACGCGTCCGATGGCCTGCGGGCGGACCGCATCTGGTTCATGGAGATGAACACGCGGCTGCAGGTCGAGCACCCGGTCACCGAGGAGATCACCGGCCAGGACCTAGTCGAGTGGCAGCTGCGCGTCGCCTCGGGCGAGAAGCTTCCGAAGAGCCAGGACGAGCTGTCGATCAGCGGCCACGCGATCGAGGCGCGGCTATATGCGGAGGACCCTGGAAAGGGTTTCCTGCCGAGCGTCGGCAAGCTCGACCATTTCGATCTCGGCGAAGAAGGGCGGATCGAGACGGGTGTCGAAGAGGGAGACGAAATTTCGCCTTTCTACGACCCGATGATTGCCAAGCTGATCGGCCGCGGGGACGACCGCGAGGAGGCCGTAGGCGAGCTGGCTTCCATGCTCGACAATGTCGAGGTGTGGCCGGTGCGGACGAACGCGGGCTTTCTGTTCAATGCGCTGCTGCATGCCGAGTTCGGCTCGGCGAGGCTCGACACGGGTTTCATCGAACGCAACCTTCATGCGCTGGTGCCGGACGCGGAGCCTTCGGACGCGATATGGCGCGGTGCTGCGGTGGTCGCGCTGGCAGCGGCGGAGGACGAAGAGCCGCTCGCGAGGCTGGCCGGCTTTCGGCTCAACGCGGCTCCCGAAAGCCGCGTCACGCTCGGTCGCCGCGGCGGTTCGCGCACGGTTTCGCCGGACCAGGGCGACATTGCCGAGCTGTCCGGCTTCCGAGACGACGAGCGCGTCGTCGTGTTCACGGAAGGGCAGGCGTTCGAGTTCGCGCTTTCATCGCGCGGCACCGGCACCACGCACGGCCTCCACGACGGGGAGCTCGAGGCGCCGATGCCGGGGAAGGTGACGGCGGTCGAAGTGAAGCAGGGGGAAAAGGTTGCGACTGGGCAACGTTTGCTCACGCTCGAGGCGATGAAGATGGAGCACGCACTGACCGCCCCCTTCGACGGCATTGTCGCGGAGCTGAACGCGGCGGCCGGCGCGCAGGTGACCGAGGGCCAGCTTCTCGTGCGCGTCGAGGCTGAACCAAGCGGCGACTGAGCGGTTTGATGGGCATGCGCAAACTGATCCCCCTCGTCGCCCTGGCTGCCGCCGTTGCGGCCTGCGACACCGTCGAGCCGAGCGGCGGCGCCCCCATGCCGCTCGTCAATGGCTCCGGCCAGCCGATCGGCAGCGTGCGCGCGTGGCAGACCGCCGGCGGCCTCAGCTTCCACGTCAATGCCTCGGGCCTCCCGCACGGCCTGCACGGCATTCACGTCCACGCCGTCGGCCGCTGCGACCCGCCGGACTTCGCCAGCGCCGGCCCGCACTGGAACCCCGCAGGCAAGAAGCACGGGCTCAACAATCCCGCCGGGCCGCACGCGGGCGACCTGCCGAACGTCGAGGTCGCGGCCAACGGAGTGCTTTCGGCAACCGTCACGCTGCCCGGCGCGACGATGGCCAACCTCCTCGATGCCGATGGCGCGGCGCTGGTGATCCACGCCGCTGCCGACGACAATATGACCGACCCGAGCGGCAATAGCGGGGCCCGCATCGCCTGTGCCGTCATTCGTCCGCAGGCGGAGCTTCGCTAGCCCCGTTAAACATCTGTTTACTGCCGCTGCGTAAACCCCGCGCTACCCGATAGGGCGGCGCGCGTGGAACCCTGCCGCCCTCGGCCGGCATCCCTCTGGACGGGACGCGGAAGGACCAGAAATGAGCGGACAATCGACTGCCGCCGCTGTGAAGCTCGGCGGATCGCCCCTCCAGCGACGGGAGCGCAGGCGGGTGAGCCTGCGCGGCTACGCCGTCCGCGAGGACGGCTCCAATGTCGAGGTGCTGCTCCTTGACCTGTCGTACGAAGGCTGCGGCATCGAGGCTCCGGTGCCGCTGAAGCAGGGGGAGCTGCTGCGGCTTGCCGTGCTGAAGCGGGGCGCCATCCAGGCGCGGGTGCGCTGGTCGCGGGGCAGCAAGGCAGGGCTGGTGTTCGAATCCTCCCAGGCCGACGACAAAGCCTATTTGCCGCGCCGGCTCGAACGCCATGCGCTAAGCGCGGAAGTGGCGGTGCGGCGGCTCGGCAGGATCGCCTACCGGGCGCGCGCCTTCGACGTTTCTGCGGACGGCTGCAAGGTCGAGCTGGTCGACCGCCCGAAGCTTGCGGAACATGTGCTGGTGAAGTTCGACGGCCTCGAGTCGCTCGAGGCTGAGGTGTGCTGGATCGCCGGCACTTGCGCCGGGCTGAGGTTCGAGCGGCCGATCCATCCGGCCGTGCTCAGCCTGATGCTCGAGCGCCTCGCCTAGTCGGCCGGCGCCCGCGATTGCGCGGTCACCGGTCCCGCCGAGTGGGCGAGCGCATGATAGCGGTCGGCAAGGGCCTCGTGGACTGCGCGGACCTTGCGGTCCTGCGCACGGCTTGCGGCCGAGCGCTCCTGCGCTGCACGCCGCATGAAGTAGGTACGGTCGTTTTCCATCACTCACCACCCCCGATCGTGGCGACTCGCCTTATACCCTCTTCCGCGGCTGAGACGAACTTAACTGCATCAAACTGTCCAACCATAGGAAAAGCCCGGCCGCAGCGGGGCTGCAGCCGGGCCATTCCTCGGGTCACCTGGATTAGTGCCCGCGCTTCTGGCTGAGCTTCTGCGTAATCACGTTCTGGGCCAGCGCCTTCGAGCCGGTCTTGGCGTCGCAGGTGGTCGTGCCGTTCTGCTTCTTCTGCGCAGCAAGCACGTTCGCGCTGACGTCGCAGACCGTCGCGGCGACGCCGATCGGGACCTGAACGGTGACCGGCACGCTGAGGTTGTCCAGCGCCGAGATCTGGTCATTGTTCAGGAAGTTGTCGAGGATCGAAACGTCCTGGATGTTCACGGCGACGAGGCCGTTGCCGCTTCCGGTGTTGACCTGGGCAAGGGCCGGCGTCGTGGTGGCTGCCAGGGCGGCAGCAGCAATCATCAGCTTACGCATTACACATCTCCATTCATGTTTGTTGCGGACGTGAAATCTGGCGCATGAGCACCGTCCCGCCTCGTTGGGGCAGGTTCGGGCCGCTAAACGCCCGGAGAGGCGGGATTTTTCCGCGGATGCGGCAGGCGGAGCAGCGGGCGAGACAGGCTGACAAGGCTGTCAGTTCGGCGCGGTCTCAATCTTCGGGGAGCGCTTCGCGCTCGCGCCGCTTGAACTCGGCGTCGGCATCGTCGATTGCGCGGAGCAGCGAGGCGAAGTTCGGCGCCTCCTCGACCGGCCACAGCCGTTCGAACGTGGGCCCGAGCAGCTTCACGTCACGCTGGGTCAGCAGTCCAACGGCAACGATCCGGTCGGTCGACAAATGGAACTCCCGAGCAAAAACTCCGATGGTGGCAAAGCAAACGCTTATAAACTGCTGTCGTGCCTAGAGTTTCGCTCCAGTATCGGTTGGTGGTAACCCAGGTTATTCGTGCCCGGCCCAATAGCGTGTAATAGGGGGCATCACCGCAGATGGCCTCAGCGCAGCGGTGACCGAGAGACATTGGTCGCGCTCCCGCTGTGTTCAGGAGCCCGCGTAATGTCTGCCCCGCATAAAACTTACCGCATCTATACGTTCGACCTGGCGCGCAGCGCAGTCACCGCCGATTTCATCAACGCCGCGACCGACGAAGATGCGATCGCCGCTGCCGAAGCGGCCGGCTTCGGCCACAAATGCGAGATTTGGGACGACCGCCGCCTCGTCGCCCAGCTGGACGCCCGGCAGCAAGCCTGACCGCCAGCCTAGACGCATCCAAATCGCCGCCGATGCGCTATGGTGAGCGCGTGGCGGGCGACAGCATCATCTTCTACGACTGGCCTTACTCGCCCTTCTGCATGAAGGTGCGAGCGATCCTCGACTACAAGAAAGCCGACTACCGGACGGTGAACCCGCTCGCGGCGCGCGGCACGCTGCGGCGGCGGGGGACGGGCAAGGTCCCGGCGATCGAGATCGGCGGCAGGTTCGTCAGCGATTCCACCGAGATCGCCTATGCGCTCGACGAGCGGATCGCCAAGCCGCCACTGCTCCCCGACAGCCGCCGCGACCGTGCGCTGTGCCACCTGATCGAGGACTGGGCGGACGAGAGCCTCTATTTCCTCGGCCTTTACTATCGCTGGTACGACAAGGCGGGGCGGGCCGAGATCCCGGCGAAGTTCGGAAGCTCGATCAAGGGCCGGTTCGCCTATCGCTTCTACCTTCGCCTCGTGCTTCGCCAGCTGCGCGGGCAGGGGACTTTGCGCAAGTCGCCGGACCAGGTCCGCCGCGACCTGGAGCGCAGCCTCGACGCCATCGAAGGCCTGCTCGGCCCCGGCCCGTTCCTGTTGGGCAAGCAGCCATATCTGTGCGACTTCGCGCTGTGGGGGCAGCTCAACTATCTCAACCGCACTCCCGCCGGCGGCCGAGCGCTGAAGGGCCGCACGCGGATCGTCGACTTCCTCCGGCGGCTCGGCTCGAAGTAGCCGGAACAGGAAGAATCCCGCGGACGTTTGGATGTCCAACAACAGGAAACGTGAAGAGGATTTTTCCTATGGCGGACAACAAGTCGAACCGCGGCGGACGCGACCGGGGCCGGGTGGCCGGGGGCCAGGGCTATGAGCTCGGCTATTTCGCGCGCAAGCACGGCCTCAGCCGCGACCAGGCGCGCAGCCTGATCGAACGCGTCGGAAACGACCGCGCCAAGCTGAACGCCGCGGCGGAGAAGATGAAGGGGCGGTAAGCCGCCCTTCGCGATCAGGACGCGATCACGTCCGGGTTCGAGTTCAGCCAGACGATGGTGGCGACGATCAGCGCCAGCAGCGCCGCTGCGCCAAGAACCGCGAGCACGGGCGCAAGGACTTCGCCCAGGGTCGGGCGGCGACGCAGCGTTTCGCGGAACAATTGCGGCCGGGTGTCCATCGAATACTCCCGCTAGACCGATTCGGCGGCCATTATCCTTAACGGAAGTTAGTGGCGTGGCAATAAGCCGGTAATGCCGGAGCTTGCCGGTGCGGCCGTTAACCTCTTCTCCTGCCGGGAAATTAATGAGCTTCGGCAATGGTGCCGCCGCGCTCGTGCTCGGGGGCGAGTCGCCATTGGGGGAGTTCATCAATGACTGTTTCGATTTTCGTCGCTGCCGCCGTCGCGGCAGCACAGGTCGCCGCGCCGCATGGTTCGGCCAGTGCCGCATCCGCCCGGGCCGCGGGCTATGCGGAGGCGCAGCAGGCGCTTTCGGGCGCGGGAGTGCCGGTCAGCGCCGCCTCGCCGCTTCCGGTCGCTCCGCCGGTCACCGGCAATGCGATCCTGCGCATCGGGACCGAAGTGCCGCTGCGGCTGGAGGAAGAGCTGACCACCAAGGGCAAGCAGCTGCGCGTCGGCCAGCGCTTCCACCTCACCACCGCCGAGCCGGTGATGGTCAACGGCGTCACCGTGATCCCCGTCGGCACGCCGGCCGAGGGTGAGATCACCGACGTTCGCAACAAGGGCATGTGGGGCAAGTCCGGGCACCTCGCGGCGCGGCTCCTCTACATGACGGTCTACGGCCGGCAGATCCGGCTGAGCGGCAAGTTCGACGACAAGGGCGTCGCCGGCGGCTGGGGCGCAGCGGCGGTGTCCGCGTTCGTGTTCCTTCCGGCGGGCTTCTTCATGACCGGCACCAGCGCGAAAGTGCCGGCCGGCACGGTGGTGAAGAGCTTCGTCGACGAGGACGTGCCGCTGGCGATGCCCGCGGCGGTGCAGGGGCCGCTTCCGGTTCCCGCACAGGCCGCGCCGATGCAGGTGCCGGGCCAGCACTAAGGTCAGGCCTCCTCCACCGGTGATTGCGGGCGGGGGCGCAGGGCCCCCGCGCGCTGCCGCTCCTAGTAGCGGCGGTAGGTGCCGGTGTTGCGCGACAGCCGGACGTTGGTGACCGAGCCGCGATAGTCGACGTTGCAGCGGAAGCTGAGGTCGCCGGCGCCGTACGCCTGGTTCTGGTAGCCGTACTGGCTGCCGTAGCCGCCGTAGCCGCCATAGCCGGTGCTGATCAGGCCCTTCACGCGCAGGCCGCCGGAGCGGCGCTGGACGTCGGTGATCGCAGTCACGCGCATCGAGGGCGCAGCAAAGCCCTGCTGATAGCCCTGCTGCTGATAGCCGTAGCCGTAGCCGCCGTAGCCCTGGGTCCGGTACTGGTTCTGCGCCTGCGCCGTCGCGGCCGCGGCGCAGCGGCTCACTGCCTGCCGGTCGGTGACGTTGTAGCGATTGCCGAGCAGCTGATCGACGATCTGCTGGATCGGGTTCTGCCCGTAGCCCTGGTTGTAGCCGTAGCCCTGCTGATAGCCGTAGCCCTGGTACGGCTGGGCATATTGCTGCGGATAGGTCTGGTAGGTCTGCGGATATTGGTAGGGCTGCTGATATTGGGCAGCAGCAGGCGCCGCGAGGCCGCCGATCGCCGCGGCTGCGGCGAGGTATCGGATGCTGTTCGTCATCGGGGAATTCCTTCTCTCGCGCGGGAAACGCCGGCGAGTTCGGAAGGTAAAACGAGGCTGCCGCCAATTGGCCGCATGAACGGAAAACAACGACGGTGCACAGGCAGTCCGCGGGACTGCCGAGCACCGTCGTGGCGCACAGGCAGTCCGGGGGACTGCCGAGCACCGTCGTGGCCCACAGGCAGTCCGCTCGAACATGATGGTCAGGCAGGCGCGAAAGTTGCCAAAGTTCACAGTTCCACGCGCGCGCGCGTGTACGCGCGCGAGGAAGAGGGGGGGAAACCGGATCGGATCCGGGATGGCGCAATGGAGATCGCTCGCGCGGCGAACATCCGCGAGGATAAGCCACAAAAGGGGTGCTGTAGGACAGCCTTTTCGTCAGTCCGGATAGACGGGGCCGAGCACGGTCAGCTTTGCTTCCTTCTTGCGGCACCGCGAGCATTTGAGCCGCGGCGCGAGCTGCGACAGCTGCTGGTTCCCATGCACCCGCGCGACCTCGACCCCGTTCAGCGTGCGCGCCGCGCCGCAGTGGGTGCACTCGACCTTGAGGGAGCAGCCGAACCGCACGAGATCGCCGGCCGTGCCGACGTGTTTGTAGGACATGGACGGGCGGTAGCGTGGGGAGAACGATTCGTGAACACTAACACCATTGGACTTGGCCGCTGCGCACAAAAAAATGGCTGCGGCAACCTCGGTTTCGCCAGATGGAAGGATGTAAGGTTATACTCCCGTCCCACTCCTCGGACACGGTCCAACGAGGTCGAATCGATTCCATCAAATTCAGATCGATGACGTCTCCACAACCGCAAGGACACCGCATCTGAGCTGCCCAGTACTCATTTCCCTCGCCGATCAGATAAAGGACGCCGTCACGGTGTGATTCCGGTTTGTCGTCAACTGGCTCAATGGAAATCTGCGCGCGCTTCACGCCAGAGCGGCGCACTCCCCGAAAGAAGCCAAGCGACTTGAGCAGCTTGTACCCGAAACGGAGCAGTGCAGGCTTCCTCTGAATCTTCATGCCGGCGCGAGCCCAGGTAAGCCGAGAGGCGGAATGGAATCCCCTTTTCCGATGTACTTTGTAAGGCGGTTAGCGCTCGGCCCTTCAGGTTCCCGGTAGGTCTCGCCCCCTACAAAGTTGACGCGCACAATTGCAGATTCATCGTTCCCATCCAGTCGAAAGGGGTGAAGGCGCGCGAGGAACTCATTCACGGCCATGCTCGCAATTTGCGAGTTTATGCTGATCACAGCCGGGCGATCTTCGCGAACTCCCCCAATGTAGCCCGCTGCTAACTGATCCTCGTAGGCATCAGGGTCCGTGCGTTTCAATCCCTCTGCCGAAAGCTGAGCGACAGTATAAACCCCTCGCTCCAGAAGCGTATTTCCGTCAGGCCGAATGTAATGCACGGCCCCGACCGCTTCATCTATGCCGCCGAAACCGTCCGCCTCGAGCTTTATGCCGAGGTCGAAGTATGGGATCGAATAAAACGTCGCGAGTCTATTCAAGACATTCCGCGCTTCGACGCTATCTAAACAGCCAAAGATTACGTCTGCCTCACCGACCGCTTCGATAACCTCTCGTTCGAACAAACTTTTCCCGAAAATTCGGACGTCGGTGTCGAGGCCCATAGCAGCAATCGCGCGAGCGCAGACCTCCACCTTCAAGCGATTCACATATGAGTCGAACCGCGTTGAATTGATGATTCGATTTAGATTTTTTTCTTCGATCACGTCCGGGTCGACGAGGATTAGCCCACCGACACCGAGCCTAGCTAACTGCTCAATTAGGGGGCTCCCGGTTCCTGAGCATCCAATAACGGCTGCAGTTAGGTGGCGGAGCCGCGCGGTGGTTCCCGCACCGAACAGTTGTTGATGCCGCTGCGTAAATCTTGAGAGCTTACCAGGTCGGGACGGGAGCCAGAGGTTGATATCTTCCCCGGTGACAAGAACCGACTGCAGATCATCAACTTGGCCATCACCGCTGAAGGCGCGGCCAAATAGCCTACCATCCGGCAACATGATCGCGCTTACGTGAGGCAAATCCGTTTCAGTCCACGTTCCTATAGAGTCGAAGAGATCGCGATCGGTATCATCATCAATCGTGGAAAAGCATGGATATCCGTTTGGATGACAGTGGATCTTGAGGATGCCCAAACCGCGAGCGCAAGCTTCCTCCAATAAAGGTTGCAGTCTCGCCGTTGACCACTTGACGAAATCGGCGCGACGCTCAGTACAGTCCGCATATGGGATCGGTTCAATTCTGTGGACTGCGAGCCACTGACGATCTCGAGCTGAGCGCCTGCCGCAGAGGGCGAGAACGACGGCTTCCAAACCGTCTCCCGGGAACAAATGATCAAAGAATGCGCGATGCTGCGATCCAGTGAGGCGGAGTTTGACCTCGGGCACCTAGCCTATCTCTCGCGCTAACCAGTCGTCCACCTGCAACATGTGCGTGCAAACATTGTCGAGACCGAACCGCCATGGGTTGTTGGGGGTGCGATGCCTCGACCACTGCTGATACGGTTTCCCGTCGATAGTGGTGTTACTGAGCTGCCGAATGAATTTACCGCTTTTCAAGCTCAAGGGAGGTGAAAAATAGACCATGTCGATATCCTCATCAGGATACGACGGTTTGATCCTGACTGCGGCGCTGGCTGACGACACATTGTACGCATCGGGGATCGGGTAGGTCGGGAAGATCACCCAGCGCGTATTCCCTTCGATCACCGTTTCCCAGTCAAGACCCATGGCGTTTAGGCATTCGGTATCTTCTTCTGGCAGTTCGAACATGCGCCGAAGAGCACTCATCCTTCGCCTGGGTCCTTCGCCAGTGTCTGGAAGCGTTCGACGCCGCGACTGCTGAAATCGACTTCTTGATCAGGACCAACCGGAACTATCTTTCCCTTCACCTTCTCGGAAAGGATGTGAGACTCTGGCGTTTTACCGACCAAGCCCAAAATCTCCCTACCGGTCATCTTGTCGACGAAAACCGTTTCAAACGTTTTGTCGATCCGAATCCGATATCCTTCCGCTTTCCTAGGTGGATTACCGTTCTTCACCTCGGCCTCAAGATCAACGATGTCCTTCCCCTTGTGGGGATCATCATCAGTCATTTCGTTCCTCCTTTAGACGATCTGAGTCGCCGCGGATTATCGCGGGTCCTTTTTTGAGGAAGTTGAAAAAAAATGCCGCGGCGAAACGATCGCGCATCCGCCGAACAAATCTAGCTCTCTCCCAAGCGATACTTTCGAGCCGAGCGAGTACGTTCTTCTACGATTTAGAGAAGAATGCAACTCGCAACGAATGCCCTACTTCGCTACTATCAGATCCGGTTCGTCGACCGGCACCTTGCGTGACCTTGATGGCTTCTTCGGCTTCGTCTCAACCACCTTCGGCTTCACGCTCTTCCCCCCGATCGAGTCCGGGGCTTCGCTTCGCTCGGCTATTGCCGGCCGTTCTCGACATCTGACGCGCGGGCAACCGCCTTCCCTAACACCGCATCCAGGAACGCGTCCTTCACCCACGCCGGCGCGTCGTGGCCCCCATCGAACGGCAGGAACGTCACCGCTCCGCCTTCGCTTTTCACCAGGGGCACGATGTCGTCGGCGGTGACGTCGAACTTGAGCAGCGGATCCTGGCGGCCGTGGCTGATGTAGACGGGGCGGCCGCGGGCGGGGTTGGCGGTGCGGATGGCGATGCCGGGGGACCAGGCGATCACCGCCTCGAACGGGTGGTCGCGGCTCATGCCCATGGCGAGGGCGAAGGTCGCGCCGTCGGAGAAGCCGGCGAGGACCGTGCGCGCGCGGTCGATCGGGACGGTTCGGGCGAGATTGCCGATCGCCGCCTCGACGCGCCCGGCGTCGGTGCTGCGGGTGAAGAGGTGCGACTGCTCGTTGGCGAGCGGGCTGTCGACCGACAGCGGCGCCTCGGCATTGAGCACGCTGTCCCAGGTGATGCCGCGCGAGTCCGGCGCGAGAAGGGCGATGCCGCGCGCATCGGCCTCGGCCTCGAAATGCTCGAGCATCTCGGCCTGCCGGTGGCCGGCGCCGTGGAGGAGGACGAGCAGGGCCGGGCGCGGAGGTGCGCTCGCGGGGACGTAGGCGGCCGCATTGTCGGGGAGGGCGATCACTCGGCCGTGGAGCGCCTGTGATGCGGCAGGGGGCGCGGCAGGCGCCGCTTTCGCAGGCTGGGCCAAGGCCAGGAACGCGGCCGCGATCAGCATGGCTAGCCTTCCGAGCGGCCGGAGCCCTCGCGGTCGCGCTCGTAATGGTGGCGTAAGGGGAAGGGCGGGAGCCAGGATTCGCGGCGCACGGTCCAGCATTCGTAGGTCGGCGTGAGCTGGTTCGGCTCGTCGAGCGCGCCGAGGTGCAGCTCGATCTCGTCGCCGTAGCGGGCGAAGACGGAGGAGCCGCAGCGCGGGCAGAAGCAGCGGCCCTTGTAGTCGCGGGTGTCGCCCTCGATCGTCACCGCGTCGGCCGGGAAGATCGCGGCGGCGAAGAACAAGGCGCCGTGGTGCTTGCGGCAGTCGAGGCAGTGGCAGATGCCGACCCGGTAGGGCTCGCCCGCGGCGGCGATGCGGATGTCGCCGCAGAGGCACGAGGCGGTTAGTGGCTCCATCTCATGCGCGCTCGCCTGGCGGCACGCGGTGCCATCCGCCGAAGCCGCCGACCACCCAGCGATACTTGCGGCCCGGAGTCTCGCCGGCCGGGGCGGGCGGAGCATCGGGGTTGTTCGCATAATAGATGAGGAAGTCCTGGGCCTCCGCCATCATCGCCGCATAGGTGTCCGACTGGCCGCACTTGCGGCAGCGGACGACGTCGTCGGGCTGCGGATTCTGGTGCCCGCCCGCGGACGTGCCGCAGGCCGAGCAGATGATCGTGTAAACTGCCATGGCTCGTCCTTACTTTGCCGCGATGAGGTCGTCTTCGTCCTCGTCGAGCGCGACCTTGCGCGAGCGCTTCGGGCGGACGGGCTTCGCCTCGACGATCTTCGGCTTGACGCTGGCGCGCTCGAGGATGGGCTTCAGATACTGGCCGGTCGCGGAGATGGCGACGTTCGCGACCGTCTCCGGCGGCCCCTCGGCGATGATGCGGCCGCCGTTGACGCCGCCGCCGGGGCCGAGGTCGATCACCCAGTCGGCGGTCTTGATGACGTCGAGGTTGTGCTCGATCACGACGACGGTGTTGCCCTGGTCGACGAGGCGGTGGAGCACCTCGAGCAGCTTGCGGACGTCCTCGAAATGGAGGCCGGTGGTCGGCTCGTCGAGGATGTAGAGGGTCTTGCCGGTGGCGCGGCGGGAGAGCTCCTTCGAGAGCTTGACGCGTTGGGCCTCGCCGCCGCTGAGCGTCGTCGCCGACTGGCCGACCTTGATGTAGCCGAGGCCGACCTCCTGGAGCATGCGCATCTTGTCGCGGATGCCGGGGACCGCCTTGAACAGCTCGGCGGCCTCCTCGACGTTCATGTCGAGCACGTCGGCGATCGAATGACCCTTGAACTTCACCTCCAGAGTCTCGCGGTTGTAGCGGGCGCCGTGGCAGACGTCGCAGGTGACGTACACGTCGGGCAGGAAGTGCATCTCGATCTTGATCAGGCCGTCGCCCTGGCACGCCTCGCAGCGGCCGCCCTTGACGTTGAAGCTGAAGCGGCCGGGCTTGTAGCCGCGCGCCTTTGACTCGGGCAGGCCGGCGAACCAGTCGCGGATCTGGGTGAAGGCGCCGGTGTAGGTCGCGGGGTTGGAGCGCGGCGTGCGGCCGATCGGCGACTGGTCGATGTCGATGACCTTGTCGAGCTGCTCGAGGCCGGTGATCTTGCTGCACGGGCCGCAGGGGATGCGCGCGCCGTTGAGGGCGCGGGCGGCGCCGGCATAGAGCGTGTCGATGGTGAGCGAGGACTTGCCGCTGCCGCTGACGCCAGTGACGCAGGTGAAGGTGCCGAGCGGGAAGGCGGCGGTGACGGACTGCAGGTTGTTCGCGGTCGCGCCCTGGACGGTGAGATACTTGCCCGAGCCCTTGCGGCGGGTGGAGCGGAGCGGGATCTCGCGGCGGCCGGTGAGATAGTCGGCCGTCAGGCTGTCCTTGCAGTCGAGCAGGCCGGATAGGCTGCCCGAATAGACGACCTCGCCGCCGTGGACTCCGGCTCCCGGGCCCATGTCGATCACCTGGTCGGCGGTGCGGATCGCCTCCTCGTCATGCTCGACGACGAGGACGGTGTTGCCGAGGCCGCGGAGGCGCTTGAGGGTTTCGAGCAGGCGGTCGTTGTCCTTCTGGTGGAGGCCGATCGAGGGCTCGTCGAGGACGTAGAGGACGCCCGAGAGGCCGGAGCCGATCTGCGAAGCGAGGCGGATGCGCTGCGACTCGCCGCCCGACAGGGTGCCGCTGGTGCGATCTAGGTGGAGATAGTCGAGCCCGACATTGTGGAGGAAGCCCAAGCGCTCGTTGATCTCCTTGAGGATCGCGCGGGCGATCTCGTTCTGGGTCGGCGTGAGCTTCTCGTGGAGCGAGGCGAACCAGGCGAGCGCGTCGGCGACGCTGCGGCGGGTGGACATGGAAATGTCCTCGCCGGCGATCTTCACCGCGAGGGCTTCGGGCTTGAGGCGGGCGCCGTGGCACACTTCGCAGGGCTGCGAAGACTGGTAGCGGCTGAGTTCCTCGCGCATCCAGGCGGACTCGGTCTGGAGCATCCGGCGGTTCAAATTGCCGATGACGCCCTCGAACGGCTTCTTGACCTCGTAGCTGCGGCGGCCGTCGATGAAGCGCAGCGTGACGGGGCGGCCGTTGGTGCCGTTGAGGATCACTTCGTGCGCTTCCTCGGGCAGGTCCTTCCATGGAACGTTGAGGTCGAAGCCGTAGGCGCGCGCGAGGCTGGACAGCACCTGCATGTAGTAGGGCGAGGGCGGGTTGGACTTGGCCCAGGGCACGACGGCGCCCTTGGCGATGCTGAGCGCATGGTTGGGGACGACGAGATCCGGGTCGAAGACGAGCTTCTCGCCGAGACCGTCGCAGGCGGGGCAGGCGCCCTGGGGGGCGTTGAAGCTGAACAGGCGCGGCTCGATCTCGGCGATGGTGAAGCCGGAGACCGGGCAGGCGAATTTCTCGGAGAAGACGATGCGGCCCGGCGGGGCGTAGTCGAGCTTTAGGCCGCTGCTCCCCCTACCGCTTGCGGGAGGGGGCTGGGGGGTGGGTGTGTCGGACAGGCCCACCCCTTCGGCGCTTCGCGCCTCTTCCCCTCCCGCAAGCGGTAGGGGAGTGGGATCGGCGGGGTCGAGGTAGACGAGGCCTTCGGCGAGCTTGAGCGCGGTTTCGAAGCTGTCGGCGAGGCGCGCTTCGATGCCCTCGCGGACGACGATGCGGTCGACCACCACCTCGATGTCGTGCTTGTACTTCTTGTCGAGCGCGGGGGCGTCCTCGATCGCGTAGAACTGGCCGTCGATGCGGACGCGCTGGAATCCCGCCTTCTGCCATTCGGCGAGCTCCTTGCGGTACTCGCCCTTGCGGCCGCGAACGACGGGCGCGAGGAGATAGTGGCGGCTGCCCTCGGGGAGCGCCATCACCCGGTCGACCATCTGGCTGACCTGCTGCGCCTCGATGGGAAGGCCGGTCGCCGGCGAATAAGGCACGCCGACGCGCGCCCAGAGCAGGCGCATATAGTCGTAGATCTCGGTGACGGTGGCGACCGTCGAGCGCGGGTTGCGCGACGTCGTCTTCTGCTCGATCGAGATGGCCGGCGAGAGGCCGTCGATATGCTCGACGTCGGGCTTCTGCATCATCTCGAGGAACTGGCGCGCATAGGCGCTCAGGCTCTCGACATAGCGCCGCTGGCCCTCGGCGTAGATGGTGTCGAACGCGAGGCTGCTCTTCCCCGACCCCGAGAGGCCGGTGATCACCGTCAGGCTCTCGCGCGCGATATCGACGTCGATCCCCTTGAGGTTGTGCTCGCGAGCGCCGCGGACGGAGATATGGGTCAGCATGGGTGCGTTTGTTCCGGCTATGTTCCAGGTTATTGCACCCGCCCCCGACGGTCAACGCGTGCAGCAGCCAAATGGGGATTATTGCCGCTGATTACCAGCAGTTGGAACCCGCGCGAATTGGCGCAAGGCGCGGCGCACGGGGCGAAGTTTCGGGCGGCGGCGGCGGTGCTCGACGCGGCCTAGCGGAAGCTGTTGGAGCTGGCGTTCGGCACTTCACTCTGGTCGTCGGCCTGGTCGTCCTCGACCTGGTTCAGCGGCGTGACCGTGTTGGTGCTACTGTCGCCGGCATTGACCTGGTCCGAGCGCGGCGCACGGGGCGGCTTCGGCGGCGTGGGAGGCTGAGGAGCGGAGGCGTCCGTGGAAGTGCTCGCGGCATTGGCGGAGGAACGATCGGCCGCGCTGTCGTTCGCCGACGGATCGGCACCGCCGAGGTTGGCCTCGACCGACGCATTGGCGTCCATCATCGCGGCATTCTCGTCGAGGTTCATGCCGATCAGCGTGTCGGGATTCTTCGAGCTGCAGGCGGTGAGTGAGAGCAGCGCCAGGGTCGCGGCAGCCGCGAAGCGGAAAGACTCGAACTCGGTAGCCATGGCAGGGATACTCGCCTTTGCTTTACGCCCGGCCATTCAACCGTCGCGGGCGCGCGCCGTTCCGCACTGTCGAACCAATTAGACCAGCGGGTAGGAAGCGACGGGCTCGTAATGGGCGCCGTGGCGGGAGAGGCGGCTTTCGAAGAGGAGGAAGGAGTCGCAGGTGAACGGCTCCGACGACAGCCCGCCCTTGCGCTCGAGGAAGTCGTGGACCTCGCGAGTGCGTCGGCCCTTCCAGCGGGCGAGCGTGATGTGGGGGTGGTAGGCGCGGCGCTCCGGATCGAGCCCGACGGATTGGCACACGCGCTCGACCTTCGCCGCAAGCGCAGCGAGCGGCGGCCTGGGTTCGACGCCCGCCCAGAGCGCGCCCGAGTTGCGCTGCTCGAAACGGCCGACGCCGCCAATCCTGAGCTCGAGCGGCGGGTTGCGGATGCCGCCGAGGGCGTCGGCGAGATCGTTGGCAAGCGGCCGGTCCACCTCGCCGATGAAGCGCAGGGTCAGGTGCAGCTGCTCCTCGTCCTGCCAGCGGAAATCGGGGCTGTCGTCCATCGCATCCACGAGCAGGTCGACGATCGGCTCGGGCGGCCGGATGGCGACGAACAGCCGGTGCATGGCGCCTATATGCGGTCGCGCATCAGCCCGATCCAGCGCAGCGTCGGCGCCGCCGTGTCGCCCGGCAAGTCGTCGAGCGGGAATTCGGCGACCTGCTCGACCTCCCAGTTCCACCTCGGGCGGTAGCGCACGTCCTCGACGATCAGCAGCGAGGCGACGTCGCGCTTGAAGTGGACCGACTCTTCGAGCTCGCAGGCAAGCCGGACGCGGCCGTGCGCGGTGAGGCCGATCTCCTCGCGGAGCTCGCGAAGCACGGCTTCCTGGGGAGTTTCGTGCGGCTTGCGGCCGCCGCCGGGCACCCGCCAGCCCGGAATGTAGCGCAGCTTCACCAGCACGATCCTGCGCTCCGGCGTAAGGGCCAGCGCATGCGCGCCGAAGGTGCGCGGGCGGCGCACGAACCAGGTGACTCGCAGCAGCTTGTGCGCCGCGGTGAGCGCGACGCGGAGAAGCTTGTCGGCGGCGCTGCTCAGGGGAGGTCGACGCCTTCCCCGCCGCCAGCGACGCTGAGCTGCGCCTCCGGCGGAACGGCGATCGCTTGGAGGCCGGCCGCGGCGAGGCGGCGGTTGAGGGCCGCGAGGTCGTTCGCCTGAAGCTGCTGCCATGCGGACCAGTCGGCGTTGAGCTGGGCGATGGTCTCGGTCGCCGTCTGGCGAAGCGCGGGTGTTGGAGCAGTGTCGCTCGCTTCGGCCGACGTCTCCAGCGACGCCAGCGTGCCGCTTTCGCCGCCAAAGCCGCTGTTCGGGGCCGAGGGCGGCTCGAGCCTCGCGCGCAGGGCCTTGGCGTCGGCGAGGAGCGCGGGATCATGAATCTGCGCGATGCGCTTGTCGAGCTGGTCGCGGACGGTTTCGGTCTCCGCATAGCCGCGCCACGCGAGCTCCATCGGCGCGTAGAGGCTTTCGGAGAACTGCCGGGCGGCGCCATAGTCGGCGTTCACCACGCGCGGGTCGGCGACGATGTCGATCGGCACGGACTGGCTGTGGCCGTCGACGGTGAGGACGGCGGTGTAGCGGCCCGGCTCGACGAGCTGGCCGCGCGGATCGAGCGGCGTGTCGAGCCCCCAGACGGCGGCGATGCTGTAATTATATTCGACCGCCTTCGGGCGCGGGCGGCGCATGTCCCACACCCAGCGATGCGCGCCCGGCGTCGCGGCAAGCGTCGGGTCCGGCTTCACCCAATCGGCCTGGAAATAGCGGTCGGCGGGCAGCTGCTGCGGCGCGTCGGCGCTCGAGAATCGCCGGACCAGCGCGCCCGACGAGTCTCGGATTTCGAGCGTGACCGGCCCCTTGGCCGCGCTGCCGAGCCAATAGTCGATGACCGCGCCTTCGGGCGGGTTCTGGCCGACCGGGGTCTCGGGGGTCAGCGGCGTGTCGTGATTGTTGTCGAAGCGCACGCGGACCGCGGGGGCGGGCGCGAACAGGTGGAAGGGCTCGGCGGCGCTTCCCGGCTGGAGCTGGCGGAGCAAGGCGAGGTCGCCGAGCACCCAGATCGCGCGGCCCTGCGTCGCCACGATGAGGTCGTCGCCGTGGACGAGCAGGTCGCGTGCCCATGCGGTGGGCAAGTTCTGCTGCAGCGGCTGCCAGTTCGCGCCGTCGTCGAAGCTGACGAAGACGCCGGTCTCGTTGCCGGCGTAGAGCAGGCCCGGCTGGACCGGATCGGAGCGGACGGCGGTGACGATCTGGCCGGCGGGAAGCCCGTTGGTGATCTCGATCCAGCTCGCGCCGCCGGCGTGCGTGCGGAAGATGTGCGGTCGCCAGTCGTCGACCCGGTGGCCGTCGACGGCGATGTAGCCGGTCTTCGGGTCGAGGCTGGAGATGTCGATGCCGGCGATCTTGCTCCACTGAGGGACGCCGGGGATTTCCATCGAGGTCCAGCTCGAGCCGCCGTCGCGCGTGATGCTGAGGATTCCGCTGTCGCTGCCGACCCAGATCTCGTTGGCCGAATGGGGCGACGGCTCGATCGAGAAGATGGTGCCGTAGCCGCACGGGAGCGCCGCCTGCAGCGTGACGTCGCCGTCGCAGTTGGTGGCGCCGGCGCGCTTGCCGGTGAGGTCGGGGCTGATGATCGACCAGCTGTTCCCCCGGTCGGTGGATTTCCACAGCACGTCGCCGCCGAGGTAAAGCGCGGCGGGCTCGGTGCGCGAGGCGACGAGCGGGTTCACCCAGTTGAAGTGATGCTCGACGGTGGTCGGACGCGCGCCATAATTGCTGAGCGGCCAGGGCGAGACGTCGGTCACCTGCCCGGTGCGCGCATCCCAGCGGCTGACGCGGCCGCCGAGGCCCGAGCCGTAGACGATGTTGGGATCGTTAGGATCAGGAATGTCGTAGTCGCGCTCGTCGCCGCCGACCGGGTGCCAGTCGCGCCAGGTGATCTGGCCGTAATCGGAGCGGCTGGCGATGGCGACCGTGCCGCTGTCCTGCTGCCCCGCATAAACCCAGTATGGGAAACGGTTGTCGGCGGCGAGGTGATAGAGCTGGCCCGTGGGCTGGTTGTACCATGTGCTCCAGGTGCGGCCGCCGTTGACGCTGATCGAGGCGCCCTGGTCGGAGCCTTCGGCGATGTGCCCGGGGTTCTTCGGATCGACCCAGATGGAGTGATAATCGTCGCCGCCCGGGCTGCCGCGGAAGATGTCGCAATTGGCCCCGCCATGGTCGCAGCGGCGGATCGACTGGCCGGTCAGCCACACGACGTCGGGATCGCGCGGGTCGACGGTGACGCGGTTGAAATAATAATTGGAGAAGGCCTTGCCGGGATTGACCCGCTTCCAGTGCGCGCCGCCGTCGTCGGAGCGCCAGAGCCCGCCATTGTCCTTGGAATCGACGTCGGCATAGACGCGGAGCTTGCCGCCGGCGCGGGTCGCGGCGAGGCTGATGCGGCCGAGCGGGCCCGCAGGCCAGCCGCCGCCCGTGAGGCGGCGCCAGTGCGCGCCCTGGTCGTCGGAGCGCCAGACGCCGCTGCCCGGGCCCGAGATTTCGGTGAAATAGCTTTGCCACGGATATTGGCGCGCTTCCCACGTCGAGGCGAACAGCGTCCGCGGGTTCCTGGGATCGCTAGCAATGTCGTTGACGCCCGTCTGCGGGCCCGACGCGAGCGGGTGAGTCCAGGTCTTTCCGCCGTCGGTGGAGCGGAAGATCCCGCGCGCGTCATTCGGGCCGAAGAAGTGGCCGATGGCGCCGACGACGACGGTGTTCGGATCGGTCGGGCTGACCCAGATGCGGCCGACATATTTGGTGTCGGCAAGGCCGAGATCGGTCCAGGTCTTGCCCCCGTCGGTCGACTTGTAGACGCCGCGGCCGGACTGGACGTCGTAGCGGGGCTCGGGCTGGCCGCCGCCGATGTAGATGACGTCGGGATTGGACGGGGCGATGGCGATGGCGCCGATCGCGGAGCTTCCGCCCTTGTCGAACAGCGAGGTCCAGGTGCGGCCCGCGTCGTCGGTCTTCCACACGCCGCCGCCGGACGCGCCGAAGTAGAAGGTGTTGGGCCTGCTGGGAACGCCCTCGATCATTTCCGCCCAGCCGGCGCGGAACGGCCCGAGCAAGCGCCAGTGAAGCTGCGAATAAAGCGCCGGGTTGACGGGCTCGGCTGCCGCGGCCGCGCCGCACAAGACCAAAGTCGAAAGAAGCAGCTTGCGGAGGCTCATCGCGAAGGCACCTCGCCGGTGAAGGAACGGCAGTGACCGTAAGCAGCGGCGGGGCGATCGGCAATCCGGGCGGCGTTGATGTTCGACAGTTCCAATCTTCCCTCCGCCGTGCCAGAAGTTGCTCCCGGGGGGCATGATGAGCGGCACGAGCAGGCTCACCGAAGAAGAATATCTGGCGCTCCTCGACCCGATGGCGAAGGAGCTGAGCGCGATGGCGCGCTGGGTCTCCGAAACCAACCAGCGGGTCGTCGTCATCTTCGAAGGCCGCGACACGGCAGGGAAGGGCGGGTCGATCGACATGATCGCGCGGCTGCTCAACCCGCGCCAGTGCCGCGTCGTCGCGCTGCCGAGCCCAAGCGGGCGAGAGCGGACGCAATGGTATTTCCAGCGCTACATCCAGCACCTTCCGGCCGCGGGCGAAATCGTGCTGTTCGACCGCAGCTGGTACAACCGCGCCGGCGTCGAGAAGGTGATGGGCTTCGCGACGGCGGAGGAAGTGCAGGACTTCCTCAACCAGACCCCGCAGTTCGAACGGCACCTCGTCGATGACGGCATGCTGCTGTTCAAATATTGGCTGTGCTGCGACCAGGAGGTGCAGGAGCGCAGGTTCGAGAACCGGCTGAACAACCCGATGAAGCGCTGGAAGCTGTCGCCGATCGATATGCACGCGCGCGACCTTTATGAGGAATATACCGAGGCGCGCGAGCTGATGCTGTCGGCGACCGACACCGACTTCGCGCCATGGACCCTGGTCGACTTCAACGACCAGCCGCTCGGGCGGTTGACGCTGCTGCGCGACCTGCTCGACCGCGTGCCCGACACCGAACTGCCGCTCGGCGAGATCCCGTGGCCGCCGCTGGCGAGCCCGCCGAAGAAGGAGCGGTACGGCGTGCTGAAGCCGCTTACGCCTTATCCGATCGACAAGCAGAAGAACGCCAACTGACGAGCTGAACTCACAAAAGCACGGGGGGGACATATGCGTGCATCCAAGCTGCTGCTGCAGGTGACGATCTATTATCTGGCGATCGGGATCGTGCTGTTCGTCGCGATCAAGGCGTGGCCGGACCTGAGAAGCTATTTGCCGATCGGCGGCGTCGAGCAGCTGATCACCCAGCCGACCAAGAACCCGCTGGAGGCGAGCGAGGCGGTCCGCGCCGCGCATGTCGCCAATTTCGGCCAGAGCGTATTCTGGCTGGTGGTCGCGATCATCGCCGCGATCCTCGTCTCCCTGCCGGTCAGCTGGGTCTACATGACGGTGAGGGGTGGCGAGGAATATGACCAGTCGCTCGTCAACACGATCATCGTCCTTCCGATGGTGGTGACCGGCATCGTCATCATCGTCCAGAACAGCCTGGCCCTGGCCTTTTCGCTGGCAGGCATCGCGGGCGCGGTGAGGTTCCGAAACTCGCTCAAGAGCTCGGGCGACGCGCTGTTCATCCTGCTCGCGGTCGGTGTCGGACTGTCCGCGGGCATCGGCGCGATCGAGCTTGCCGCAGTGATCAGCATCTTCTTCAACTATTGCTTCGCGCTGCTGTGGATCACCGAATATGGCGAGCGCGCGGGCATGAAGCGGTTCCTCGCCGATTATGACGGCATCGACCATGCGGCGCCGCCGGAACCCGAAAAGAAGAAGAAGTAGGCCGCGCTAGGCGACGCAACGGCGCAGCAGGTTCGCATTCACCGCGTCGTCCGATGCGATGTCGGCGAAGAAGCGGTCGAGGAAGCCGATCGCCTTGGCGGCGCGCTGTGGATCGATGCCGGGCGTGGAAGTGACCGCGGCGACCATCCGCGGCCGCGCGTCACGCATCTGGCGAGCGGCGGCGATCACTTCCGCGTTGTGGGCGCAATAGCCGCGATAGACGCGTTCGCGGACGGAGCTGATGCGCAGCTGCTCGGGCGGCGTCGCGTAAGGCGCGTCGACGAAGCCGGAGAAGTCGAAGTCGTAAGGGACGGGGATCGTCGTGCCCGGCCCAAGCGGGCCGATGAGCTCGGCATTATGGCAGCAGGGCTTGCCTTCCGGGCCGGCGCGCATCGACCAGTCGTGGTTGGCGATCATGTCCTGGAACAGCGCGTAGCGTGCAGCGTCGGGAGGGCTGAGGTCGCCGACCGGGATGAGGTTGGGCGCGCGGGTCTCCTTGAGGCCGTTGCGCTTGGCGACGTCGCCGAGATCTTCGAGGAAGTAACCGACCCGGTCGACGATGGAGCGGCCGCTCGCGTCGCGGTAATCGACACTGGCGAGCCGCACCAGGAAGCTGTGCGGCGTCAGCACATTGTACATCCTGTAGGCGGCATATTCGAGCAGCACGTTCTGCTGGAACGAGGGGCTGTTCTTGCAGTGCGTGACGAGCTTGAGCTTCTTCTGCCCCGCGAACGGCGAGGCGGCCGGCGGCGGCGACGTGAACTGGACTCGCAGCGGCGGGAAATCGCACACGTCGGTCGACCGGCGAGTGATTCCGCGGACGCTGAGCGCGATCGGCAGGGCATTGCCCGAAGGATCGGTCAGGGTGCCCTGGATTACCGCGTTGGAGCGGTTGCGGATAAGGCTTTGCAGCGGCGCCTGGATCGTGATGCGGAGCGGGTCGGACGCGGCGAACAGCGGCTTGGGCTGCTGCGCGGCCGCGGGCGCTGCGAACGCCGACAGCCAAATGAGGAGCAGTGCCGCCAGCGCCTTCAATGCGTCGACCTCGCGACGCTGTGCGGGATCATCTTCCCGCCAACGATCTCCAGCCAGCTGAGCGGACCGCCATAGGCGCGCGAAATACCCGTATCGACGCGCGCCAGCCGGCCGCCGCCGAGGAACTCGATGCCCTTGAGATCGGGCGTGTGGCCGACGACGAGCCGCTGCGCGCCATAGGCGGAGAGCACCATGTCGAGCTCCTGGTCCGGCGAGAGCATCTTCGGTTGCGGGGAGGCCCTGGTGCGGACCTGCTCGGCATCGGGGTCGCGCATGACGAGGCCGCGGTACCAGAGCGGCCCGAGCGGGTCGTACAGGATGGTCGAGGGCCCGTCGTCGGCGCTCGCCATCGCCGATGCGACGCGGCGGTTGATGTCGTTGAGCGGAAGCTTCGAATATTCAGCGCTGAGCCCGCCGTGGACGAACAGCGTCCCGTCGATCTTCACGATCGCCGGATTCCGGGTCGCCCATTTGCCGAGCTCGCCCGCCGGGCCCCAGGCCTCGCGATGCTCGATCCAGCCGAGGGGATGGTCGGCCATCCACTGGTCGCGGATCTGCGAGGGGGTGAGGTTCGGGTCCTTCTGGTGCGCCGCATCCTCCAGCTTCTGGCGGAGCGACATATAGAGCTGCTCCCGCCGCGCCGGCGACCGGGCATCGGCAAATGCGGCATATTCGCCGGCGGTCGTGTAGCGATTGTCGCCGACGAGGTTCATGGCTTCGTGATTGCCGAGCACCACCACCACCTTGCCGCCCGCCCGCGGCGCTTCGGACTGGAGTTGCTGAAGGCTGCGGATGATCTGCAGCGAATCGGGCTCCCGGTCGGTGACGTCGCCGAGCTGGACGAGCGTCGTCCTGCCGCCCGCCCAGTGCCCCGCAGCATCCATGACGCCGGCGGCGCGCGCAATCTCCAGCCACGCCTGGTAATCGCCGTGGAGGTCGCCGACCGCGACGATGCGCTGCGGCTCCCTGGCGGCCTCGGCGGGGGTGAAGCAGAGTAGCGCCGCAAGCGCGAGGAGCGCGGTGCGGACGATCCGCTCGAGCGGGGATCGTGCTGGCGCTGCCCCCATGAGGCGCAGTGTCGCACCGCTCGGCGAAGGCGGCAATGGCATTGTTGCGCGCTTGCGGACGGGCTCCTCCGGCTCCTAGGCTGCGCGGGGGATCGAGAGAGGAGCGAATGAATGGCGACGTTGAGCGTAGTCTATCCGCGAACGGCGGGCACCAGCTTCGACTATGATTATTACCGCAACCAGCATCTGCCGCTCGTCGGCAGGCTGTGGCAGGACGCTGGGCTGGTCGGGGGTGAGGCGTTGCTCGGCACCGCGGCGCCCGACGGGTCCGAAGCGCCCTATTTCGCGATCGGGATCCTGCACTTCGAGTCGGCCGACGCGCTCCAGGCGGCGCTCGCCGGCGAGCATTCGGCCGAGGTCATCGGCGACATCCGCAAGTTCACGGACGCGGAGCCGGTCATGCAGGTGAACGAGCGGGCAGCGGCGCCGCGCTGAGCCGCCTCAGGCGGTCGCGGGCTTGCGCGCGCGGCTGCGGGATTGCGCGGTTTCCGCCTTCTTCGGCGTGGGCAGCGGGTCGAAGCTGCGGGTGAGGGCGCTCGCGAGCTCGCCGACAAGGCCGACGCCGTAGAAGCCGAGGATGATCGCCATTGCGGCGGGGCGCTGCCACACCGGCAGGTCGACATTCTTGCCGCGCGTCCAGATCCGCCACCAGCTCTTCCCGACCTTGCCGCCGAAGAATTTGAAGGCGAAGCCGAGACGGCCGAGACGCGAGCGGGTCGCGGTTTGGAAGGCCTGGTAGTCGCGGTCCATGCCCATCGTCCAGGCGCGCCAGGCGAGGAACTTGTAGCCCGGGTGCGGTGCGTGGACCGTCATTGCATCGGCCGTGCGGGTATAATCATAGCCCTTGGCAGTGAGGTCGCGGAGCCAGAAGCCGCACTGCTTCTTGAAGGCGGGCAAATCGGGGAAAGGGTTCTCGCGGAAGAAATCGGTTCGGACCGCGCAGTTGTTGGCGTGGATCTTCTCGCGCTTGACCGTCTTCGACCGCTCCTCCCGAAGATCGAAGATCCAGCCGAGCGCGAAGGTCTTGGAGAGAAGGTCGTCGTAGCCGAGCACGGTGAAGCCGCCCACGGCCATGATCTTGGGGTCGGCGAAGGGCTTCAGCAGGTTCTCGAGCCAGCCGGGCTGCGGCGCGGCGTCGCTGTCGAGCATGATCGACAGCTCGGTGTTTGCCCGGCCGATGCCGTAATTCTTGAGCTTGTAATAAGTGAGGCCGTCAGTGGGGATCACCTCGAGCTCGGCGAGGTCCTTGAGGCGCGGCGCGGTGCTCGCCAGCGCCTGCTCGATCACTGCGGGATCGACCGCGTTGCTGTCGTAGAGGTACATGATGCGCGGCTTCGCCGCCATGCGCGGGGCCACGTCGGCGATCTCCCGCTCCAGCGCGGCCATTGCCGCGCGCGTCCACTTGTCCTCGACGTCGATCGCATTCTCCCACTCGATAACGATGGTCACTGCGGGGAGCGCGGCGGGCGCGGCTTTGGTCGTCTTTCTGGCCATGGCGAGGCGAATATAGGTTCACCAAGGCGACAGGCCAGCCCTCTATTGTCGCGCAGAGGGACGCCCTGTCCGGTTTCGCTTGAAGTGGCCACGGGCATCCACGATATATTGAAGGAGCGAAACGGGGCCATTTGCCCCTACGCGAAGGAGACAAGATGGCTGAATGGAATGACCCGCGCACGGCTGAAAGAAGCGGGGTGACTCCTGCCGCAACGGTCGGTGTCCCGCGCGCCGCCCGCGATGCGGGCCTTCGGTCGTACATGCTGTCGGTTTACAACTACATGGCTTCGGGCGTGCTGCTGACCGGCATCGTCGCCATGTTGTTCGCCAACAGCAGCCTCATCAACTACATCGTCAATCCCGCGACGGGCCAGGCGACGGCCTTGTTCTGGATCGCCCTGTTCGCCCCGCTCGCGATCGTGTTCGCGCTGAGCTTCGGGATCAACCGGATGTCGGCAGGAACCGCGCAGGCCCTGTTCTGGGTCTATGCGGCGCTGATCGGCGTCCAGTTCTCCAGCCTGTTCCTGGTCTACACCGGAGCCTCGGTGGCGCAGGCCTTCTTCGCGACGGCCGCGGCTTTCCTCGGGCTCAGCCTCTACGGCTACACCACCAAGCGCGACCTCTCTGCGATGGGGACCTTCTTCATCATGGGCGTGGTCGGCCTGTTCGTCGCGATGCTTCTCAACCTCTTCCTGCGTTCGCCGGGCCTCAACCTCGCGATCAGCGCGCTCGGCGTGCTGATCTTCGCGGGGCTCACCGCCTACGACACGCAGAAGATCAAGAGCATCTATTTCGTGGTCGCAGGCAATGGCGAGGCAATGGCGAAGAGCGCCGTCATCGGCGCGCTGAACCTCTACCTCGACTTCATCAACATGTTCCTCTTCCTGCTGCGGTTCATGGGCAGCCGCCGCTAGGCTGGGACAGTCCGAAAGAGAGGGGCCGGAGGAGCGATCTTCCGGCCCCTTTTCGTTGGCCGAGCGCCAGTGCGCGCAAAGCGCGCATCTGTTGGTGGACCCTCCAAGCGCCTTCGTCGAATGCGTTGCCGCAGGCTTCTAACAATCGTTAGTGCCTGGGCCGAGGAGCAGTCGTCATAGGCAGTTGCGAGCAATTTGATTCGTTCATCGCCGAGGCCGATCAGGCAATGGCGCGCGGCGATGTGCGGCAGGCCGCGAGCCTGCTGGAGGTGGCCGCCCAGCGCGGGCGCGATGCAGGAACGCTGCTGCGCCTTGCGACGGTGCGGCGCTCGCTCGGAGACCTGCACGGGGCGCTCAAGGCCGCGGCGCTCGGAGCCGAGCTTTCGCCGCGCAATTTCATCATGCACCTGCTCCTCGGCAGCCTGCGCGAGGCGGTCGGCGCGATCCACGGCGCCGAGCGGGCGTATCGCACCGCGGCTGCGCACGCGCCGCTCGACCTGCAGTTCCAGCCGGCGATGGGGAAGCAGCTGGAGTGGGCGAAGCGCCGCGTCGCGGCGGTGGAACAATGGCGCAAGCGCCTGCTCGAGTGGGCTCCGGCCGATAGCGAGCCGCCGCTCAACGCGGCCGAGATCGAGCGGATGCGCGGCTTCCGCGCGAACATCCTCGAGAACGACAGCGCGGGGCCGCTGGTCCCGCCCGCTTTCCTGATCCCGGGCATCAGGCCGAAGAAATATTTCGACCCGTCCGCATTCGCCGGCGTCGCCGAGGTCGAGCGGCAGACGGACGCCATCCGCGCCGAGTTCCTCGCGCTCGCCGAGAGCCATGGCGAGACGCTCGGCAAACGGTTGAACGGCCTCCACAGCGCCGAGCCGCAGGACGGCCGCGTCGGCGCCTGGTCGATGATCCCGCTGATCCGCAACGGAACGGTGGTCGAGGAATTCGCGTCGCAATGCCCGCGCACGATGGCCGCGGCGCGGCTTCTCGACCTGCCAGCGATCGGGCTGATCTCGCCGAGTCTCTATTTCTCGGTGCTCGAGCCGAACAGCCGGATCGAGGCGCACAGCGGGATCACCAATGCGCGGCTGATCGCGCATTTCCCGCTGATCGTGCCGGGCAAGTGCGGGTTCCGGGTGGGCGGCGAGACGCGGCAGTGGGAAGAGGGCGAGGCGCTCATCTTCGACGACATGACCGAGCACGAGGCGTGGAATGAGAGCGACCGCGCGCGGGTAATCCTGATCGCCGACCTGTGGCGGCCTGAGCTCAGCGCCGCCGAGCGGTCGGCCGTTTCCTATCTGATGGACTGCCCGGACGTCCCCCGCGTCTAGGCGCAGAAACGCGCGAGATAGTCGCTCGCGCTCATTGCCTCGCAATCGGACCGGTAGCGCTCGATCACCTCATCATCCTCGCTGACCACCATCGCCAGGGTCGATCGATCGGTGCCGACGAGAAGCGAAGCCCCGCCGGCGCTGACGAAAAGCAGGGCGCAGGCGATGCGGTGCACCGCCGTCGCACGTTCCGCGACGCGGACGAGCACGTGGGTCGCATATGGCCCTTCAGGCCATTGGCTGAGCAGCGCAGGGGCTGCGGGGACGCCGACGGTGGACGGCAGCTCGATGCCGTGGTTGCGGCCGGCGAAGCGGCCCGCGACATTGGGCAGCTCCGCTTCGATGCCGGCGGAGAATTGCTCCGGCGTGTGGAGGTTCAGCGGACGGGCGAGATAACCGTCGGAAAGCACCTCGACCGTCGCCGAGGCGATGTAGGGAGTGTCGCCCGCGAGGAGCCAGACCGCAGCGACGAGCCACTCCGGCTCACCGTCCGCGGGTCCATATCTTGCCAGACGCGACGCGAGCGCTGAAAGCGCCTCCGGCTGGCACTTCAGGCCGATGAGCTCCCCCACAAGCAGAGCGTAGCCGCATCCGATGCGACGGCAAGCGCCGCGGCTGTGAAATATTCGTTAGGCGACGCGGCTTCGCACGCGCGGTTCCTTTCGCGGCGATCGCTGTTGTACGCGGTTGCATGTTCTTCGCTTTGGCTCTTGCCTGGTCTGCCGCCGCTCCGGCGCAAGCGGCGACGGCGATGACGCTCGGCGGCGTCCCCGTGGCCGAGCTGCGCGGCCGCGGAGCAGCCGTCCCGTTCGCCGAATATGAAGCTGAGAACGGCAGGTACGACGGGACGCTGATCGGGCCTTCCAGGCGCTTGTCCGACGTCGCTGCCGAGGCTTCGGGGAGGAGGGCAGTCAGGCTGGAGCGGGCCCGCCAATTCGTCGAGTTCGTCCTGGCGAGGCCGGCCAATGCCCTGACCGTGCGCTATTCCATCCCCGACGCGCCGCGCGGCGGCGGGCAGGATTCCCGCCTGGCTGTCTATGCCGGCGGCGAGCGGGTCGCGTCGCTCCCGCTGACGTCGCGCTACGGCTGGTTCTACGGCACCTATCCCTTCTCCAATCGGCCGTCCGATGGCGGCGCCCACCATTTCTTCGACGAAGCCCGCCAGCTGCTGCCGCGGACGCTGCCTGCAGGAACGCTGGTGCGCCTCCAGGCGGAGAGCGCGAACACAGTCGTCGACCTTGCGGATTTCGAGCAGGTTGCGCCGCCGTTGGCGCCGCCGGCCGGAGCGATCGACATCGGGCGGCTGGGCGCGGATCCGACGGGTGTCCGGGAAAGCTCGCGGGCGCTCCGGCGGGCGATCAGGGACGGCCAGCGGACCGGCCGCCCGGTCTGGATCGGACCAGGCACCTTCCGCATCGATACGCATGTGACGGTGGACCGCGTGACGATCGCCGGCGCCGGTCCGTGGCACAGCATTCTCTTCGGGCGCGGGGCCGGGCTGTACGGCAGGAGCTCGCCCCACGGCTCGACCCACGTCCACCTCAGCGGCTTCGCGATCCTCGGCGACGTGCGGGACCGTGTCGACCGCGCCGATCTCGCGGGCATCGGCGGCTCCATGTCGCGATCCACCGTCCGCAACCTCTGGCTGCAGCACCACAAGACCGGGATCTGGCTGGAGGGTCCGGCGAGCGGCCTCGTGATCGAGGACGTTCGGATCGTCGACAATAGCGCCGACGGGATCAATCTCGCCGGCGGCGTCACCGACGCAAGATTGACGAACCTGTTCGTCCGCAATTCGGGCGATGACGGGATCGCATTGTGGTCGCGCGGGGCGGCCGACCGGCGGATCACGGTCGCTCACAACAGCGTCATTGCGCCCGTGCTTGCGAACGGCATCGCCGTTTATGGCGGCGCGGACATTGCGGTTTCCGCGAACCTGGTCGCCGACAGCCTGACCGAGGGCGGCGGAATCCATGTCGGCAACAGGTTCAGGGCCGTGCTGCTTTCGGGCCGCATGGAGATCAGCGGCAACCTGCTTGTGAGGGACGGGAGCTACGATCCGCATTGGCGGTTCGGAGTGGGGGCGCTGTGGTTCTACGCGCTCGACCAGGCGATCGACGCGGATGTCGAGGTCACTGACAACGAACTGGACGACAGCACGATCGCCGCGGTGCAGTTCCTGGGCAAGCCGATCCGCAACGTGCGGTTCCGCAGCCTATCGATAGACGGCGCGAATCATTGGCTACAGGTGCAGAGCGGCGGCGAGGCGAGCTTCGCGGAGGTGCGGGCGCGGGGCCTTCGGTTGGGCGACTACGTGCGCTGCGACGGGGACTTCCGCGCGAGCTTCACGGCGATCGATCCGGCGCTGACGCGGCCCACCGATCGCCTCTGCGGCGCGCTCGACCCCGCGATCGTGGAGCGGAGCTTGTCCCGCTAGGCGGGCTGCGGCTGCGCGGGCTGCATCTGCGCTTGCGCCTGGTCGTCGATATTGGTGGCACGCTTGTGCGCCTCGCGGGCGGTCAGGAGGTCGCGATAGCGTTTGAAGCTGTCGTGCTCCGGCAGCAGGTTGAACTGCATCGCGAACATGATGTGCGAGCCCAAATAGACGTCCGCAGCAGTGAAGCGGTTGCCGCAGACATAGTCGCGCAAGGTCAGGAGCTCGTCGAGGACCGCGACGACCTTGTCGAAAGTGCCGTAGCCGAACATCCGCTGCTGCTGCTCGCTCGGTTCCCAGCCGGCCGCCTTGTTGGATACGGCCGCTTCGACCGGGCCGGCGGCGTAGAACATCCAGCGGTAGTAATCGGCTTTCTCGTCGTCGCGCGGGCCGAGGTCGGCCTGCGGAAAGACGTCGGCGAGATAGGCGCAGATCGCCGCGCATTCGGTGACGACATGGCGGCGGTGCTTGATTGCCGGCAGCTTGCCCATCGGGTTGATCGCCAGATAGCGCTCGGTCCTGAGCTGGTCATAGGGGATCAGCTCGGTCTCGTAGGGCTCGCCGACTTCCTCGAGCATCCAGCGGACAATCCGCCCGCGCGACTGCGGGTTGGTGTAGAAGATGAGATCGGCCATTTCGCTCTCCTGCTCAGTCTGGAACGAAACGGGAACTACTCCTCCGAAAGCGCCTGCTCAAGCATGTTGAGCATGACCTTGAGGGCTTTCACCCGAACCGGGCCGCGGCCGATCGCACCGAAATGCTCCTCGCGGTGGATCGTGGGCCCGCCGCGGCGCGCGAGGGCCATGTGGACGAGGCCTTGCTCATGGTCTCCCGCCGGCCCGGCGAAGCCGGTGACGCCGAGCGCGAGATCGGCTTCCGAGCGGGCAAGCGCGCCTTCCGCCATCGCCCGCGCGACCACTTCCGACACCGCTTCGTTCTTCTTGAGGATTGCGGGGTCGATGCCGAGGAGCTGGGTTTTCGATTGCTCGGTATAGGTGACGAAGCCGCGCTCGAAGCCGTGGCTCGCGCCCTCGATGTCGGTCAGCAGCGCGGCGAGCATTCCGCCCGTGCAGCTTTCCGCCGTGGCGATCGTGAGCTTGCGATCGCACAGCTCGTGCATCAGGCGGTCGGCCTGCTCGTCGAGATGATCGGGAAGGGCCGGCTGGAGCGTTTCGCTCAACCGCGCTCTCCCTTTTGCGGGGCGGGGGCGGGCGCCGGCACCGGCGCCGGCTGCGGCGCGGGTGCGGCGCCGGTGCGCTCGGCGGCGCTGGCGTCGCGCGCTGCGCGGAATTCGCTATCGGGCGCCCAGTTCGGCCAGTCGCGCGAGTTGGCGAGCCTGAGCCCCACCTGGTGCAGGAGCTCGGCATTCTCCGCTACTCCGCTCCAGTCCCAGTCGGCATGCCATTCGTCGCTCGGCTGGTGGTAGTGGAGCTTGTTATACTCGCTCGCGAGCTGCTCGCCGCGCGCCGTCCCGCCGTTCACCAGGTCGAGGCCTTCGGAGAAGCTGATCGCGGGGACCCCGACCTTCGCGAAGGGGAAATGGTCGGAGCGGTAGAAGCCGCCGGTCTCCGGATGTGGATCGGGGACGTAATAGCGGCCCTGGGCCTTGCCTGCGGCGACCACATAATCGGTGAGGTCGAGCTTGGCCGTGCCGCGGATGGTGAAGTCCTTCTGCCGTCCGTAGGGCAGCCATGCATCGACGTTGAGGTCGGCAACGGTCTTGCCGGGCGCGTAGAGCGGGTGCGTTGCATAATAGGTCGAGCCGAGCAGGCCCTTTTCCTCCGCGGTGACGGCGAGGAAGACGATCGAACGGTCGGGCCGCGGGCCGTGCGCCCACACGCGCGCCTGTTCGATAAGCTGCGAGATGCCGGTGCCGTTGTCGACCGCGCCGTTATAGATGCGGTCGCCGGTCGCGTCGGGCTTGCCGACGCCGAGATGGTCCCAGTGCGCCGAGTAGATGATCGTCTCGTCCGGGTGAGTCTTGCCCGGGAGGATGCCGACGACATTGTGGCTGTTGATCACCTGCGGAGTCGCGGAATAGCCGGCCGTCAGCGTCGCCTTGAGTGGGATGGGCTGGAAGTTGGGGCTGCGCGCCGCGACCCGCGCCTGCTCGAAATCGAGGCCGGAGCGCTGGAACAGCTGGACGGCGAGCGGCCGCTGGATCCAGCTTTCGAACTGGCTGTGCTCGGCGGCGGGGTTCTCGCGCACGATGTCGAACTGCGGGATGGTGTTCGAGTTCTGCACCACTTCCCAGCCGTAGGAGGCGGGGGCGGTCTCGTGGACGAGGATGATGCCGGCGGCGCCCTGCCGCGCCGCTTCCTCGAACTTGTAGGTCCAGCGGCCGTAATAGGTCATGGCCTTGCCGCCGAACTTGCCGGCGACCGGGTCGCCGGGCGCGGCTTCGAAGTCCGGGTCGTTGACGAGGGCGACGAGCACCTTCCTGTGCATGTCCTGGCCCTTGAAGTCGTTCCAGCCGCGCTCCGGCGCGTCGACGCCGTAGCCGACGAAGACGAGCGGAGCGTTTTCGATGTCGACTTTGCTGGCGCCGTTGAGCGGCGCGAGGACGGCGATCTCGGGACCCTGCTGCAGCTGCACGACGGTCCCGTTCTCGTTGAGGCTGATCTGCGGCGTGCCGGTGATGGCGGACTGGAGCAGCGGGACCGTCTGGAACCAGCTGCGCTTGCCGTTCACGAGCTCGCCGCCCGGCTGGACGCCGGCGGCCGCGAGCTGGTCGGCGATATATTTGATCACGGTCGGCTCGATCGGCGTGCCGGGGCCGCGGCCCTGGAAGGAGTCGGCGCTGATTTCCTTGTCCACCTGGGCGAGCCGCTGCGTGCTGAACGCGCCGAGATGCTGGGCGGCGGCGGGAACCGGAGCAAGCGCGAGCGCGGACGCGATGAGCCAACGGGCAGTCTTCAATGTCTCTCTCCCCTATGCGTGCATGCGCACCGCGGCTGAAAGGGCCGCGGCGCAAAAGGTTGCAATCCGGCGACTAATCAGCGCGCGGGCGCGGGGGAAGTCCCCTGAGAGGATTCTTCAGTCGGAGCAGCATCGCAGTCGCCCGGTCGATAACCGCTGCGGATGGCGAAGCGCAGCGGGCCGGGGTGGACGAGAAGCGGCGGAGGCTTCTTACCCCGGCTCGCGATTATCTGATCGACGGGTACCGCATCCGCGTCCTCGTCGTCCATGAACGCCTGGATCAGAAATCGACCTGTCCGCGGCCGCAGCTTTGCCGGAACTGCGACCGGGACTCGGCCCATCGCCCAAACCCAATCCGGACGCCCGTGGACGGTTCTGGCGGGTGGATGCGCCACCTGCAGGTCGACGGCGGGGGCCAGCAGGCCGAACGTCACGGGAGTTCCGCCATTCATCGGCACGACCGAGCGGTTGCCGATGCGGCTCTTTAGCGCAAGGTAAAGCGCGCGATTGCTCGAGCCGAACGCGCTCGGCGACAACGTGGTTTGGTCGATCGTCAGCGGATCGATCCCGGTCATCATCTTGAGACGTGCTGCAAGCCGGGTGTTCGCTCCAATCGGCCTTTCGGCCACGTGATCATATCCGACATAGATGAGGACCTTGGCGCGCCGGTCCTTCGAAAAGATCGCGCGCATGAGATTGTCTGCTTCGCCTTGTTCCCGCTGTGCGCCGGGATCGGAGAGCGCGGGAGCACCGTTCGCGGAGATGAAGTCGTAGACGACCGGGCTGTAGCCCATCGCGAGCGACTGGCGGACGAAATCGGCGAAAACAGGATCCTTGGTGTAGACGCCGGTGTCGAGCCGCACGTAACCGTTGTCAGCGATTAGCTTTGCCTTCCGCTCCCTCTCGGCGGCATCCGGCGACGAGCGAAAGGCTTCCACCGCCAGAATTGAATAGCCGAGCGGCCGAAGCGCGCGTGCAACTTGCAATGCGAAGGCGCGGTCGCGAGGCGATTGATGCTCTTCGTTGAGAATGACGACGGTGGTGCGGCGCGCCCTTTCGACGATTTCAGTGAGGGCGTCGCGAAGCTCGGCATGTGAGAGCTTGCGCAGGTCGGATTTGTCGGTGTCTGCTGGGTTCGCGGCTGGAGTGTCCGGCAGACCGGTCACGAAGGACAAGGCGACATTACCGAACTGGTGCAGCGGCCCGAGCGGATTGGCTTCGTGCTTCTTCGCCTCGGTGAGGACGTCCGCCGCTTTGAGATATTCACCCTTCGGAAGCAGAGTGATGTTTGCGCACGCGAACGCGTTCACCGGCCGCGCATGCGGTGCGGCGCTCGCGACCGGAACAGCGGCGAGCGCAAGCGGAGCGAGGAAATGGGCACGCACACTCCGGTTCCGCCGACTGTCCGTTACCGCGCTCCAGTCGACGTTGTAGCTCCTGCACTTGCGGTCGGCACGGCGCCGGGCCTGTCGCTGCGGTAACGGTCGAACCAGGCGAGGATCGCGCTGGCCTTGGCGGCGGACTGGCTCGGGCGGTCGGTCAGAGTCTCGTGGCTCGCGCCCGGAACCTTGACCAGCATGGTCGGGACGCCGCGGAGCTGCAGCGCCTCATAATATTGCTCCGCCTCGCTATCCGGGGTGCGGTAATCCTCGCTTCCGACGACCACCAGCGTCGGCGTCTTCACATTGCCGACGAGGCTGAGCGGCGAGCGCTGCCAATAGCCCATCGGATCTTCCCACGGCCGCTTGGCGAACCAGTAGGGGGAGCTGAAGCCGGCGATGTCGGCGGTCAGGCCCCAGCTCGCCCAGTTGATCACCGGCTTCTGCGCCGCGGCGGCGCGGAAGCGGTCGGTCTTGCCGACGATCCAGGTGGTGAGGACGCCGCCGCCCGAGCCGCCGGTGACGAAGAGGTTGTCGGGATCGACGTGGCCGGTGGCGATCGCGGCGTCGACCACGCTCATCAGGTCGTCGTAATCGTGGCCCGGATAGGCCTTCTCAATCTGGTTGGCGAAATCCTCTCCGTAAGAGGTCGAGCCGCGCGGGTTGGAATAGACGACGACATAGCCGTGGGCGGCATAGAGCTGGTCGTCGGTCGAGAATTGCGGCCCGTAAGCGGCATAGGGGCCGCCGTGGATCTCGAGGATCAGCGGGTATTTCTTCGCCGGGTCGAAATCGGGCGGCGTGACCATCCACGCGTCGATCGGTCTCTTGTCATATTCAGACGCGACGGGAAGCTTCTGCACCTGGCCGAGGACCTTCGAGTCGAGCAGGCTCGAGCTCAGGCGCGTGAGGCGGCGCACGCCCTTGCCGGTCGCAACGGCAACCTGGTTGGGGTGAAGCGGGTCGCCGGAGGTCAGCGCGACCACGCCGCCGCGCGAGACGCTGAAGTCGCCGCCGGCGTAGGGACGGTCGAGCTCGCCGAAGCCCATGTCGCTCGCGATTTCGCGGATCGAGCCGTCGAGGCCGACGCGCTCGACCTTGTTGACGCCGCGGTCCTCGACCTGGACGTAGATCGAGCGGCTGTCGCCGCCCCACGTCGGGTTCGACACCGAGCGGTCGAGCGAGCCGGTGAGCATGCGCTTGTTCGAGCCGTCGATGTTCATCACGTAGAGGCGCGAGTTCTGGTAGCCGAGATGCTTGTCGTCGAAGCCGGTCCAGGCGATCATCCGGCCGTCGGGCGAGACGGCGGGGGAATTGTCGGGACCGTCGCGGCTGGTGAGCGCGACCGGCGCGCCGCCGTCGATGCTGATCTTGTAGACTTCGCTCTGCAGCGGCTCGCGCTGCCAGTTGGGCGAGAGGTCGGCGCTGAACAGGATCGAGCGACTGTCCGGGGTCCAGGAAACGGGGCCGCCTGCATTGGTCGCGCCGAAGGTCAGCTGCGTCGGCGCGCCGCCGTCAGCCGGGACCCAGAAGATCTGCTCGTAGCCCGACGGGAGGTAGCCGGCAGCGTCGAAACGGTAGGTGACCTTGTCGATGACCTGCAGCGGGTCCGCCCATTTGGCGCCTTCAGGCTTGGGCGGCGCATTGCCGAGCTTGGGGTCGTCATCGGGAACCAGCATCGAATAAGCGATCCGTCGTCCGTCGGGCGACCAGGCGAGGCTGCTCGGACTATTCGGAAGGCCGGTGATGCGGGCGCTTTCGCCTGTGCCCATCCAGCGCACGTAGAGCTGCGGACTGCCGCCATCGGCAGCCACATAGGCGAGACGCGTGCCGTCGGGTGACCAGCGCGGCGAGAAATAGGAGCCGGAGCCGGCGACCAGCGGCCGCTGCTGCCCCGTCGCGACGTCGACAAGCCAGATGGTGGGACGCGCCTTGTCGGTCATGATGTCGTTGGATCGCCGGACGTAAGCGATGGTCCGCCCGTCGGGGCTGATCTCGGGATCGCTCGCCCATTCGAGATTGAAGAGATCGGAGCCGGTCAGATAGCGGCTCGGGCCGGTCGACGGCGCGGCGGCCGCGGGCGCTGCGAATGCGGTTGCGGCAAACAGCATCGCGAGCGGCGAGAGCGTGCGGAATCGATTCACGAAAGTCCCCTCCGGAATGGAAGGGACGACGATTCAACTTTCCGGTCCTTCCCGCAAGCATGGCTTCGATCAAAGCTCGTGTCGTTCAACCGGATGGTTGACAATTGCCGCGGCGGGTCGCATTGTAAACCACATGGTTGAAAATCGACTCGACGTAACCTTCCGCGCGCTGGCCGATCGGACGCGGCGCGGAATGCTCGCGAGCCTCGCGCTCGGCGACAAATCGATCGGGGAGCTTGGCGAGCCGTTCCACATGACCTTCGCCGGCGCATCGAAGCACGTGAAGGTGCTCGAGAGCGCCGGGCTGATCGCGCGGCGAAAGGCCGGCCGGAAGCAGATCTGCACATTGAACGCCGGGCCGCTCGCGGAAGCCGAGGCCTGGTTGCGGCAGTGGGAGAAGTTCTGGAACGTGCGCCTCGACCGGCTTCAGGCGCTGGTCGAGAAGGAGAAGGGCCAATGAGCGCGCCCGCTGTCGTGACCGTCGAGCGCGATCTCGCCGCGCCTTGCGAGCGGGTGTTCGACGCGTGGATCGATCCCGAGCAGGCGAGGGATTTCCTGTTCGCCACCCCCGCCGGAGAAATCGTCCGCTGCGACATCGATGCACGGATCGGAGGCCGCTTCCTGATCATCGACCGCCGCGCCGACGGCGACGCCGAGCACCACGGGCAGTTCCTCGAGCTCGACCGGCCGAGGCGGCTCGCCTTCCTCTTCCGAGGACCCGGCACCGAAGAAGGCGAATGGTCGAAGGTGACCGTCGATTTCACGGCCACAGGCAACGGCTGCCGCGTCACCCTGACACACGAGATCCCGCCCAAATGGGCGTCGTACGCGGAGCCGGTCCGCAGCGGCTGGACGATGATCCTCGACAGGCTTTCACGGGAAACGGAGACGAACAATGGCTGAAGCAGCGATCCAGATCAGCGCGCCGATCGAGCGCGTCGCGCCCGACACGATCCGGCTCGAGCGGCTGCTCGACGCGCCGCCGGAAACGGTGTGGCGCTATCTCACGGAAGCCGAGCTGCGCAGCCAATGGTTCATGGGCGGCACCGACGCGCGGCCCGGCAGCGAGTTCGAGCTGCTGACCGACCACGACAATCTGTCGGACGAGGACGTGCCCTATCCCGAGGATTATGCGCCGTACAAAGGCCGCACCTGACACGAGAAGGTGCTGCGGTTCGAGCCGCCGCGGCTGCTCGAGACGACCTTCCAGGGCGGCAAGAACGGGATCGTCACCTACGAGCTGGTGCCGGAAGGCGGCCGAACGCGCCTCATCCTCACCCACAGCGGAATCACCAGCCCAACCGGCTCCCAGGATTTCGGCGGCGGCTGGAACTCGCACATGACTGTCCTCCAGGAGCGGCTCGCCGGCCGCAGCGTCCGCAATTTCTGGGAGCTGCACATGCGCTCGCGCGAGGCGGTGAAGAAGGCGCTGGGCTGACGCGCCCGGCTTATACCCTCCTATCGGATTTTTATTGGCGCTCCGTTCCCTCTCTGTTCAAAGCGACAGCGAGTTTGACGAGTCACTTTAGGAAGCCGCGGTAGTCCTCGACACCTACCGCGGCTTCCGTCCCATCAGGCTCCGGAGGCGCTCCTTTGAGGAAGAAGCTGCTCGCCGCTTTCGCGGCGCTTTTCGCATCGACGTTGGCGACGCGCGCGTATGCCGCAGAGGATTCGGGCGAGGCCGAGCGCTGGGAGGCGGCGATGGACTCCGCGCGGTGGACGGGCCCGCTGCTCGCGTCGACCGCCGAAACCCTGCCGCGGGGGCATTTCTACACCGAGCCCTATTTCTTCGACGGCATTTCGGGGGGCGAGCACCACCCGGGGACGAGCGGCTTCTACCAGTATGGGCTCGCCGACGACTGGACCGTCGGCGTGCAGCCCTTCTTCTCGCTCGGCAGGCAGCAGCAAAACCGCGGAGTGGCGATCGGCGATTTCAAGCTGCTCTCGCAGGTGCGCCTGTCGCACTTCACGGCGAAGCACCGCGTGCCGAGCGTCGCCATCGTCACCAATCTCGTGCTTCCCACCGGCAAGGACGATCATCTCGGGCCGGGCGAGCAAGGGCACGGCAGCGGCTCCTTTGCGCCCGAGATCGGGATCAACGTGCAGCATTATTTCCTGCTCGCGAACGGCCGCCTGCTGCGCGCCCGCATCAATGTGCTCAGGGACTTCCCGTTGTCGCACAGCGTCTCCGGGCGAAGCGTGTTCGGCACCGGTTCCGCCTTTCGTGGACGCGCGCGGCCTGGATCGAAGACGAGCGTCGTGATCGCCGCGGAATACAGCCTGTCGCGGCAATGGGTCGTCGCCTTCGACGTCGAGCGCGACCAATGGGGAAGGACGCGCGTCATCGGCCGCGAGAGCCCGGACGGCCCGCTGGTGCGCCGGATCTCGCCGAGAAGCTGGAGCACGGGGTTCGCGCCGGCCGTCGAATATAATTGGAGCGACAGGGGAGGAGCGATCTTCGGCCTGTGGATCGTTCCCAAAGGGCACAACTGTTCCGGGTCGCTGACGCCGGCGATCGCGATCCAGCGATTCTGGTAAGCGCTTGACGATCAAGTGCGGCGGACTGTATTAGTGCTCTAATACAGGAGATTCATGTGAACCGTTCAGCCCCGATCCTGCTTTGCGCCCTCCTCGGCGCCTGCGACGTCCATTCGAGCAGCGGCGACGGCAAGAATGTCACCATCAACGCCGACGCGTCCGGAAACATTGCCTTCAACGTGCCGTTCGTGAAGGGCCAGCTGAAGGTCCCGGCGGGCGTGATGCACAATGGCGATTTCGACATCGACGGAGTCAAGCTGATGCCGGGCAGCAAGATGACCGGCTTCAACCTCGACGCGCATGACAAGAATGCGACCGTCGAGATGGCGTTCACTGCCCCGGCTGCTCCCGACGAGGTCCGCGCCTATTTCCTCGACCAGTTCAAGCAGAAGGGCGTGGAGGCGGCCCCCGCCGGCGATGCTATCAGCGGCAAGTCGAAGGACGGCGCGCCGTTCGTGATCCATGTGACGCCGAACGGCACCGGCTCGAACGGCACGATCGAGATCCACGACAGGGACTGACGAACGCGAAGGGCCGCGGCTCTCGTCGCGGCCCTCCTGCCGATGTGACTGACGCTTATTCGGCCGCGGGGGCTTCCTCGCCGCCAGCCCTCTTCTTGGCGGCCGCCTTGGGCTTCGCCTTCGGCTTGGCCTTCGCAGCCTTCGGCGGCGCCGGGACGATCTCGAAGGCCGGCGCATTGTCCTTGATGCGGACCTTGACCTCGCCGCCGTTGACCAGCTTGCCGAAGAGCAGCTCCTCGGCGAGCGGCTGCTTGATCTTCTCCTGGACGAGGCGGCCCATCGGGCGGGCGCCGTAGAGCTTGTCGTAGCCGCGATCGACGATCCACTGGCGGGCTTCGTCGTCGAGCTCGATATGCACGTTGCGGTCGGCAAGCTGCAGCTCGAGCTGGAGGATGAACTTGTCGACGACCCGGGCGACCACCGCCGGCGGCAGATAGGCGAACGGAACGATCGCATCGAGGCGGTTGCGGAACTCGGGCGTGAACATCTTCTTGACCGCATCCTCCTGGGCGTCCTCGCGCGTCGCCGCGCCGAAGCCGATGCTCTCACGCGCCATATCGGCAGCGCCGGCATTGGTCGTCATGATGAGGATGCAGTTGCGGAAATCGACCGTCTTGCCGTGATGGTCGGTGAGCTTGCCGTGGTCCATCACCTGCAGAAGGATGTTGAACAGGTCCGGGTGCGCCTTCTCGATCTCGTCGAGCAGGAGCACGCTGTGCGGGTGCTGGTCGACGGCGTCGGTGAGCAGGCCGCCCTGGTCGTAGCCCACATAGCCCGGAGGCGCGCCGATGAGGCGGCTGACGGCGTGGCGCTCCATATATTCGGACATGTCGAAGCGCTGGAGCGGGATGCCCATGATCATCGACAGCTGGCGCGCAACCTCGGTCTTGCCGACGCCGGTCGGGCCGCTGAAGAGATAATTGCCGATCGGCTTGTCGGGGTCGCGAAGGCCCGCGCGGCTGAGCTTGATCGCGCTGGCGAGCTTCTCGATCGCGAGGTCCTGGCCAAAGACGACACGCTTCAGGTCGGCCTCGAGATGCTCGAGCACCTGCTTGTCGTCGGCGCTGACCGACTTGGGCGGGATGCGGGCCATGGTCGCGACCACCGCCTCGATCTCCTTGGGGGTGATCACCTTCTTGCGGCGGCTCGGCGGGACCAGCATCTGCATCGCGCCGACCTCGTCGATCACGTCGATCGCCTTGTCGGGCAGCTTGCGGTCGTGAATGTAGCGCGCGGACAGCTCGACGGCCGACTTGATCGCGTCGGGCGTGTAGCGGACGTTATGGTGCAGCTCGAACGCCGCGCGAAGCCCCGCGATGATCTTGATCGTGTCCTCGACCGTGGGCTCGTTGACGTCGATCTTCTGGAACCGGCGCAGCAGCGCTCGGTCCTTCTCAAAATGGTTGCGGAACTCCTTGTAGGTCGTCGAGCCGATGCAGCGGATCGCGCCCGAGGAGAGCGCGGGCTTCAGGAGGTTCGAAGCGTCCATCGCGCCGCCGGACGTGGCGCCGGCACCGATCACCGTGTGGATCTCGTCGATGAAGAGGATCGCGTTGGGAAGCTTTTCGAGCTCCGACACGACCGACTTCAGGCGCTCCTCGAAGTCGCCGCGGTAGCGGGTGCCGGCGAGCAGCGCCCCCATGTCGAGCGCGTAGATGGTGGCGCCCTTGAGCACGTCGGGAACGTCGCCTTCGACGATCTTGCGCGCGAGGCCTTCGGCGATCGCGGTCTTACCGACGCCCGGGTCGCCGACGTAAAGCGGATTGTTCTTCGACCGGCGGCAGAGGATCTGCACGGTTCGGTCGACTTCGGGCATGCGGCCGATCAGCGGGTCGACCTTGCCGTTGCGGGCTTTCTCGTTGAGGTCGACGGTGAACTGCTTGAGCGCGGATTCCTTCTTTCCGCCCTCCTTCTCGCTCTTTTCCTCGGCGCCTTCCGGCGGACGCGCCTCGGCCGAGCTTTCGCCCTTGCCGACGCCGTGGCTGATGTAGGTCACGGCATCGAGGCGGCTCATGTCCTGCTGCTGCAGGAAATAGACGGCGTAGCTCTCGCGCTCGGAGAAGAGGGCGACGAGCACGTTGGCGCCGGTGACCTCGTCGCGGCCCGAGGACTGGACGTGCAGGATCGCGCGCTGGACGACGCGCTGGAAGCCGCTCGTCGGAGTCGGGTCGGTCGCGCTGTCGGCAACCAGGGCGCCGAGCTCATTGTCCAGGTACTGCTTCACCGAGGCGCGAAGCTCGTCGCGGCTGACGCCGCAGGCGGTCATCACCTTCGACGCATGCTCGTCGTCGATCAGCGCGATCAGAAGGTGTTCGAGAGTCGCGTACTCGTGACGGCGCTTGCTGGCCTCCCCCAGGGCATTGTGGAGGGTTTGTTCGAGTTCGCGAGCGAAACTAGGCATTTAGACGGTCACTCCCCGCCCGCTGAGGAGCCAACGGGCCTTCCAAAACAATGTCATATGCTGGGACGCGGCAATCAAGAGGCCGGTTCCGGCTTTTCCCCAGATTATCGCTTCGAGAAGATGTTCCGCCGCTGAACGCGGGGGCGGGAGAGCCGTCACGGGAGTAAATCCCGTGACGTCAGACGGGTTCGCCTGCGGCGACCCGCTGGCCGGCATTCGCCCTCTCTTCGACATAAGCTCGCGTCTGCTTCGCAGAGCGCTCCCCTTATGCTCGGGGGCTCATGACTTCTTGAACAGCTCTTCCGCCGCCGACCGGTGGCTCTGGACCCGCTGGATGTGCGCCTCGACGCGCATGATCTCCGCCTTCAGCGCCTCGATCCGCTCGTGAAGCTCGTCCACCGACAAGGGGTCGAGGTCCTGCTTGCCGAGCGCGACGAGCGGATCGTCGGGCTTGCTCGGGAAGAGATCGTCGAGATCCATCGGGCGGAGTCGTTGACCCGACGCGGGTCGATGTCAATAAGCGCGGAGCAGGTGAGCAGCTCCATTCCCTCCTCGATGACGGCGGTCATCGCATCGCACCCCGACGGGGACGGCGAGCTGTCGGTCGTGGAGCGGCCGGTCCCCAGGCCAGGAGCGGGCGAAGTGCTGGTCAAGGTCGCGGCGGCCGGCGTCAACCGCCCCGACGTCCTGCAGCGCAAGGGCCTCTATCCGCCTCCGCCAGGTGCTCCGGACATCCTCGGCCTGGAGATTGCCGGAAGGGTGGTCGACGGCCCCCACGAAATGCTCGGCCGCGACGTGTGCGCCTTGGTCGCCGGCGGCGGCTATGCCGAATATTGCGTCGCGCCGGCCGGCACCTGCCTTTTCGTTCCGGAAGCTATTTCCCTCGTCGAGGCCGCGGCCATGCCCGAGACCTTGTTCACGGTATGGGTGAACCTGTTCGAGCGGGGCTTCGCGGCCGACGGCGACTGGGTGCTGGTCCATGGCGGCACGAGCGGCATCGGGACGATGGCGATCGCGCTGGGCAAGCTGTTCGGCCTCAAGACCATCGTCACCTGCGGAAGCGACGCGAAGTGCGCCCGAGCGCTCGAGCTCGGCGCCGAAGCAGCGATCAATTACCGCGAGCAGGACTTCGTCGAGGAAGTGCACCGCGCGACGGGCCGCGCGGGGGTCAACGTCGTCATCGACATGGTCGGGGGCGACTATGTCCCGCGGAACCTCTCCTGCCTCGCCGAAGAGGGCCGCCATGTGTCGATCGCGGTGCAGCGCGGCGCGACGGCGGAGGTGCCGATCTTCGACGTGATGCGGCGCCGGCTGACGCTGACCGGATCGACCCTTCGGCCGCGCTCGATCGAGTTCAAGACGATGGTCGCCGACGAGATCGCGAAGACGGTGTGGCCCTATGTCGAGGGCGGGCGGCTGAAGCCCGTCATCGACAGCATCTTCCCGCTCGCAGACGCCTCGTCGGCGCATGCGCGGATGGAAGAAGGCGAGCATGTCGGGAAGATTGTGCTAGAGGTCGGCTGAACGACAGTTCGGGGAAGGCTCGGACCCTGATGACCGACAAGCTCGTCCTTCACGAATATGCCGCGTCCGGCAATTGCTACAAGGTGCGGCTTACCGCGGCGCTGCTGATGATCCCGCTCGAGCGGCGGGAGTATGACATCATGAAGGGCGAGACGCGCACGCCCGAATTCCTCCAGAACGTGAATGCCAACGGCCGCATCCCGGTGCTCCAGATTGGCGACCGCTTCGTCCCGGAGAGCAACGCCGCCTGCTATTATGTCGCCGACGGATCCAACCTGATCCCGACCGAGCGGTTCGATCATGCCGACATGCTGCGGTGGATGTTCTGGGAGCAATATAATCACGAGCCGAACATCGCCACGCTGCGCTTCTGGATGCGGAACGTCGGCGTGGAGAACCTGTCCGACGGGCAGCGGCTGCAGATGTCGGGCAAGCGGCAGGCCGGCATTGCCGCGCTGAAGCTGATGGACGACCATCTGCGCGGCCGCGAATGGTTCGTCGGAACGCAGATCAGCCTCGCCGACGTCTGCCTGTTCGCCTACACGCATGTGGCCGGAGAGGCCGACTTCCAGCTGCACCAATATCCGCGGGTCCAGCAATGGATCGAGCGCATCAAGGGCCAGCCGAGATACCTGGCGATGGACGCCTGAGCGACCTTGCCCCCGCGGCGGTGCCGGTTTACATCGCCGCCAACGCCGGCCGCTCCGCGAGGGGCGGCCCAATTTGTTTGTAAAGACGGAGACATAGCAGTGGCCCAGCCCCTGATGCCCCACGCGACGGCCGCCTGGCTGGTCGACAACAGCTCGCTGACGTTCGAGCAGATCGCCGAGTTCTGCGGCCTCCACATCCTCGAGGTCCAGGCCATCGCCGACGATACCGCCGCGACCAAGCTGACCGGCCGCGACCCCATCCGCGCCGGCGAGCTGACCCACGAGGAAATCGAGAAGGGGCAGAACGACCCCGACTACAAGCTGCAGATGTGGAAGGCGCCGGAAGCGGTGCGCCGCACGCGCGGGCCGCGCTACACGCCGGTCAGCAAGCGCCAGGACAAGCCCGACGGAATCGCCTGGATCATCAAGAACCATCCCGAGGTCAGCGACGGGCAGATCAGCAAGCTGATCGGCACCACTCGCACGACGATCGCCGCGATCCGCGACCGGACGCACTGGAACATGGCGAACATCACGCCGAAGGATCCGGTGACGCTCGGCCTCACCACGCAGCGCGAGCTCGACGCCGCCGTCGCGAAGGCGGCGAAGGCAGCGGGCCAGCAGGCGCCGACCGACACGCGTCTCGACAGCGACCGCGAGGCGCTGATCGAAGAGCTTCGGCGCGAGCGCGAGCAGCATGTCCGCGATGCCGAGGCGGCGCTTGCCGGAGCGGGTGACGAGGCGCTTCGGGACGAGCTCGTCCCGGGCATCCGCGATCCGTTCACCAACCGCCCGACCGAATAGCCGCTTCGCTTGATTTGAATTCCAGCGCGGCTCAGACTGAAGCGCATGGCAAGTGCCGGACCGACCAACGTCGAGCAAATGAGCTTCGAGGACGCGCTCAAGCGACTCGAGGAGATCGTGCGCACGCTCGAGAAGGGCGAAGCGCCGCTCGACCAGTCGATCGAGCTTTACCAGGAAGGCGACCGCCTGCGGCGCCACTGCGAAGCGCGGCTGAAGGATGCGCAGGCGCGGATCGAGCAGATCGCCTTCGGAAGCGACGGCAAGCCGGCGGGGCTGAAGCCCTTCGATGCCGGTTGAGACCATCGACCGGCTCGCCGGCGAGCTGGACGCCGAGGCAAAGCGCGTCTCCGCCGACGTAGACCGCTTCTTCGCGAGACTCCTAGCGCCGACCGGCGACAGCCGCGAGCAATTCTACGAGGCGATGCGCCATGCGGCGATCGGCGGCGGCAAGCGGCTCCGGCCCCTGCTGACGATCGCGGCATCGCGCCTGTTCGCGATCGACCGGGAGCGGGCGCTGCGCGTCGGCTGCGCGATCGAAGCGATCCACGTCTATTCGCTGATCCATGACGACCTGCCGTGCATGGACGATGCCGAGCTGAGGCGCGGCAAGGCGACCGTGCACAAGGCGTTCGGCGAAGCGGAAGCCGTGCTTGCGGGCGACAGCCTGCACGCGCTCGCGTTCGAGATCCTCGCCAATCCGGCGACCCATGAAGATCCGTGGGTGCGCTCCGACCTGGTGCTGGAGCTGGCGCGCGCCGCCGGCCCGAACGGAATGGCCGGCGGGCAGATGATGGACCTTGCCGCCGAAGGGCAGGAGCTCGACCTCAATTCGATCACGCGGCTGCAGCAGCTCAAGACCGGCGCGCTGATCGAATATGCGGTCGAGGCCGCCTGCATCATGGTCAAGATGCCGTCGGAATCGCGCCGGCCGTATCGCGGCTATGCGCGCAACATCGGCCTTGCCTTCCAGATCGCCGACGACCTCATCGACCATAGCGGCGACGAGGCGGCCGCGGGAAAGCCGACCGGGCGCGACGCGAATGCGGGGAAGGCGACCTTCGTCTCGCTGCTCGGCGAGGAGCGGGCGCGCCAACAGGCGGGCTTCCTCGTCAACCAGGCCGTCGAGCACCTGTCGGGCCACGGCAGCGAGGCGGACCTCCTTCGCGCCATCGCCCGCTTCGCGATAGAAAGAGACCATTGATGAAAGTGGCGGTCTATCCCGGCACGTTCGACCCGATCACGCTCGGCCATCTCGACATCATCCGGCGCGGTGCGCACCTCGTCGACAAGCTCGTGATCGGGGTGACGACGAACCCGTCGAAGGAGCCGATGTTCACCACATCCGAGCGGCTAGCGATGGTCCGGCGGGAGGTGCAGGACATCCCCGGCAACATCGAGGTGGTCGAGTTCAATTCGCTGTTGATGGAATTCGCTGAGCAGCAGGGCGCGACGGCGATCCTGCGCGGGCTGAGAGCGGTCGCGGACTTCGAATATGAGTTCCAGATGGCGGGCATGAACCAGCAGCTGAACGACGATATCGAGACGGTCTTCCTGATGGCCGACGTCTCGCTCCAGCCGATTGCCTCCAAGCTGGTGAAGGAGATCGCGCGCTACGGCGGCTCGATCGACAAGTTCGTGACGCCGGCAGTCGCGGAGGATGTGCGGCGGCATTTGAATGGCGGTTCATGATCGGCTCAGCGGCCGGCGTGCATCGGGCCGCACCGAGTTCGGGGAGGGATATGCTGATTAAAGCCTTGTTCGCGTTGCCGATTGCGGCACTCCTGGCTGCCGCGCCGCCGCCGGTCGCGCCCATGCCGGCGATCATCGCTCCCGCGGACGTCGCTGCCAACCCCGCGAACCATCTCTTTCTCGACCTTTCGACCGGCGGCACGGTCGAGATCGTGCTGAGGCCGGACCTTGCTCCGCATCATATCGAGCGGATCCAGACGCTTGTCCGCGAGGGCTTCTACAACGGCCTGACGTTCCACCGCGTGGTCCCCGGCTTCATGGCGCAGGGCGGCGACCCCACGGGCACCGGCGAGGGCGGCTCCAAGCTCCCCGACCTCAAGGCGGAGTTCACCGCGGTCCCGTTCCTTCGCGGCACGGTGGGAGCGGCGCGCACGGAAAATCCCGACAGCGCGAACAGCCAATTCTTCATCATGTTCGCGCCCAATTCCGGCCTCGACGGCAAGTACACGGTGCTCGGCCGCGTCGTGAAGGGCATGGACGCGGTCGACAAGATCACGCCCGGCGAGCCGCCGGAGAATCCGACGAAAATTGTGAAGGCCTACCTGGGCGGCTAAGCGCCGCGGCGTGCGCGTCGCCGACTTCGATTTCGACCTTCCCGCGGAGCGGATCGCCCTGAGGCCTGCACGGCCGCGCGACAGCGCGCGGCTGCTGCTCGTCGAAGGCGGCGACATTTCCGATCACGAGGTGCTGGAGCTCCCGGACCTGCTCCGGCCCGGCGACGTGCTGGTGTTCAACGACACCAAGGTCATTCCTGCGCAGCTCCAGGGAAGGCGGGGCGAGGCAAAGGTCGGCGCGACGCTGCACAAGCGCGAGGGCCCGCGCAACTGGCAAGCCTTCCTGCGCAACGCCAAGCGCGTGCGGAGCGGCGATACGATCGACTTCGGCGAAGGCGTGACGGCGTCGGTTCTCGGCAAGGCGGACGATGGGTCCGCGCTGCTGCACTTCCACGGCGACGAACCGGTCGAGCTCCTGCTCGAGCGGGCCGGACGGATGCCGTTGCCTCCCTATATCGCGTCGCGCCGCGACGTCGATGAAGCCGACCGCGAAGACTATCAGACCATTTTCGCCCGCGAGGAAGGCGCCGTTGCCGCGCCGACGGCCGCGCTGCACTTCACGCCGCGGCTGCTCGAGGCGCTCGATGCCCGCGGCGTGGGGCGCGAGACCCTGACTCTCCACGTCGGCGCAGGCACCTTCCTGCCGGTCAAGAGCGAGCGCATCGAAGAGCATAAGATGCACGCAGAATGGGGCCGCATCGATGCTGCGACGGCGGAGCGGCTGAACGGGGTGCGGCGCTCAGGCGGGCGGCTGATCTCGGTCGGAACGACAAGCCTGCGCCTGCTCGAAAGCGCGGCGGGGGACGACCGCGTCATTCGCCCGTTCGAGGGCGACACCGCGATCTTCATCACGCCCGGCTACCGCTTCAGGGCGATCGACGGCCTGATCACCAACTTCCACCTGCCGCGCTCGACCTTGTTCATGCTGGTGAGCGCGTTGATGGGCCTCGACGTCATGAAGCGTGCCTATGCCCACGCGATCGAGACGGGATACCGCTTCTATTCCTACGGCGACGCGAGCCTGCTGCTGCCCGGTCAGTCCTCGGGATAGCAGGAGGGCCGCTCCTCGGGATGAGCCTTGAACCAGGCCTTACGGGCCTTCTGGTTCGCAAGCTCGTGGTCGCCGCCGAGCAAGGTGGTGTCGCGGCGGATCGTCCGCCGGTCCGGATCGCCGGCAGCCGCGGCGGGCGCGCGCCAGCTATCCTTGTACGCGTCGCAGAGCAGGAACAACGTGTACGAGTCCGTGATGTTCGTGTTGCCCACCTTGCAGCCCAGCGGCCGTCCGGTGCGGTCGACGTCGATGAACACAGACGCGTATTTGTCGCCTTTCATCAGCTCCTGCACGTCCCACGGATAGCTCGCGCCCGCCTCGTGCGGCGGACAGGGAGCTTTCTCCGCGCTGGCCGCGCTGGAAAGGAGCAGTGAAAGGCCAAGGCCGATGACGACGCCCGTCTTCATTCGAGCGAGCCTAGAAGCCTGATATCTGCCGTCAATCGCGCGGCTGGAGCCAGTGGCTCAGGTCCCGCCCGATGAGTGTGCCGAGGCGGTCGACTTCGTCCTGGAAACGCTCCTTGATCTCGCGCTGCACGGACATGGGGATCGGGCGCTTCTCGTCGGGCATGCGGTTCCAGTGCAGCAGGCGCTTGCGCAGCGATTTTTTCCCCTTGCCGGGAGGCGTGCTTTTCTTCGCCTTCGCGCCGGCCTGCTTGTCGAAGCGCCCATGGTGCCGGACGCTCGCGAGATAGGGCAGGAGCACGCGCGGCGGACGCTTGAGCAGCTGCTGGAGCAGAAGGAAGCGCACGCCCTTGCCTTCGCGCTCCGGCTTCAGTTCCGGCGCAGGCATCGGGTCCAGGCCGGCGAACTCGAGAAGGCGGCGGTGCTGCCCCGCGGGGTCGCTGACAAGGTCGTCGAAGACCATGACCAGGCACCGCTCCTTGCCCACCGCCGCGAACAGGCGTTCGACATAGGTGGCGTAGCGGCCGGCCTCATCATATCGAAGCCAGCGCGGCTCGATCGTGCTCCACGGGATGCGGCGGCCGGCGGCGCGGTCGGGAATTGCCGCCCAGGCATCCTCGAAGCGGCGGATGTTTTCATCGCCGGTGAAGATCAGTCGCTTGTGAAGTGAGGGCAGCAGGCTCAGCGGATCGCGCACCGCGACCACGAAGCGCGACTTCGGCCACAGCTTCAGCGCGGGCTCGAGCTGCTCCGGGGCGTAGAGATAGGAGACCGACGCGTCGGCTCCGACCCGGCGTTCGCCTTCCGGCTCGGGGAAGAAGTGGTCCAGATATTCGCGCTCGACGAAAGTGCGCAGATCCTCCTCGCCCAGGGCGCGCAGGTCATGCTGGGTGAAGAAGTGCGGCTCCTTCACGAAGGGGAAGAGCACCTGCGGGTGCGCCTGCAGCCAGCGCGCCATTGTGGTGGTTCCGCAGCGCGGCGCCCCGACGATGAAGAGGAAGCGGTCGATGTCTGAGACGCTCGGCATCGGCACAAGCCCTAGCACAGCCGACCTTGGGGGGAAGCGCATCAGCGGCTAAGCGGCGGCGCGTGACCCGTTTCGCCTTCTCGATCGCCGCCACGGACGGCGCCGCCCGCACCGGCGTCATCGCCATGGAGCGCGGGGAAATCCGAACGCCCGCCTTCATGCCCGTCGGAACGGCCGCGACGGTGAAGGCGATGCGGCCGGAGGAGGTACGTGCCAGCGGCGCCGACATCATTCTCGGCAACACCTACCACCTGATGCTTCGCCCGGGCGCGGAGCGCGTCGCGAAGCTCGGCGGCCTGCACGGGTTCATGGGCTGGGAACGGCCGATCCTGACCGACAGCGGGGGCTACCAGGTGATGAGCCTGTCGGAGCTTACCAAGACGACCGAAGAGGGCGTGCGGTTCAAGAGCCACCTCGACGGCTCGACGCACATGCTGACCCCCGAACGGTCGATCGAGGTGCAGCGCTTGCTCGGCTCGGACATCGTCATGGCGTTCGACCAGCTGGTGCCGACGACTTCGACGCCAGAGGCCCAGCGCGAGGCGATGGAGCGCTCGATGCGCTGGGCCAACCGTTCGCGGGAAGAGTTCGACCGCGGCGAAGAACATGCCGCGCGCGCCGCCATCTTCGGGATCCAGCAGGGCGCTCTCGACGAAAATCTCCGCCGCGCCTCGGCCGAGGCGCTGATCGGCATCGGCTTCGACGGCTATGCCGTGGGCGGGCTTGCGGTCGGCGAGGGCCAGGAAGCGATGCTCGGCTGCCTCGACTTCGCCGTCGACATGCTTCCTGCCGACCGGCCGCGATACCTGATGGGCGTGGGCAAGCCGGACGACATCGTCCAGGCGGTCGTGCGCGGCATCGACATGTTCGACTGCGTGCTCCCGACACGATCGGGGAGGACCGGCCAGGCGTTCACCCCGGACGGGCCGATCAACCTCAGGAACGCGCGCTTCGCCGAGGACGAGGAGCCTATCGAGCCGGGCTGCCCGTGCCCGGCCTGCATCCAGTTCAGCCGCGCCTACGTCCACCACCTGGTGAAGTCGGGCGAGATCCTCGGCGCCATGCTGATGACCCAGCACAACCTCTGGTTCTACCAGCGCGTGATGCAGGCGCTGCGCGATGCGATCGCGGAGCAGCGGCTTCGCGCCTTCGCGGGGGAGTTTTTGGGGCGGTACAAATCTTCCTCCCCGTCGCGAAGCGATGGGGAGGGGGACCGATCGGCGTAGCCGAGCGGTGGAGGGGCCTCGGCTTCCGACCGGCCCCTCCACCATCGAACTACGTTCGATGGTCCCCCTCCCCACGATCCCTGATCGGGATCGCAGGGAGGACCTTAGATCGCGTCGTCCTTCACTGCTTCGGCTTCGTCGACCGGCTGCAGCTTGTCCTGCGTCCTCAGCTCGAAGTCGCTCGCGTCGTGGCGCTCGTGGAGCTGCTCGTTGAGCTCGCCCGTGAGCTTGTTGACGATGCGGCCGCGCTTGACGGCGGGGCGGGCGTCGATCTGCTTCGCCCAGCGCATCACATGCTCATATTCGTGCGTCGCGAGGAACTCGTCGGCGCCAGGGTAGGAGCGGCCCAGCGCGACGCCGCCGTACCAGGGCCAGATCGCGATATCGGCGATCGTGTACTCGGGACCGGCAATATATTCGCTCTCCGCGAGGCGCCGGTTGAGGACATCGAACTGCCGCTTGGCCTCCATCGAATAGCGGTTGATCGGATATTCGAACTTCTCCGGCGCATAGGCGAAGAAGTGACCGAAGCCGCCGCCGAGGAAGGGCGCGCTGCCCATCTGCCAGAACAGCCAGGAAAGGGTCTCCGCCCGCTCCGCGCCCGACGCGGGCAGGAACTCGCCGAACTTCTCCGCGAGGTACACGAGGATGGCGCCGGATTCGAAGACGCGCACGGGCTTGGGCCCGCTGCGGTCGACGAGCGCCGGAATTTTCGAATTAGGGTTCACCTCGACGAAGCCGCTGGAGAACTGGTCGCCTTCGCCGATGCGGATCGGCCAGGCGTCATATTCGGCGTCGCGGTGCCCCTTCTCGAGCAGCTCCTCGAACATGATCGAGACCTTCTGCCCGTTGGGTGTCGCGAGGGAGTAGAGCTGGAAGGGATGCTTGCCGACGGGCAGCTGCCTGTCGTGGGTCGGGCCGGCGATCGGGCGGTTGATGTTCGCGAACTGGCCGCCGCTCGGCTGTTCCCACTTCCACACTTTCGGGAGCACGTAATCGGTCATCGCGGTTCCTTTTTTTCTCCAGCCCAGGGCTGCAGCTAGGAACCTGAAAAGCCGCTTTCCAGTGTCAGGCCTGTGCCTGCCTTGTCGCGCTGCCCAGCGCGCCAGGCAGGCGCGGCTAGCCCGCGCTTACCGACAGGAACGAGGGAAGCGGGCCGTTCCAGTCGCTCTTGAGATCCTCGACGACCGGCGAGCGGTCACGCGGAGCAGGTTCGGGCTCCGGCTCCGGCGCAGCCTCGACCTTACGCGACGCAGGCTGCTCGCGCTCCTGCTTCGCCCGCGGCTTCTCTGCCCGGGGCGCGCGCTTTTCGGCGGCGGCGGGCTTGGCTTTCGCCGCGGGCTTCTTCGGCTCCGCCTCGGCCGGCTCGTCGACCGGCTGCTCGCCGGTGCGCGGGATCTTGTGCCCGATGAGCTTCTCGATCCGGTCGATCGCTTCCGCGTCCGCGCGGGTTGCGAGCGTGATGGCGATGCCCTTCATGCCGGCGCGGCCGGTGCGGCCGATGCGGTGGACATAATCGTCCGGCTGCCACGGGACGTCGAAGTTGATGACGTGGCTGACGCCTTTCACGTCGAGGCCGCGGGCCGCGACGTCGGAGGCGACGAGGACGGTGATCTCGTCATTCTTGAAGCGGTCGAACTCGGCGATGCGGTCGGACTGGTCCATGTCGCCCTGGATCTGGCCGGCCGCGAAACCCGAGCGCTTGAGGCTGCTGGCGAGCTCGCGCACCGTCGTCTTCCGGTTGGCGAACACGATCGCGTTCTTGAACCCTTCGTGGCGCAGGATGTCTCGAAGTGCGTCCTTCTTCTTGTCCGAACGGACCTCGACCAGCCGCTGCTCGATATTCACGTTCGCAGTTGCCGGGCGGGCCACCTCGACGCGCTTCGGATCGTTGAGGAATTTGCTCGCCAGCTTCTGGATCGGCGGCGGCATGGTCGCGGAGAACAGGAGGGTCTGCCGGTTCTTCGGCAGCTTCGAGCAAATGTCCTCGATGTCCGGGATGAAGCCCATGTCGAGCATGCGGTCGGCTTCGTCGATCACCAGCAGCTTGCAGTCCGTCAGCATGATCTTGCCGCGGCCGAACAGGTCCATGAGCCGGCCCGGCGTGGCGATCAGCACGTCGACGCCTTTCTCGAGCGCCTTCACCTGCTCGCCCATCTGAACGCCGCCCATCAGCAGCGCCATCGAGAGCGGGTGGTACTTGCCGTACTTCTCGAAATTCTCGGCGACCTGCATCGCGAGCTCGCGGGTCGGCTCGAGGATCAGCGAGCGCGGCATGCGGGCGCGGCTGCGCCCCTCGTGCAGGATGTCGATCATCGGGAGAACGAAGCCGGCGGTCTTGCCGGTGCCGGTCTGCGCGATGCCGACGAGGTCGCGGCCCATCAGGACCGAAGGAATGGCGGCGCGCTGGATTGGGGTCGGCTCATCATAGCCGCTGTCCGCGACGGCGCGGAGCAATTCGTCGGAAAGGCCGAGATCGGCGAAAGTCATTGAGTCTCCGGATAAGGATAAGGCTGCAGCTTCAACTTGCAGGCACTTGCGACCCGCGTGTGCCAAGCCTTTGAGCTTGTCAAGAAATGTGGGTGCTCGGGCGCCGAAATCCAAGGCGGACGGCTTTTTTGCCGCTGCTTCGACATTACGCATTTTTCATCCGCTGCATATTGCGCCTGGAGCCGATTTGGCCGCTGAGTGCTTCCATGGCGCAGGCGCATCAGCGGGCGAGGGGCGGCAATGCAGCGATGGCGTTGTTCGTCGTCTGCGCCTTGCTGTTGTTCGCCGTCCTTGTCGTCGCTGCGCGGCGGCTCAGCTTCGACAGCCCGGCATCGCATCATGCGAAGACATTGCTGAAGCTGGACAGCACGCTCGGCGCGACGCTCGAGCCGCTGGACGAGCGCGCGGCCAAGGTGCTGGGGGGTGGAAGCAAGGTCGACGAGATGGTCGTGACGAGCGTCGCGGCCGGCGGGCGCGCGTCGGCGGCGGGCTTGCGCGTCGGCGACGTGGTCGAGGAGGTGGACGGCAGAGACCCTGCGGACCTCGACGCCGCGATCGACGCAGTGGCTACCGACCCCACGGAGATCGTGGTCAACCGCCACGGCAATCGTGTTACGCTCAGCGTGCCCGCTGCCGGGACAACGTCGCGCGCCTGAGGCGGAAAACAGGGAGTTGCGAGGGTGACGAAGAAGATCCTCGTCGTCGAAGACGATGCGACGACCGCCGATTATATCGCCAAGGGTTTCGAGCAGAACGGCTATGTCGTCGATGTCGCAAGCGACGGGCGCGACGGACTCTTCCACGCCACCGACGGCCATTACGCAGCGATCGTCCTCGACCGGATGCTTCCCGGCATGGATGGACTCGCGGTGCTTGGCGCGGTTCGAGCGGCCGGCATCGACACGCCGGTGATCGTGCTTTCGGCGCTCGGCTCGACAGACGAGCGTGTGAAGGGCCTCAAAAGCGGTTCGGACGATTATCTCGCCAAGCCATTTGCCTTTTCCGAACTGCTTGCGCGCGTTGAGGCGCTGCAGCGTCGCGGTCCCTCGGGCGCGCAGCCGATCGTCACCAAGCTCGGCTGCGGCGACCTCAGCATGGACCTGCTCGCGCGCCGCGTCGAACGCGGCGGCTCGCGCGTGGACCTGCAGCCGCGCGAGTTCCGGCTGCTCGAGCTGTTGCTGCGCAACAAGGGCCAGGTCGTGACCCGCACGATGATGCTCGAAGAGGTGTGGGACTATCACTTCGACCCGGGCACGAATGTCATCGACGTCCACATCAGCCGGCTTCGCAAGAAGATCGACGACGGGCAGCGGCTGCCGCTGCTGCATACGGTTCGCGGCGTCGGCTACATGTTGAGCGAGACCGCTTGAGCGAGCTGTCGCGGTTTCGACTACGGCTCCCCGCACCGATTCGGGTCGCGCTGATCTCCCTCGCGTTCGGGCTCGTCATCACCGTGCCCGTGCTGCTGTTTATCTACCATCAGACCGACACGCTGTTCGAGGAGCGCATCCACGACCGGCTCGACGATGACGAGCGCGACGTGCGCTTCGCTTATTCGACGTGGGGCGCGGCCTCGCTTCCGCAGGCGATCGACCAGTCGCTGAAGACCGGCGAGCTTCGGGGCGGCGTCGCACTGCTCGTCGACGGACGGGGACACAAGCTGGCCGGAAACCTCGCCGGCTGGCCGCCGGTGCTCGCGACGCCGTCCGAGTGGAACGAGATCCGCCTCTATCCCGAAGGCCAGGTCAGGCCCGACCTGTTCGCAATCCGGACCATCGCCCTCCCCGGCGGGGAGCGGCTGCTGCTGGGCGCCACCATCAGCGAGCGCGAGCGGATGCGCGCAGCGCTCGTCGAAGCGCTCCTCGGCGCGCTGCTTCTCGCCATTCCGCTCGGGCTGGTCGGCGGGTGGGTGGTGCTGAAGATCGCCGAGCGGCGCGCGCGGGCGATCGCCAACGTCGCCGCGCGGATCGCCGGCGGAGACTTCAGCCACCGGCTCGACGAGGAGACCGGCGGCGAGGAATTCTCGATGCTCGCGTCGGCGATCAACGCGATGCTCGAGCGGATCGAGGAGCTGGTCGAGCAGCTCCGCCTCGTCACCGACTCGCTCGCCCATGACCTCCGCTCGCCCCTGACCCGCATGCGCGCGAACATGGAGCGCGCCGCCGCGGGCGACCGCGAGCGGCAGCAGCAGGCGCTCGAAGCGGTCTCGCTCGACATCGACAGGATGCTTCGCCTCATTTCCGCCACGCTCGAGATCAGCAGCACGGAGGCGGGGGCGGGGAAACAGCATTTCGAGGACTTCGACCTCGCCCAGATGCTCCGCGACATCTGCGAAATCTACAATCCGGTCGCCGAAGAGCGCGGCATGCGGATCGCCGTCGAGGGGCCGGAGGCGCTCGCATATACCGGCAACCGCCAGTCGATCGGCCGCGCCGTCGCGAACCTCGTCGACAATGCGATCAAATATGCGGCCGGAACGGTCGAGCTCGGCGCGGGCGAGGCGGGCGACGTCATCGAGCTGTGGGTTGCCGACCAAGGCCCCGGAATCCCGCCCGAGCAGCACGAGCATGCGCTCGGCAAATATCGCCGCCTCGAAGAGGCACGGACGACCGAAGGGAGCGGCTTGGGACTCGCGCTGGCGCGCGCCGTCGCCCGGCTGCACGGCGGCGACATCCACCTCGAAGACAACGACCCGGGACTCCGCGTCGTGCTAACCCTCAGGCGCTCCGCGGCCAACCTTTCGCTTTTGTAATCCGGCGAACGGCCTCAGGTCAGGCGCGCGATCCTAACCGCGAGGGGTCGGATGCGCGGACCGGCTCCAGGCCCTCAATCCCCAACTCCTCGCCCTGAAGGGTCCGCGCAGCCGATACCGGCTGGCGCAGTTACTGGCGCAGCTTGGGAACGAGCTGCTTGAAGCGCTCGATGGTGCAGCTTCCGCCCATGCGCGAATGGATCGAGTCTCGCCCGGCGCAGATCCGGTCGTCCTCGGGCTGAAGGTAGAAGCCGTTGTAGAAGTCGAGCGCAGGGCAATTTTCCTCGAGCTCGGCACGGACCCGCCCGCGGCCGGCGAGGACGAAATCGACCTGCTCGGCGCTCGAAAGCAGCGCGCGGCGGATCACTGCGGTGGGCACGCACTTCGGCCCCTTGCGCTCCTGCCAGTCGATCTGAGGGAGGAGCGGGTGAGGCTGGACCGGGACCCTCAGGATCACCTCGTCCTGGATGACGAGGCGCGTGACCGTCTGGCCGACGACGCCGGGCTGCGCGGCGAAGATACCGAACAGGATCGGCACGAAATTGAGGATCGCCCCCGGGATCATCTGCAACCCACCGCCATTGAAGGCGGCTTCGCAGCGGCGCGTTGAATGTTCAATGAACTGAACGGCGTCCGCCCATCGGGGCGGCCGCCGACTTGCCTAACGCACCCAAGGCCAATAGAGGCGCTCCGACCGTTTTTCAGCCGGGCCGGCCCGAGGGAGGCCGCAAGCCCGGGCCCCAGGAGAGATATTCGATGGCGACTGCCGCGCCGAACCAGAACTTGCCTTTGTTCTACAATTCCCTGGAGCCGCTGAACGCGACCCAGCATGCGAACATGAAGGTCCGCACCCTGCTCCGCATGGGCCAGGTCGGGAAGACGCATGCAATCCCCGTCACCGTCGACGAGTTCACGCTCGTCCAGCGCCATTATCCGATCGTCTTCGCCGTCGGCGACAATCCGGTGCCGATCGCGCTGATGGGCCTCAACGAGGGCGTCAACGTCTTCCTCGACGAGGATGGAAGATCGCGCGAGCCCAACATCTACATCCCGGCTTATGTCCGCCGCTATCCGTTCCTGTTGGCGCGGCTTCGGCCGGACAGCGACGAGCTTTCGCTGTGCTTCGACCCGACTGCGAATGCGGTGGGCGAGTTCGACGAGGGCGAGGCCCTGTTCGACGGCGACCAGCCGAGCGAAGCGACCAAGGCCATCCTGCAGTTCTGCGAGCAGTTCGAGGCTGCGGGCCAGCGCACCGCGGCCTTCGTCGAGGAGCTGGTCAAGGCGGACCTGTTGATGGACGGCGAAGTCGCCATCCAGCCGGAGGGCTTCCAGCAGCCGTTCGTCTATCGCGGCTTCCGCATGGTCGACGAGGAGAAGATCCGGAACCTTCGTGGGGACGAGCTGCGCAAGATGAACCAGAACGGCATGCTCCCGCTCATCTACGCGCACCTTTTCTCGCTGAGCGAGATGCGGACCGTGTTCGGCAAGCAGATGCAGCAGGGCAAGGCCCCTGCCCAGGTCCCGCAGCCGGCGCCCGCGAACGCCTGACCTCAGGGCCCGCCGGCGCTTTGCGCTGAACGGCCGCCCTATTCGGCGGCAGTCGCCAGGGTGCTGCCCAGGAGGGCTTCGCCGAGCTCGACCACCAGCGTCTCGACGAAGGCGGACATACGGTCGAAGTCGGGCCCCGGCTCCTGGAGCCGTTCGTCGAGGTAGCAGCGGCGGTCGATCTCCAGCTGCAGCGCATGGACGTTGCGGGCAGGCCACGCGTGCCGCTCGATCACATGGCCGCCGGCGAAGGGCTCGTTAAGCGCGGCGTCGAGGCCGCAGCGACGGGCGATTTCCATTGCTTCGCGGCTCACCCAGCCATCCGCCGTGCGCCCGCGGCAGTCGCCGATGACGATCGGCGGGGTTCCGGCCGGAGGCGGCGGCATCGAATGGCAGTCGATGAGCAGCGCACAGCCGAAGCGGTCGGCAACGAGACCGAGCTGGTCCTCGATCGCCCGGTGGTACGGGCGATGTGCCTGCTCCAGCCGCTCTCCGAGCTGCACCGGGCTGATCGGCCGCCGCCACAGGAAGCCGTGCTGCTGGGTGCGTGACGGCACGATCCCGAGGCCCCCTCGGGCGCGGGCGGTCACCCTGCCGCGGCGCGGGCCGTCGACGACCGAGGGATCGATGTCGTCTTCCGCCCGGTTACAGTCGACCGCGGCGCGGGGCGTGCGCGCAATGACGGCGCCGCAGCCCCGCCCGAGCGCGCGCCAGACCAGCCGGTCGACGAGCGGGTCCTCGAGGCTCGACAGCGCCGCGCGTCCGCCTGACGCGCTCTCGAGCAGCCATTCCGGATAGTCCCGCCCCGAATGGGGCACGGACAGCAGCACGGGGAGCGGTCCACGAGGCTCGTGGACGATCGGCGGGGGAAGCGGCGTCATGGTTAAATTTTGTGCCAGACTAAGACTCGTATTGAGGCGCTGCAACGCATGAGCGCGTTATTCGCTTCTGGCAAAACGCGATAGGTGAGCGCATAAAGTGGCAATGGCACGCATCCTCCTGGCCGAAGACGATACGTCGATGCGCGAATACCTCCAGCGCGCGCTCCAGCGCGTGGGTTACGAGGTGGAGGCGGTCGGCTGCGGCACCGAAGCGATGCCGTTGCTCGAAAGCGAGCGGTTCGACCTGCTGCTGACCGACATCGTCATGCCGGAGATGGACGGGATCGAGCTTGCCCAGAAGGCGAGCGCCATCGACCCGTCGATCCGCGTCATGTTCATCACCGGCTTCGCCGCCGTCGCGCTCCAGGGCGGCCGCACCGCGCCCGAAGCCAAGCTCCTGTCCAAGCCCTTCCACCTCAAGGACCTGGTGATGGAGGTGGACCGGATGTTCCAGACCGAGGACCAGCACGGCCGGCTGTAAGCGCCTGAAAAGCCGGTTGCGCGTCGCGCATCTGCTCCCTAAATGCCGCTTCTCCGTTCGCCTTCGCGGACGTCGGCGGTCCTTCGGACCGATTTCGAAATCGCATCAGTCCCGCGGACTGCTGCATTTCTCGGTGGGCGTGTAGCTCAGTGGTAGAGCACTGTGTTGACATCGCAGGGGTCGCAAGTTCAATCCTTGCCACGCCCACCATTTTTCTCTCAGTTCTGAATAGCTTGGCTGCGCTTGCGATGAGACGGGGAGGCGGCTTGGCGGTGGCGTAGGTGGTGGGCCAGCAGGCGGCCGAAGCGGTGGTCGCGCAGGCCGGTCCACATGAAGCGCTGGAGGATGTCGAGGTCGGGGTTGCCGTTGCCTTCGACGAAAATCGGTCCGTCCTCCAGCACTGCGATATCCCAGCCGATGACCACCCGGTCGGCGAAGTGGCGGTGGGCTGCGGCGGCCTGTGCCTTGGCGGCTTCCCAGCAGGGGACGACCGCTCCCTCGATCGGCGCGCCGGTATCCGGATGGGCGGAGAACCAGCCGAGCCGCGCATCGGCGCCGAGATTGCTCGCCTTCCCGAGCCGCCCCGAAGCGACATCGACCAGCGCGCCGATGCCGCCCGCGTGGAGGTTGTCGACGGTTCGGTTCGCCCCGAACGAGGTCCGCATCATGGCCGCGATCACCTCGGGCTGGTTGTGCTCATCGAGGCAGGTGAGGACGCGAAGGGTCGGGAGCGCCCCGGAAGTCATCGCTGCAAGTGCCGGATGAGGCGACATGCGCGGCTGGAGGATCAGCGGCGTGTCGCGCGAGCGCTCGACCAGACGGGCGAGGAGCTCTTCGCGGCCGAGCCTGTCGCGGTCCGGACCTTCGAACAGCCCGGGGCCGACGCGGTCCCAGCGCTCGGCGCCGCGGCCGCCGCGGCCGCCCTTGGGCTTCACGAACAGGTCGCAGTCGGGGAGTGGGCGGGCCGGGTCAGCTCCCGCGAGCGACATCGCGGTTTCGACCGAACGAATGCCGTGCTTCGAACAGAAATCGGCGAACCGCACCTTGTCCTGAAGGGGCGAGCCCTTGCGCGCCTTGAGCAGCCGGAAATAGCAGGTCTTGGTCTCGAACCGCTGGATGAAGGTGGGGGCGCGTGCGGGACCGTCCTGGTGCAGCGAGAAGATGTAGTACCAGGGCGCCAGCACGCCGTCCGAAAAATAGAGCCGGAGCTGATCATCGAGCTGGGCAGCGACCCCCTTGCCGTGGCGGCGGCGGATGGCGGCCCCGCTGAGAGCGGTCGACCACGCCGATGCCGCGACCAGCCCGATCGGCCACAGCAGGAGAGCAAGCGCGAGCTCGGCGAGCTCGGACGCGCTTTCCGGATGCCAGTAGCGGGCTGCGAAAGCGGAGCGGAGCGGATCGTCGGCCGACCCGACCGCGGCCCTCACGGCGACCGGAAGCCCCGCCACGCGATAGACGAGGCGTTCCGCGCTCTGCCTCAGGCGCTGCAGCGGCATCGCCTTGCAATGTACAGGGAATTCAGAGGCAAGTCGTGCGGCGAAGAATGACAAATAGGCAAGCTACGCCGCGGCTGGCCCGAACCCGCGGCCTAGCGTTCCGGCTGGGCCATCACGCGGTCGAGCAGCTTGCCAAGGCGCCCGTGCGACCAGGTCACCGACTGGTAGAAGCGGAGCAGCGTGCGGGCCCATAGCGTGTAGAGGCGGGGAGCGTGGAGCGCGCGGGCGACACGGAAGACGCGGTGGCTCCAGCGCGCGATCGCGTAGCGGAGGCGATAAAGCAGCTTTCGGCGCGGCGGCAGGTCTGCCGAGGCGGCGACGCGCTTGCGCGGGCGGAGGCCGCGCCTGCGCCAGCTCAGGCGATAGGCGAGCCCGTCGCGGCGGTGGCGCAGGCCCGCGGCCTGGGTCTGCGCAATGAAGTCGGCATCGACCGGCGTCAGTTCGAGCCGCCCGTCCAACCGCGCTTGCTCGACCGTCGCGGCGAGCTCTTTCGACCGGACGACCATCACGTTCGTTCCTCGGCCGTCGGATGAATAAGGCTCGACCCACGCATCGCCGAAGCTGACGTCGGCGGTCTCGGCGACCACGTCGTCGCACCAGTCGCACGCGGGATTCTGGAAGAAGCCGGCTCCCCAGTCGCCGTCGGCAAGGTGCCACCAGTCCTGCGCGGCGCTCGATCCGTCCTCGAGCTGGAGATGGGCGCGGTACCAGTTGGCCGGGCGGCTCTCGTCCTTGATCCGGTAGTCGAGCGCTCGAACGCGTGAAATCTCGGCGCCGAGCTGCCAGGCGAAGCTTTCGACCATCGCCGCGCTCTTCATATGTCCGCAGAAGAGGCCGAGCGTGTGCGTCACGCGCTCGCGCACCAGCGGGTCGATCCGGCGGAGCAGGTGAATCGCCTTGATGAAGCACGGGACCCCGACGATCGCGTAGCGGCCCGGCGTTGCGCGGATCTCGGAGATAATGGCGGAGAGCTCGACGGGATAGTAGCGCGATTTCGCGCCCTCGCTGAGCTCGTCGAGCGAGCGTGAGATTCGATAAGCGAAGAACCGCCCGTCGGTACGCGGATCCGCAGGTGCGACATGCGCGATGCCGTCGACTGCGCCGGTACGCAGTAGCTCGGCGGCGACCCAGCTCGTGAGCCCGCCGGAGCTCCCGTTGCGCCGGAACGGGTCCTCGACGGCGTGGCCGACATAGGCGCGCTCGAACCGGCCGATCCGCGGGTCCGCGTGCGGAGCAGTCGCGAAACGCTCGAAGGCAATCTCGTCCTCCGTCGGCGCTTCCGGCGAGAAGGGGCACTGGCGCGCGAATTCCTCCGGCGGAGGAGCCCCGAGGTCCGGCTTGATGAAGCCGTCGCGATCCCAGCGCATGGGCGCCCCGGCGGACGCCGCACAGCTTCCGCAGCCGATGCAAAGACCGGAGCGGACGATGTCGCGCGGCCCCAGCAGCGGGTCGGCGCCGCCGGCCCTCGGGTCAGGAAAGTGCCGCATCGAGATATTGATTCGAGCGGGCGCGTGCCTGCTCGATGTTGCGCGTCACTTCCGGAGTGACCGGAGTCTCGAGCAGTTCGGCGAACCGCCGCTCGGGCGTCTCCTCTCCGATGAGGCGGTGCTCGGCCCCGAGCGTCGCCGCGAGGTCCGGGATCTTGATCGAGCGATATTCGCTGGGCGCAGAGGCCCAGGGCTTGCCGTTCACGAGGGCGAACACGCAGCCGTGAAAGAAGTTCGTGATGACCGCCTGCGCTCCGGCCATCAGCCGCGCGAAGTCGTTCGGGTCCGCGGCAATGCGCTGCTCATCGGCGAAGTCGTTCGAATAGCCGACGCTGATGAGTGTCACGCCGCGCCCCGCGGCCCAGCTGCGCGCCTTGTGCTTCAGCCAGGCGGGGAAGCGATGGCCGTAGACGAGCGCGTACGGCCGTTCGGCACTCGCAGCCTCCGCCGGAATGGCGCGGGCGAACTGGAGGCAGGGGTCGAGCACGATCTCGGGCTCGTGGTTGGTTCCGTTGCGTACCAGGTGCCAGCTGTTCTCGTCGCGGACGGAGATCGCCGAAAAACGGCCGAGCTTCGATGCCCAGGCAGGGTCGATGCCGTCCCAGGCGCTGTGGTTGCCGAAGCTCGCGGCATAGGACACCAGCCGGTCGGCCTTCAGCCCATCGCCGAAGAAGATGCCCTTGCTGCCGTACCAGGGGTGGCGGAAGTTCCACACCTCGTCGCTGCCGACCACGATGGCGTCATATTCGTCCATCGTCTCCGGCTCATGGAGCGAGAAACGGCGAGACAGCGGCAGCTGCGCGATGGCGCGAACGAAGCGGCGGGTCTTTTCCGCATAATGGCTGAGCTGGTGGCGCGGCGTGCGTTCGGGCAGCGTCGGCTGGAGGGCGCAGCGCGCCTCGGCGCGGCGGATGCACTTGCAATCGTGGTCGAGCAGCTCGACCTGGTGACCGCGGTCCCGCAGCCCTTCCGCGAGGCAGCGCGCCTGCCAGTAGGACCCGTAGTTGATGCACTTGTGGAAGGTAAGAATGCCGATCTTCTTGCCCGGGTCCGCCATGCACGGACAATCCGCCCGGCAACGCCGGGTTCCCCATGTTTGACCTAGATTAGTGAGGTCGTCGAGGAGCTTAGAGGCAGGCCTCGAGGTACGGCTGGTCGAAGCCGAACTGCTTGGCCTTCTCCAGCGTGTAGGGGCGAAGGCCCATCGAGCGGTATTCGCCGATGATCTTCCCGTCGGGAGTCTCGTCGAGATATTCGAACTTGAAGAGCTCCTGGGTGACGATGACGTCGCCTTCCATCCCGATCACTTCGGTGATGTTGGTCGTGCGGCGCGAGCCGTCGCGCAGGCGCTTCACCTGCACGATAAGGTCGACCGAGTCGGCGATCTGCCGGCTGATCGCCTCCTTCGGGATCTTGATGTCGCTCATCATCACCATGTTCTCCATACGCGCGAGGCACTCACGCGGGGAGTTGGAGTGGAGCGTCGCCATCGATCCGTCGTGGCCGGTGTTCATTGCAGCGAGCAGGTCGAAACACTCGCTGCCGCGAATCTCGCCGAGGATGATGCGGTCGGGACGCATACGCAGGGCGTTGATGACGAGGTCGCGGATGGTGATCGCGCCCTGGCCTTCGAGGTTCGCCGGCCGCGTTTCGAGCGGAAGCCAGTGCGGCTGCTGAAGCCGAAGCTCGGCCGCGTCTTCGATCGTGATTACGCGCTCGCCGGGGTCGATCATCTTCGACAAGGCGTTGAGCATCGTCGTCTTACCCGAACCGGTACCGCCCGAGATGATGACGTTCATGCGGGATGCGCCGGCAATCTTCAGGACCGTCGCCATCTTCTCCGACATCGAGCCGAAGCCCTTCATCATGTCGAGCGTGATCGGCTTCTCGGAGAATTTACGAATCGAGATGGCCGTGCCGCGCAAGCTGAGCGGCGGGATGATCACGTTGACGCGGCTGCCGTCCTGGAGACGGGCGTCGCAGAGCGGGGTGGTCTGGTCGATGCGGCGGCCGACCTTGTTCACGATCCGCTGAGCGATCTGGAACAGATGCTCCTCGTCGCGGAACTGGATCTGCGCGATTTCGAGCCGGCCCTTGCGCTCGACGTAGGTCTGGTCGGGACCATTGACCATGATGTCGCTGACCGCCGGGTCGGCGAGCAGTTCCTCGAGCGGCCCGAGGCCGAGCAGCTCGTCGACGAGCACCTTCTCGAGCGCGAACTGCTCGCGCCGGTTGAGGTTGATCTTGAGCTCGGTCAGCACCTCGGAGATGATCGGGCGGAATTCCTCGGCAAGCTCGTCCTTGCTGAGCGTCGCTGCAGCCTCCGGGTCGACGCGCTCGAGCAGGCGCGGAAGCACCTGCTCCTTGATGCGGTGGACGGACGCCTCGAAACCTTCGGCCTTGCTGCTTGCCGCTTCGCCGCTCGCGTTCTGACGAGCGGTGAGGCGGTCCAATGCTCCCATCGTGGCGGGATTGCCGCCTTCGCCGACGGGCGCGTCCGAGGGCGGCGTCAGATCGTCGATCGGCGGGAACTGGTCTCCGCCTTCGGGAGCCGAGTCCGCGGGCGTGACCACCGCGCCGCCCTTCATCGGCTTTGCAACGCCGAAGGTAGGCCGCGCACCAGTCATTCCACCACGCTTGCCAAATGCGCTCATGTCATTTCCGCCCAGGTTTGGTTTTCCGCGAATTAGCGTGAGATGCCTAAAGAATGCCTAACCTTGGCCTGTGGCGTTCAGGCGCCCCTGCGGCAGGAGGAGCGAGGGGGCGCGGCAAAAGGCACTTGCAGATCATAGATCTCGAGCTTCTCGCCGCGGCGAACGGACCGGTAATGGGCGAGCATGGCGGCGAATCGCGGGTCTTCGAGGAAGAAGGGAAGGATGTCGAAATCGCCGCTCGTAGGGCCGTTCGACGAAGGCCGCGCGACGACGATGCGGCGCGGCGGGGTGCATTCGAAGTCGAGGACCGTCTGAGCGGCGACGTCTTTGCGCAGCTGCTCGATCCTCGGGTCGGGATGCGGCCGATGCTGGTTCCTGAGGATCGCGCGGATCATCCAGAAGCCGTAGTAGCGCGACGGATAGTGAAGGCGGTGCTGGAGCGTCACCGACCAGGCGAGCGCCGGTTCTGTCGCGATGAAGCCGACGGTGGTGCCCGGCGGCAGCCCCTCGACCGATTGGAGCAGCTCGGGCGAGGGAAGAGTCTCCGCGCGACTCTCCTGGGCGGCGGTCGTCAGCGGCAGGGCAAGTAGCGCAGGTCCGATCAGCCGGAGTGATCGCGGCGGCTCGGCTATCTCGGCAAGCAGGCTGGCGAGGGCGAGGGCGAGGCAGCCGACCAGCGGCATCGCGTGGTACAGCCAGCCCTTGCTCTGGATGAAATAGGCGGCTCCGAAGCCGAGCCCCGCGACGAGCAACGCAGCGGCGAAGGGCGCCTTTTCCGCGATGTCGAGCCGGCGGTGCAAGGCGATGAAGCCGAGAAGCAGGAAAGCGACGATGATCGGCGGTCCGAACAGGTCGGTGAAATGCGGCGCGCCGGTGGCGCCGTAGGCAAGGCGGATGAGCGGCAGCGTGATGGTGAAGAAGTCGCGAGCCCAGAAAAGGACTGCGCACGCATAGGCCGCGCCGACGGCCGCGATCGCGAACGTCTCCGGCCGGAACGGGCGCCATGACTTGCCACGGCCGGCATAAAGCCAAAGCTCGAGAAGCGCGGGGACGATCAGGAAATAATGTTTGAGCGCGAAGCCGAGCGCAGCCCCCGCGCCGATCAGCACCGCCAAGAGTGGCGAGACTGGGCGTCCGCTGCGCCGCGCGGCGACGAGCGCCGCGTAGGGCACAGCGCCGATCAGCGCGATCTGCTCGCGCTGGCCGACATGCATCCACGGCATGGCGAACAAGGTGACCGCGGCATAGGCCAGCAGCAGCGAGCGCCGCCGCTCCGGAATGCCGGTGAGGAGACGTGCCGTGGCGATGATCGAAAGCGCCGCCGCGGCCGCCATGACCAGGATCATCAGCGCGTCGGCGCGGACGCCGAGCAGCTTGGCGAGCGAATCGACCGGGAGCGCCATCCAGAACCACAGAGGCGGATTCACCTCGACAATGTCGCGGTAGAGCCGCGCGCCATGGTGAATCCGGTCGGCAATCCACAATTGCCAGCTGACATCGGGATCGACGCTACCCTGCAGCCGCACGAGAGTGCCGATGGCAAGGATCGCAAGCGCGAGCATTTCGGGCCGGCCGGCGAGCATGCGCGCGCGCTTCAGCCAACCGCCCGGGCGTTCGCGCGCTGCATGGCCTTCGTCAGTCGCGATGGTGGCTGAAGTCGGCATGGAACTCCCGTTCGGCACCGTTGGACTAGCGGAACATGGTAAATGGCTTCCTAATCCACGCCGGCGGCCAAGGCTCACGCGGCAACGCTTTCTTTGTTACTGACTGCTAGGCGGGCGAGGGGCGCGTGGGGGACGAGGCACAGGTGGATTTCGTCGCGGCGTGGAGGAAGCGGACTGCGGCGTGCGCGGTGCTGCTGCTGCTCGTGACCGCGTGGGCGGCGGTGCAGAAGGCGCCGCTGACCGCGCTCTATCTCGTGCAGAGCCAGGGCGTTTACGTCCTGCCCGTCGTCGGCGCCTCCGTGCTTCTCGTTGCCTGGTGGCGACCGCGATGGCCGCTGCCGGCGAAGCTGCCGCCCTGGTGGGTCCTGCTCCTGCTCGGCATCGCGGTAACTGCGCTGCTCGGATTCGGCGCATATTGGGTGTTCGGCAATTTCCCGCTCGCCCGCGACGTCGACATGGTGCTGTTCGACATGGCGGTGTTCGACAAGGGCAGGCTCGTCGCCCCGATCGCGCCGCAGTGGCAGCCGTTCGCACTGGCGCTCGAGCCGGAGTTCCTGCTCAATTCCAACGCGCCGACGGGGTTCATCTCGAGCTACCTGCCGATGAACGCGCTGCTGCGGCTGGCTTTCTCCAGGATCGCCGACCCTGCCTGGTTCAACCCGGTGCTCGCGCTGGTCGGCGGCGCGGCACTGCTCGACGTTGCACGAAGGCTGTTCCCCGAAGATGCGCGCGCATGCTGGGCCGTGCTGCTCGTCTACGCGCTGTCGGCGCAAATGCTGGTCACCGCGATGACGCCGTTCGCCATGACGGGACACATGGCGCTGAACCTGCTCTGGCTCGCGGCATTCCTGCGCGGCGGCAAGGTCGGGCATTCGGTTGCGATCGTCACCGGGTTCGTCGCCACGGGGCTGCACCAGTTTGCCTTCCATCCGTTCTTCGTCGCTCCCTTTCTCCTGTGGAAGCTGCGCGAGCGCGAATGGAAGGTCGTGCTGCTCTACGGCATCGCCTATGCCGCGATCGTCCTGTGGTGGCTCTGCTACCCGATCCTTCTGGCGCCGCTCCTCGCAACCGCTGGCGCTCATCCGTCGCAGGAGAGGGCGACGAAAGTCCTCGCCCATCTGATCTATCGCGATCCGCGGACGCTCGCCTTGATGATCCTCAACCTGCTGCGCTTCGTGGCGTGGCAGAATATCGCCTTGTGGCCGCTGCTGATCGCGGCAGTTCCCATCGCGGTGCGGGAGCGCGGGCTGCCGAGAGCTCTATTGCTCGGAATCCTGGTGTGGATCGCGTTCGTGGCGTTCACATTCCCTTCCCAAGGCCGCGGCTGGGGCTATCGCTATCTTCACGGCTATCTCGGCAGCTTCGCGCTGCTCGCGGGCTTCGGCTATCGCGAGCTCGAACAGCGGATCGGCCGGCGTGCCGACGGCATGGTGATCCTGCTGAGCGGCATCACCATCGTCGTTTCCATCCCCGTGCTCGTGGCGACGACCCATGCCTTCATGCAGCCGCACCTCCGCCTGCACCGGCTGATCCAGAGCCAGCGGACGCCATTCGTGGTCATCGACGACACGCATTCGCCCTCGACCGACGGCCGGTGGAGCGACACGGCAAGAGACCATGTCCGCAATTCTCCGGACCTCGACAATCGCCCACTGCGCTTCTCCGCGGGCCATCTCACGCCGCCGCTGCTGGCGGAGTTGTGCCGGCGCGGTCCGATCACACTTGTGACGCGCCGCGACATGCATCGCCTCGGCTTCATCCTCAACCAACCGGAGCGCAGCCCGCAGTTCGACTCGCTTGTCGCGAGCATGCGGAAGACCTCGCCGGGCTGCGCAAGGCCCGCTGTTGGGTAACAGCCCGCCAGGCTTAAGCAGCGCGTGCCGTCGATTGCTCCGACTTGCTGCGGCGCTTCGGCAGCTTGGCGGGCACTTCAGCGCGTGAGGCGTAGATATTGAGGCTGTGGCGCCATTCGCGCGGCAGCACCCTGTCTAGGACGGCGAGGCCCGCGAACCATAGGGAGTAGAAGGGGCGGAAGTTCCCCGCGAACGCCAGCGCCTTCGGATAATATTGGTTGAGCCGCTCGGACTTGACCTTCATTCCGCACGCGGCAAGCGTCCGGACCAGCTGGGCTTCGTCGACCCGATGCGTGTCGGCATCACCATATTCAGTGGAGAAGCCGGAGCGGTCGATCAGCCGCTGCCAGGCGCCTAGCGTGGCGGGCTCCGCGACGATGAACAAATGGCGGCTGATCCTCGAGCAGCGCTGCAGGAACTCGTCCATGTTCGGATAATGGTGCAGCGAGCCGTAGATCAGGATCGCATCGAAGAAATCGTCCTTGAACGGGATCGAGTCGGATGCAGCGACCACGCCGTGGAAACGGGTCTTCGGGAACACCTTGCGCATCACCTCGAGGCAATATTTCACCGGCGAATAAGTGATGTCAGCTACCCACACTTCCTTGGCGCCCATCTCTGCCGCGATCCGGGCGCCGCGACCTGCGCCGCAGGAATAATCGAGCACCCTGCCGCCGCTGAACGCATGCGCGTAATTGCGCTTGAGATTGCGCAGGCTCTTCACCTCCGAGCGGTAGCGAGCCTCGGTGTTGCGCCTGTTCGGAAGCGACGTCGCGTCGAGGAGGCTGCGAGCGGTGCCGAGCCCCTGCCGCAGCTCTCCGATCAGCTCGTCGATCTCGATGACTTCCTGCTCGTCCACGACATTGTCGTCGCCGACGAAGTTGATGATACCTTCGCTCGTCTCATAGGTCGCGCGGCAGGAGCGGCACGCGACCCTCGCGCCGTCCATCTTCAGGTCGCCGCTGCAGGCGGGGCAGCAAAGCAATTCAATCTCTTCCATCATGGTCTCCTCAGGCCGCCTGCTGGCGTGCATGCGCGACTTCTTCCATGCGTCCGCGAGGAACGCGGATGCGCGAGCCCCATTGCTCGTCGACCGCGGTCTGCGTCGCCTTGACTGGCGCCGCTGCGGCCTTCTCGCCGCGCACGAGCGAGCCGAGGAAGTTCTTGAACGCATTGACGGAGCGGATGCCTTCCTGCGGATTGGTCATCGCCTGGACCGCTTTGCGCATCATGTAGCGCGGCCGGAAGTGGAATCGCCGGACGGCATATTCGCAGAAATCCTCGAGATCCTTTGCGCTAAGGCCGGGCAGGTTGAGGACGCACCGGTGCCCCCCGTCGGGATTGAGCCATTCGGCAAAGTCCGTCGTCGCGAGGAAGCCGTTCTCCTCGGCCCATTTATAGGCGCCCGTGCCGGGATAGGGCATGACCGGGTAGAATTGCGCGCTGTCGGGATCGAGCGTGATGGCGAGCTCCAGCGTCTTCTGAAGCGTTTCGCGGGTCTCGCCCGGGAAGCCGACCATGAAGCAGCCGTGGACAAGGATTCCGAGCTTGCGGCAGTCGGCCATGAATTGCTGCTGCCGTTCGAGCGTCTGGCCCTTGCGCATGTTGATGAGCAGGGTCGCGTCGCCGGATTCGAAGCCCGTCGCGCACTGGCGGAGGCCAGCGTCCTTCAATGCAGCGAGCGTCTCATAGTCGACGTTCGTGCGAATATTGGCGAAGAAGGGCAGCTTCACTCCTTCCGCTTTCACCAGCCGCGCGATTTCCTGCGCGCGCGCCCGGTCCGACGTGAAGGTATCGTCTTCGAAGACGATCTCGCGCACTTCAGGCATGTTCTCCTGCACCCACTTCATCTCCGCGACGACGTTCGCCGGGGAACGGGTGCGATAGTCATGGCCGTGCATCACCTGGGGGTAGACGCAGAAGAAGCAGCGGGCTCGGCAGCCGCGGCCGCTGATCAGCATCACCATCGGCTGGTTCGCGATCGTGAACAGATAGTGGCGGGGGTTCAGGAACTGCTTGTAGACGGGCGCCGCCCACGGCAGCTCGTCCATGTCGGTGATGAGCTTGCGCTCGCCCGAGCGGCGCGGACCATCTTCGCCGCGCCACGCGAGGCCCGCGACCGCCGCTAGATCGCCGCCGTGCTCCAGCGTCTCTGCAAGCTCGGAGATGGTGTAGTCGTATTCGCCGATCGCGACGAAATCGAGTTCGGGGCACGTTTCGAGCGCGTGCTTCCACTCCGACGTCACATGGGTGCCGGAGCAGCAGAAGCGCGCGTTCGGAAGCGCGGACTTGAGGACCGCCACGGTTCCGAGATCGTGCGCGATGCTCGGCGTCGACGTTTCGACCACGACGAGGTCGGGGTTGAACTCGCCCAGCCGCGCGACGGCCGCGCCGCGGTCCAGGTCGTCGGCCGCGCAGTCGAGAAGCAGGCACTCATGCCCGCGCTTCTGCGCCAGCGCGGTCGCATAGGCGAGCCAGTAGGGATAATACATCGTGCCGGACTTGATGACGCCCGGGCTGCGTTGCGACCGGGAAAAACGCCAGTCGTTCAACGGCGGATTGAGAAACGCGATTTTCATGACAGTTGCACCGCCCCCTGCGCACGATGTGGCGCTGTTTTGGGTTCCAAGTCCAGCCAGCGGAAGAATTCCGAATAGGCATTCGCGAGCGCACGAGCTTGGCGGTTGCGAGCGTCGGATGTCTGCCGCTCGTCGACGGGCTCGGCGAGGAGCGCCCCGGCCTTCGAAGGCCAGTCAGCGTCCCGGATCGAAAGCAGGCGCGAAGCCGCGCCTGCCTGGGCGCAATATGCGCCCACCTTTTCCGCGTAGGCGATGGCGACGAACGGGGTTTCGACGTTCGAGGCGAAGATGAGCGGATGGAGGCGCATCGAGATCAGCGCTTTCGCTTGCCCGATCACCGACTGCACCTGCGATGGCGTCAGCGCGTCGGTGTCGATCACCTCGATGCCTTTCAAGCCCTTCGTAAGCCGTGCGGCGAATTGCGCATCTTCTGGATTCATCGTCGGCAGGATTGCGACTCTCTCACCGGCGGACTGAAGCCTGCGCAGCAGCTTGCGCCAGCGGCGGACGCTCTCCTCGATCTCGCCGCCGTCCTGCGCATAGAGATTTTCAAAGCTCGACCAGGCGCACGGCGAGAGCAGGACGGCGCCTTCGCGGCCCGCTGCCACGGACGACTGGAGGTCGATGGCGGGGTCGGTGGCCGTCTGCGCCTGCTTGAGGCCGCAGTCGCGCAGCAGCGCGGTCGACGCCTCGTCCCGCGTGACGACCAGCGACGAGCGCGAGAAGGCGAGGCGGACGAGGGCTCGGGAGAAGGGCCGCCGGAGCGGCCCGGCGCCGATGCAGAAGACGCCGGTCCTCGTCCGGCACAGGCGGGCGAAGGCGAAGATGCCGCACACCGCCGCATGCTTTGCCAGGCTGAGGTCATGCAGCCACTGGCCGCCCGCGATGACGATCGCGCGGAACCCCGCAAGCACGGAGAGAAGTCGCGGAAGTGCGAGGAGTGATTGCTCGCCGACGCCGCGCGAACTGCTGTTCGGCGCCAACATGTCCGCGATCATCAACTCGCGGGCGCGCTCGCCGGCCGGAACGGGGCGCACATCGAAGCCGCTCGGCCCGAGCGCTGCGAGATAGAAGTCGACCGGACCGGCCCCGCGAACGGCAGTCTCGACCAGCCGGCGCGTGACGCAGGCGCAGATCGCTTCGTCACCCCTGTTGCCGGCGTTCTTGAGGGCGATGAGGCCGACGCGATGCCGCTTCGCGCGCGCCATCTCATTGTCGCCGCGGATGAACAGCCCTTCGACTTGCCCGATGCCATAAGCGACATGGGTGGCGACGAAGAGCCGGAACAGCCGAACCGCCAGCGCCGGCCGCGACGCGCGGAGCGCCAGCCATGCGGCATAAACGGCGATCAGCGGCAGATAGACCGGAAGAGACGGGATGATCAGCGGCGGCAGGAGGAAGAGGGGCGAAACGGCGTTCGGATGGCGGCGGAGGAGCCAGGTGCGGCCGCGGCCGTAGGCGCGCATGTTGCGGAACCAGGAGGCGAGGTCGGCGCGCTGGCGGTGGATGACGGTCGCCTCGGGGGTGACGTAGAGCCTGAGGCCGACATCGGTCATGCGGCGGGAGAGGTCCTCGTCCTCGCCCATGCGGGCGAAGCGGGGGTCGTAGCCGTCGACTAGGCGCAGGCATTCGGTGCGGTAAAGGACGTTGAGGCCGGGCAAATGCTCGACGAAGCGCCCTTCCTTCGGCAGCCGGCCCTGGATCGAATCCCGCGAGCCGAGGAAGGTCTGCAACATGAGCGCGAGCGCGTCATAATGCGCGGATTCCCCGCTCGGCGGACGGTTTCCGCCGCCGACCGCGGCCGCTCCCGTCGCGAGCGCGGCCGAAACGAGCGAGGAGAGCCAATGCGGAGGTGCTTCGCAGTCGGCGTCGAGGAACGCGACGAAATCGGTCTTTGCCGAGCGCCAGCCGATCTCGCGATTGCGGCTGATCGAGCGCGTCGGACTGGAGATGACGCGAATCGAGGGCAGGGCGCGCCTCGCGAGCTCGACGGTGCGGTCGGTCGAGCCGTCGTCGACGAGGATGACCGAAAAGGCGGCATAGTCCTGCGCCGCGAGCGAGCCGATGCACGCGGAGATGTTGCGCTCTTCGTTGCGCGCAACGACGACGACGGTGACCTTCGGGCGAGCAACGCTCATCGCGGCCGCCTTGCCCCGATGCATGTCAGCATCGCGAGGGCCATTGCAATCATTCCCACGACGCGGAGGTCGATTGCGAAGCGCGTCGCGAGCTGGAGGTCATAGCCGCGGATCGCGAGCACGCCGGACCAGCTCCATTCCCGGATCCCGAGCTGCCCCGGCGTCAGCGCCGCGACCTGCGTCGCCTGGACGATGGTGAAGCCCGGCACCGAATCCGCGGCAGCAATAGGAAGGCCGAAGGCGAGGATCAGCATCGGCACCCTGACCAGCATGGTCAGGTAGCGGACGATCGACAGCGCGTAGAGCTTCAGCATGCACGAGGTGGTCAGCAGGCCGGAAGCGGCGCTTTCCTCGACCATTTCGGCGACGCTGCGAATGCGCGGGCCGAGATGCCGCAAAAGGCTCGCGCTGCCGAGCGCGACCCGGAAGAACTTCAGCGACGCCGCGCCCGCGCAGATGGAGGCGGCAGTGACGGCGATCCACTGCTCGAAGGTGCCGCCGAGGCTCCACACGACCAGCGCCGGCGCGAGCATCACGGTGAGGGCGATGACGTCGAAAACCTGCTCGAACAGGGAAGTGGTCGCGGCATAGCGCGCCTCCAGCCCCGCGTGCCGCTTCAGCGCCCACGCGCGCACGACGATCGACGACAGATAGACGGTCATGAACTGCGACAGGAAAGCCGCCAGCGCGGTGCAATTGTAGAGGAAACGGAAGCTCAGCCGGTCATGCGCATTGGGCCGCGCGGTGCGGAGAACGATCCGCCATTTCCACGCGCTGAGCGCGATCTGCGTGGCCGTGAGGGCGACGAAGGCTGCGACGAGCCAGAGCGGCACGGTCGCGACCGCGGCGGTGACGTCGGCGAGCCTGAGCCCGCTCCAGCGGGCGAGGAGGACGGTGCCGGCGATGGCGACGAGCAGCAGCAGCGTGCTGCTGACGAGCCTGCGGCGCTGCACGGCCGGAGCCGCAACCGGCCCTGCGAGCGCGAACGCCGTCTTCGGTGGTTCAAAGGCCATGCGTCTCGTCCACGCTGTCGAGCAGCAGCTTTAGGACGAAGCCGGACAGCGCCATCATGACGCCGGCGACGCACGCCGTCGTAATCGCGAAGCTGAGGTGGACCGACAGCTCCATCCGGCCACCGACGAAAATCCATTTTAGGGCAAGCAGTGCATCCGCGGCAAAGCCGCCGAAGGCGAGGAGGCTCCCGCCACCGACGAGCCACTCGAGCGGGCGGCCGCGCTTCAGCCACGGCACCACCCGGCCGCGCGAGCTGGGGTGGTAGATGGCAATGGCCACCTTCGCGAGCGCGCCGAGCAGGATCGCCGAGAGCCCGATCAGCGTGGCCATCGAGCACAAGGCGACGAAGTGGATTCCGAAATAGATACCGCCGACGCGGACGGGACCGAGCGCCAGTGCTCCGAGACCCAATGCGCCAGCCACCAGCAGGACCAGCCCGGGGATCAGGTACATGGTGTCGGGCGCATGGGCGATGATGAGGCGCAGGTGGCGCCACCCGTCGCGGAAGGACCTCAGATGCGGCGGGCGGCTGCGGATGTCGGGATGAAGGCGGATCGGCACCTCGCGGATGTCGAGCCCGGCGCGCTGCGCGTTGATCACCATTTCCGACGCGAATTCCATGCCGGGCGAGCGGGCGCCCATCTTCACGAAGGCGTCGCGGGTGAAGGCGCGGATGCCGCAGTGGAAGTCGCTGATCGGCGCCTTGTGCAGCCATCGCGCGAGCGCCGAAAGCACGGGATTGCCGATGTATCGATGAAGCGCCGGCATCGCGCCACGCTCGATGCCGCCGCCGAAGCGGTTGCCCATGACCAGCTCCGCGCCGGCTTCCAGCTCGCCGATCATCGCGACGCCGTCGGTAAAGTCGTAGCTGCCGTCGGCATCGGCCATCAGGACATATTTGCCGTGAGCCGCGCGGCTGCCTCCGATGAGCGCCGCGCCATAGCCGCGTTCGGCGACCGGCACGACGCGAGCGCCGAGCTGCGTCGCGATCGCCTGGCTGCCGTCGGTCGAGCCGTTATCGGCAACCACGATCTCGCCCGTCAGGCCATATTCGCGGTCGATGCGCTGCAGCGCCTCACGCGCGTTGGCGATGCAATGGGGAAGACACTCCGCCTCGTTGAGGCAGGGCATGACGATCGTGACGTCGATCGCCCCTTCTTCCGGCACCGCCCATAGTTCGGCGAATTGACTGGCCGGCTCGTGACGCATTCGCTTCCCCCGCGGATCTGGAGCGAGGGTTAAGTGCGACGCTCTAACGAACCGTTAATTATGTTTGGAAAGCTTTCGGTCGCTACTTGGCGGCGGCTGCGCCACGAACCGGGAGTCGGTTCCGAACAGCCGCGCGACCAGCCGGCTCAGGTCCATGAAGCGTCGGCCCTGCCGCGTCAGCCGGACCTTGCCGTCGGCGCCGACGGTGATGTTGCCGGAGCGCCGCTGCTCGTCGATGCGACGGTCGACCGCGCCCATCTTCACCACATAGCCGTCGACGAATGCCTGCTCGAGATCGGACGGCGCGATCCCCGCCGCCTGCCGGCGCTCGATGGTCGAGAGGAGGTAGACGCTGACCGACCGGTCCACGGTCACCGGCAGCAGCACCAGGAAGCAGATGTTGAAGCTCAGCGACAGCGCGGCGGCGGCAACCGGCAGCGAGCTCTCGCCGGTCCCGCGGGTCAGCCAGAAAGCCGCGGCGCCCGTCAGGATTGCCGCGGCAAGCGCCAGGATCACCCCGCGATAGAAGAGAATGGTGACCGATGCCCCGGCCCCCGCCCAGAACAGGAGGACAAACATCGCGAAACCCAGCGCGGTGAGCACGGCAAGCAGGAGGAGGTGGCGCAAGAAGGCCGTCATCGCGACCTCTCGAGAAGCATGACGCAGACGTGCCGTGTACGATAGCGGCACATCCATGAGGAAGGCGGGCCGGCGGCCGCGCGCCACAGCGGATCCGCGCTGGTGAGAAGAAGCCCGCCGGCGCCTGCGCGCGCGGCTCTCTCCTCAAGCTCCGACGGAGCCATCGGCCGTTCGAAGATCGGGTTGAGGAGCGCCATTCGCGCTTCGACCTGCCGCTCGGGCGCGCCGAACAGGCGGGCCTCGCCGTCGGCGACGGCCACCGGGCGGTCGCTGTAGAGCCCGAAGTCGAGCCCGCGATTGTAGCCGGGATAATGCTGCACCACGACGTCCGCGGGGACGTTCCGGCCGATCCAGGCATAGGCGCCGCGCGCGTCGTAATCGACGTCGGGATGCTCGTTGATGAAGGTGAGGAAGGGCGCGGGGCGGATGAAGCGCATTCCCGCCATGTCCCACAAGGTTGCGGCGAGCCCGAGCGCGAGCGTTGCCGCCCACAGGGGCGAACGCCTGATCTCGGCCGCGCCCGTGCTGAGCACCGCCGCGGTCCACAGCAGCGCCGGGACCTGGGCGAACCAGATCGAGCGCCAGCCGAAGTCGTTGTAGAGGATCGCCGAGCGAAGGAAGGTGACGAGGACCAGGGCGACCGGCGCGCTCACCAGCAGCAGCCGGCCCATCGGCGTCGCGCGGCTCTGCCCGGCGGCGCCGCGCGTGAGGAAGACGATCGCGCCGAGCGCGAAGATGCCGAACTCGACCAGATAGCCACCGGGAGTGACGGCGAGATGCACGATCCACTCGCCGAGCGAGTGGGGCAGAACGCGGACAGGGCCGAGCGGGCGCATGTAGAAGGCCAGCGGCGGACCGGAGGGCGCCCGGCCGGACTGGATGTCCGCGATCTGCGGCAGCGATACGGCCAGCGCGACCAGGCCGCTCAGCGGAAGAGGCCAGATGCCGGCGGTGCCGGTCTTCAGCCGCTCGTAGAGCCACCACAGCAGGAGGATCGGGACGGCGGCGACGGCGATCCAGACAGAGCAGCCGAACGCGGTCGCGAAGGCGAGGCCGGCGGCGGCAGTCCGTGCGGCGGCATTGCCGGGCGCGAGCAGCAGCAGGCAGGCGACGAACACGGCGATCACCGCGGTCAAATGGTGGGGGACCCAAAGCACAGAGGTGAGCGCCCACCGCACCTCCTCGCTCCACCAGTCGAGCTGCGCATAGGGGTGGCCGCCGATGGCCCACAGCCACAGGCCGGGAATGAGGTCGAGGCCGGAGACGCAGCAGAGGAGGGCGACGAGGGCGAAGAAGCGCCTCGGCCGGTCGTGCGGAACCAGTGCGGACGCTTCGGCGACGAGCATCAGCATCGCGGGGAAGGCGAGGAGGGTGGCCAAGGTGCCGGCGGCGAAGCCCGCGCGGCTGTCGACCAGCGGCGCGCCGAGCCAGTGCAGCAGGGCCGGGCCGATGTAGAAGTAATAATAATATCCGGAGATTCCGGGCCGCGCGAAAAAGGGATCGTGGAGCGGGACTCCGCTTGTCGCGAGCGCTCCGACGACCGCAGCATGCTTGACGCCGTCGATGACGATGACGGACTGGTAAAGACGGCCGTTCCAGTCGAAGTCGACGTTGGTCCAGGCCGCTGCCGCGAAACATGCCGCGACCGCCGCCCACCAGCGGAGCGGCACGCGGCGGGCGCTTTCGACGGCGGGACCTATGCCCGCGGCGGCGAGGGCGAGATGCAAAGCGAGGACGGCGGGCATGCCGAGCCAGCGGAGCAGCAGCGCGTCGACAGCGGGCAGGAGCGATGCGCCGAGCACCAGCCCCCAGCAGGTGCGGCTGCCGGGGGAGGCGGGCATGACGCCGGCGCGGGCGAGCAGCGCGGCGAGGCCGAAGCCCGGCATGACCAGCAGCGGCAAGGCGAGCAGCGAGGCTGCGGCGACGCCGGTCAGGTCCTCGAAGAAGTAGTGCATGCCGGCCGCCGATCCCCTCGGCGGCTTGCTAGCAAGAGGCGCTTAAAAGCCTCTTAACCCTGTTTCGCGCGTCAGCCCGCGCTTTCGGCGAGGATCGTCAGGCCGCGCTCGGACACTTCCGCGAAGCCGCCGGTCACCGGAATGCGCTCGGGCTGCGCGCCCGCGCTCCGGTAGACGGCGATCTCGCCGTTGCGCAGGGTCGTCATGTAAGGCGCGTGGCCGGCCATGATGCCGGACTCGCCCTCGGTCCCGGGGACGACGACCATGTAGACGTCGTCGCTCATCACCTGCCGGTCCGGAGTGACGAGCTCGAAATGCAGATCGGCCATTATTTCCTACCTTCGATCGCCGCGTCGAGCGCGCTGGTCGCCTTCTCGAACTCGTCGCGGCAGCCTGGATTGCAGAAGCCGACGACCTTGCCCTTGTAGAGCGTCAGGCTGTCGGCGCTGACCGGCTTGCCGGACCAGGGGCAGGTCTCGTTGACGCAGTCTTCGAGTTTGAGTTGGGTCATCTGCTCCATTCCTCCCCCTACCGCTTGCGGGAGGGGGCAAGGGGGTGGGTGCGTCGTGCGAAATTCACTCCGACAGGCCCACCCCTTCGCCGCTGCGCGGCTCTTCCCCTCCCGCAAGCGGTAGGGGAGTTCATCAAGCCTCCTGCGCCAGCTTCTCGGCCTTGGCGACCGCTTCGTCGATGCCGCCGACCATGTAGAAGGCGGCTTCGGGAAGGTGGTCGTACTCGCCGTCGACGACCGCCTTGAACGAGCGGATCGTGTCCTCGAGCTGGACGAACTTGCCGGGGATGCCGGTGAAGACCTCCGCGACGTGGAACGGCTGCGACAGGAAGCGCTGGATCTTGCGGGCGCGGCTGACGGTCAGCTTATCCTCTTCGGACAGCTCGTCCATGCCGAGGATGGCGATGATGTCGTGCAGGCTCTTGTACTTCTGCAGGGTCGCCTGGACGGCGCGGGCGGTCTCATAATGCTCCTGGCCGACGACGCGCGGCTCGAGCACGCGGCTGGTGGAATCGAGCGGGTCGACGGCCGGGTAGATGCCGAGCTCGGAGATGGCGCGGCTGAGCACGGTCGTCGCATCGAGGTGGGCGAAGGAGGTCGCCGGCGCCGGGTCGGTAAGGTCGTCGGCGGGCACGTAAATGGCCTGCACCGAGGTGATCGAGCCCTTGTTGGTCGAGGTGATCCGCTCCTGCAGCGCGCCCATGTCGGTGGCGAGCGTCGGCTGGTAGCCGACGGCCGACGGGATGCGGCCGAGAAGCGCGGACACTTCGGAGCCCGCCTGGGTGAAGCGGAAGATGTTGTCGACGAAGAAGAGCACGTCCTGGCCTTCGACGTCCCGGAAATATTCGGCGATGGTGAGGCCGGACAGAGCGACGCGGGCGCGCGCTCCCGGCGGCTCGTTCATCTGGCCGTAGACCAGCGCCACCTTGGAGCCCTCGGGCGTCGGCTTGCCGTTCTCGTCCTTGGCGATAACCCCGGCGTCGAGGAACTCGTGATAGAGGTCGTTGCCCTCGCGGGTGCGCTCGCCGACGCCGGCGAACACCGAATAGCCGCCGTGGCCCTTGGCGATATTGTTGATCAGCTCCTGGATGAGCACGGTCTTGCCGACGCCGGCGCCGCCGAACAGGCCGATCTTGCCGCCGCGCGCGTAAGGCGCGAGCAGGTCGATGACCTTGATGCCGGTGACGAGGATCGACGCCTCGGTCGACTGGTCGATGAACATCGGTGCTTCCGCATGGATCGGCGCGGTCTGATCGGCGCCGATCGGGCCGAGCTCGTCGATCGGCTCGCCGACGACGTTCATGATGCGGCCGAGCGTCTTGGGGCCGACCGGAACGCGGATTTCGGAGCCCGTCGAACGGACTTCCTGGCCGCGGGTGAGGCCGTCGGTCGAGTCCATCGCGATGGTGCGCACGACATTCTCGCCGAGGTGCTGCGCGACCTCGAGGACGAGGCGGTTGCCGCCATTATCGGTCTCGAGCGCCGTGAGGATCGGCGGAAGCTCGCCCTCGAACGCGACGTCGACGACGGCGCCGATGACCTGGCTGATGCGGCCGACGAGGTTGCTCGGGCTGGTGACGTTCGCCGGGCCGGAACCGGTCGCGGATGTCGCGGCCTTCTTCGAGCGGCTGCGGGGCTTCGTGTCGGTGGCGGCGGTTGCCATGTCTCTCTTCCTTGCGTTCAGCTTTGTTAGAGCGCCTCGGCGCCCGAAATGATTTCGACGAGCTCGGTAGTGATCGCGGCCTGGCGGCTGCGGTTGTACTGGATGGTCAGGCGGTTGATCATGTCGCCGGCATTGCGGGTCGCATTGTCCATCGCGGTCATCTGCGAGCCGTAGAAGCCGGCTTGGTTCTCGAGCAGCGCGCGATAGATCTGCACCGCGACGTTGCGCGGCAGAAGCTCGGCGAGGATCTCCTCCTCGTCGGGCTCATATTCGACTGCCGCGGGCGAGGCGGCCTTGTGCCCCGCGGCCGGCTCTTCGGCCGCCCTGGGCGCGACCGGGATGATCTGGTCGACGGTCGGTTCCTGGACCAGCGTCGAGCGGAAGTTCGCATAAGCGAGGTGAACCACATCGACGCCGTCGGTGACGTAGCGGTCGATGATGTCCTTCGCGATCGCCTGCGCGTCGGCGTAGGACGGCGCCTTCATCTCGCTCGTGTCGTACTGGGCGATGATCGAGCGCGGGAACAGGCGCTGGATCACCGGACGCCCCTTGCGCCCGACGATGTAGAAGAGGACCGTCTTGCCCTGGGCGATCAGGTCGTCCGCCTTCTTGCGCGCCGCGCGGACGATGTTCGTGTTGAACGCGCCCGCAAGGCCACGGTCGCTGGTCGCGACGATGATCAGGTGGGTTTCGTCCTTGCCCGTTCCGGTGAGCAGCTTCGGCGTCTGGGGCCCCGGCGTGATGCGCGAGGCAAGCGAGGCGACGACGCTGGTCATCCGCTCCGAATAAGGCCGCGCCGCGGTCGCATTTTGCTGGGCGCGGCGAAGCTTCGACGCGGCGACCATGTTCAGCGCCTTGGTGATCTTCTGCGTCGACTTCACCGAGCCGATGCGGATCTTGAGGGCCTTCAGCGATGCCATCTCAGTGTCCCGTGCGTGCTTCGAGACGGGCCTTCGGCACGCCGCGTGCGCGGCTGCTCAGTCCCTCCTCAGCATGAGCGGCAAAGGAAACCCCGCTCATCCTGAGGAGCGGCTGAGCCTGTCGAAGACGCGTCTCGAAGGACATTAAGCGAAGGTCTTCCCGAACTCGGTGAGCGCATCCTTGAGCGCGGCGGCGGTGTCGTCGTCGAGCTGCTTGGTGTCGCGGATCTTGGCGAGGATCTCCGGCTTGTCCGAGCGGAGGAAGCTCAGCATCGCCGCCTCGTAGCGGACCACGTCCTTCACATCGACGCTGTCGAGGAAGCCCTGCGTGCCGGCGTAGATGGAGGCGACCTGCTCCTCGACCGGCATCGGGTTGAACTGCGGCTGCTTCAACAGCTCGGTCAGACGCGCGCCGCGGGCGAGCAGCTTCTGGGTCGAAGCATCGAGGTCCGAGCCGAACTGCGCGAAGGCGGCCATCTCGCGATATTGCGCGAGCTCGAGCTTGATCGAGCCTGCGACCTTCTTCATCGCCTTGGTCTGCGCGGCCGAGCCGACGCGGCTGACCGACAGGCCGACGTTAATCGCCGGGCGGATGCCCTGGTAGAAGAGGTCGGTCTCGAGGAAGATCTGGCCGTCGGTGATCGAGATGACGTTGGTCGGGATGTAGGCCGACACGTCGCCCGCCTGGGTCTCGATGACCGGAAGCGCCGTCAGCGAGCCCGCGCCATGCTCGTCGTTCATCTTCGCGGCGCGCTCGAGAAGGCGGCTATGAAGATAGAAGACGTCGCCGGGGTAAGCTTCGCGGCCGGGCGGGCGGCGAAGCAGCAGCGACATCTGGCGGTAGGCGACGGCCTGCTTCGAAAGGTCGTCATAAACGATGACCGCATGCATGCCGTTGTCGCGGAAATATTCGCCCATTGCGCAGCCGGTATAGGGCGCGAGGAACTGCAGCGGCGCAGGCTCCGAGGCCGTCGCCGCGACGACGATCGAATATTCCATCGCGCCATTCTCTTCGAGCGCGCGGACGATCTGGGCGACGGTCGAGCGCTTCTGGCCGACCGCGACGTAGATGCAGTAGAGCTTCTCGCTCTCCTTGCCCGACTTGTTGATTTCCTTCTGGTTGATGAAGGCGTCGAGCGCGACGGCGGTCTTTCCGGTCTGGCGGTCGCCGATGATCAGCTCACGCTGGCCACGGCCGATCGGGACCAGCGCGTCGAGCGCCTTGAGGCCGGTCTGGACGGGCTCGTGCACCGACTTGCGCGGGATGATTCCGGGCGCCTTCACTTCGACGCGGCGGCGCTCGGTGAACTCGATCGGGCCCTTGCCGTCAATCGGGTTGCCGAGCGCGTCGACGACGCGGCCGAGCAGCCCCTTGCCGATGGGAACGTCGACGATCGTGCCCGTGCGCTTGACGGTCGAGCCTTCCTGGATTTCGGCGTCGGAGCCGAAGATCACCACGCCGACATTGTCGGCCTCGAGGTTGAGGGCCATACCCTTGGTGCCGTTGTCGAACTCGACCATCTCGCCGGCCTGGACATTGTCGAGGCCGTAGATGCGGGCGATGCCGTCGCCGACCGAGAGCACGGTCCCGACTTCGGAGACCTGCGCTTCGGCGTCGAAGTTCGCGATCTGGTCGCGGATGACGCGGGAGATTTCAGCGGCGCGGATGTCCATGGGTCTGTCTTAGCCTTTCATCGCCAAAGCGAGTCGGTTGAGTTTCGTGCGGATCGAGGCGTCGATCTGCTGGCTTCCCAGCTTCACGACGATGCCGCCGAGGATGTTCGGGTCGACGGTCGCGTCGATGTTGACGTCGCGGCCGGCGCGGGCGCGAAGCTGCTGCTTCAGCGCGGCAAGCTGGTCGTCATTCAAGGGCCGGGCCGTAACGACCTCGGCTGTCGCTTCGCCGCGATGCTCGGCGGCGAGGCGGCGGAAGGCGCGGATGACGTTGCGCAGCTCGCCCTTGCGGCCGTTGCGGGCGAGGACGCCGACGAAATTGGTGGTGATCGGGTCGAGCCCGAGCTGGGGCGCGAGCGCCGCGAAGGCCTTGCCGGCTTCCTCGCGGGAAACCAGCGGGCTCGTCACCAGCTCGTTGAAGTCCTTCGAATCGAGCAGCGCCTGGCCCAGCGCGTCGAGGCTCTTGCCGACGGATTCGATCTGCCGCTGGTCCCGAGCGAGGTCGAACAAAGCGGACGCGTAGCGCCCTGCTAAGCTGGCCCGAATGCCGCCGGAATTATCCACGCGCGAAAAGCTCCAGAAACGGAATGTTGCCCCGATGCGAAAAACGGGGCGTGAAACGGCTTGCGCCGCACGCCCCCGACCGGTTGCGCGGCCCCTAGCAAGCGCCTTGAAGCGATGCAACCGCCTCTTCGTCGCTCTCCCCCCGCGGGAGAGGGACAGCGCAGCGGAGCGGAGCAGGGAGAGGGGGCGAACCTCGCTCTTACGCCCCCCTCTCCCCAACCCTCTCCCGCGAGGGGAGAGGGGCTGTTGGTTTGACCGCAAGCCAGCGGAAGCGACGGACCGGGCATTCCCATAAAGACCCCGCATGACCTACCGAATCACGGGCCTTGATCCGGCGCCCTACAAGCCGCTCTTCCAGCTGTCGAACGAGGAGCTCGCCACGCGCAGCATCGTTCGCATGACCGTCACCGAGAAGCCGAGCTTCCCGTGCCGCGTGAGCCTGGTGGACCGCGACATCGGCGAGGAGGTGCTGCTGCTCAACCACGTCAGCCACGACGTCGCGAACCCCTATCGGGCGAGCCACGCCATCTTCGTCGCGGACACCGACCAGGCGGAGTATATCGACGAGGTCCCGCCGGTGTTCGAAACACGCGTGCTGTCGCTCCGCGGTTTCGACAGCAGGGGGATGATGGCCGCGGCGCTCCTGGCCCAGCCCGGGGAAGCTGACGCGGGTGTCCGCGAGCTGTTCGACAATCCCGAAGTCGAGACGATCCACGCCCACAATGCGGTGCGCGGCTGCTTCTCGGCGAAGATCGAAAGGCACTGAGATGGCGAGCCTTGCACCAAAAGCCGGCGAGCGTAGAGCAGGGGCGATGGCGACCGTCACGCGCCTCGATCCGGACACCGCCTGGGCGGCGTTCATGCGCCGCGACCGGAGCTGGGACGGCCGCATCATCGGCGCCGTCTCGACCACGGGCATCTACTGCAAGCCGAGCTGCCCGGCGCGGCGGCCGAAGCGCGAGCATGTGACCTTCTACGCTTCGACCGAGGAGGCGAGGGCCGCCGGCTATCGCCCGTGCATGCGCTGCAAGCCGGACGAGGTCGGCCGCGACCGCGAGGCCGTGGCCGCAGCGGTCCGCCTGATCGAACGGGCGGAGGAGCCGCCGAGCCTTGCCGAGCTCGCCGACGCCGTCGGCTATGCGCCCCACCATTTCCAGCGCATCTTCAAGCGCGACCTCGGAGTGTCGCCGGCGGAATATGCCCGGGCGCTCCGCAATCGCCGCACCCAAGAGGCGCTGAAGGCGAACGGCCGCGTCACCGATGCGGTTTATGACGCGGGCTATCAAAGCCCGAGCGGCTTCTACAGCGATGCGAAGGAGAGGCTCGGGATGACGCCTTCGGCGTGGCGGGACGGCGGGCGCGGCGAGACGATCCGCTGGACGACCTTCGATAGCCCGCTTGGCCAGATGCTGATTGCCGCGACGTCCAAAGGCATTTGCCGCCTCACCTTCGACGACAGCGAAGCCTCGCTTCGGCGGCTGTTCCCCAATGCGACGATCGTCAGGGACGAGGGCGGCCTGAAGGAGCTGGTCGAGGGAGCGCTCGCCGCCATCGAGCGGCCCCTCGCAGCGCCCGACCTGCCGATCGACGTCGCCGGCACCGCTTTCCAGGAGGCGGTGTGGCGCGAGCTACGGAAAATCCCGCCGGGCGAGACGCGCAGCTATGCCGAGATCGCCGCAGCGATCGGCCAGCCGAAGGCGGTTCGGGCGGTCGGGACGGCGAACGGCGACAACCATGTCGCGGTGCTCATTCCGTGCCACCGGGTGATCCGCAGCGACGGGACGCTCGGCGGCTATGCCGGCGGGCTGGACCGGAAACGCAAGCTGCTCGATGCCGAGGGCCGTCAGGACCGGTCGCCGGAGCTGCCGCTGGCTCGATAAAGCGCTTGCCGAGCCCGCCGCGTTCGGCTCAACGGCCGCAGCGGGGGTTCGACCATGAGCGAGAGTGCAAAGGAAGTAGCGGGCAAGCCGCTGTGGCGGCGGATCGTCGATTTCCCGCTCGTCGCGCTGGTGATCGCAGTGGCGCTCTTCCTGCTCGCAGCGGCGCTCGCGCAGTCCGCTCTCTCGGCCGTTCCGCTGCACTCCGCGATGGCGCGGACGCTGGTCCGCAACGGCCTCACCCTCCTCTTCGTGCTCCTCACCTACAAGCTCGTCATCAGCCGGCTGGGCGAGCGTCCCCGCGACGATCTGAGGGGCAGCCGCGCGCTGCCCGACCTCGGCATCGGCATGCTGATGGGCTTCATGATCATGGCCCTGTCGGTCGGAGCGGCCGCGGTCGCCGACGTCTACAACATCGTCGGCGAGGGCGACGCGAGCCAGCTCGTCCACGAGCTCGTCACCGCGGCGATCATGCCGGCCTTCATGGAGGAGCTGCTGTTCCGGGGCATCCTGTTCCGATGGATCGAGGAATTCGCGGGCAGCTGGGTGACGCTTCTCCTCACCTCCGCTTTGTTCGGCGCGGCGCATCTGATGAACCCCAACGCGTCCTTGGTCGCCGCGTTCGGCATCGCGGTCGAGGCGGGCGTGTTGCTCGGCGGGGCCTACATGCTGACCCGCAGCCTGTGGCTGCCGATGGGCCTCCACGCGGCATGGAACTTCACCCAGGGCGAGATCTTCGATGTTCCGGTCTCGGGCCTCGACGAGCACGGGCTAGTCCAGGCGAAGCTTTCCGGACCGGCGCTGCTGTCCGGCGGTGGCTTCGGGCTCGAGGCATCGCTGTTCGCGATGGTGATCGCGACGGCGGCCGGCCTGTGGATCGTCTGGCTCGCGGTGAAGCGCGGCGAAGTGATCGCCCCGTGGTGGGTGCGCCGCCGCCTCAGTTCGACGCCGACTGCTTCTTAGGAGCAGCTTCCATTTCCCTCAGCGCGGCCTTCGCGTCGCCGGAGTCGATGTCCGACATCATCCGCTTGGCGAGATCGGCGGCTTCGCCGGCATGGGGCTGGTATGCAACGACGGTGAGGGTGGAGCGCGCTTCCTTGAGCTTGCCCTCCTCGAGGTAGGCGATCGCCGAGTTCATGCGGACTCCAATGTCCTGCGGCGCGAGGTCGGATGCGTAGTGAAGCGCCGCGATCGCATTGTCGGTCGGGCGGCGGCCCTCGAGCAGGTAGGACCAGTAATAATCGTAGAGCGGCTCCGGGTCCTCGGTGTCGATCTTGTTGGCCGCGATGAAGCTCGCGCGCGCCTGGTCGAACATGGCGGTTCTCGTTTCGCCTTCGGCGCTTTTCGCTTTCGCCTCGAGCGCGCGGGCCTTCAGCACCAGCGCTTCGGTGTCGCGCGGATTGGCGGCAAGGGCGCGAACGGCCGCGGCTTCCGCCGCGTCCGCATGGCCGGCGTCGAGCTCGGCCTCCGCCAGCGTAGCCTCGACGAGCTCGTCGCCCGGATAGCGGCTCTCGATCGGCCGGACCTGCGCCGCGCGGGTTTCGGCGCCGGAATCATCGCCCGAATATTTGATCCTCGCCCGGGCAAGGATCACCTGCGCGGCGCCGGCGCTCAGCGGCTGCACGTCGATATTGCCGACGCTGATCCGCTGCCCGCCGATCTTGAACGCCAGCAGCCGCTGGGTGACGTAGGTGTTGAGCTCGCGGTCGAGCTGCTTCGGGTCGCCGAACACCTCGCGAGCGGCCTGCATCGGCGGCTCGCCCTTGGCCAGCGTGTTGATGTAGCGGGCGAGCTGCCCGGCACGCCTGGGCTCGAGCAGGAGATAATGGGTCAGCAGCCAGCTGCGGCCGTAGAAGGCGTCCAGCTGGAGATCGGTCATGTTCCCGTGGAGGCCGGCGGCGAGCTGCTCGAACGTCGGCGGGCTCTCGTTGAGCAGGCTGTAGGCGCGGCTCTGGAGCGGCTGGCCGAACCACACCGAGCCGTCGGGATCGAATTTCGCGGTCGAGAGGAATTCGGCGAAGCCCTCGACGTACCATTCGGGATAGGGCCGATCGAGCTCCTGCATCATCAGGTGGTGCGTATATTCGTGGAAGAAGAGCGCGTCGGGATCGTCCATCGCCTCGGTGTGCCTCGGCACGTAGGCGAGCGACCCCTCCACGCGGCCGGTGTAGAACCCGGACTGCCACGCATTCTTGTCGCCGAGGATCGCGTGGACTTCCTTTTCCGACGGCACGACGAAGACGGTCAGGCGGTTGCCGTCGCCGATCTGCGGGTCCTCCATCGACATGGAGATGCGCGCGGCCTGGTCGAACCGCTCGAGCTTCTCCGAGAATGCCCGCAGCGCCTTCGGGTTCTCGTCGGCGTAGATGACGAAATGCTTCGACGCCGCCTTGTACCAGGCGGCGCTGGCGGGGGCTGCGGCAAGCAGCGCGGCGGCGCACATGCAGGTGAGTGAAAGACGCATGCTGCCCCCTATTTCGATGCCTGCGCGGAGGCGGGCTGGCCCGCGAGCTGCGACCTCAGCCAGGCCATCTTGCTCCGGGCGGAATCGCGGGCCGGAGAATCGTGCGGATCGTTGGCGAGCGGGGCGAGCCAGGCGATGGCGTCGGCCCATTTGTGCTTGGACGCGAGCTCGTCGACGAGCAGCTCGCGCGGGCGATTGTCGCGAGGGTCCGTGGAGACGACCTGCATCAGCCCTTCGACGGCGATTTCCGGCGCCTTCTCGCCCGCTTCGTGGAAGCTTTCGTAATAAGCGAGCAGCGGCAGCGGGTCCTGCGTGTCGATGTGGTTGGCCCTGGCCGCGAGCGCCCGCGCCTGCTCCAGCTTCGCGCTCTTCTGCGCCGCGGGCAGGTTGCGGGACTGGACGGCCATTGCCATCGCCTTCCTGGCAAGGCCGTGGACATTGTCGGGCTGAAGCGCGAGCAGTCGGTCGGCGGCCGCTTCGGACTGCGCGTAATTGCCGAGCGAATATTCGATCTCGGCGAGGAAATAGAGCGCGAAGGGATCGTTCGGGAAGCGCTGGACGACCGCCCGCGTCTGCTCGAGGTTGCGCTCGCGCCGGGCGAGCTCATGGTCGCGCGCGCCCTTGCTCTTGATGTCGTTGAGGTCGTTGTCGTCGTAAGCGACGACTTGCGGGATCAGCGCCGCTTCGCCGGGACCGAGCGGGCGGACGCGCTGGATCACAGGTTTGGCGATATCGACCTTAACCGGCCGGTATTCGAAGCTGCCGCTGGTGACGTAAGCGCGGGCCTCGCGGTCGAGCGCGTTGAGATCGCCGAACAGCTTCGCGGCGTCGCTGAGCGACTGGCCGGCATTGAGCGCGGCGAGATAGGCGCGGAACTGCTTCGAACGCGTCTTGTCGAAGGTGAAGAAATGGGTGAGCGCCCAGCCCTGGGCGTAGCGGTCAACGCCCGACGGCTTCTCCCTCGTCAGCAGCTCCTGCAGCGGCACCCAGCCGAGCGCGATGTCGTGGCCGCGCTGCTTCGCGGGCATTCCGTAGCCGATGCGGCCGTCGGGCATGATCTTGCTCGAACCGATGAGCTCGGCGAACCCCTCGGTGTACCAGCCGGGGTAAGCAGCCGGGAAATATTGCAGCATGAAATGGTGGGCATATTCATGGTGCAGCACGAGGTCGGCGGTGAAGTCGGGGTCGACGCGCGCTTCCATCTTGCGCGGCGTGACGAGGAACGGCCCGAGCGAATTGCTGCTGTAGAAGCCCGCGATCGTGCTGGTGTAGTCGAGGCCGAGCGCCTTCTGGATGTCCTCGAGCCCGTCGACCTCATAGATGCGGACCTTCACCGGCTGCACGTCTTCGCGGATGCCGGTCGCCATCCGCATCAGCTTGTCGTAGCTCTCGACCTCGGTCGCGAGCTGCTGGACCCGCTCGGGCGGGCTCTTGCTGTAGATGATGAAATGCTGCGTCTCCGCAGCTTCCCACGCCGGCTCGGCAGCCGCCGCAGCGACGGCGAGCGTCGCGGCGAGCAGCGCAACAAGCAACCGGAACATCAGCCCCCCTTCTTCGGCAAGTGCAACGTTGCGCATCTGAAGCGACTGTGCAAGCCCCTGAGCGGTCAAGCTTTTTAGAGGAAACTATAGGGGTCCACGTCGACGCTGACGCGGACCTTCGAACTCCATTCGATCGCGCCGAGCCAGTCGCGGATGACGTCCTGCACGTCGAGGCTCCGCCGGGCATGGACGAGCAGCCGCTGGCGGTGGCGGCCGCGGAGCATCGCAAGCGGCGCGGGGGCGGGGCCGAACACGGCCATGCCTTCGACCTGGGGCGCGGCATTGCCGATCCGCCGCGCAACCGCCTCGGTCTCGGCGGCGTCCTCGGCCGAGACGACGATCGCGGCGAGGCGGCCGAACGGCGGCATGGCGGCCTCGCGGCGTGCCTCCGTCTCGGCAGCGTAGAAGCCCGGCGCGTCGCCCGAGACTAGCGCGGCGATCACCGGCGCGTCCGGGTCGTGGGTCTGGACGAGCACGCGGCCGGGCTTGTCGCCGCGGCCCGCGCGGCCCGCGACCTGCTGGATCTGCTGGAAGCTGCGCTCCGCCGCGCGAAGGTCGCCGCCGGCGAGGCCGAGGTCGGCATCGACCACGCCGACCAGGGTCAGGTTGGGGAAGTGATAGCCCTTGGTCACGAGCTGCGTGCCGATGACGACGTCGATCGCGCCCGCCTCCATCGCGCCGACGAATTCGGCCGCACGGAGCGGCGACCAGATGGTGTCCGAAGTCACGATCGCAGTCCGCGCCTCCGGGAACAGCGCGGCGACCTCGTCGGCGATGCGTTCGACTCCCGGCCCGCAGGCAACGAGGCTGTCCTCTTCGCCGCATTCCGGGCACGCCTTCGGCGGCGGCATCACATGGCCGCAATGGTGGCAGGCGAGCCGGTGCATGAGCCGGTGCTCGACCATCCAGGCGGTGCAGTTGGGGCATTGGAAGCGATGGCCGCAGTGGCGGCAGAGCGTGAGCGGGGCGAAGCCGCGACGGTTGAGGAACAGCAACGACTGCTCGCCCCGGTCGAGGTTCGCCTCGAGCTCGCTCACCAGCTCCGGAGCGAGCCAGCGGCCGCGCGGCGGCGGGTCCTGAGTCAGGTCGATGGCGCGGATCTGCGGCAGCGAGGCGCCGGCGAAGCGCTGCGGAAGCGAAACTTCGCGGTAGCGGCCGAGCTCGACCATGTGGCGGCTCTCGATCGGGGGAGTCGCGGTCGAGAGGATCACGGGAATGTCCTCGAACTTGGCGCGCATCACGGCGGTGTCGCGGGCGTGGTACTGGACGCCTTCCTCCTGCTTGAAGCTGGGCTCGTGCGCCTCGTCGACGACGATCAGGCCGAGGTTCGGGTAGGGGAGGAAGAGCGCCGAACGGGCGCCGACGGTAACCGCCGCTTCGCCGCTCGCGATGCCCCGCCAGGCGCGCCGGCGCTGCGACGAGCGCAGGTCCGAGTGCCAGGCAACGGGCGAACAGCCGAACCGCGCCTCGAAGCGCTTGAGGAACGGTTCGGTCAGCGCGATTTCGGGGAGGAGCACGAGCGCCTGCTTTCCCTGGCGGAGGCACTCGGCGATGGCTTCGAAATAGACTTCGGTCTTCCCCGATCCGGTGACGCCGTCGAGCAGGACCGGGTCGAAGCCTTTCCCGATGGCGGAGGCGAGGCTCGAGGCCGCGTCGCGCTGCTCGTCATTGAGTTCGGGGGGCGCGTAGCCCGGGTCGGGGCAGGCGAGCGGCCGGTCGGCATCCACCGCGACCGCTTCGAGAGCGCCGGCATTGACGAGGCCGCGCAGCACGCCGTCGCTGACGCCTGCATGGTTGGCGAGCTCGCGGATCGTGCCCTGCCGGCCCTCGAGGGAAGCCAGCGCTTTCTCGCGCTGCGGCGTCATTCGTTCGGGGACGAGGCCCGTCGGCCGATATTCGGTGAGCTGGCGCGGGCCGTCGAGGGCGGCGGACGAGGGCAGCACCATCCGCAGCACCGAGGCGAGGGGCGCGAGATAATAATCGGCCGTCCACTCGCACAGCCGCCGCAGCGGCGCGGCCAGCGGCGGCACGTCCATCACGCCGGCGAGGGGGCGCAGCCGGGCATCGGGCACTTCGTTCGTCGGCAGCCGGTCGGCTTCCCATGCAACGCCGAGCAGCTGGCGCGGCCCGAGCGGAGCGATGACGATGGAACCCGGCTGCACGGGCATTCCGTCAGGGACTCGGTAGTCGAGAGGACCGAGCGCTGCATTCAGCGTGACGACACGGGCCCGGGACGTGCTCATGCGGCGCGAAAGTTGCCAAAGTTCACAGTTCCACGCGCGCGCACGCGAGGACCGCCGCTCCGATCCGGACGGACATGGGAGTTGTCGGGGGCGAAGCGCAGCATCGAGCGCCCTTAAGCACAGCAAGGCGGCTGTAGGACAGTGGCGGGTTCGATCGCCGTTGGGCTATGGCAGGCGCCGGCTGGGAGGACGTCGACGGAAAGGACGCTCCCGATGATCGCACGACGGTGGCACGGCCGCATCCCGGCTTCGAAGGCCGACGAATATCTGAAGCTCATGAAGGAGGTCGGCCTGGCGGACTACCGCTCCACGCCCGGCAACCTCGCTGCCTGGTGCCTGCATCGCGCCGAGGGGGACATCGTCCACGTGGAGATGTTCACCTTGTGGGAGGAGCTGGACGCGGTCCGCCGCTTTGCGGGCGCCGAGCTGACGAAGGCGAAATATTACGATTTCGATGCCGGCTACCTGCTCGAGCTCGAGCCGGAGGTCGTGCATTTCGAGGTGCTGGAGGCCGGCGCAGGCGTGCAGAAGGCCAAGCCGGATTGAGCTTCTCATCGTCGTGATGTTCCCGTAGATTTTCGCCGGTCGCGCAGGGGAAGCGGTGAACCAGCGGGAAGCAGCCGGAGATGAAGCTCGCGAGGCCCCGCGCCCGGTCTTCGTCAGCTATGCGACGAGCGATCGCAAGCAAGCGCTGTCGGTCTGCGAGGCCATCGAAACGCGCGGGCTGAAGTGCTGGATTTCGACTCGCGACGTGGCGCCTGGCGATAACTACCAGGAAGCGATCGTCCGCGCGATCCGCGGCGCTTCAGCCGTCGTCCTCGTCTTTTCGAAAGCGGCAAACCAGAGCGACGAGATCAAGAAGGAGCTCTCGCTAGCGAGCCGCCACCGCATTCCCGTGATCGCGTTGCGGATCGAGGAAGTCGAGCCTGGCGATGCCTTCGCCTACGAGCTGTCGACACGCCAGTGGATCGACGCTTTCGAAGGCTGGGACCGGGCAATGGACTTGGTCGTCAGCCGGGCCAGCGACTTCTCCGGCGGTGCGGCAAAGGTCGCGCCCGCCGCGTCCGCACACCAGCGCACACGTCGCTTCGCAAGCCGCTCCATGACCGTGGCGGCGCTCGGCGTGTTCCTCCTCATCGTGGCCGCCTCGGCATATTGGCTGTGGCCGCGCAAGGCGGCGGCGCACAGCATGGTCGTTCGCCTCGGCGGCTTTCAACTGCTGTCTCCAGACCTGCCCGCGACATTCGGCGAGACGGTGGATGCCGAGATAGCCGCCGCGTTCAACGAGGACGGCGTCGTGGGGGTGTCGACCGCATCTGCACCAGCCGCTGGCACCGGTCCCGCCTATGCGATCGGCGGAACGATCCAGCGCGACGGCCAGTCGGTCAGGGTCATCACGCGTCTCAGCAACGAGCGTTCCGGCGAGACGCTATGGACCGGCACTTTCAATTATGATGGCAGCGAGGTCGCCAAGGTCCCGCGCCACGTCGCGGTCGACGCCGGTAATGTGGTCCGCTGCGGCCTGTTCGGCGCATCCACCTATCGCAGGCGGCTGTCGGACGCGATCTTCCGCGACTACATGCAATTCTGCCAAGCCTATTGGGATCCGGACATGCTGAAGGGCCATGAGGCCCTGTATCCCGCGCAGCGGGTCGTCGCTGCCGCGCCCGACTTTTCGTGGGGCTGGGCCGCGGTGGCGGGCTCGTGGTGGAAGACCGGCCTGAGCGCCGAGAACCCACGGGCGGCCGAGCAGGCGCGCGCCAATGGCCGTCAAGCCGCCGACCGCGCCGTCGCGCTCGACCCGCGAAACAGTGAAGCTTTGTGGATCAAGTCGTTGATGATCGACCCGCAGGACTGGGCCGGGCGCGAACAGTTGCTGAAGCGCGCTGTCGCGGCGCGGCGACTGGATTGCGGATGCGAGCATCATCAATATGGCTGGCTGCTGTCGAAAGTTGGCCGCATATCCGAAGCGGTCGACCAGCTTCGCGAGGCCGACGACATGCTGGCGCTTTACGTCTACACGCCGCTGACGCTCGCGGATGCGCTCGTTGCCGCGGGGAAGCCGCAGGAGGCAAAGGCCTACTATCAGGCCGCGATCGACCTTGCGCCCGATGCCGGTTTCGCGGGATCCATCAGAGCATCCGCAGCCGCCGCTACCGGCGACACCGCGGCTCTCGCGGACCCTAAGGTGCCTTTGCCGGCACAGTTACGGGCGGCGCTACTGAAAGGCTATCGCGCGGCCGCGTCAGCCGACGCCGCGGAAAAGACAAGCGCCATACAGGCGCTCCTCGCTCTTCCCGAAGATCAACAGTGGGGCGAAGTCGCGTTGCTGCTGGGGCGGCTCGGCGAAAAGAAGGGCGCCTTGAAGATTGCAGCCCGGCTCGGGTCGCAGGATTTTCCCGGACCTGCGCTGTTCTGGTATCCCTCCATGCGACAGGTTCTGGACGAGCCGGGCTTCCCCGCCGTGGCGGAACAGCTCGGCCTGATGAAATATTGGAAAAGCACGCATTCGAAGCCTGACGCGTGCGGCGAACACCGCGCGCCGGCCTTCTGCCGGATGATCTAGTCGGCGGCGAGCGGCTTACTTGCCGCGCTTCTTGCGGTGCTGGTCGAAGTCGAGCACCGCGAAATCGTCGTCCTCCCGGAGAAGGCCGAGGCGGCGGGCGACTTCCTGATAGGCTTCCTCGACCCCGCCGAGGTCCTGGCGGAAGCGATCCTTGTCGAGCTTCTGGTTGGTCTTCATGTCCCACAGGCGGCAGCCGTCGGGACTGATCTCGTCGGCGAGGATCACGCGGGCATAGTCGCCGTCCCAGACCCGGCCGAACTCGAGCTTGAAGTCGATGAGGCGGATGCCGATCGCCGCGAACATGCCGGACAGGAAGTCGTTCACGCGGATCGCCATGTCGGCGATGTCGTTCATCTCGTCCTGCGTCGCCCAGCCGAAGCAGGCGATATGCTCGTCGGCGATCATCGGGTCGCCGAGCGCGTCGTCCTTGTAATAATATTCGATGATCGTGCGCGGGAGCTGCGTGCCTTCCTCGATCCCGAGGCGCTTCGAAAGCGAGCCGGCGGCGACGTTGCGGACCACCACCTCGATCGGGATGATCTCGACCTGGCGGATGAGCTGCTCGCGCATGTTGACGCGGCGGATGAAGTGGGTGGGGACGCCGATCGTCTGCAGAGCAGTGAAGATATGCTCCGAGATGCGGTTGTTGATCACGCCCTTGCCGCTGATCGTGCCGCGCTTCTGCGCGTTGAACGCGGTGGCGTCGTCCTTGAAATATTGAATGAGCGTGCCGGGCTCCGGACCCTCGTAGAGGATCTTGGCCTTGCCCTCGTAAATCTGGCGGCGGCGAGCCACGGTTCGCGTCACTCCAACGGTAACATGGAAGGAGCCGCGGCTATAAGCGAGGAGGGCGGTGCGTGCTAGTCCGCCCTCCTCTTTTCACATCAATGCGAGCGGGCCTTGCGCTGGCGGGCCGCCCACGGCTCCGAATATTCGATCCGGTGGAGGACGGCGAAGGCGTTGCCGACGGCACGGCCGAGGCGCGTCAGGCCGGCAAGGAGCGCGCCGTTCAGCTCGGCGCGGCCCGCCTGGTAATTGCGGTCGAAAATCTCGTCGATCATGGTGACCATCCTTTCGTCCAGCGCGCGGGCGTCAGAGCGCCAGCGGAAAGTCGTCGATGCAGTCGTTGGCGGCGCAGCCGAGAGCCTTCTCGACGAGGTCGAGCCGCTCTTCGGGATCGAGCTGCCGCCACGCCTGGTAACCGCCCCAGGTGCCGGAGGCCCTTGCGAGAGCCTTTTCGACCAGCGCGCTCGGGGCAGGCGCACGGGTGCTGTGGCCATAAGTCATGGCGGTGGTTCCTTCCTGTTGACTGCCGCCGGCGAGGGGGGCTGGGAGGGGAGGGATCTCGACCTCGCCGGCGGCTTGGATGCTATGTACGAATCGGCGTCTCGTTTCGCCAATCAAACGCTCGACAGCTGTTATAAATGAGGCTTATGATCCTTGTGTCGGACGAGCTTCGACGGGGATCCCAGACGCCAAAGACCGGACTGATGAGGAAACTTCCTCCGCTCGCCGCCATCCGCGCCTTCGAAGCGGCCGCGCGGACCGAGAATTTCACTGCCGCCGCGGCCGAGCTCGGAATGACCCAGGCGGCGGTCTCCTACCAGGTTAAGAGCCTCGAGGAGCGGCTCGGATCGCCGCTGTTCGTGCGCGAGAAGGGGCGGGTCAGGCTGACGCCGCTCGGCGCGCGGCTGCTGCCGTCACTGTCGAGCGCGTTCGACGCGATCGAGACGGCGTTCGCGAGCCATCGCGAAGAGGACGAGTCGCTGCTTACCATCACCACCACGCACACGTTCGCGAACACCTGGCTCGCGTGGCGGCTGGGCGCGTTCCAGATCGCGCATCCCGAGCTCGCCGTAAGGATGACGACGAGCAACGAGCTGGTCGACCTGCGCTCGGGCGACGCGGACGTGGCGATCCGCGCCGGGCGCGGCGACTGGGAGGGGCTGGATCATCACGAGCTGTTCAAGTCGAGCTTCACGCCGATGGCGAGCCCCGACTGCATCGCAGCGGTGGAGCGCCAGCTCGGCCGCAAGCTCGAGCCGCAGGACATCGCCGACCAGCATCTGATCAATCCCAGCGACGAATGGTGGCTGCAGTGGTTCGCCGACAATGGAGTCCCCGCCGACGACGGAGTCTTCCGCCGGCCGGGCGTCCGGCTCGACAGCCAGGCGGACGAAGGACATGCGGCCATGGCCGGGCAGGGATTTGCGCTGCTGACGCCCTTGCTGTGGAAGGGCGACGTCGCGGCAGGGCGGCTCACGGTGCCGTTTCCCGAACGCGTCTCGACGAGGGGCTGGGCCTATTGGCTGGTCTACCCGAGCGAGCGCCGCATGGTGCCCAAGGTGAAGCGGTTCCGCGAGTGGCTGCTGGCCGAAATGCAGAGCGCGCTTGCGCAGCTCGGCGCGAGCGAGCCTGCGCCCGAGCTATTGTTCGCGGAGCAGCGAGTCCTGTCCTAGGATCGCCGCAGCAGCAGGCGAGTCGATGCTTTAACGATCGCCAAGAGGCTGAGTACGGCTGTTAATTTCCCGTTTTGGGACAGCTAGTTAACGAATCTGCTTGCTTCGTTAACCGATTCGCTGTTCGGGTGGCGGTTCCTGCGTACGAATTGGCGGATGCGCGTCTCCTGTTGGGGCGAAAGGAGCGCTGTGGTTCGTTTGGACAAGCAAGGGGCAAGGACCCGCGTGACTCGCCGGGCGGCGCTGATGCGCGCCTGCGCGATCGCGGCACTGCTTGCGCAGCCGGCGCTGGCGGCTCCGCCAGGCGTTCCGCGCGGCCCGGTCCTGCCGCAGGCGTTGCCGGGCGGAAAGGGCCGCGGCGGCGGCGCGGCACCGCTGTTCCCGTTGGTTCCCGACCGTCTCCTGCCGACCAGTTCGGGCGGACGGCCGTCCGGGCCTTCGCTTCCGCCGCTCCGAGGGCCGCCGCAGGTCAAGGTCGACCGCGGCCTGTTCGATATCCAGGTCTACGTTCCGGCGGCCGCTCCGCACGCGCATGGCGCGCGAGCGAGAGGAGTGACGGTCGGGACGCCAGGACCGCTCCGATCAACCGCGTTGCCGCCGAGCGGAGGCGACGCCGATGCGCTGCTCGTGACGCCGCTCGCCGCCGCGCCTGCGGACCAGGCGCGGGTGGAGGACGGCAATATCGTGCTGAGCGCCAGCAGCGCTCCCGGCGATGCGAGCTCCGCCGCCAGCGGCGGAAATCCGGGTCCGCCGGATGGCGCCGGTCCGCCCCCAGATGCGGGTCCGCCGGCCGATCCCGGTCCGCCGGCGGATGCGGGTCCGCCAGCGGATCCAGGGCCGCCGGCCGATGCGGGACCTCCGGCTGATCCATCGCCGCCGACGGATGCGGGTCCGCCAGCAGATCCAGGACCGCCCACGGACGCGGGTCCGCCGCCGGATGCAGGACCTCCTGCGGATCCGGGCCCGCCGCCCGAGGCAGGGCCACCGGCTGATCCCGGCCCGCCGCCCGAAGCTGGTCCACCGGCCGATCCAGGACCGCCGCCTGAGGCAGGGCCGCCGGCCGATCCCGGCCCACCGCCGGATGCAGGGCCTCCTGCGGATCCGGGCCCGCCGCCCGAAGCTGGTCCACCGGCTGATCCCGGCCCGCCGCCGGATGCAGGGCCTCCTGCCGATCCGGGACCACCTCCCGAGGCTGGTCCGCCTGCCGATCCAGGACCACCGCCAGAGGCTGGACCGCCCTCCGATCCTGGACCGCCGCCCGAGGCTGGGCCACCAGCTGATCCGGGCCCGCCGACTGAGACGGGTCCGCCCGAGGGCGTGCCGCCGGGCGACCCCTGCGCGGGCAGCACCGGCAATCCGTGCAACGGCAACAACGGCAACGACGGCGACCAAGGGAACGCCGGCGGCAGCACGCCTCCGCCGCCACCTCCGCCACCGCCGCCGCCGCCTCCACCGCCGCCGCCGCCGCCTCCGCCGCCGCCGCCACCTCCGCCGCCGCCTCCGCCGCCGCCTCCGCCTCCGCCTCCGCCTCCGCCGCCTCCACCGCCGCCGCCTCCGCCGCCGCCTCCGCCGCCGCCTCCGCCGCCCGCGCTGCCCGCGCTGCAGAACGGTCTTTGCTCGAAATCCAGCCTTTTGCCCATGTGGTAAACTCTTCGCCATCGTAAACTTCCAATGCGCAAAGAATGCCAAACTTGATGCGTTGCTCTGTCGTAATCTGCGGCAGGGGAATCTGTTTGATAGTGGTCAACCATTTACAACCAACTTTCAGACCGTGATCTGTTTTACCGACTTCACCCTCGCATTCCCAAAGAATCGGATCCTTGATATTGACGTGAATCGGATTTAGCAACACCGCCAGCAGCGGATCGGTGTACGCATGAAGCCAGCCGGGACCACAAAGTTCACCCTTACCGGATACTTGATGCGTTACGCCCTCGCCCCATTGAGTGTTGTTATAGGTTTGGCCTTGCTGATTGGTCAATTTGTAGAGCTTGTCCACGGTCAACCCTCCTCGTCGCATGCTTTATGCGCAAGCGCGATCAGATCGATATCCGCCTTGCCCTGCCTTGCCCCGCCTCGCCGTGCCCCGCCCTGCCTCGCCTGCCTTGCCCTGCCCCGCCTTGCCATGCCAAGCCTTGCCTCGCCGCGCCCGCCGGGCCTGCCGTGTCATTCCCCAGTCGCTTCCAAGGGCAACGTCCCAATCTCCGCGTGCACTCGATCCATCGCGGCAAACACCGGCGCAAGTCGTTTTAGCTGGATGTATTTATGCTTGAATGCTTCCATGTCTCGTAATGCTTGTTGTAACAGCTCCTCGCGCCTCTCCTCGTCACTGAGCACGTCCGCAATCGCCCGATAGCCGCCACCCGGCTGCTTCCGATCCGAATAAAGGGATACATAGGCCCGCGTTTCTGCGTTGATCCGTGGTTCCATCGTCACGCGTACCCGGATAATCTCCCGCGCCTGCCAAAGCCGGTATTGATAC
>JBLNCZ010000019.1:0-32443 GCA_050261135.1 Bacillota bacterium
ATGCGTGCCCAGCGCGCGGCCATCTTGCGCGCTGCTTCGGCGCGGGGCGAGCGCTCCTGGCGCCAGCGGCGGTGGCGGACCTCCAGGTCCGGATCGTTGCCGCCAAGCCCGCGCTCGGTGAGCAGGGCGGCGACGTCGGCGGCGGCGGCGGCAAAGCCGCGGCGGTCGGCGTCGATGAGCATGTGCGCGAGCCGCGGCTCCAGCGGCAGAGCGGCAATCGCGCGGCCGTGGTCAGTCAACCGTCCTTCCGCATCGATCGCGCCGAGGCTCGACAGCCGCCTGCGCGCTTCGTCGACCGCCGCCGCGCGCGGCGGATCGATGAAGGGGAGGCGCGCCGGGTCGGGCTCGCCCCACAGCAGCGAGGTGAGGACCAGGCTCGAAAGGTCGGCTTCGAGGATCTCCGGCGGATCGTGCGCGGGAAGCGAGGCGGTCGCCGCTTCCTCCCACAGGCGGACGGCAACGCCGGGAGCCTGGCGCGCCGCACGCCCGGCGCGCTGGGTCACGGCGGCGCGGCTAGCCCGCTCGGTGACGAGCCGCGTGAGGCCGGCGCCGCGGTCGTAACGCGGCCGTCGCGCAAGCCCGCTGTCGACGACGATGCGGACGTCCTCCACCGTCACGCTGGTCTCCGCGATGCTCGTCGCGAGCACGAGCTTGCGCTTGCCCGCGGAGGGCGCGGCGAGGGCGCGGCGCTGCGCCGAAGGCTCGATGCCGCCGTGCAGCTTGTGCAGCTCGATGTCGGACGCGAGCGCGCCGAGCGCTTCGGCAGTGCGCTCGATCTCCGCGACGCCGGGCAGAAAGGCGAGCAGCGAACCCGGATGTTCGACAAGCGCCGCGCGGATCGCGGAGGCCATCTGCGGTTCGATCCTCGCCGCTGCGTCCCGTCCGGCGTAGCGAATTTCGAGGGGGAAGCTCTTGCCCTGGCTGACGATCTCGGGCGGCCCGCCAAGCAGCCGCGCGAAGCGCTCGGCGTCCAGCGTCGCGGACATTGCGACGATCCGCAGGTCCGGCCTCAACGCGCCGGCCGCGTCGAGCGCCAGCGCAAGCGCGAGGTCATTGTCGAGGCTGCGCTCGTGGACCTCGTCGAACAGCACTGCCGAAACGCCGGCAAGCTCGGGATCGGCTTCGATGCGCGCGAGGAAGACGCCGTGAGTCATGGCGATCACGCGCGTCGCCTTGCCGACCCTGGTGTCGAGGCGGGTCGCATAGCCGATTGTTTCGCCGGGCTTCTCGCCCAGGGCCGCAGCCATGAACTCCGCAGCCGCGCGGGCTGCGAGGCGCCGCGGCACCAGCAGCAGCACCTGTCCGCCGCACCATTGCTCGCCGATGAGCGCCGGCGCCACCTTCGTCGTCTTGCCCGCTCCGGGCGGCGCGACCAGCAGCGCTCGGGCCTGCTCGCGCAGGGCGGCGAGCAGGTCGGGAAGCACTTCGTCGATCGGCAGCCGGCTCATCGAATGTTGCCAAAGTTCACAGTTCCACGCGCGCGTGCGCGTGCGCCCGCGCGAGAAGTTGCCGCAACACGAACCTCAGGAATCGAGAAGAATCGTTGCACGGCACGCCTGTGGCACAGGCGCGATGCTGTAGGACAGCGTCAGTAAGCGCGGGCGACCGCGAACTCGGCGGCTTCGACCAGCGCGGCCTTGGCTTTGCTCGCCGGGAACATGGCGAGCGCATCGACCGCCCGCCGGCCGTACTGGCGCGCGCGCTCGATCGTGTCGGCAAGCGCATCGGTGGACCTCAGCAGCGCAATGGCATGGGCGAGGTCGTCGTCGGAGATGCGGTCGCCCGAGATTGCGGAGCGCCAGAAGGCGCGGTCGTCCTCGCTTCCGCGCGCATAAGCGAGGATAACGGGGAGCGTCATCTTGCCGTCGCGGAAGTCGTCGCCGACGCCCTTGCCCATCGTCGCGGCGTCGGACGCATAGTCGATGGCGTCGTCGGTCAGCTGGAAGGCGATACCGAGGTTGCGGCCGTAGCATTCGAGCGCGAGCTCGGCGTCCTCGCTCGCTTCGGCGACGACCGGCGAAACGCGGCACGCGGCGGCGAACAGCGCGGCTGTCTTGGCGGCGATGATCTCGAGATAATGTTCCTCGTCGGTGTCGATCTGCCGCTGGGCGGTCAGCTGCTCGACCTCGCCCTCTGCGATCACCGCGGATGCATGGCTGAGGATGCGCAGCACCTTGAGGCTGCCGTCCTCGACCATCAGCTCGAAGGCGCGGCTGAACAGGAAATCGCCGACCAGCACGCTCGCAGGATTGCCCCAGATGAGGTTCGCCGTGCGCTTGCCGCGGCGCATTCCGGAGCCGTCGACGACATCGTCGTGGAGAAGCGTCGCGGTGTGGATGAACTCGACCGCTGCCGCCAGCTTGTGGTGACGCGTGCCGGGGTAGCCGAGCAAGGTCCCGCAGGCGAGCGTCAGCATCGGCCGCATCCGCTTGCCGCCGCCGGCGATCAGGTGCCCGGCAAGCTCCGGAATCAACGCCACCTTGCTCTGCATCCGCTCGAGAATGACCGCGTTGACGCCATTCATATCGGCGGCGACCAGCGTCATGAGCGGGTCGAGGGATGGCGCGCGGGTGCCCTGGAGATTGTGGATGGTTGCGGTCACGGCTGCGCGCTTAGGCCGGGCTGATGAACCCGGCAAGGATGCGGCGACTATTCGTCAGGCATGCAGCGGGCCATGTCCGACGTGCCGCCGCCCGGAAGCGTGCTGTGGACGTTCCGCCACCGGCAGCGCACCAGCACGGAGCTATGCCCGCTTCCGGAAGCACGCAGGCGGCCGTCGCTCGTCAGGTCGAGCGTCGGGGATGCAATGATGGCCTGGAACCGCCGGCGAATGTCCGTGTCGGGGCAAGCCTGGAGCGTGCTGATGATCGACCGCTCACCGTTCGCGTCAGGCTCCGACGCGTAGCCCCAGTCGTTGCAGTCGTCGCGACCGCCGACCACCTTGCCATCGCGGATCACCAGCCTGAACCGCTCGGCACCTATCCGCTGCCCATCAATGGCAATCGCGGTCCAGTTGCCGTCCTTTGGCCCGGCGGAAAGGGCGTGCACGAATTCACCGGGCGAGCGGGAACCCAAGTAGCTCAGCGCAAAAGCGGCAAGGGCGAGAATGAGGAGCAGCATCACCGAGGCGATGCTCAGTCTCTCCCGCCTAGCCCGCCTGCCCGCGGTCACCACACGTGGACGCGTTGCTCGGGCGGCAGGTACATCTTGTCGCCGGGCTGCACGTTGAACGCCTTGTACCAGGGGTCGAAATTGCGGACGATTCCGTTGACCCGGTACTTTTCGGGACTGTGCGGGTCGCTCAGCAGCTGCTGGCGGGTGGCGCCTTCGCGGCGCTTGCCCTGCCACGCCTGGGCGTAAGCGATGAAGAAGCGCTGATCGCCGGTGAAGCCGTCGATCACCGGCGGCTCGCCGTGGCGCGCGACGTAGCGGCGGTAGGCGGCATAGGCCGTCTCGAGCCCGCCGAGGTCGGCGAGGTTCTCGCCGAGCGTCAGCTTGCCCTTGATGTGCACCCCCGGGATCGGCTCGTACTGGTCGAACTGGGCTGCAAGCCTGTCCGCCTTCACCTTGTACTTTTCGGCCGTCGCCGGAGTCCACCAGTTGCGCAGGCGGCCCTTGGCGTCGAACTGGCGGCCCTGGTCGTCGAAGCCGTGGCCCATTTCGTGGCCGATGGTGGTCGCGCCGGTCTCGGCGTAATTCACTGCCGGGTCCGCATTGGCGTCGAAGAAGGGCGGCTGGAGGATGGCGGCCGGAACCGTGATCTGGTTCATGGTCGGATCGTAATAAGCGTTCACCGTCTGGGGCGTCATGTCCCAGAGCGTGCGGTCGACGGGGTGCGGGAAGCGCTTGAGCTGCAGCTCCCACTGGAAATGCTCGCTCGCGACCGCGTTGGCGAGCGGATCGTCGCGTCGAATCTTCAGGTCCGAATAATCGATCCACTTGACCGGATGGCCGATGCGCGGGTCGAAGGAGGCGAGCTTTTCGAGCGCCGCCTTGCGCGTCTTCTCGTCCATCCACGAGGCGCCGGAGATCTTCTCGGCATAAGCGGCGCGCATGTCGTCGACGAGCTCCTGCGCCTGCTTCGCCGTCGCGTCCGGCCAGTATTTGGCGACGTAGAGTTGCCCGACCGCCTCGCCGAGGCTCTGGTCGAGCATCTGGATCCCCCGCTTCCAGCGCGCGCGCTGCTCGGGGACGTCGTTGAGCGTGCGGCCGTAGAAGCCGAAGCGAGCATCGTCGAACGCCTTGGGAAGGTCGTTCGCATGGTCGCTGATGAAGCGATAGGTGAGATATTCCTTCCACGTGCTGAGCGGCACGTCGGCGATGCGCTTGCCCGCCGCCGCCACTGCGCTCGGCTCGGCAACGTCGACCCTCTTCGCGCCCGCAAGGCCGATCGACCGCAGCGTTTCGGGCCAGTTGAACTGCGGCGCCAGCTTCATCAGCTGGGCGCGGGTCATCGGGTTGTGGGTCGCGACCGGGTCGCGGCGCCGCTCGGGAGTCCACTGGTCTTTGGCGATGCGCGTCTCGAGCGCGAGGATGCGGTCGGCGCGGCCCTCGGGGTCCGGGAGGCCGGCGAGCTTGCTCAAGTCCGCGATATATTGGTGGTACGCCTTGCGGATCGACTCGTATTTCTCGCCCTTGAGCAGGTAGTAATCGCGGGTCGGCAGGCCGAGCCGCGCCTGTCCCGCGACCGCCGTGTAGCGGGTCGGATCGTCCTGGTCCGTCGAGATGCCGAGGTAGATGGGCGCGGCGTAGGACGGCTCGGCCATCAGCTTTACGAGCTCGGCGCGGTTCTTCACCGCGTCGATGCGCGCGAGATAGGGCTTGAGCGGCGCGAGGCCCCGCGCCTCGATGCCCTGCTCATCCATCCAGGCGGCGTAGGCGTCGCCGATCTTCTGCGCGATCGGCGTGTCAGCCTTCGCGGCTACCTGCTCGACCATCTGCCTGACCTGCTGCTCGATCTCGTCGGGCAGTTCGTAATTGTAGCCGGCGCCGGTCTTGTCGGCCGGGATCGGGTGCTTCTTCAGCCAGGTGCCTTCGGCGAACTCGAAGAAATCGTCGCCGGGCTTGACGCTCCGGTCCATGTCCTCGAGCGCGACGCCCCAGGTGCCGTAAGCAGCCTTGGGCGCCGAAGCGGCAGGGGAGGCGATCGCCAGCGCTGCGCCGGCAATCAACAGAACGCTACGAAACTTCATTCCTGCCTCCCCCGAATCCTCGCTTCAGTCGCTTACCAGATGTGCACGCGCTGCTCGGGCGGCAGGTAGAGCTTGTCGCCGGGCTGCACGTTGAACGCCTTGTACCAGGCGTCGACGTTGCGGACGACGCCGTTGACCCGATACTTGCCCGGGCTGTGCGGATCGGTGAGGATCTGCTGGCGCTCGGCGTCCTCGCGGTCCTTCTCCTGCCACGCCTGCGCATAGGCGATGAAGAAGCGCTGGTCGCCGGTCAGGCCGTCGATCACCGGCGACTGGCCGTGCTTCGCCTCATATTTCTTGAACGCCGCATAGGCCGCCTCGACGCCCGAGAGATCGCCGAGATTCTCGCCGAGCGTGAGCTTGCCGTTGAGGTTCACGCCGGGGAACGGGCTGAAGCTGCTGTACTGCTTCACCAGCGTCTCGGTGCGCTGCGAGTAGAGCTTGGCGGCTTCCGGCGTCCACCAGTCGCGAAGGTTGCCCTTCGGGTCGAACTTGCGGCCCTCGTCGTCGAAGCCGTGGCCCATCTCGTGACCGATGACGGCGCCGATCGCACCGTAATTGGCGGCGGGGTCGGCGTTGGGATCGAAGAAGGGCGGCTGAAGGATCGCGGCCGGGAAGGTGATCTGGTTCGCCAGCGGGTTGTAATAGGCGTTGATCGTCTGCGGATACATGCCCCAAAGCGTCCGATCGACGGGCTTGGGGAAGCGGCTCAGCTCCAGCTTCCACTGGAAGTCCGCGGCCGCCATCGAATTGGCGAGCGGATCGCCCTTGACCACCTTCATCGACGAATAGTCGATATACTTCACCGGGTGGCCGATGCGCGGCTCGAAGGCGGCGAGCTTCTCGAGAGCCGCCTTGCGGGTCTCGTCGTCCATCCAGCTGTTGCTGCTGATCCGCTCGCGGTAGGCGTCGGTCAGGTTGGCGATCAGCTCCTTCATCTGCCGCTCGGATTCGGGCGGATAGTGGGACTTGACGTAGATCTCGCCGACGCCCTCGCCGAGCGCCTGGTTGGTCGCCGCAACGGCGCGCTTCCACCGCTCGCGCTTCTGCTGGATGCCGTTGAGGTCCTTTGAATAGAAAGCGAACTGCGCATCGTCGAACGCCTTGGGAAGCACGTTCGCGTGGCTCGAGACGAAGCGGAACGCGAGCCACTCCTTCCAGGTCGACAGCGGCGTCGAGGCGAGGACCTTGCCCGCGCCCGCGACCGCCGAAGGCTCGGTGACGATGATCGTCTTGGCGCTGCCGAGGCCCGCTTTCGCCAGCGTCGACGTCCAATTGAACTGCGGCGCGAGCTTCTGCAGCTGCGCCGGCGTCATCGGGTTGTAGATCTTGTCGATGTCGCGGCGCTCGGCGGCGGGCCACTGCGCCTTGGACAGCTCGGTCTCGAGCGCGATGATGCGATCGGCAGCCGCAGCGCCGCCGGGAAGCCCGGCCAGCTTCTCGATGGTGATGATGAAGTCGCGATAGGCGGCGCGGTGCGCCTTCATCTTGGCGCTGTCGTCGAGATAATATTCGCGGCTCGGCATGCCGAGGCCGGCCTGGCCGGCGACGGCCGCGTAGCGCGACGAATCCTTGAAGTCGGGGATGATCGAGACGTCCACCGGGCTGGCGAAGCCGGGCTTCATGAACAGCGCGAGCAGCTGCGCGCGCGTCTTCACGCCCTCGATCTGCGCGAGATAGGGCTTGAGCGGCGCGGTGCCGGCGGCGTCGATCGCGTCAGTGTCGACGAAGCTCGCATAATAATCGCCGATCTGCTGGCCGAGGCGGTCGCGATTCGGATCATTGGCGAGCTGCTGGACGATCTCGTGCACGTCCTTCTCCGCCTGGTCGGAGAGGGTCACGAACGGGCCGGCCGAAGCGCGATCAGGCGCAATCTGCGTGTTCTTGTCCCAGGTGCCGTTGACATAGGCCCAGAAGTCGTCGCCGGGCTTGACCGACTGGTCCATCGCCGAGGCGTTGTAGCCCCAGTCGCCGTAGACCGGCTTGCCGGCATTGGCCGCCGCGGGAAGCGCAACTGCCATCAGGCTCGCGGTGGCGAGCGTCAACATTTTGAATTTCATGGATTATCACCCCTCCGGAGAATCGCTCGCGACATGCGGCAAGCATCTCTCCTTTGGCAAGGTTTTTCGACGAATGGCGGACTCGCTTCGGCGGCCTAACCTGCCGGCAGCGCGAGCCGCGCGAGCAGCCCGCCGAGGTCCTCGCTCTCCTCGAGCGAGACGCTCCCGCCGTAGATCTCGGCGACGTCGCGGACGATGGCGAGGCCGAGGCCGGTGCCGGGCTTGCCGGTGGTGTCGAGCCGCGCGCCGCGGGTGAACAGCTCGCCGCGCCGCTCCTTGGGGATACCCGGCCCGTCATCCTCGATGAGGATGTCGACCATCTCGCCCTTCGGCTCGACCGTGACGAACACCCGCCCGCCGCCATATTTCGCGGCATTCTCGACCAAATTGCCGAGCATCTCGTCGAGGTCCTGGCGCTCGACGCGCACCTGCGCGTCATGGTTGCCGGCAATGTCGATGGTCACATTCTCGTAGAGGCGGTCGACCGCGCGCTGCACCGCCTGAAGGCTCTCCCACACGCGCGTGCGGGACTGCGCCGCGGCGCGCCGGCCGATCGCCCGCGCCCTTGCCAGATGGTGGTCGACCTGCCGCCGCATCACAACGGCTTCGCGGCAGACGGTATCGGCGAGGTCAGGCGTGTTCGCCGTCGCCGCGTTGGTGATCACGGTCAGCGGCGTCTTCAGCGCGTGGGCGAGGTTGCCGGCGTGGCGCCGCGCCTCCTCCGCCTGCTCCTCGCTATGCGCGAGCAGCTGGTTGATCTCCTCGGTCAGCGGCCGGATCTCCGCCGGGAAGTCACCGCCGATGCGCGTCCTGTCGCCGGAGCGGATTTCCGCCACTTCGCGCCGCACCCGGCGCAGCGGCCACAGGCCGTAGACCGTCTGCAGCGCGGCGAGGATGATGAGGCCAACGCCCAGAGCCGTGAAGCTCCAGAACAGGATCGACCGCGCCTGGTGGATCTGCTTGTCGAGAGCTTCGTGCGATTCCGCGATCTGGAAGCGCCACCAGACCTTGGACCCCGGAAGCTGCACGTCGCGCTCGGCGATCCGCAACGTTTCCTTGTGTCCGGGCGCCGAGAATTCGTCGCTGTCGTAAAGGTGCGGCTTCAGGTCGCGGTGGCGGTCGGCGACGCGCAGCCGCCGGTCCCACAAGGACCGCGACGGGTAGGTGTCATGGCCGGCCCCGCTGATCTGGAAGTAGAGACCGGAGTAGGGCTGCAGAAACCGCTGGTCGGCCGGCGCCCGGCTGAAGCGCACTTCGCCGATCGGGTCGATCTCCGACGCGTCCACCATCTGGTTGAGAAGGAAGACGAGCTGGTTGTCGAACCCGTCCCTGAACGTGCGCGAGAGCACGCGATCCAGGCCGAAGCCGCCGATCAGCAGGAGCGCGACGATCCAGATCGCCGCAACGCCGATCATGCGCCGGGTCAGCGACCCGGTGCGGTGCCGATGCGCTCTCCGGCTGGCGGCGGATGGATGCTCGGACGCCGCCGAAACAGGGGCGGCCTCCTTGTTCAACTGGCGCGGGCCTCCGCCGGCTCTTCGAGGCTGTAGCCGAGGCCGCGGATCGTGGTGATCACGTCAGCGCCGAGCTTCTTGCGGATGCGGGTCACGAACACTTCGATGGTGTTCGAATCGCGGTCGAAGTCCTGGTCGTAGATATGCTCGATCAGCTCGGTGCGGCTGACCACCTTCCCCTTGTGGTGCATGAGGTAGGAGAGGAGCTTGTACTCCTGCGCGGTGAGCTTCACGGGCTCGCCGGCCTTGGTCACCTTGCCCGAGCGGGTGTCGAGCCGGATGTCGCCGGCGGTGAGCTCCGACGAGGCATTGCCCGACGACCGGCGGATGAGCGCGCGCAGCCGCGCGATCAGCTCCTCGGTCTGGAACGGCTTGGCAAGATAATCGTCCGCGCCCGCATCGAGCCCGGCCACCTTGTCCGACCAGCTGTCGCGCGCGGTCAGCACCAGGACCGGCATCTTGCGGCCTTCCTTGCGCCAGCGGTCGAGGACGGTGAGCCCGTCGATCTCGGGCAGGCCGAGGTCGAGGATCACCGCGTCATAGCTTTCGGTGGAGCCGAGATAATGGCCGTCCTCGCCGTCCGTCGCGAGGTCGACGGCATAGCCCGCACCTTCGAGCGTCGAGCGCAGCTGGCGGCCGAGATTGGGTTCGTCTTCGACGATTAGAACGCGCATCGATGCTCCCCGGAGCTGTTCACCTTCGCGCCGTCAACCCGCGTTGCGACGAGAGGTTGCTTGTACGAAACAACTGGGAAGCGGCGGCGAAAAGTCAATCCGCATCCGCCAGGGCGCTCAGCGGTCGCGCGAGCGGCGGATGATCTTGCCGGTCTGCGGATCGACGTCGACCCAGATCACCCGCCCGTTCTGGATGAACTTCATCCGGTAGGTGCCGCCGTTGATCTCCGGCCCGAGATAATCGACGTTCGGGCCCATGAACGGAATGACGCGGCGCTCCAGCTGCGGAAGCGGCATGGAGCGGCCCTCGCGGCGCCCTTCGAACGCCCGCTGCGAATCACGCGGCGGATCGGCCAGCGCCGGAGCGCTGGTGAGGCCGGTTCCGAGGAGCACGGCAAGAAGAAGGGTACGCAATAGGTTCATGACTCGACTCTTTCGTCGGCCGCTCTTCTATCATCAGCCATTGAATTGGCTATGAACGCGCCTGCCTGAAGCCGTTCAGGGTCACAGCGGCGTTGCGCGGCTGCAACAGCGCCCGCGCCTCGATTTGGGCGGGTGGGGGCCCCCTCCACCTGCTTCGTCGGTCCCCCTCCCCGTTCGGGGGAGGATTGGCTAGGGCCGCGTCATGGCAGCGCCAATCCTCTCCTACGAAGACCTCGGATTGATCCAGGGTGAAGGCTGGCTGTTCCGCCACCTCGACCTTTACATCGGCGAACGCGACCGGCTGGCGCTGATCGGCCGCAACGGCGCGGGCAAGACCACTCTCCTGAAGTGCCTCGCCGCGATGATCGACACCGACGAGGGCAAACGGACGATCGTTCCCGGGACGAACGTCGTCCTGCTCGAGCAGGACCCGAAGATGGAGGGGTTCGAGACGCTCCACGACTGGGTGGTGCACGGGACCGGCGCGCCGGAGGCGCACGAGGCTGCCGCGATCGCCGACCAGCTCGGGATCGACCTCACCCGCCCGACGGCGACCGCAAGCGGCGGCGAGCGGCGGCGCGCCGCAATCGCCCGCGCGCTGGGCTCGCGCCCCGACGTCCTCCTGCTCGACGAGCCGACCAACCATCTCGACCTCGGGGCGATCGAATGGCTGGAGGATTGGCTGAAGCGGTTCACGGGCGCCTTCATCGTCATCAGCCACGACCGCACCTTCCTGACCCGGCTCACGCGCAGCTGCCTGTGGCTCGATCGCGGACAGCTGCGACGCGCGGAGATCGGCTTCGGCGGCTTCGAGGCGTGGACCGAGCGAGTCTATGAGGAAGAGGCGCGCGCTGCCGAAAAGCTCGATGCCAAGCTCAAGATCGAGCTTCACTGGCTGCAGCGGGGAGTGACGGCGAGGCGTCGCCGCAACCAGGGCCGGCTGACCAAGCTGCACGAGATGCGCGCGCAGCGGGCGGCGATGCTCGGTGCCGCAGGCACGGCCAAGCTCGCGCTCGCCAAGGACGACGTGCGCTCGAAGACCGTCATCGAGGCGGAGCAGGTGTCCAAGCGCTTCGGCGACCGCCAGATCATCCGCGACTTCTCGCTCCGCATTCAGCGCGGCGACCGCATTGGCGTGGTCGGGCCGAACGGCGCCGGCAAGACCACGCTGCTGAAGCTGCTTACCGGGGAGCTGCAGCCCGACGCCGGCACGGTGACCCTGTCGAAGACGCTGTCCGGGGTCATCATCGACCAGCAGCGCAAGCTGATGGAGCCGCAGCGCCGGGTGAAGGACGTGCTCGCCAACGGCGGCGACTGGATCGAGGTGCGCGGGAGCAAGAAGCACATCAAGGGCTATCTCAAGGAATTCCTGTTCGATCCCTCCATCGCCGATGCGCCGATCGGTTCGCTCTCCGGCGGCGAGCGCTCGCGCCTGCTGCTGGCGCGGGAGTTCGCGCGGGCCGCGAACCTGCTGGTGCTCGACGAGCCGACCAACGACCTCGATCTCGAAACGCTCGACCTGCTGCAGGAAGTGATCGCGGATTATGAGGGCACGGTGCTGATCGTCAGCCACGATCGCGATTTCCTCGACCGGACGGTGACGATCACGCTCGGGCTCGACGGGTCGGGCAAGGTCGACATCGTCGCCGGCGGGTACGAGGATTGGGTGCGCAAGCGCTACGAGGCGCGTCATTCCTCCCCCTCAGGGGGAGGTGCCCCCCCCCAACCGGGCGGCGGAGGGGGTGTGGCCAGGGCCCCCTCAGGCGGCTCCGCCGACAGCTCCCCCAAGGGGGGAGCAGCGCGCAAACTCTCCTACAAGGACCAGCGCGATTACGACCGGCTGCCGGGCGAGATCGAACGCCTCCAGGCGGATATCGCCGCCGCCGAGCAGTCGCTCTCGGACCCGGACCTCTACGCGCGCGACCCAAAGCGGTTCGCCGAGCTCACCGAACGGATTGCGCGCCATCGCGCGGACATCGAAGCGATGGAGCTGCGCTGGCTCGAAGTGGCGGAGATGGCCGAAGCGCTCTCCGCCTGAAGCTTATTTCGCGGAGGCGGCCTTCGCCGACTGGGCGACGAGCAGGTCGAGCTGGTTGTCGCAGCCGTTGGCGATCAGCACCTGCGCGGTGGCGACCGGGTCCGCGGGCACCGAGCTCAACGTCACCACCTCGAGGCTGCTCTTGTCCGGCCGCTCGGACGAGGCGATCTCGAACTTGGCGCCGCTGCTGACCGCGAGCGATTCCGGCCAGGAGGCGAGGGCCTTGCCCTTGGCCCAGTCGAGCTTCTGCGCGCTTCCGTCCGGCGCGCGGATTTCGACGCTTTCGGCGACATCGCTGTCGGGGCGCCACAGCTGGAGCTTCTTCGCGTCGGCGACGCACACCTTGCCGCTTTGCGTGACGTCGATGTCCCAGATGCTGGGGCTGCGTTCGATATGACCGGTGCGAAGCGCTCCGAAACGGCCGCGCTGGCTGGCGGCATTGTCGAGGCTGACCTGCGTGGTGTCGAAATTGCCGGGGCCGCGGAAGGTCTGCGCGGTTCCGGGCCCGAGGATCGTGACAACGTCGCCGCCCTGGAGCGTGATCTTGGTCGCCGGCGGAAGCGTCTTCCCGCGCGGATAGGCCTTGGCCGACGGGCCGAACGACTTGACCACGACGACGTTCGCCAGCGCGGCGCTCGACGTGACCGCAAGCGCGACGATCGCGGACCAAAGCAGCGGCTTCCGGTTCATCATTCCAACCCCCTTATTGCGCGTTCGCGACATTATATCTGATGGCCTCGGCCTGCGTCAGGCAGCGGCGCGTCGACTTGTCCGTCGCGCCGTCCTCGACCGCCTTCTGCTGGTACATGACTTCGGTGAGCAGCTTGCGCGAGACCCCCATGCGGATGAGGAAGTCGTTGTCCTCGCTCGCGAGCAGCGCCGAATCCTGTTCGACGTCGCCGATCAGGCCGATCGCATGGTCCGTGCCTCTGGCGAGCTCCGACCTCACCGCCTGCTTGTCGGCGACATGGGTGAACATGTGGACGACGAATAGGCCGCCGGGATCCACGAAGCGGATTGCGCCGCCCATGAACATGAAGTTGCAGGCGGAAAAGCACGCCCATCCTTCGGGGATGCGCGTCGGAATGCCGCTCGCGCGGATGACCTTGCCCGCCTCGTTGCCGGCGCGCGCGACCCCGCCCGGCGAGCGGAGCCAGATCTCGTCGACGGGCGCATTCTCCTTCAGCGCGTCGGTGAGCCGCACCGCCACGTCTTCGTCGATCTGGCCTTCGGCGCGGAGGATGCGGTGCCCGTTCGACGTATCGAGCGAGAACTTCATCTCCGGATAGGTCGACCAGTTGAGGTGCGCCGGGCAGGTCGGATTGTCGGGGTCCATCGGCTCGGCTGCGGCGCCGGCCGAGAACAGCAGCAATGCCGCCGCTCCGATAGTGAGTCGCGAGCGGCCCATTCTACACGCGGACGTAGCCGTTGCCGCCCTTGGCCTTGCACATCTTCTTGGGAACGGTCGTCTCTTCGCCATCGACGATGACGACGTCGGTGACGGTGAGGCACTGGGTGCCGTCGGCGAGCTGGTCCTGCCCCGTGACCTTGGACGTGCCGGACACGTTGGCGCGGGTCTCGCTCTTCCAGCTGACTTCGGTCCCGACGCCGCCGCGGATCGCCTCGTCCGTCGCCTTGGACGCCTGCTGCTGCTCCTTGCAATCGAGCATCTTCATGAGCTCGTCGCTGAGATAGGAGGCCGCGGGGAGGGCTGCAGCGACGACTTCGCTCGGCGCACCGACTCGCCCGAGCACGCTTCCGCCGATGCTTCCGAGAAGGCTCCCGAACATCGACCGGCGCGCCTGCTTGGCGGCGGTGTCCGGGCATTTCGGCGCGCTTTGCGCCTGCGCGTTCGCCGGAGCGGCGCTGGCGACGATCACCGGCGCAGCCGCAAGGGTTACGGAAATGAACAAGGTACGCAGCATGAAAATTACCCCCCGGTTGTGCGCTAACCTACTGAGTCCGTTCTGATACCACGAACCGCGCGGCTTTCTAGGCAAAGTTTCCGCGCCGTCCCCAGCTAGGCCTGCAGGCGGTACTGCTTGAGCAGGTCGTAAAGCGTCGGGCGGCTGATCCCGAGCAGCTTGGCGGCGCCCGAGATATTGTTGTCCGTGCGGCTCATCGCCTGGCGGATCGCCTTGCGGTCGGCGATCTCGCGCGCGGCGCGGAGGTTGATCGGAAGCACGTCCTCGCCGACCTCCGTCCCCGCCTGGAGATCGAGGTCGCCGGCGGTGACGGTCTTGCCGTCGGCCATGATCACCGCGCGCTTCATCCGGTTCTCGAGCTCGCGGACGTTGCCGGGCCAGCCGTAAGCGTCGATCGCCTCGATCGCGTCGGGGCTCAGCGACTGGACGCCGGGGTTGAGCTCGCGCCCGAACTTATTGACGAAGTGCCGCGCGAGCAGGACCGCATCGCCGGCGCGCTCGGCGAGCGACGGGATCTTCACGACAATCTCCGCGAGGCGGTAGTAGAGGTCCTCGCGGAACCGGCCGTCGGTCTTCATCGCGTCGAGGTCCTGGTGCGTCGCGCAGACGATGCGCGTGTCGACGGCGATCGGCTGCCGCCCCCCGATGCGTTCGATCACCCGCTCCTGGAGGAAGCGCAGAAGCTTGACCTGGAGCGGCAGCGGGATGTCGCCGACCTCGTCGAGGAAGAGCGTGCCGCCCTGCGCCATCTCAATCTTGCCGACGTTCGACTTAACCGCGCCGGTGAAGGCGCCCCGCTCGTAGCCGAACAGCTCGGCCTCGAGCAGGTTCTCGGGGATTGCGGCGCAGTTGATGGCGATGAACTCGCCCTTGCGCCCGCTTTTCTCGTGCACGGCGCGGGCGAGCAGCTCCTTGCCGGTGCCGCTCGCGCCCAGCAGCATCACGGACACGTCGGCGGAGGCGACGCGCTCGATGGTGCGCGCGACCTTCAGCATTTCGGGAGCGGCGGTGATCATCGAACCCAAAACTGTCGCCCCGCTGCCGGTCTCGAGGCGCCGGTTCTCGTCCTCGATCTCGTGCAGGTGAAAGGCTCGGGCGACGATGAAGCCGAGCTCGTCGATGTCGACGGGCTTCTTGTAGAAATCGTAGGCGCCCATGGCGATTGCGCGGGTGGCGCTTTCGCGCGCGCCGTGCCCGGTGGCGACGATGACCTTCGTGTCGGGCTTCAGCCAGAGGATCTCGGCGAGCGTGGCGAAGCCCTCCTCGGTGCCGTCGGGATCGGGCGGGAGGCCGAGGTCCAGGGTGACCACCGAGGGTTCGTGCGCGCGCAGCGCGTCGATCGCCTCGGCGCGGCTGCTCGCGCACACGACCTCATAGCCGTCATAGGCCCATTTCAGCTGGCGCTGCAGGCCTTCGTCGTCCTCGACGACGAGAAGGACTTTCCGTTCTTCGCTCATGCGATCTTCCGTTGCGGTTCAGCCCGCGCGGCCGGCAGGCAGATGGTGAAGGTGGTGCCCTGGCCGGGGCGGCTGTCGACGCTGATCTGCCCACCCATGGCGTTGATGAGCGAGCGCGCCTCGAACGCGCCGATCCCGAAGCCGCCCGGCTTGGTCGAGGCGAACGGCTGGAACAGCCGGTTGCGGATGAAGTCGCTGTCCATGCCGATCCCCTTGTCGGTGATCGTGATCGCGACGCTGCCTTCGTCGGCGCTCACGCGCACCACGACGGGCGTGCCGCTGCTCGCATCGACGGCGTTCTGCACCAGGTGCCCGACCGCCTGCTCGAGCGCGGCGGCGTCGACCAGCGCGCAGAGGCTCGCGTCGCCGAGGAGCTGGACGTCGCGGTCGCGGCGCTTGGCGGCGATCGCGGCGCTGAGGATCGGGCGAAGGGGGAGCGCCTCGACGCGCTGCACGCGGGATGCCGAATGGGGCGCGAGGCGGGCCAGCAGCTCGTTCATCTTGCCGACCGACGATTGCAGCGTCGCAACCATGTCCGCGCGGAACTCCGGATTGTCGGCGTGGCGCTCGGCGTTGCGCGCGAGCAGCGACAGCTGGCTGACAAGATTCTTGATGTCGTGCAGGATGAAGGCGAAGCGGCGGTTGAATTCTTCGAACCGGTGGGCGTTGGCGAGCGCCTCCTGGCTCAGCGCCTCGGCAAGCGAGCTCGCGGCCTGGTTGCCCGCGGTGCGGAGCAGGTCGAAATCCTCCCAGTCGAGCGGCCGGCGATATTCGGGCGCGGCAAGGACGACGAGGCCGACGAGGCGCTGCTGGTGGACCAGCGGAACGCCGATCCATACCGCTTCGTCGTCGATCATCCACTGCGGCACCGGCAGCGCCTTGTCGCGCGCGCTCGCCCAGCCGCGGCGCAGCGCCTCGAACTCGACGATGCGGCCGCTCGCCTCGATCTCGCTCCACAGGCGACGGGAATCCTCGAGCCGCGCGACCGGCGGATTGCTGCCCGGCCAGTGCCAGTTGGCGGCGACCCCGAGCGCGCCGCCGTCCGCGGCAAGGAGCAGCCCTCCGGGAGCGTCGACGACGTCCGCGAACGCCTTGACGATGCGCTCGGTCAGCGGCGGCGCGTCGGCGCCCGCGCGGCCCAGCGTCTCGGTGAAGCGCAGCCATTCGGTGCGATAGTCGTAGCGGTGCTCGAACAGATGCTTGGCGAGCTTGATCTTGAGCCAGCCGCGAGCCCGCGCGCTCGGCAGGAGCACCATCGCGCCGACCGTCATGACTGCGAGCACCGCGATCATCAGCGCCGCCGACCAGTCGACGCCGGAGCCGCGCAGCGCCGTGGCGACGATCGCCATCAGCGCGAAATAGGCGCAAATTGCGAGCAGCGAGAGCGACTGGAATGTCGCCGCGCGCGACAGGCGGATGCGCCATCCGCTCTCGTCGCGAGTCGCGAGCGCGAACAGCGGCGCGGTCAGCGCAACGGCAAGCCCGCGCCACTCGGTCAGGCGATGCGCGCTGGCGGAGCCGAGATAGACGATCGTGTACAGGTTGAGATCATAAATCCAGATGAGCGCGAGCCCCAGCGTCGCAAGCCGGATATGCGACCGGCTGGCCGGCGCCGCCTGGCCGTAGACGTTATGGACGAGGACCAGCGCTCCAGCCGCCGTCGTGATGCGCAGGACGAGCCCGGTCTGGGCGATCGCCCCGCTCGGCGAGATGAGCTCGAGAATGGCGCCGATCAGCTGCAGGCCGATGACCGCCGCGACCGCTCCATAGACGAGCTTCAGCCCATGCTCGCGTTCGTCGCTGGCAGCGGAAAGGCTGTAGAGCAGGCTGATCCAGAGAAGGTTGCGGGCGCTTTCCGCATAGCCGACGACCGCTTCGCCGGGCGTCACGGCGCTCAGCCATGCGCAGCACGCAGTCAACGCAAAGGCGCCGGCGAGCAGCCGTTGCGCAGGCTGGCGCGCCGCATCGCGCAGGCGCCAGAGCGTCAGCGCCGCGAACAGCGCGGCGGCGAGCGCGTGGCTCCAGAAGCCGATCAGCGCGTCCATCGCGCCGCTCCACCCCGGCCGTATGTCAATTTCGCCGACATCGGCACGGGTGTCGCCAAATTTTACAAAGAAGTGGTGAACGGGCGGCGCGAACGCCGCCCGCCACTATCGGATCAGAAGGCGCTGACCCCGTTCGGCGTGCCGAGGCCGCTCGGCCCGTCGTAGGACAGGGCGCCGGTGCACAGATAGGTGCCGCCGCACGAGCCGTTGCTGCCGCTGGTCACGTCGAACAGCGCCGTCTTCCGCGCGTACGGGTTCGATCCGTAGGTGAAGCTTCCGGCGTTGACGCCGTAGATGCCGGCGATGACCGGTGCCGCGACGCTGGTGCCGCCGAACACCATCCAGCCCGACGTGGTGGAGCCGGTCGGCCCGTAGACGGCCACGCCGCTATAGGGGTCGGCGACCGCCGCAACGTCCGCGACCATCCGGCGGCGGCAAAGCGCGTCCGTCTGCCAGGCAGGCTTGGCGTAATATGCGCTGCAGCCGCTGCCGGCGCCCGCCCACACCGTCTCGCTCCACCCGCGCGTGTTCGAGGCGCGGCGAAGCGTCGTGCCGCCGACTGCGGTCACGTGCGGCGACGAGGCGGGGAACTGGACGCCATAGCCGTCGTCGCCGGAGCTGACCGTGATCGCGACGCCCGGGTGATTGTAGGCGCTCTCGTAGTAGCCCGACCCATATTCGCCGCCGCCGTAGCTGTTCGACACCGCACGGGCGCCGAGGCGAACCGCGGTGTTCACCGAAGTCGCAAGAGCGCTGTAGCTGGCGGTCGAGGCCTGGACGAGCAGGATATGGCAATTGGGGCACATGGCGCTGACCATGTCGAGGTCGAGCGCCGTCTCCTGCTCCCAGCCGAGGTTGGCGGATGGAAGCGCGGTCCCGCCGTTCTGGTTGACCTTGCGGAAGCAACCGTTGGCGGTCGTGCACGGGGGAAGCCCGTACTGCGCGCGATAGACGTTGAGGTCGCGCTCGGCGTTCGGATAGCCGTAGGCGTCCACAACGGCGACGGTGAAGCTCGAGCTTCCGCCGCTCGTCACCTTGTAGGCGCTGCGCAGGTCCGCTGGAGCAAAGCCCCGCGGCGCCGTGAGCAGGTCGGCCGTGACCTTGCCGGACATGATCGCGCCCCGCGAGTCGGTGACCACGTGCGCGTGGCACTCGGCGATGCCGGAATTCGGGACTGCCTTCGGGCAGACGGCGCGGTGATAGACATTGCCGCTGAACTGGACCGGCATGGCCACGTCCGGCGGCGGCGCAGCGCTGACGCTGCCGAGCGCCATGACGGAGCCGAGCGCTGCAAGCGCGAACTTGAACATTTTCATCAGACCCTCCCCGGTCGTAGGCGGAGCAGAGTAGGTCAACGCGGATAAACGCACGGTTTATCAGCTACTTAGCATAGCCGAATTCGCTCGGTTCGTCTACCGCAAAGGGCGGCCCGTCTATAATGCGGCAGCGGTAAACGTCTGAGGAACAACGCATTTTGTTGCCGCGGACTAGCTTTTCTTCAGCAGGTCCAGCGCCGCAATCGTCATTGCCTCGGTCGCGGTCGAGATCACCGCTTCGGCGTCGGGGGCCCACAGGGGGCTGTGGAGCGCCGGCAGCTTGGTCGTGTCGCCTCCGGCCGCAGCCCACTTCTCCTTCGGCACGCCGCCGACCCAGAAGATGACGCTCTGCTTGGTCTTGTCTGCGAGCCAGTAGCGGCTGAAGTCCTCGGCAGCCATGACGGGCTTGGGCTCGACCACGCGGTCCTGGCCGAAATGCGACGCGAACAGCTGCGTCAGGTGCGCGGAGAGCTGCGGCGTGTTGAAGGTGGCGTCGGCGGACGGCTGCTCGATCTCGACCGTGGGCATCTTGTCTTCGGGCATCCCCGCCGCGATCGCTTCGCCGCGAACGATGCGGCGAATGCCGTCGAGCAGGAGCTTGCGCGTCTCCGGCGTGTAGCTGCGCACGGTGAGCGCGAGCTTCGCTTCATCGGGGATGATGTTGCTCTTGGTGCCCGCATGGAAGCTGCCGACGGTAACTACTGCCGGCTGCTGCGGATCGTTCTCGCGGCTGACCAGCGTCTGCAGCGACGTGACAATGCGCGACGCGAGCACGATCGGGTCCTTCGTGTTCTGCGGGTAGGCGCCGTGCCCGCCGACGCCCTTCACGTCGATGTCCACGGTGTCGACATTCGCCAGCACATAGCCGTTGGTGATGCCGACCACGCCTGCGGGCAGCGTCGCGCTGTCGTGGAACGCCAGAAGCGTGTCGGGCTTGGGGAAGCGCGTGAACAGGCCGTCGTCGAGCATCGCCTTCGCGCCCAGCACCAGCTCCTCGCCGGGCTGCAGGATCATCACCAGCGTTCCCGACCATTGGTCCTTCATCGCCGAGAGCCGCCGCGCGGTGGCGAGCCAGGTGGTGATGTGCGTGTCGTGGCCGCAGGCATGCATGACAGGCGTCGGGGTCCCGTCCGGAAGCTTGCCCATGACCTGCGAGGCGAACGGCAGGCCGGTCTGCTCCTTGACCGGAAGCGCGTCCATGTCCGCGCGGATCAGCAGCACGGGGCCGGGACCGTTCTTCATCACCGCAACGAGGCCCGTCTTGCCGACATGCTCCGTCACGTCGAAGCCGAGCTTGCGCATCTGCGGCGCGAGGAGTGCGGGCGTCCGCGCTTCCTGCATCGACAATTCGGGATGCGCGTGGAGGTCGCGATAGAGATCCATGAGCTGCGGCATGTCGGCGCGGATCGCATCCGACAGCGTGGCGCCGGCGGCGGGCGTGGCCGCCGCGAATGCAGCAGCGGCAAGGAAGGAAAGCTTTTTCATGAAGCGGCTCCGCTGGAGAGTGGGACGAGCTCAATCACGTCGAGCTGCGATTCGAAATGCGGCTTCGGAAGGACGATGCGCCAGCGGCCCGGGCCGACGCGCTCGACATAGCCGGCGACGTCGCGCAGCTCGTCCTGGCCGTACTGGAGCGCGCGCGTCTCGTCGCCCAGGACGAGCGTGCCGAGGAAGACCTGCCGCACCGCATCGCCGGGAAAGATCAACCCGACATAGCGCTGCTGGCCGCCGAACTTGTTGAACCGCTGGAGGCCGCGATCCGCCTTGACGCGGCAGGCGAAGGGCGCCGAGGCCACATAGTCGGGGCTGCCGCTGTCAGGCTTGCTCCCGACCCTCAGCAGCCGGCAGCGGAACATGCCGTCGGGAACCGCCGGAGGGCCGAGCGCCGCATCGGGGTCCAGCAGCGGCCCTTGGGCGGCGATCTCAGCCGAATGCCCGGCCTTCTTCGCGGCATCGAGCGCATTGACGAAGGTCGTGCGCCAGTCCGCCAGCCGCTGGCGGTCGTCCGCAGTGGCGACGTCCTTCCACGCCGTCGTCCAGCGGGGGATGAGCCCCGAAGGCTGCTCGATCACGCTGCACGACGAGCAGGCGACCAGTGCGGCGAGGAGAAGCGGGGCGCGCATCGGCGTCGAGCCTAAGCGGCGGTCCAGCCGCCGTCCATGCTGAGGTTCGCGCCGGTGATCGATGCGGCTTCGTCGCGGCACAGGAACAGCGCCAGCGACGCGACCTCCTCCGGGGTGACGAAGCGCTTGGTCGGCTGCGCGGCGAGCAGGACGTCGTTCATCACCTGCTCGCGCGTCAGCCCGCGCGTGCGCATGGTGTCGGGGATCTGCCGCTCCACCAGCGGAGTCCACACATAGCCCGGGGAAATGCAATTCACCGTGATGCCGTCCCGCGCGGTTTCCAGCGCAACGGTCTTGGTGAAGCCGGCAATACCGTGCTTGGCCGCGACATAGGCCGACTTGTTGGGCGACGCGACCAGGCTGTGCGCGCTCGCCGTGTTGACGATCCGCCCCCACTTCTTCGTCTTCATGCCGGGGACGGCGAGCCGCGTCGTGTGGAACGCCGAGGAGAGGTTGATCGCGATGATCGCGTCCCATTTGTCCCGCGGGAAATCCTCGATCGGGGAGACGTGCTGGATGCCCGCATTGTTGACCAGGATGTCCGGCCCGCCGAGTTCGTCGGCGCAGCGCTTCATCATCCGCTCGATCTCGGCGGGGTTCGACATGTCCGCCCCGTCGTGGACCGCGCCCAGTTCCTTGCACTCGCGCTCGATCTCGGCCGGGTCGCCGAAGCCGTTGATCATCAGCTTCGCTCCTTCCGCAGCCAGCGCCTTTGCGATGGCAAGGCCAATGCCGGACGTCGATCCGGTGACGAGCGCGACTTTTCCTTCGAGAATCATGCAGTCTCCCTCGAGCGCGCTAGGCGCTCAGCACCGCCGATTGCAACCGCTGCTGCCGTTCAGGCATTTGGGAGCGGCAACAGGAGGGCCTCATGCGGTTCGGCGACCAGCGCGAAAGCAGCAATTTCGACGATGTGACGGGCCGCAGCGGCGGCATGGGCTTCGGCGGGGGCGGCCTCGGCGGCGGCGGGCTCGGCTGCCTGCTCCCGCTGGTTGCGAGCCGCTTCGGCCTCGGCGGCGTCATCGTGCTGGTGATCGGCTACTTCATCCTGAGCTCGCTCGGCGGTCTGAGCGGCGGCGGCGGCGGCCTCTCGCCCGCGACCCAGCAGAGCGCTCCCGCGGGGCAGAGCAACCTCGACCCGCAGATCAAGCATTTCTCGCTCCAGGTGCTGTCGTCGACCGAGGACGTGTGGACCGCGCTCCTGCGCAACAAGGGGGTGCAGTACACCCCGACGCGCCTCGAATTCTATTCCCAGGGCTATCAGTCGGGCTGCGGCTACGCGCAGTCCGCGATGGGGCCCTTCTACTGCCCGACCGACGGCAAGATCTATCTCGACGCCGAGTTCTTCAGCGAGCTGTCGCAGCGCTTTCAGGCGCCGGGCGACTTCGCCATGGCTTATGTAATCGCGCACGAGGTCGGCCATCACGTGCAGGACCTGACCGGGACGCTCGGCCAGGCGCACGAGCTCCAGGCGCGCGAAAGCGAGACCCAGGCCAACGCGACGCAGGTGAAGGTCGAGCTGCAGGCCGACTGCTACGCCGGCGTGTGGGCCGCCAACGCAAAGAACCCGCAAGGCCAGTCGGTGATGGAGCCAGGCGATTTCGAGGAAGGGATGCGCGCCGCCGAGGCGATCGGCGACGACACGCTTCAGCGCCAGAGCCAAGGCAGGGTGGTCCCCGACAGCTTTACCCACGGCAGCTCGGCGCAGCGGATGAACGCGCTTCGCACCGGCTACCAGTCGGGCAATCCTGACGCCTGCGCGTCGCTTTAGAGCCGGACGAGCATCTTCCCGACGTTCGCGCCGCTGAAGAGGCCGAGGAACGCCTCGGGCCCGCGCTCGAGGCCCTCGACCACCGTGTCGCGGGACTTAACGGCGCCGCTCTTCAACCATGCACCCATCTCGCGGTAGAATTCGTCCATCCGTGCCTGGTAGTCGAACACGAGGAAGCCCTTGAGGCGGATGCGCGCGGCGATAATCCGCATGATGAAGCGCAGGCTGGTCGGCTTCCCGCTATTATAATCCTCGATCATGCCGCAGATGGCGAAGCGGGCATTGTTGCGCGCTGCGGCGAGCGCGGCGTCGAGATGGCTTCCGCCGACATTGTCGAAATAGACGTCGATGCCGTCGGGCGCAGCGTCGCGGAGCGCTTTAAGCAGCGGTCCCGCGCGATAGTCGATGACCTTGTCCGCGCCGAGCGAGCGGACATAGTCGCACTTCTCCGACCCGCCGGCCGAGCCGATCACAATCATCCCCTTGGCCTTGGCGATCTGGACAACGGCCGATCCGACGGCGCCCGCCGCGGCGGAAACGAAGACGATGTCGCCTTCCCTCGCCGACGCCGCGTCGAGAAGGCCGAAATAAGCGGTCGCCCCGGTGGTCCCGAGTATGCCCAGGAATTGCTGCGGCTCGGCGCCGAGGTCGGGGAGCTTGCGCGCCGCCTGAGCGGGGACCACCGCCTCGTCCCGCCAGCCGCCCATGTGCAGCACCTCGTCGCCGGGAGCGAAGCCCGCGGCCTTGCTCTCGATCACCTCGCCGACCGCGCCCCCGTCCATCGGCTGGTCGAGCTGGAAGGGCGGCACGTAGCTCTTCGCGTCGTTCATCCGCCCGCGCATGTACGGATCGACCGAGATCCAGCGGTTGCGCACGCGGATCATGCCCTCGCCGAGCGGCGGCAGGTCGATCTCCTTGAGCTCGAAATTCTCCGCCGTCGGCATGCCTTCGGGGCGGCTCTTCAGGTGCCAGGCTTTGGGCATTGCCACTTCTCCGTCATGCCGGCCCATCCGGACCGGCCTGTTTTTTGCGCCATAGAAGGAATGGCAGGCCGCGGATCAAGTCCGGCCGCGACGATGAAAGAAAAGGACCCGGCCAGGAAGGGGACGGCCTGGCCGGGTCCGGTTAGCCTCCCACGGCGGAGGCTCAGCTCTCTACCGGCCTAGCGGCGGTAGGTGCCCGAGAAACTGCGGTCGAGGATTCCGGGGCCCATTTCGCCCTGGTCCTCGCGCTCGAACAACGCGCGGCCGCGGCTTTCGTCCCGCCATTTGTCGCGCGCAGCGTCCGCCTTGCAGTCCAGGATGACCTTGTCGCCGTCGATGCGGTCGATGTCGGTGCAGCTCAGCGAATGGTGGACGCCGCCGCTTTCCGGATCGGACTTGGTCAGGATGATGCGGTCGCCGGCGACCTTGTCGACGGTGCCGACATGCTCGCCGTCGCTGCCCACCACTTCCATATGCTCGCGGATCTGGCCGAGCAGGCCGCGCTTCTGCTGCCGGCGCTCGCGCCAGCTGCCGAAGTCGCTTTCGAAGCGCGACTGATGCTCGCGGCGGAAGTCGTCATAGTCGCGGTCGAGCTCGCTCAGGTGCCTGTCCCGCCAGCTCGAATAATGCGGGTCGAAATCGCGGTCGCCCTTGCGCGAGCCGGCGAAGCTGGTCGCCCGATATTCGTCGCGGCCGTACGGGCTATCCGAACGGTCGTGCTCGCGGCGGCGGGATTCGCCGATCGGAGGTTCGCCGCGGCCATAGCCGCTGGCGGCGAAGAACTGGCCGGACTCATGGTCCGAGCCGGCGCTGTAGTTGCCGGTCATCGGCCGGTAGCCCGAGCCGCGGCTGCGATCCCTTTCGAAGTCGCGGTCGCCGGAGCCGCGGCTGCGGTCCCAGTCGCGGCTGTCGTCCCAGTCGCGCGCGCCCGACACCTCGCGCCGCCAGGACGGGTTGTAGTCGTGCTCCGAGGAGCCGCCGCGGTTGAATATGCCGCGGTCGCGCCGCTGGTCGCGCTCGCGCTCATGGTCGCGGAAGCTGGCGCGGTCGCGGTCATAGTCGCGGCCGTAGCCGCGGTCGTAATCCCGGTCGGAGTTGGAGCTTCGGCCGTAGGTCTCGCCTTCGCTGCGGTCGCGCTCATGGTCCTGGCGCCGCCGGCGCTCCGCCTCGTCGTCACCGAACCAGGAGGCGACCTCGTCGCTCGCCCGGTCCCAGAAGCCGCGGTCGTCGCGGCCGCCCCGCTCGAAGCGATCGCCGCGGTAGTCGCCGCGATCCTGCGCGCGGAAGTTATCGCCGCGGAAGTCGCGGCCGGATCGGTCGTCGGATCGGTCGTTCGACCATCGCGAGCGCTCGTCGCGGTCATAGCGGTCGTAAGCCATGTTTCCTCCTTTGCCTGCGTGGAATGACCGGCGGAGACCGGCCTTCATAACCCGCATGCGAAACGAACGGCCGACGACCGCCGTTCCTCGCGTCGGCAAGCCGACAGCGGCGGAATCGGCGGGCCGAAACGCTGGAGGGATGGACGTTGGAGGGGCCGAGGATTTCGCTGACGCCGGCGCGGCCCACCTTCGCCGAAGGCTTCGGCGGGCAGCCTTCTCTCCCAGCCGCTGGCTGGCTTGCCAGCCCGAGCTCCGGCAGGAGCGAAGGCTGGTGGAGCTGAGGGGAATCGAACCCCTGACCTCTGCAGTGCGATTGCTGAGGATTGGCATCCCGGAGCGTTTCATTTAGCTCTGTAAGCAGCCGGTTTCTGTCCCAGCAAATCTCATAAATTCCCCCTATGTTTTCCGTACAAATTCCGTACAATTACCTCTGCAGCCAAGATTGGCCTCTGGCCAAATTGGGGCGCTGTACGGAAAAAATACGGAATGGATCGGTCATGCCAGATCTCAGCAAGGTTAGCCAACGTGAAACTCTAAAAGTCCGGCGCGAACCCTATTGGCACCGACTGCGTCCAGGCTGTTTTATCGGCTACCGGCCTTCCTCGAAAGGGGGCGCCGGCACATGGATTGCCCGCGCGTATGACGAAGATCAGCGCGGTTATCGCCTGAGAGCTCTCGGCAGCTTTGGCGATCGCATCGCCTCGGAACGCTTTGCGCTTGCAAAGCACGCCGCGGAAACCTTTGGCGCCGATGTGGCGCGCGGCGGAATAGCTGACGAGAAGATCGAGACCGTTGCCGATGCCTGCCGCAAATTCGCCAAAGGGAATGACGAGGCAGAGTCTCGGTTTACTCGTTATGTCTACTCCGACCCAATCGCCAAGGTGGAACTCGCCAAGCTGCGGCGCCGCCACGTGGCCAGTTGGCGCGAACGGCTCGAGGCGACCCCTGCCCTCGTTTCACGAAGCAAGCAGGGCAAGCGCGTCACGAGGCCGCGCTCAGCAGCTACGCTCAATCGAGACATGGCCGTACTCCGCACGGCTCTCGGCAAGGTTCTGCCACTTGGCGCACCAAACACAGAGGCGGCATGGCAGGAACCCCTCAGGCCGGTGAAGAATGCGGTGAAGCGGAGGACTCTCTACCTGAACCGCGACCAACGGCGGAAGCTATTGGAGCACGTCCCTGATGAAGCAGAGCCGTTCGTTCGCGCGCTCTGCTTGCTTCCGCTTCGCCCTGGCGCTGTCGCAGCGCTCACCGTGCGCCACTTCGATAAGAGGACCTCTGAGCTGACAATCGGCAAAGACAAGGCGGGCAATGGTCGCCGCATCGTGGTGCCCGCTACAGCCGCTGAACTCTTCACGGCTGTGGCAAAGCGCAAGCTTCCAGCCGCGGCGCTGTTCACTCGCTCTAACGGCAAAGCGTGGGACAAAGAGACTTGGAAGGGTCCGATCGCAGATGCTGCCAAAGGCGCGAAGTTGCCCTCCGGCGTCGTCGCGTACACGCTCCGCCATAGCGTGATCACTGACCTCGTCACGGCTGGACTGCCATTGCTCACCGTCGCACAGATTAGCGGCACGAGCGCCGAGATGATCGAGAAGCATTATGGGCACCTCGTGCGGGACGCCGCAGTCGAGGCACTTGCTGGTTTGGCAATCTAGGAAGATTGACCGTCAGACTAGATCGTCGACGCTGAAGAACATCGGGTTGCGCATCCAGGCGTTGACCGCAGACTCTCGCCAGCCGGCGCAGCGCGCGCTGATCTGCACTTGCCTGGGGAATGTGCCGTTCTGGATCTTACGATAGAGTGTCGACCGGCTCAGACCGGTCCGGTCGAGCACTGCTTTGATCCGTAGAATTCGATCGTTGCTGTCAGTCATCCCAACGTTCCTGCGCTGCGATCAAGTGCGATCTTGTGCGCAGGATTGGGATGCTTCTCGACAAGCTCAACCTGTTCAGAGGTGAGATTCAGCGACCAAACCACAGGTGCGTCAGAGAGGTACGACGAGGGAGCTACTGATCAGGTTTGTCGCGTCTCCGAAGCTCGTTCTCGACGGCCTCGCGGATAAAACCGGCGACACGACGGTTGCCTACCAGCGCTTCGATCTTCCGGAGCGTTTCGACCGGCAGTCTGACTGTCGTTGGCTTCATGCCAAGAGGCGGGCGTCCCATCGCCGCTTGCGTATCCGGCTCGCTTCCGTTGTCCAACGCCTTCATAGTTGACGCTATCGTTTATCGAGTTTACGGCATCGTATAATGCTTAAACGGTGTCGTAAATGATCCGAAGGCGCCAACCTGTTTCACAACTTCCCGCAACAATGGGGATCGACACAGCTGCAGCGATTCGCGGCCGCGGAATCGAAGATCAGTTTGTGCCCGCCCGTAGCGGCACCTCGCGGCGCACTCTCCTCGGCATCGTCGCATCGGCTCCGTTCGCTTGCGTGGCTAGCGCTGAGCTCGCGGGCGCTGTTAGACCCGCCATTGAACCAATTTCGCTTCGCCGCACCAGGGAGGGCCGGCAACTCAGCCGGACTCGCTACCACGCTGCCGAGAGCTTCTTCGCACCGGTCGGAGCTGGTTTCCTAGGTGGTCAGAGCGATCTCCTCTATCAGACAGGAATCGTACTGCAGCTGGCCCTCAGCTCGCACCTGCTCGACGTCGGCTTCGACGATGCATGGTGCGCGCAGAACATCGGACTCTACATCAACAGGTCGCTCGGGCAGGCCAATGCCACCGGCCTGGGCCACGACTGCACCGACCTGAAAGGGTTTGCGGAGTTTCTGTCGCCGTACGGACGCTGGCGCAATCCTGTCCATTTAGCGGCCACGGAGGCTTGCCCGTTCTCGCGCGAGCAGATCCTCCGCATCACGCGCGAGCTCCTTGAGCGAGTGCACGAGGTCACCGGCCACCCACGGCCACGCGGAAGAAGCCAGCGCAATGGATGAGCTGGAGCAGCGCCGATTCGTCGCGGTCCTCGAAACGCTTCCTCGCCTCCTCGCGCTGCATTCCTGCTTAGTGCCCGCGACAATCTTCCCTATGCCGAAATCGGCTGGCGCTGCGGCATCAGCGTCGACGAAGTGACGGTGCGCATTGCCGACGCGTTGCTCGGAATCGACCGAGCGATGTACGGTCGGCCGAGCGTCGCCGGCCGGATGCGGCGTGCACTCTTGCCATGTCGCGATGCCTGGGCAGCCGCACGGAAACGGGAAGGAGACCGCTGCCTCGCGCCGTGGACTTCGCCCAATCGGAAGCCTGCGCCGCGGCACCCGCTCGACTGGCTTGCAGCCGCTTCTGAATTCTTCTTCCGTTAGACGTTCGCTTCCGCTTCATGTTCGAAGGCGCGTTTGCCTCGCCTGCGCCACGCAACCAGCGCTTCCTCGCGTTGTTCGCCCCTGAGCATTACAGCGGTCGCGAGAAAGGCGCCATAGAGTGTCGCGCGATCGTCATCGGTCAGCGCGACCAGGCCGGCTTTGACGACCAGACCGCCGAGCTCGATCAGATGGCGCGTGCGCTCGCGGCGCTTCACGACCCACTCTCGAGTGTCGGCTCTCGCGCGCTTCGCCTCAAGCCGGTGTCGAGCTGCCTCATAGCGGCAGAGTGCCAGTCGATTTGCCGCCAGGATTGCTCGGAGCTTTGCGTGACGAGCGCTGAAAGAAGGCCACGCCGCGCTTGCGCCAGCCCTCCTTCGCCGCCGCATCCTTGACTTCGGCGATTCCGAGCAGCGCGCCCGCGAGGTGGTCGGGCGAAAGCGAGTCCGCGCCGCATGCGACGACGAGTTCGCCAAGCTGCTGAACCTTGCGCGCCTTTAGCTGCCTCGCCTTTTCGTCTAGCGATTTCAGTTCCGCATCATAGTCGCGAGGCTTGCGCATCCGTGTGTCCTCTCGTGAAGAAGGAGGACAGTCCAGCTATCGCGCGGATCCAGCGCGCTCAATCCTCTGGCATGCTCTGGGACTGACAAGTCCCGAAAATGTTGAGGGCGCGCTTATACGTCGCGAGCGACGTGCGGCGAAGAGGTACTGTGCCGCGGAGCTGCTGAAGCGCACAGGCTCGCCGTGCAATGGCGATCTATCATTTCTCTGCCAAAATCATCTCGCGCGCCAACGGGTCGAGCGCGCTCGCCGCTGCCGCCTATCGCTCGGCGTCGCGGCTTCACGACGAGCGCCTCAACCGTCATCATGACTTCTCGAACAAGGCCGGCGTTGTCCATTCCGAAGTGATGCTGCCCGACGGCGCGCCCGAGCATCTGTCGGATCGCGAGCAGCTGTGGAACACGGTCGAGCTAGCGGAGAAACGGATCGACGCCCAGCTCGCGCGGGAGATCGAGTTTGCGCTCCCGCGCGAGCTGGACGCCGCCGAGGGAATCCGGCTCGCTCGCGAGTTCGTGGCTTCCGAGTTCGTCAGCCGCGGAATGATCGCCGATCTCAATGTCCATTGGGACATCGGCGCTGACGGAGAGCCCAAGCCCCACGCGCATGTGATGCTGACGATGCGCGAGGTGGGGGAGGACGGATTCGGCGCCAAGGTCCGCGACTGGAACCGGACGGAGCTGCTCGAGCACTGGCGCGAAGCCTGGGCCGACCATGTGAACCAACGGCTGGCCGAACTCGACATCGACACGCGCGTCGATCACCGCAGCCTCGAAGCACAGGGCATCGGCCTCGAGCCGCAGCACAAGATAGGGCCGGCCGCTGGGCGCATGGCTGCGAAGGGCCTGTCGCTGGAGAGGATCGAGCAACATCGCGCCATCGCTCGCGCGAACGGCGACAAGCTGCTCGCGAATCCTGCGCTGGCCCTGGATGCGATCACGCACCAACAGGCGACGTTCACCACCCGCGACCTCGCGATGTTCGTGCACGGGCACAGCGAGGACAAGGATCAGTTCGACCGGATCATGGCCGCGGTCCGGGCCGCGCCCGAGCTGGTCGCGCTCGGCAGGGACGGCCGCGGCAACGAGCGGTTCAGCAGCCGGGCGATGATCCAGACAGAGCAGCGGCTGGAGCGCGCGGCGATTGGCCTCGATTCGCGGCGCAACCATGCAGTTTCGGGAACTGACCGGCAGCGGGCACTCGCTCGCGCCGAGGCGCGCGGAATGATCCTGTCGGGCGAACAGCGATCCGCCTTCGAGCACGTCACCAATGCCCGCGGGCTAAGCGTTGTGATCGGCTATGCGGGCAGCGGCAAATCGGCGATGCTCGGGGTTGCGCGGGAGGCGTGGGAGGCCGCGGGCTATCGCGTCCAGGGCGCGGCGCTCTCGGGCATCGCCGCCGAGAGTCTGCAAGCTGGATCGGGAATAGAAGCCCGCACCATCGCCAGCCTCGAACATCAGTGGGCACAAGGGCGCGAGATGCTGTCGCCGAGCGACGTGCTCGTGATCGACGAAGCGGGAATGATCGGTTCGCGCCAGATGGAGCGGATTGTCTCAGAGGTCGAGAAGCGGGGCACCAAGATCGTCCTGGTCGGCGATCCCGAGCAGCTGCAGGCGATCGAGGCGGGCGCGGCGTTCCGGTCGATCGCCGAGCGCCAAGGCGGCATCGAGATCACAGACATCCGCCGCCAGCGCGAGGACTGGCAGCGCCAGGCGACGCGGCAGCTCGCGACCGGGCGGACCGTCGAGGCAATCGCGGGCTATGACGAGGCCGGACATGTGCACGTGGCCGACACGCGCGATCAGGCTCGCACCGACTTGATCGACCGCTGGGATGCTAACCGGAAGGCCGAGCGTGCGCGGGCGAGCAGGTTGATCCTGACGCATACCAATGACGAGGTCCAAGCGCTGAACCGCCTTGCGCGGGAGCGGCTGCGGCAGGCGGGCGAGCTTGGAGGCGAGGCGACGGTCAAGACCGAGCGGGGGACGCGGCAGTTCGCGCCAGGCGACCGGATCATGTTCCTCAAGAACGAGCGCAGCCTTGGCGTGAAGAACGGCTCGCTCGGCCGCGTCGACACCATCAGCCCGGCGCGGATGAGCGTGCTGCTCGACGACGGGCGGGCGGTCGCGTTCGACCTCAAGGACTATGCCCACGTCGACCACGGCTATGCGGCGACGATCCACAAGGCGCAGGGCGTAACGGTCGACCGGGTGCACGTGCTCGCGACATCCGGCATGGACCGCCATGCGGCTTATGTGGCGCTATCGCGTCATCGGGATCGCATGGACCTCCATTATGCCCGCGACGACTTTGCCGATCGGGAGAAGCTCGTCGCGGCTCTGTCGCGCGAGCGCGGCAAGGACATGGCGAGCGACTATGTGCAGGAGTTCGCGGACCGCCGGGGGATCATCCTGCCGGCACCCACGGGACCAGCCAGGCAGCTCGACATGTTCGAGGGGCTGGCGCCGGCGCGCGAGCGCGCGGAGGTTACGCCGAAGCTATCCGTGCACGAGGGCGTGGTTCGCTTTGCGAAGGCCACGGCAGAGATCGTGCATCGGCGGAAGCAAGGGCTGGAAGCGACGCCGGAGCAGACGGCCAGGTTCGATGCGGCGCGACATGCGCTGGACGAGCTCAGGCCTGGAAGCGGTCGCGATCTCCGCGCTGCGTTCGTGCGCGACATGGGCCTGATCGACGAGGCTACCGCCGGAAACTCCAGCCCTGCGATCCACGCGATGGACTGGGAGCGCCGCTACCGGACCGATCCGCAGCTGCGCGCGGACCATTTCGTGAAGAGCTGGCGGCAGCTTGGCGACCGGCATGAGCTGTTGGAGCGGCACGGCGACGAGCAGGCCGCGAACCGAGTTCGGGCGCAGATGACAGTGTTCGCTAAGAGTCTTGAACGCGATCCACAGGTCGAATCCTTGCTGAGGAATCGACACAAGGAACTGGGGATGCCGCCGTTCGTGGAACAACGGCTCTCGCAATCGCTGCCGAACTGGATTGGGTGGGGAAGAGGGCGCGGGCTGGAGCGATAACGACCGAAAAGCGCCCTTAGCAGCGATTGGTGACGTGACCCTTGAGATCCGCAAACGGACGCTCGTTCAGGTCTGGAGCTATCGAATGAACGTCAGACGCCGTTCATCGGGAGGGTGCTAGGGAACGGCCATCACCTGAGATCGCAACCGAGCGCCCTGTGACAGAGAGACCTATCGTGCTCTCGCTCATAGGAGATGCAGCATGGAAAAGGCATATTGGCTCGGTCGAAAAAGGGCTTCGCTCAAGGCGGCCCAGAACGCAGTCAGCGCGGAGGCGCGATTGATCCATTATGATCTTGCCGGTCGCTACAGCTTGAACGCCCTCTCAGTCGAGACGCAGGCGATCGACCTGGCTGATGCGCTGCCCCCTGCGATCAACGCAAGCGGCCCATCCATCTCCGGCAAGCAGTGATCCGATGGCTGGTGTTTCACAGGCGCTTGCCGTTCTATCCGCGCTTATGATGGCGATCTCGTTCGCTATTTGGTCCAACTGGCTCCGAGGTCCGTTGCTGGAACGGCTCGATGGGCAGCGGGCATCAAACGCCGCGCCGGCGACCCTTGCCATAACATTGCTCATGGTTGCGTTCGGCGTCAGCGTGATAGCAGCGGTGCTGGCGATCGGCGGATGGATCGCTCCTTAGAGGGCGC
>JBLNCZ010000020.1:0-31966 GCA_050261135.1 Bacillota bacterium
GCGAACACAGTAGGACACTCGCGGACCGTTATGTACAGTCTGGGAAGAAGGTGTATGATGTCTTGAGTTGCTGCGGCTTTAATGCCACTTTTTACAGGCCGATTAGTAAGGCAAGATAAAGCGGATTTCAGCTCGTCGCAGAAATGCCGCTATGTCTTTGTCTGCACATCGTTTTTTCGGGAGACTGTCTAACTCTCCGCCTGCGTGACCGAGAGACTGAGCGGCCTTTCCGACGCACGGAACGGCAGATTTGCGCCGTCGGCTCGCGAGATACTTTAGCCGCTCGGCCGCCGGGCGCATATCCTCACGGGTGGCGGACGAAGAGAACAGGTTCGAGCCGCGGCTCGGGCGGATCCGGAGCGGCAAGAACCGCCGCGGCGTGCAGCGGGCATTGCAGTCGCTGCTGATCGGCCGGATCGCGCGGGGAGGCACTAACTGGCGCTCTCTTTCGTCCATGCCGGCGCGCCAGTCGGGCCGCTTCAATGCCCGAGGCCGCGGCGGCAAATTGTCAGTCGCTGTTGCGAGGCCGTTCGGATGGTCGGTGGACCGGATCTCCGGCATGCGGGTGCGGGCGCGGCGGGTAATGGTCAAAGCCCGCGTGGTGAGGCTTTCGGGTGCGAAGGCCGCCGGCGCGGCGCAGGCGCACCTGCGCTACCTGCAACGCGACGGCGTCACTCGCGACGGCGAACACGGGCGCTTCTACTCGACCTTCAGCGACGATGCCGACGGCAAGGCATTCCTGGAGCGTGGCGCCGGCGATCGCCACCAGTTCCGCTTCATCGTGTCGCCTGAAAACGGCGCCTCGTTCGATACGCTGCGCTCCTTCACGCGTGAGCTGATGGCGAACATGGAGCAGGACCTCGGCACGACGCTCGACTGGGTTGCTGTCGATCATTTCGACACCGGGCACCCGCACACGCACCTGCTCGTGCGCGGGGCGACTGAGGACGGGAAGGTGCTCAATATTGCCGGCGACTATATCGCCCGTGGGATCCGCGGCCGCGCTTCGGAGATCATGACCCGATGGCTTGGGCCGCAAAGCGAGCTTGAGATACGCGAGCAGCTAAGCCGGGAGATCGGTGCCGAGCGTCTGACCAAGCTCGACCGCGACTTGCTTGCGCAAGCGAACGATGAGGTTGTCGATCTACGCCAACCCGCCCGCTGGGACGGAGACGCCTCCTACCAGCAACTGCTGATCGGCCGCGCGCGGGAGCTGGAGCGCATGGGACTGGCGGAGCGCGAGGGGCCGCTCGCCTGGAGATTGGCGCCGGCTATTGAAGAGACGCTGACCGACCTCGGCCGGCGCGGCGACATCATCCGGACGATGCACCGGGTGATGACGTCGGCGAAGCTGGACCGGCGGCCCGAGTTGTACGTCATCGACCGTGACACCGATGTGGCTCCAGTGGTGGGGAAGGTGGTCCACCGCGGCGCTGCCGACGACCATCACGATCGCCGCTACCTGGTCATCGACGGTGTCGACGGCCGCACCCATTATGTGGAGGTCGGGCGCGGCGCAGACGAAACGCCGATCGGCAGCCTGGTCAGTGTCCAGCAGGTCCGGCCAGCGCTAAGGAAAGCGGACCGCACGATTGAAGAGATCGCCCGCGCCAACGGCGGTCTGTACAGCGAGGACATCCATGTCGCGTATGACGCGTCTGCGACGGACGACTACGTGCAGGCCCACGTGCGTCGGCTGGAGGCGCTTCGACGGAACAATGTTGGATTAGAACGGCAACCGGACGGCACTTGGCTGGTACCGCCGAACCATGCGGATCAGGTGCTTGAGCATGAAAAGCGTGCTGCCCGCGCCGGGCCTGTTCGGATCCAGCTGCTGGCCGTACAGGCGCTTGACCAGGAGGCCACAGCTTACGCGCCGAGCTGGCTCGACCGGCAGCTGCGAGGCGACGGCCCACTCGAGATCGCGAAGCACGGTTACGGTGCCGAGGTGCGCCAGGCGATGGTCCGGCGCCAGCAGTGGCTTATCGAGCAGGGGCTGGCGGAGCAGCGAGGCGATCAGGTCCTGTACCACGGCGATATGGACCAGAGACTGCGGCGGGCCGAGCTCAGGGTCGTCGTGGCGCGGCTCAGCAAGGAGCTGGGTCTCGAGTTCAGCGGCGAACCTATTCCGGGCGAGCGGATTTCCGGCGTGGTGCGCCGACGGGTGAACCTCTCATCGGGAAGCTTCGCCGTGGTGGAGAATTCACGGGAATTCACGCTCGTCCCATGGCGCCCGGTCCTCGAGCGGCAGCTCGGCCGCGAGATTTCGGGAATTGTGCGGAGCTCGGGCTCGATCAGCTGGAGCTTCGGTCGGGAGCGGCAGGGACCCGAGATCGGCATGTGAGTTGATCGCGCCGCGGAATGCTGCTCCCTGCGCCGAAGCGGCAGTCGCGGCGCGCATCGGGCTCACAGTAGAACGGGACAGCATTTCGGCTGTAGCGGCGAGGCCAAGCGTGAAGAGGCACAAGGTTCGACACCAACTGTTCCTGACTAAGGAGCTTAGCGCCCGCCTGGAGCGCATCGCCACTGGAACAGGACGCGCGCGGTCGGAACTACTCGCGGAAGCCCTCGAGGCTTGGCTGAACCGTCGCAATCCCGCCGCAACGGAAGAGGCGCTCGGTGCTCGGTTGACGCGCTTAGAGCGTCACATTGAAGCTGTGCGACGGCAGCAAGCGCTTCAGTGGGAGGTGCTGGCCCGAATGTTGCGGCACCAACTCCTGACGGCGGCGGCCCTCCCTCCTGCTGACCCGGCTACGCAGGCGAGCGCCTTGAGAGCATTCGAGGCGGCCATCGACGAGCTGGCGGATCGCCTGGCCGGGAAGGAGCTCGCACCAAGCAGCGATCCGGCGATCGCGAAGGTGAGGCGGTTTCATTGAGTAGTCCGCTGGTCGGCTTCGCCCCCCCCGGCGCGCCGCTTGGGACCCCGTATAAAGCTTGCACGTCGCATTCACGGGCTCGGGCTGTGGCAGGTGTGCGACATGCTCAAGAGCTCGTGTTAGTCAGGTGGCGGCCAACGTGGGCGACGACGAGCTTCCCACGTTTCGAGTCCGGCAGGAAATGGATCGATGCGCAGGTGTCTGCCGAGCCGGCGCCTAGTGTCACATGCCACTCGAAAAGTTGCGGCTTTCCGTCGTGGACGAATCGGTAATCGTCGCCCCATTTGCCCCGCGACGTCTGCGATATCGAGCTGCTGACGCGCTTCCCGAGCCCAGCGTCTTTGAGCATCTGCCAGAGGTCGCCGCCTCCTTCGTTTCTGGCCCAAACGGCTGCGACCTTGTCCATAGTGGTAAGCGCTTCATAGACCTCCGCCGCACGTTTAAATGGCGACGCCTCAGCCGCCCCAAAGGCGCTGTCGAGAAAGAGTAAGGAGGGGCAGTCCTGGGCAGCGAACCGGACTGCTTCGATGACACTCTGCGGATCCCTTTCCACCACTTGTTCGGGGTCTTCGGGCTCGCCCTGATCAGACAGCGAGAAGAGGAAGTTCTGGTTCTCGCGGAGATTTGCATTTTCCGCCCTAAGGGTCTCGATCTCGGCAAGCGTCGAATCAAGCTGCTCGGACATTTCGAGCGCATATTCCTCCCACGTCGAATCCCCTTGCGCGACCGCTTCCTGCGCGCGGTCCGCCCGCGCCGCCGCCTCGCTCCGCGCGATAATCGCGGCGATTCGCGGATCGGGGGCGAAGCGGAACGCCGCCACCGAGAAGATCGTCCGCTCGATCGACCGTGCAGCACGCTCCGGCCCAATCAAAGCGATCCGCGAGCCGAGAATTAGCGGGTGGCGACGTAGATCATCGTCCGGTCGAAATCCGGGCCAATAGAGGCGAACGCCGCCATTGTAACAGCCGAGGCGGCCGAGCTGTTCGCTCAGCGAGCGGGTCGTGGCCGTCGTGTCGGCAACAGCGACGATTGCCACCCCGGCTAGATGGTCGGCGAGCTCGCGGGCATCGAGCTCGCCTGGCTCGCCATTCGCGAAGGGCGTGAGGAGGACGATTGGTAGCCGCCGCTGCTCGGCGGTCAGCAATTGCACGAACTCAGCAACACCCTCGGCGCGCAATGGATAGACCGTGGCGCGAACCTGCATGTCGCCGACCAGCACGCGCTGCTGGCAGATGATCCGGACGACTACCGGTGCTCCCACCGAGTAGCCGGCCGGCGACAGCATATAATCAGCCGACGCGATCTCGACGCGATGCTCGACTGCGCAGCGATCTTGGAGCTGCGCGGTGCGCACCAGGTTGCGCCAAATGAGACCGTGTTCGCCGGGAAAGGCCCACTCGAGTTCGGTCGCCGTGCCCTCGGCCTCGAACCGCCGAATGGCGAGAACATGATCCTGGGGCACCGTTCCCGTAATCTCGCCGGCGTCGAGATCGACCGCAACTGCGGTCCCAAAAGCCTTGCGGTAGCGGTCCGCGATCCAACGCGCGTAACGCGGCCGGACGTTGGTGTCCCATGCATCAGCGCCCGGGACATCGAAGCGGCAGCCGTAGACGAGTCGAGCCATTACACACCCCGTTACTGAGGAGGCGGCGCGGGAGCCAGCGCAGCGGCAGGGTCGTGGCCGCGCCCCTAATCATAGCGGTAGAGGGTCATCCCCATGGCAGCTGCATCGATCTCCGCGCGCGTGCCGGTCGGCATGCTCTTGATGACCGTCTGCACGGGGTCGGTATGCAAGCCGTCGAGCACGTAACGGAGGATGGCGGCCCCTTCCGGAGTGCTCGTGTCATATTGCTCCACGATCACTTGGCTGCCGACCAACTGGACCTCGATCACCGGATCGCCGACACTTTGCAGCGCCTCGATCTTGTAGGTGTTCGCGATGCTCGGATTGCGCTTGGCGTAGGTAGGGCTGATCACCCGCTGCACCGGATGACCCTTCAGCATGATCGGGATCGGCCCATCGACTGCGGTCTCTCCGATTCGCCTGCGCAATTCTCTCGCGACAGCTACGGGCAGCTGGCCCTGCGTTCCGCGAGCGAGGCGCAGCTTTACAAACACACGCTTCCAGTCTGCCACGGGCTCGCCAGGAGACGGCTCGATCAGCGAAGGGAGCACGTCTTTCGAGACCTTGATCCTCTTCGGCGCCTTGAAGCCGAACAGAGGTGCGGTCTTGCTGCTGCTTCCTAATCGACTGCGCGCGGATTTTCCCCGCAGTCGAGCCTCTGGGAGAATGTAGCCAGCGTCCACCATCTGCTTGAGCAAGGCGGCGTCGAGCGGCCGGCACAGATTGTCCGACGGGTCGCTGAGCGTCGTCATATAGTCACCTACGGAGGCCTGCAGCGGCCCGCCCTTGGCTTCCTTCAAGTAAGCTGAGATTTCTTCGTTGGTCGACAGGCCGGCGCCGGTCATGTTGTTAGAGCCGATGTAGACGTGCACGTCGGAGGCGGCCTCAAACGCGTAGAGTTTGGGATGATAGATGCTCGACGCCTCGTTGTGCCGAACCCACAATTGCACGTCGCCGCTGAGGCGCAGCAGCATCTCAAGGCCCTCAATCGAGGTATTCTCGCGATCGACGCCGACGATGGCACGAACAGCACCGCCGCGGTCGAGGAGGCCCTGCAGGCCCTTCCAGATGAGCCCGACGCCCGACGCCCGCGCCCACGCACTCGCTATGTCGACGCGGCTGGCTTCGGCGATTCGCTTGCGCAGGATGTCAACGAACGGGCTGCGATCCGCATATTGCGGAATCAGCACGGCGAGCTAGAACAAAGCAGGAACATCGGACTTGCCACCTCATCATGAGTCGGCTATGGTCCACCTCATCATGAGGTGATTTCCTTGGCCAACGACTCTCAACCTGCCGAAAAGCATCCGATCCACGGCTACGTGTGCGCGGATGTTCACGGCCGGTTCGAAGCTTATCGGCGCGAAATCGGGCTGACCAGCGGCTCGGCCCTGCTCACGCTGCTCGTCCTGCGTGAGCTGAACATTCAACGCCTCGGCGCCTCGCCTCCGTCGCGCCCGCGCGACGGAGCGGCCCCCATGCCGCGGGAGTCCAAGGTGTCGGCCTATATCGACGCCGACAAGGTCACCGAGTTCAAAGCGCTGAGCGATACGCTTGGCCGCTCGACTTCCGACTGCGCGGCGGACCTTATCACCCGCGAGCTGGAAGAGCGCTGGCTCGAAACGGTCCTCAAGACCGGACCGGCCGAAGGCGCCGGCTCATGAGGGCCGGGGCCGCCGCCCCCAGCGCGGGCCGGTCGCTCGAAGGCCTTGTCGCGCCAGCCCGGGAACACGTCGCCGCGGCCATGGCCGCCGCGCTTGAGACGATCGCGGGCCCGTTTGACTGGCTTGAGGCGGCCGCCTCGCGAGACCGGGTTGCCGAGCAGGACTGGCGTTCCCGCTCGGCCTGGGCGCTCGTCAGCATCACGCTCGTCGAGGCGATCGCCAGTGGTGAGCGGCCGGCTACTGGGAGGGCTCTGGCCTGGTTTGGAGTGGACGCCGACGGCGACTGGGAGCACGTCGATAGGACCCTCGCGCCGCTCCACGACGAGGAGGCTGCGCTTCGCGAGCTTCTGCCCTACCTGCTCGACACCTATGGCCGCACCACGCGGCTCGACGTTATGCGTGACGGGGAGCTGAGCTCGGCGAGAAACGCTCGAAAGCAGGCCGGCTCCTTCTATACGCCGGCCGACGTGGTCGCCTTCATGGTCGACGCAATCGCCAGCCCGCCAGCGTCGCCAGATCATGCCAGCGAGCAATGGCTGGACCCTGCCTGCGGTAGTGGAGTGTTCCTTGCCGGCGCGCTTCGCCGCCGGCCGTTCGCGAGCGCCGCCGACCGCCATGCGTTTGCGCTCGAGCGACTGCATGGCTGCGACGTCGCGCCCCAGGCCTGCGACTTCGCAGCCTTCACCGTCCTGTCGCTCGTCACGGATGCACCCTCGCGCCCGATCGACATCTGGAAGAAGATCCGCGCCAACTTCATTGCCCTCGACGCCACCAGTGCTGGGCAAGCTGGCCGCGCCGGCCTTCGCGATCTGCTCGGGCTCGGCGAGGCTCCGCTGCGGCTGATCTGCAACCCCCCCTATGCGACCGCGGGTAGTGGCGTGACGCTTGCCGATGGGCATCCGACCCGCGCCCTTTATTTGCCGTTCGTCGAGATGGCGTGGCTCGTCGCCGGTGGACCGCGCGATTCAGCATCACTGGTGGTGCCGCTCGCGCTCGGTGCCAACCGATCCTCCGATCATCGCCGCTGCCGGACTGCGATGGTGCAGGAGGGCGGCAGCTGGACGCTCCTGTTCTTCGACCGCCAGCCTCACGCACTGTTCGGGGAGGAGGCAAAGACCCGGGCAACTATCGCCATCCGCCGTCCGGGACCCTCGCCGGCTGATGTCCGAACGAGCGGGCTCCTAAAGTGGACCAGCCGGCAGCGCGCCTCGATCTTCTCGGAGGAGCGCGCGACGCCCTTACCGCGCGTGAGCATAGGTCGCCTGGTTCCGAAGCTCGGATCGCCCGCCGAGGGGCAGCTCTATGCAGAGATCGAGCCTTACCGGATTCGCGCCGGGCTCAGGCCCGAACCGGTCAAGGCGGCGGCGAAGGACATCGTCGGATCGAAGCTTTCGAGAGACGTGTTCGTCGCCGGCACCGCCTATAATTTCCTGAACGTCTTCAGGAATTATCCTGATCATCTGAGCTGGCGCGGGACCTTGAGCGCGTCCGGAATCCATCGCCTCCCATGCGCGAGCGACCAGCAAGCGGATGCCGTTACCGCCATCCTCTGCTCGCGCTTGGCGTTCTGGCTGTGGCACGTCGAGTGCGACGGCTTCCATGTGCCGGCTTGGTTCCTCTCTGAACTTCCGCTGCTCAATCTCGCGCTCGATCCGCTTACCGAGGCCCAGCTAGCCGACCTCGGCCGTGAGGCATGGGCGGGCCTGCAGCAGGACGTCCACTGCGCCGTGAACCGCGGCCGCCTGACTTTTGCCTTCAGGCCGAGCCGAATCGGCGACTTGCGCGCCGAGATCGACCGCGTGCTGCTCAACTTCATCGGCGCCGATGCCGCCCAGACGGGCATGCTCGCGCAATTTGAGGCGCGGGTGGTCTCAATCGACGGGTCGGTACGCCGGGCGCCCCAACTCATCAACGCAGGAGAACAGGAATGAAGCCGTCGGAGCGCGTGAAGGCGCTGAGCCAGCTTACCAAGGAGGAATGGCGGGAATACACTAAGACTGTCTGGAGCATAGCCAACGTCTCGCACGAGCTTCACCCGGCAACCTTCCCGGTCGAAATTCCAAAGCGCCTGACCAAGCTTTTCAGCTTCTGGGGCGAGACAGTTCTCGACCCGTTCGGGGGAGTCGGCTCAACCGCCGTCGCGGCGCTTCGCGAAGGTCGCCGTGCCCTGTGCATCGACCAGAACCCGAGGTTCGTGGAAGAGATGCGCAGCCGGATCGCTGCCGAGCCGGCGCTCGACGCCTCGCTTCTTGACGCGCGGCACGGGGATTCACGCAATCTGGAAGGTATTGAGGAGAATTCGGTAGACCTCATCGTCACCAGCCCGCCCTATTGGGACAAGGCCGATTATGGCGGCACGTCCTCGGACATCGGCACGGCTGGAACCTATGTCGACTTCCTTGAGGAGCTGCGGCGCGTCTTTGCCGAGTGCCACCGCGTACTCCGGCCGGGGCGCAAGCTGTGCGTCGTCACCGCCAACGTCAATCAGATGACCGATCATGGCCTGCTGACCTTTCCTTTGAGCACCGATATTGGACTCATGTTGCGCGATCTCGGCTTGGTTATGATCAACGAGATCATCTGGTCTAAAGATGGGACTGGGGGCCGCTGGGGCTCGGCGAACGGCCAACGGCCGATTTTCGGTAGCTATCCCTATCCGCCCAACTTTCTGTTCAAGAATGTCCACGAGTACGTGATTGTTTTCGCGAAGCCGGGCCTCACGCGTTCCAAGGGTTCAAAGGTTCGGCTTTACGAGGAATTGATGGGCGCGACTCCGACGCTGATGGCTGCGGAGTAGCGACGAACGGGAGGATGCTCGTTATGGCTTCTCGCGGAAAGAACAGAGCCAAATCCAAAGGCGCTTCCACCATGGCTTTGGATAAAGTTGGGCATAGTACGCTTCGCGCCGCGCCTGTTCGGCTGCTCTGCCGGCAAGAATTTCTTTGGCCGACATGTCGCCAGCCCATACAATTGCGCCGTCGACGATCAGGTAATGGGACCTGCACGGCTTCTGCCAATTGCCGATCGACGGATGGAGTGTCGCCCCCGCTTTCGTCTCCCGCAAGGACCATTCTGTTGGTCCGAGGGGTGTGCGGATCTTCGAACCGCACCCACAAGCGCAAAGATGCGCGGCGGTCCCGAACTCATGCGACACATACAACACGCCGGGCTCAAGCTTCGCCGGCATGGTGCGGACGCGCTCAACTCTGATCTTCATCGAACGTCGTTTCACTCGTGATGCTCAAGTCCCGGATTCCAAACAACAGATGCAGGATGGGCTCGTCCTCGACGTAAAAGCCGAGCAGCTGCTTATACCGCACCAGCGCCAGACAAGCGTTCATCGCGTTGAGCTCGGCGATCTGAATATTCGCCTTGTAGAGATTGTCTGGCGTGTCCGACATCTCGGCAAGGTGACGCGCCCGCATCGTCGCCGCATCTTGCTTAGAATAATAAGTGACCCGCAGCATGCCGCTGATTGGACCCTCCTTCCGCTTGAGGCCCATGCCCACGTCGATGAACGGAATGCCGAGTTCAATCAGCAGATCGAAGATGGCGGAGCGCGCCGAACCCTTGTCGACACAGACGAACGCGAAGGTGACGCCGGTCAGCGCTTCGGCCGACGACTGATCGATGTAGGTCGTTGCGAGCTTCAAGCCATAGCGGAAGTTTTCGTAGCGGCCCTGGTGCACTTCCGCCTTGGTCTTGCCGAGTTCGGTGGCGTCTAGGCGCCCCGGAGACCGGAAGGCGTTGTGGACGTAAAAATTGTCGCCGTCGAAGCCTCGGATCTCCGGAATCGGGCACTTGACCAGCATGTCGAGCAGATAGCCGCCAGTTCCGCCGAGACCGATCACCGCGACGACCTCGTTCGCGAATCCCGCATTCAAATCGCCGATCTGCGCCCGCGATGTGAGCGTATCCTGGAATTTGAAGACGGGGTCCGTGTCGTCGGTCTCGACGCTGCGGAACGTCAACGGACTGACGCTGAACTTCTCGATCGCAGGCCCCGACAAGATCGCAACATAGCTCTCGATCTTGTCGAAGAAGTCGGCGAACTTGCCTGTCGCCTTCGGCTTATTGGAGAAGCTTCGCTGGACGACCACATCGTTGCAGGCCTCGCTCAGGTGGATCGTCATTTCGCCGCCCGCCAGATTGGGCACCTTTGTTCCGTCGAGCTGGTGCGGGTGCGAACCGGCGAAATAGATCTGATGGTCGTCCTGCACGACTCGTTCTTCATCGACGTAGATGAGCTTGGCGACGATCGCGCCCCATTGGAGCGCGCCGTCCTCGTCGAGGTAGGGAATGTCGCGGACGATCAGGCATTTGCTGTCGAACGCGACTGCGTATCCGCGTTCGACGAGCCGGCTGAGGTCCGAATTACGACTGACCAGTCTCCGAAACATTGAAGATCATTCCTTCTTTGACCTTGACCGAAGCGCCCGGCACTAGGGTGCCTTCCGGTTTGTTTCCTTGTCCGCGCTTGTAGGTGACGGAGTATGTGATCTCGGGATGCTGGGCGTAGTCCGGCACCTCCAGGGTCACCACTTCGTCGTAGCTGATCGCCTCCTTGGGCCACTCGTGTTTGGTCCCCTCAACGACGATGGTGACCGTCTTCTTTTCACGTTCCACTTCTGTCTCCTTTCCGCTCGGTCAGCGCCGTGATGAGGCCGGGCCGGCCTCGACTTCTCTTTCGAGTGGTAGTGCTTGGCGCCGGGCCGATTGCTCTGAATGGTTCGTCGGGCGCGGCGTCACGCGGCGAGCCGCTGGCTCACCTGCAGCGGCTCAGACGATTCGAAGAACAGTACCTCGTCCTGCGAGAGACGGATGAGCTGCCTCGACCGGAGTGCGAAGCGCTCGCCGGCACGAACGAGCCAGAGTCGGCGATCGGCAGGCCGATTGGCTCTGGAAAGCAGGGACGCAGTGTCGATCACCTCCGCGTCGATAGCCAGTAGTTGCCCGTCCACATCGACAATGTGCCGCAACCCGATGTCCCAAGAACCCATGTGCGAATCTCCTTTCCCGTTGAGGAGAGATTCGCACGCGTGGGCGTCAGAAGCTGTCACCCCCATGTTCGCGCAATACGCAGAGGGTATTCACCAGCGTCATCTCATCGATCGTCCGGCAGGGTATCTCAAGGAGAAGAGGACTCGCGAACACCATGGCCGCGGCCTGGGCGCGCGACACCGCGACGTTGATTCGGTTGAGGGAGAACAGGAACGTCATGTCTCGCGGCATCTCCTCGCTGCTAGAAGTCGTCATCGAGACTAGGCAGATGGGCGCCTCCTGTCCCTGGAACTTGTCGACGGTTCCTACCCGTACGCCAGGGAGGGCGGCACGAAGAGCGTTCACCTGAGCATTGTAGGGAGCCACAACAAGAATATCGTCGCGGGTGACGGACCTCACCTTGCCCTTGCGATCGCGGTACGTGGCGCCTTGCAGCGCTTCAATCGCCGTGCTGATCGCGGCGACCTCTTCAGGGCAGGTCTGGGAACGGCCGCTATGCAGCGTCGCTCGCAACCGGGCCCCGAGGGCGGATTGCCCGTCCGGAAGGTCGAGGATTTGCGCCGCCGCATGCTCGTCATTGGATAGCTGGTCGTCATACACGGCGGCCGAAATGAACGCGCAGACATCGCAATGCATTCGGCGGGTGACCGGCATGAAGATGCCGCGGTCGGATGGGACAACGCGATGGTCGCCCACCAGATATTCGAGCGCTGACTCGCCACTGCGTCCGGGATGATGAGCTTGCGTCGGCTGCGCCAGCTGCATCGGGTCCCCAACCAAGACGATATTGGGGGCTACTCGGGACATCGCCACCAAATTGGCGAGCGACACCTGTCCGGCTTCGTCGACGAAAAGATAGTCGAAGACCGGCTCGGAGATCCGGGCGAAGAGGAAGGCCGTACCCCCAACGACCTTGGCCGTGCCGATCTCGGGCGCATCATTGTCGTCGACGACTTTGATGAGTGGGTGGACGCCGGCCCCGTCACCATCTTCTTCGCCTCCCTTGTGAACGATCGAAGGTTGCTCACCGAGCTCGTCGGCACGCTCGGCGGTCGCCTTCAGCAGATTCTCGATCGCCTTGTGACTGTGCGAGGCGACTGCGACGCGTTTACCGGCGCGCACTAGGTCCATGATCGCCCAAGCGCTGACAAAGGTCTTCCCGGTCCCCGGCGGTCCCTGGATCGGCAGCACCGTCCGGTCCATTGCGGCGATCGCGCAGCTGGTCTCGAGCACAAGATCGCCGTTCGGATCGACAATGCTTTGCAGGCGAGGGCTGTCGATGAATTGCGGCGGGGCCCGGGTCAGCAGGTGCTCGACGGCACGGTGCGCCCCATTGTTGGCGATGATGGCATCAGATACCGCCACGATCGCCTCGCGGATACTAGTCGTCGGCAGTGGCTTCGCCGGCAAGAGGTCGAGCCGGTCGGGAAGCTCGCCGGCCTTCTTGCCTCGCCGCAGCGTCAGCGTGCAGGCCTCGGTGTCGAGTGCGACCAGGCCGACCGATTCGGGCTTGCTCGCCGGCTTGATGCAAGGCCGCTGGCGCGGGCCGGCACGCATCTTCGTCTCCTGCGGCGGAAACTTGTAGCTGCGTTCTGTCGACTGCTTGTCGGGCACCGCGGGGCCGGTAGCTTCGAGACCCGCAATGCATTCCAGATCGTCGTAAAGCGTATCGCTCTCTTGCGCGAGACGGTCGAAGATGCCCCAAAAATAGGGCTTGTCCTCGCGTGCGTGGAAGTAGTTGAGCTGAAAGAGGAGGTCGCCAGGCTCTTCGCCGAGGCGCGCACGTGCCGGTGCGAATAGGGCATGACGCGCGGATATTTCCGCTTCTTCCTCGGTCAGCCGCGCCGGCCCGGTAGCGCGATGCTCCTGCCCAAGTTGCGGCCAAGGCAGATGATCCGGCCGAACCGCCGCAATCAGCCAGTCGCGAAGCTGCTGCGTCGAGACACAGTCGGTGCGGTTATAATCCTCGATTTGGGCGAGCAGGGCATTGTCACGGGTTTCGCGCCACTCTTCGTAGAAGACGACGCTGGCGCCTGCGGTCGCCACATCCCCCTCTCGCTTGGGCATGTAAAACGCTTCGAGGTCCTTTATTGAGTAGCCGGATTCTGACGCAATCAGTCCGCCCGAGACGACTTTGAACAGGTCGACGAAACGCTGTTCTCGCAGCAATTCGTCGAGGGCAAGCTCCCCGACCGAATGCGCTGCCGTGAGTCTGCGCAAAGCTGTGATCTCGTAATTGGCATAATGATAGATATGGGCCTTCGGATACGCGAGCATCCGCGCCGAAAGGAAGGCGATGAGTTGCTCCATCACCTGTCCCTCGGCCTCACGATCATGTGCCCAATAGCGTTCGAAATGCCACGCGCCGTCCTGCCTGAGCCAAAAGCCGTGCAGATATTCCAGGCCACCGGGATAAAAGGGATCACCCTCGATGTCGTAGAAGACGTCGCCTTCGTCGGGTTCGGGAAGTAAGTCGAACCCGCGGCCCGGCTCGACTGCGCGAAGCTCGAAGTTCGGATCGCCACCCATGCGACGCGCTGACTGCAGCCGTGCCTGAATCTGCAGGCGGGACTGGGTTTCGGAGGCCAGCTTCGGCACTCGGCCGGCGTGGGCGCCGAGCGCCGTCATGGTCGTGATCCCCGCAGCCTCGAGCTTCTCCCGTTGGCTGCGAGTGATCCCGGCGATCAACGTCAGACTGTCTTCGGCTTCCCATTCCGCCCTGCATCGCTCCCGCCACCGGCACACGGTGCAGCCCGAAACGGGCTCCGCCCGCGTCGGCGGACGTTCGATTAGGAACGCTTCGAGACGTGTCCGCGCGTACCGGCAATATGCCGCCACATCGCGCAGGCGGATCGAGGATCGGCTGCCGTCGCCAAGCTGAAGATGTGCGTATTCAGGGCCGGTGCCTTGAACACCGGCAAGCAGTTCGGAATAGAGCGCCAGCTGCAGTACATGCTTGGGATCAGGGCAGCGCTTGAGCTTCGTGTCGATGACCTCGTAGGACCAGGAACCTAGGGCCGACGGCCGATCGACCTTCTCCAAAAAGTCGGAGTAGCCGCCCCACGCGCCATCGAGGAACGCGCCTTGGAAGATGACGTCAGCGCCGTCGGCCATCGCCTTGCGCGTCAAATCGGCCGAGTGCTCGAGTGTAACCCCGTCCTTAGGGATTTCGATCACAAGGAGTCCACGGTCCTTTAGCGACTGGAGATAGGCCGCCTCGTGCGCATCGCCCTGCCGTTGAAGGAGTTCCGCCTCCGCCCCGTCTTCGCCCGGTTCGATGTCGCCGACCTCGATCAGACGCTGGTCGAGCGTTGTCGCGTGACGGCACCCCTTGAATCGCATCAAGTCCGAGGCAGACAGCCTCAGTTTGCCGTCGATCATCCGCATGCGCATTCCCCTTTCGTCGGCTATAGCAGTTCAGGGCGACAAAAGCTGTCATGGAGGGATCGAGTGTCATTCGCGAAGGCACAGCAGCTCCTCAGGTTGGCGATGTTGGCGACGCGGCGGCGTGGCGTGTCGCTTGACGAGGCTGCCGAGGAATTCGGCTGCGTCCACCGCACGGCACAGCGCATGATGGAGGCCCTTCAAGATGTCTTTCCGCAGACTGAGGCGGAAGACGGTGACGACAGGAGGCGGCGCTGGCGAATACCTGCGCGTGCGGTGGCACAGCTGCTGAGCCCGTCCGCGGAGGAGCTAGCCGCGCTGACTACCGCGATAAATGAATTGCAAACCCTGGGAATGACCAGCGAGGCGGCGAGGGTCAGACACCTTGAGCGTAAGGTGCGGGCTTTGATCCCGCCGGATGCTGGGACGCGGCTCGCAGTTGACGAGGAAGCCCTTCTAGAGGCGCTCGGCCATGCAGCCCGACCGGGGCCGCGCCCAGCAGCCAACACGGAGGTGGACGCAGCCATCTCCGAGGCGCTGAAGGGGCCCTTTCTTCTGAAAATCTCCTACCGCCGCCGTAAACAAGACAAGCCCAGCCAACGCATCATTGCGCCTCATGGCCTCCTCTTGGGTGTGCGCCGATACCTCGTTGCACGAGACACCGCCAAATCGGGAACCGCGCCGCTCCAGCACTATCGAGTGGAAGAGATTTCCTCAGCAGAGGTCCTTGCGGAGAGTTTCGATCTTGATTCTGGCTTCAGCATTCGCCGGCACGCCGAAAAGGGCTTTGGCTCGTTTGAAAGTTCTAAGGAGCATAGCCTCGTCGTCTGGCGATTCTCACCAGAGGCGGCGCCACACGCTCGGCGCTTCATATTCCATCCGACCCAAACTTTGGAGGACGAGGCGGACGGCAGTCTCTTGGTGCGCTTCCAGGCTTCCGGTCATCTAGAGATGTGCTGGCATCTGTATACGTGGGGACAGTCGGTGGAGGTCCTGCAGCCCGCTCCCTTAAGGGAAATGGTCCACGGCTTTCGACGTAAATTCGAAGCTCTTCCTTAAGCGAGTTCCGAATCCGCGGGCGGTGCCAACGAGGGTGCTCCCGGCGCGACGACGCGCCGTTATCATCAGCCACATGCAATCGATTCGCGAAGAAGTGCAGGCTCTCGGATTCGCCTTCAGAGGTGCATGTGACCCCGATCTCACGGACCACTTCATGGCACATCGAATTGGAGTGCCGCTCGCGCTCAGCTCAGAGGGCCCCGTGCACCTACTGATTCCGGCACCGAAAGAGGAGCGCTCCCCAAACACTTACAGTGGCATCCATGGCCTTGGCGCTTTTCCGCTGCATACCGATCTTGCTCACCATCGGCTGCCGCCGCGCTACTTTATGCTCCGGTGCAAGGCCCCAGACGGCTGCGTCGGGACCACACTCGCCGACAGTGCTGACATCATCGCTTCCGTCGGCGCTTCATTGCTATCCCGAGCCTTGGTTCAGCCTAGACGCCGCCGCAACGGCATCCGTCCGCTGCTGCGCCTGTTTGATCCGGCAATCCGTTTGTTTCGGTGGGACAGCGAATTCGTTCGTCCGGCCAGTGATGCCGGCAAGCAGGCCGTCGCGGGGGTTTCGGAGGCGCTTCGGCGGCAGCACGTTACCGAAATTCGGCTGGGCTCGCCGGGCGATCTCGTGGTGATCGACAATTGGCGGATGCTGCACGGACGGACGGCCGTACCGCTGTCCAGCCGTGGGCGGCGAATTGCGCGCGTTTATTTGGAGTGCCTACATTGAAGCAAGTAATCAAACCCGAACCGCTCGCGGAAGCTTGGGTTGCCGAGGCGCTGTACAACAAGGCAATCAGGTACGCCGAAAAGATGAGCGCATCGGCTTCGGAGAGCTGGGACCATGCGCTTTGGTCGGGGCTGTGCCTGGAACTGCTCGCGCGAGCGGCGCTCGCGAACATAGCACCGGTGCTCCTCGCCGAATCAAACGGCCACAACAATCTATTGAGCGCGCTCGGCTTCCCAGCGATGGAGGCGAAGTTCTCCCCCAAATCTGTCACCACGGCGGTTGTCTTGCGGCGTCTTCGGCACCTCATTCCTGATTTCGACACCGAGCTTGAGGCCTTCTGTGTGACGCATGTCGGCCGCCGGAACGCGGAGCTGCATTCGGGCGAGCTACCGTATGACGGCGTTCATGGCTCCCGCTGGCACGGACAGTATTTCCGATCTTGTCGAGTGCTCCTCGCGTCGATGGGTTATGAGCTTGCGGACCTGATAGGCAAAGACGCAGCCGCGATCGCAGATAAGGAAATCGAGGCTGCGGCCGACGAGGCGGCAAAGGCGGTACTCGTCGATATTGAAACCTTCGCGGGTAAATGGGCGGAGCTGGGTGACGCGGAGCGGACAAGTCGTACGTCACATGCTAACGTCTGGGCGGTTCGAAGCGCGGGCCACTGCGTGACGTGCCCCGCCTGCGGCAATCCCGCGTTAGTGAACGGCGAGCCGATCGGCGCCGCACAGCAGACTCTTCAAGACGATGTGATCACGGAGCGGCAGGAGCATCTTCCGCACTGGTTTGAGTGCGTCGCCTGCGGCCTGAAGATCACTGGTCTTTCCCGGCTGCAGGTTGTGAACCTTGGCGATCGATATACCAGCACCCAAACATACGAGGCCGCGGAGTATTATCGTCCCGAGGACGACCAATACGCGGACTACGAGGACGACAACAACGAGCCGTTTTGAGCTCCCGCCTCGCTCGTCCGGACTCTCTTCCACGTGAGAGCACTCCACTGCCACCCGCCCCATGCGCGGCGCCGTCGTTCGTTGAACAGCCCCCCAGTGCGCTGACAAGGCACTACAAAAGGCCGCTTGCAGAGGAGAGGCTTCGGGTCTGGGCCAGCCGAGTGGTTCGGCGGCCAGAGTGCGGCACAACCGTCCATGGGCGAGCTTGATCCGGAACTGGCGCTGATCGTACGCGCACTTGCGCACGCCGCAGTCTCGCGAGATCGTGCCCGGAGGAGGTCTCGGCGCGAGCGTCAGCGTTTGGAAGACCCTCCGAGCCAATCGCGAACCGATGGTGACCCGCATGCGCACTCTAATTTACGCCAGGTACAGCAGCCAGCTTCAGAACAGCCGGTCGATTGAAGACCAGATCCGCGTGTGCATGGAGCGCGCCGAGCAGGAAGGCTGGACAGTGATCGACGTGTTCAGCGACGCCGCAATCGGCGGCGCTGCAGGTACGTCCGAACGCCAGCGGCCAGGCATGAATGCTCTGCTCGCGCGAGTCGAAGCCGGCGGGATCGATCAGGTGCTCGCCGACACGAGCAGCAGGATCGCCCGAAACCAGGGCGACGCCCACCACATCCGCGATCGCCTGAACTATTGTGGAGCGCGACTATTCACTCTGAGCGATGGCGAGATCGACGCCTTCAAGGGGGCAATCAAGGGGCTGCTCGATGAGCAGCAGCGAAAGGAACTCGCGCACAACATCAAGCGCGCCCAGAAAGGCAGGGTAGCCGAGGGGCGCTCGCCGGCCGGCCTCGCGTATGGATATCGCACAGCCAACCGGATCGACGAGCGGGGGCAGTTCGTTCGAGGCCTCAGGGAAATAGAACCCGATCAGGCGTCGATCGTGCGCCGAATCTTCCGCGAGTATGCGGCGGGCCAATCCGCGCGGCAGATCGCCGAGCGCTTGAACGCCGAAGGCATAAGCGGGCCCCGGAAGGGTCGGTGGAAGTCGACTACAATTCTAGGAGGCAGGAAACGTGGCGATGGCATGCTGCGCAACCGCCTTTATGTCGGCGAGCTCGTCCACAACCGGACCAGCAAGATCGTCGAGCCGGTCAGCAGGAATGTCCGAATCCGTCCGAACGCCACCGAGAGCTGGGCGGTACAGCCGGTCCCGGAGCTCCGAATCATAGAGCCCGGCCTCTGGGAGCAGGTCCAATCGCAGTTGGAGATGCGCGCGACTACGCATCCGGAGACCCAGCGCCGGCCGAAGCATCTCCTCTCGGGTTTGGGTCGGTGCGGCGTGTGCGGGTCGGGCTGGATCAAGATCCGGCGCGGCTTCTGGGGCTGCTCTGGCACGCGGAACGGGGCCGGCTGCTCCAATACGCGGATCATCAGCGACGAGCGCTACCAGACGCGCGTACTTTCTGGCCTGAAGGAGCGGTTGCTCGATCCTGAGGCCGTGTCGCTCTGCGTCCAGCTTTACCACGAGGAGAATGTACGCAGGGATCGCGAAGAGGCGCGCGAGCGCCATAAACTGGAACGTAAGCTCGCTGATACCAGTGGCCGAATTGGGCGCCTGGTCGAAGCGATTGCCGCGGGTGCTGGAGAGTTTGCCGAAGTGCGTGAAAAACTGATTGAGGCCCGAATCGAACGGGAAAGGTTGCTGGAGGAGCTCGCGTCAACCGAGGCTGAGCGCATCATCGCGCTTCATCCAACCGTCGCATCCGACTACCGGGCTGCGGTCGAGGGATTGGATCGAACCCTCGCTGATGATGAATCGCCCGAGATCCGGGAGGACGCCGTCCCGAGAATCCGAGGCTTGATCCATTCAATTACTGTCGTGCCGGCTCAGCGCGGACGGGGTGTCGATATCGAAATTGAGGGTCGGCTCAACGCGATGATCGCGTTGGCCATGGGCCGACCGCTCTCAGAACCAGTGATGTTAACGATGGAGCGGGTGAAGGGAATCGAACCCTCGTCGTAAGCTTGGAAGGCTTCTGCTCTACCATTGAGCTACACCCGCTCGCCCGCGAGGCCATGCCATTTGGGTGTCGCAGGCGTCAACCGCCAGCATTGACCCCGGCCAAGCCGATGATTTAGGAGGCGATTCGCAATGACGCACCTGAACGCCATCGCCGCTGCTCCGACCGCTCACCTCTGGTGGCGCGGCTGGACCTTTGCGGCGCGATGGCGCGACTGATCGACTAGCCAACGATCATCGACTGCCCGCCCGCCATCCGGCGGGCTTTTTTGTTTCAGGTGAATTCCAATGAACCAGTGTCTCTCCATTTCCAGGCAAGTTCCGGCTTCCGAATGCCTCCAGCCCGACATCGCCGAAGCGGCGATCACCCGCCTGCTCGACGGCAACCATCTCGATCGCGCAACTGCCCGCGAACTGTTCGAGCGGCTCGTTGAAGGCAATCTCAGCGAGCCGCTGATGGCGGCGACCTTCGTTGCGCTGCGGGTCCGCGGCGAAACGTCCGAGGAGCTGATCGGCGCTGCCGAGGCGCTCCGCGAGGCCGCCAGGGCCTTCCCGGCGCCGGGTTATTTGTTCGCGGACAGCTGCGGCACCGGCGGCGACTTTTCGGGCTCGATCAATGTCTCGACCGCGGCCGGCCTCGTCGCCGCCGCGTGCGGGCTGCCCGTCGTGAAGCACGGCAACCGCTCCTTCACGTCCAAGTGCGGCTCGGCCGATGTCCTCGAAGCACTCGGCGCGCGGCTCGACCTCAGTCCGCTCGAATCGCGTGAGATCCTCGACCAGACCGGCTTCTGCTTCCTGCTCGCGCCTTATTACCACCCGGGCATCGCTCATGCGGGACCGGTGCGGCGTGCGCTCAAGGTGCGGACCATCATGAACCTGCTCGGCCCGTGCCTGAATCCCGCCCAGCCGAAGGTGCAGCTGCTCGGCGTCGCCGATCCGAAGCTGCTCCGGCCGATTGCCGAGACGCTCCGTGCGCTCGGCGTGCTTCGCGCGCTCGTCGTCCATGGCTCCGGCCTCGACGAAGTCGCGCTGCACGGCTTCACCCAGGCCATCCTGCTCGACAAGGGCGAGCTGGAGGAGATCGAGATCACCCCGGAGGAGGCGGGCCTGCGCCGGCTTCCGGTCGAGAAGATCGTCGGTGGAACGCCGCAGGAAAATGCCGCGCGCCTGAAGCGCGTCGTCTCGGGCAAGGCACGGGAGGGCGATTCCTCGATCGCTGCGCTGAACGCGGGCGCGCTGCTGATGACCGCGAGCGTTGTGCCGGACCTTCGCACCGGCGTCGCCATGGCGCTCGATGCAATGGCTTCCGGCGACGCGCTGACCCTGCTCGAGCGCTTCGTCGAGGCAAGCCGTGGCTGAAGCAATCCTCGGCCAGATTGCAGCCGCGAAGCGCGACGAGCTCGATCGCCGCTTCGACGGCGTCTCGCTCGACGACTTGCGTGCGAAAGCACGGCCGACCGCTCGCAGCCTGGCGGCCGCGCTCGCGCAGGACGGCGCGCGCTTCATCCTCGAGATCAAGAAGGCGTCGCCGTCGGAAGGCGCGATCCGGACCGACGCCGACCCTCAATCGCTTGCCCGCGGCTACGCCGGTGTCGCCGACGCGTTGAGCGTTCTCTGCGATGCGAGCTATTTCGGCGGTTCGCTCGACGATCTCGCGGCGGCGCGCAACGTCTTCGATGGGCCGATCCTCGCCAAGGACTTCTTCATCAACCTCCGCCAGGTTGCCGAGGCGCGAATCGCCGGCGCCGATGCAATCCTGGTCATGCTGTCATTGCTGGACGACGCCGCTGCGCGCGACATGATGGACGAAGCCGCCCGCTTCGGAATGGACGCGCTGGTCGAAGTTCATGACGAGGCGGAAATGCGCCGGGCGCTCGCGCTCGGTGCACCGCTGATCGGCATCAACAACCGCGACCTCCGGGACCTCTGCATCGATCTCTCGACGACGGAGCGGCTCGCCGGCCTCGCGCCCGACCGGCTGCTCGTTTCGGAGTCCGGCGTGTCGACCCGCGCCGACGTCGAGCGCCTCGCGCCGCTCGTCGACGCATTTCTGGTCGGCTCTTCGCTCATGCGCTCGGCCGATCCGGCGCAGGCAGCGCGCAAACTGGTTTTCGGCCGCACCAAGCTGTGCGGCCTCAATTGCGGTGCGGACATCCGTGCCGCCCGGCCGGCGGCATATGCCGGCTTCGTCTTCGTTGCTGGCAGCCCCCGCCATGTAACCATCGACGAAGCGGCGCCGCTGGCCGGCATCGCTCGCCGGTCCGGCATCCGCCCCGTGGGCGTCTTCCGCGACCAGTCCGTTCGCACGATCGCCGACGTGGCGACCCTGCTCAACGTCCATGCGGTGCAGCTCCACGGACGCGAGGACGCCGAGTACGTCCGCGCGCTGCGGCGCGAGCTTCCGCCCGCATGCGAGATCTGGACTGCCCTCAGCGTCGGCCGCGATGCGCTGGAGAGCCGCGGCGGCGACCGGCTGGTGTTCGACAATGGAGCGGGCGGCAGCGGCCGCTGCTTCGATTGGTCGCGCGTCGAGGCGCATCCGGAGCTTCCGTCTGCCATCCTCGCCGGCGGCATAGGTCCGCACAACGCGCGGGAGGCACGCCGTCTCGGCGCCTTTGCGATCGACGTTGGCTCGTCCGTCGACGAGCGCCCCGGTCGCAAGTCGCCCGAAAAGATCGCGGCGCTGTTCGAGGCGCTGCGGCCGAGGTCGCGGGGGCGGGTTCGCGAATGCGCCTGAACGGCCGCTTCGGCCGCTTCGGCGGCTGCCACGTTCCCGAGATTCTCATCCCCGCGCTCGAGCAGCTCGAGGCGGCTTTCCTCGATGCGCAGGAGGATCCGGCGTTCGCGGCCGAGCTCAACCAGCTCCTCGCAAATTATGCCGGCAGGCCGACGCCGCTCACCCGCTGCCGCAACCTGCCCGGAAACATCTACCTGAAGCGCGAGGACCTGCTTCACGGCGGCGCGCACAAGACCAACCAGGTGCTGGGCCAGGGACTCCTCGCCAGGCGCATGGGCAAGACTCGCCTCATCGCCGAGACCGGCGCCGGCCAGCACGGCGTTGCAACCGCGATCGTCGGGGCGCTGCTCGGCTTCGAAACCGTCATCTACATGGGCGCGGAAGACGTCGAGCGGCAGAAGCTCAACGTGTTCCGGATGCAGTTGATGGGCGCGCGCGTCGTGCCGGTGGAAAGCGGCGGTCGGACGCTCAAGGACGCGATCAACGAGGCGCTCCGCGACTGGTCCGCGAGCTTCGAGACCACCCATTACCTCCTCGGCACGGCCGCCGGCCCGCACCCGTTCCCCACCATCGTTCGCGAGTTCCAGCGCGTGATCGGCCGCGAAGCGCGCGCGCAGATGCTCGACCAGGTCGGCGGCTTGCCCGACTCGGTCGTGGCCTGCGTCGGCGGCGGCTCCAACGCGATCGGCCTCTTTGCCGATTTCGTCGACGATCCGGTTCGGCTGATCGGGGTCGAGGCGGCGGGCAAGGGCCTCGCCGGCGCCGAGCATGGGGCGACCTTGCTCCGCGGCACGCGCGGCATCCTCCACGGCGCGGAAACCTACGTCCTCCAGGACGAGGAGGGGCAGATCGCCGACACCTGGTCCGTGTCGGCGGGCCTCGATTATCCCGCCGTCGGCCCGGAGCATGCGCATCTGAAGGACAGCGGGCGCGCCGAATATGCCGGCTGCACCGACGCCGAAGCGCTCGCCGCTTTCAAGGCGCTCGCGGAAGGCGAAGGCATCATCTGCGCGTTCGAATCCGCCCACGCCCTCGCGCATGCGCTGAAGCTCGCGGAGCAGGAACCGGACAGCAATATCCTCGTCGGGCTTTCCGGCCGCGGTGACAAGGATGTGAGCCAGGCTCAGGCCCTGCTGGGGGCAGGGTCCGATGATGGCTCACAGGCCCAGGACCTTCTCGCGTGAGCCGCTATTCGGCAATGTTCGACCGGCTGAACGGCACCGGCGCGTTCGGAGCCTTCCTCATGCTAGGCGATCCCGATCGGGAAACCAGCGCGGCGCTGCTCGACGCCGTCGTTGAGGGCGGCGCGGACATGGTCGAGGTCGGCATTCCCTTCTCCGACCCCGTAGCCGACGGACCGGTCATCCAGGCTGCGGCGCAGCGCGCGCTCGCAGTGGGAGTGCGCGTCGGCGACTGCTTCGACCTCATCGCCGCCTTCCGCTCCCGCCACCCCGATGTCCCGGTCGGAATTCTGACCTACGCCAACATCGTCACCGCGCGCACGGGCTTCATGCGCGACGCCGCGGAAGCCGGCGCGGACAGCCTGCTGATCGCCGACGTACCGTCGCTCGAAGCCGAGCCGTTCGTGCGCGACATGGAGCAGGCGGGGATCGAGCCGGTGCTGATCGCTGCGGCGAACACGCCCGAGGCCACGCTTCGGCGCATCGCGGGCCTCTCCAAAGCCTACACCTACTGCGTCAGCCGCGCCGGCATCACCGGCACCCATGCGGGCGGCCAGTTCGACTCGAGCTTCATTGATCGGCTCAAGGCAGCAGGCGCTCCACCACCGGTCTTCGGCTTCGGAATCTCCGCGCCCGAGCATGTCCGGGCTGCAGTGGCGGCCGGAGCCCGCGGGGTCATCTGCGGCTCGGCGATCGTCGATCTTGCGCAGCGGGGCGGCGACGTGGCGGCCTTCGTCCGCACCCTCAAAGCCTCGACAGGGAACGAGTCGCCGACGCAATGAATTGAGTCTCCTCGTTGACAAGGAGATCAATGCATGGCCGCGCGCGCAATCTGGCGAGGGCAAATCCGGCTGGCGCTGGTGTCGATTCCGGTGGAGCTCTACCCCGCCACCAAGAGCGGCGCGCAGATCCAGTTCCACCAGGTGCACGAACCGACCGGCAAGCGCATCAAATATGAGAAGGTGGTGCCGGGCGTCGGCCCGGTCGACCGCGACGAGATCGTCAAGGGCTACGAGGTCTCGAAGGGCCACTACGTGCTGCTCGATCCCGAGGAGATCGAGAGCGTGAAGCTCGAAAGCCGCAAGACGCTCGACCTCGTCGAGTTCGTCGACGTCAGCGACATCGACGCAATGTATTACGACAAGCCCTATTTCGTCGTGCCGGCGGACGACCTGGCGGAAGAAGCCTATGTCGTGCTCCGCGATGCGCTTAAGGCCGCGAAGAAGATCGGCGTCGGCCAGCTCGCGATGCGCGGGCAGGAATATGTGGTGGCGCTGAAGCCCTGCGGCCGTGGGCTGCTGCTTGAGACGCTCCGCTACGCCGACGAGGTGCACAAGGCCCAATCCTATTTCCGCGAGATCGGCGACACCAAGCCCGATGCGGACCTTCTCGACATGGCCTCGATGCTGATCGAGCGGAAGGCCGGCAAGTTCGACCCGAGCGAGTTCCACAACCGCTACGTGGATGCGCTCCATCGCCTCATCGACGAGAAGCAGAAGGCGAAGGGGGAGAAGATCATCGAGGACCCGGATGCCGACGCTCCGCCACCGAAGGGCTCCAACGTCGTCGACTTGATGGCGGCCCTGAAGCGCAGCCTCAACAATGCCGACGAAAGCGGCGGCAAGGCGGCCAACGAGAACAAGGGCAAGAAAGCCGCCGCGAAGAAGCCTGCGCCGCGGCACGCGCCCAAGAAGGCTCCCGCGAAAAAGGCCGCTGCCGGCGGTCGGAAGCGCTAGGCGATGGCGCAGCGCGGCCTCGACATCGAGACCTACAACCGCAAGCGCGACTTCACCAAGACGAAGGAGCCCAAGGGCCGCAAGCTCAAGGGCAGCGGCGACAGCTTCGTCGTCCAGAAGCACGAAGCCTCGCGCCTCCACTGGGACTTCCGGCTAGAGCTCGATGGCGTGCTGAAAAGCTGGGCGGTGCCCAAGGGCCCGAGCATCGACCCGGGCGAGAAGCGGCTCGCCATGCGCACCGAGGATCACCCGCTCGACTATGGCACGTTCGAGGGGATCATTCCCGCGGGCGAATATGGCGGCGGCACCGTGATGCTGTGGGACAAGGGCCGCTGGATCCCGCAGCCGGGCAAGGACCCCAGCAAGACAATCGAGGAGGGCCACCTCCACTTCACCCTCGAAGGCGAGCGGATGAAGGGCGAATGGGTGCTGTTCCGCCTCAGCCCTCGTCCCGGCGAACGGGGAGAGCCGTGGATGCTGAAGAAGGTCAACGACGAATATGCCGACCCGGAGAATGGCAACGAGCTGGTCGACGAAGGCACCACCAGCGTCACCACCGGCCGCACCATGGCCGAGATCGCGGCGGGCGAGGACGTCTGGCGATCGAACCGCGGCGGGCAGAAGGGTGGCCGCGGCAAGAAGAAGGCCGGCAAGGCGCCGCCGCCTTTCCAGGAGCCGCAGCTCGCGACGCTCGTCGACGACGTGCCCACGGGAAGCGACTGGCTCTACGAATATAAATACGACGGCTACCGCCTGCTGCTTGCGGTCGGTGACGGGGTTGCCACGGCATGGACCCGAAACGGCAAGGACTGGAGCGACAAGTTCAAGGCACTGGTGAAGGCGGCCGCGAACCTTCCCGCGGGCTGCCTTATCGACGGCGAGGCCGCGGCGCTGGACGAGAACGGGCGACCCAGCTTCCAACTCCTCCAGTCGACATTGAAGGACCAGAAGGGCGCGAACCTGGTATTCTACGCCTTCGACCTGCTGTTCGACCGCGGCGAGGATATCCGCCGCCTGCCCAACGTCGTGCGCAAGGACCGGCTCGCGTCGCTGCTCGCCGGCGTCAACCCGCCGATCATCTACGGCGACCATGTGATCGGGAAGGGCGAAGCGCTGTTCGAGCAGATCTGCAAGCAGGGCGGCGAAGGGATCATCGCGAAGAAGGCGAGCTGCCCGTACAAGGGCACCCGCACGCGCAACTGGCTCAAGATCAAATGCATCCAGCGCCAGGAATTCGTCATCGTCGGCTGGTCGGAAAGCGACAAGCGAATGGGCTTCCGCTCGCTGCTCCTCGCGGCGAAGGAGAAGGGCAAGCTGACCTATGTCGGAAAGGTCGGGACGGGCTTCAGCGGCAAGTTGATCCAGGAGATGATGGATCGCATGCGCCCGCTGGAGGTCGACAAGGCCCCCGTCGAAGTGCCGCGCGCCGACCGCAAGGGCGCGCACTTCATCAGGCCCGAGCTGGTCGCCGAAATCGCCTTCACCGAATTCACCAACGAGGGAATCCTCAGGCACCCCAGCTTCATCGCGCTTCGCGAGGACAAGCCGGCCTCAGAGGTGGTGGTCGAAACGCCGAAACATTTGAGCAAATCCGAGAAGAAGGCCCGGGCCACGGCAGAGAGCCTGGGCGTCAGGATCAGCAATCCCGAGCGGGCGATCTTTCCCGACGAGGGCCTGACCAAAGGCGACCTCGCCGATTATTACGCCGCGGTCGACGCATTGATCATGGTCGATTGCGCGCGGCGGCCGATGACCCTGATCCGCTGCCCGCAGGGACGGTCGAAGAAATGCTTCTTCCAGAAGCACGACACCGGATCGTTCGGCCCCGACGTCAAGCATGTCCCGGTCAAGGAGAAGAAGGGGATCGTCCAGGACTATCTCTACTTCGACGACATCAAGGGCCTGCTCGCCTGCGTGCAGATGGGGACGATCGAGTTCCACGGCTGGGGCAGCCGAAGCGACAGGATCGAATATCCCGACCGCCTGGTGTTCGACCTCGATCCCGACGTCGGCTTGGATTTCGGCAAGGTGAAGGAAGCGGCGGTGAAGCTGCGCGGGCTGTTGAAGGACCTCGGCCTCGAAACCTTCCCGCTGCTCTCAGGCGGCAAGGGCCTGCACGTCGTCGCCCCGCTCGATCAGTCGGCCGACTGGCCCGCCGTCTCCGACTTCGCCGAGCGCTTCAGCCGCGCGATCGCCGAAGCCGAGCCGGAGATGTTCACCGCCAACATCCGCAAGGTCCAGCGCAAGGGCCGCATCTTCCTCGATTGGCTGCGCAACCAGCGCGGCTCGACCGCGGTGATGCCTTATTCCGCCCGAGCCCGCGAAGGCGCCCCCGTCGCCGCCCCGATCGCCTGGGAAGAGCTCGACAAGTACGAAGGCGGCAACCACTTCACCATCCGCGACGCCGACGCGCTGATCGAACGCGCGGGATCGAAGCTGCTCAAGGGCTGGGGACAAGCGAAGCAGGCGTTGCCGAACGCCTAGCGCGAGACCCTCCTGACGAAGCTCGCGACTTCAAGCGCGAATCGCTCCGGTTGGTCGGCGAACGCGAAGTGGCCGGCGCCGGGGACGATCACGACTCGGCCGTCGCGGACTTTTGCCGCGAGCGCGCGCTGCGGCGCGAGTGCGGTGTGCAAATCGCTGCCGCCGGCGAGGAACAGCAATGGCATGGTGATGCGCGTCGGGCGGTCGAACCGGTACTTGGCCAGGCCCTGGCTGAAGAGCGCGCCGCCGAGCGCGCCGCTGTTCGCGACGCCGGGAATGCTGTCGAGCCAATTGACGCGATCGCGCACCTGCGGGTCCGGGAACATGTTGCGGTCAAAGAAGGCCTGCCGCTCCTTCGCGCTCGCGAAGGTGAAGGGATCGCATTTCTGACCAGGTTCGGCCGCGGCGGCGGCCTTGGGATATAGCTGCGGATAGACCGTCTTGATGCGGTCGCACAGCCCGTCCGTCGCTGCCGGGATGTCAGGCACAGCGCCGGTGAGGATGACGCCGGCGACGTGCTCCGGATGATCGGCCGCATAGTCGAGCGCGATCGGCGTTCCTGCACTGTGTCCCAGAAGAACGATCTTCTCCGCGCCCAATTCCCGTCGGATCAGGTCGACGTCGGATTCAAGCAGTGCCAGGGAATAGAATTTGGAATCCTTCGGCCGCTCGGATCGGCCGGAGCCGCGCTGGTCGAGATAGACCATGCGCACGCGCTTCTCGAGCGCAGGTCCGCCGAGCGCCTGCATCACCTGGCTGCCTTCGCCGGGCCCACCGTGAAGGAAGAGCACCGGGATGCCGCGATCGACGCCGGCAACGCGGTACCAGAGCTCGACTCCGTCGGTGGTACGCACACGGTGCTCGCCGGTGGTGCTGCCCGGCGGCGCCGCAGCAATCAACGCGAAGAGAAGCGCGATGAACGCAAACCGCATCCGAAGCCTCCTGCTTTCAGCGAATCTCCGACAGCTCCACGCCTCTCGTCTCCCGCGCGAGCAGCGCGCTGACGCCGCTTATCGCACAGGCGATGGCGACGTAGATCGAGACCGGCACCGACGAATGCAGGTCCTTGTACAACCATAGCGCGATGATCGGGGCGAGCGACCCGGCGAAGATGGCGGTCAGCTGGTAGGCGATCGACACGCCCGAATAGCGGATTCGGGTCGGGAACAGCTCGGTGATGAACGCCGCCTGCGGCGCGTACATCGACGCGTGGAGCAGGAGCGCGACGACGATCGCGAGAATAATGAGGCTGTTGCTTCCGCTTGCAAGCATCGGGAAGAACAGGAACACGAAGACCGCCGATCCGAACCCGCCCACCGCATAGACCGGGCGCCGCCCGATCCTGTCCGACAGCATGGCAAGCAGCGGGATCGCGACGAATTGGATCGCCGCGCCGATCAGCAAGGCATCAAGCGCGAGGCTGCGCGTCTCCGCCGCCACGTCGACGAGATAGGTCAGCGAGAAGACCGTGATGATATAATAGACGATGTTCTCGCCGACCCTGAGGCCGGCGCCGAGCAGCACCGCGCGCGGGCGCTCTCGAAACACGTCGATCGCCGGGGTGCTCGGCGGCGCTTCGGCTTCGATCTCCGCCTCGAACATCGGGCTCTCGGTCACCCGGTTGCGGATGTACCAGCCGACGACCACCAGGATGGCGGAGAGGAGGAACGGCACGCGCCAGCCCCAGCGCTCGAAATCGCCGGGCGTCTGGATTCCTGCCATCAGCGCGAGGATGCCGGCCGACAGCAGAAGCCCGAGCGGCACGCCCGCCTGCGGCCAGCTCGCCCAATAGCCGCGGCGCTTCGCATCGCCGTGCTCGGCGGCCATCAGCACCGCGCCACCCCATTCGCCGCCGACCGCAAAGCCCTGCAGCACGCGAAGCACGATGAGCCCGATCGGCGCCCAGATCCCGATGCTGGCATAGCCCGGGAGCAGGCCGATCAGCAAAGTCGCAAGCCCCATCATGACGAGGCTCCACATCAGCAGCCGCTTGCGCCCGATGCGGTCGCCGAAATGGCCGAATACAATGCCGCCGAGCGGCCGGGCGACGAAGCCGACCGCGTAGGTCGCGAACGCGAGGAGGGTGCCGACGAGGGGGTCGAACTTGGGGAAGAACAGCTTGTTGAAGACCAGAGCCGCGGCCGATCCGTAGAGGAAGAAATCGTACCATTCGATCGTCGTGCCGATGAGGCTCGACGCAATAACGCGCGTCAGGCCGCTGCGCTCTCTCTTAGCCATGCTTCCTCCTTCCTTGCGAGCGTAGCGAAGCAATCGAGCGAAAGGCAAATTGGCTCACACGAAGACACGAAGAACACGAAGGACACTAAGGGACCGCATCCTTCTTCGTGATCATCGTGATCTTCGTGCATTTGTGTGAAATCAAATCTTGATTTGAGGCGCTCTGGACCGCGGCCTTCGCCGGGGTACAAGAAGGGATGCGTACGCTCGTCCTTCCCGTCTCGCTTTTCCTCATCGCGGCCTCGCCGCCGCCGGAGCTCGCGCGACTGCGCGCGGAAGCGTCGCACGTGACCATCACCCGTGACGACTGGGGCATTGCGCACGTCCACGGCAGGACCGACGCCGACGCGGTGTTCGGGATGATCTACGCCCAGGCCGAAGACGACTTCCCGCGCATCGAGGCCAATTACCTGACCAACCTCGGCCGCACCGCCGAGGCTGAGGGGGAAAAAGCGGTGTGGCAGGATTTGCGCGCGCGGCTCTACGTCAGCCCTGCCGAGCTCAAGGCCGATTATGCGAAGAGCCCGCCCGCGATGCGCAAGCTGATGGACGCGTGGGCGGACGGGCTGAACTATTATCTGGCGACGCACCCCAACGTGCACCCGCGCGTGATCCGCCATTTCGAGCCGTGGATGGTGATGAGCTTCACCGAAGGAAGCATCGGCGGCGACATCGAGCGGATCGATCTCGACAAGCTGAAGACATTCTACTCATCCTCCCCGAGAGTTCTCGGGGAGGGGGACCACCCGAACGGTAGTGGAGGGGCCCCCTCCGTCAGCTTCGCTGCCACCTCCCCCGGAAATCCGGGGGAGGATGTTCCCGAACCCCAGGGCTCCAACGGCATCGCCATCGCGCCCAAGCTGACCAGCGACGGCGGGTCGCTCCTCCTCATCAACCCGCACACCAGCTTCTATTTCCGCTCGGAGCTGCAGATGTCGAGCGACGAGGGACTCGACGCTTATGGCGCGGCGACATGGGGGCAGTTCTTCATCTACCAGGGCTTCAACCCGCACCTCGGCTGGATGCACACGTCGAGCGGCGTCGATAATGTTGACGAGTTCGCGGAGAAGGTGGAGCGCCGGGGCAAGGGCTATTGCTACTGGTACGGAAAGACTTGCCGGCCGCTGCGCGCGCGGCCGATCACCATTCGCTACCGCACCCCGAACGGCCATCTCTCTTCGCGCAGCTTTACGGCGTGGATGACTCACCGCGGGCCGATCGTCGCGGCGGAAAACGGCCGCTGGATCGCCTTTGCGATGATGGACCGCCCGGTCCAAGCCCTCCAGCAGAGCTTCCTGCGCACCAAGGCGAGCGACCTCGCGTCGTTCATGCGCATTTCGGAGCTGAAGGCGAACAGCTCCAACAACACGGTTTTCGCCGACGACAAGGGCGAGATCGCCGTGCTGTCGCCGCAGTTCATGCCGCGGCGCGACAATCGCTTCGATTACACGAAGCCCGTCGACGGAAGCGATCCGGCCGCGGATTGGCACGGGCTGCACGAGCCTTCGGAGCTTCCGAACACGATAAGCCCGGCGAACGGCTGGGTCTTCAACAGCAACGACTGGCTCTATTCGGCCGCGGGGTCTTACTCGCCCAGGCCCGCGGATTTCCCCGCCTATCTCGACACCGCGGGCGAGAGCTACCGGACCATCCACGCGACGCGGCTGCTGACCCAGCCCGGCAAGTGGAGCCTCGACCGGCTGCAGACTGCGGCCTTCGACAGTGCGCAGCCCTCGTTCGAAATACTCGTGCCGATGCTCGCGTCGGCATGGCAGGCGCTTCCCGCATCCGATCCGCGCAAGGCGCGGCTCGCGCAGCCGATCGCGGCGCTGGCGAGCTGGGACAAGCGCTGGTCGGTGGACTCCATTCCCAACACGCTCGCGCAATTCTGGGGGGACGAGCTGGCAAAGGCGGCGACCTCGCGCGACTGGGACGACCACCGCAACTTCTTCCGCCACATGGAAGCGCTGACGCCGGCGGAGAAGCTGGACACCTTCACGCGCGGCCTCGACCGCCTCGAGCGCGACTTCGGCAGCTGGCGCGTGCCGTGGGGCGAGGTGAACCGCTTCCAGCGCATCTCGCCCTCGATCGAGGGCGTGTTCGACGATTCCAAGCCGAGCATCCCGGTCGGCTTCACCTCAAACAAATGGGGCTCCCTCGCCTCCTTCGGCGCGTCGCAGAAGCCCGGCACCAAGCGCTGGTACGGCACCAACGGCAACAGCTTCGTCGCCGTCGTCGAGTTCACGCCGAGCGGCCCGCGCGCCCGCGCCGTCACCGCCGGCGGCGAAAGCGGCCACCCGCAATCGCCGCACTTCAACGACGAGGCCGAGCGC
>JBLNCZ010000021.1:2500-267460 GCA_050261135.1 Bacillota bacterium
GCCGCCGATCAATGCGTTCCCGTCGTAGAAGGCGAGGCTGTAGTCCCACAGCACCCATGTCAGGATCGCGACGGCGGTGATCCCGAGCACCTGGCTCATCACCGACAGGAGGTTCTTCGCCCTGACCAGCCCGCCATAGAAGAGCGCGAGGCCAGGGAGCAGCATCAGCATCACGAGCGCGGTGGACACCAGCATCCACGCCGTATCGCCGCTGTCGATGGTGAGCTGCCCCGCCATACACGCGCTCCCTGCTGCGGCGCCCAAGCTAATGCGGGCGCAGCGGCGGGCTATGTGAAAGCTTCACCTATGGCGTCGGCGGCTCGGGATGCGCGGCCTTCCACTGCATCGCGGCGCGAACGCGGCTTTCGACCGACGGATGATCGTAGAAGATGATCTCTTCGATCCTGCCCGGTCGGGGGTAGCGATATTCGGCCGTCTTCACGAGCGCGCTCGAGAGCGCGTCCGGGCGGTTCTCCGTGCGCAGCGAATAAGCGTCCGCCTGCGCCTCGAGCGTCCGGCTGAACGTGTTGAGCAGCGGCAGACTGAGCAGCCCGAAAAGTGAGACCATGAACATCAGCACCGGGATGCCGCGCGGCTCCGCGAGCCGGGCGGAACTCCCCAATCGCCGTGCAAACCACGGGAACGTCCGGTCAGCGATCCAGAACAGGACGACCGCGGCGATCGAGTAGAAGAGGATCCCCCACCAGCTGTGCTTCAGCACATAATGGCCGATCTCGTGCCCCGTCACGGCCCGCACCTCGTCGAGCGATGCATTCTTGAGGGCGACGTCGGAGATCGCGACGCGCGCGGTGCTGCCGACGCCGCCTGCGTTCGCGGTGAAGTTGTTCGACTGGCGCGAGCCGTTGAACATGTAGACCTTGTCGGGCGGGATCCCGGCGCGCTGCGCCATCTGAACCACCGCGTCGCGAACCTGTCCCGGCGGGACCGGCTCGTACTTGTTGAACAGGGGCTCGATCAGCACGGGCGCGAGGACCAAGGCGAAGGCGAATACGACGGCTGCAAGGACGCCGGACCACATCCACCAGCGGCGGCCGGCGCGCCGCATCAGCCAGTAAACGCCCATAAAGAAGAGCGCGCCCACCAGCGAGCTGACAAGGGTCGCAATTCCGAGCTCACCGATCCAGTCCCCGAACGGCTGGCTGGTGCGGCCGTAGCTCTTCTCGCGCCACCAGTCGGCATAGATTGCCCAGGGAAGCGTAAGCACGGCCGAGACGATGAAGTAGGTGAATGCGACCACGAAAGCGCGAAGGTTGCGCCGCCGCTCGCCAAGCTTGGCGTCGATCCGGTCGAGCACGCCCGAGCGAACGATCAGCCAGGTGACGACCGCCGCGACGACCAGCGCCCACAGCAGCATCCACTCCTTGCCGACCGTATAAGCGTGCGCCTTTTGCAGCGCCGCTGACCCCAGGCTGTCGATGTAGTGCGCGGTTGCGGCGTTTGGGTCGAATGCCATGCCAAGTGCCTCCCGATCGGTGCGGCACCGTAACAGCTGCGGGAACGACTGCAACGGCCCGGCGATTTGTGTGCCGATGCCAACGTCCCGCCAGGTTCCCGCGCCGATGGAAGCGCTGCTCGCCGCCGAGCTGCCGGAAGGCAAAGGCTGGCAGTTCGAGCCCAAGTGGGACGGCTTTCGCTGCCTTGCCCGCCGCGACGGCGGCGAGGTGACGCTGACTTCCAAGTCCGGGAAGCCGCTCGGGCGCTATTTTCCCGACGTCGTGCACATGCTCGAAGGGTTGAAGGAGAAGCAGTTCCTGCTCGACGGCGAGCTCATCATCCCGGTGGGCGACGCGCTTTCGTTCGACGCGCTGCAACTGCGCCTCCACCCGGCCGAAAGCCGCGTGCGGAAACTCGCCGCCGAGCACCCGGCCGAGCTGATGCTGTTCGACCTGCTCGAAATCGGCGGGAAGGACCTGACGGCCCAGCCGCTCGAAAGGCGCCGCGAAGCGCTGGAGCAATTCTTCGCCAAGAACGAAGTGCCGGGACTGCACCTCTCGCCGGTCACGCACGACCGCGACACGGCGGTGCGCTGGCTGGAGCGGAGCGGCGGAGCGCTGGACGGCGTGATCGCCAAGCGCACCGGGCTCGAATATCGCTCGGGCGAGCGGGCGATGATCAAGGTCAAGCAGCAGCGCACTGCCGACTGCGTCGTCGGCGGCTTCCGCTACGCGGAAAAGAAGAAGGTGGTGGGGTCGCTGCTCCTCGGCCTCTACGACGATCGGGGGCTGCTCAACCATGTCGGCTTCACCTCAGCCATTCCCGCGAAGGACCGCGCTGCGCTGACGGAGAAGCTCGAAAAGCTGATCCAGCCGCCGGGCTTCACCGGCAGCGCGCCCGGCGGTCCGAGCCGCTGGAACACCGAGCGCTCGATGGCGTGGGAGCCGCTGAAGCCGGTGCTGGTCGTCGAGGTTCGGTACGACCAGATCACCAGCGGCCGCTTCCGCCACGGCACGGGCTTCCTCCGCTGGCGGCCCGACAAGGACCCGAAGCAATGCACCTATGAGCAGCTGGCACCGGAGCTTAGGCCGTCCGAGCTCGAGGAGCTGTTCGGATCGTGAGCATGCTGTTCGACGCGCCGCTGATCGCCGGCCTGCGCTACGCCGAGGACGTCATCGGCGAAGCTGAAGAGGAGCAGCTCGTCGAGCGGCTGATCCTGACCGATTTGTCGCCCTTCCGCTTCCACGGCTGGCTGGGCAACCGCAAGACGCGGAGCTTCGGCTGGCGTTACGACTTCGACGACGCGAGCTTCGCGCCGACCGACCCCATCCCCGGCTGGCTGGAGCCGCTGCGCGAGGTGGCGGCCATGTTCGCGGGGCTGGAGCCGAACGCCTTCGTCCACGTGCTCCTTGCGCGCTACGATCCGGGCGCCGGCATCGGCTGGCACCGCGACCGCGACGTCTTCGACGAGGTCGTCGGCGTCTCCCTCGCCGCGCCGGCCACCCTGCGCTTCCGCAAGCGCACGCCCAACGGCTTCGATCGCGCCAACCTCGATGTCGCGCCGCGTTCCGCCTACCTGCTTTCGGGCGAGGCCCGGCGGGATTGGGAGCACAGCATCACCCCCGGCGACCAGCTCCGCTTCTCGATCACTTTCCGGACGCTCTCGGACAAGGGCCGCAGGATCGCCGCCGCTACGTAGGCGGAACGGTTCGCGCGCGGAACGGTTTTGCACGCCATGCGGCGTACTCTGCTGTTCCTGCTCCTGGCCTGCCTCGCCTCCTGTTCGAAGGGGCCGCAGGCCGATCTCGAATATATCGGCGATGCCCGCTCGCTCGCGGCGGAATGGGCGCTCGTCAACGAGCAGGCGGCGCAGGGCAAGCTGACGTCGACCTATGTCGATAGCATGCACCAGTGGCTGCGGCAGCAGCTGCAGACGGACTCGAAAGCGCTGACGCAGCCGAACGCCGGCTATGCCGCGGAAATCGAGGGACTCTTGAAGCAGCCCGACGATGCGTCCCCCGATGCGCTCAGGGGTCACGCCGACCGGCTCAAGCAATATGAGGACGCGCTTGAATCCGCTTGAGCTGACCCTCGGAATCATGACCGCGGTCGGCGGTTTCGTCGACATCAGCGAGCTCGTCTTCGCCGCCAAGGCCGGCTCGACGTTCGGCTATGCGCTGATCTGGGTTTTCGCCATCTCGACCATCGGGATCATCGTATTTTCGGAGATGTCCGGCCGCGTCGCCGCGACGGCCAAACAGCCGGTGTTCAACCTGATGCGCCATCGGCTCGGGCTGAAGCTCGGGCTGGTCACGCTCGGCGCGTCGGTCATCGCCAACCTGATCACCTGCGCGGCGGAGCTAGGCGGCGTTGCGCTGGTGCTCAATTACCTGACCGGCGCCCCCTACATGCTCATGGCCATCGCCTGTGCGATCCTCTTCATCGTTTCGATTTGGGTCCTGCCGTTCGAGTGGATCGAGCGAACCTACGGTCTTCTCGGCCTGTTCATGCTCGTGTTCGCCGCGGCGCTGATTGCGATCCATCCGCCCTGGCACCAGCTCGCCGGCGGGTTCGTGCCGCATGTGCCGGCAGGGCTCAGCACGAAGGAGATGCTGAAGTTCGGCTATTTCGTCGTCGCGATCATCAGCGCCGTCATGTTCCCGTACGAAGTGTATTTCTATTCGTCGGGCGGGATCGAGGAGGGCTGGAGCGCGAAGGACATGCTGACCAACCGCGTGACGGCGATCCTGGGAATGGGACTCGGGTCGCTGCTTGCGATCGCCATTCTCGCCAATTCCGCGCAGCTGTTCGGGCCCGCCAACGTCGATCCCTCGATTCCCGGAAGCGCCGCGCTCGAAGCCGCGATCCCGTTCGGCAAATGGGGGCTCATCGTCGCGCTGCTCGGAATGTTCTTCGCTGTGGCCGGAGCGGCCGTCGAGACCTGCCTCGCCAACGCTTATTCGATCGCCCAGTTCTTCGGCTGGATCTGGGGCCGGCACAAGAAGCCGTGGGAAGCGCCGCGCTTCACCATCACCTGGATCGTGCTGTTCGCGCTCGCGCTGCTCATCGTGCTCACCAACGTCGACGTGATGACGCTGGTCGAGTTCGCGATCCTCTTCTCGATCCTCGTGCTCCCGCTCACCTATCTGCCGCTGCTGCTGCTCGCCGGCGACAAGAAGTACATGGGCGAGTACGTGAACGGCCCGCTCGCGAAGACGCTCGGCTGGATATACTTCGCGATCATCACCGCAGCGGCCCTCGCGGCGCTCCCGCTCTACATCCTGACCTCGGGAGGCAATGCATGACGCCCGACAGCCCGATCAAGCTGGTCAGCGAGCTGATCGACCTGCCGCTGTTCGACAGCGAGGAGAAATATTGCGGCGTTGTCGACGACGTCGAGCTCAGCGGCGGTCCCGGCAAGGATCTGAAGCTGAAGGCGCTGCTGGTCGGGCCCGGCGCCTACAAGGGGAGGATGCCCGGCTGGGCGATGTGGCTGGTGAAGCGCGTCGCCGGCGACCGGATCACGCGCGTGCCGATGGACCAGGTGCGGACCATCGGCACCGCCGTCCACCTCGAAGTGCCCGGACGCGATCTCGGACTGCACCGGAGCGAGACCGCGGCCGGCAAGTGGATTCCCGAGTGGGGAGCGCTCTGATGCGGCTTTCCGATCTGCGCGACAAGAAGATCCGGACGCTGGACGGCGAGACGCTCGGCCGCGTTCATGAGGTCCATTGCGAGAAAGGGGTCGTCACGGCGCTGATGTGCGGTCCCGGCGGGTTCTTCGAGCGGCTCACGGCCAAGGAGAAGGGCAGGCGCATTCCGTGGGAGTGCGTGCGCAAGGTCACCGAGCGCGAGGTCGTGGTCACGCCCGACCCGCCGCGGCGCAAGCCTAGCGGTACTCGAAGCCGGCAACGCACTCCGCGAACCAGCGGGCGGCAGTCAAAGCGCTGAGGTCCGTCGAATCCAGCGGCGGGTCCCATTCGGTGAGGTCGATGACCCGCACGCGGTGATCGCCCGCGAAGCGCCGCACGGCCCAGAAGAAATCGCTGACGTCCATGCCGCCCGGCCGGGCGCCGGGAGCGCCGGGCATCTGCGCCCGATCGATCACGTCAATGTCGCAATCGACGACGATCGCGTCGGCATGCTTCATATGTTCCATGACCAGCTCGACCGCCTTGCGGATGCCGTCGCGCTTCACCTCCTCGATGCTGACGACGAGGTTGCCGGCGTCGAGCGCGTCGCGGTGCATCTTGGCCGTGTTCGCGAAGCTGGCGAGGCCGACCTGGGCAATGTTCTTGCCGGGGAGCCCGTCCTTCATCAGCGCGCGGACGGGGTTGCCATTGCTGAGCCCGTCGTCGAGCTCGCGCATGTCGAAATGGGCATCGAGCGTGATCAGCCCGACGCGGCTGAGCGGCATCCCGAGCGCGAGCACGGCCGGCCGTGTGACCGCGTTATTGCCGCCCGCAAGCAGCGTCAGCGGATGTTTCGCGACACTCTTCGCAACCGCTTCGCGGATGGGGTCCGTGGCCTGCTCGATCGTCATTCCCGACAGGTCGACGTCGCCATGGTCGTGGACCGGCGTGAACAGCGAGCGGCCGATCTCGACGTCGTAGCGGCCGATGCGCTTCAGCGTCTTGCGCAGCAGTGGCGGCGCCTTGTCGCACCCGCCCGGAGTCACCGATCCTGCGGCGAGTGGCGCGCCCACCAGGCCGATCGGGACCGACCCGTCGTCGACGAGAAGCTCGGAAACATTCGGCCAGGCGCTGCTCATGGCTTTGCCGTAGCAACCAGCTTCGCCTAAGCGCAAATCATGTGGGACCGGCTGCTCGTCGACTGCAACATCGCCACGCTCGAGGAGAGCCCGGGCAACCCGCTCGGCCTCATCGAGAATGGCGCGATTGCGATCGCCGACGGCAAGATCCTGCGCGTGGGCAAGCGCACGGAGCTTGCCGGCTTCCGCGCCAGGAACGTGGATGCGCTAGGCGGCGCCTGGGTGACACCGGGCCTCGTCGACTGCCACACGCACCTGGTGTTCGGCGGAACGCGCGCCGACGAGCACGCGATGCGGCGCGCGGGCGCCAGCTACGAGCAGATCGCCGAGGCCGGCGGCGGCATCGCTTCGACGGTCAAGCGCACCGCTGCCGCATCGGACGACGAGCTGCTGGAGCAGAGCCGGCGGCGGCTGCATGCGCTGATGCGCGGCGGCTGCACCACCGTGGAGGTGAAGTCCGGCTACGGGCTCGACCCGCAAAGCGAGCTGCGGCTGCTGAAGATCGCCAACGCGCTTGGCGAGAACGAAGCCGTGCGCATTGTCCCGACCTTGCTGGCGCTTCATGCGCTGCCGGCCGACCAGCGCGACCGTCGCGCGCATTTCGTGACGGAGATCGTCGACAAGCTCATCCCCGCTGCGGCCAAGCAGGGGCTCGCGACCAGCGTCGACGCCTTCTGCGAGACGATCGCCTTCACTCCCGATGAGGTCGAGCGCCTGTTCAAGGCTGCGGCGCACCACGGGCTCAGGGTCCGCCTTCACGCAGAGCAATTGTCGAACCAGCACGGCGCGGCGCTCGCGGCCAAATATCACGCGCTTTCCGCGGACCATCTCGAGCATCTGGATGAAGCTGGCGCGAAGGCGATGGCCGCGGCAGGGACGGTGGCGGTCCTGCTCCCCGGCGCCTTCTACGCGCTGCAGGAAACGCGCAAGCCGCCGGTCGCACTGCTCCGCAAACACAAGGTTCCGATCGCCATCGCGACGGACTGCAACCCCGGCACTTCGCCGATGCTCTCGCCAACCCTGGCCATGAACATGGCATGCACCCTGTTCGGCCTGACGCCCGAGGAGGCGCTCGCCGGAATGACCATCAACGCCGCGCGTGCGCTCGGCCTTGCCCACTCGATCGGCAGCATCGCCGCGGGCAAGCAGGCCGACCTTTGCGCATGGCGCATCGAATCCCTCGCCGAGCTCGGCTACTGGGTCGGCCTGCCCGGCCCCGAGCGGCGCATCTTCAACGGAGTGGACAGCTGAATACCGACCGACGCGACAACAGCCGGCACATCCGCGCCCGGCGCGGGAGCGAGATCAAGGCGAAGAGCTGGGCCACTGAAGCGGCGGTCCGGATGCTGATGAACAACCTCGACGACGAGGTCGCCGAGGACCCGCAGAGCCTCGTCGTCTACGGCGGGATCGGCCGCGCCGCGCGCAACTGGCAATGCTTCGACAAGATCGTCGAGACGCTGGAGCGGCTGGAAGAGGACCAGACGCTTCTCGTCCAGTCGGGAAAGCCGGTCGGCGTGTTCCGCACCCACAAGGATGCGCCGCGCGTGCTCATCGCCAATTCGAATCTCGTGCCCAAATGGGCCAAATGGGAGGTGTTCAACGAACTCGATCGCAAGGGGCTCATGATGTACGGCCAGATGACGGCCGGCAGCTGGATCTACATCGGCACGCAGGGCATCGTCCAAGGCACTTACGAGACCTTCGCCGAGATGGGCCGCCAGCATTATGGCGGCGACCTCAAGGGCCGCTGGATCCTGACGGCCGGCCTCGGCGGGATGGGCGGCGCGCAGCCGCTCGCGGCGGTGATGGCCGGGGCGCACTGCATCGCGATCGAGGTGCAGGAAAGCCGGATCGAGAAAAGGCTCGAGACGCGTTACCTCGACAAGCGCGCGACCAGCATCGACGAGGCGCTCGATATCATCCGCAACGCTTCGGAGCCGACGAGCGTCGGCCTGCTCGGCAACGCCGCGGAGATCCTGCCGGAGATGCTGAAGCGCGGAATCCGCCCGGACGCGCTCACCGACCAGACCAGCGCGCACGATCCGGCGAACGGCTACTGCCCCGCCGGCTGGACGGTCGCCAAGTGGCAGGAGATGCGCGAGCGCGACCCCGCTGCGGTCGCCGAAGCGGCCAAGCTGTCGATCGCGCAGCATGTCGAGGCGATGCTCGCTTACAAGGACATGGGCGTGCCCACTTTCGACTACGGCAACAACATCCGCCAGGAAGCGAAGGACATGGGCGTCAGCCACGCCTTCGACTTCCCCGGCTTCGTCCCGGCCTATGTCCGCCCGCTCTTCTGCCGCGGCATCGGCCCGTTCCGGTGGGCGGCGCTTAGCGGCGATCCCGAGGACATCTACCGCACCGACCAGCGCGTGAAGGAGCTGATCCCCGACGACCCGCACCTCCACCGCTGGCTCGACATGGCGCGCGAGCGGATCGCCTTCCAAGGATTGCCGGCGCGCATCTGCTGGGTCGGCCTCGGCCAGCGCCACCGCCTCGGCCTCGCCTTCAACGAGATGGTCACGAACGGGGAAGTCTCGGCGCCGATCGTGATCGGGCGCGACCATCTCGACAGTGGCAGCGTCGCCTCGCCCAACCGCGAAACCGAAAGCATGATGGACGGCAGCGACATGGTCTCCGACTGGCCGCTGCTCAACGCCTTGCTCAACACTGCGAGCGGCGCGACCTGGGTCTCGTTCCACCACGGCGGCGGGGTCGGAATGGGTTATTCCCAGCACGCCGGAATGGTGATCGTCGCCGACGGCACCGATGACGCCGCCCGCCGCCTCGAGCGCGTGCTGTGGAACGATCCCGGCACCGGCGTCATGCGCCACGCGGACGCCGGCTATGAAATCGCGATCGAATGCGCGCGCGAGCAGGGCCTCGACCTGCCGATGGTGCCCGGCGCCACTGGCAGGCGGTAGCGCACGCCCCGCCCCGCCTTCACATGTCGGCCGCAAGGCTGAGCAGGAAACGGCGTTCATCGATGAAGCGGAACGCGGCGTTGGAGCCGACCTTCCACGCGTAGACATCGAAGAGGTTGGTGACCTGCGCACGCAAGGTGGCCGGTACGGCGCCCAGCTTGAATCGATACCGAGCGCCGATGTCGACGAGCGTTCGCGGCTCTGTTCTTAGCTGCCGTCCGCCGAGCTCCACATAAGGAGCAGCACTTGCCACCTGGCCCGATTGGTTTGTGATCCCGAGGTCGACCGACAGCGCATCGAAGACGGGCAGCCGATAGTCGAAGTTTGCGCGGATCGTCCTCGCGGTCGTCCCGACCGGCCGCGGGCCGATGATGCCGAGATCGACCGCCTCCCCCGAGACCTTGGCGTCGAGGAACACCGCTCCGCCCACGACGCTCAGGCCACCGACCGGTTGACCGGCCAGCGAGAGCTCGACGCCGCGGTGACGAACCGTCCCGAGTTGCCGGTAGACGAACTCGGAATCGACGTTGAAATAGGGTTTGCGGACGTCGAACACTCCGCCCACCAGGCTGAGGCGCGGCGAGATCGCATAGCGCAGGCCCGCGTCGCGCTGACTGGTCCTGAGCGCCGGCGGCGCCGAGTTGCGGTTGACCGCATTCGCCGGCGCCACTGCGCTCTCTTCGAGGCCACGCGTATAGCCCGCGTAGGCGACCAGCCGACCCGTCAGGTTGAGCGCGACGGTGCCGTTGTAGAGCCACGGCCTGTCGTTCGTGGTGACCGTCGGCCCGCCCGGAATAATCGTGGTTTTCTCGTAGTTCGTCTTCTGAACGCCGAGCGCGACTTCGATTACGCCGGGCCAGCGCAGCTCATAGCCGACGCCTCCGGTGACCTGCCGAACGCGGTCGTGCGTCAGCGGCCGGAAGGCGAAATCGAACTCGGGAACATCCGCGCGCTCGCCAATAGCGGCGGGGCCGAGATTCCGAAGGTCGCCGCCACCGAATGCCCGCCGGGTGTCGCGGCCGCGCGCCGACACGTGGATCGTGTGCCGGCGGCCTCCTTCGAGAATTGAATAGGAGGAGCGCAATTCCCCCGACGTCGATCCTGCCCTCTGATCCTTGGTCGCGACCAGCTGGCGTTCGGGCCGAGCCATCGGGCTCTACGTTGCGGTAGATCTCGGTGAGGTCGAGCTCCGCTCGGTTTTCGGAGCGGAAGAGTCCCGCGCGAACCACCCATGCGTCGGACAGCCGCGCCGCGCCGAGGCCACCGTAGAATTGCTGCGCGAAATTGCTGCCGGCCCAGTCGAGCCCGAAATTCCGGCGCTCGATCTTCGGTGGCAGGTACGGGCCGGCAACGAAGATCGCCGGAATGTCGAGATCATCAACGACTTTCGACCGGGCGTAGAACGGTTTGAGTTCGACGCGGTCGCTCGGACGCCACCGAAGCACGCCGCCCGCCTGCAGGATGCGGCCATCCTCGCCCGGAAAATTCTCCTCATATTTGTACGAGAGCCCGGCGGCGACGCTCAGTCGGTCGCGAACGATCGGGAAGTGCCCGTCGAGGTCGAGCGCGACGGTATCATAGGGGCCGAGATAGAGAACCGGGCTGAGGACCGCGTCGTTGCCCGGGTTCCTCAGCGAGTAATCGGCGATGCCGGTCGGTGCGGGGAACGGGTAGCCCTGCGCGGTCAGGCCCACCCTGATGGTCGAACCGCTGACGAAGCGGCTGGTGAAGCCTCCGTGGTCAGTTACGGCGAGCCCCTCGATGCGGATGTTGCCCGCGGCCGTCGGGCTGAAGCCCCTGACGTCGCTCGCGCTGTAGAGGCCGATCTTCTCATTGCCGACGCTGGTGCCGAACGCGTCGTCGGCGGCTTTGACGGCGTTCTCGTCGGTACGCTGCGCAAGGGCAGGCGCGGCGGAGGCGAGCAGAAAGGCGGTAACGCTGACGAACCGTAGCATTTGACGACTCCTGCGCTGTTGCCGGATTCGTCTGCCTGCGCTCCGCCCTCGCGGGTAAGTGCCGGACGTCGCACGTCCGAACCGTGACCTTCGGCCTATGGTAAGGGGCGATGCCCTGTGGCACTTTTCCCGCATGCCACTCGAGTTCCGTAATCAACGGCAGTGGGTCTTCTGCGTCGCCGCGCTCGCTGCCTGGGTTGCGATCGCCTGGCCGGTGTTCCAGAAGTTCGCGACCGGCGGCACCATCCGCGACACCATCGTTTCGCCCTTGTGGTTCGTGCCTTTCGGGCTGTTCGGAGCGGCCGTTCTCGCGGCGATGGCGGTGAGACTGCCGGCCGCTGTCCGCTGGGCGCTGCTGTGCGTCCAAGTCGCCGCCGTCGCGGCGATGGCGCTCATCCTGCCATGGGCGGGCATGTCCGAATTCCTGATCATCACTGCTTGGCAGGTGGCGATGCTGACGAGCCCGGCGCGGAGCCTCGCGTGGCTCGCCTTCCAGACGCTCGCCGTGGTCGCCGCGCTCGCGCAGTCGCTCAACCCCGATCTGTGCTGGGTCATCGGCAAGGCCTTCGCGCTCCAGCTGGTGCTGGCATTCACTGCGCACGCGCTCCGCCGTGAGGCGGAAACCAGCCGTGCCCTCGCACAGGCCAACCGCGAACTGCGCTCGGCGCAGGCGATCATCGCGAGGAACGTCCGGGATTCGGAGCGGCTGAGGATCTCGCGCGAGCTGCACGATGCCTGGGGTCACGAGCTGACCGCGCTCCGGCTGCAGCTCGAGATTGCCAGTCACCTGCCGGAACCTGGGCGAGCGGACCGCCACGTCGCCCAGGCGAAGGAGCTCGCGACGGCGCTGCTTCCGAAGGTCCGCGACGTCGTCGCGACCCTGCGCGAGGCTGAGCGCAGCGACCTCAAGGATGCACTCGAGGCGCTGGCAAGAAGCGTTCCTGCCCCGGCCATCCACGTCGAAATCGCGCCCGGGCTGCAGGTCGGCGCCGATCAGGCGCATGCCTTGCTTCGCTGCGCGCAGGAGGCTGTCACCAACGCGGTCAAGCACGCGTCGGCATCGAACCTGTGGCTTCGGCTGTCCGCGGACGGCGACGGCGTCCGGCTCGTCGCTCGCGACGACGGGACAGCGCCGGCCGCGCCGTCCTCGGGCGGTTCCGGGCTCGTCGGAATGCGCGAGCGGCTCGAAGCGCTAGGCGGCAAGCTCGTCGTGCGATGGGGCGCAGCTTCGGGCTTCACCGTCGACGCCTGGTTGCCGTCCGTCCGGCGCCAGCCCGCATGATTCGGGTCATGATTGCGGACGACCAGACGCTGGTCCGCCAAGGAGTGCGCGGGCTACTGGAGCTGGTGCCCGACATCGAAGTAGTCGGAGAGGCGAGCGACGGCCAGGAAGCCCTCGACAGGGTGCCTGAGCTCAAGCCGGACGTGCTCCTCCTCGACATCCGAATGCCGCGGCTCAACGGCATATCCGTCCTCGAGGCTCTTGCGCGCGCCGGCGCGCTTCCGCCGACGCTCGTGCTGACCACGTTCGACGACGGAGACGCCGCGATCGCCGCGATCAAGGCCGGGGCGAAGGGCTTGATGCTCAAGGACGTGTCGCTCGAGGACCTTACTGCGGCGATCCGTGCGCTCGCCGCGAACGGCACCGCATTCCAGCCGGCGATGACCGAGAGCCTGATGGCGGCGATCCGCCGCCAACCTTCCGAAGAAGACGACGATCCGGGGGAAGCGTTGACGGTGCGCGAGCGCGAGGTGCTGCACCTCATCTGCGCGGGGTACAGCAATCGTGAGATCGTCGACCTGCTCGCGCTAGCCGAGGGCACGGTCAAGAACCACGTATCTAATCTGCTTTTGAAACTCGGTGCTCGCGACCGCACACGCGCGGCGCTCAAGGCGTTGCAGCAGGGGCACCTCGGTTAGACTGCCGCAGCGTCGGCGCTGTGCAGTCCGTCGCAAATCTGCCAGATGCGCGCCTGATGACCCTGAAGCTCGATCCGACCAACCTCGATCTCCTTACGCTCCGGCGACTCTGGGCCGGCGCAGAAGCGCAGCTCGACGACGCTTCGATGGAGCGCGTCGCCGCGTCCGCCGAGGCGGTCGAGCGGATCGTTGCCGGAGGCGAGACCGTCTACGGCGTCAACACCGGCTTTGGCCTGCTCGCGAACACCCGCATCCCGAACGAGCGGCTGGCGGAGCTGCAGACCAACCTCATCCTCTCGCACAGCGCCGGGCTCGGCGAGCCGCTTCCGCGGCACGTCACGCGGCTGATGATCGTCCTCAAGCTGCTCGGGCTCGGGCGCGGCCATTCGGGCGTTCGGCCAGTCGTCATCGAGGCGCTGCAGCGCCTGCTCGACGAAGAGGCGATGCCGCAGATCCCGTGCCAGGGCAGCGTCGGCGCATCGGGCGACCTCGCGCCGCTGGCGCATCTGATCGCCGCCCTCATGGGCTATGGCCGCATCGACGTGCGCGGCGAATTGATGCCAGCGAAGGAGGCGCTGGCGCGGATCGGCCTGGAGGAGCTCCAGCTCGGCCCCAAGGAAGGCCTAGCGCTGATCAACGGCACACAGGCGAGCACCGCACTGGCGCTCGATGCCTTGTTCGCAGGCGAGCGGGTGTTCGCTGCCGCAGTCGCCGCGGGAGCGATGTCGGTCGACGCGCTGAAGGGCAGCGCCAAGCCCTTCGATCCGCGCATCTCGGCGCTTCGCGGCCAGCCCGGCCAGATCCGCGTCGCTGCCGCGATCCACGACCTGCTCCAGGGCAGCGAGATCCTGGTCAGCCACGTCCAATGCGACCGCGTGCAGGACCCCTACAGCTTCCGCTGCCAGCCCCAGGTGATGGGCGCGGCGCTCGACCTCCTCGAGAATGCCGCGCGCACGCTGACCATCGAAGCGGCGGGCGTCACCGACAACCCGATCGTCTTTACCGACGACGACACGGCGATCTCCGGCGGCAATTTCCATGCGCAGCCGGTCGCATTTGCGGCCGACACCATTGCGATGGCGCTGTGCGAGGTCGGCTCCATTTCAGAGCGGCGGATCAGCGTCCTGGTCGATCCGAAGATGAGCGGCCTGCCCGCCTTCCTGACCGAGGACTCGGGCGTGAATTCGGGTCTCATGATCCCGCAGGTCACCGCTGCCGCGCTGGTCAGCGAGAACAAGAGCCTCGCCTTCCCCGCGAGCGTCGATTCGATCCCGACGTCCGCCGGCCAGGAGGACCATGTCTCGATGGCGCCTATCGCGGGCCGCAAGGCGGGCCAGATTGCGCGCAACGCCGCCGGCGTGATCGCGGTCGAGCTGATGGCCGCCGCCGAGGGCATCGATTATCACGCGCCGCTCAAGACTTCCCCGAAGCTTCAGCAGGTCCATGCCGCGGTCCGCGCGCTTTCGCCGCATTTCACGGCCGACCGTTACTGGGCGGACGAGATGACCGCCCTTCAGGCAGCAGTTTTCGAGGGGGAGATCGGGAAGGGCCTCTTGCCGCTGCTCGGCTAGCCGATGCGGTCCCAGTGCGTGGTCTTGCAGATGACGGCGAGCACGCAGCCGCGCACCGCCAGCCGGTCGGGACCGACCTGCTCGATCGTGCCGCGGGCGTTCATGTCGCGGCTGGCGACATAGACGTTCGCGCTCCACCGGCCCGGCCCCGCGGGACGGATATTGTCGATCACGCGCGAGCCCAGCAGCCGGTCGCCGCTGCCCTGCTGCGCCTTCGCCTGCTGCTTTGCCGACGCCTTAACGACGCGTCCGCACAAGGTGGGTCCGCAAGGCGCGATCAGGATCTCCATCGCGCCGTTCTTCCAGCGGCCTTCGAGGCCGCTCTTGGCAAGCGCCGAGGCGGGGGCGAGGGCAATCGCAAGGCCTGACAGTGCGAGCAAGAATCGTTTCATTTTGCCGTCATACCAATGATTTGCGGCAAGAATGGAGCCTTGAGCTTGCGTGCCGATGAACGCGCAGGCGGCTAGTCGGACGCGGGGAGCGGCTCGTCCGTGCGCGTCCACAGCGCCGACTTGCACAGCGCCCGTCCCGCAGCACAGCCCGAAACTTTCAGCTGCTGCTCGCTGACGCGCTCGATCTTCGCCGTCACGCGCATGTTCCTGTCGGGAATGAACAGCTTGCCCCGCCAGATGCCCTTCCGGTCCTGCTGCAGCCCGGTCAGCAGCTGCGTTCCGATCAGATGGTCCGTGACCCGGGCGCTGTCCTGCCTGGCTTTCGCGCTGGCCCAGGCGACGGTGCCGCACAGGCTCTCGCCGCAGGGAGCGATCGAGATGATGCTATTGCCTCCCGGGCTGCGCCACAGCCCCTCGATCGAAGCTGGAGCGGCGGCCTGCGCCATTGCGGCGACGATCAGGCTCATGAGCATCGGCTCCGAATAGCTCAATTCCGCCTGTCAGTGGAAATCGCGGCTCTTCGGGATGATCTCGACGTTGCGCGGGTGGCGGTTCGGCGGCGTTCCCCAGCTCCCCGCATGATCGGCTTTCTCGAGCCGCGCCGGGAGCAGCGAATCGTCGCTGAGGCGGCTGAGCAGGTGCGTGTGATCCTCCAGGCGCGCGGCGACCACGTGGATGACCTCGCTGTCGGGGTCCCGCTGGATCACGCCGTGCACCGCCATCAGCCGCGCGCCCATGACGATCTTGCGCTGCTTCTCGAACACCGCGGGCCAGACGACCAGGTTGGCGATGCCGGTTTCGTCCTCGATGGTGATGAACACCACGCCCTTGGACGTGCCGGGCCGCTGCCGGATCAGCACAACGCCGGCCATCGACAGGCGCCTGCCGTCCTTCAGCGACGTGAGCTGCTCCGCGGTGACGAACTTCTGCGCCGCATAATGCGCGCGCAGGAAGTGCATCGGGTGCGCCTTCAGGCTGAGGCGGATGGTCTGGTAGTCGCTGATCACATGCTCTGCGAGCGGCATCGCCGGGAGCCGCGCCGGCTCGTCCTCGGCTCCCTCGTCGCGCGCCTCGGCATAAGCGAACAGCGGCAGGTCCGGCGCGGCCTTGAGCGCGCGTGACTCCCACAGCGCCGCTCGCCGGTCGAGCCCCATCGAGCGGAACGCATCCGCCGCGGCGAGCCGCTGGATCGCATGCACCGGCACCCCGCCGCGCGTGCGCAGCTCCTCCACGCTCCCATAAGGACGCCGCGCGACGACTCGCTCGGCCGCCTCGCGGTGCAGCCCGTCGACCTGGCGCAGGCCGAGGCGGAGAGCCACTCTCCCCCTACCGCTTGCGGGAGGCGGTAGGGGGGTGGGCCTGTCGTTCGAGGTTGGTTCGAACAGGCCCACCCCTTCGCGGCTTCGCCGCTCTTCCCCTCCCGCAAGCGGGAGGGGGAGGGGCTCCAGCGTGCAATCCCAGTCGCTGTGGTTCACATCCACCTCGCGCACTTCGACGCCATGCTCGCGCGCGTCGCGGACGATCTGCGCCGGCGCGTAGAAGCCCATCGGCTGCGAGTTGAGCAGCGCCGCCGCGAACGCTGCCGGATACTTCCACCGCAGCCAGCTCGAGACGTAGACCAGGTGCGCGAAGCTCGCCGCGTGGCTCTCCGGGAAGCCATATTCGCCGAAGCCCTTGATCTGGTCGAAGCAGCGCTGCGCGAAGGCGACATCGTAGCCGCGCTCGACCATCCGCCCGACCATCTTCTCTTCGAGCGTCTCGATCTTTCCCTTGGAGCGGAAGGTCGCCATCGCCTTTCGAAGCTGGTTCGCCTCCTCGGCGGTGAAGCGCGCCGCGTCGATCGCGATCTTCATCGCCTGCTCCTGGAAGATCGGCACGCCGAGCGTCCGCCCGAGGATCTTCTCCAGCTCGTCCGGCGGCCCATGGTCGGGCGACGGACAGGGAAAGGTGACCGGGTCCTTGCCGGCACGGCGCTTGAGATACGGGTGGACCATGTCGCCCTGGATCGGCCCCGGCCGAACGATCGCGACCTCGATCACGAGGTCGTAGAAGCAGCGCGGCTTCAGGCGCGGCAGCATGTTCATCTGCGCCCGGCTCTCGACCTGGAACACGCCCAGGGAATCGCCGCGGCACAGCATGTCGTAGACCTCCGGCACCTCCTGCGGGATGGTCGCGAGGGTCCAGCGTTCGCCATGATTCTGCTCGACCAGGTCGAAGCATTTGCGGATGCAGGTCAGCATGCCGAGCGCGAGCACGTCGATCTTGAGGATGCCGAGCTCGTCGATGTCGTCCTTGTCCCATTCGATGAAGGTGCGGTCGTCCATCGCGCCATTGCCGATCGGCACCGTCTCGGTCAGCGGCCGCTCGGTCAGGATGAAGCCGCCGACATGCTGCGACAGGTGACGCGGCATTCCGACCAGCTGCTCGGCGAGCTTCACAGTGCGTTTCAAATGCGGGTCGGAAAGGTCGAGCCCCGCATCGCTCGCGCGGCCCTCCTCCAGCTCGGCGTCCATGCTGCCCCAGATGGTCGAGGCGAGCGCGCCGCACACGTCCTCGCTGAGGCCCATCACCTTGCCGACCTCGCGGATCGCCGAGCGCGGGCGGTAGTGGATCACCGTGGCGGCGATCCCGGCGCGGTCGCGACCGTATTTCTCGTAGATGTGCTGGATCACTTCCTCGCGCCGCTCGTGCTCGAAATCGACGTCGATGTCGGGCGGCTCCTTGCGCTCCTCGGAGATGAAGCGCTCGAACAGAAGGTCGCTGGTCGACGGGTCCACCGCGGTGATCCCGAGGCAGTAGCAGACCGCGCTGTTCGCCGCCGATCCGCGTCCCTGGCACAGGATCGGCGGGTCGAGCGAGCGCGCGTAGGCGACGATGTCGTGGACCGTCAGGAAATAGCGCGCGAAGTCCAGCCGCTCGATCAGCGGAAGCTCATATTCGAGCTGCTTCACGACCTTGTCGGGAATGCCGTCCGGCCAGCGCTCTCTCGCGCCGTCCCACGCCAGCTGCTCCAGATATTGCTGCGGCGACTTGCCGTCAGGCACCGTCTCCTTGGGATATTCGTAGCGAAGCTCGTCGAGGCTGAAGTGGAGCGAGTCGGCGAACTCCCGCGTCGCCGAGATCGCGTGCGGCCAGCGCGCGAACAGCCGCATCATCTCGGACGGCGGCTTCAAATGCCGCTCCGCGTTCGGGTTCAGCAGGTAACCGGCCTTGGCGATGGTCGTCTTCTCGCGGATGCAGGTGACGACGTCCTGCAGAGGCCGCCGGTCGGGCGCGTGATAATGGACGTCGTTGGTCGCGAGGATTGTGCAGCCGTGCGCCCGCGCGATCCGGTCGAGCCGCTCGATCCGCGCATTGTCGTCACCGCGGTAAAGCCAGCTTGCCGCCACGTGCCGAAGTGACGTCAAGGCTTCGCGAAGCCGCGGCAGCTCGGCTTCGAAGACGTCGAGATCGTCGTCCGGCCAGGCGATGAAGGCAATGCCCTCGGCATGCTCCGCGACGTCTTGCAGCGTGAGCTCGCACGCGCCCTTCTCCGCCCGCATCTTGCCAAGGCTGAGCAGGCGCGACAGGCGCCCATAACCATCGCGGTCGACCGGGTAAGCAAGCAAACTCACTCCCCTCCCGCTCGCGGGAGGGGAAGAGGCGCGAAGCGCCGAAGGGGAGGGCCTGTCGTGAGCAGCGCGGAAGTCCACAGGCCCTCCCCCAGCCCCTCCCGCAAGCGGGAGGGGAGATAGGTCGAGGCGGCAGCCGATCAGCGGCGTCAGCCCCGCGCTCTTGCACGCGCTGTGCATCCTGACGACGCCGGCGAGCGTGTTGCGGTCGGCGATCCCGATCGCGTCATAGCCCTGCCCGAGCGCGGCGAGGGTGAGCTCGATCGCGTCCGACGCGCCGCGAAGGAAGGAGAATGGCGAGGTGACGCCGAGCTCGACATATGGCGAGGGCGTCGTCGGCGGCGGAGGCATGTCCTCGCGCGGCACCAGCTTCAGCCGCGAAAATCCGACCTTCTCGGGCATCAGCCGAACAGCCCGTGGATGAACCAGCCGGGCGCGCCGCCGCGCCCGTCGCCAACCACGCCCTCGCGATAAATCCAGTAGCGGCGCCCTTGCGCATCCTCGACGCGATAATAATCGCGCAGCCGCGCCGACGAGGGCTGCCGCCACCATTCGGGCGCGATCCGCTCCGGCCCTTGCGCGCGCGCGATGTCATGCACCGCCCGCCGCCACACGAACCGCCGCGGCATGCCTTCGGGCGTCGCATAAATGACGTCGATCGCTTCCGGCCGGTCGAGAAGGCGTTGGGGGCGCTTAAGTTCCTCCCCAGCCTTGGCTGGGGAGGGGAACCGCCGAAGGCGGTGGAGGGGTAACTGGCGCCGTGCCATGACCCCTCCACCATGCTGCGCATGGTTCCCCTCCCCATCTTTCGATGGGGAGGAACTTACGGCCCCAACCCACCCGCTCGCGCACTCGGGCAGATGGCTCTCGCGCTCCTGCGGCCGCCGCACCCGCCCAAGCTTCACACTGAGCCTGTCGACCAGCCGCGCCAGCTCCCGCTCGCCCGAGGGCTCCTCGACCAGGCTGTCCTGCGCGTCGCTCAGATCCTCGGTCCATTCGGCGGTGAGCGCGAAGGCGTCGAAGCCGAACTCGGGGTCAAGCGCCGCTGCCTTGTCGGCAAGCAGTCGCGCGAGGTGCTTGGCATCACGGCTGGCGATTGCCGTCGCGACCGATGCCACCGCGGTACTGCCATCGACGCGATAGCCGGTGAGGCTCAGCCGTCGCGCGCCGAGGTGCCGTTCCTGCAGCTGCCGGACGAGGTCGGGGATCAGCCGCTCGAGCGCCTGCGGGCCAGCCTCCGGGTGAGTCGCCGGTTCCTCGAGCCGCACCAGCGCGCGCGGCGGCGGATCGGCGAGCGCGGCGGTCAGCGGCTCGGGCTTGCGGCCGAGCGCGCGGTCGAGCGCATCGACCACGTCTTCCGCTCCGCGAAACCGCCGCGCCAATGCGAGCCGCGGAACGCCGAGCAGCGCGCCGATGGTCTTCAGGCCCAGCCGCTCGAGCGTCCGCACCGTTTCTGGATCGAGGCGAAGCGCGGAGACGTGCAGCGGCGCGAGGGCCGCCAACAAATCCCTCTCCCCGACGGGGAGAGGGCAGGGTGAGGGGGTTCGACTTATCCGATTGGTCTTGAACCCCCTCACCCCGCTCAGCTTCGCTGAGTCGCCCTCTCCCCCCTGGGGAGAGGGGCTGAAATGCGCCAGCGCCCACGCCGCCGCCGCCGTCGGCGCAATCGCCACCCGCACCGTCAACCCAAGCGCCGCAAACCGCCGCTCGACGTTGTCGATCAGCGCCTGCTCGCCCCCGAACAGATGCGCGACTCCGGTGACATCGAGTCGAAGGCCGTCGCCGTCGACCTCCACCAACGGCGACCAGCGCCCGGCCCAGCGCGCGAGCCGCTGCACCAGCGCTGCGTCGCCGTCGGGATCTGCCGCGACGGCGACGAGCGTCGGGTCGAGCGCGCGTGCGTCGGTCAGCCGTGCTCCGGCCCTTGCCCCGCGCTCGGCGGCGGCCTTGGTGACCGCGTGGATGACCGGCCCGTGCGTCCCTTCGACGGTGAGGACGACCGGCGAGTCAGGCGGACAGTCGGCGCTCTTCGCCCAGCGCTCGATCGCCAGGCTCGGCAACCAGATGGAAGCGATCCGCCTCATGCGCGACGCTCCACCGTCCCGGCGGCATTCCGCGCGCGCGGAACAGCTCGGCATCCCACGCCGGCACTCCCGGCGCCTTCAGGTCGAGCTCGTTGACCAGCGACGGCGCGCTCGCGATCCGCCAGCGCATGCGCGCGCCGCTCAAATTGGCGTGGCCGCCGAGCCGAATCAAAAAGGCGGCCACGCCAGACCGCTCGGAAGCGACGGCAAGCCGCCGCGTAGCGGTGAAATCGAGCGCTTTGGGGTCGCCCCAGATCTCGCCGATCACGCAGGAGAGGGCCGAGCATCTTAAGCCCTCCTCCATCGCCCACAGCGCGTCCCGCGCGTCGCGCGCCTCGACATGGATGAGGTCCCGCAGGGCCAGGCCCGGCGGATGGACTCGCCCGCTCTCCAGGATCGCCATCCGCTCCTGCACCCACAGCACCGGCTTGGACCGGTCGACCTGCGCGAGCAGGAATCCCGCCCATCCGCCGTCGCGCGGGTGGATGGCGAAGAGTTCAGAAAGGGTGGGCATCCTGCCCTGCATTTGCAGAGGAGGGGGGCCGCTCGAAGAGCGGTGGAGGGGCGTTCTCGCGACGTGCAAGACCCCTCCACCATGCTGCGCATGGTTCCTCTCCCCAGCAGCTGCTGGGAAGGAACTGGCCGGCCGAAGCTGTGCGGAGACAGCTCCGCCGGCGACCAGAGACAAGCCTCTTGCCACACGACTCACAACGTTTTTGTTCTACTTTTGTTCTTTCTCCCGCGACTCTGGGGAGAGAGTCAATGGCGCGACTCGGCGCCCTCCGCTGCCTTCAGGAACAGCGCGATTTCCCGCGCGACCCGCTGCCCCGCCTTGCGCGAGACCCCGAACGCCATGTGGCTGCAGCCGATCTCGACTTCCTTGTCGCGCTCGCCTTCGAGCCCCCGCGCGGCGCGCTTCGCGACGATCCCGTCCCACTTGGACCAGATCGCCAGCGTCGGCACCGGCGGCTTGTCGGGATAGTGCATCACCGGCGGCGCATCGACGGGGTGCCCCGCCACCCACTCGTAGAGCCGCCACACATTGTTCATGTGCGGGTCGCCCGAGAAGGGCGAGCCCAGCGTCACCACCGCCCGCACCATCTCCGGCACCTCGCGTGCAAGCTCGCGCGCGAACACCCCGCCGAGGCTCCAGCCGACCAGCAGCACCGGCCGGCCGTCGTGGATCACCTCCAGCCGCTGCCGCAAATGCCTCAGCACGTCGGCATGCGCGCCCCTGTTGAGTCCGAGGTCCCACGGGTAAGTCCGCCAGCCCGCCTCCGCGAGCGCGTGGCGCAGCGCGCTGCACGTCTTGTCCGACGCGACGAAGCCGGGAATCACATAGGCCGGCGGTCCGTCCTTCGGACCGAGCACCTCGACCTCGCCGAACCCGCGAATGAGCCGCGGGAGAAGCCAGGCGAACTCGGTGAACCGCCGCCATCCGGGAGGCGGCCTGTCGTCGCCCGTGAACCTGTACTTCCTCACCTGCGGCGAACGGCCCTCAGAGATACTCCGTTCCCATCAGCTCCTGCAGCGCCTTCGGGAGCTTCACGCGCCCATCCGCCGTCTGATGGTTCTCGAGCAGCGGCACGAGGATCCGCGGCGACGCCAGCGCCGTATTGTTGAGCGTGTGCGCGAAGCGCACCTTGCCGTCGCCGCCGCGGTAACGGATGTTCGCCCGCCGCGCCTGCCAGTCGTGCAGTGTCGAGCAGCTGTGCGTCTCGCGATATTTGCCCAGGCTCGGCACCCAGCTCTCGATGTCGTTCATGCGATACTTGCCGAGCCCCATGTCCCCGGTCGACGTCTCGATCACCTGGTAGGGAATCTCGAGCGCCTCCAGGAGCTCCTCGGCCAGCCGCAGCAGCGTCGCGTGCCATTCGGCCGACTGCTTTTCGTCGGCTTCGCACACCACATATTGCTCCACCTTCACGAACTGGTGAACGCGAAGCAGCCCGCGCACGTCCTTGCCTGCGCTTCCCGCCTCGCGCCGAAAGCAGGGCGAGAAGCCGGCATAAAGGATCGGCAGCCTGTCCCCCTCGATGATCTCGCCGGCGTGGAGCGAGGTCAGCACGACCTCCGCGGTCCCGGCCAGCCACAAATCGTCGTTGGGAAGCTGGTAGGTTTCCTCGCGATGGCCGGGGAACTGGCCCTGGTTGAGGAACGCCTGCTCGCGCGCGATCGCCGGCACGGTGATCGGCGTGAAGCCGCCGCGCGCGATCTTCTCCAGCGCCCAGCCCATCAGCTTGGTCTCGAGCAGCGCCAGCGCGCCTTTCAGGCAATAGGTGCGGCTGCCCGAAACCTGCGTCACCCGGCTGAGATCGCCCCAGCCGTTCTTCTCGATCAGCGCGACATGGTCGAGCGGCTCGAAGTCGAACTTCGGCGGCTCGCCCACCGTCCGGATGACGATGTTGAAGCTCTCGTCCGGCCCGACCGGCGCACCTTCATAGGGAATGCCGGGCAGCTTCAGCATCAGCGCCTTCAGCTCGGCATCCTTGGCCGAAAGCTCCCCCTCGAGCTCCGATGCCCGCGCGCCGGCTTCCTTCGCCTGGCGGCCGAGCTCCGCCTTCTCTTCCGGCGTTGCATCCTTGAACTTCGCGCTCACCGCATTGCGCTCGGCGCGCAGCCGGTCGATCTCGGTCTTCGCCGCGCGCACCTCCGCGTCGAGCCGCAGAAGCTCGTCGAGGCTGAGCTCGACATTCTTGTCGCGGATGGCGCGCTCGACCGTCTCGCGGTTCGCCTTGACGAAATCCATTGCCAGCATGGACGGCCAAGTGCGCGAATTGCGTGAGCGAGGCAAGTTGCCTAACCGCCGGGCGTGCCCTCAGGCCTGATCGCCCTCCTCGACGATGTCGCCACCATCGCCAAGCTTGCCGCAGCGTCGCTCGACGATGTCGCGGGAGCAGCCGGCAAGGCGAGCAGCAAGGCCGCAGGCGTGGTCATCGACGACACTGCGGTGACGCCCCGCTATGTCGTCGGCCTCGCTCCGGAACGCGAGCTGCCGATCATCGGCAAGATCGCCTGGGGCAGCCTGAAGAACAAGGTGCTGCTCCTCCTGCCGGTGGCGCTCCTGCTGACCGCTTTCGCTCCGTTCCTCATGACTCCTCTGCTGATGATCGGCGGCGCCTACCTCGCCTTCGAGGCGACGGAGAAGATCGCCGAGAAGCTGCTGCACGAGCATGAGCATGAAGAGCAGCTCGTCGATGCGATGTGCGACCCGCGCGAGCTTGAGAAACTGCAGGTCAAGGGCGCCATCCGCACCGATTTGATCCTCTCCGCCGAGATCATGGCGATCGCGCTCGCGAGCCTCGAGCATCTGACCCTGCTCACGACCGCACTCGCGCTCGTTGCGGTGGCGTTCGCCGTAACCGCCGGAGTCTACGGCGTCGTCGCGATCATCGTGAAGATCGACGACGTCGGGCTTCACATGGCGGGCCGTCGCGGGCGCCGCACCCGTGCGTTCGGCGAGGCGCTGGTTCGCGTGGTCCCGAAGATGCTTGCGGGCCTCGCCGCGATCGGGACCGCGGCGATGCTATGGGTCGGTGGCGGGATCGTCCTGCACGGGCTCGAGGAGCTTCACCTCGCCGGCCCTGTTCCCGGCCTGGTCCATTCCGCGGCGCAGGCCGCCGGCGATGCCGCAGGTCCGCTCGGAGGCATGGTGAGCTGGCTGGTCACTGCGCTCGCCGGAGCGGCCTGCGGCCTCGTCGTCGGCGGCATCCTCGCCGCCATCGTGCGCCGTTTCACCAGGCACCCGGAGGAGCTGATCGTCGATTGACCGGCGGCCGGCGGCGCTCCCCTCAGTGCGCCGCGTCGATCTGGCCGAGCAACGTCTGCACCGCCGCGGCCAGCTGCGCGTCCTGCCCCGTCTCGCTCTCGCCGAGCGGCCGCTCCACTTCGACATCGACCGGGCGCGGATGACCTTCCATGTCCTCCCCGCTGGTGGTCTGGATGCGGATGAAGGGCACGCGCACGCTAGACCCGTCGATCAGCCGCTGCGCGCCCGTGAAGATGATCCATCCAGCCGTCGGTTCGCCGACCACCTTGCCCAGCCCGAGCGAGCGATAGCCCTGGGTGAAGTCTTCCGCGTCCGACAGGCTGCTCTCGTTCGTGACGAGCACCGTCGGAAGGCCGAGCGCCCGCTGCCCGAGCGCCTGCCGGCTCGGGAAGGTGCCGCGGTCGCGGGGCGTCATTCGGAGGTAGTTGCGGCGGGCGAACACGTCGATTGCGTGGCCGTTGACGAACCCGCCATTGTTGTTGCGCACGTCGATGACGACGCCCTGCTTCGATTCGTTCTCGGCATCGAGGTCGATGTACAGCTGCTCGAGGCTATCGGCGCTCATGTCGGCCATGTGGACATAGCCGAGCCGTCCGCCCGACAGCCGGTCGACCAGCGCGCGCCGGCTCTCGACCCAGTCGCGATAGGCGAGGCCGGCTTCGGTGGAAGCCGAGACCGGCTGGACGACGACCTGCCGAGCAGTGCCGCCGCGCGCAATGCCGATGGGCACCCGCGCGCCGACCTTGTTCTCGAGCAACGCGTCGATGTTCGACCTTGCCGTAACCGGCACGCCGTCGACGCTGGTGATCCGGTCGCCCGCACGGATTCCGGCGACGTCCGCCGGGCCGAGCGCGATGACGTCGCTGACGACGAGGCCGCGGCCGGACTCGATGGCATTGCGATCGAAGCGCACCGCAAGCTCGCCCACGCGATCGGTTGGAAGCGATCCAGGCCCGCTCGACGGCGGGTTGATCCCGCTGTGCGAGCTGTTGAGCTCGCCGATCATCAGGTTGATCGCGCGCCTCAGCTCCTGCGGCGTGCGCGCGCCCTGCACATAAGGCTCGGTCTCGGCCCGTAGCGCGTTCCAGTCCTGGCCGTGGAAATTGCCGTCGTAGAAGCGGCGGTCGAGCGTGCTCCACGCCTCGTCGAACACGACCTGCTTCTCGCGGTCGAAGTCGACGTCCAGCGACGCGTCGACGGGAATCGCCTTGGGCTTGGGCGTGTCGAGAGGCGTCGACATCGGCTTGCCGCCTTCGAGGTAGAAGAGCGTCTTCCCGTCCGGGGCGAGCGCAAGGTCGCGCTTGGGCTTGGGCGTGCTCGTGATCTGCTGGGCGACCGGCGGGTCGCTCGCGAGCTCGTCGAGGCTGTAGGAATAGATATTGTCCTGACCCGCGCTGCTGGCGATGAAATACATCGTCTTCCCGTCGGGGCTCAGCAGCGGCGATGAAGCGTCGAGCCCGACGGGGACGAAGGTCGCGCGGTCGCGCAGCCCGTTCCAGGCGATGCTCACCGGCGTGACCGGCTCTGGAGCAGGGGCCTTCTCTTTCGCCGCGTCGGGCGCACTGCCCTTGTCCTTCTTCTCCTGCTTCGTCTCGCCCGGCGATTTCTCGGCGAACAGGTCGCGGAACATGTCCTCGCGATATTTCGGCACGTGCGGCACCAGGTCGACCCGGACGATGCGCGACTGCTCGTTCCGCTGGCCGCTGTCGAACAGCAGATACTTGCCGTCCGGGGACCAGTTGATTTTTGACATGTTGCCATTGGCGAGGAAGCTCACCGAACGGGGCGTGCCGCCTGTCGCCGGGATCACGGCGACGCGCGTGAACGACTTGGGGTCGGCCAGCGGGAAGGCGATCCAGGCACCGTCGGGCGACCACACGGGCGCCGGGCCGTCGGTTCCGTCGGTGTTGATCTCCCCGCTGAACAGCAGCCGATCGGCGAGCGGAACGCCGGGCCTCGGCAGCGTCAGGCGATGGAGCTCGCGGTCGTTGGCGACATAGACGATCGACTTGCCGTCGGGGGAATAGACCGGGACCGACGCATTGCCGCTGGACGTCAGCAGTGTTTCGCGCTCCGCCGCCACATCATATTCGGCGAGCAGCCGCTGCGTGCCGCGCTCCGTTACGTAGAGCAGGCGCCGCGAATCGGGCGACCATGTGACTTCGTCCTCGGCGCCGACGGTGCGCGTGATCCGCTGCGCCGGTCCGCCGTCCTTGGCGGTCGTGGCGAACAGCTCGCCGTGGCCGATCACCGCGATCTTCTTGCCGTCGGGCGAGGCGGCAAGCCGGGTGAAGCGGTCGAGCCTCTGGTGATCGATCGTATCGTCGGCAGGCGCTCCGCGGAGCGTCAGCGGCACGGGCCCGGCCTGGCCGCTGGCGAGGTCGAGCCGCCAGACCTGCATGCCGCGCTCGAAAACGATCGCGCTGCCGTCGTGCGCGATGGTCGGGTAGAGCAGCCGCCCGTCGGTGAAGTTGGTCAGCTTCTGCGGCTGCGCTCCCGGCGCCAGCGCCAGGCGCCACAGATTTTCCGCGCCGCCGGCGTCGGACATGTAGATCACCGACTGGCCCGACGGATCGAACATCGGCCAGGCGTGGCGCGACGGATCCGCGGCAAGGCGGGTGAAGCCTGCCGGCTGGTCGATCGACTTCATCCACAGCTGGGCCTGGTCGATGTGCGAGCTTCCGTTGCGCCACCATTGGCTGCCGCTGATCCCGAACGCCGCGAACGCGACCTTGTCGCCGGCACGCGAGGCCGCCGACTCGAACTCGTTGAGGAAGCGCTCGGCGCTGATCTCGCCGGGCGTGCCGCCCGTCGATGCGACGCGCATGATGTCCGTGCGCCGGCCCGCGTCGTTGCCGTTGGTCGTGAAATAGACCCAGCGTCCGTCGCCCGACCAGCCGTCGAGCTGCTCGTTCGCATCGGCGTAGGTCAGCCGAGTGATCGCTCCGCTGGTAAGGTCGAGCACGTAGATGTTGCTGCTTCCGCCGCGCGTCGAGTTGAACGCGAGCCTGCGCCCGTCGGGAGAGTAGAGCGGCCGCGAATCGTCTGCGGGACCGGAGACCAGCAAATGCGCGACGCCGCCCTGCGCGGGCGCTTCCCAGATGTCGCCGCCGGATGCGAAGGCCACCATCTGCCCATCCGGCGAAAGGCTCGGCTGCGCCAGCATCGGCTTGCCCTCGCCGGGCGCCTGCGCATTGGCGCTGACCGCGAGCAGGCATGCCGCGGCAGTGGACAGGGCCGCGGCCCAGAAACGACGCTTCACGTGAGTCCCTCCCCGAAAGTCGGCGAATGGATATCAGCTGCCCGGGCCGCCGCAACCTGCTCCGTCGAGGAGAGCCTCGCCTTAGTCGAAATGCAGCCGGCGATAGCGGCCGCGGAAGAACAGCAGCGGGTCGAGGCTCGCGTCGAAGCTCGCCTTGATCACTTCGCCGATAAGGATGTGGTGGTCGCCGCCATCGTGCACCGCGTAGCGTTCGCACTCGAACACGCCCATCGAGTCATTGAGGATCGGCGCTCCCGCCTCGCCGCACGCCCAGGGAGTGGCTCCGAACCGGTCCTCGTCCCGCGTCGAGAAGCGGATCGAAGCGGGCTGCTGGCCGGTCTGCAGCACGTTGACGGCGAAGTGCGACGCCTCGACCAGCGCCGTCGCGCTGGCCGCTTTCTTGTGCAGGCAGACGAGCAGCAGCGGCGGCTCGAGCGACACCGAGGTGAAGCTGTTGACGGTCAGCCCCGCCGGCGTTCCGTCTGGGGTGAGGCAGGTCACCACCGTGACCCCCGTGGCGAAGCAGCCGAGCGCGTCGCGCAGCGTGCGCGGATCGTGCCCGGTTCGATATTCGCCCTTCGTCGCCTCCGCCATCCATTTGGCTATAGCGTCCTCGACTGCCATTGCGAGGCGCGATAGCGGGGGCGCGAAGGAGAGGGAGTTTCGATGAAGAGATTTGCGCGCGTGCTCGCATTGCTGACCGTTTCGACCGTGGCAGCCGCGGCGGCCCCGCCCGCAGCGGATCCCAACCTCTACCTGGAGCAGGTGGACGGCGCCCGCGCCATCGCAACGGTCAAGCGCTGGAACGCCGCGACGCTTGCGGCGCTCGAAAAGCAGCCGGGCTTTGCCGACTACCGTGCCCGCGCCCTCGCGCTCCTTTCGACCAACCAGAAGATCGCCGAGCCCGACCAGATCCTCGGCGACAAGGTCCTGAACTTCTGGCAGGACGAGCAGCATCCGCGCGGCCTTTGGCGCGTTTCCCCGCTCGCCGCCTTCGCGGCCGGCCAGCCGCAATGGCGAACGCTCCTCGACATCGACGCGATGAGCAAGGCGGACAACAAGAAGTGGGTGTTCAAGGGCGCGACCTGCCTCTCGCCGGCCTATGTCGACTGCATGGTCAGCCTCTCGAACGGCGGCGGCGACGCGGTCGAGGTGCGCGAGTTCGACCTCGACAAGGCCGCCTTCATTCCCGGCGGCTTCTTCGTCCGGACGGCCAAGACCGACGTGTCATGGGCGGGCCCCGACGCATTGTTCGTCGGCACCGATTTCGGTCCCGGCACGCTCACCGATTCCGGCTATGCGCGGATCGTGAAGCTGTGGAAGCGCGGCACGCCGGTCAGCGCCGCCACCACGCTGGCCGAAGGGCAGAAGACCGACGTCTCGGTCAGCGCCAACACCTATGTCGACGGCAACCGCACCTGGCCGGTGCTCAGCCGCGCGGTCGATTTTTACCATCACCAGGTCAGCCACATCGCGCCCGACGGCCGCCTCGTCCGCTCGCCGCTTCCCGAGGACGCCGACATCGTCGACGTGCTCGACGGCCGGGTGATCGCGTCGCTGAAGACGCCGTGGCAGGGCCGCCAGGCGGGCGCGCTCGTCGCTTACTCGATCCCCGACCTGCTCGCCGGCCGCGCGCCGGCGATCGAGACCGTCTTCGTGCCCAATGCGCACCAGGCGGTCGAGGAAGTCTCGGCCAGCCGCTCGAAGCTGTGGGTCAAATATCTCCAAGACGTCTCCGGCCGCCTCACCGCGCTCAGCCGCGGAGCGGACGGCAGCTGGAGCGGGACCCCGGTCGCGCTTCCCGACAAGTCCACCGTCCACCTCAATGCGACGGCGTCGAGCCAGGACCTCGCCTTCGCGACCGTCGAGGGGATGCTGACGCCGCCGACCCTGTTCCGCGCCGAGCCTTCCGCGCCGCCGGTCGCCATCCAGGCGCTGCCGCCGCAGTTCGACGCGTCGAACATGGTCGTCGAGCAGCATTTCGCGACCTCGCCCGACGGCACGAAAATCCCCTACTTCCTCGTCCAGCGGAAGGACGTCACCGGCCCCGTGCCGGTGCTGATGCACGCATATGGCGGGTTCGAGCTCGCGCAGACGCCGAGCTATCTGGTGCACGAGCCCTACCGCTCCGGGCCGCTGGCGCTTTTCTGGGTGCAGCAGGGCAATGCCTATGTGCTGGCGAATATCCGCGGCGGCGGCGAATATGGCCCGCAGTGGCACAATGCCGTGCTGCGCGAGAACCGGCAGAAGGCCTATGACGACCTCTACGCCGTCGCGCAGGACCTGATCGACAGCGGAGTGACGCAGAAGGGCCGGCTCGCGGTCTCCGGCCGCTCGAACGGCGGGCTGATGGCCGCGGTCGCCATCACCGAGCGCCCGGACCTGTGGGGCGGCGCAATCATCGGTTCGCCGCTGATCGACATGAAGCGCTATTCGCACATGCTCGCCGGCGCTTCCTGGATGGGCGAGTACGGCAATCCCGACGTGCCGGCAGACTGGGCGTTCATCAGCAAATATTCGCCCTACCAGAACCTCAAGTGCGGCGTGCGATATCCGGTGCCGTTCATCTACACCTCGACGCGCGACGATCGCGTCCACCCCGGACACGCGCGCAAGCTCGCCGCGAAGCTCAAGCAATGCCACGACCGCTTCTATTACGACGAGGCGATCGAGGGCGGCCATGCCGCCGGAATCGTCCCCGAAGAAGACGCGCAGCGCGTCGCTCTGGAGGCCGTGTATCTCAACCTCGTGCTGCCACACGAAGCCGGAGCTCTTCCGCCACGCGGTGAGCGCGGATTCTGACGGCTCATCGTCAAGGGCTCATATTTTCACACGAAGCCACGAAGGACACGAAAGACACCAAGAGACAGCGCACTTCATCGTGATCTTCGTGGTCTTCGTGCCTTCGTGTGAACCGTTTTTCTTCTACAGCGCCAGCAGCTCCTCGGGCGTCAGCGCCATCACTTCCTCGATGGTCTGCTCGAGCGATTCCGAGACGAGGTAGCGGGGCTGGAAGGCGTCATGCTTGTACGGCGTGTGGACGGCCCGGCCGGCCGAGAAGGGGAGGCGCTGGACCCGGTCGCTTTCGAGGCTGAAATGGGCTTCGCCGAAGCTCGACGCGAGCCCCGCGCCGAGGATCTTCAGCTCGCCCTGCTCCTTCGCCAGGCCGAACTCGACGCTGTGCCAGTATAGCCGCGCCGCCCGATGCCCTTCAGCCGCCGCGATCGCCGCGGACCCCAGCTCGCCCACATGACGCGTCATGTCTGCATAGTCGTGATGCGCCAGCATCGGGATGTGGCCGAACATGTCGTGGAAGCAGTCGGGAGCCTCGAGATAATCAAGCTGGTCGCGGGTGCGGATGAAATTGCCGACCGGGAAGATCCGCTCGGACAGCATCGCGAAGAAGATGTCGTCGGGGACCAGCCCGGGGACCGCCACCGTCCGCCATCCAGTCCGTGGCTCCAGGATCGCGTTCAGGCCTTCGACGTCCGGGACGCCCGGGTGCGAGAGCTTCAGGAGGTCGATTCCGTCGAGGAATGCCGAAACGACGCGCGTCCCGAGCAGCTCGACCTGCCGCGCGAACAGCAGGTCCCACACCGCATGGTCCTCGTCAGTGAACGACTCCCAGTTCTGCGGGACCACATAATCTTCCCAGCTTCTCCCCGGCTGGTCTCCTGTGATCGCTTCCTGAAGCATTGTTCGGTCCTTTCTCGGGCAACAAAAAACCCGCCGAGCGGAGCTCTGGCGGGTCGGAGGCTGGTGGTCTGTCGCTTAGGTGCGCGTCAGCTCGTTCCAGCCTCCCGCGGATAATAATAGCTCGCCGGCGCGGCCGCAGCGGCGCGGGTCGTGTCAACGAAGGCGAGCATCGAGGTCATTGCTGTTCTTATGATCCTTTGCGCCTGAACGATCAATGGCCGGCAAGGTGCCGGTCAGTTCAGGTGGTTGCCGACGTTGGTGTACATCGTGCCGATCTTGTTGCCGAGCCCCTGCATGGCGGCGAGCGCGGCGATGGAGATGAGCGCGCCGACCAGCGCATATTCGATCGCCGTGCCGCCAAGCTCACACCGGATAATCCTCATTAACCTGCGCATGACCCACTCCGTGGTTAACTGCTCCGCGCTGCAACCCGGTATCGATCGGCACTTTTCGTCGAGCGAAGCTGCGAAATGCTTGCTGCTCATGGTTAACGCGCCGGCGCCTAGGGTGAACATCGCGCTCACCCTGACCGGAAAGATTCTCGCAACCTCGTTCTGTTGAAGCGGAGTTGGCGTGGCATCAGGCGAATGTGGGAGCTCGTTGATGCCGAATTTCGGACGAAGAATAGACGGTCCCGCTGGGCGCCGGCGCGTCCCGCGGGAACAAGTGGTGCTTGCGGGGTCGGCACTGACCCTCGGCTCGTCGCGCGCGGTCGTGGTGACCGACGTGTCGCCGTCGGGCGCAAAGCTGCTCGGCCGCAAGCTTCCCGGCAGGGGAACCGACGTCCTGCTGTCCGTCGGCAGCGTGGAGCTGTTCGGGGAAGTGGTTTGGCTCGCCCGCGACGAGTGCGGCATCGTCTTCGAAACGCCGCTCGACGCCCACACCGTCGAGCATCTGAAGCGCGACGGCCGCTGGGCCAAGGTGATGGGCGTGATCCCGGCCTAGCTGCCGGAAAGCCGGTTGATCGCTTCGGCGAGCTTCACGTCGCGCTCGGTGACGCCGCCGGCGTCGTGGCTCGTCAGCCGGAAGTCGATCCGGTTCCAGACGTTGGTGAATTCGGGGTGGTGGTCGGCCTTCTCGGCATGAAGCGCGACGCGGGTCAGGAACCCGAACGCCTCGCTGAAATCCTTGAACGTGATCGTCCGGACGAGCGCCTTGCCGCCGTCCTCGAACGTCCAGCCATCGGGAGCGTCCATGTCAGATTCTCCTGTCCTACAGCCTCGGGTTGCGACTAGGCCGTGGTTCCATGCTCTACAACCGCTCCTGCCAGCTCACCCGTCGGACGCGCCCCTCATGCGCGCGCCTACGCGTGCGCGCGCGTAGGACTGTGAACTTTGGGAACTTTCGCCGCCTTGAAATGCCGTGCCGCAAGGGGCAGTTGGGCCGCGAAGGAGACTGTTGATGGCCACCCAGCTCGCCGAGGAAAATGGCGTCCTCGGCCTAGACAATCCGATGGGCACCGACGGGTTCGAATTCGTCGAATATACGGCGCCCGACACCAGCCTGCTGCGCGACCTGTTCACGAAAATGGGCTTTCCCGCGGTCGCGAAGCACAAGCGCAAGGATGTGACGCTTCACCGGCAGGGCGAGATCAACTTCATCATCAACGCCGAAACCGGCAGCTATGCCGAGCAGTATGCGGCCGAGCACGGGCCCAGCGCCTGCGCCATGGCCTTCCGCGTCAAGGATGCGAAAGCCGCCTTCGAACGCGCTGTCCGGCTCGGCGCCAGCCCGGTCAAGAACGACGTCGCGCATGGCGAGATGAACATCCCCGCGATCGAGGGGATCGGCGGCTCCCGGCTCTTCTTCGTCGACCGCTACGGTGAGAACGGGTCCATTTACGAAGTCGACTTCGACTTCTTCCCCGACTGGCAGCAGCGGATGGCGGAGCTCGACAGCCGCCTCACCTACATCGACCATCTGACCCACAACGTACACCGGGGCAGAATGGCGGTATGGGCCGACTTCTACGAGCGGCTCTTCAACTTCCGCGAGATCCGCTACTTCGACATCGAGGGGAAGCAGACCGGCCTCTTCTCCAAGGCGATGACCTCGCCCTGCGGCAAGATCCGCATCCCGCTCAACGAAAGCCAGGACGACAAGAGCCAGATCGAGGAGTTCCTTCGCGAATATAAGGGCGAGGGCATTCAGCACATCGCGCTCGGAACGTCGGACATCTACGAAGCGGTGGACATCATCCGCGGCCGCGGCATCCAGTTCCAGGACACGCCCGACACTTATTACGAGCTGCTTCCCGAACGCATCAAAGGCCATGACGAGAACATCGCCGAGCTCGAGAAGCGCCGCATCCTGATGGACGGCGCCCCGACCGAGGGCCAGGGCCTGCTCCTCCAGATCTTCACCCAGAACGTGATCGGCCCGATCTTCTTCGAGATCATCCAGCGCAAGGGCAACGAGGGCTTCGGCGAGGGCAATTTCAAGGCGCTGTTCGAAAGCATCGAGCTCGACCAGATGCGGCGCGGCGTGATTTGATCCGTCCTTCGAGACGGCCCTTCGATGCGCTTTGCTTACTCAGTCCCTCCTCAGGATGAGCGGAGTTGGGCCTGAATCCTTATCGCTCATCCTGAGGAGCCGCTGAGCGAAGTCGAAGCGGCGTCTCGAAGGACGCACTCAAGAATGAACGAAGCTTACATCTGCGATTATGTGCGGACTCCTATCGGCCGCTACGGCGGCGCGCTTGCGCATGTACGGGCCGACGACCTTGCCGCGATTCCGATCAAGGCGCTGATCGACCGCAACCCGAACGTCGACTGGTCTGAGCTCGACGACGTGATCCTCGGCTGCGCCAACCAGGCCGGCGAGGACAATCGCAACCTGGCGCGCATGGCTGGCCTGCTGGCGGGGCTGCCGGACAGCTCGGGCGGCGTGACGCTCAACCGCCTGTGCGGCTCAGGCCTGGATGCCGTCGCAATGGCCGCCCGCACGATCCGCGGAAGCGAAGCCGACCTCATCGTTGCCGGGGGCTCCGAAAGCATGAGCCGCGCGCCCTTCGTCGTCGCCAAGGCGACCAGCGCCTTCGACCGCAACGCCGAAATGTATGACACCACGATCGGCTGGCGCTTCGTCAATCCCAAGATGAAGTCGCAATATGGCGACGACACCATGCCGAGCACCGGCGAGAATGTCGCCCAGGAGTTCCAGGTCAGCCGCGAGGACCAGGACGCCTTTGCCCTGCGCAGCCAGGAAAAGGCGGCCGCCGCTCAGGCCAACGGCCGTCTCGCTGCCGAGATCGTCCCCGTCGAGATTCCCCAGCGCAAGGGCGACCCGGTCGTGGTCGACAGGGACGAGCATCCGCGCGCGACCAGCATGGAAGCGCTGGCGAAGCTGAAGCCGATCGTCCGTCCCGACGGTACCGTAACCGCGGGCAATGCGTCCGGCGTGAACGACGGGGCGGCGGCGCTCATCGTCGCTTCGGAGGAAGCCGCGAAGCGCAACGGACTGACGCCGAAGGCCCGCATCCTCGGCGCAGCCGTCGCCGGCGTGCCACCGCGGATCATGGGCATCGGTCCTGCGCCGGCGTCCGAAAAGCTGATGAAGCGGCTGGGCCTCAAGATTTCCGACTTCGACGTGATCGAATTGAACGAAGCCTTCGCGGCGCAGGGCCTCGCGGTGCTCCGCCAGCTCGGCCTCCCCGACGATGCGCCGCAGGTGAACCCCAATGGCGGCGCCATCGCGCTCGGCCATCCGCTCGGCATGTCCGGCGCGCGTCTCGCGCTCACCGCGACCGAGGAGCTTCAGCGCACGGGCGGCAGGCTTGCGCTCGCCACCATGTGCATCGGCGTCGGTCAGGGAATCGCGCTCGCGCTCGAACGGGTGTAAATTGCCGCCATGGCGACGGCGGTGAAACAGCTCGACGAGGCGGCGATCATGGCCGTGCTCGAGCGGATTCCGGACCCCGAAATCCCGGTGCTGTCGATCACCGACCTCGGCATCGTCCGCGGCTTCGCGACCGATCCGCCGCGGGTCCTGATCAGCCCGACCTATACCGGCTGCCCGGCGACGGTGGCGATCGAGATGCTGATCCGCGAAGCGCTCGACGATGCGGGGTTCAAGGACGTGCATATCGAGCGGGTGCTGTTCCCGCCGTGGACCACCGACTGGATGACCGAGCGGGGCCGCGAGCGGCTGAAGGCCTACGGCATCGCTCCGCCGAGCGCGTCGGCGACGGCCGAATGCCCGCTGTGCGGCTCGGGCGACACCGAGGAAGTCAGCCGCTTCGGCTCGACTCCCTGCAAGGCGCAGTGGCGCTGCAGGTCATGCCTGGAGCCGTTCGAACGCTTCAAGTGCCACTGACGGCCTAGCGCGTCACCACTCGGCGAAGCTGCCGTCGACGTTGCGGAAAATGGGGTTGCGCCAGCGGTGCCGGTCCTTGTCCGCCTCGCGCACCGCCGCCTCGTCGATCTCGATGCCGAGGCCGGGCCCTTCCGGCACCGGCAGATATCCGTCGGTGGGGGTGAGCACCTCCTTGTTGGTGCAGAAGTTCAGGAGGTCGTGCCCGCCGGTATTGTAGTGGATGCCGAGGCTGATCTCCTGGATCGCATGGTTCGGGGTGCAGGCGGCGATCTGCAGGCAGGCGCCGAGCGCCAGCGGCCCGAGCGGGCAGTGGGGCGCGACCGCGACGTCATAGGCTTCGGCCATCGCCGCGATCTTGCGGACCTCGAGGATTCCGCCGGCGTGGCTGAGGTCGGGCTGGATGATGTCGACCGCGCCCCGCTCGAAGATCGGCTTGAACTCCCACCGGGTGTAGAGCCGCTCGCCGAGCGCGATCGGCGTCGAGACGAGCCGGGCAATGTCCTCGAGCCCCTCGAGGTTCTCGGACAGTAGCGGCTCCTCGATGAAGAGCAGGCCGAGCGGCTCCAATACCTTCGCCAGCTGCTTCGCCATCGGCCGGTGCACCCGGCCGTGGAAGTCGAGACCGACATCCATCCCCTGGGCCTGCGCCGCCTCGACGCGCTTGATCACCTCGTCGAACGCCTTGGGGGTGCCGATCCAGTCGAGCTCGGCCGTCGCGTTCATCTTCACGGCGGTGAAGCCCTGCTTCTTTCGCACTTCGGCCGCTTCGGCGATCTCGTTCGGCCTGTCGCCGCCGATCCAGGCGTAGGAGCGGACGCGGTCGCGGACCTTGCCCCCGAGCATCTGCCACGCCGGCAGTCCCAGGACGCGCCCCTTGAGGTCCCAGAGCGCCTGCTCGAGGCCGGAAAGCGCCGACATGATCACTGCGCCGCCGCGGTAGAATCCGCCGCGCCAGCCGACCTGCCAGATATCCTCGATGTTGAACGGATCGGCGCCGATGAAGCGGTCGCGATAGGCCTCGAAAACGCCGTCGACCGCTTCGGCCCAGCCTTCGAGGCTCGCTTCGCCCCAGCCGAATGCGCCGTCATCGCTCTCGACGCGGACGAACAGCCAGCGCGGCGGGACGAGGAAGGTCTCGATCTTCCCGATCTTGCGGCTGCTCATGCCTCGGCCTCGTTGGCCTGCGTGCCGCTGCCGCTCATCTTGCGTCCGGCGGCGTCGTCCTCGGCGCCCGGGTAGTCGCCAATCTTCTTGATCGGCACGACGAGGCAGACGCTGGAGGCGGGAAGCACGTTGCGCCAGTCGGCGATGAGCTGCTTGTAGGCGCGGCCGACGTTGCGGATGCGGCGGTCGAGATCGAACAGGCCGAGCGGATTGACGTTGCCGTTCTGCTCGCGGAGCGCGGTGTCCCAATCGACCTGGTCGGTAAGGCTGTACCAGGTGAAGCCGACGGTGGGGATGCCGACGTTCCTCAAGCGCAGGACGTTGGCCCACTCCTTCCACAGCCACTTCACCGCTTCGTCGCCATGCGAGCCTTCCCACAGGTTGGTCTCGGTGTGCATGACGGGCAGGCGGTAGCGGTTGTAATATTGCCGCGTGATCTCGGTGTAGCCGAAGGTCTCGCCCGCCGCGACGGTATGGCCGTCGGCGAACACGCGGTGCTCGTTCAACTGATAATAATCGTTGCCGAAGATGCAGTGCTGCTTCAGCCGGTGCTCGAGGAACCACTCATATTCCTCGCGGGTCATGCCGTTATCGAGCAGGTACTGGTACATCCCGCTGTCGACCCGCCGCCCGTAGTTCAGGTCGAGGCTGAGGAAGCGCATCTGGTTCAAGACTTCGGCGCGGCCGATCGCGGCCGGTGAATCGGCGTGATAATATTCCGACGATTCCGACTGGATGAAGATCGCGTCGTGGCGGCGCTTGAGGATTTCGATCATCCCCATCACGTTCGCTTTCACGAGGTGCTTCAGCGCGGTGACGAAGCTCCTGTCGTCCTTCTTCTGCTCGTTCCACCAGCCGTATTTCGCGGAGAAGACCGCGCAGATGAACATCTCGTTGATCGGCGTGTAGAGCTGCACCCACGGGTATCGCTCGGCGAACTCGCCGGCGTAGGCGGCGAACAGCTGCGGGAAATCGGGGTTCTGGAAATTGCCAATCCAGTCGGGAACGCCGAAGTGGCAGAGGTCGACGATTGGCGTGATGTCGCGGCGCTTGAGCTCCGCGAAGGTGAGGTCGGAGAACTCCCAGTCGAACTTGTTCGGCCCCAGGTACGTCTTGTGGATCGGCGGTCCGTAACGCAGGTAGTTGATGCCGATTTCCTGGACGCAGTCGAAATCCTCCCGCCACCGTTCGTAATGGCCGCACACGGCCATCTCATCGACGCGAGTCTTGCCGTGGTTGATCGTCGGGATGCTGTTTTCGATCCCGGTCGCGAACATGAAGTTGGCGATGGGTAATTCTCCTTGGGCCTATGCTTCACTCACCGGCCCTGAGCGGGCCGTCGCGCGTCGCTTGGATAGCGGCACCGCCGGCAAACGAAAACCTTTCGGACCTGTCTCGCGTCCGGGAAGTTTTCGGCTAAGGCGGAGAAAGCATGCGCTGGGCTGAAGGTTTCATCGCGGTGGACTGGGGCACGACCAACCGGCGTGCTTACCGGCTCGATGAATCGGGCTCCTGCGCTGCGGAATTCGAGGACTCCGAAGGGGTCCTGTCGGTGCCCGCGGGCGGCTTTCCCGAAGCGATCGGCGAAATCCGCAAGCGCCTCGGCGACCTCCCTCTGCTGTTGGCCGGCATGGTTGGCTCCAACCGCGGCTGGAAGGAAGCGCCCTATGTGCCGTGCCCGGCCGGGATGGACGAGCTTGCTGCAGGCCTGGTCTGGGTCGGCGAACGCGAGGCGATCGTCCCTGGCGTCTCCTACACCGGCGACGGCCGCGCCGACGTCATGCGTGGCGAGGAAGTGCAGGTCCTCGGCGCCGTCGCTGCGGGCCTGGTCGGTCCCGACGCGCTCGTGTGCCACCCGGGCACCCACAACAAATGGACCGTGCTTCATCAGGGCAAGATCCAGAGCTTCCGCACCGTCATGACGGGCGAGCTGTTCAGCCTGCTGAAGGAGCACAGCATCCTCGCCGATCTCCTCCAGAAGGAGGTCGAGCCGAACGACGTGTTCAAGGGCGCCGCGCACCAGGCGATCTTCCACGAATCGCTTCCCGCCGGACTATTCTCCGTCCGGGCAAGCGTGCTCCTCGGAAAGATGAAGAAAGAGGATGCGGCATCCTTCACCAGCGGGCTGCTGATCGGCACTGACGTCCGCATCGGCCTCACCTACCCCACCGGAGCGCAGGTGATGGTCATGGGCCGCCCCGAGCTGACGCGGCTTTATGCGGCGGCGGTCGGCGAGGCAGGCCGCGGCGCGGTCGAGCTCGACGGGGAGCAATGCTTCCTCGCCGGCATCCAGGAAATCGCGAAGAGGATCTGACGTGAGCGGAAGAGACCTGCTGCACCGCTATCTGGACCAATGCCCGCTGATCGCAATCGTGCGCGGAATCACGCCGCAGGACGCGGAAGCGGTCGGCGCGGCAGTGCAGGAAGGCGGAATCCGGATCATCGAAGTGCCGCTCAACTCGCCCGATCCGCTGCGGAGCATCGAGCTGCTGGCGAAGAGGTTCGGCGATTCGATGCTGGTCGGCGCGGGAACGGTCCTGACCACCGACCAGGTGGCGCAGGTCCGCGACGCGGGCGGCCTGATCGCCGTGTCGCCCGACACCAACACCGACGTGATCGCCGCCACCGTTCGGGCGGGAATGGTCTCGTCGCCGGGATATTTCACCCCGTCCGAAGCTTTCGCGGCGATCCGCGCCGGAGCGCATTCGCTCAAGCTCTTCCCCGCGGAAGGCGCCAGCCCCGCGCTTCTGAAGGCGCATTTGGCCGTCCTGCCGCGCGACATTCCCGTGCTCGCGGTCGGCGGCATCAACCCCGGCAACATGCGCCCGTGGCTGGACGCCGGAGCCTTCGGGTTCGGCCTCGGCTCGGCGCTCTACAAGCCGGGCCAGTCCGCGGCCGAGACGCTCGAGAAGGCGCGCGCCTTCGTTGCGGGAGTGAAAGCGTGAAACCGATCAGGATTGCGATTATCGGCTACGGGAAGATCGCCGAGGACCAGCACGTCCCGTCGATCAAAGGCAATGGCCGTTTCCAGCTGGTCGCAAGCTCGAGCCGGTCGGGCCAGGGCGTCGGGCAGAAGTTCACCGACTGGCGCGAGCTGATCCGCAGCGTCGAGGGCCTCGAGGCAGTGGCGATCACCACTCCCCCCGCGCCCCGCTACGCTATTGCTCGGGAATGCGTCGACGCGGGTCTCCACTGCCTGCTCGAAAAGCCGCCGACCACCGGCCTCGCCGAGATCGCCGATCTCGACTGCCTCGCACAAGCGAGGGGCGTCACGCTTTTCACGACCTGGCACGCGCAGCACCATTCGACCGTCGAAGCGGCCGCAAGGGCGCTTGCCGGGAAGCGCATCAAAAGGATGCAGATCCACTGGCACGAGGACGTGCACAAATGGCATCCCGGCCAGCAGTGGATCTGGGAGCCGGGCGGGTTCGGCGTGTTCGATCCCGGCATCAACGCCTTCTCGATCGCGACGAAGATTTTCCCGGGCGGCCTGTTCGTCGAGTCGGCCAAGCTCAGCATCCCGGAAAATGCGCAGACGGCGATTGCCGCCGACGTCACCTTCTACAGCCCCGAAGCCGACGGGCCGCTCACTGCAAGCCTCGACTGGCGCCGCACCGAGGGCGAGGAATGGACCATCACGGTCGAGGCGGCTGACGGCACCACCATCCGCCTCGAGGATGGTGGGGCTCGCCTGATCCTCAACGGCGAGACGAGCGCCGACAGCGGAATCGGCGAATATCCGGACATTTACCGCACGTTCGTGGACCTGATCGACGAGCGCAGGAGCCTGGTCGACGTGGCGCCGCTGCGGCTGGTCGCCGACTGCCTGCTGGTCGGCGGCCACTCGATCGTGGAGGCCGTCCACGGCTGATGGAGCAAGTTGGCCAGATGGGCATTATCCCCGTTGGCCCGCGCTCGTAACGAAGTGTTGCGCGGCCCAGGAATCAGATGTGGTGGAAGTGACGACCGACGAACTGAATCAGGCTGACCAGGCATTCGCAGGCAATCGCCTGCTCTCCACTTTCCCCCGCGAAGCGCGTGCGCTGATCGAGCCGTTCGGATCCACCGTCGAACTGGAGCCGGGCGAGCTCGTGCTCCAGCGCGGCGAGCAGGTGCAGTCGAGCCTGTTCCCGATCGGGCCGACCATGATCACCATGATCGTCGACCTCAGCGGCGGCCGGTCCATCGAGGTCGCCTCAATCGGCAGGGGCGGTGCCGTCGGGGGGATCGTCAGCTGCGGTCATGCGCCCGCCTTCTCGCGCGCTGAAGTGCTGGTCGGCGGCAGCGCCTTCAGGGTACCGATGGACGCGCTGGAGGATGCGAAGAAGCGGTCCCCGTTCATCGCCAACCTCTTCTGCCGATATTCCGATTACCTGCTCTCGACGGTGATGCAGTCGGTAGCCTGCAACGCCTTCCACTCGATCCCCGAACGCGCCGCGCGCTGGCTGCTGTACGTGCAGGACCGGTCGGGAGACCGCATCGAGCTGACGCAGGAGGCGCTCGCCGGCTTGCTCGGAGTGCAGCGGACCACCGTCAACGCGGTAATCAAGGACCTCGGCGCCGAAGGGCTGATCGGAACCAGCCGCGGAACCGTTCGCATTCTGGACCGCGCCGGCCTCAAGCGCCGCGCGTGCGAATGCTACCAGCGGCTGCAGGACCATTATGCGGCGGTGATCGGCGTCAGCGGCACGGGCGCCACGGGCGCGGGCTGCTGATCAGCCGACGAGGCTCCAGCCGAGCGTCTCGCCGGCGTGGAAGGGGACCAGTTCGATCCCGTCGGATTCGATCCGCTCAGGAACTTTCACTTCTTCACGCTGTAGCGTGACGGTCCCCTCGTTGAGCGGCAGGCCGTAGAAGCGCGGCCCGTTCTCCGACGCGAACGCCTCGAGCCGGGCAAGCGCGCCGTCGGCGTCGAACACCCTTGCGTAGCTTTCGAGCGCGAAGGGCGCGTTGAAGATCCCTGCGCAACCGCAACCGGATTCCTTGGCCGACCGCGCATGGGGAGCGCTGTCGGTGCCGAGGAACACGTTGGGCGCGCCGGAGGTCGCAAACGCGCGCACGGCCAGCCGGTGCTTCTCCCGCTTCGCCACCGGGAGGCAGTAGGCGTGAGGCCGGAGGCCGCCCGCGAAGATTGCGTTGCGGTTGATGAGCAGATGCTGCGGCGTGACCGTCGCTGCGACATTCTTCCGGTCCCGCACGAAGCCGGCCGCATCGGCGGTCGTGATATGCTCCAGCACGATCCTCAGTTCGGGCAAGTCGTCGACGAGGCGTGAGAGGATGCGCTCGATGAAGACCGCCTCGCGGTCGAACACGTCGACAGAAGGGTCGGTCACCTCGCCGTGGACGCACAGCACCATGCCGATCCGCTGCATCCGTTCCAGCACGGGATAGATGTTGCGGATGTCGGTGACGCCGCTCGCGCTGTTGGTCGTCGCGCCCGCCGGATAGAGCTTGGCGGCAATCCAGATGCCTTCCTCGAACCCGCGCGCGATTTCGTCGGGGCTCGTCTCGTCGGTCAGGTAACAGGTCATCAGCGGCGTGAACCCCGCACCCGCCGCGGCGACGATCCGCTCGCGGTAGGAAGCGGCCGCCTGCGGGCTCGTCACCGGCGGCACGAGGTTGGGCATGACGATCGCGCGGGCGAACTGACGCGCGGTGTAGGGCGCGACGGCCCGGAGCATGTCGCCGTCGCGCAGGTGCACGTGCCAGTCGTCGGGCCGGCGGATGGTCAGCGTTTGCGAAGCCACTTCGCGCTCCCTAACTGAGAGCCATGGCCGCGACCACCCTCACCGACCGCGCGCTCGTCCGCCTCTCGGGCGAGGACGTTCGCGGGTTCCTGCAAGGGCTGGTGACGAGCGACGTCGCGGGCGCTCTGCCGGTGTGGACGGGACTCCTGACGCCCCAGGGCAAATGCCTGTTCGATTTCGTCGTGTGGAACGATGGGGACGACCTCCTGCTCGACTGCGAAGCGGAGGCGGCGGACGATCTGGTGAAGCGCCTTTCGATCTACCGCCTGCGGCGCAAAATCGCGATCGGGCGCGACCCGTCCCTCGCCGTCCACTGGTCGAAGGAGGAGGGCGGGGGCTGCCCCGACCCGCGGCTCGACGCACTCGGCCGGCGCTGGATCGGCCCCGCGGACGAACCCGCGAGCGGCTGGCTCGAGCACCGGCTGAACCTCGGCGTCTGCGAAGGCCGCGCGGAGCTCGGCGACCTGCTCTGGCTCGAGTGCAACGCCGCGGAGCTCAACGGCGTCAGCTTCACCAAGGGCTGCTTCGTCGGCCAGGAGAACACCGCGCGGATGAACTGGCGGCAGAAGATCAACCGCCGCCTGTTCGTGACCGTCGGCGGCGGAGGGGAGCGCTCGCGGGTCGAATATCCCGAACTCGACCGCTCCGTCGTTCACGCGCGCGTCGAGGCGATCCCCGACAATGCGATCATCCCCGACTGGCTCGCCCCCGCGCTTGCTCAGCCGAGCACCGCATAGGCGCGCACGGGGAACGTCCCCATTCCGCGCACCTTCGGCGGCGCAGCGGTGAAGCGGAAGCCTTGGTCCGGGAGCGCTCCCATCCCCGTCATATGCTCGCAGATCGGAATGTCGGCGCCGAGCAGCCGCGTGTGCACCGGACGCGCCCTCACGCGCGTGTCGTCGATATTGTTGCTGTCGATGCCGACGAGCCTCGCCCCATTGGCGACGAGCCAGTCGGCCGCCGCCGCGATGAGGAACGGATGGTCCTTCCCGTAGCTCGCGGTGCGCCAGTGCCGGTCCCAGCCGGTGTGGACCAGCACCGCCTTGCCGCCGACGTCGAGCCCCTCGAACGCCCCCGCGTCAACGGCGATCTCCCGCTCCCATGGCTGGCGCACCACGACGGCCGGTAGATCGGCAAGCCATTCGATCGGCAGGTCGGCGAGGTCCTTGCCCTCCGCGTAGCGGTGGAACGGCGAGTCGAGATAGGTCCCGGTGTTCGCGACCATGTCGATGCGGCCGATGTGGAAGCTCGACCCATCGTCGTAATTGGCCGCCGAGCCCTCGCGCGTCCAGAAGTCGCAGATGTGCGGCCCCGGCAGCCCCTCGTAGGTGACCATGCCGTCTTCGATCACATGGCTGAGGTCGACGATCGTTTTCGCTTCCACAGCTGCCACAATGCCACCGCGGCGATCAGCATCCAAACGACATTGAGCGCCGCGGACGGGATTGCGCCGTGCCACCAGCCATTGACGACGAAGCCGGCGGCGCCGACCAGGTTCATCCATTGAAAGGCGAGCGACTGGCCCGTCAGCCTTCCCACGGTGACGAGCAGATAGGCGGACAGGATCAGCAGCGCTCCGCCCCAGCCAACGACCTCGACGAACCACCGCTCGGCGGACCAGTTCGCCATCGAGATCAGAAGCTCATGCACGCCTAGGCTGCGAGCCTGCGAAGCACGTAGTGGAGGATTCCGCCCGACTTGAAATATTCGAGCTCGTTGTAGGTGTCGATGCGGCAGCGGGCGGTGAAGCTCAGCTCCTCGCCATTGTCGCGGATGACCTTCACCTCGACATCCTGCCGCGGCTTGATCTCCGCGATTCCCGTGATCGTATATTTCTCGGTCCCGACCAGGCCGTAGGTCGAGGCATTCTCGCCGTCCCGGAACTGGAGCGGGAGGACGCCCATTCCCACGAGGTTCGAGCGGTGGATGCGCTCGAAGCTCTCGGCGATCACGGCGCGCACGCCGAGAAGCACCGTGCCCTTCGCCGCCCAGTCGCGCGAGCTGCCGGTGCCATATTCCTTGCCGGCAATGACGATGAGCGGCCGGCAGTCCTGCTTGTAGAGCATCGCCGCGTCGTAGATCGGCATCACCTCGCCGGTCGGTGCGTAGCGGGTGAATCCGCCCTCGACATTGTCGAGCATGCGGTTGCGGATGCGGATGTTGGCGAAGGTGCCGCGCATCATCACTTCATGATTGCCGCGGCGCGATCCGTAGCTGTTGAACTCGCCGCGGCTGACGCCGTGCTCGAGCAGGTAGCGGCCCGCCGGGCTGTCGGGCTTGATCGCGCCCGCGGGCGAAATGTGGTCGGTGGTGATCGAATCGCCGAATATCGCCAGCGGCCGCGCCCGCTCGATGTCCGCCAGCGGCGTCGGCTGCATCGACATGCCGACGAAATAGGGCGGGTTCTGGATGTAGGTCGAAAGCGCGGGCCAGCTGTAGGTATCGCCGCCCGTGATCTCGATTGCCCGCCAGCGCTCGTCGCCGCGATAGACGTCGGCGTAGCGGCGGCGGAACATCTCCGAATGGACGTGCGCGTCGATCAGCGAGCGGATCTCCTCGTTCGAAGGCCAGATGTCCTTCAGGAACACGGGCTCGCCGTTCGACGCGGTGCCGATCGGCTCGTTGACCATGTCGGAGCGCACCGTGCCCTTGAGCGCGAAGGCCACCACCAGCGGCGGCGACGCGAGATAATTGGCGCGGCAATCGGGCGAGACCCGGCCCTCGAAATTGCGGTTGCCCGAAAGCACGCTGACGGCGACCAGGTCATTGTCGTTGATCGCCTTGGAGATCGGCTCGGGCAGCGGTCCCGAATTGCCGATGCAGGTGGTGCAGCCATAGCCGACCAGGTCGAAGCCGAGCGCGTTGAGGTCCTCGCTGAGGCCGCTTTCGTTGAGATAGTCCGTGACCACCTGGCTTCCGGGGGCGAGACTCGTCTTGACCCACGGCTTGGGCGTCAGCCCGCGCTCGCGCGCCTTGCGCGCGACCAGGCCGGCGGCGATCAGCACCGACGGGTTGGACGTGTTGGTGCAGCTGGTGATCGCGGCGATCGCGACGTCGCCGTTCCCGAAGTCGAACTGCTCGCCCTCGACCTTCACGCGCGGGTCGCTCGCCTTGTGGTAGGTGGCGTCGAGCTCGGCATTGAACTGGTCGTCGACCTCGCTCAGGCGGACGCGGTCCTGCGGGCGCTTGGGGCCGGCGAGCGACGGCTCGATCGAGCTCATGTCGAGCTCCAGCGTGTCCGTGAACAGCGGCTCGGGCGCCGCCGCGTCGCGCCACAGGCCCTGCTCCTTCGCATAGGCGCGAACGAGCGCGATCTGCGCCTCGTCGCGGCCCGTCAGGCGGAGATAATCGACGGTGCGCTCGTCGATCGGGAAGAAGCCGCAGGTCGCGCCATATTCGGGCGCCATGTTCGCGATCGTCGCGCGGTCGGCGAGCGGCAGGTTCTCGAGGCCCGGTCCGTAGAATTCCACGAAGCGCCCGACCACGCCCTTCTGGCGCAGCATCTGGGTCACGGTCAGCACCAGGTCGGTCGCCGTGATGCCCTCGCGCAGCTCGCCGGCCAGCCGGAAGCCCACGACTTCGGGAATGAGCATGCTGACCGGCTGTCCCAGCATCGCGGCCTCGGCCTCGATGCCTCCGACGCCCCAGCCGAGCACGCCGAGGCCGTTGACCATCGTCGTGTGGCTGTCGGTGCCGACCAAAGTATCGGGATAGGCGAGCGTTTCGCCGTTCGCGTCCTCGTCGGTCCAGACGCACTGCGCGATATGCTCGAGATTCACTTGGTGGCAGATGCCCGTGCCCGGCGGCACGACCTTGAAATTGTCGAACGCCTGGCTGCCCCATTTGAGGAACTCGTAGCGCTCGCCGTTGCGCTCATATTCGAACTCGACGTTCTTCTCGAAGGCCTTGGGATTGCCGAACTCGTCGACCATCACGCTGTGGTCGATGATCAGGTGGACGGGGACGAGCGGGTTGATCTTCTGCGGGTCGCCGCCGAGCTGCGCCATCGCGTCCCGCATCGCGGCAAGGTCGACCACTGCGGGAACGCCGGTGAAATCCTGCATCAGCACGCGGGCGGGGCGGTACTGGATCTCGCGGTTGATCCGCCGTTCCTTCAGCCAGTCGACGATCGCCTGGAGGTCGTCGCGCGTCACCGTCTCGCCGTCCTCGAACCGCAGCAGGTTCTCGAGGAGCACCTTCATCGAGAAGGGGAGGCGGGACACGTCGCCGAGGGCCGCGCCGGCCTTGTTGAGCGAATAATAAGCGTAGGTCTTGCCCTCGACTTCGAGGGTCGAGCGGGTGTGGAGGCTGTCCTGGCCGGTGGGGATCATCGCTGTCTTTCTGGGGCTGCGTACTAGATGAGAGCCGCCGCGCGCTTAGCAACCCCCCGCCCCGCCCGCAAACCGCGGGCGCTCGCCGCTCAGATCCAGCCGCGCTTCTTGAAGTAAAGATAAGGCCCGACCGCGGTCGCGAACATCAGCGCGAGCGACAGCGGGTAGCCGTAATGCCAGTTGAGCTCCGGCATGTAGTGGAAGTTCATTCCGAAGATGCCGGCGATGAGCGTCGGCGGCAGGAAGACGACGGCGGCCCAGGAGAAGAGCTTCATCGCCGCATTCTGCTCGATGCTGATGAGGCCCAGCGATGCGTCGAGCAGGAAGGTGAGATTGTCGGAGAGGAAGCTCGCATGCTCGCTGAGCGAGGTCACGTCGGTGGTCAGGCTGGCGACATGGTGCCGAAGCTCGGCATGGGCCTCCTCGTGGACGAGGTTCGAACCGCCGAAGAAGCTCAGCATCCGAAGCGTGCTGACCGCCGAATAGCGGATCTTGGTGAGGAGGGTCTGGGTCCGCCCGATGCTGGTGAGGAGCGCGGTGAGCTTTTCCGCCGGGATGCGGCGCTCGTCCTGCTGCTCCTGGAAGATTTCGTCGGACAGCTCCTCCATGCGGCCGCTGACCACCTCGATCTCGTCCGCCAGCCGGTCGATGATGGCGTCGAGCAGCCGGATCAGCGCGGTCGGGCCGTCCCGCACAAGCTCGGGGTCGCGGCGGGCGTGATTCTCGAAATTCCTGACGGGCTTCGGGCTCGTGTAGCGGATGGTGACGAGCCGGTTGCCGGCAAGGACGAAGCCGATCGGCGCCGTGGTCGGATGATGCTCGTCGAGGCCGCGCAGCGCGCTCACCGTCATGTAAAGCGCGCCGTTCATCTCGTAGAGGCGGCTCGATGGCTCGATCTCGGCCATTTCCGCCTGGGTCGGGACGTTCACCTTGATGCAGCGTTCGACGAGCCTCTCTTCCTCCTTGGTCGGCTCCTCCATGTCGATCCACGTCGCGCCGTCGGGAATCCGCTCGAGCTTCGGGTCGATGACATCCCCTTCGCAGCCTGGACCGTAAGCGCGCAGCATGGTCGCGTGTCTCCGCTGAACGGCAGTTCTTTGCAAGCCGCTTCGCTCTGCTAAGCCGCGTCGATGAACTCGCGCCGCGCCGCCCTTGCAGCTCTCGCGATCGTGGCGGCCGCTGCCGCGATCGAGCTCGCCATGGGGCGCAATCCGATTTGCACCTGCGGCACGGTCGAACTGTGGGTCGGCTCCCGCGACAGCTCCAGGACGAGCCAGATGCTGGCCGACTGGTACAGCCTCAGCCACCTCGTCCACGGGCTGCTCTTCTACGCCCTGCTTTGGCTGCTCTTCCGCCGCTGGCCGGTGTCGTGGCGCTTCCTTGCCGCGCTGCTGATCGAGGCCGGCTGGGAAGTGGCGGAGAACACGCCGTTCGTGATCGACCGCTACCGTGAAACCACCGCGGCGCTCGGCTATAGCGGCGACAGCATCGTCAATTCGGTCTCGGACATGGCGATGATGTGCGCGGGCTTCCTTCTGGCGCGAAAGCTGCCGGTGTGGGCCGCGGTGCTGCTCGTCATCCTCCTCGAGCTCGTTCCGCTGCTCGTCATCCGCGACAATCTTACGCTGAACGTCTGGAACCTGCTGGCGCCGAATCCGGCTGTCGCGGCGTGGCAGGCGGGCCGCTGACGGCACGAACCAGCGCGTCGTGCATTGATACGCGCAATCTTCAGGGGAGAAGCGCCTCGTGAAACGCGCAGCGTTCCTAAGTGCCGTCCTGCTCACCTTCGTCGGCGCGCCTGCCCATGCGGGCGAGGTCTTCGGCGGAGTCTATGCCCATGACGTGAAGCTGCCGACCGACAAGAGCGGCGTGGAAAGCGGCATGGACCTGATGGTCGGCTATCGCGGCGGCGGCATCGGGCATACGCCGCTGCAGCCCTACGTCTTCGGCGCGCTGAATACGTCGGGCGACACGAGCTATGCCGCCGTCGGCCTGTCGGCGAAGTTCGGCGGCAGCCTGTACATCCGCCCGGGCCTCGGCCTTGCGATCCACACCGGCTCGGCCGAGAAGTTCCAGGACCTCACCAACGACAAGATCGATTTCGGCAGCCGCGTGCTGTTCGAGCCGGAGCTTGCCGTGGGCGCGCAGGTCAACTCTCGCCTCAGCATCGAAGCGAGCTGGGTGCACATGAGCCACGCGCAATTGTTCGGCCGGCAGAATCCGGGGATCGACAATCTCGGCGTGCGCCTGAACCTGGCGCTCTAGCGGCCGACCATCCCCTCGGGCTTCACCACCCGGTCGAAGGTCGCTTCGTCGACCAGTTCGAGCTCCAGGCCCGCTTCCTTCAGCGTCTTGCCGGTCTTGTGAGCGTGCTTGGCGATGGCCGCGGCATTGTCGTAGCCGATCTCGGGGGCGAGCGCGGTGACCAGCATGAGCGAGCGGTTCATCAGCTCGTTGATCCGCTCGATGTTCGGCTCGGCCCCCTCGAGCATGCGGCTGGTGAAGCTTTCCATGCCGGTGGACAGCAGGTTGATCGAACGGATCACATTGGCGCCGATCAGCGGCTTGAACACGTTGAGCTCGAAATGGCCCTGCATGCCGCCAACCGTCACCGCGACGTGATTGCCCATCACCTGGGCCGCGACCATCGTCAGCATCTCGGCCTGGGTCGGGTTCACCTTCCCGGGCATGATCGAGCTCCCGGGCTCGTTCTCGGGCAGCTTCAGCTCGCCGATCCCGCATCGCGGGCCTGAACCGAGCAGGCGTATATCGTTGGCGATCTTGGTGAGCGCGACGGCGATCACGTTGAGAACGCCGGACAGCTCGACGAGCGTGTCGTGCGCCGCCAGCTCCGCAAACTTGTTGGGAGCCGAGGTGAAGCGCATCTGGGTGAGGCCGGAAACCTCCTTGGCGAACTCCTCGGCGAAGCCCTTCGGCGCGTTCAGCCCGGTCCCGACGGCGGTGCCGCCCTGGGCGAGCCGAAGCAGCCGCGGCATCACGCCTTCGACCCTCTCGATGCAGGCGGCGACCTGCGCCGCGTAGCCCGAGAATTCCTGGCCGAGCGTCAGCGGGGTCGCGTCCTGGAGGTGGGTCCGCCCGATCTTGACGATTGCGTCCCACTTGCCCGCCTGCTCGGCGAGACAGCCGTGCATCGTCCGGAGCGCGGGAAGCAGGCGCCGCTCTACCGCGATCGCCGCCGCGATGTGCATCGCAGTCGGGAAGCTGTCGTTGGACGATTGGCTCTTGTTTACATGGTCGTTGGGGTGGACGGGCTCCTTGCCGCCGCGCTTGCCGGTCAGGATCTCGTTGGCGCGGCCCGCGATCACCTCGTTCGCATTCATGTTCGACTGGGTGCCCGAGCCCGTCTGCCAGATGACCAGCGGGAACTGGCCGTCGAGATCGCCTCGCGCAACCTCGCTCGCCGCCTGCTGAATCACCTCGGCGAGCTTGGGGTCGAGCCCGCCGATCCGCGCGTTCACGCGCGCCGCCGCCTGCTTGATGAAGCCGAGTGCGTGGACAATCTCCAGCGGCATCTGCTCGCGCGGGCCGAACGGGAAATTCTCGACCGAGCGCTCGGTCTGCGCACCCCAATAGGAATCAGCGGGGACCTGGATCGGGCCGAAGCTGTCGCTCTCGGTGCGGGTGGCGGTGCTGGGCATTGGACTCCTCTTCGACGAGAGGCGCTCCTGTTATTTTTTCCGCGTGAAGTCCACATTCACGACGTTGGACCCGTCCTCCCGGCTCTCGTCCTTGGCGTCGCCCGCGGGAGCGTCATTCTCCGCCTCCTCATGCTCTTCCGGCGGTTCTTCCGCGGAATCGGCGTGGAAGGTGAGCGCGAACTCGACGGCGGGATCGTGGAACTGGGTGACCGCCGCGAACGGCACGTGAAGCGTCGCGGGGACCCCGCCGAACGACAGCCCCACCGAGAAGCTATCCTCCTCGACCTTGAGGTCCCAGAAGCGGTGTTGGATGACGATCGTCATCTCGTCCGGGAAGCGCTCGAGCAGATGCTTGGGAATGGAGACGCCCGGGTAGCGCGTCTTGAAGGTGATGTAGAAATGGTGCTCGCCGGGAAGCCCGCCCGACTGCTCGACTTCGCCGAGGACCCGGCCGACGACGGCCCGAAGCGCGTCCTGCACGATCTCGTCGTACGGGATCAGGCTCTCGGGGGTCTCGTCGCTCATCGCCTCAGGTGGTAGCGAGCCGCGAAGCACGGTCAAGCGGAGTCACACATGCCGGTCGATGCAACCCAGGCCTATGACGACAGCAACATCTTCGCCCGCATCCTGCGCGGCGAGCTGCCGGCGAAGAAGGTCTATGAAGACGAGCACGTCCTCGCCTTCCACGACATCAACCCGCTCGCGCCCACGCACATCCTCGTCATCCCGAAGGGGTCCTACGTATCGTGGGACGATTTCTCGGCGAAGGCGTCGGACGAAGAGATTGCGGCTTTCGTCCGCGCCGCGGGACGCATCGCGCGCGAGGCGGGGCTGGTCGAAGACGGATATCGCCTACTCGCCAACAGCGGATTGAACGCGGGGCAGGAGGTGCCGCACCTACATCTGCACATCTTCGCCGGGCGGCCGCTCGGTCCGATGCTGGCCCGCTGACGTCCGTCGAAGGGGGATTGCCCTCGGCCCTTTACCCGCTAGGGTCACGCGCAAATCAGCTTCGGTAGGGGAGTTAAATGGCCACTGTAGCACCGCGAGCGCCTAGCCGTGGAAGGGTCAAGCCGCTTGATGAGATCCTCGCAACCGCGGAGAAGAAGTCGCTCAAGCGCTCTCTCGGCGCATTCCAGCTGACCTTGCTCGGCATCGGCGCCGTCATCGGCACCGGCATCTTCGTGCTTACCGCCACCGCCGCCCAGAAGGCCGGGCCCGGCATGATGATCAGCTTCGTCGTGGCGGGCGCCGTCTGCGCGGTCGCGGCGCTCTGCTATTCCGAGCTCGCCTCGATGGTGCCCGTCGCGGGCTCCGCCTACACTTACTCCTATGCCGTGATGGGCGAGGTTATGGCCTGGCTCGTCGGCTGGGCGCTGATCCTCGAATATGCGCTCGGCGCGAGCGCGGTCGCGGTCGGCTGGTCCGGGTTCATCAGCGGCCTTCTCGATTCCATCGGGATACACATACCGCACGCCCTCAAAGTCGGGCCGCCGATTCAGTGGGGCTTCCTGCAGGGCGGCGAAGTCGGGGGCATCTTCAACCTTCCGGCCGTGCTCGTCGTCGCCTTCGTGACCACGCTTCTGGTGATCGGCACGAAGGAGAGCGCGACGTTCAACGCCGTTCTCGTCTGCATCAAGGTCGCGGCGCTGACCTTGTTCCTGATCATCACGCTGCCGATGATCAGCGGGCACATGCAGAACTTCCATCCGTTCGCGCCCCGCGGCTGGGGCAATCCGTTAAGCTCGTCGGGTACCGGAATCCTCGGCGCCGCGGCCTCGATCTTCTTCGCCTATGTCGGCTTCGACGCGGTTTCGACCGCCGCCGAGGAAACGAAGAACCCGCAGCGCAACGTGCCGATCGGCCTCATCGGCAGCCTGATGATCTGCACCGTCTTCTACCTGCTGGTGTCGGCCGGCGTCGTTGGAGCCTATGGCGCCCAACCGCTGATGGACCCGGCAACGGGCCAGTATCTGAAAGAGGGCTCGCCCGAGCTCTATGCCGCGGCCGCCTGCCAGGCAGCGCACGCGCCGACCGTCTGCTCGAAGGAAGCGCTGGCGCACATCCTCCGCGAAGTGTCGAACCCGCTGTTCGGGAATCTCGTCGGCCTCGCCGCCGCGATCGCGCTTCCGTCGGTCGTGCTGCTGATGATGTACGGCCAGACGCGCATCTTCTTCGTGATGGCGCGCGACGGCCTGCTGCCCGAGCGGCTCTCCGCCGTCCATGAGCGCTTCAGGACGCCTTACATCGTGACCATCGTCACCGGCGTCGTGGTCGCGATTGCCGCAGCCTTCCTGCCGGTCGGCACGCTTGCCGATTATTCGAACGCCGGCACCCTGTTCGCCTTCGCCGCGGTGTCGCTTGGCGTCATGATCCTGCGCAAGAAGGACCCCGGCCGGCCGCGGCCGTTCCGCACTCCGGCGCTGTTCGTTGTCGCGCCGTTGTCGATCGCCGGCTGCCTGCTGCTGTTCATCAACCTCAACAACGAATCCAAGCTGCTGTTCGTCAGCTGGACCGTCATCGGGCTGATCTTCTACTTCCTCTACGGCTATCGCCACAGCCATGTCGGGCGCGGCATCGTCGAGGTGCCGGAGCTCGATCCGGCAGCGCCTCCGGTCGGCGCGGGATCGCTTCCGGGCGCTCCCGATCCGGGCAGCCCGGAAGAGCGCAGCTAGGCGAGCACGCCGCCGGCAAGCGCCCTGAGGTCCGCCTCGGGGCGCGCGCCATAATGCTGGATGACCTCGGCCGCGCAGATCGCGCCGAGCCGTAGCGAGCGCTCGAGCCCCAGCCCCCGCGCTTCCCCGGCCAGAAAGCCTGCCGCGAACAGGTCGCCTGCGCCGGTGGTGTCGACCAACCGTTCGATCGGCTCCGCGGGGACCTCGACGCGCTGTCCGCCGCGAATGGCCAGCGCGCCATGCTCATGCCGGGTGACGACGAGCGTCTCGACACGGTCCTTCAAGGCATCCATTGCGGCATCGACCTCGCCTGCCTCGGCGAGCGATTCGGCTTCGGCCTGGTTCGCGAAAAGAATGTCGATCCGCCGCTCGTCGAGCAGCCGCATGAGGTCGGCGCGGTGGCGGTCGACGACGAAGCTGTCCGACAGCGTGAACGCGACCTTTGTCCCCGCGTCGCGCGCCGCCTCCATCGCCTTGTACATTGCCTGGCGCGGCTCCTCCGGGTCCCACAAATAGCCCTCCAGATAGAGGATGCCGGTCTCCGCGACGCGCGCGGGATCGACTGCGTCCGGGCCGAGCCGCTGGGCTGCGCCGAGAAAGGTGTTCATCGTCCGCTGAGCGTCAGGCGTGACGAGGATCAGGCAGCGCGCTGTCGCACCGACGTCGCTCCTTGCCGCCGTGTCGAACTCGACTCCGAGGCTGCGGATATCGTGCGCGAAGATCGAGCCGAGCTGGTCGTCGGCGAGCTGGCCGATGAAGCCCGCGCGGAGCCCGAGCGAGGCGACGCCCGCCACGGTATTCGCCGCCGAACCGCCGCTGGTCTCGCGCGCCGCCGCCATGCTTGCGTAGAGCCGGACCGCTTCCGCTTCGTCGATCAGGCGCATCGCGCCCTTGTGCATGCCTTCGCGGGCCAGGAAGTCGTCGTCGGAATCGGCGATCACGTCGACGATGGCATTGCCGATGGCGAGCACGTCGAGGCGGCGGTCGGTCATGAGGTCTCCATGTGCGGCTGAAGCCGCGCGACTAGCCTTGCATCCAACCCGCCGCAACCTTGCCAGCGGCGGCTGTCGCGGGCATCGTCCGGCAATGCGTCGCTTTGTTCTCGCCTCCGCCTTGTTCCTCGCCGGCTGCGCCACGCGCCCGGAGCAGCCGCCCGCGCCCGAGCCAGTGGCGGCGGTGCCGGCGCAAGGGCAGGCAACGCGCCTCGTCGGCATGAGCGCATCGGACCTGACCAATCGTTTCGGCCGCCCGGCGCTCCAGGTCCGCGAGGGGAACAGCATCAAGGTGCAGTTCCGCGGGCGCTCGTGCGTCCTCGATGCCTACCTCTACCCGAATGAGAGCGGCATCTACCGCGTCACCCATGTCGACACGCGCTCGCCGCTCGGCGCCGACACCGATCAGGCCGGCTGCATCTCCGCCCTCGAATATCCGAGCTGATCGAGCGCCCAGCGCGCCGCTTCGGCGATCACCGGATCGGGATCGTCGGCGTGCCGCTCGACCGAGGGGGCAAGCGCCGGATCGCCGCTATTGCCTGCGGCAATGAGGCAGTTGCGGACCATCCGCTTCACGCCGATGCGCTTGATCGGCGAACCGGAGAACATCTCGCGGAAGGACGCATCGTCCAGCGCAAGCAGGTCGGCCAGGCGGGGTGCGGCAAGCTCGGCGCGGGGAAGGAAGGCGCGGTTGGCGGCTGCGGCATCGGCGAAGCGGTTCCATGGGCAGACGGCAAGGCAGTCGTCGCAACCGTAGATGCGGTTGCCCATCGACGCGCGAAGCTCCTCCGGGATCGGCCCATCATGCTCGATCGTGAGGTAGGAAATGCAGCGGCGCGCATCGATGCGGTGGGGCCCGACGAACGCCTGGGTCGGACAGGCGTCGAGGCATCGCGAGCAGCTTCCGCAGTGGCGCCCCTGATCAGCAGGCGCGTCGGGCTGGAGCTCGAAGCTGGTGAGGACGACACCGAGGAACAGCCAGCTGCCGTGCTCGCGGCTGACCAGGTTCGTGTGCTTGCCCTGCCAGCCGATCCCGGCAGCCTGGGCGAGCGGCTTTTCCATCACCGGCGCGGTATCCACGAACACCTTCAGCTCGCAGCCGGCTTCCTCGCCAAGCCAGCGGCCGAGGGCCTTCAGCGCCTTCTTCATCGTCTTGTGATAATCGCCGCCCAGGGCATAGACCGAGATGCGCCCGAGCTCCGGCCGTTCCCCGAGCGCGAGCGGGTCGGACGCGGGCGCATAGCTCATTGCAAGCGCGATCGCAGACCTCGCGTCCGGCCACAGCGCGAGCGGCGAGACGCGGTGATGCGCCCGCTCCTCCATCCAGCCCATGCTCCCGTGATGGCCGGCCTCGAGCCACCGCCTGAGGTCGAGGCCCGCATCGTCCGCTGCATCCGCGCGCGCGAAGCCGCAGGCGACGAAGCCCAGCTCCGCTGCCTTCGCCCTTATTGCTTCCTCAAGGCTCTGCCCGTTATGCACGGCGCGCCTGTACACCGGCCGTGGCAATTTTCGTAGGAATTTCAGTGCTCCAGCAGGTCCCGCAATCGTTGAGCTCGGAGCGGGCCGCCGTCGAGGCGGTGAACCTTGTAAAGGACTTCGGCGACACACGGGCGGTCGACGGGGTGAGCCTCTCGGTGCCGACCGGCTCGATCTACGGCCTCCTCGGGCCGAATGGCGCGGGCAAGACGACGACGCTGCGCATGCTGATCGGGATCATCGATCCGTCGAGCGGCACCCGCCGGGTGCTGGGCCGCGAGCGCCCGCTCGAGGCGGCGTCGGAGGTCGGCTACCTGCCGGAGGAGCGCGGGCTTTACCCGGCGATGCACGCGCGGGAGGCGATCGCCTTCATGGGCGCGCTGCGCGGCCTGCCGATCGCCGAGGGGCGCCGCCGCGCCGACCAGCTGCTGGCTGAGCACAATCTCGAAGAATGGGCGAAGAAGCCGATCCGTTCGCTCTCGAAAGGCATGGCGCAGACGGTCCAGCTGCTCGGAACCATCGTTCACCGGCCGAGGCTGATCGTCCTCGACGAGCCGTTCGCCGGCCTCGACGCGATCAACCAGGGGCGGCTCGAGGAGCTGATCCGGCGCGAGACGCGCGCGGGCGCGACCGTCATCTTCTCGACGCACGTGATCGCTCATGCCGAGCGGCTGTGCGAGCGCGTCGCGATCATCGCGAAGGGCAAGGTCGCGTTCGACGGCGGAGTGGACGAGGCGCGCTCGCGGCTGCGTCCAATCGTCCGGCTGCGCACCCGCGCCAGCGACGGGCGCTGGCGATCGGCCATTCCCGAAGGCGCCCGGCGCGAGGGCGACGAATGGGTGTTCGAGCTGCCCGAAGGCGGTCCCGAACCTTTGCTCAAGGCGCTCATCGATGGCGGCGCAGGCATCGAGACGCTGGCCATCGAACGGCCGGGCCTCCACGACGCCTTCGTTGCCATCGCCGGCAGCGCTGCCGCGGCCGCCATGGGCCAGGATAAGCAGCGATGATGCGCTTCATTCGCTCCTGCTTCGTCATCGCGCGCCGCGACTTCGGCGCGACGGTGCTCTCGAAGGCGTTCATCTTCTTCCTGCTCGCGCCCGTCTTCCCGCTCCTGTTCGGCAGCCTGTTCGGCGGGATCGGAGCGACGATCGCCAACCGGACCGCTCGCCCGGTCATTGCCGTAGTGTCGAGCGATGCGGACTACGACCGAATCTCCGCGGCCCGCGAGCAGCTTGCCCAGGCGCTCGGGGACAGCGCGGTCGTCAAGCTCGTTCGTTATGCGCCGCAACCCGATCTACCCGCGCAGGTGCAAGCCTTGCTGGCAAGCAGCCAGCCCCCCGTCCGCGCCGTGCTGACGGGCGGCCTCGCCGAGCCGCACCTGACCGGACCGATTGGAGAGAGCGACCCGACGACCGGCCAGTTGCAGCTGCTGATCGGCAATGCGCGGAACGGCGCGAAGGCGATCGAGCCCGACCTGCCGGTCACCAGCGTGGCGAGCTCGACGGGTTCGCTGATCAACCAGCGCGCAGTCACTGCGCAGATCGGCCAGACCTTGCTCTTCATCCTCACCATCCTGCTGTCGGGAATGCTGCTGTCCCAGCTGATCGAGGAGAAATCGAACAAGATCATCGAGGTCATCGCGGCGGCCGTTCCGATCGACGCCATGTTCGTGGGCAAGCTGTTCGCAATGCTCGCCGCGTCGGTCGTCGGCCTCATCGTGTGGATCGGCGCGGGGGCGCTCGTGGTCGAGATGCTGAGCCATCGCGGGGTGGCGACGCTCCCGGCTCCGGCAGTGGGGTGGACGGGCTTCTTCGTCCTGACGGTCGTCTATTTCGCGATGAACTATCTGCTGCTGGGCGCGGCCTTCCTCACCATCGGCGCGCAGGCGTCGACGGCGCGAGAGGTGCAGACTCTGTCGATGCCCGTCACCTTCGGCCAGATGCTCATCTTCGGCTTTGCAACGACCGCGATCGGGGCGCCGGATTCGACGCCGGCGATTGCGGCGGCGATCTTCCCGCTCTCCTCGCCGATGACGATGCTCGCGCGCGCCGCCGAGGACCCGCAATGGTGGCCACACCTCGCCGCGATCCTCTGGCAGGCGTTGTGGGTCGGCCTGATCCTCCGCCTGGGAGCGCAGCTGTTCCGAAAGACCGTGCTGAAGTCCGGGCCGCGGGCGAGATGGGGGCTGTTCCGGCGCGCCTAGCCGATCGCCTCGCGGGCCATTTCGGTAAGTTTGGCCATGAGGGCACGATGCGGGAAGGGGCCGTGGCTGATCCGCGCAACGCCCGCTTCGGCCCAGGTCTTCTTGTCCGGCGCGCCCGGGGAGGCGATGACGTTGAGCGGCAGCGGGACCTCCCGCACGACGCGCTCGACCTGCCTCGGGTCTGACAGGCGCGGGACGAAGAAACCGCTGGCGCCGGCGTCCGCGAAGGCCTTGCCGCGCTCGACGACCTCGTCGAGCAGCGCATCGTCGTAGGTCTGCGTCTTCAGGAACAGGTCGGTGCGCGCATTGATGTAGAACTGGTCGCCGACAGCCTGCCGGATCGCGGCTATGCGCCGGACCTGCAGATCGAGCGGGTGAATGCCTTCGCCGCCGACGATCTGGTCCTCGAAATTGCAACCGACCGCGCCGGTCTCCGCCAGGCGCGCGACATTTGCGCCGCACTCTTCCGGATCGGTGGAATAGGCACCCTCGAAGTCGACCGTCAGCGGCAGGTCGACCGCGGCGACGATCCGCCGCGCGTTGTCGAACACATAGTCGAGCGGGACCTTCTGGCCGTCCCCGAAGCCGGAGGCATCGCCGACGGGGTGACTGCCCGTCGCAAGCGCCTTCGCGCCCGCGGCGGCGACCGCGTGGGCGCTTCCCGGGTCCCAGATGTTGTAGAGGATGACGGGATCGCCCGGCACGTGGAGCGCGGCGAAGGTCTCGAACTTGCTGGCCATAGGTGTCGCCTAGGCTTCGCTTGGGCAGCGCGCAATCTGGCTCGGGCAAGGGCGATGCACAGGTGAAACAATCCTGTGTCGCGGAGCGTTGGGCGGCCGAACAGAGGGACCTTTATGCGTACATTCCTGGCCGTCCCGGCTATCGCAATTCTGCTCGCCGCTTCTGGCTGCAAGACCGTCTCATCAGCCGCGAACGGCGTCGCAAGCGCGGGTTCGGCGGTCGCCTCCGGGGTCGCGGATGCCGCGACCGCAGTGCCTTCGCTGGTCAACGTGAACCTGTCGAACGTGCTCAACAACCTCGCCCTCGACCTCAAGATCGATAAGGCGAACATCCCGATCAACGCCCAGATCCCGATCAACATCGCCGCCAACGTGTGCGGCGTATCGATCAACATCCTCTCGATCGGCGCGGGGGGCGGGAAGACCAGCGGGTGCACCGCGAACAGCATCTCGCCCGAGCTCAAGCAATATATCCAGGAACAGCTTGCCGCGAACGGGTCGGTCGGCGGCGGCGCCCAGACCACGACCGGGACCACCACCTCGACCACGACTACGCCAACCACCACCCCGACAACTACGACTACGCCAACCACTACCACCACGCCCCAGCCGACGACGAGCACGACGCCCGGCTGCTGCGGCGTGCACTAGGAGGATATCGATGACCGCACGTTCAGCCATGTGGGCTACCGCGGCTGTTGCCGCCCTCAGCCTCGTCGCATGCAAGACGACGCAGCCGCCTGCTCCGGCGAGCGCGGGCGAAGTCAGTGCGGGAACGCCGACGGGCAGCGGCACGGGCACCAGCGGCGGCACGAGCATCCCGACGCTCGTCAACGTGAATCTTCAGAACGTGCTGAACGACCTCTCGGTGTCGCTGAACGTCAATCGCGACAATATCCCGGTGAACGCGCAGGTGCCGATCAACGTCGCGGCGACCGTCTGCGGCGTCTCCGTCGACGCGCTTGCCGCTGCGATTGCGAACGGCCAGGCCGGCTGCACCGCGACCACGACGACGCCGCAGCTCACCCAGGCGATCCAGCAGCAGATCGCGTCGGGCGGCGCCGTGACCGGCGGGCCTCAGACGATGGGCACGCCCGCGACGACGACCAACAATATGATGTGATTCAGCCGAAGAGGGCGACCAGCGCCTCTTCGATCTGGTCCACCGTATAGGGCTTCTGCACCCGCGGGCGGCTCTCCCATTTCTCGGGCATGTTCCGGTCCGCATAGCCGCTCGTGAAGACGAACGGGACGCCCCGCGCCTCGAGCATGTCGCACAAGGTGAACACACGCTCGCCGCGGATGTGGATGTCCATCAGCGCCGCGTCGAACTCGCCGGCTTCGACCAGCTCGCGCGCGGACGCCATGTTGGGCGCCGGGCCGACGACCTCGCAACCGAGCTCGTCGAGCAGGTCGGCGGTGAACGGCCCGACGACCGGCGAATCCTCTACGACGAGGATTCGGCGGCCCTTCAGGGCGGGCTTGTCCCCGTCCGCCTTGCGGCGGGTCTTAATGGACGAATCTCGCGACGACATCGCGGTATGAACGCGAAACCTTCACCTGCGCTCCCGAGTCGAGGACCAGGAAGCATTCGCCGTTGGTATGGGGCTTCACCTGGCGGACCAGGTCTAGGTTCACGATGGTCGAGCGGTGGACCCGCTGGAACCGGCGCGGGTCGAGCCTTTTCTCGAGGTCCTTCATCGTCTCGCGAAGGATGAGCGTGTTGTCGCCCGTCTGGATGCACATATAGTCGCCGGCCGCGTCGATGCGCTCGATGGTGTCCACGTCGACCCGGAATATCTGGCCCTGGTCCTTGATGTTGATCATCTTCTCGTAGCGGTTTGACGCGGGCGCCGCGTCCGGAGTGCTTTCGGCCAGCTCTTCGGCAGCTTCCGGGGCATGCTCCGCAAGCGCTTCCTTGAGCCGCTCGGCTTCCTCCGCGCTGCGTTTTTCGGCCAGCCGCTGCCGCACCCGGTCCATCGTCGCCGCGAGCCGGTCCTCGTCGACCGGCTTCATCAGATAGTCGACCGCCTGCGCGTCGAACGCCCGCAGCGCATGGTCGCCGTAAGCGGTGACGAACACGAACAGCGGAAGCTCGACGTCCATCAGCCCCTGGATCACCGAAAAGCCGTCGAAGCCCGGCATCTGGATGTCGAGGAAGACGAGGTCCGGCTTGTGCGTCTTGATCTGACGGATCGCCTCGCGCCCGTTCGCCGCCGTGGCGACCACCTCGACGTCTTCGTGCGCCTGCAGTCTCAGTTGCAGGCCCTGCGTCGCAAGGGGTTCGTCATCGACCAATATGGTCCGGATGGTCATCAGGCAGTCTCTCCGGTTTCGAAGGGGATTTCGATGATAACGCTGAAGCCCCCCTGCTCGTTCTGTCTCGTCTCGAAACGATGCGCAGCGCCATAGGCCTGCGACAGTCTGTCCCGAATGTTCGCCAAGCCGACTCCGGTGGACGGGCTCGCGGCGAGTTCGCCCCCCTCGCCATTGCCATTGTCGGCAACTTCGATCCTCACCGCCTGTCCCTCGCGCTTGGCCGTGATCCAGATGTCGGCGCCGTTCTCGGCGGGCGTGACGGCATATTTGATCGCATTTTCGATGAGCGGCTGGAGAAGCAGCGAGGGGAGGCGCGCGCCGATCGTCTCTGACTCGATCTTGAAGTGCGGCCTCAGCCGGTCCTCGAAGCGCATCTTCTCAATCTCGAGGTACAGCTTCAGCGTCTCCACCTCCTGCGCCAGCGTGACCTTGGCCGTCGGCTCGTTGGCGAGCGTGTAGCGGAGGAAGGACGAGAGCCGCGCGAGCATCGCATTGGCCCGCTCGGTCTGCTTCAGCAGGACCAGCGTGGAGATGGAATTGAGCGTGTTGAACAGGAAGTGCGGGTTGAGCTGGTAGCGCAGCATTGCGAGCTGCGCGCTCGACGCCTGGCTTTCGAGGCGCTCGCGCAGCCGGATCTCGTTCTCGAGCAGCAGGAAGTAATTGATCCCGTAATAAAGCGCCGTCCACGCTGCGAGCAGAGCGAAGTCGAGGGGAAGGGCGCCGAGCCAGGCGACGCCCTGGGGTTCGAAGTCGGGCTTCAGGAAGGTCGCGACGCTCCACGTCTCGATCACCGAGAAGATGCTCGAAGCAAGCACGACGGCGGCGAGCGAGAGAACCAGGGTCCAGATCGGCTTCATCTTGATCAGCCGCCGATAGAGCGACCCCATCAGAAGCGTCAGGGAATAGCCCGTCGCGGTCAGCAGCAGCGTGTGGACGAGCAGCATCCAGCCAAGGTTGTTGGCGAAGCCGGACAGAGTCCTCAGGAAAAAATAGCCGCTCCAGCCGATTGACTGCAGGATCCAGAAGGCGCGGTTCTTGTCTTCGAAAAAGGGCCGGTCGAGCCCCATTCCGCGCGCGATCGGATCGGCGGGCGACTGGATCTTGGGGCTGTCGGACGTGCGGCGCCTAGCCCTTACGCGGCGGTCGAGGGTCGCGCTGTCGGTCGCCATCGCCCCGCATATAGAGGGCCTTTGCCGCCATTGCGAGAAGCGCGTCCCGGCGGTCCAGGGCCGATCCATGTTAGCAAATAAGGTGAAATCCGGCCTGTAAATCCACAATGGGCTTAACCCCGCTTCAACTCTCTTTAGTTAAGGAGGGCGTCCAACGTTGGACGGCGGGCGGATGTACGAAGCTCCAGATCGGTATAAGCGCTTGATTTCGGCACGGCTTCCCGGCGGGGAGTCGGCGGGCCTCGCAAGCAGTGAGGCAGAATCGGAAAGCTCGCCGCTTCGCGACGTGCAGCTCATCTCGCGCGCGCACCTCGCTCCATTCTTCGCGGCGGCGAACATCGTCGCGGCGTTGATGATGGCCGCGAACCTCTGGGGGGACATCGCTCCGACCTGGGTCGTTCCGTGGGTGCTCGCAGTCACCGTCGTGAACCTCGCCGCGATGCAGCTCGCTCGCACGCAGTCCATTACCTGCGTCGGCCGGTCGGGGCGCCGCGTTCCGATGTGGACCATGGTTGCGGAAGTCTCGCTCCGCGCCGTCGTGTGGCTCAGCCTCCCGCTCTATCTTTTCCCGTCGCTCGATCCCGGAACCCAGGTCATCGCCGCTTCGGTAATGGCCGGCCTCGGCATCGGTGCGCTCGGCCTCGTCGTCATCCCGCCCTGCGCCAGCGCATGGATGATTTCCTTCACCGCGGGCGTCGGCGGAGTCCTGCTGATCGGCCGCCACACGGTCCCGTTCCAGCACATGCTCTCGATCGTCTTCACGCTCGGCGTGTCGATCTTCGGCATTCTGACGGTCGCGCGCTGGGCGTTCCACCAGCTCAAGACCAATGCCGACGTCGGAAGCCAGAGCGAAAGCGCGAGCCTGCTGCTGCAGGAATATGAGCATCGCGGCGTCGGCTGGCTGTGGCAGGTCGATGCGGAAAACCGCGTCACCTACATCAGCTCGCGCATGAGCGCGCTGCTCGGAAAGCCCGGCGGCCAGCTTCTCGGCCACTCGCTTCCGGCCCTCTTGGGAGGCCATGCCGAGCTTGGCCGCCTGCTGCTCGAGAAGCAGCCGTTCAACGCCCTGGAGATGGAGCTCAAGACGCCGCGCGGCACCCGCTGGATCTCGATCGCGGGCGACCCGATCGTCGACACCGCGGGGCGCTTCGAAGGGTTCCGCGGCGTTGGGTCCGACATCACCGAAATCCGCCAGACGCAGGAGCGGCTGACGCACCTTGCCAACGTCGACGTGCTCTCCGGCCTGCCGAACCGCGGACGCGTGCGGCAGCTGCTCGGCGAGGCGCTTCGCGCGGCAACGACCAGCAATGTGCCCTGCGCGATCATGTTCCTCGACCTCGACGGGTTCAAGCCGGTCAACGACACCTTCGGCCATCCCAAGGGCGACGCGGTCTTGCGCGCGGTCGCCAAGCGCCTGGTCGACGAAGTGGGCGCAGACGGCCATGTCGGACGCATGGGCGGCGACGAGTTCGCCATCGTCATCACCGACGGGCAAAGCCGAAAGAGCGTCGAGACGCTCGCCGACCGCATCATCGGCTCGATCAAGGAGCCCTATCTCATCGACCAGACTGAGATTCGCATCGGCGTTTCGATCGGATGCGCGTTCGGCCCGATCGACGGGGCGACGGTCGACGACCTGATCCTCAAGGCCGACCTCGCGCTCTACCAGGCGAAGGACGCCGGACGCGGCTGCGCCCGCTATTTCTCCTCGGAGCTGCAGTCGGAGCAGGAAGATCGCGTCCGCCTCGAGCAGGACCTGAGGAGCGCGCTGGCATCGAGGCAATTCTATCTGGTGTTCCAGCCGCTCATCAACGCGAAGACGCAGAAGCTGATCGGCTTCGAAGCGCTGATCCGCTGGAATCATCCCAAGCGGGGCCTCGTTCCGCCGAACGTGTTCATCCCGGTCGCCGAAGAGACCGGCCTCATGCCCGCGATCGGCGAATGGGTGATCGACGAGGCGTGCAAGGCCGCGGCGAGCTGGCCGGAGCCGATCACCGTCGCGCTCAACGTCAGCCCCAAGCAGATCGTGCTTCCCGCTTTGCCGAACATCGTCAGCGAGGCGCTCAGCCGGTACAAGCTCGCCGGCAACCGCATCGAGCTGGAAGTCACCGAGGGCGTGTTCCTCGGCGACCATGGCCCGACGCTCGACGTGCTGAAGCGGCTCCGCGCGCTCGGGGTCGGCATTGCGCTCGACGACTTCGGAACCGGCTATTCGTCGATCGGCTATCTGAACAAGGCGATCTTCCACAAGCTGAAGATCGACGGCAGCTTCGTTCGCGAGGCCGGTTCGCGGCCCGAGAATGTCGCGATCATCCAGTCGATCGTCCAGCTCGCGAAGAGCTTCCGCATGTCGGTCACCGCGGAAGGCGTCGAGACGGCCGAGGACTTCGAGCGCATGCGTGACCTCGGTTGCGACACCATCCAGGGCTATCTGTTCGGCAAGCCGCTCGCCTACGAGCGCGCCAACCAGATGGTGCTCGGCCTCGCAGCGAAGCGGATGGCCAGCTAGGCGGCGCGGATTTTCGACCGGCTTTCGCGCCGCGCCGCTTGAGTCTAAGCTGCCTCCGCCTCGCCGCGGGGGGATGCTCAAGGCGTGAAGTTTTCCGGTCAGAGCGTTTTCAAATACCAGAGCGGCCGGGTCATCGCGTTCGGCCGCGTGATGCTGGCATTGCTCTTCCTGCTGTCGATCTGGCTCGACCAGAGCCAGCCCGCGCAGGCGCCGGAGCAGACCTACGGGCTGCTCCTCTTCTACGTGCTCTTTGCGGTCGTCCTTGCCGGCCTGACCTGGCGCAACTGGTGGCTCGACGCGCGGCTTGCCGCTCCGGCGCACCTCGTCGACATGGCGGTGTTCACCGGCATCGTCTTTTCGACGAACGGCTACACCAGCCCCTTCTTCCTGTTCTTCATCCTTCCGCTGCTCGCGGCGGCGATCCGCTGGGGCTGGCGCGAGACGCTGCTGACCGCAGTCGCGCTCATCCTCCTCTATCTGACTGCCGGCCTCCTCGTTTCGGAAAGCCGCACGTTCGAGCTGCAGCGCTTCATCGTGCGCAGCGGCCACCTGGTGATCCTCTCGGCGGTGCTTATCTGGTTCGGCCTTCACCAGCAGCTCACCCGGCTCTTCTTCGGAGTCGACGAGCTGGATCGCCGCCTCGGCCGCGACGAGGGCCCGCTCGTGCAGGCGCTCGCCTTCGCAATGGACAATGCGCGTGCGGGCTCCGGGGCGCTGTTGCTGCGCTCGGCGGATGAGCCGCACTTCACGGGCGTCCGGCTCACCGGCAGGCGGCCGCGCCCGCTGAAGGTGGACCAGCCGATCATGCGCGAGCCCACCGGAGTCCTTCTCTTCGACCTGCGCAAGAACCGTTCGCTGTGCAGGCGCAAGGACGGCTGGCACGGCTTCGACCCAGCGTCGCGCCTGCTCGACGTCGACGCCTTGCGCGATATCGGCGCCGCCGAGGGTCTGGTCTCGGAGGTTCGCACCGGCACGCAGGAGGGCTGGCTGGTCCTCTGGGACTTCGAGGACCTTTCGGTCGACTTTCTCGAAATCGGCGGCGAGCTCGGCCGTGCCGCCGGCGCCGTGCTCGACCATGACGCGCTCGTCTCCGCGATCGAGGAAGGGGCGGCGGCGCGCACGCGCCTGTCGCTCGCCCGAGACGTCCACGACAGCGTCGTCCAGTTCCTCGCCGGTGCCGCATTCCGCGTCGAGGCGATCATGCGCGGCACCCTATCGGACGGGCAGATCGAATCCGACCTCAAGGAATTGAAGCGGCTGCTGATCGAGGAGCAGGGAGAGATCCGCGCCTTCGTTTCCGCGCTGCGCCGCGACCGCGAGCTCGAGCTGGCCGAGGCGGTCGAAGAGCTGAAGACGCTCGCACGCCGGCTCGGCCAGCAATGGTCGGTCGATTGCCGGGTCGAAGCGAGCAACGACGACGCGTCGATCCCGATCAGGCTGCAGCTCGACCTCCAGCAGCTGCTTCGCGAGGCGGTCGCCAACGCCGTCCGCCACGGCGGCGCGAGCAGGATCGACGTCGATGTCGGCGTCGATCAGGACCGGCTGAGGATGCGGGTGAAGGACAATGGCTCGGGCTTCCTGCCCGTGAACGGCGGGTCGCCGGTCGAGCCCTGGTCGCTCAAGGAGCGCGTCGACCGCGCGCACGGTTCTCTATCGCTCTTTTCCGAACCCGGCTGTACCAACCTCGTAATCACCCTCCCGCTAGCGAGTGCCGCTGCATGACACGCGTCCTTGTCGCCGATGACCATCCGATGATTGCCGCAGCGCTCGACGTGCTCCTGCGCGGCACCGATTATGAGCTTACCGGCCGCGCCCGCAGCGGCTCCGAAGCGCTCGCGCAGGTGCAGCGGGTCAAGCCCGACCTGCTGCTGCTCGACATCAACATGCCCGACGGAACCGGGCTCGACGTCCTTCGCCGGCTGCGCGAAACGCGGAGCGCTCCGGCGACCATCCTGCTCACCGCCGGGATGGACGACGCGCAGCTCCTCACCGCCGATACGCTCGAGCCCAACGGCATCGTGCTCAAGACCTCCGACCCCGCTCACCTGCTCGAATGCATGGAGAAGGTGAAATCGGGCCAGCGCTGGGTCGATCCCGAGATCGCCGAGCGCACGCGCGCGGCCAAGGAGCGGGCGCTGCTCGCGCCCTCGCTCACGCCGCGCGAGCGCGAGCTCGTCGAGCTCGTCCGCCAGGGGCTCAGGAACCGCGACATCGCCGCGCAGCTCGGAGTCACCGAAGGCACGGTGAAGGTCTATCTCCACGCCATCTTCGACAAGGTCGGCGTCGACAACCGCACCGAGCTCGCGATGCGCGCGGGCGAGCTGCTCGGGACCTAGATCCGCAGCTGGCTGCCGAGCTCGACCACGCGGTTGGTGGGCAGCTTGAAGAACTCCATCGCGCTTTCCGAATTCTTCAGCATCCAGGCGAACAGCTTCTCGCGCCACAGCGCCATACCGCGGTCGCGCGGGGCGGCGACCAGCTTCTGCCGCCCGAGGAAGAAGCTCGTGCTCATCATGTCGAAGGCGGCGCCGCACGTCTTGATCGACGCGAGATCGCCGGGGATGTCGACCTCCTGCATGAAGCCGTAGTGGAGGACGACGCGGTAGAACCCGCTCCCCGCGTCATGCAGCTCGACGCGGCGGTCGCGGCGCACATGCGGAACCTCTTCCACCTTCACGGTGAGGATCAGCACGCGCTCGTGGAGCACCTGGTTGTGCTTGAGGTTGTGAAGCATGGCCGCCGGGACGACGTCCGACGAGGTCGACAGGAAGACGGCCGTCCCGCGCACGCGATGGACGGAGCCCGCGGTCGACTTGATGAACACCTGCAGCGGGATTGCCGATTCCTGGAGGCGCTCGCGCATCAGCGCTCGGCCCTTCGCCCAGGTCGTCAAAATGGTGAAGCTCACGCCGGCGACGAGGAGCGGAAACCAGCCGCCGTCGGCGACCTTTGTGATGTTGGAAGCGAAGAAGATGCTGTCGACCAGCAGGAACAGCCCGATCACCAGCGCCGCGACCAGCTTGTTCCAGTGCCACACCTGGAACACGAGGAAGGCGAGCATGATCGTGGTGATCAGCATCGTGCCGGTCACGGCGATCCCGTAGGCGGAGGCGAGCCGGCCCGACTCGCGGAAGCCGAGGATGAGCAGGATCACCATGGCGAGAAGCAGCCAGTTGACCGCGGGTATGTAGATCTGGCCGGCCGCCTTCTCGCTCGTATGCTCGGTCCGCAGCCGCGGCAGGTAGCCGAGCTGGATCGCCTGGTGAGTGACCGAAAACGCGCCCGAGATCACCGCCTGGCTGGCGACGATGCAGGCGAGCGTCGCCACGAGGACCAGCGGCAGCCGCCCCCATTCCGGCGCCATCAGGTAGAAGGGATTGGCGACGGCAGCGGGGTGCTCGAGCAGCAGCGCGCCCTGGCCCAGGTAGTTGAGCATCAGGCACGGATAGACGAGCGTCAGCCATGACAGGCCGATCGCCTTGCGGCCGAAATGCCCCATGTCCGCATAGAGCGCCTCAGCGCCCGTCACGGCGAGGAAGACGGAGCCGAGCGCGAGGAAGCCGAGCTTCGGGTCGACGAAGAAGAAGCGTAGCGCCCACTCGGGGTCGAGAGCGGCGATCACCTCGGGCCGCTCGGCGATCCGCATCGTGCCGAATAGCGCCAGAGTGGCGAGATAGGCGATGATGATCGGCCCGAACCAGCCGCCCACCGTCCCGGTCCCGCGGCGCTGGATGAGGAACAGGCCGATCAGGATCGCGATGGTGATGGGAATGATCAGCGGCTGCACCCGCGGCTCGACGACCGCCAGCCCTTCGATCGCCGGCAGCATGGTGACGGCCGGCGTGATCATCGCGTCGCCGTAGAACAGGCAGGTCGCGAGCACGCCCATCACGACCAGCCCCTTGGTCCATCGCCGCTCGCCGAGGTTGCGCGAGATGAGCGACAGCAAGGCGAAGGAGCCTCCTTCGCCCTTGTTGTCGGCGCGCATCGCCACGAACACATATTTGAAGGTCACGACCAGCATCAGCGACCAGAATATGAGGCTGAGCACGCCGAAGATGTGCAGCCGGTCGACGGAGAGCGGGTGCGGCCCGAGGAAGCTCTCCTTCATCGCGTAGAGCGGGGAGGTGCCGATGTCCCCGAAAACGACCCCGACCGCCCCGAGCATGAGCGTCGGGAGCGGCTCCCTCGGGCGATGGTGCGAAGGCACGTCCGCAGAGGCGGAGCAATCAGCAGCGACCATGATCGGCGGTCCCTATTGCACTGCAGCAATCGGCTGCATCGACTCTCGTGCGGCCTGTGTACAAGCGGCCGAGTCGCGGGAGCGGCGCGCTAATGCGCCCGGATCAGGTGCCGATCAAGTGAAAATGTTGCAATGCAGCAACGGCAATGCTGCACCTGCTCAGTCCGCGTCTGCGCTACTCCGGCTCAATGCGTCGCGGACGCGCGCCGCGAGCATCTGCCGCGTGTAGGGCTTGGTCAGCAGGTTCACGCCGGGGTCCAGCCGCCCGCCGTGGACGATCGCATTTTCCGTATAGCCCGACGTGAACAGGATCCCGATGCCAGGAATGCGTTCCTTCGCCTTGCGGGCCAGCTCGGGGCTGCGCACCGGCCCGGGCATGACGACGTCCGTGAAGAGCAGGTCGATCTTCACCCCGCTCTCGATGATCGGCACCGCGCTGGCGGCGTCGCGCGCCGTCAGCACCTTGTAGCCGAGCTCGCGCAGCATGTCGGTGACGGTGACGCGGACCTCGTCATCGTCCTCCACCACCAGGATCGTCTCCGACCCGCCGCCCGCTTCGACCAGCTCCGGCCCTGTGCTCAGGTCCTCGTTGTCGTGGACTCGCGGCAGGTAGATGCGCACGGTCGTGCCTTCGCCGACCTCGCTGTAGATTTTCACATGGCCGCCCGACTGCTTGACGAAGCCATAGACCATCGACAGCCCCAGGCCCGAGCCCTTCCCTTCCGCCTTGGTGGTGAAGAAGGGCTCGAACACATGGTCGAGGATCTCCTTCGGGATCCCGCCGCCGGTGTCGGTGACCGCCAGCATCACATATTGGCCCGGCTCGACCTCCGGGTTCTGCACCGCATAGCTGTGGTCGAGATGCGCGTTGCGCACTTCGATGGTGAGCTTGCCGACGCCGTCCATCGCATCGCGCGCATTGATCGCGAGGTTGAGGATCGCATTCTCGATCTGCGTCGGGTCGGCGAAGGCGTTCCACAGGTTCCCCGAAACCACCGTCTCGATCTCGATCGCTTCGCCGATGCTTCGGCGGAGTAGCTCCTCCATTCCGCCGACGAGGCGCCCGATGTTGACGACCTTGGGTTCGAGGGGCTGCCGGCGGCCGAAGGCGAGCAGCTGGCTTGCGAGCTTCGCGCCGCGCTGCACGCCGGCCATGGCCGTCGTGATGCGCCGCTCGGCGCGCGCGTTCACGCCGATCTCCGCCTGGAGGAGCTGGAGGTTGCCGGAGATGATCTGGAGCAGGTTGTTGAAGTCGTGGGCGATGCCGCCCGTGAGCTTGCCGATCGACTCCATCTTCTGCGCCTGTTGAAGCGCGATTTCGGCGGCGCGCCGCTCGGAAATCTCTTCGACGACGCGGGCCTCGAGCGTTTCGTTGAGCTCGCGCAGCGCCGCTTCCGCGCGCTTGCGCTCGATCACCATCGCTGCCGTGTTGGTGATCAGCGAGACGAGCGCGAGATCCTCCTCGACGGGCTGCCGCGGCTGGCGATGGTACATGGCGAAGGTGCCAAGCACGGCGCCGGTTCCCGACAGGATGGGGATCGACCAGCAGGCGCGCAGGTCATGCGCAAGCGCGAGGTCCTTGAAGTCGGCCCACAGCGGATCCTCCGCAATGTCGGAGACGAACACGGGCTCGGCGGTGAATGCAGCGGTCCCGCAGGAACCGACGGAGGGCCCGATCTCGATGCCGTCGATTGCCGCATTATATTCGTCGGCAAGGCTGGGCGCCGCGCCGTGACGCAAATGCCTGCCGTCGGGATCCAGCAGCAGGATCGAACCGAGCACTCCGGAGGAGGACTGTTCCTCGACCGTCCGCACGAGCGCTTCCAGCGTGTCCTCCAGCTTCTCGTTGCGGATCGCGAGCTGGAGGATCTTGTTGTGGGCGGTGCGCAGCGCCTCGCTGCGCTTGTGCTCGGTGACATCGTGCCCCTGGACGAAGATTCCGGTGACTTCGCCGTCGCTTCCGATCAGCGGCTGGTAGATGAAATCCACGAACACCTGCTGGAGCGTGCCGTCGCGATTGACCGCGACGGGCACGGCGCGGCCGACATAAGGCTCGCGCGAACCGGCGACGCGGTCGAGCAGGTCGATATATCCCTGGTCGCGAACCTCGGGCAGCGCTTCCGCCACCGTCTTCCCGACGACCTCGCGTCCGACCAGCCGAACATAAGCGCGGTTGGCCATGGCGAAGCGGTGCTCGGGCCCCTCGAGCAGCGCGATGAAGCCGGGCGCCTCGTCGAACATCTGCTGCAGGCGCTTGCGGTCGCTGCTGAGCTGGCGCTCGGCGCGAACCTTGGAGGTGGTCTCGACGACGATCGCGATGACGCCCGCGCGCGTCCCGTCGTCCGCCACCACCGGAGAATAATCGAGATTCATCCACACCGGCTCGGCGCGTCCGTGCCGCTGCAGCGCAAGCTCCTGGTCCTGGTAGGACAGGGTGCCGCCGTCGCGGAACACCTTTTCCATGATGTTGCGGTTCCAATCGGCGGCCTCGGGCCAGGCGTCGAGCACGTCCTTGCCGAGGATGCCGGGATGCCGTCCCCCGGCAAAGCGCGCATAGGCATCGTTGTAGATCATCACGCCCGCCGCACCCCACAAGGTCACGATGGGCACCGGCGACTGCAGGATGAGGCCGACGGTCGTCTTCACGACCTGCGGCCAGGTATCGATCGGTCCGAGCGACGTGCGCGACCAGTCGAACTCGGCGATCAGCCGCGCAAGCTCGCCGTCGCCCGCGAGAAAGCTGGGCCTGCTGTACGTTTGGGTACAGGCCATTTCCATTATTGCTGCAGCCTCGAGTGAGATTTGCCCGCAGGTATAAGGCGTGAACAGCTGTAGGGTTCCGCGTCGAACGTGAACTTCATTTCGTCTAATGTTCAGGTTGCGATAATATATCATCCGCTCTAGGCGGCCCGCAAAGAAGCGAGGTCCGGGTCTCCGTGAAATTCGAATTGATACCGCTTGCCGCGGCTGCCGCCGCCGTTCCCGTTTCCGCTGCTGGCGCCCAGGCGGCTCCCGCTTCCCCTCCCGCTTCCGCGGACAGCACCGCTCCCGATGCATCGAAGCCGACGCCGCCCGCCGGCACCGGCAGCATCGTCATCACCGGGCGCCGCCTCGACCTCGCGCGCGATTCGATCACGCCTTCGCTCGGCGCCAGCCAATATACGTTCGACCGCGAAGCGCTCGACAAGCAGCCGGGTGGCACCAACATCACGCTCAACAAGTCGCTGCTCCAGGCGCCCGGCGTCACGCAGGACAGCTACGGCGTCATCCACGTCCGCAACGAGCACGCGAATCTCCAGTACCGGCTCGACGGAGTCATCGTTCCCGAAAGCATCAGCGGGTTCGGAACCACCTTTGACCCGAAGATCGCAAGCTCGATCCAGCTCATCACCGGCACGCTTCCGGCGCAGTACGGCTACCGCACCGCGGGCGTGGTCAACTTCAAGACGCAGTCGGGCCTCCTCACCAATGGCGGCGAGATCGGCGTCTACGGCGGCAGCTACGGCTGGCTCGAACCGAGCCTGATGCTCAAGGGCTCGACCGGCGAGTTCAGCTATTTCCTCTCGGGCAGCTACCTTCGCAACGATCTCGGTATCGAGAACCCGCTGCCGACCCGCCATGCGATCCACGATCGCACGACGCAGTGGCGCCCGTTCGCCTACGTCTCTGACATCCTCTCGGACACGAGCCGGATCGCCCTGTTCGGCGGCAGCTTCATCGGTCACTTCCAGATCCCGAACGTCACCGGCATCACTCCGGGCTTCACCGTCCACGGCGCGAACAGCTTCGACGCGGCCAGGCTGGATCAGAACCAGCGCGAGATCACGCACTACGGCGTCGCCGCGTACCAATATGCGGGCGACGATCTGAACGTGCAGGTGGCGCCGTTCGTTCGTTATTCGCAGACGCTGTTCACCCCCGACCCCAACCAAGGCGACGTCATCATCAACGGCTTTGCCGACCGCGCGAAGCTCACCAGCCTGGCGTCCGGCGTGCAGGCCGACGCAAGCCTGCAACTGGGGAGCGCGCACACGGCCCGCTTCGGGCTGTTCTTCCAGAACGAGCACACGACGTCGAACGTCACGTCGGCAGTGCTGCCGGTCAGCTGCAGCTTCGCGACCGATCCGGCCTGCGACCCGGTGCAGACCAGCGACGTGCCGTTCACGATCATCGATGCGCACCACAAGACAGGCCGGCTCTACGGCGCTTATGTTCAGGACGAGTGGAAGCTGACGCCGAAGCTGACGCTGAACTATGGCGCGCGCTACGACATCGTGAACGCCTATACGAAGGAGTCGCAACTCAGCCCGCGCGCGAACCTGGTGTGGAACCCGGCGCCGCTCACCACCGTGCACATCGGCTATGCGCGCAACTTCACGCCGCCGCCGCAGGAGCTGATCGCGCCGGCGAGCATCGCCAGGTATAATTTCACGACCAAGCAGGCCGAGATCCTGACGGGCGGGGCGGTCAAGGCCGAGCGCGAGCATTATTTCGACCTCGGCCTCGAGCAGCGCTTCAACGGCGGCCTCAAGCTCGCCGTCGACACTTATTACAAGGTCAAGCGCAACCTGCTCGACGAAGGCCAGTTCGGCTCAGCCCTGATCCTGTCGCCGTTCAACTACGCCAAGGGTTATGCCTGGGGCGTAGAGGTCAGCGGCAATTACACCCATGGCCCCATCGATCTCTACGCGAACCTCGCGCGCGGCGCGGAAAAGGCGAAGGACATCATCTCGAGCCAATATTTCTTCGCGCCGGACGAGCTCGCCTACATCCACGACCATTACATCTACACCGACCATTCGCAGAACTGGACGGCTTCGGGCGGCGGCAGCTACACGATCAAGAACGGCCTCGGCTCGCTCGTTCCGACTGCCGACTTCGTCTACGGATCGGGCCTGCGCACGGACGATCCGAACGGCATCGTCCCGAACGGCGGAAAGCTTCCCGGCTATTTCGTGTTCAACGCCGGCATCGCACAGAATTTCAGCGGCCCTGGAGCGCTCGCCGGAGTCACCATCCGCGCCGACGTGCTCAACCTGTTCGACAAGAAGTACCAGCTGCGCAGCGGCACGGGCGTCGGCGTGGGAGCGCCGCAATGGGGCGAGCGCCGCGGCTTCTTCCTCGGCGTCTCCAAGCGCTTCTAGAAGAACAGCCCGAGCGCGCCGTAGAAGTGATAGGCGGTGCGGTGGTCGGCCCAGGTCGGCCCGGCCGAAAAGAGCAGCGCATAATGGTCGCTGAGCTTGACGATCGAGCCGAGCCCCGCCCGCGTCTGGGCCGTGCCGCCGACGCTGTCCGCGCCCTGGCGGGTCACTTCGGCGCCGACCGACACCGTGTCGCTGACGTCCTGCGTCACCGCAACGGCCGCTTGCCAGAAGCTCCGGTTTCCGCGTCCCGGGTTGACCTCGTACCCGCCGCCGCCGAAGACGCTCGTCCCGCGCGGAAAGTCCTTCTCGACCCACAGCGGCAGCAGGAAGCGCATGCGCTCGTGGGTCTCCAGGGTCGAGGTCGGAAGGATGGCGCGCGGGAAGATCGCCGCCGAAAAGCCGTGCTTCTCGTCGTCGAGGAAACGATATTTGGCCGCGAGCTCTAGATCGCCCGCGCCGATTCGCCACCCATCGGCCGGATCGTGCGAAAAGCTCATAGGCACGGTCGCGGTCAGCTGCAGGTCTTTCATCGCGCCGTAATTGACGTCGAAGCCGGCGTCGCCGTCGAGCTCCGAGCTCCGGCCTTCGCCCGTCGCGAAGGCGTAAATCTCCCAATGCCCTGTATCCGCCGGAGCGGGATCGTCGGTCAGGTAGGGCGGACCGGCGGTCGTCGGAGCGGCGGCGGCCAGCGCCAGCACGGCAGCGAGGCGAAGCTTCACGTGCGGACTTCCGCGTCTCCGGGGTGGCGCCCCGGCCGCTGCGGAAGGATGAAGATCAATGCGACGATCACGACCGCGAGCACCGCCGAAGCGAGCGGCCTGCTCCACTCGAGCCCGCCGTGCGCAATGGGCTTGTCGAGGAAGTCGCCGACCGTCGCGCCGAGCGGCCGCGTCAGGATGAAGGCCGCCCAGAACAAGCCAACGCGGTTCACCCTCGGGCTCGCGAAATAGAGCAGGGCGAGCAGCGCGAGCGCGGCCCCGAACACGAGCGCCGCATTCGAATAGCCGAGGCCCCATCCCCCTTCCGACAGGTCGTCGGCCGCCCAGTCGCCGAGCGCGGTTCCGAGAGTCTGCGAGAAGGTGATGGTGATCCAGTAGAAGCTCTCCTCGCGCGGCGCGACGATCCGGTTCACGTCGACATGGCCGATCGCGCGATGCCAGGCGAACAGCGAGCCGAGCACGCATGAGAACAGCAGCAGCGACCCGCCCGGGTAACCGATCCCGAGCGAGCGGTCGGCGAAATCCGCGAGCGTCGTCCCGCACGTGGTCGAAGCGACGATCGTCGCCCAGTACAGCCACGGGTTGAACCTCGCGGCGCGGACCTGCGCGACGACCAGCAGCACCAGCAGGACGCCGAAGATGGCGGTGCCGATGAGGTAGCCGCCCGCCACCGGATGGTCGGAGGTTTCGCCGAGCCAGCTCATCGTCACCGTGTCGCCGCCGGTCTCGCCGAGCGTGGTCGCAAGGATCTTGATCAGCCAGAAGCCAAGCGTCACCGCCGGCACCTTGCTTGGCGCCTCCTTGCCTGCGCTTGGCACGATCATGATCCTCGCCGTGGCATTGCTCCTGATGTGCGGCAAGGACCGCCGGATTACAAAATGTTAGCCTTGGTCATTTGTTGACCATTGTCGGCCATTCACTTGACCGTGCGTGCTTCGATCACCGATGACGGGTCCGGCCGGCGGGGGCTTTCACCGGGGCAGGGAACGATAGGAATCATGCGGACAGCGGTTGGCGCGCTCGCGCTCGGTTCGGTCCTGCTTTGGCCGGCGGCAGCATGGGCCGACGAACAGCCGGACCTTTCCGATCTCTCGATCGAGCAGCTCGCGCAGATCAAGGTCACGTCGGCGTCGAAGCAGGCGGAGCCGCTGAGCGAGGCGCCCGCGGCGCTCTACGTGATCACCAACCAGGACATCGAGGATTCCGGCGCGACCTCGCTTCCCGAAGCGCTGCGGCTCGCGCCCAATCTCAACGTCCAGCAGGTCGACGCAAGCCAGTATGCGATCGCCGCGCGCGGCTTCAACGGACTTCAGGCCGGCAACAAGCTGCTGGTGCTGATCGACGGCCGCTCGATCTACACGCCGCTCGCCGACAACGTGATCTGGCAACTGCACCAGCCGTTGCTCGAAGACATCCAGCAGATCGAGGTGATCAGCGGTCCCGGCGGGACGCTGTACGGGCCGAATGCGGTGAACGGCGTCGTCAACGTGACGACCAAGAGCGCGCAGGACACGATAGGCACGCTGGTACGCGGCACTGCCGGCGCGGATGAGCGGACGGCGGCGGCGCGCTACGGCTTCTCGCTCGGTGCGGCCGGTGCAATGCGCATCTATGCCGACTGGAGCGACCGCGAGGGCCTGCCCGGCGGGCTGAAGCCGATCGACGATCATTTCCGCAGCTGGCAGGCCGGCTTCCGCTCCGATTTCGGAACCGAGGCGGATGCATTCACGCTGCAGGGCGACATTTTCCACGCGACCGACGACATGATCGCGGACGATCATGCGAACGCGCACAATCTGCTCGGCCGCTGGTCGCACGTGCTCGGCCCGACGGCGTCGTTCCAGCTGCAAAGCTATTACGATTGGTACCGCAGCGACGTTTCGCTCGTGCGGGAATCGCTTTCCACCATCGACAACGAAGCGCAACTGAACCTAGTGACCGGCGGGCACGAGATCGTCGCTGGCGCGGGTGTGCGGACGACGCGCGACCAGTTCATCAACAACCTCAACGCCTTCGAGCTCGATCCCGAAAGCCGCCGCTTGTGGGTCTACAACATCTTTGCGCAGGACCGTTTCAGCCTGAGTCCGGATATCGCCCTCATCGCCGGCGTGAAGCTCGAAAAGTCGAGCTTCGTCGGCTGGCAGCTGCTTCCCAATTTCCGCATCGCCTACCAGCCGAACGTGCGCGCACTGTTCTGGGCCGCCGTGTCGCGCGCGGTGCGCACGCCCTCGCGCATCGACCGGCAGCTGCAGCTGCTTCCCATCCTTGCCCCCTCGACCGACTTCGAGGCCGAGAAGCTGACGGCCATCGAGGCGGGCTATCGCGGGCAGCCGGCAAGCTGGCTCAGCATGTCGGTGAACCTGTTCTACAATTTCTACGATGATCTGCGCACGACCGAATTCATCAATGGACAGACGATCCCGATCGCGCTGCTCAACGGGCGCAAGGGCCGCAGCTACGGAATCGAGGCATGGGGCAAGGCGCAGGTCGCACCCTGGTGGCGGCTGTCGCTCGGCGCGACCACGCTTCACAAGAGCTTCCATCTGATGGGCGACCGCGTCGACCTGCAGCCGCGCAACTCGCTCGGCGCCGACCCGCACTGGCAGGTCATCGGCAGCTCCGACATGGACCTGACGCCGAAGCTCAGGCTGACGCTCGACGTGCGCGGCGTTGCCCGCCTCGACATCCCGCCCGCGGTTCCAGGCTATGTCGATGCCGGCGGCAGCCTCGGCTATGATTTCAACGACCGGGTGGAGCTGTTCGTCGCCGCGCGCAACCTCCTCCACCGCACGCATCTGGAAAACGGCGACCCCGGCGCGGCGCAGCTCGCCAGGCGCAGCATCTACGCCGGAGCTCGGCTGCATTTCTGATGCCGCGCCGTCTTGCCCTCCTGCTCTGTGCATTTGCCGCGGCGCTCGGCGCGCCGCCCGCGGCTTATGCCGACGTCAGCGACATTGCGGTGAAGGCTGCCTTCCTGCCGCGCTTCGCCCGATACGTCACCTGGCCGTCCAATGCGGCGGCGCGCAACGGCCCTATGGCGATCTGCGTCATCGGCGACGATCCGTTCGGGCGCATGCTCAACGACGCGGTCGCAAGCCAGCAGGTCGACGGCCGCGGCTTCGTCGTCAAGCGGCTCTCGTCGGCCGCCGGTGCATCCGACTGCGCGATCGCGTTCGTCGACGGCTCGCGCGCCGGTGAGATCCTTGCCGCGCTCGGGCGCGAGCCCGTGCTCACCGTCACCGACGCGCGCGACGGATCGGCGCGCGGGATCATCCATTTCGCAATCGTCGGCGGACGCGTCCGCTTCTTCATCGACAATGCGCAGGCGCAGGCCCGCGGCCTCACCATCAGCTCGCGGCTGCTCGCGCTCGCGATCGGGGTGAAGCAGAAATGAGGGATTTTCGGAAATCGCTTCTCGAATGGCGCAACGCGCCGGCGACCATCTTCGTGATCGCGCTCCTCATCCTCGTCGGCTGCGTCGCGATCATCTTCCAGAACGAGTCCACCTTCCGCTCCTCACGGGACCGGCAGGCGCTGGTCGCTGCGCAGGTGCTTGCGAACTCGGTCACCGCCGCGGTCGACTTCCAGGACCCGGTCGCGGCGCGAGACGCGGTGCAGGCTTTTCGCGCGAACCCGCAGGTGCGCTTCGTCGGCGTGTTCGATCGCGCCGGCGACCCGCTCGCCGCCTATGACCCGCTCCATCGCCATCCGGGCGAGCCGCTTTCGCGCCTGAGCCCGCCGTCGCCGACCTCCTATCGCGTGTCCGTGCCGGTCGTAAGTGCAGGCCAGCGCGTCGGAACGGTGGTGTACAGCGTCCAGCGCGAAGCGGTGTCGCGGCGGCTGACTCGCTATGCGACGCTCGGCGCGCTCGCCATCCTCGCGGCGCTCGTCATCATCACCCTCGGCCTTGCGCAGTCGGCGCTGCACCGCGCCAACCGCGAGCTCAGCGAACGAGCCGAAGCGCTCGGCCAGGCCAACGAGCTGCTCGCCGAGCAGATCGAGGAGCGCGCGAAGGCCGAGGAGCAGCTGCGCCAGAGCCACAAGATGCAGGCGCTGGGCCAGCTCACCGGCGGCATCGCGCACGACTTCAACAACCTGCTCACGGTCATCCAGGGGTCGGCCGACATCTTGAGCCGCGACGAGGTCGCCGACGAGCGCCGCAAGCGCTTCGCCAAGGCGATCGTCCATGCCGCGGAGAACGCCGCGGTGCTGACGTCGCAGCTCCTCGCCTTCGCGCGCCGGCAGCCGCTCAAGCCTGAGCTCGTCGACCTGTCCGAGCTGGTCGCGAGCATGACCGACCTTCTCGACCGGACCATGGGGGAGCGCATCAGGATCGAGACCAGCCTCGACCGCAATGCCTGTCCCGTCGTCGTCGATCGCAACCAGCTGCAGTCGGCGATCCTCAACGTCGCCTCCAACGCGCGCGATGCGATGCCGGACGGGGGCACCCTCCGCATCAGCGTGTCGGAGGTCGCGTCGGGCGGTGGCGAGCGCGTTGCCGCAGTGTCGATCAGCGACACCGGCCACGGCATGGACGCCGACACCGCCAGCCGCATCTTCGAGCCTTTCTTCACCACCAAGAAGACGGGGCAGGGAACGGGGCTCGGCCTCAGCCAGGTCTATGGCTTCGCGACCCAGTCGGGCGGCGACGTCGTCGTCGACAGCAATCCCGACCAGGGCACGGTCATCACCATCCTGCTGCCGTGCAGCGAAAGCACGATCGTTGCCGAGACTCCCGCCGGCGAAGAAGCCGTGCTGGAGCAGCCGCCCGCCGAGATCCTGGTCGTCGAGGACAACCAGGAGGTCGGCCAATTCGCCCAGACGCTGCTGTCGGAGCTCGGCCATTCGGTGACGCTCGCGACCTCGGGCGAGGAAGCGCTGGAGCTGACGCGCAAGCGCGACTTCGACGTGGTGTTCAGCGACGTCGTCATGCCCGGCATGGGCGGTCTCCGCCTCGCGGAGCAGCTGGCGCAGGAAAAGCCGCAGCTGCCGGTGATCCTCGCCACCGGCTACAGCCAGGAGATTGCGCAATCGGGAAGCGGCGGCCGTCCCGTGATCCTGAAGCCTTACCGGCTCGCGACGCTCTCCCAGGCCCTGGTCGATGCGATCGGCGCGGGCGGAGAGGCCGCGGCCCCTTGACTCCGTACCATAGTCCGGACCCCATATAGGCTCCGACCTGTTCTCAGGAGCACAGGATGTCGGACCTCTCCAATCACCCGACGGCCGCAAAAAAGGCGGTCCTCTACCGCATGGTCATGCCGGGCCATGTGTGCCCGTGGGGGCTGAAGGCGAAGGATCTCCTCCGCCGCTCGGGCTATGAAGTGGAGGATCATCATCTTGCGAGCCGCGAAGAAACCGACGCCTTCAAGGCCAAGCATGGCGTGGCGACCACGCCGCAGGTGTTCGTCGGCGCGGAGCGGATCGAAGGCTACGACGACCTCCGCCGCTATCTCGGCAAGCGGGTCGTCGATCCCAAGGCGACTTCGTACCGGCCGGTAGCGGTCCTGTTCGCGCTCACCGCGCTCGCTGCCGTTGCCGCGACCTACGCGGTTAGCGGTGCGCTTCTCACCGAGCTGACGGTGCAGTGGTTCATCGCCTTCTCGATGGTCGTGCTGGCGCTTCTGAAGCTGCAGAATGTCGAGACCTTCTCGGCCATGTTCCTCAATTATGACCTGCTCGCCCGGCGCTGGGTCCCTTACAGCTACGTCTATCCTTATGCCGAGGCGCTGGCCGGGCTGCTGATGATCGCCGGCGCGCTCAAGTGGATCTCGATTCCCGTCGCGCTGTTCATCGGCACCGTAGGCGCCGTGTCCGTGTTCAAGGCCGTCTATGTCGACAAGCGCGAGCTCAAATGCGCATGCGTCGGCGGCTCCAGCAACGTGCCGCTCGGCTTCGTCTCGCTGACGGAGAATCTGATGATGATCGGGATGGCGCTGTGGATGATCTGGATGTGACCCGCTATGCTGCGGGGGTGCGCCAGCTGTTCGCCAGGGTCGTGCTTCTCCTGTCCGTGCTGCTGATGCCGCTCGGAATGACGCCGGCCGCTGCCGGGGCGGCGGCGCACCATGCCATGGCGGCGATGCCGCTCGGCCATTGCGACGGGCAGGCGCCGAAGCACGACGCCAAGGCCGGGTTCGCCGAATGCACCATGGCCTGTTCGGCTGCGCTGCCCGCCGCGGACCTGCCGACCGGCGAATCGGCTCCGCCCGAGCGGGTGCCGCTGAAAGCCCCCGCCGCCGCGATCCTCCGCGGCGTTCATCCCGACATCGCAACGCCCCCTCCCAGGCTCGCCTGAACTCTTCGAACCTTCATTCGAATTTTTCAGGAGAATTGAGATGATCATCACGATTGCTGCGGCGATCGCCGCAGCCGCGCCGACGCCTTCCTCGCCGCAAGCTCCGCAAGCGCAGGAGCACGCCATGCCGATGAGCGGCATGGCCCAGCACAAGCAGGGCGAGTGCTGCGACTGCTGCAAGGACATGGCCGGCAAGCACGAGGGCCATGGCTCCGGGCATGACGGCCACGCCGGCGAGCCCGCCGCCAAGTGAAGCGTGAGGGAGGCGCCGTCGCGCGCGGCGCCTCCCGAACAACGGAGATATTCGTGAAGTACAGCTTCTTGCTTGCCGCGGGCGCGTTCGCGCTCGCGACCGGTGCCGCGCCTGCCGCGGCGCAGATGACGAACATGCCCGGCATGAGCATGCCGGCCCCGGCGAAGAAAGCGGAGCCGAGGAAAAAGAAGAAGCCGGCCAAGCCGGTCAAGGCCGCTGCCCGCAAAACCGCTCCCGCGCCCGCGCACAAGCACGCGGCGAAGAAGGAGGGCGCGCCTTCCAATCCCGCCGTGAAGAACGACGGAGCGCCGTCCGCGCACGAAAGCATGTCGATGGCGATGCCGGGCGCGGACGTGCACGAACAGCATGGAACGATGCCGGCGCAGCAACCCGGCGAGCCCATGGCCATGCCGATGCCGCAGGGCCATTCGCCTGCGGATCACGCGGGCATGGGCCCGATGGCCATGCCTGCAAGCGGGCACATGGCGCACGAAATGGCGATGACAGGCGCACTCGGCCCTTATCCGATGCAGCGCGAATCCTCCGGCACCGCGTGGCAGCCCGACGAATCGGCGCACGTCGGCGCGATGAGCATGTCGGGCCGCTGGACGCTGATGGCGCACGGCGTGCTCAACCTCGTCTACGACCACCAGTCCGGCCGTCGCGGCGACGACAAGGCGTTCGCCTCGGGGATGCTGATGGGCATGGCCCAGCACCCGCTCGGCAACGGCACGGTGCAGCTGAAGGCGATGCTCAGCCCCGACCCGCTGATGGGCCCGCGCGGCTATCCGCTCCTCCTCGCCAGTGGTGAGACGGCGAACGGCCGCGACCGACTGATCGACCGGCAGCACCCGCACGATCTGTTCATGGAGCTCGCCGGCTCGGTGTCCCAGAAGATCGGCCCCAGGAGCAGCCTGTTCGTCTATGCGGGTCTCCCGGGCGAGCCTGCATTCGGCCCACCCGCCTTCATGCATCGCGAGGCGATCATGGACTCGCCCGAAGCGCCGATCACGCACCATTGGCTCGATTCCACGCACATCAGCTTCGGCGTGCTGACCGGCGGCATCGTGCTCGACCAGGTGAAGATCGAGGCCAGCCGCTTCAATGCGCGCGAACCCGACCAGCACCGCTGGGACATCGAGACGGGGCCGCTCGATTCGACGGCGGTCCGCGTCTCCTGGAATCCGGCGCGCACCCTCTCGCTTCAGGGCAGCTGGGGGCATTTCGTCGATCCGGAGCAACTCGAGCCCGGCGTCGACCAGAAGCGCTGGTCGGCAAGCGCGCTATGGGCGGACGACGTCGCGCCGGGGTGGAAGGCGGCGGCGACGCTCGCCTGGGGACGCAAGACCGCGCACGGGCACAGCGACGATGCCTTTGCCGCCGAAGGATCCCTGAAGCACGCCGGCTGGACGATCTTCGGACGCGCCGAAATGGCCGAGAACCGCGAGCTCACCCAGCTCGAGCACGGGCCGTCCTATCGCGTCGGCAAGGCGTCCGTCGGCGCGGTCCGCGACTTCGGGATCGCGGAGCATCTCTCGCTCGGCGCCGGCGGGCTCGTGTCGGTCAACCGGGTGCCCGACGCGCTGGCGCCGCTCTACGGCGGCAACAGCCCGGCGGGTGCAATGGGGTTCGTGCGGCTGAAGCTCGACTGAGCGGCTAGTCGCCGGTCAGGATCTTCTGGCGCGCGGCGCGATATTCCTGCGGCGTCACCCGACCGTCGGCGTCGGCGTCGGCCAGCTTGCGGAAAGCCTCGGCCGCCGCCGCCGCTTCGCCGGGCTCGATTAGGATATCGCGGTCCGCGTCATAATATTTGAGCGCCCAGTTCATCAGCACCCAGTCGCGCTCGAACAGCTGCATCGCCGCCGGCGGAGTCTTCAGGCTCGCCGGCGTCGGCTGCGCCGCGAGCGGCGCGGCGCTCGCGAGGAAGAACGAGGCAATGAGGAGTCGGCCCATGCCCGCCAAACGCTCGAGCAGCCTAGCCGTTCACCGCGCGAAGCCCGTTCATACCCCGTTTGGGTAATGGACAAGTGGTTGAGCTCCCTCGACAAAGTCCAGCTGCGACCCTCGTGGCCTGCGCTGCTGCGCTATGAGCAGATCAGCGGCAACACCTATATCGACGGCGACACCAACGGCGACGGGTATGCCGACTTCATGATCTGCGTCACCGGCGCGCACACGCTGACCAGCGGGGATTTCGTCCTGTAGATTGCTCAGGCCTGCGGCGCGATCGCCGCGCGGACGGCCTTGTGCAGCGCATCGGCGCGGAACGGCTTGGCGAGCAGCGGCGCGTCGGGCGCGGTGCGCTTCACGGCATCGGTTTCGCTATAGCCGGAAACGAACAGGATCGGTTGTTCAGGCAGCCTCGCGCGGATGCGCCTTGCAACCTCGGCGCCGGACATTTCGGGCATGATGAAGTCGACGATGACGAGGTCCGCCGCCTCGCGTTCGAGCTGCTTCAGTCCGTCTTTTCCGTCCGCCGCCTGGCGGACGCGGAACCCCTGCTCCTCGAGGGCCGCGGCGATGAATGCACGGACGTCGGGATCGTCGTCGATGACGAGGACCGACGCCGCGACGCGCTCCGGCTCGGCATTCGCCTGATCCGCATCGGTGGCGGACTCCCGTGCAACGTCACCTTCGGCCTTGCGGAACAGGAGCTTGACGGCGGTTCCTTCGCCGACCCGGCTTTCGATCCGCGCGGCCCCGCCGGACTGGCGCGCCATGCCGTACACCATGGAAAGGCCGAGGCCGGTGCCCTTGCCGACTTCCTTGGTCGTGAAGAATGGCTCGAACGCGCGCTCGGCGATTTCCGGCGGCATTCCGACGCCGGTGTCGCTGATGCATAGCTCGAGATATTCGCCGTCCTCGAGCTCGGGATCTCCGGAGACGGGGAGCGGCCGCGTCGAGAAGGTGAGCACGCCGCCCTCGGGCATGGCGTCGCGTGCGTTGATCGCGAGGTTGAGGATCGCGACCTCGAGCTGGGTCGGGTCGGCCATGACCGGGATGGGCGATTCATCGAGCTCGAACTGCTTGGTGATGCCGGGACCGAGCACGTTCCTCAGCAGCGGGCGCATGTTCTGGATGAGCGGCGCGACCAGCGTCGGGCGGACCTCGAGCCGCTGGACTCTGCTGAACGCCAGCAGCTGCGCCGTCAGCCGCGCCCCGCGTTCGGCGGCGGCAAGGGCATTAACCGCATAGCTCTTCAGCTTGGTGTCGGGGGCGCGTTTGGCGATGATGTCGAGGCCGCCCACCACCACCGTCAGCAGGTTGTTGAAGTCGTGCGCGATGCCGCCGGTGAGCTGGCCCAGCGCCTCCATCTTCTGGCTCTGCCGGAGCTGCTCCTGGGCGGCCTTCAGCTCGGTGATGTCGCGCGCTTCGAACAGCAGGTAGATGACCTTGCCGCCCGCATCGTGCACCGGCTGCACCGAGACGTCGAGATAGGCCGTCGGAGCCCCTTCGCGCTCCATCCGCACCTCCTGCTCGAACAGCCTGCCGGCCGCCGCCTGCTTCACCGCCTTCTTCATCAGCGCGACATGCTGCGGATAGAGCTTCAGCGTCGGCGCCTCCCAGATCTTGCGCCCCGTAGCCTCGCGGAAATCGCTCGCCCGCCACGGCGCCTCCTTGCGGTTGAGCTCGACCACCGTCCCGTCCGGCTCCATCAGCACGAGAACCTCGAGCACGGTGTCGAACACGGCCCGGAAGCGGGCTTCGGACAAGACGAGGTCGCGCGTCCGCTCCTCGACCTCGGCCTTCAGCGCCAGCTCCGCCTCCTTGGCGAGCGTGATGTCGGTCGCCGCCCCGATAAACCCGACATGCTCCCCGTCCGGCCCGAACCGCGGGCTCGAGGTGCTCCTCAGCCAGCGATACTCCCCGTCCCCGCGCCGGAACCGCGCCTCGATGGTGAAGGGCTGCAGGCTCGCCTCCCCCGCGATCGATTCGGCAAGCACCCGCTCGCGGTCGTCGGGATGGATGCCCGAGCGCCAGTCGTAGAGCCGCGCCACCTCGCGGTCGTCGGTGCCGAGATATTCCATGTAAGCGTCGTTGACGAAGTCGCGGGTGCGGTCGAGCGCGGTCACCCACATTAGCACCGGCGCCTGGTTGGCGATGCGCCGGAAGCGCTTCTCGCTTTCCTTGAGCGCCCGCTCCGCGACCATCTGCTCGGTCACGTCCTTGATCACCATCACGATTCCGGGGATCGACCCGTCGGGCCGGGTCCAGGGAATATATTCCGCCTGGATCGCCGCCGGCCCGCGGGTCGGGTGCGGGAATTCGGCGACGAAGAACTGCCGCTCCCCGGACAGCGCCGCCTCGATCAGCGGCCGCCGCTCGGCATAGGTCTCCTCGCCCATCACCTCGCGCACCGGAAGCCCGAGGAGCTCGTGCCGATTCTGCTCGAAATATTCCGCGAGCGGCTTGTTGAGGAAGCGCACGACCTGGTCGCGGTCGATGAAAGCGGTCATCACCGGAAGCAAATCGGCAAGCGCGCGCAGCCCCGGCCCGGTGAACATCTCGGCGGGAAGCTCGGCCGGAAGCGGCTGGTGGAGAATGTCGTCGAGGCTGAGCTCGAGCGTCGGCCGCGGGCCGTCGCCGTCCAGCGGCCGCGGCGCAGCCCTTTTCGATCCCGTTCGCGTGCCCCCGGCCCCCGTCGCCATGATGTTCAGATTACGCCACTTTTCCGCAGAGTCGATGATGTGCGTTACCAATGCGCAAGTTTCCGGCGCGGTAACGGGTGGTTGCTGTTGCCGTGGCGCTACAGGTGGCGAGGGCCGCGCCGCGGCAACGAGTCTCGGTTCACGCAAAGGCGCGAAGAAGAAGGGAAGGGGCAGGCGGAGGAGCTGGCGCCTTCGCCTGAATGCGGCTTGGCGCCTTTGTGGAAGAAAAAGCTTTCCTACAGCTAACCGATTTGGTTACAGGCTTGTAGATGAGCGATTCTGACGACGAGCAAATCCCGACATTCGAAGAGCTGGCGGCCGATCCCGAGATCGCGCCGCTGCTGGAGTTCGAGCCCGTTCCGCGCAAGCGCCTGGGGCCGGACGCCTGGACGGCGGAGCGGCAGCGCGAGTTCATCGCGCGGCTGGCGACGCACGGCTCGCCGGGCCTCGCCTGCGCCGAGATGGGCAAGCATCTGACCGGCATGGACAAGGTCAAGAGGTCGCCGGACGCCGCGAGCTTCCGGGCCGCGTGGAAGGAGGCGATCGCGCTAGCCCGGCGCCGCAAGGCCGAGCGCGAGCAGAAGGAATATCTGGCGCCCGGCGAAACGCTTCCGACCATCGACCGGCGGTTCAAGCGCCGCTGCGCCGAGGACGTGCCCGCGCCCGCGCCGCCTCCCGGCGGGCAAGAAAGCGAGATCCTCAACGAATATGGCGAGTGGGAGGACGGGCAATCCTATGCGCGGCGGGTCGAGGAAGCGAAGGACAGCGTGTCCGAGAAGTTCACGCGCTGCCGCCGGCTGTACCTGATGTCGATCGCCGACCAGCCGGTGAAGCGCGCGGCGTTCGAGATCTTGACCGGCTGGCCGGTCGACTGGGAGCGGGCGCGGGCGCTCGCGCCCCAGCCGCTCGAGCCCTGGCGCAAGCCGAGCCCGCGCCACCCCGACATGCTGCTGGCGGCGGAGCACGGGTGCCTCGCCGGCTTCGTGCACGGGCCGGACGAGCGGGCGGCGCTGCTGCGCAAGATCAACGCCTGGCGGGCGAAGCGGGGGGAGGCGCCGCTGAGGATGGACGAGGACGAGGAAGGAGAGGAATGAAGAAAAACAGGAAGCCGTCACGGAATGAATCCGTGACGTCGGACGGGCTCGGCCTTCGCCGACCCGCCGGCCGGCCACTCGCCGACTCTCGACACAAGCTCACGTCTGCTTCGCAGAGCGCTCCCTTGTGCTCGGCGGCTCGGGCGGACACCCTGGAGATCCTGCTGCGGCGCGGGCGCAAGGGGCAGGGGCCGCTCGAGCCGCTCGAGTGGAAGGCGGTCAAGGCGCGCGTCGCCTGGGTGCGCGAGACGGTCGAGGCATTGCGCGAAGCGCAGCGGCACATGGACGAGCGCTGCATGGCCGCGGTCGACCGCGTGCCCGAGGCCGAGTTCAACCGCATCTTCGACGAGGAGCAGGCGAAGGTCAGCGCGATCCTCGACCAGCTGAACGCGGTGCGCGACCACGACCGGTGGCCGGAGCATCTGCGCTGCGGGGGGTTCTGATGAGCGACCAGGTCACCAAGGGGCCGGTCCGCTGGACCGACATCAACGGCGACACGCACGCGACCGCGCCGGGCACGATGCGGAGCTTCGGGCTGAACAGCCGGGAGTTTTACGAGGCGGTGTGCGAGCAGCGGGAGCGGCCGTGGATTCCGAATGGGGCGCTGCCTAGGGAGCCGAAGGCGCGCGATCTGCCGGTGATTGTGGAGCAGAAGGGCGGCTAAGGGGCGCCGAGATTCCCATGCCGCTCGAGCGACTTCACAAGAACGGAACTCGCGTTTCTGAAGTTCTCTAGCTGGCCTTGAAGCTGGTACTGCCACTTCACGCCGTGAAACAAATTATTTCGGAGCCTGAAAACGACGGTGTGCAGAACGCCGATCGTGTCGCAAGGATCGTTATTGCTGCCATCAAGCACCGCCAGAACGAGCGCGGGCTTGTTCGCGCTCTGCAAATGCAGGTGTTCTAGATGATATGCCTGATCCGGCCCGCCGAAATATCGATGCCGGATGTAGGCGAGTTCGGGCGCGTATGTGCGTTCATTGAGTGTGCCCGCGTCAGCCCAACCCCTCACTACGGCATAGATCGTTTTAGCGCCCGCCCGGGTGTCCATTACCCGAGCCTCGAACAAGCTCCAGAGCAGCGAAAACTCGCCGAGCGCTTGTCGCTCCTCTTCCCGTAACTGATTAAAGCCAGGAGCATTCTTCAATAGCCAATCCACCGCCGCGAATCCTAGGAAACGTCGGCGTCAAGCCATTTGGCATATGCGCGGATGTCGATCATCGGCACCGTGGCCTTCTCCTGCAGTCGAGCAATCAAATCGAACAGGAATGCTGTCGCGGGCTTTGAGACCGTCACGGCCTCGATAGAGCCGCCTTCGTCGCACGAGAACGTTCCGTGGGCAGCCACGCAGCCAGTATCCAAACGGCGCTCTCCCGTTTCTTCCTGAAGCGCTTCGAACAATGAGCTTCCAAGGGGAGGCATCCAATCGCTCTCGAATGTTAGTAAGCCCCCGATTATGTCAACCAACGGCTTGGGCGGATACGTCCCGCCTGCATGAGGAATTGGCAGACTAGTGCGACGCAATTTTCGCACACTCGCGACTTTCTTGGCAGCGTACGCAACCTGACCAGCGTTAATCGACTGCTTGGCTTCGAACACTGCGTAAATGCTTTCGGCAGGTACCACCGACATTTCTTCAATTTGAAAAATGAACGGCGAATATTGCCGGTCAAAAACCAAGACGTCGATCTGTTCACTGAAGTTACCTTCACTGTCGACGACGTATGCCGAAGCCGCCCGATATCGCTGTGGCAAATAGGTCTGAAGCAACTTTAGCCATGCGGCTTCGCTAGCGTCGCCTTTTGTACCAGGGTGACCGGCCGTCTTTCGGACGGTCTCCAAACGCTGTTGTATCTCGTCGTGCAATCCGGCGAGCAGTCTTTGGAGTGACCACTCGCTCATTGCGCTTCTCGGAATGGAGGAGTCGGTTCGATAGTTTTCAAAACGGACTTCGCGAGCGAGAGATTGATCGGTCTGTTTGGATAGGCTGCCAGCACGAGCGCAGGTAAGAATCTCTGAGTCAGGTCCGAGTACGTGAATCCAAAATCTCTTGCTTCTGTCTTTCCGGTCAGTCTTGCTACCTGTTGTATCTCGTCCTCGTCGAGGCCGACATCTGTCAGTGCGTCGCGCAACAATCTCGCACGCTGAGTTTCATCTGGGCGAGTAAACTCAATTACGTCAGCAGCCCGGCGCCTGATTGCCGGATCAAGCGCTGACAACCTGTTTGTGCACATGATCACCGCTGCCGGCGCTGCCGCGTGAGACAATCCATTGATACCTCGGATGAGCGCATTCACACCGGCCTTGTCTTCATGATGCATCTGCTGCGCTTCTCTGGATTGTGCGAGAGCATCCGCCTCATCAATGAGTAGAATGACTCCGCCCCGATGCTGACCGCTTTTTGCTTTCAGCTTGCCGGCGACGTTCTCTACTTCGTCAAATGCCGCAGTGAGAAGTCGCGTCATCTCACCGACGAGACCGCCTCCTCGGCTAGACAGACTTAACGGTAAAAGCGTGAGCTGAATGGATAGGTCGCGGGCAACTTGATCGCCAATCGTTTCTGCCAGCTCCGTTTTTCCGGACCCTACATCTCCGGCAAGTATGATCAGCGGCGGCCGCGACTTAAATGCATCTAGGAGATAGCGCGCGTCTTGGTATCCTTGGGCCTTGGCCCAGTCATCGACGCTGTTTGGGTTCAAGATCGTTCGAAGCTGCCCTGCCAAGCGCTTCTTGTGATCATCCAGGCCCACAAGCCGCGACAACCTCGAGCGATAGTCTGAATCCGGAAGCTGAACTGTATGGCCGAACAGGGCGGCGGGCTCAGTGTTGTCCATCACCAACTCACGACCGATTGGCGAGACAATGAAGTGCCGCCGGACGAATAAGATCTATCGGAAACGAGATACCCGTTGATCGACGGTTCGTCCGCCGTACCCCGCGCAAACGGCAAAGTGGACCTGAAGGCGGCTCGCCCTGTCTCCGATATCTCCCACCATTTGGAGCTGTAAATCATGTACGAGCTGAAGGAAGCGCCGGTCACGTCGGCCCCGGTGACGATCCCACCAGGATTGTCGTTGACTCCGCTAATTAGCTCCGCCGCAGTGTATCGCAGCGTAGGTTGTATCCACTGACCATTGCGTTGGAAGCCGTAGGTGACGGAACTGACATAGCCATACCTTAGGAATTCCGTCAGTTCAGCTTCGTACTCATCGATGCGGCCGTCCGTCGGAACTCCGTAGAAGCGCTGAATGCGCTTCAGATCGGTACGGACCTTCGATGCCAGGTACTTGGCGTTCGTGAGGGTGAATGTCTGGGTTGTCGTGTACGTCGACATGCCTGCTCCTAGACCGAGAACGTCTTTCCGAAGACCTGTTGCCACGCTGCTACCGTCTCACCTTTTGTGGGGCAGCTTAGGGCCCAATCGATGGCGTCCCCGGCGTCCATTGCAGCATCCGCGATGAGATCCGCATTGGTAGGCGTGTAGAGACGAGCGACGTTGTTGAGCTCATTTACAGGGTCAATAATCTGTACGGTCTCGGAGAATGCGCCAACTTTCGAGGCCGGATAGCAGTCTGTGAATATGATCTTTTCACGCATTCGCGTCCGCGCAACGTACGTGAAGAATGCCTGAAGCGCTTCGGGATAGTCTGAGAAATCCATCCCCTGATCGGTCAAGTGCGATAAAATCAGCTCTATCATGAAGGACTTGAACCGGAATCCCTCATTCTCAGCCTTCATGCGCGCTGCCCAGAATTTCACGAGGCGCACTACTTGCGCGAAGTTCTCGTTGGCTTTCTTGCGACGCGCACAAAACTCCAAGTGGAGTGGGATGCTTGTCCGCAAAAATGAGCCATCGTCCTGACTAACCAGATTGCCGTACCAATGATCCGCTCCGTCGTAGAGGATCGGCACGACATCCACGTCGAGACCAGTCCCCTTGAACGAAACTGTGACGCTGTAGGTTTTTGGTTGAACCTGCTCGGGGCTGAAATTTGGAAAAGCCTTCCGGAGCCGTTCGGCAAGATATTCGAGAAGCTCAGAGGTCTTTTGGGGGGCGTCGGCGCCGCCGATGTAACAAGCGACATCAATGTCATTTAGCGATCGAAGGGCCGTGCCCTTCGCAAGGCTGCCGGACAGCTGCATTCTTTTCAGCGTGAAGTCGGGGTGCTCATCTAGATAGGTCTCCAGTTTTTCGCGGAGACGCCGAGCTTGTGCCCGGTACTCGTCAGCCCAATCCTTCGGGAGGTTTACCTTCTCAGCCGCGAAATCTGCGATCTCGCGGTGAGCAACGTGCTCTCGCGACATTCAAATCCCCATGTTGTCTTAACCGGCGCGACGGCCGCAGACCGGCGCGGCCCGCTGCCCCCGAATCGAGCTGCAGTTCCTATTTAGTTCTAGGAGATCAAAACGGCAACAAATTTATCGAGATTTAACAGCCAGCGGGGTCACGCGGAGTGAATGCGATGTGACGTCCGACGCGTCATCCCTTCGCGGTTTAGCCGCTCGCATGCGCGCCGTACGGGTCGTTGTAGTCTCTTCGACAGAAGCTCGCGTCTGCTTCGCCCCAACAGTCCCTCACCCCTGCCCTCTCCCGCAAGCGGTAGAGGGAGTTAGGCGTCGTCGCCCATGCGCAAGGCTGCGATAAACGCCTCTTGGGGAATTGAAACGCTCCCATACTCCCGCATCCGCTTCTTCCCCTCCTTCTGCTTCTCCAAGAGCTTGCGCTTCCGCGTCGCGTCGCCCCCATAGCATTTCGCCGTCACATCCTTGCGCAGCGCCCCGATCGTCTCCCTCGCGATGATCTTGCCGCCGATGGCGGCCTGGATGGGGATCTTGAAGAGGTGGCGGGGGATGAGGTCCTTGAGGCGCTCGCACATGCCGCGGCCGCGGGCCTCGGCGTTGGCGCGGTGGACGATCATGGAGAGCGCATCGACCGGCTCGTTGTTGACGAGGATGCTCATCTTCACGAGGTCGCCCTCGCGGTGGCCGAGCTGGTGATAGTCGAAGCTCGCATAGCCGCGGCTGATCGACTTCAGGCGGTCGTAGAAGTCGAACACCACCTCGTTGAGCGGAAGCTCGTAGCGGAGCATCGCGCGCGCGTGGCTGCCGGTGCCGACATAGGTGAGGTCCTTCTGGATGCCGCGGCGGTCCTGGCAGAGCTTGAGGACGGCACCGAGATATTCGTCGGGGACGTAGATGGTGGCGTCGATCCACGGCTCCTCGACCGCCTCGATGAGGCTCGGGTCGGGCCAGTCGGCGGGGTTGTGGATCTCCTTCATTTCGCCGCCGCGGAGGCGGACTTCGTAGACGACGCTGGGCGCCGTGGTGATGAGGTCGAGGTCATATTCGCGGGTGAGGCGCTCCTGGATGATCTCGAGGTGGAGGAGGCCCAGGAAGCCGCAGCGGAAGCCGAAGCCGAGCGCGGCGCTGGTCTCCATCTCGAAGGAGAAGGAGGCGTCGTTGAGGCGGAGCTTGTATAAGGAGTCGCGGAGCTTCTCGAAGTCGTTTGCGTCGACCGGGAAGAGGCCGCAGAAGACGACCGGCTGGACGGTCTTGAAGCCGGGGAGGGGCTCGGCGGCGGGGCGCCTGGCGTCGGTGATGGTGTCGCCGACGCGGGTCTCGGCGACTTCCTTGATCTGCGCGGTGATGAAGCCGATCTCGCCGGGGCCGAGCTCGGGGAGGTGCTCGATCTTGGGGCGGAAGACGCCGACGCGGTCGACCAGGTGGGTGGTGCCGGCCTGCATGAAGCGGATCTGCTGGCCCTTGCGGAGCGCGCCGTCGATCACGCGGACGAGGATGACGACGCCGAGGTAGGGGTCGTACCAGCTGTCGACGAGCATGGCCTTCAAGGGCGCGTCGGCGTCGCCCCTGGGGGGCGGGATGGTGGCGACGATGGCGTCGAGGACGGCCTCGATGCCTTCGCCGGTCTTGGCGCTGGCGAGGACCGCGCCTGACGCGTCGAGGCCGATGATCTCCTCGATCTCCTGGCGGACGCCCTCGGGGTCGGCGGCGGGGAGGTCGATCTTGTTGATGACGGGGACGATCTCGTGGTCGTGCTCGATCGACTGGTAGACGTTGGCGAGCGTCTGCGCCTCGACGCCCTGGGCGGCATCGACGACGAGGAGCGCGCCTTCGCAGGCGGCGAGGCTGCGCGACACTTCGTAGGCGAAGTCGACGTGGCCGGGCGTGTCCATCAGGTTGAGCTCGTAACCCTTCCATTCGAGGCGGACGGTCTGCGCCTTGATGGTGATCCCGCGCTCGCGCTCGATGTCCATATTGTCGAGCACCTGGGCGGTCATCTCGCGCTCGGTGAGGCCGCCGCACGCCTGGATCAGGCGGTCGGCCAGCGTCGACTTGCCGTGGTCGATGTGCGCGATGATCGAGAAGTTCCGGATGCGGTCGATTTTCTGCATTGCCGGCGCCGCTAGCAGAGGGGCTGGAGCGCGGCCAGTCCGCGCCGCCGCGGGCGCCATCCGGTCCGGACCGGCGCCGTTTTGGCGGGCACCGGCGGCAAAACTGTTGCCGAAAAAGCACAACGCCGATTAGAAATCGACCATTACCGAAAGTTAACCCCGTTACCGGGTTGTGGAGCAGCGAAGGGCCGCTTTACGCATGACGCGGAAGGGCGTGGGCCCTCGTTCTCACCAACTCTGCCGCAGTTCCGCGGCTACAGGGGTATTTGTTCTATGAAGATTTCGAACCGTCGTATCGCGCTTCTCGCCGGCGCATCGGTCGGAGCGCTCGGTCTCGCCATGCCTGCACAGGCGGCGCCGGTCGTCGTTAACGGCCAGTGCCAGAGCCTCACCGGGCAGGACGTCGACGGCGTGCTCGACATCACGCTGGTCGGCACCTCCGCGGACACGGATACGGGACATCCCGCAGTCGCCAACGTCGCCGGCTGCCCGCCCGCCGTCATCCAGGGCGGCCAGGCCACCGGCGCCGACCCTGACCATGGCAACGTCAACCTGCTGATCAACAACGGCGCCGCGGGCGACGTGGTCGTCGCCGCCGAGGCGAAGGACAGCGAGACCGCCGGCAACGCGACCGCGACCGCGGCGATCACCAATTACGGCGTCGGTCAGCTCGGCAACGGCGGCGGCGTCGTCAACATCGCCATCGACAATGCCGGAAGCCTCGCGGTCGAGGCGCTCGCGACCGCGGTCGCCGACACCGGCGTCGCCAATGCGCTCGCCACCTTCCACGGCGGCAACGCCTTCGACTGGGGCTTCGGAGTCTACCAGTCGGCGACCGGCGGCAACCATGGCGGCGCCGATTCGATCGGAGTGGCGCTCAACAACGGCGGCACCCTGACGGTCGCCGCCAGCGCCAATGCGAGCGGCGACACCGCGAATGCGGCGGCGCATCCGGACTGGGGCATCTGGCAGATCGGCTCGGGCGGCAAGACGGTCGCGGTCGACCTCAACAACAGCGGCGCGATCAACATCGATTCGCACGCCAATGCGCTTGCCGACGCCGGCTCCGCCAATGCCGACGCCGATCTTCTCGGCGGAATCATCCAGGCGGCGTATTCCGGAAGCACGCTTGCGGCGACGCTGGAGAATAGCGGCACGATCGACATCGACATCTCCGCGCTCGCGACCGGCGCCACCGACGCAATCGCCAATGCCCACCTCGACTATGGCATCGGCCAGACGGTTGGCGCAGCAACCGGCGGCGTCGCCGGATCGGCGCTCGCCTCCCTGTCGAACAGCGGCACGATCACCGTCCACGCCGGGGCCAACGCCAGCGGCGCGACGCTCGCTTCCGCCCATGCCGGAATCGGCGGCTTCGCGACGGCGGGCGGCGTTGCCCAGCTGGTCAACCAGCTCGCCGGCCAGACCGGCAGCGCGATCGTCACCAACAACGGCGCGCTCAACGTCAGCGCGACCGCCGGCGCGATCGCGACCGGCACCGCGCTTGCCAGCGCGACGATCGCCAACGGCGTCATCCAGGACGTCACCGCCCGCAACGGCGGCGCGGCGACGCTCAGCCTCACCAACGGCACCGCCGGCGCGATCAACGTCACCGCGGCAGCGAACGCGAGCGGCACACAGGCCGCCGGCACCTTCACGCTGACGACGGGCGCCGGAGCGACCCAGGTCGTCACCGTTGCTCCGCAGCCCGGCGCGGCGGCGCGCATCGGCTACGGCATCGCCCAGGTCGGAATGGCCAGCGGCGTGACCAGCGTCACCACTCCGGCCGGCGGCGGAGGCCCGGTCACCAACGTGCTTCCGGGCGTCATCAACGCGTCGGTCGCCAACAGCGGCGCGATCAACGTCGCGGCGACGGCCAATGCGGTCGGCGCCCGCGGCACCGCGCTCGCCTCGGCGGGCATCAGCGCAGGCATCCTGCAGGAAGCCAGTGGCAACGGCGTCAACGCGACGGAGAACGTCAACAACAGCGGCGCCATCTCGGTCACCGCCAACGCCACCGCGAGCGGCGCCAACGCGGTCGGAGTCACGACCGTGACGACCGGCACGGCAACCGGCACCGCGGTCACAACCACGACCCTTTCGCCCGGCGCCCATGCGTCGATCGGGGCCGGCATCGCGCAGATCGCCAGCGTCGGCGGCCAGGCGATCGTTACCGGCTCGACCCCGACGGGCACCGGCGCGGCCGCGGGCAGCGTTCCGCTCGCCCAGGCGCTCGGCGGCAATGCGATCGTCACGCTCGCCAACAGCGGCACGGTCAACGTCACCGCGGCGGCGACCGCCACGGGCTCCGTCGCAAACGCGTCGGCAAGCGTCGGCGCTGGCATCTCGCAGCTCGCGCAGGACGTGTTCAACTCGCCGGGCGGAGTCGCCGGCGGGATCGCAGCGGCGGGCCTGACCAACAGCGGCACCGTCAGCGTGGCGGCCACCGCCAACGCCAACGGCACGGTCGCAGCGACGGCCAACGCCCATGCCAAGGGCATCGTCCAGCAGGCGTTCGAGTTCGACGCTGCGACCGGTCCGACCACGGCGGCCGGAACGGTCGTCGCGGGCGGCACCGGCACCGGCACTCCGGCGGCGGGCGACACGCTCACCAACTCGGGCACCATCAACGTCTCGGCGATCGCCAACGCGGTCGCTCCGGTCGCGGCGGTGACGGCGACGGGGACGACGCCGAACACCCAGGCGACGGGCGCGGCCTTCGCAAGCGCCGGCGCCGTCGGCGTTGCGCAGATCGCGAACCTTCCGGTGAGCTTCTCCAACACCGGAGCGCTGAGCGTGCTCGCATCGGCCAATGCGTCGGGCGTCACCCTCGCCTCGGCGAACGCCATCGCGACCGGCGCCGTGCAGAGCGGCACCGATCTCACGTTCGTGAACAGCGGCACCGTCAACGTCCGCGCATCGGCGGTGGCCTCGGCCATTCCGTTCGCGACCGCGACCGGAACCGGCACGACCGCCGGAACCACGCTGACGACGGCGGGCACGGGCGCGGCCCTGGCCTCGGCGCACGGCTATGTCGCCAATGGCGGCATGCCGGGCTTCATCGGCCCGATGACCGGCGCGCCGCTCGGCGTGGCAATCACCAATTCGGGCACGGTGAGCGTCAGCGCGACGGCAGTCGCGCCGATGACCGCGGTGGCTCACGCCGTCGGCATCTCGGTCAACAACCTGCCGACCACGACCACGGTGGCGGGAACGCCGCCGGTGGTGACCGTCAATGGCAATCCGGTCACCGGCACGATCACGAACAGCGGCACGCTGAACGTGCTCGCGCAGGCGAGCGGCGGAGCCACGCAGACGACGGTCGTCAACGGCACCGGCACGACTGCGACGACGGTGGTGACCACCCACCCGCAGTCGAGCGCGCTTGCGACCGGGATCCGGATGGACAGCGGCGTCAATACCGCGACCATCAACAACACCGGCACCATCGACGTCACCGCAATTACCGCGAACGGCGGGCCGGCAACCGCCTACGGCATCCGGGTGACGGCGAACGGCGTCGGCACTCCGGGCGCGGATGACGTGCTGACCATCAACAACTCGGGCGACATCATCACCCGCTATTCGACAGATGGCGGAACGACGATGCACCGCGGCACGGCGATCGACGTCGCGGCTGCGCCGAATAACAGCGTCATCAACCTGCTTGGCGGCAACATCGTCGGCGACATCAATGTCCAGACCGGCGACGCGATCAACGTCACGGGCGGCGAGACTTTGTTCAACGGCGTGGTCAATGCCGGCTGCTACGACGCGGACGCGATTGCCGCGGGCGGCGACAATCCGGCGCTCAGCTCGTGCGGCGTCGGGACGCTGACCATCGGCGACGGCGCGGATGCGGGTGGCAACCTGCACCTCGCCATCGATGACGTCGACGGGCCGAGCTATGTCTTCGTCAACACCTTCACGGTGAACAGCGACGGCACGATCACCTACGACCTTCCGCTGGTCGCGGGCGCCGCGGCTCCGGGCACCTATCCGCAGGTGTTCGCGGACACGGCGAACCTCGACGGCACGCTGGTGGCGAACATCCAGTCGCCGAACGGCCTCTATGACACGGCCTTCTACGACAATGTCATCGACGCCAACACGCGCAACGGCACGTTCAGCCAGTGCCTGATCAACGGCGTTCCTGCGAACTCGCTGCTGATCGGCATCGACTGCGTCTATGACGCCAATGCGAACGTCGACCTGGCCGTCACGCGCAGTCCGTTCGAGTCGGTCGCGGGCATCAACGGCAACGCCGCGGGTGTCGCCAACGGCCTCGACAGCTACTTCAACCTCAACCTGACGGGCGGTGCGGCGGACCTCTTCGCCGACCTGTTCCAGATGACGGATGCGGCGAACTACAACACCGCGCTGAACATGCTGTCGGGCTCGGTCTATGCGAACTACCTGAACTCGTTCCCGAGCCTGGGTGTTCACCAGAACGACCTGACCGACCACGCCACCAACTGCGAGATCCCGGCGCTTGCCGGCTCGGTGCTCGAGTGCCGCGCCTCCTCGCCGATCCACATCTGGGGCCAGCTCGACTACCAGACGCGCAAGGCGGACGGGGACATCGAGGCGGGCTCGAGCCGGTCGAAGCGGTTCACCGGCCTGCTCGGGATCGACGGAAACCTCGGCAACTCGGCGATCATCGGCGGCGACATCGGCTACCTGACCAACCACGTGCACGACAGCCAGTTCGGCGACACCGCGCGCGGCAAGGGTTGGACCGGCGGCCTCTACGCCGTCTACGATCCGGGCGCCTTCTTCCTGAAGGGCATCACGACCTACAGCTCGCTGAACGGCGACTCGACCCGCCACATCGACTTCGCGGGCCTCGGCAACGGCACCGGCTTCGCCGCCGATCCGACCGGGCATCCGGACGTCAAGATGTGGACCTTCGGCCTGCATGGCGGCGCGAGGTTCCCGATGAGCGCAAGCTCGGTCCTCACCCCGTACCTCAACTACGACTATGTGAACGCCAAGCTGAAGGGCTTCACCGAGACCAATGACGTGGCCGGCCTGACGGTCACCGGCGGCAAGTCGAACCACAGCTTCCTGACCGGCGGCGTCAAGTGGGCGACGCAGATGGGCGGCGTGGTTCCGGAGATCAATCTCGGCTACCGCTACCGCCTCGGCGACGAGCGGAGCCAGTTCCACGCCTTCTTCGAGGGCGGGGATCCGGAGAACGACTTCTTCATCGAGTCGGCGGCCCAGAAGAAGGGCACGTTCCTGGCCGGCATCAGCGTCGGCGGGAAGCTCGGCCCGGTCGATGTCCGCATCGGCTACGAGGGCGAGTTCAACGGCGACGTGACCAGCCACAGCGGCAACTTCAAGTTCGTCCTGCCGCTGGGCGGCCACGCGGCTCCGCCGCCGCCGCCGCCGCCTCCGGCTCCGGTCGCGGCTCCGCCGCCTCCGCCGCCGCCGCCGCCTCCTCCGCCTCCGCCGCCGCCGCCTCCGGCGCCGGTCGAGCGCGGCGAGCGCGGCCTCTAAGAAAGGTGAGGCAATGGGAGGGGCGGGCACCCGCCGCCCGCCCCTCCCCGCCAGCGGCCGGCCTGCTCCCCTGTGGGCCGGCCAACCTTCAGGAGGCCGGCAAGTCTCCTGCTATAAGGCCCGTCTCCCCTCGCGGGGGCGGGCCTTAGAGCATGTCCGGCCGCCAGTTCATTTGACCGCGGCCGCCAATGAGTTAACCTGACCCGCGAGCCGCCCGGGGGTGAACGGCGGCTCGACAGGGGGTGTTTCGACATGAGCAGGCTCAGCGTGCTGGCCGCCGGCGTTGGCGCGGCAGTCGTGGGTGCAACCGTCTATGCAGCGGCGCCCGCCGCGAGCTCGGGACCGGTCGCGACCTATTGGATGGACGTCGCGACCCAGAGCGGAATGGGCGCGGGGATGATGGGCGGCGCAAGGCCGAGCACCGCCCAGATCATGGCGATGATGAACGGCGGCGGCGGACAGGCGGTCCGCACGCTCGACCTGAGGCTCGCCTCGAAGCAGAAGCCGGCGGGGGCGCCGGAGGCCGACCACCTGATCCCGCAGGGGCTGCAGATGGGCGCGAGCCTGCCGCTGCTGACTCCCGCGCGCGAGGAGACGCCCGAGGCGAAGCCGGACGGAATGCCGGCCAACTTCCAGCGGCCCAAGGGCCGGATGCTGATCTACTGGGGCTGCGGCGAGCATGTCGCCGCCGGCGAGCCGACGGTGATCGACTTTTCGAAGATCGAGCCGGGCAAGGTGCCGCCGGGAATGGCGGCCTTCGCGAGCATGGCGCGCACCCGCAGCGGGCCGACGAGCGCGCCCGGGTTCGGGCGCTGGCCCAACGAGCGCGACAGCCGGCAGGTGCCGGTGAGCGGGTCGCTCCTTGGCGCGCACAAGGTCGAGGCCAATTACGCGCCGCCGATCGCCTTCAGCCTCGGCGCCGGGCAGGACTTCATGCCGGCGCTCGGCCTGCGCGAGGCGGGCGCGCTTGCGTCGGGCGCATCGCGGCTGGCGTGGCAGCAGGCGCCGACCGCGACCGGCTATGCGCTCGCGCTGTTCGGCGCCAACGAGAAGGGCGACGTGGTCATGTGGAGCTCGGCGAAATCGGCGCAGATGCCGGCGATGGACTATCTCGCGCCGGCCGAAGTGAAGAAGCTGGTCGCCGCCGGGTCGGTGCTCCCGCCGAGCGCGAACGAATGCGTGCTTCCGGCCGAAGTGGCGGCGGCGTCGCGCAGCGGCATGGTGATGATGATCGGCTACGGGCCGGAAGCGGACTTCAGCGACAATCCGAAGGCGCCGAAATGGGCGACCAAGGTGCGCTTCAAGACGACGGCGTCGCTGATCCGCGGAATGGGCGATTATGGCGGCTATGCGGCGCGCGACGAGGATGCGCCGCCGCCGCAGCAGCCGCAGCGGCAGCAACCGCCCAAGAAGAGGCGGATCGGGATCGGCGACCTGCTGGGCGCGATCCCGCACCCCTAGCGCTAGGCGGCGCGGTCGAGCCGTTCGAGGAGCGGCAGAAGCTCGCGGTTCTCGCGGGTGAGGCGGTTCATCAGCGCATCGAGGATGGCGCGGGTGTCGGCGCAATAGCCGGCCCAGTCCGCCTCGATGCTGCCCGCGTTCCACTTGTCGGAATAAGCGAGGAAGGCCGGGGCGAGGCCGCCCATCTCTTCCTTGAACATCCGCCCGGCCGAGGCGAGGTCCGGCTGGCCGCTTTCGATGAGGCGCGGGTACAGCGCCCAATCCTCGAGCTTGAGATGCGCGAGCAGGGTCGAAACGAGCTCGCGGCGCAGTTCGTAAAGCTCGACCTGCGGCGGCGCGGCGGGCCGCTCGACGACTTCGCCGAGGCGGCGGAAAAGCCGCGCGAGCTCCGCATGGTCCTCGCGCAATTTGGTCAATTCGGACATGTACGCGTCCCCCTTCGTGTCACCCGTTTGGCAGCAAGTGCCCGGGAAAGGATTCATGGGGAGAATCCAACTTGCCTACCCCGGGCACCTGCTGCCGGAAGGTTAGAGTCGAACGGCGGCGATTCGGTTCAATCGGCCGCGGCGGCGGCTATTTCTTGCCCGTCTTGCAGATGAGCGTGTTGATCTGCTCGGTGAGGTCGGTGTTCTGCTGCAGCAGGACGTTGATCTGCTCGGTGAGCTGGACGTTCTGCTTCACCAGCTTGTGCATCTCGTCGCTGATCTGGAGCAGCGCCTCGGCATCATAATAGGTCTGCTCGAGCTGCTTGTCGGACTTCTCCGCAGCGACCTTCTGGCCGACCATGATGATCGACAGAAGGACGAGCTGAAGGAAGGTCTGGGCGAACCAGGCGACCAGCGTCGCGGTGCCGGCGCGAAGCGCGGCGGGGAAGCTGATGAGCGCGAGGCAGGCGAAGGCGTAGGCGCACCACATCGTGCCCACCACGTTGGTGATCCCCACCGCCAGTTTGGAGTTGAAGCCGTCGGCCTCCTGCTTCGCCTTGAGGAACATCTCGCGCCGCCGTTCGAGGTGCGGGTGCGGGATGTGGCTGATGTCCGGCATGTGCAATTCCATGAGCGTGCCCCCTCGTGCGCTCGTCAACTCGGCGGGCGCATGTTCACGCAGAGCGGGCCGCGGTGCAAATTACTTTTCCCTTAGCTCCCCGCGGCGGAGCTTGCCGGTCGCGGTCCTCGGCAGCGCGTCGACGAAGGCGATCTCGCGCGGATATTTGTAGGGCGCGATCTGCGCCTTGGCATGGGCCTGGAGCTCGGCGACGAGGCGGTCGGAGCCTTCGGCGCCGGAAGCGAGGACGACGAACGCCTTCACCTTCTGCCCGCGGTCCGGGTCGGGCGCGCCGATCACTGCACATTCGGCCACCGCAGGGTGGGAGAGAAGCGCGTTTTCGACCTCGGGAGCGCCGATATTGTAGCCGGAGCTGACGATCATGTCGTCGCTGCGGGCGAGGTACCAATAATAGCCGTCGGCGTCGCGGCGGTAGGTGTCCCCAGTGACGTTCCACCCGTTCTGCACATAGTCGCGCTGGCGCGGGTCATCGAGGTAGCGGCAGCCGGTCGGTCCCTTGATCGCGAGGCGGCCGACGCCTTCCTCGATGGGGTTGCCGTCCGCGTCGAGGACAGCCGCGACATAGCCGGGCACCGCCTTGCCCGTGGATCCCGGGCGGATGTCGGCGCCCGCCGCGGAGACGAAGATGTGCATCATCTCGGTCGAGCCGATGCCGTCGGTGATCGCGATTCCGGTACGGTCCTTCCACGCGCGCCAGGTCGCCTCGGGCAAATGCTCGCCGGCGGAGATGCAGTAGCGCAGCGTTTTGAGCGCCGCGTCCAGCCCGGGCTGCGAGAGCATCGCCTTGTAGGCGGTGGGCGCGGTGCCGAGGTGGGTGACTCCGAACTTCGCGATCGCGTCGAGAAGCGCGGGCGGGCTCGCCTGCTCGATCGTCGCGCTCGCGGCGCCGAAGCGGAGCGGGAACATGGGCGTGATCCCCAGGCCGAAGGTGAAGGCCATCGGCGCGGAGGTCATGAACAGGTCGCCGGGCTGCGGATCGACGAGGTGCCTGGCGAAGGTGTCGCAGGGCGCGAGCACGTCGCGGTGGAAGTGGATGCAGCCCTTTGGGACGCCGGTCGTGCCGCTGGTGAAGGCAAGGATGCACGGGTCGTCGCGGCCGGTGTCGGCGGCGGGCAGCGGACGCAGCGACGCGGCGCGGGTCTCGAGCTCGCCGCGGCCGTAGTCGCCGTCATATTTCACGATGTGCTTCACGCAATGCGCCTGGTCGGCGCCCTGCCGGAAGTCGCCGATGAAGCGGCTGTCGACGATGGCGTGGCTGATCTGCGCGCGCTCGAGGACGGTGGCGATCTCGCCGGGGCGAAGCAGAGGCATGGTCGCGACGACAATGCCGCCCGCCTTCAGCACGCCGAGCCAGGCGGCGAACATGGTGTAGCCGTTGGGGCCGCGGAGGAGCACGCGGTTGCCGGGAACGAGGCCTTCCTCGTCGACGAGGAGGCGGGCGATGCGGCCGCTGAAATCGTCGAGGTCGGCATAGGTCCAGCGGCCGTGCTCGTTGACGACGGCGAGGGCTTGCGGGTCGCCGCCCTTCAGCAGCTCCGCGGCCGCGTTGAGGCGCTCGGGATATTGCAGCTCGGGCAGGTCGAAGCGGAACTCGGGCTGGAGCTCCGGCGGCGGAAGCCGGTCACGGACGAAGCTGTCGTAGGCCATTATCCTCCCCCGCATTTGCGGGGGAGGGGAACCAGCGAAGCTGGTGGAGGGGTTTCTTGCGGCGAAGAGGCCCCTCCACCGCCTTCGGCGGTCCCCCTCCCCACGAAATCGTGGGGAGGATGATGCGTTGGTGCGGCGGGGGGCCCCCTCCACCAGCTTCGCTGGTCCCCCTCCCCGTTCCGGGGAGGATGATGGGGCGACGCCATCATTCTTCTTCCACCACCGCGGTGGTTTCGATTTCGACCTTGGCGGCGCTTTCGACGAGGCCTTTCACTTCGACGAGCGCCATGGCGGGATAGTTGGCGCCCATGATCTCGCGCCAGGCGGCGCCGATCTCGTCGCGCGAGTTCACATATTCGTGGCGGTCGGTGACGTAGCAGGTCATCTTCACGACGTGGTGCGGGCCGGCGCCGTCCTCGGCGAGGATCTGGAGCGTGTTGCGGAGCGCGCGGGCGAACTGGCCGTGCAGCGTATATTCGGGGAAGCTTTCGTTCTCGTCCCAGCCGACGACGCCCGCGGTGAAGATCATGCGTCCGCGCGCGGAGACGCCGTTGGAATAGCCTTTCGGGCGCGGCCAGCTGGGCGGCTGCAGGATCTTCATGGCTTGGCCCCCTTCAAGAGATCGCGCGCGATGATTTGCCGCTGCACTTCGCTCGCGCCTTCGTAGATGCGCAGCGCACGGATGTCGCGGTAGAGCGATTCGACCTTCACGCCGCGGGTGACTCCGGCGCCGCCGTGCATCTGCACCGCGGCGTCGATCACCTTTTGCGCGCTTTCGGTCGCATGGAGCTTGGCCATTGCGGCGGCGCGGCGGTTGTCGGTTCCGCCTTCGTCCTGCTGCCAGGCGGCGCGGTAGATGAGCAAGGCCGACGCATCGACGGCGAGCGCCATGTCGGCGAGCTTCGCCTGCGTGACGGCATTGTCGGCGAGGGTGGCGTTGCCGAGGCGGCGGCCCTTGGCGAAGCTCACCGCTTCATCGAGCGCTCGGCGCGCGAAGCCGAGCGCGGCTGCGCCGACCGTGACGCGGAAGAGGTTGAGCGTCTCCATGCCGATGCGGAAGCCTTCGCCCGGTTCCCCGACGATCGCGTCGGCGGGAATTCGGACATTGTCGTATCTGAGGCGGGCGAGCGGGTGCGGGGCGACGACCTCGATGCGTTCTTCGACGCTGACCAGCTCAGCGGGGACGATGAAGGCGGAAAGGCCGCGCGCGCCTTCGCCTTCGCCGGTGCGCGCGAAGGTCAGATAGAAGTCGGCGATGCCGCCGTTCGAGATGTAGGTCTTCTCGCCGACGATCACCCATTCGTTGCCGTCGCGCATCGCGGACGCCTGCATGTTCGCCGCGTCGGAGCCGCATTCCGGCTCGGTCATGGCGAAAGCGGCGATCGCTTCCCCGGACGCGACGCGCGGAAGCCATTCGCGCTTCTGCTCGACCGTGCCGAACAAGGAGATGGCTCCCGAGCCGAGGCCCTGCATGGCGAAGGCGAAATCGGCGAGCGCGCCGTGATAGGCGAGCGTCTCGCGCGCGATGGCGAGGCTGCGGACGTCGGGCCGGCGGTCGCCGTCGGCGACGCAGAGCTTGAGGAATCCCGCCGCGCCGAGCTGGCGCACGAGCATCCGGCATTCGCTGTCGAGATCGTCGGAGAAGCGGCCGGTCAGGTTGTCGGCGCACCATTGCTCGAGCTCATCGGCGAGGTCGCGGTGCCACGGCGTGAAGAACGGCCAGGCGAGATGGGCGCGGTCAGGCATTCCCCTCCCCTTCAGGGGAGGGGCGAGGGGTGGGGGACGCCAATTGCAACCAGCCCCACCCCCGCTCAGCTCCGCTGAGTCGCCCCTCCCCTGAAGGGGAGGGGATGTGACGCAACTCAATCACCCCTAAACTCCGGCCTCTGCTTGTTGGCGAAGGCTTCGTAGGCGCGGTGGAAGTCCCTGGTTTCCATGCACCGCGCCTGGGCGCGCGCCTCCGCCTCGAGCGCCTGGTCGATGGTCATGTTCCACTCGCAGTCGAGCTGGCGCTTGGTTACGGCGTGGGCGAGGGTGGGGCCGCTGGCGAGCTCGCGGGCGAGCGCATAGGCCTCGGCAGCGACATCCTCGACGACGCGATTGTAGAACCCCCAGGCGAGCCCTTCCTCGCTGGTCATGTCGCGGCCGGTAAAGAGCAATTCGGCGGCGCGGCCGTGGCCGATGATCCGCGGAAGGATCGCGCAGGCGCCCATGTCGGCGCCGGACAGGCCGACGCGGCTGAACAGGAAGGCGGTGCGGCAGCCGGGCTGCCCGAAGCGTATGTCGCTCGCCATCGCGAGGATCGCTCCGGCGCCGGCGCAGACGCCTTCGACCGCGGCGACGATCGGCTGCGGGCAGCGGCGCATCGCGCGCACGAGGTCGCCGGTCATGCGGGTGAAGCGGAGCAGGCCTTCGGGCTTCATCTTCGTGAGCGGGCCGATGATCTCGTGAACGTCGCCGCCGGAGCAGAAATTGCCGCCCGCGCCGCGGATCACCACGACCTTCACCGCATAATTATGGTCGAGCGCGTAGAAGGTCGAGCGCAGCTCCTCATAGCTGTCGAAGGTCAGCGGGTTCTTGCGTTCGGGGCGGTTCAGGGTGACGGTCGCGATGCCGTCCTCGAAGGTCCACAGGAAATGCTGCGGGGCGAAGGCGGCGGGATCGAAGCTCACGCGCTCGTCCCCCCGTCGATGGTGACGGCAGCGCCGTTGATGTCGCGGCTGAGCGGCAGGCAGAGCATGGCGATGACGTTGCCGATCGCCTGCGGGTCGACGAGGCGGCCGCTCGCATTCATGTTGGTGACGACCGCGCGGCTATCATCGGGGGTGCGCCCGGTGATCTCCGACACGCGCGCGACCGACTGGTCGGTCATCGGCGTGTCGACATAGCCGGGGCAGACGGCATTCACGGTGAGGCTCGTCTTCGCATATTCGGCGGCGAGGCTGCGCATCAGGCCGAGAAGCCCGTGCTTCGACGCCGCATAATGGGCGGCATAGGGAACGCCGCGCAGCGAGGCGACCGAAGCGACGAAGACGAGGCGGCCGCCGTCGCTTTTCAGAAGGTCGCCGATGGCGGTGCGGGCGCAGTCGAAGGCGGCGGTGAGGTTGGTCGCAATGATGCGGTCCCAGCTCTCCCGGCTGGTCTTGTGGAAGGGCGCGCTCTCGGCGATCCCGGCGTTGACGACGAGGATGTCGACGGGCCCGTTCGCCGCGCGCGCTTCGTCGAAGGCGGCGCGGACCCGGTCGGGATCGGTGACGTCGCACTGGATGGCGGTCCCGCCGACGCCCTCGGCCACGGCGCGGAGCGGCTCGATCCGCCGGCCGAGCAGCGAAAGCTTCGCGCCATGGGCATTGAGGTGCTCGGCTGCGGCAGCGCCGATACCGGTGCCGCCGCCGGTGATCAGCGCATGGCGTCCCTCTAGCGCGCTCCCCATCGTCTCAGCTTGGCGGAACGGCACTGTGGTGGCAAGGCGGGGCGATGAAGCTTGCCATCCTCGAGACCGGCGTACCGCCCGATCCGCTCGCCGACGAGTTCGGCTCCTATCCCGACATGTTCGCCGAGCTGCTCGGGCCCGGCTTCGAGATCGAGACCTTCGACGTGCAGAAGGGGCAGCTGCCGGAGCCGGCGGCGCACGGCGCCTACCTGGTCACCGGCTCGCCCGCGGGGGTGTACGACCCCTATCCGTGGATCGGCCCGCTGCAGCAGTTCATCCGCAATGCGGCCGAGGCGAAGATGGTCGGCGTCTGCTTCGGCCATCAGGTGATGGCGCAGGCGCTGGGCGGCGAGGTGGTCAAGTCGCCCAAGGGCTGGGGCGCAGGGCTCCACCGCTACGAGGTGGTGCATCCGCAGCGCTGGACCAACGGCGAGCGGCAGGTGGCGGTCCCCGCGTCGCACCAGGACCAGGTGGTGGTGCAGCCGCCGAATACCGAGGTGGTGGCGCGGTCCGACTTCACGCCCTTCGCCGCGCTGGCGTGGAAGGACCGGCCGGCGATCTCCTTCCAGTTTCATCCGGAATTTTCGGTCGGCTATGCCAAGGCGCTGATCGAGAAGCGCTACGACCGCGTGAACGACCCCGACGCGGCGCTCGCCTCGCTCGACGCGCCGAACGACAATCAGGTCGTCGGCGGCTGGATCCGCAAGTTCCTTGCTTCCCCCTCCCCTTGATGGGGAGGGCTGGGGTGGGGTGAGGTCCGACGTAGAGCGGGGCTCCGGAGTCACCCCCACCCAACCCTCCCCCATCGAGGGGGAGGGCTGTTGCCGCGCTGCAGCTGCGATTATTGGCCGATCGAACGTGTGGAGGATGCCCAAATGAAGACCCGCGCCGCCGTGGCGTTCGCGCCCAAGCAGCCGCTCGAGATCGTCGAGGTCGACCTCGACGGGCCGAAGCAGGGGGAAGTGCTGGTCGAGATCATGGCGACCGGCATCTGCCACACCGACGCCTACACGCTCGACGGGCTCGACAGCGAGGGGCTGTTCCCGTCCATCCTCGGCCACGAGGGCGCCGGGGTGGTTCGGGAAGTCGGCGCGGGCGTCACCAGCGTGAAGCCGGGCGACCATGTGATCCCCTTGTACACGCCCGAATGCCGCCAGTGTAAGTCGTGCCTCAGCGGCAAGACCAACCTCTGCACCGCGATCCGGGCGACGCAGGGCAAGGGCGTGATGCCCGACGGGACCAGCCGCTTCAGCTACAAGGGCGAGACCATCTTCCACTACATGGGCTGCTCGACCTTCTCGAACTTCACGGTGCTTCCGGAAATCGCGGTCGCGAAGATCCGCGACGACGCGCCGTTCAAGACCAGCTGCTACATCGGCTGCGGCGTGACGACCGGCGTCGGCGCGGTGGTGAAGACGGCGAAGGTCGAGCCGGGCGCGAACGTCGTCGTGTTCGGTCTCGGGGGGATCGGCCTCAACGTCATCCAGGGCGCCAAGCTGGTCGGCGCGAACAAGATCATCGGGATCGACATCAACCCGGCGCGCGAGGAATGGGGGCGCAAGTTCGGCATGACCGACTTCCTCAACACCAGGGGCATGAGCCGCGAGGAGATCGTCGCCAAGGTGGTCGAGATGACCGACGGCGGCGCGGACTATACGTTCGACGCCACGGGCAACACCGAGGTGATGCGCACCGCGCTCGAATGCTGCCACCGCGGCTGGGGAACGAGCATCATCATCGGCGTCGCCGAAGCGGGCAAGGAGATCGCGACGCGGCCGTTCCAGCTCGTCACCGGGCGCAACTGGCGCGGCACGGCCTTCGGCGGCGCCAAGGGGCGCACCGACGTGCCCAAGATCGTCGACTCGTACATGGACGGCAGGATCGCGATCGACCCGATGATCACCCACGTGCTGAAGCTCGAGGAGATCAACAAGGGCTTCGACCTGATGCACGCGGGCGAGAGCATCAGGAGCGTGGTGGTTTATTGAACGCGATCCGCGCGAGGCCGAACTCGCGGGGTCGAGCGCATTAGCGGGAGCGGTGAAATCATGTTCAGCCATGTGATGGTGGGGTCGAACGATATCGAGCGGTCGAAGAAATTCTACGATTCGCTGTTCGAGAAGGAGGCGGCGGTCGACGACAAGGGACGGCTCGCCTACCGCAAGAACGGCGCCGTGTTCATGGTTTCGAAGCCGATCAACGGCGAGGCCGCTTGCTGCGCGAACGGCGGGACCATCGGCTTCAACTTCGACAGCCCCGAGGAAGTGAAGGCGTGGCACGACCGCGCGGTCGCCGCGGGCGGCACCTCGATCGAGGACCCGCCGGGCTTTCGCGACCTCTCGTTCGGCAGGCTCTACCTCGCCTATGTCCGCGATCCTGACGGCAACAAGCTCTGCGGGCTTCACCGGCCGGCGCAGTGACGGTCGAGATCGTCAGCGAGAACAAGTCGCACGGCGGGCGGGAGCTTGTCGTCAAGCATGCGTCGGCGGCGACGGGCACCGACATGACCTTCTCCATCTTCCTTCCGCCGCAGGCGGAGGGCGGGGCGAAGCTGCCGGTCGTCTGGTATTTGTCGGGGCTCACCTGCACGCATGCGAATGTGACCGAGAAGGGCGAGTATCGCGCCGCCTGCGCCGAGCTGGGACTGGCGTTCGTCGCGCCCGACACGAGCCCGCGCGGCGACGAGGTGCCGGACGCCGAAGGCTATGATTTCGGCAAGGGCGCGGGCTTCTACGTCGACGCGACGCAGGAGCCCTGGGCGAAGAACTTCCGCATGTGGTCCTATGTGACCGACGAGCTGCCGGCGCTGGTCGCGGCCGAGTTCCCGGTCGAAATGGGACGGCAGGGCATCACCGGCCATTCGATGGGCGGCCATGGCGCGCTGACCGTCGCGCTCAATTTCCCCGAGCGGTTCCGCAGCGTCTCCGCGTTCGCGCCGATCGTCGCGCCGTCGCAGGTGCCGTGGGGGCAGAAAGCGCTCACCGGCTATCTCGGCGACGATCGCGCCGCGTGGCGGAAGCATGATTCGGTGGCGCTGATCAAAGGCGGCGCGGCGGTCGACGAAATCCTCGTCGATGTCGGAACCGACGACCCGTTCATCGAAAAGGAATTGCGGCCGGAGCTTCTGGAGCAAGCATGCGCCGCGGCCGGCATTGCGCTGACGCTTCGCCGGCAGCCGGGGTACGACCACAGCTATTATTTCATCTCGACGTTCATGGCCGACCATTTGCGCTGGCACGCGGAGAGATTGGCAAGGGGGTAGGAATGACGCTCAGCCGCCGCGAGTTCGTGCAGGTTGCGGCGGCGATGGGCGCGTCGCTGGCGTGGGGCGGCAGGGCCCGCGCATCGCGCAGCAAATGGAGCGAGAAGCGCGAATTCTTCCCCGAGGGCGTGGCTTCCGGCGATCCCGATCCGGAGAGCGTGATCCTGTGGACTCGGCGGCCGTTCGCGAGCGGCGGGCGGCAGCTGCTGACCGTCGAGGTGGCCGAGGACGATGCGTTCCGCCGCGTCGTCGCGCACGCGCGCGCGCCGGTGTCGCCGGCGTCGGACTGGACCGCGCGCGTGCTGGTCGGCGGGCTCAAGCCGTCGCGCACCTACTGGTACCGCTTCACCGACGCTGAAGGGAACGGAAGCCGCGTCGGGCGCACGCGCACGGCGCCGCTGGCCGACGATCCGCGGCCGGTGAACTTCGCCTTCGTCAGCTGCCAGAGCGTCAACGAAGGCAAGCTCAACGGCTATCGCCGGATGATCTTCGAGGACGAGCGCGCGGCAGCGGCCGACCAGCTCGACTTCGTGCTGCACCTCGGCGACTTCATCTACGAGGTCGTCGAATATCCGGACGAGGTGAAGACCCGCTATGACCGCATCGTCTACGATGTCGGGCGCATTCCGGACGGCGGCAAGTTCAGCAATTTCCATTACCCGCTGACGGTCGAGGGCTATCGCACTGTCTACAAGGGCTATCTCGCCGACCCCGACCTGCAGGACGCGCGGGCGCGCTGGCCGTTCGTGGCCATGTGGGACAATCACGAATTCTCGTGGCAGGGTTGGCAGAGCATCCAGCAGGCGGGCGGACCGCCGCGCCCGGGACAGAGCATCAAGGTCGCTGCCAACCAGGCATGGTTCGAGTTCATCCCCGCCCGCGTGAAGGCGCCGAGCGGCACCCTCGACGAATTCGGGCCGCCGCCGGTCAAGGACGTCGCGATCGAGAGCTGGGACGAGAACGGCCTCGGGCAGGAGCCGAATAACCTCACCGCGATCAACAGCCTAAGGGGCTACCGCGCGCTCCGCTACGGCAGGCACCTCGACCTCATCATCACCGACCAGCACAGCTACCGAAGCGCGGACCCGTTCAGCGACGAATCGCTGAACAAGCTCGGCGACTGGGCCGCGTTCAACGGCATGTTCCCGGACGAGCTGCAGCAGGTCCTCGACGGCGGCCGTGCGTTCAACGGCGGCAATCCGCCCGCCGAGCTCGTGTTCGGCGATTCCCGCATCCCGAACCCGCAAAAGGACGCGCCGCCGCAGACCATCCTCGGCGCGGAGCAGAAGGCGTGGTTCAAGGATCAGCTGAAGCGCGCGACCGCGACCTGGAAGATCTGGGCCAATTCGCAGGGAACGCTCGACATGCGGGCGGACCCGCAGAACCTCCCTGCCGGATATGCCAAGCCGTGGCCGGCGGGCTTCGCCAACCTCGGCGGCGGCGACCATGGCACCGCCTGGATCGAACGGGGCGAGATCTACGACCTGGTGCGCGACGCCGGAATCACGGGCTTTGCGATCGTGTCCGGCGACCGGCACAGCTTCTGGGCTGGCTATGCGGCGGCGCAGCTTCCGCCCGGCAAGTTCGAGCCGGTGGGCGTCAGCTTCGTCGGCGGGTCGCTCGCGAGCCCAGGCGCGATGGAAGCGTACGAGCACCGGCCGCCCGCCAAGTTCCCGCTGCGCGAGCTCTACCTCGTCGACCGGCCGGGCGCGGCCAAGCCCGACTGGACCTTCAACATGCTGTTGAAGCACGGCGTCCGCTCCTGCCTCGAATATGCGAAGAGCTTCGACCTGGAGCGCGCCCGGGCGCTGTCGAACCCGCAGCTTTCCCCGCATCTGACTTTCGTCGATATGGGCGGGCATGGCTATGCCACCGTACGGCTCACGGGCGAGGAGATGCGGACCGAGTTCGTCTGCATCCCGCGCCCGATCCGAAGCGCCGCTACGCCCGACGGCGGGCCCTTGCGCTACCGCGTCGTGCATACGGCACGGCTGTGGGGACCGGGCGAGCGGCCGCAGCTTCGGCAGCAGGTGCTGGAAGGCGACACGGGCCTTTCCATCTGACGCATGCTGACGGGCTGGTACTGGCAGGCGCTGTCGGTCACGACGGCGCTCGCGTGCGGCCTGCTGATCGGGATCGAGCGCGGCTGGAAGCTCAAGGAGCAGAAGCCGGGGTCGCGCGTGGCGGGCGTCAGGACCTTCACCATGCTCGGGCTCGGCAGCGGCATTGCCGGGCTGCTGGGCTCGCTCGGCGAGGTGCTGGTCGCGGCGGCGATCGTCACGGCGATGGTGGCGGTGCTGGTGATCGCTTATTCGCGCTCGCTCGAGGACCAGCATGATGCGACCAGCGCGGTCGCGGCCATTTCCACGACAGCGATCGGCTTCCTGTCGGGCAGCGGCAATCCGGCGCTTGCCATCGCTTGCGCGGCGGTCGGCGTGGCTTTGCTTGCGCTCCGGCAGGAGCTGCATGGGTTCGTGGAGCGGCTCGACGCCGACGACGTCAAGGCGCTCGCGCGCTACGCGATCATCGCCGGAGCGATCCTGCCGTTCCTGCCGAGCGGCGACTATGGGCCGCTCGGGGCGTGGAACCCGCAGCGGCTGTGGCTGGTGGTGGTGCTCGTCACCGGCTTCTCCTTCCTCGGCTATGTCGCGAACCGGATTTTCGGCGAGCGGCACGGGACCATCGCGACGGCGCTGATCGGGGGCGCCTACAGCTCGACCGCCGTCACGCAGGCGCTGGCACAGCGGCTCGGCTCGAAGAAGAAGGCCGGCGCCGAGCCCGCCGGAATCGCGCTCGCGACGGCGGTCATGTACCTGCGCGTGCCGGTGCTGATGGCGGTGTTCGCGACGCGCGCGCTGGTGCCGATCTCGATCCTGCTTCTGCCGGCGGTGCTGGTCGCCTGGGGCGCCGGCATGTGGCTGTACCGCCAGGCGCCAAAGTCGGACGCTCCCGCGCCGCCCGGCAACCCGATCGCTCTGCTCCCGGCGCTCGGCTTCCTCGTGTTCGTCGCGCTTGCCGCGGTCGCGGCGAAATGGGCCGAAGGGCGCTTCGGCGAGAGCGGCATTGCCGTCCTGCTTCTGATCGTCGGAAGCATGAGCGTCGACACGGCGATCATCACGCTGGGAGGGCTTCCCGCGAACGCCATTTCCCCGCTGCTCGCGGCCATCGCGATCGCCGGGACGATCATCGGCAACATGGCCGTGAAGATCGGGATCGCGCTCGTTTACGCGCGCGGGAAGGGCGTCTCGGCCGCGCTGGCGATGACCGCGAGCGTCGTCGCGCTCGCGGTGATGATCGGCCTTGCCTGGACCCGCCTCTAGCCGCGCTGCATCATCAGGTTCGTCATCTCGGGCGTCGGGCCCATGTTCGCGGCGAGGTGCGCCATGATCCAGATGGTGCCGACCATAACCAGGAAGACGATCATCACGCCGAAGGCGAGTGCGAGCACGTTGTTGGTGTTGTCGGGGCCGCTGGTGATGTGGAGGAAGAAGACCAGGTGAACGCCCATCTGGGCGATGGCGAGCACGACGAGGCCGACGGCGACGCCGGGGCCCCACAGCGCCGAGGTGGACGCCACCCAGAAGGAGATGCCGGTCAGGAGCAGCGCGAGGCCGAGGCCGACGACATAGCTGATCGTCTCGGGAAGGATGGAATCGTGCGGCTCGCCGGGAGCGACATTGTGCAGCTCGGGATCGCGGTCGGCGTCGGTCATGGCAATGTCCCGATCAGGTAGACGATGGTGAAGATGGCGACCCAGATGATGTCGAGCGCGTGCCAGAAGATGCTGAAGCAGAGCAGGCGGCGCGTGATGTGCGGCTGGAAGCCCTTGGCCCAGATCTGCGCCATCATCGTCCCGAGCCACATCAGCCCGGCGGTGACGTGCGCGCCGTGGCAGCCGACGAGCGTGAAGAAGGACGAGAGGAAGGCGCTCCGCTGCGGCCCGGCGCCTTCGCCGATCATCTTCGCGAACTCGTAGAGCTCGATCGACAGGAAGACGAAGCCGAGGATGCCGGTGACGAGCAGCCACAGCTGGGTCCACAGCATGTTGGCGCGCTTGGCGGCGATCATCGCGAGGCCGCAGACGAAGCTCGAGAGCAGCAGCGCCATGGTCTCGATCGCGACCAGCTTGCGGTCGAACAGCTGGTTGGTGACGGGACCGCCGTCGGTCGCGTGTACGAGCGATGCGTAGGTCGCGAACAGCGACGAGAACAGCACCATGTCCGAGAGCACGAACAGCCAGAAGCCGTAGGGTACGACGATGCTCTTGGACGCGGGCCCGCGGTTGCCGAGGCCGGTGTCCTCCGAGCCGCCGTGGGTGAGGCCGATCGTCGGGGCTTCGGTGGTCATGCGGACTGGCTCAGCTTGTGCAGATGTTCCATGCGGATTCGGCGGCGCTCGCGCGCGTTCGCCCGCACTTCCTCCACGGGAATGATATGCTCATGCTCGTCGCGCCACGCGTACCAGACGAACACCGCGAAGGCGCCGACGAGGCCGAGGACCGCGAGCCACCAGATGTACCAGATGATCGCGAAGCCGCAGACCGAGGCGAAGAAGGCGACGATCACGCCCGTCGGGGTGTTGAGCGGCATTTCGATCGGCTGGTAATCGGGCTCGGGAATGAGCTCGTCGCGCTCGATCGCCTTCTGCTTGCGGTGCCAATAGGCTTCCTCGCCGTGGACGTCGGGAAGGACGGCGAAGTTGTAATGCGGGGGCGGAGACAGGGTCAGCCATTCAAGGGTGCGGCCGTCCCACGGGTCGCCGGTCACGTCGCGGCGCTGGTCGCGCGTCTTGATCGACCAGAAGAGCTGGATCGCGAGGAAGGCGATGCCCGCCGCGATGAACAGGGCTCCGACCAGCTCGACCCCCAGCCACGGCTTCCAGCTCGGGTCGGAGATGTGCTGCATGCGCCGCGTCCCGCCCCAGAAGCCGAGCAGGTAGCTCGGCATGAAGGCGAGATTGAAGCCGATGAACCATCCCCAGAAAGCGAGCTTGCCGAGCCGCTCGTCGAGCGTGAAGCCGAACGCCTTGGGGAACCAGTAGGTGTAGCCGGCGAGCATCGCGAAGACGACGCCGGGGATGATCACGTGGTGGAAGTGGGCGACCAGGAACAGGCTGTTGTGGACGACGAAATCGACCGGCGGGATGGCGAGCAGAACGCCGGTCAGGCCGCCGCCGACGAACAGGAGCATGAAGCCGATCAGATAATGCATCGGCACGGTGAAGCGGACCCGGCCGCCGTACATGGTGAACAGCCAGTTGTAGATCTTCACTCCGGTCGGGATGCCGATCAGCATGCTCGCGATTCCGAACACGGCGTTGACATCGGCGCCGGCGCCCATGGTGAAGAAATGGTGCAGCCAGACGGTGAAGCTGAGGATGCAGATGGCGAGCGTCGCGACGACCATCGAGCGGTAGCCGAACAGCGGCTTGCCGGAGAAGGTCGCGGCGACCTCCGAATAGATGCCGAAGGCGGGGAGGACGAGGATGTAGACCTCCGGATGACCCCATACCCAGATGAGGTTCATGTACAGCATCGAGTTGCCGCCGCCGTCGTTGGTGAAGAAGTGGAAGCCGAGGTAGCGGTCGAGCATCAGCATCGCCAAGGTGGCGGTGAGGACGGGGAAGGCGGCGAGGATGAGCAGGCTGGAGGCAAGCGAGGTCCAGCAGAACACCGGCATGCGCAGGTAGCTCATGCCCGGCGCGCGGATCTTGAGGATGGTCGCGACGAAATTGACGGCGGTGAGCGTCGTGCCGACGCCGGATATCTGTAGCGCGACGAGGTAGTAGTCGACGCCGACGCCGGGCGAGAAGGCTTTCTCGCTCAAGGGCGGGAAGGCGAGCCAGCCGGTCCGCGCGAACTCGCCGAGGAACAGGCTCATGTTGACCAGCAGCGCGCCCGACGCGGTCAGCCAGAAGCTGACGTTGTTGAGCGTGGGGAAGGCGACGTCGCGCACGCCGAGCTGCAGCGGCACGACGAAGTTCATGAAGCCGATCACCAGCGGCATCGCGACGAAGAAGATCATGATGACGCCGTGGGCGGAGAAGATCTGGTTGTAATGCTCGGGCGTCAGATAGCCCTGCGAGGCGCCGACGGCGACGAACTGCTGCGCGCGCATCATGATCGCGTCGGCGAAGCCGCGGATCAGCATCACGAAGCCGAGGACGATGTACATGATGCCGATCTTCTTGTGATCGGTGGAGGTGATGTACTCGTTCCACAGGAACGGCCACGCCTTGATCCGGGTGATCCACAGCGCGATGGCCGCGAGCCCGAGGATCACGACAATCGACGTGATCAGCGGGATCGGCTCCTGGAACGGGATGGCGTGCCAGGTGAGCCTGCCGAAGATCGGGCTCATTCCGGCGCTCCTGCACCGGGCGCCGGCCGGTTATGCGGAAGCTGCATCGGCGCCGCTCCCGGCGAATGCCCGCTGGCGATCGCTTCGAACAGCCCCGGGGCGACATTGCTGAAGATCATCGGCTTCACATAGCTGGTGGGTTGCGAAAGCTTGGCGTAGGCGGCGGCGTCGAGCACGCCGCCCCCGCCGTGCGCGGACTGCGCCCAGGCGGCGAATTGCTGCGGCGCGACCGAGTGGACCTTGAACTCCATCCCGGGGAAGCCGTCGCCGCTGAACTGGGCCGAGCGGCCCTCGAACACGCCCTGGCGGTCGGCCTGGAGGTTCAGGCGCGTCGTCATGTTCGGCATGGTGTAGATCATCGTCCCCATCTGCGGGACGAAGAAGACGTTCCACACGGTCGCCGAGGTAAGGCGGAAGCTGACCGGCGTGCCCGCCGGAACGACGAGCTGGTTGACGGTGGCGATGTGCTGGTCGGGGTAGATGAACAGCCACTTCCAATCCATCGAGACGACGTCGACGCGGAGCGGCGGCTTGTTCGACGCCAGCGGCTTGCTCGGCTCGAGCTCGTGGCTCCCGATCCAGGCGATCCCGCCGAGCAGCATGACGGTGAGCGCGGGGATCGCCCACACGACCAGCTCAATCGCGCCCGAATATTCCCAGTCGGGGCGGTAGGTCGCCTTGCTGTTGCCGCGGCGGAACCAGAAGGCGACCGCTATCGTCGCGATCATCGTCGGGATGATGATCGCCAGCATGATCGCGGTCGAGTTGATGAGGATCTGCTTCTCGGCGCCCGCGACCGGGCCGACCGGATCGAGGATGCCGCGGTTGCAGCCGGCGACGAGGAAAGCGAGGGCGGCAGCGGCAGCGCGCGGCCGCTTTGCCTGACTGTGCCGACCGGCTGTGTTCACGAGCCCCCGATTCACGGTTGCAGGCTAGACGAATGCGAACAGGCCGGAGTTCCGTAATGTTACGTAGATTGAACTCCGACAATTTGCCGATTTCTCACCACGAATGACGACAGCCCCCCGGGCTGTCTATTCGTGGTGACCCCAACGGGACTCGAACCCGTGTTTTCGCCGTGAAAGGGCGACGTCCTAGACCGCTAGACGATGGGGCCGGATAGGCGCTCGCCGGTTAGGCGAGGGGGTTTTCGGGGTCAAGCGAGCGCGGCGTCGTCAACGTGCATCTCGGCGGCATTGCCGCCGTTCCATTCGTCGCGCTTGATCGATCCGGCGAGCCACCAGCGCGCGTCGGCTGGGGAGGAGAGCAGGGCCTGGCCGAGGTCGCTGCCGGCGCTTCGGAAGGCGATCCACTTGAAGCTCTTGCCGTCGTCGCCGCAGGCGAGGCCGCGCACATGGCCGTCGCCGACGATGCCGGTCTTGAGCAGGCGGGCGGGGCCGGCGGCGACGCGCGGGCTCGGCCAGCCGGCGCCGTAGGGACCTGCCGCGTCGAGGGCGTCGCACAGCGCCGCGGCCACCCCGCCGGGCGCGAGCAAAGCGTCGAGGAGCAGCGCCTTGTCGGCGCGCGACTTCGCGACGTCGGCGGCGAGCCGCTCGTTGATGAAATGGCGGAACGGCTCGAGGCCGCCCGGCGGAAGGGTCAGCCCGGCCGCCATGGCGTGCCCGCCGCCGGCAATGAGAAGCCCGCTGTCCCTGGCGGCGAGCACGGCCGCGCTGAGGTCGACGCCCGAGATCGAGCGGCCCGACCCCTTGCCGGTGCCGTCTTCGCATTCGGCAATGACGATGGCGGGGCGGCCGAAGCGTTCCTTGAGGCGCCCCGCGACGATGCCGATCACGCCCTGGTGCCAGCCGCCGCTCATGACGGTGATCACCGGGTCGCCGGCGCGGTCGCGCGCCTGGGCCTCGGCCTGCTCGCAGACGAGCATTTCGATCGCGCGGCGCTCCTCGTTGAGGCGGTCGAGCTCGGCGGCGATGGCGCGCGCTTCCTCGGGGTCGGTGCAGGTGAGCAGGCGCACGCCGAGGTCGGACTTGCCGACGCGCCCGCCGGCGTTGATGCGCGGGCCGAGCGCGAAGCCGAGGTCGCGGCAGCTCGGCGGCTTCACCAGCCGCGCAGCTTCAGCGAGCGCGGCGAGGCCGACGTTCTGGCGCGCGGCCATGACTCGCAGGCCCTGGGTCACAAACGCGCGGTTGAGGCTCTTGAGGCGCGCGACGTCGGCGACGGTGCCGAGCGCGACGAGGTCGAGCAGGTCGAGGACCTTCGGCTCCGCAAGCGCTTCGAAGAAGCCGCGGCCGCGAAGCTCGCGGATGAGCGCGACGCCGAGCAGGAAGGCCATGCCGACGGCGGCGAGATGGCCGTGGGCGGCACCGTCCTCGCTCTCGTCGAGCCGGTTGGGATTGATCAGCGCGTGGGCGACGGGAAGCAGGCTCGCGCACTGGTGGTGATCGACCACGATCACGTCGAGCCCCGCGGCCTTCGCTTCTTCGAGCGCGTCGAATGCCTGGGCGCCGCAGTCGACGCACACCGCGACGCTCGCGCCGCGCTCCTTCAGCTCGCACAGCGCCTTGCCGGACGGGCCGTAGCCCTCCATCAGCCGGTCGGGGATGTAGACGATCGGCTCGGCGTTCAAACGGCGCAGCAGCAGCGTCAGCAGCGCCGCGCTGGTCGCTCCGTCGACGTCATAGTCGCCGAAGATCGCGATCCTCTCGCCCGACTGGATCGCGTCGGCGAGACGCCTCGCGCCCTTGTCCATGTCGGCAAAGCAGCTCGGGTCGGGCAGGAAGTCGCGGATCCTCGGATCGCGGTGGCGGGCGAGATCCTCCCGGGGCACGCCGCGCGCGAGCAGCAGCTCGTCGACCAGCGCGTCCATGCCAAGGCTGTCGTCCGCCTGCCGCCGCCAGCGCCACGGCTGGCCGGTCACGGATCGTTCGATGTTGAGCGCGGCGGTCACCGCCGCAAAGGTAAGAGTCGGGGATTCCGCGGTCTAGAGGCTGCGGTGCCTGAGGTCGTGGTATTCTGTGGATACCCGGCGGACGGTGCCGGTGCTTGCGCGCATGACGATGCTTTCGGTGGTGGTGCAGCCGCGCCCGCGATGCACGCCGCGCAGCAGCGATCCGTCGGTGACGCCCGTCGCGGCGAAAATGCAGTCGCCCTTCGCCATGTCCTCCAGGTGGTAGATGCGCTGCAGCTCGCGGATGCCCCAGCGGTGCGCGCGCTCGATCTCGTCGTCGTTGCGAAAGACGAGGCGCCCCTGCATCTGCCCGCCGACGCAGCGAAGCGCCGCCGCGGCGAGCACGCCTTCGGGCGCTCCGCCGGTGCCCATGTAAATGTCGATTCCGGTCGCCGGATCGGTGGTCGCGATCACTCCGGCGACGTCGCCGTCGGGGATCAGCCGCACGCCGCAGCCGAGCGCGCGAAGCTCGGCGATGATCGCTTCGTGCCGCGGCCGGTCGAGCACGCAGGCGGTGATCTCGGCCGGCTCGACCCCCTTCGCCTTGGCGACCGAGCGGACATTGTCGGCGACGCTGCGGTTGAGGTCGATCGTGCCGTCGGGATAGCCGGGGCCGACCGCGAGCTTCTCCATATAAGTGTCGGGCGCGTTGAGGAGGCAGCCGCTCTCGGCGATGGCGAGCACCGCGAGCGCGTTCGGGCCGGCCTTCGCGGTGATCGTGGTGCCTTCGAGCGGATCGAGGGCGATGTCGATCCTGGGGCCGCTGTCCTGCGCGGAGCCGACGCGCTCGCCGATGTAGAGCATCGGCGCTTCGTCGCGCTCGCCTTCGCCGATCACCACCGTGCCGTCCATCGGCAGCTCGTTGAGGGCAGCACGCATCGCCTCGACCGCAGCGGCATCGGCCGCCTTCTCGTCGCCCCGTCCGATCAGCCGCGAGGCAGCGATGGCCGCCGCCTCGGTGACGCGCACCATCTCGAGCACGAGGACCCGGTCGAGGACGTGGCTTCCGGCGGCGTCGGCGCGGTTCATATTTCTATCGGCTCCCTGGTTGAGGGGCAGGCGATAAGCGCCCTAGCGGCCCTCGTCCACCGTATGCTGGAGAAGCTCGGAGCGGACTCGCACGGCGCGCGAGCCGACGCGGGTCTCAACGAGGAAGATGGCGAAGCCGACGCCGATGGCGACCATCGAGCCGATGAACAGCCAGGCGATGGTGGTCGCGACGTGGAGCCGCGTGAGGCTGGCGCTGAACAGCAGCACGACGACGGCGCAGATCAGCACCGCCGAGAGGACCGAGAGCGAGATCGCCCAGCTGACGAGGCTCATGCGGCGGTCGAGCACCTGCAGCTCGGCGAGCCAGCGGTCGTGCTCGGCGCCGCGGCTGGCGAGCAGCTTCGGCTCGACGTCGCGCGAGCGGTCGACGATGCGCGACAGGCGCGAGGTGCACACGTTGACGAAGGAGGCAATGCCGCTGAGCAGGAACACCGGCGCGACCGCGAGCCGCACGATCTCGGCGACGGTGTTGACCGACAGGTTCGGCGCGCTCTCGAACATTGCGCGCCTTATCTCCGGCGCACCGGCAAGCCGCAAGCGGCCGCTAGGCCGAGGACACCTGCCGCTCGCAGCTGGAGACTTCGAGCAGCAGCAGCCCGTTCACGACGAAGCTCACGGCAACGAACCAGGCGAAACTTGCGACGAGCGGCTCCGTCGGGCCGAACAGGCTGATGACGATGGTCGTGATCGACAGGCCGGCGATCAGCAGCAGCGCAAGCGCGATGTCGACCGAGGCGGAAATCGCCGTCCAGGTGCGCACCGACCCGTCGGTAAGGCGCGTAGCGACCGCCAGGATCAGCCCGCGGATCAGCAGCCAGGCGATGACCAATGTGACCGTGGGGAAGAAATGCGTCGTCGGGTTGATGATGAAGAGGAGTCCGGCAAACGCGGTGACGCAGCCCGCCGCCATCGCGAGCGGCCGCGCCTCGCGGCGGAGCGACCCTGCAATCGTCTCGACCAGTCCGGCCGCGATCAAGAGGCCGCCGATGAGGTCCGAGGATATGCTCTTGCCGGCAGGGAGCAGCGCCGCTCCCGCGCTCAGCAGGATGATCGCAAGGCCGGCGACGCGAAGCGCGCGCGCGCGGTTCCTGGTCAGCCGTGACTCGTCATCGGTCGCCAATTGCACTCTCCAGCAGCAGGCCTCAGGGCGCGATCACCCGTAGCGCCTGCTTGCGTATCTTATAGTCGAGCGGAGGCTCGGCGCGAACCACCTCGCCGTCGAGGGAAACGACGAGCTGCGGGCGCGGCGCGGAGACGCGGAGGCGCTCGACTCCTTCGAGGCGGACCATGTCGTCCGGCCGGCTGCGGTTGAAGAAGGCGCGGATGCTGGCGGCGATGAGGCCGCTGCGGGTCTTCTTGCGCATGACGAGGACGCAGAGCTGGCCGTCGTCGAGGCTCTCGCGCTTTCCGGCGGCGCCGATGTCGAGCCGGTAATCATTGTTGCCGACGAACAGCAGGGGCGTGTCGACGCGGCCGGTCTGCTCCTCGTTGACCGTCAGCGTCAGCCGGTGGCGGTTGAAGCGGACCAGGGTGCGGAGCGAGGCGACGATCATCGCCACGCGCTTGTTGCGGCCGAGCTTGCGGCGCTGGAGGTCGCGATCGACCACCATCAGCGGATAGAGGCCGATGGCGCTGTTGTTGATGAACACGCGGTCGTTCATCTCGCCGATGTCGACGCGGCGGTCCTTGCCGCTTGCGATGAGCCTGGCGGCTTCGTCGAGGTCGGCAGGAATGCCGAGGTCGCGCGCGAAATGGTTGAGCGTGCCGAACGGAAGGATGCCGAGCAGCGTATCGGTGCCGGCGAGCGCGGAGGCGGCGGCGCTGATCGTGCCGTCGCCGCCGCCGACGATCAGCAGCGGGTCCTTGCGCTCCGCGACGGCGCGCGCGCGGACGGCGCAGTCGCCGCCGGACAGCAGCTCGAGCTCGACGTCGAGCCCCGCAGCCTTCAGCGCGTCGGCGGCGCGGTCGGCGAGGCCCGGGTCCGCTGCAAGCGTTCCGCCGCTGCGATTGAGGAGGACTGAGACGCGGGCCATCGGCGGGCTAACGCGCAATCAGCCGTAGCCTATCCCTGATCCTCGTCCTTGCCGGTGCATTCGCCGACGCGACGCGAGTCGACGTGCATCTTCATCGACATTCCGGATTCGCCGCCCGGAGCATTGCTCGACATGTCCATCGAATAGGTCGTCGGCGTGTAGCTGCCGCTTGCCGCCATCGTCTGGGTCGCGCCGGCTTCCTTGCACACCATGGTCATGTCGATCTTGCCGCCGCCCATGTTGAAATGCTCGTAGGTGCAGGAATTGCTTCCGCCGAAGAAGTCAGCCTTGGGCTTCTTGAGGTCTTCGGGCGTGATGCAGTGCCTCGACGTCTGCTGCTGGTGCTCCGCCATCTGCTGCTTCATCTTGTCGGCATATTCCGGCGGCAGGCCGGGCATGCTCATCTCCCTGATGGTCACCTTGGATTCCCACAGCCCCGGCTCCACCATCAGCGCGTTGTTCATCACGCCGGACTTCTTCACTGCCTGCGACACCTCGTTGCCGCTCGCGTTCTTGAGATCGACCTGCGGCCCCTTGTTGCAGCCGACGAGCAATGCGGCGCCGGCGGCCCCGAGCAGGATTGCATGTTTCATTGAGCCCCCCTCTCTTTCGAGCGGGAGCATAGAGGGCGCCGAGGCGCAGCACTAGCGCGGGCTCGGCACCGACCTTTACCAGCAGCTTTTTACGGCCGTCACGAGCGCTTGCTCGTCAGGCCCGCCCCGGCTTGCGACCGAGACCTCGATGCGGTTTTGTGGTTGGCCCTCCGTGAAGCGAATTCCGTAGCGGCCGGTGACGTCGTGCCCGCCCTCATTGGAAAAGCGCCCGCCGCCATCATTCGGGACGAACCAGAACGGCCGGGAGCGTTTCTCCTGCGCTGCGGCGAAGCAGGATCCGAACTCCTGCAGAGACTTTGATGTGCTGCCCGACAGGACCAGGCGGTCGAGCGCGGGCGGCGCAGGCGCGATCACCCCGGCCAGAAGCAGGATTGTGGAAAGGAGCAAGGGGACTGTTACCGATCAAGCAGCTGAAATCACGCCATTAACTCACCGGTACCCAATTTGTGCCGTGCGAAAGTAGAATCCGTTCGCGCACGCCGACTCATCATTCGTATCGGCCGAATTGCCGGTTGCAGCGCGGCGTCCCATATCGGTGGCGATGGCGATTCAAATCCGCACCAGCCTTGCAGAACCAGAGACGGCCGAGACCTTCGTGCCGCACAAGCCCGCGCGGCCGGACAAGGCCGAGGGCGGCAAGAAGTTCAGGATCGTCTCGGACTATGAGCCCGCGGGCGACCAGCCGCAGGCGATCAAGGAGCTGACCGAGGCGGCGCTCGAGGGCGAGAAGAGCCAGGTGCTGCTCGGCGTCACCGGCTCGGGCAAGACCTTCACCATGGCCAAGGTGATCGAGACCTTGCAGCGGCCCGCGCTGGTGATCGCGCCCAACAAGATCCTCGCGGCGCAGCTCTACGGGGAATTCAAGAGCTTCTTCCCCGAGAACGCGGTCGAATATTTCGTCAGCTATTACGATTACTACCAGCCCGAGGCCTACGTCCCGCGCACCGACACCTACATCGAGAAGGAGTCGAGCGTGAACGAGGCGATCGACCGCATGCGCCACTCGGCGACGCGGTCGCTGCTCGAGCGCGACGACGTGATCATCGTCGCTTCGGTCAGCTGCCTCTACGGCATCGGCTCGGTCGAGACCTACTCGGCGATGACCTTCAGCCTGAAGAAAGGCGCGGTCGACGACCAGCGCGAGGTCATCCGCAAGCTCGTCGCGCTGCAATACCGGCGCAACGACCAGGCGTTCACCCGTGGCAGCTTCCGGGTGCGCGGCGACAGCCTCGAAATCTTCCCCTCGCACTATGAGGACATGGCGTGGCGGGTGAGCTTCTTCGGCGACGAGATCGAGGAGATCAGCGAGTTCGACCCGCTGACCGGCAAGACGATCGCGAGCCTCGACAGCATCAAGGTCTATGCGAACTCGCACTATGTGACGCCCGGCCCGACGCTCAAGCAGGCGATGGAAGCGATCAAGCATGAGCTTGCCGAGCGGCTGAAGGAGCTGACGGCGGAAGGGCGGCTGCTCGAGGCGCAGCGGTTGGAGCAGCGCACCAATTTCGACCTCGAGATGATTGCCGCGACCGGCAGCTGCGCGGGGATCGAGAATTATTCGCGCTTCCTCACCGGCCGCCTCCCCGGCGAGCCGCCGCCGACGCTCTTCGAGTACCTGCCGGACAACGCGCTCCTGTTCATCGACGAGAGCCATCAGACGGTGCCGCAGATCGGCGCGATGGCGCGCGGCGACCATCGGCGGAAGATCACGCTGGCGGAGTACGGGTTCCGCCTGCCGAGCTGCATCGACAACCGCCCGCTCCGCTTCAACGAATGGGACGCGATGCGGCCGCAGTCGGTGTTCGTCTCGGCGACGCCCGGCCCGTGGGAAATGAACGAGACGGGCGGCGTGTTCAGCGAGCAGGTGATCCGCCCGACCGGGCTCATCGACCCGCCGGTCGAGATCAAGCCCGTCGAGGACCAGGTCGACGACCTCGTCCACGAGGCGAAGGAGACCGCGCGCAAGGGCTATCGGACGCTGGTCACGACGCTGACCAAGCGCATGGCCGAGGACCTGACCGAATATCTCCACGAGGCGGGCCTCAAGGTCCGCTACATGCACTCGGACGTCGAGACGCTGGAGCGCATCGAGCTGATCCGCGAGCTGAGGCTCGGCGTCTATGACGTGCTTGTCGGCATCAACCTGCTGCGCGAGGGGCTCGACATCCCGGAATGCGGGCTGGTCGCGATCCTCGACGCGGACAAGGAAGGCTTCCTGAGGTCCGAGACGTCACTGATCCAGACCATCGGCCGCGCGGCGCGCAACGTAGAGGGCCGCGTGATCCTCTACGCCGATACGATCACCGGATCGATCGAGCGCGCGCTCGCCGAGACCGGGCGCCGGCGCGAGAAGCAGCTCGCCTATAATGAAGAGCATGGGATCACGCCCGAAAGCATCAAGCGGCAGATCCACGACCTGCTCGCCGACGTTACGCAGCGCGACGGCGTCGTCGTCGACACAGGCGACGAGGAGCGCCCGCACCTCGTCGGGCACAACCTCAAGGCCTATCTCGCCGACCTCGAGGAACGGATGCGCAAGGCCGCCGCGGACCTGGAGTTCGAGGAAGCGGCGCGGCTGCGCGACGAGATCCGGCGGCTCGAGGAGGACGATCTCGGGATCCCGCACGACCAGCGCGTCGCGCCGCGCGCGCTCGGCAATTCGAGCGAAGGCAAGCCCGGCACGCGCAAGGGCCGCTTCGGCAAGCAGCAGCGCACCCGCTTCGGCGGGCGGCGGGGCTAAAGAAAACTGTCCGATCGCTTCCGGCGCACGCTTGGTGCAACTTGGTTCAGTTAACGAACCTACCGCCAATCCGATCGTCGGAGCTAAACAGGGTCATGATCCGCAGCTTTGCCGACAAGGAGACCGAGCGCATCTGGAACGGCCTGCGTAGCCACAAGCTGCCGGCGGACATTCAGGATCGCGCGCTCGACAAGCTCAAGATGCTGAACAGGGCGAAGTCCTTAGACGATCTTCGCAATCCGCCGTCGAACCGCTTGCACGAGCTGACCGGCGACCGAGCAGGCCAGCGCAGCATTTCCATTAATATGCAGTGGCGTATATGCTTCGTCTGGAAGGATGGTGCTGCGACCCATGTCGAGATCGTCGACTACCACTGAGCCTGACTGGCTGCACAACGCACATGCCGGAGAGCTGCTGGTCAGCGAGTTCATGGAGCCGCTGGGCCTCACTACCGAGGCGCTGGCCGATGCGCTGCGCGTGAACGTCGAGCGGCTGCGGGCGGTGATTGCAGGTGAGGCGGCGGTCGACGCCGAGCTCGATCTTCGCCTCTCCCGTTATTTCCGCATGTCCGAGGGATTCTTCCTCGGCCTCCAGGACGATTACGAGCTGCTCGAAGCGAAGCGCGCGCTGAACGGCGATCTCGACCGCATCGTGCCGCGCGCCGCCTGAGCTGCTGCAAGGCCGCTAGAAAGCGGCCTTGATTCCCAGTTGTGCGCCGAGTTCCTGGCCGCCGTCGCGGCCGAGGGTCGAGCTTGCCGAGACGTTGATCCCGATGCCGCCCGGGATCTCGGCAGAGGCGCCGCCGGAAATCCTGCCGTAGGTCTGCTTCCTTCCCGACACCTGCCAATGATTGACGATGATCGGGGCGTCGGTCTGCGAGAAGTTGATGAGGCGGTCGTCGCCGCTGAACTCATGCTCGATCGTCGCATCGGCGAAGGCGTGAAGTCCGGCGAGATCGCCGCGCGCCTCGAGGCCCGCCTGGCCGGTCAGCGCCTTGGCGCTCTGCCCGCCGACGTTCAGAGTCAGCGCGGGGTCGCCGCTCTCGGTATAGCCGTCGACCTTGGCGTGGGCGTAATCGACGGCGAGGACGGGGCCGAGCTTCAGCGCGGCAAGCGACATGAGATAGCCGGCCTTCACTCCGGCGGTCGTGTGGGTGCCGTGCGGGCTTGCGCTCATGCCTTCGACGACGCCGGCGCGGTCGATGCGGTTGCGGTCCTTGCCGAAGCCGAGATGCGCCTGCCCGAACAGCCCGAGGAGGCCGACCGCGCCATAGGCGCCGAGCTCCCAGCTGCGGCCGTCGACGCGAGCGCTTTCGTTGCCGAAGCGGACGCGCGGCCGGCTGTAGTTCGCCGCGACGCCGACGACACCCATCGGCAGGCCGAGCTCCGCGCCGGCGGTGACGCCCGCGCCGCGGACTTCGAAGGCGCTGTTGGTGTCGGTCTCCGAAAGGTCGTGCGAGAAAGCGTCGCCGAGCAGGAACAGGCGCAGGCCCGGCGCCGCGGCGCCGCGGCCGAGGTCCGCCCGGCTCGACAGCGTCCGGCCCCACTGGCGCGCGGTATCGAGCCCGAGGTCCGACGGCGCCTGCAGCGTCAGCGGCGCGGCGAGCTGGGTCGCGACGTAGCGCGCGAGGATCGCAAAGCCCTGCGAGGTCAGGTGCAGCGCATCGCCGTAGAACAGGTAGCCGCTCGAGTTCACGATGCAGGTCGGATCGGGGAAGATCGGGCAGACGAGCCCGTTGGTGATGCCGTAGGCGGCCGGATTGGCGATGATGTTCTGAAGCACCAGCTGGCCGTCGAGATAATGGACGATCGAGCCGTTGGCGGCATAGCCGGCGAGCACCGGCTGGAGGCTGTTGTAATAAGCGGTCGAGAAGACGCCGCGGATTTGCTGCGCTGCCGGGTCGTTGGCGACCTCGGGCGCGACTGCGCCGTTAAGGGCGAGGAAGCTGATGGTCGGCGTTCCCGTTCCGACCAGCCGGTCGAGCTGGACCGCCGTCCCCGCCGCGGCCGCAGTGCCCGCCGCTGCGGCATTGGCAAGCGTGCCGCCCGCCTGCTGGTAGAAGCGCGAGTCGTTGCCGCCGATCGAGATTGCGAGGAGGTCGCTCCGATCGAGCACCGGCGACGCGTCCGGGAAGACCGCGGATTGCGGACCGACGTTCAGGAACTGGTCGACCTCATATTCGAGGCCCTTGCCGCATAGCGGCGCGCCATAGACGGGGTCGAAGCAGAGCGTGCCGTTGTTGGTGCCGCCGAACGCGCCGCCGACGGCGAAATCCTCCACCGGAACCTGGAGCATCTGCGCGAGGGCATCGATGTAGTTGGTGCTGCCCGAGAAGCGGCCGGTCGGATAGACGGCGAGCGCGTCCGGGTTGGCATAGCCGAGCGCGAAGGCGTTCCCGGTGTCCGCATAGCTGTCGCCGACCGCGACGATGCGGTCGATCTGCTGGGCCGACGCGGGCGTCGAAACGGCGGCGATGACGCCGAGTGACGCGCACGCGAGCGCGCCGCGGATTGCCTTTTTGAACATGAACCGACCCTCCCCACTCGTCTTCGGACCGAGCGGGAAGCAGCATCGTCGATATTGACAGCCATGCAAGCGGGGATCGCGCCGACGGTCGCGTTCGTCCCTCACTGCGGCGTAACCGCCACAGCATTTAACAGGGGCGGCGGCGGGCGCCGCCCCCGCGACTGTCAGCGAAGCAGGCCCTTCTTCTCCGCGTTCCAGCTGTACCAGAGGAGCAGCGCGCAGACCGCGAGAACCACCCACGGCATGACCGCCATTGCGCCCGCCTTCATGCTCGCCGGCTGCTCGGTCATGAACATCTCGTAGCCCATGGCGATGACCGCGGCGACGAACGACAAAGCGAAGGCGAGCACTGCGTGACGGCTGCGCATCAGCAGCAATAGCGAACCGAGGAGCCCGCCCCAGACGCCGATCGCCCAGGCGCCGGTCAGCCAGGTCGGCAGAGCGTTCATATAGGCGATCTGGTCGGCCGGGATGTTGCCGAGATAGGTCTGGTTTTCGGTGACCGTCATCAGATAGTCGAAACAGCCGAAGCCGTTCCAGGCCAGCGCAAGAATTCCGACGATCCAGAGATGGGCGGGCGTTGCCCGCCGGGCAGTGGTAGCCATTGGAAGTCCCCCTTCCACGCCGCGCCGCGTGCGCGGCAGGGGAATGAGAATCCCATTGCGCGGGGCTGTCAAGCTTGCGCCGTCAAGCGCCTCAATGGACGGCGATTTGCTGTTTCAGGAGATTGCCGAGCGCGTCGGCCAGCGCGTCGAGCTGGTACGGCTTCTGGAGGACCGGGAAGCCGTGGCTGGCGGCAACCTGCTCGCTATAGCCGGTGGTGAGCAGGATCGGCAGCTCGGGAAAGCGCTCGCGGACCTTGCGCGCAAGCTCGATGCCGGTGAGGCCGCCCGGCATGACGATGTCGGAGAAGACGAGCTTGGGCTTGTCCTTCGTCGTCAGCTGCTCGAACGCTTCCTTCGCGCTGTGGGCGACGGTGCTCTGGAAGCCGAGCTCGGAAAGCATGTCGGCGGCGAGCTCGGCGACGAAGGCGTCGTCCTCGACGATGAGGACGCGGCCGAGCGAGCGGGTCCCGTTGCTGCGCGTCTGCACGGCTTCCGGGCCGCGGCTCGCGGGCAAGTAGAGGCAGAAGCACGAGCCCTTGCCCGGCTCGGACTGCACTTCGACGGCGCCGCCGAGCTGCTTCGCGAAGCCGAACACCTGGCTGAGGCCGAGGCCGGTGCCTTCGCCGAAGCTCTTGGTGGTGAAGAAGGGCTCGAAGACGCGGTCCATCACCTCGCGCGGCATTCCCGTGCCGGTGTCGGAGACCTTGAGCACGACATGCTCGCCGCGAAGCCCGTCAGGCTGGCCGTCGAGCACCTCGTTGTGGGCGCTGATCTTGAGCGTCCCGCCTTCCTTCATCGCGTCGCGCGCGTTGAAGGCGAGGTTCAACAGCGCGAGCTCGAGCGCGCCGGCGTCGGCATCGATCGGCCACAGCTGGTCGGAAATCTCGGTGACCACCTCGATGTCGCTGCGCAGCGACGGGCGGACCAGCGTCGTCACGTCGGAGAAGAAGGTCTTGAGGTCGATCTGCTTGATCTCGAGCGGCTGGGCGCGGGCGAAGGCGAGCAGCTGCTTGGTCAGGCTCGCGCCGCGCTGGGCGGAGCCGCGCACGCCCTCGAGCATCCGGCGCACCTTGTCCGGATCGTTGATGTTCCTGAGGCCGAGCTCGCACGCGCCGAGGATCGCGGTCAGCAGGTTGTTGAAATCGTGCGCGAGGCCGCCGGTGAGCTGCCCGAGCGCCTCCATCTTCTGCGAGCGGAAAAGCTGCTCGCGGCTTTCCTCGAGGCGGAGCTGGGCCTCCCGCTTCTCGGTCATGTCGCGGGTGATCTTGGCGAATCCGATCAGCCTGCCGTCCTCGTCCTTGATCGCGTCCACCACCACGCTCGCCCAGAAGCGGGTGCCGTCCTTGCGCACGCGCCAGCCCTCGGCCTCGTAGCGGCCCGCCGTCCGCGCCTGCTCGAGCGCGCGGTCGGGGACCCCCGCTTCCCTGTCCTCGGGGGTGTAGAAGCGGCTGAAATGCTCGCCGACGATTTCTTCGGGCGTGTAGCCCTTGATCCGCTCCGCGCCCGCGTTCCAGTTCGCGACCTTGCCTTCGGGATCGAGCATGAAGATGGCGTAATCGGTGACGCCCTGGACGAGGATGCGGAAGCGGCGCTCGGCTTCCAGCAGCGCATGCTGCGCGTCGCGCTGCTCGGTCATGTCGCGGGTGATCTTGGCGAAGCCGATCAGATTGCCCTCTTCATCGTTGATCCGGTCGACGACGACGCTTGCCCAGAAGCGCGAGCCGTCCTTGCGCACGCGCCACCCTTCGCCCGCGTACTTGCCCTCGCGGCGGGCGGTCTCGAGCACCTTCTGCGGCATGCCCGCCTCGCGGTCCTCCGGAGTGTAGAAGGTGGAGAAGTGCTGGCCGACGATCTCGTCGGCGTGAAAGCCCTTGATCCGCTCCGCGCCCGCGTTCCAGCTGGTCACGAAACCGTCGGGGTCCAGCATGTAGATCGCATAGTCGACAATCGACTGGATGAGCAGTTTGAAGGGGTCGGACTTCAATTTTTCCACGTGATCCAGGACCCCCTCCAAAAACGCCTACTCCGTTGCCCGACGGGGGAGATACACTCTCGCCCGACGCACAACCCGGAAGAAGCGTTTCAGTTGCATGATTGTTCCGCTAACGGAACAACGCCGCCCTAGCGGTGCTGCGCGGCAAGCCGGCTCATCAGGATCGCCGCGCGCTTCGCCTGCTTGAAGATGGACGGAATATCGACCGTCTCGCCGGCCGTGTGCGATCCGGAGCTCGACGGCCCCATGCCGGCGAGTCCGTCGACGTCCGCGGCGACGAAGCTGATGTCGCCGGCGCCGCGCTTCGATGCGTCCAGCTCGCCCATTTCGGCGAGCCCCATGTCGCGGTTGACGCCGTTGAGCGCGGCAAGGATCGCGCGATTGCCCGCGGTCGGCGCCATCGGCGGGTAGATGTCCTCGTCGAAGCTGATCTCCGCTTTCGCGCCGGCGAGCGGCTGGGCGACGATCGCGCGCATCTTCGCTTCGACCCGGTCGATCTGCTCCTGGCTGATCGCGCGCAGGTCGCCGCGCGCGACGGCGGTGGCGGCGATGATGTTGGTCTTGCCGGTCGCTTCAAGCCGGATCATGTCCGCGTCCAGCGTCGCGGTCTGGCCGCCGCCGACGAGACCGACATTGTAGGTCAGCTTGTCCTCCGGAAGCTCGCGCCGGAACTGGTCGATGATCCGGGCGAGCTCGTAGATCGCCCCGTAATTGCCGGCGCCGACGCCAGCCGAGTGGGCGGCGTGGCCGGTGACCGTCAGCGTCCAGCTGCCCGCGCTCCGCCGCGCGGTCGAGCCCATGTCCATCGGACCGCTGGGACCGTCCTCCACCGCCAGGTCCTCGAAATCGAGCGCGACGTCGGCCTTCTTGCCCTCGGCGATGAGGTCGCGGCGGGAAATCGCCAGCGGCCGGCCGGCATCCTCCTCGTCGCCGGTCAGGAAGACGGTGATGTTCGCATTCTTGAGCGTGCCCGCGGCCTTCATCGCCCGCAAGGCAGCGATGATGACGGCATCCCCGCCCTTGTCGTCGCCCGCGCCGGGTCCCTTGGCGAGGTCGCCGGTCCGCTCCCATCGCTGGAACGGGGAATCGGGCTCGAACACCGTGTCGAGATGGCCGATCAGCAAAAGCCTCTTGCCGCGCTTGCTGCCGACGTGGCGCGCGACGAGGTGGCCGGCGCGGCCGACCGAGGCGAGGTCGATCCACTGCGTGGTGAAGCCGAGCTCCCTCAGCTCGGGGACGATCATGTCGCGGACCGCATCGACGCCCGCCTTGTTCATCGTCCCGCTGTTCTGGTTCACCCAGCGCGCAAGCATGTCGACCGTGCGCTGCTGCTCGGCATCGACGGTCTGCACCATGACCTGCTCGGGCCGGCTGAGCGCGGCCGAGGCAGGAGCGGAGAAGAGCAGCGCGGCTGCGCCCAGCGCGCACAGGAATCGGTAGGCCATGGCCGGGGTTTAGCGGCAGGCGCACCAAGCGTCATCCACCACAGTGGGTTCAAACAACTTTCCTACAGCACACCTATTTGGTTATACAAGCACGACTCGGAGGGGAGGCGCCGGTGGACGGGGTGGACGTGGACAGGTTGGTGGACGCGCTGATCGAGCGCGAGGGAGGCTATGTCGCGAACCCCGCCGACAAGGGCGGGCCGACCTGCTTCGGGATCACCGAGGCGGTCGCGCGGGCGAACGGCTATTGCGGCCCCATGCGCCAGCTGCCGCGCGAGGAGGCGGCGGCGATCTACAAGCGGCTCTACTGGCTTCGCCCGCGCTTCGACGCGGTCGCCGAGCGCAGCAGCGCCGTTGCCGCCGAGCTGTTCGACACGGGGGTCAACATGGGCCCGGCGGTCGCCGTCACCTTCCTTCAGCGCGCGCTCACCGCGCTGAACCGCAACGGCAAGGATTATCCGGACCTGGTGCCCGACGGCCGCATCGGCGCGCGGACGCTCGCTGCGCTGGACGCTTTCCTCGCGCTGCGCGGGAAGAGCAGCGGCGAGACCGTGCTGCTGCGCGCGCTGGAGGCGCTGCAGGGCGAGCGTTACCTGCGCCTCGCCGAGCGCCGTCCCGCCAATGAGGCGTTCCTTTACGGCTGGCTCGAGAACCGCATTGGTGAGCCACGCTGACGCATGCGCGCGCGTGACAGCGAGGACTTCGACGACTTTCGAGCTGGAGACTGACATGAGACCACTTCCGCGACCCGGCACGTTCGCCGAGGGCCAGCGCTACATCTACGGCCTGCTCGCATCCGCCGCCGGCATGTTCTGCGCCGCGGCCGCCGGGTTCATGGTCGCGCTCCTGATGTGGGGCGGGTGGAGCCGCGACGAGGAGCATACGATCGTCCTCATCTTCGGCTGGGCGCTCGGCGGCTTCATCGTCGCCATGGTCGTGGTGATTGTCGGACTGCTCGCCGGCGGGCCCGTCGGCCGGTTCAAGGTCGAGGCCAGCCGCGACGGAGCCTCGTTCGAGGCCGACCGCGCATGAGCCTCCTTCGCCTCCTCAACGGCCAGGGCATCGCCGGGCTCGCCGCCGCACTCGCGCTCGCGCTGCTGCTCGCCGTGCAGAAAGGCGAGACGCGCCACTGGAAGAAAGAGAGCGCCCATTTCGAGCAGCTCTACACCAGGGAGCAGACGGCCCTCGCCGGCACTCTCGCCAATTATCGCGCCGCGGCAGACCAGGCGCGCGCCTCCGACCGCGCCAACGCGGACCGCGTCGCGGCCGAACAGCGCGCCATCAACGAAAGGACATCGAATGATTATGAAGCGCGCCTTGCCGGCGCTCGTGCTCTCGCTCAGCGCCTGCGCGGGCAAAGTGCACGCGCCGCAGCCGATCCCGGCCGTGGCGGAGCAGCGCCAGTGCCCGGCCTATCCGCTCCCGCCGGCCGAGCTGATGAAGCCGCCGGTCAAGACGGACTTTCTCTCGCCGAGCGGCAGCTAGCCACCGAGCAGGCGATCCAGCTGGACGAGCTGATCAAATGGATTCGGGCCCAAGGAAGGATCGACCCGAACCGAGGTGCTGCTGCTGTTGACAGGCCGCGCCGATGAGCTGCTAACCTGCGCTTTCGGGCGAGGCCCGGAAGGGGGGAGATCATGCGGCGAAGCGCCAATCGGCAGGCCTTGATCATCGTCGGCCTGCTCCTGACGCTCGGGATCGGCCTGCTGCCGCTCGGAGCCTGGGGCAAGGGGCACAGCGGCCTTGGCCCGCTGCTCGGCGGCGAGGTCCTGTGGTGGGCCGCAGTGGTCGTGGTCCTGCTCTACGTCGCGCTGGTCGAGCGCAGGCCCTTCTCGTCGATCGGGTTCCGGCGGCCGACATGGCGCGACTACCTGCCCGCGATCGGCGCAGCGGTCGTCGCTGTGGTCGGCATGGGCCTCATCTACGCCCTGCTGTTCCCGGCGCTGCACCTGCAGATGAACAAGGGCGCGATGCAGGGCATCATCCACACGCCCTTCTGGTACCGGGTGCTGCTTGTCACCCGCGCGGCCGTGGCGGAAGAGATCCTGTTTCGGGGCTATCCGATCCCGCGGCTCGAGGAGCTGTCGAAGAGCCCGCTCCTTGCCGGCGTGCTCTCGTGGGCGGCCTTTACCTACGCGCACCTGTCCTATTGGGGCGCCGCGCAGCTGATCATCGCCGGCTGGGGCGGCCTCGTCCTCACCCTCTTGTTCCTGTGGCGGCGCAACCTCTGGGCCAATATGATCGCGCACTGGCTGACCGACGCCGCCGGTTTCCTGACGGTCTAGGGCGAGGCTCGAAACCATGACGCCCGGCCGCCTCAATGCGCTCACCGACGGCGTCGTCGCGATCGTGCTGACGATCATGGTGCTGGAGCTGAAGTTCCCCGCCGAGCCGACGCTCCAGGCGGCGCTGGCCGAGCTTCCGCTGCTCGCCGCCTATCTGCTCGCCTTCGTCAATGTCGCCATCTACTGGAACAACCACCATCATCTGATGAGCTCGGCGCGCAGGATCACCGGCGGCGTGCTGTGGGCGAACCATGCATTGCTCTTCTGGCTGACGCTGATCCCGCTGGTGATCCGCTGGATCGACGATGCGGGCGTGACCGCCTGGCCCGTCGCCTCCTTCGGCGTGGTGCTGATCCTTTGCGCCATTTCCTACCAGCTGCTCGAGCGCGCGCTGATCCATGCCGAGGGAGATTCGTCGAAGGTGAAGACGGCGCTCGGCACCGGTGCGAAGGAATGGATCAGCACCGGCCTCTATCTCGCGGCGATCCCGAGCGCCTTCGTCTCGCCCTATATTTCGGTCGCCTGCTACGTCGCCGTCTCGATCCTGTGGATCATCCCCGACCGGCGCTTCGAACCGAGGGACTAGCGCCGCTTGCCGCCCGCAGGGCCGGCGACTAACCGCCGGCCATGGCTACGATCCTGCTGCTCATCTGCTCGAACATCTTCATGACGCTGGCCTGGTACGGGCATTTGAAGTTCCCGCATCTGCCGATGATCGCGGCGATCCTGATCGGCTGGGGCATCGCGCTCATTGAATATTGCTTCGCGGTCCCGGCCAACCGCATCGGCTATTTCCACGGGTTCAGCGGGGAGCAGCTGAAGATCATCCAGGAGATCATCACCCTCAGCGTCTTTGCCGTGTTCGCCGCGACCGTGCTGAAGGAGCCTATCGGCTGGCGCTACATCGGCGCCGCGGTGTGCGTCGCGGGCGCGGCCGGGTTCATGTTCCTCGGCCGCGCTTGAATAGGGCCGAGCCCGCCCCCCACATCACGGCCATGGAACAATGGCACGGAACGACGATCCTCGGGGTCAAGAAGGGCGGCAAGACCGTCATCGCCGGCGACGGGCAGGTCAGCATGGGCAATACGGTGATGAAGCCCAACGCGAAGAAGGTCCGCCGCATCGGCGCGGACGGCAAGGTCATCGGCGGCTTTGCCGGCGCGACCGCCGACGCCTTCACCTTGTTCGAGCGGCTGGAGAAGAAGCTCGAGCAATATAACGGCCAGCTGCTTCGCTCGGCGGTCGAGCTGGCGAAGGACTGGCGGACCGACAAGTACCTCCGCAACCTCGAGGCGCTGATGATCGTCGCCGACGCCGAGCAGATGCTGATCCTGACCGGCAACGGCGACGTGCTCGAGCCCGAGGGCGGGATCGCGGCGATCGGATCGGGCGGCAATTACGCGCTGTCGGCCGCGAAGGCGCTCGCGGATTATGAGCAGGACCCGGAGGTGCTCGCCCGGCGCGCGATGCAGATCGCCTCCGAAGTGTGCGTCTTCACCAACGACCGGCTGACGATCGAGGTGATTGAAGGCTGAGCGTCAGCGGCTAGGCTGCCCGCATGTTGTTCGACCGCCGTACGTTCGCCGTAGGCACAGCCGCGCTTCTTTCGGGCTGCGCGACCGTCGGCAATCGCCCGGTCGGCGGTTGCACGCCGCTGCCCCCGGTCGATGCCGACCCGAGCCGCCTGATCCGTGCGGTAGCCGGGCTGCGCCCGTACCGCCGGCAGGGCTTCGTCGTCCGTGCCGAGGCGCTCGGCGAGAAAAGGCTGGTGCACAATTACGGCCATGGCGGCGGCGGCATCACCTTGAGCTGGGGCAGCTCGAAGCTGGCGACCGAGCTCGGGCTGCAGGGCCACAGCGGGCCCGTCGCGGTGCTCGGCTCGGGCGTCATGGGCCTGTCGACGGCGCGGCTGGTGCAGGAAGCCGGGTTTCCCGTCACCATCTACGCCGCCGCGCTTCCGCCGGACACCACCTCGAACATCGCGGGCGGGCAGTTCCACCCCTTCGCAGTGTTCCGCGACGACGTCGTGACGCCGGAGTTCCGCGCCCAGTTCACCCGCGCGCTCGACTACAGCTGGCGGCGCTTCCAGATCATGGTCGGCGAGGAATATGGCGTCCGCTGGCTCCCGACCTACGTCGAGACCGACAGCCCGGAAGCGAAGCTGCTCCAGACCTTCCCGCCGATCGACCGGATGCTCGCTCCGGCCGAGCATCCCTTCCCGTGGAAGAGCGCGCTCCGCTACGACACGATGTACGTCGAGATGGGCCGCTATCTGAGGCAGATGATGCGCGACGTGCAGATCGCCGGCGGGAAGCTCGAGGTGCGCCGCTTCGCGACGCCGGCGGACATTGCCGCGCTGCCCGAGGCGCTGGTGTTCAACTGCACCGGCCTCGGCAGTCGCGACCTCTTCGGGGACCAGGATCTCCGCCCCGCCCGCGGGCAGCTCGCAATCCTCGAGCCCCAGCCGGAGGTGCAATATGCCGTGACCGGGGGGGCCGGCTACATGTTCCCCCGGCCCGACGGCATCCTTCTCGGCGGCACGTTCGAGGTCGGCGAGTGGGACACCAATCCCGACCCGGCGACGATCCAGCGCATCATCGCCGACCACAAGCGCTTCTTCGCGAGCCTGCGCTGCACCGCTTGAAGTGATCGGGCGCGGTCCCGACATCGGCGGTGAAATGAACTATCAGGCATCCATTCCACAATCTTCCACTCAGTCGGCCGGCGGGGGCGAAGTGCTCAAAGAGAAGCTCACTCCGAAGGCGATCGTCGCCGCGCTCAACGAGCATATTATCGGCCAGGACGACGCGAAGAAAGCGGTCGCCGTCGCGCTCCGCAACCGCTGGCGGCGCCAGCAGCTCTCCCCCGAGCTGCGCGACGAGGTGACGCCCAAGAACATCCTCATGATCGGCCCCACGGGCTGCGGAAAGACGGAGATCAGCCGCCGTCTCGCCAAGCTCGCGGACGCGCCGTTCGTGAAGGTCGAGGCGACCAAGTTCACGGAAGTGGGCTATGTCGGCCGCGACGTCGAGCAGATCGCGCGCGACCTCGTCGAGGAAGCGGTGCGGCTGGAGCGCGAGCGGCGCCGCAGCAAGGTCCGCTCGGCCGCCGAGGAAGCCGCGATGGAACGGCTGCTCGACGCGCTCACCGGCAAGGGCTCGAGCGAAGCGACGCGGCAGAGCTTCCGCCAGCGCTTCGAGGACGGCAGCCTCGACAAGGCCGAGGTCGAGATCGAGGTCGACGAGCAGCCCGCCATGCCGTTCGAGATCCCCGGCATGGGCGCGCAGGTGTTCGACCTTAAGTCGCTGATGGGGAAGATGGGCGGCGGCGGTCCGAAGAAGCGCCGCAAGCTCAAGGTGCCCGACGCCTTCGCCCGGCTGACCGAAGAGGAGGCCGACAAGCGCGTCGACCCAGACGACATCAACCGCGTCGCGCTCGCCGACGCCGAGGCGAACGGGATCGTCTTCCTCGACGAGATCGACAAGATCGCGGTCAGCGACGTCCGCGGCGGCTCGATCAGCCGCGAGGGCGTCCAGCGCGACCTCCTGCCCCTGATCGAGGGAACGACGGTCGCGACCAAATACGGGCCGCTGAAGACCGACCATATCCTGTTCATCGCCTCGGGCGCGTTCCACGTGGCGAAGCCCGCCGACCTGCTGCCGGAGCTTCAGGGGCGGCTTCCGATCCGCGTCGAGCTGAAGGCGCTGACGCAGGAGGATTTTGTGCGCATCCTCTCCTCGACGCGAGCGAGCCTTACCGAACAATATCAGGCGCTGCTCGGCACCGAGGGCGTCACCGTTGAGTTCGCCGACGACGGCATTGCCGCGCTTGCCCGCATCGCCGCCGAGGTGAACGAGGCGGTCGAGAATATCGGCGCGCGCCGGCTCCAGACGGTGATGGAGAAGCTGCTCGAGGACGTCAGCTTCGACGCGGAGGACCGCAGCGGCGAGACGCTCGTGGTCGACGCGGCCTTCGTCGAGAAGCAGCTCAGCGGGATTGCGAAGAACGCGGACCTCAGCCGCTACGTGCTCTAGCCGCCCAGCAGCACCAGTCCGTTATACCTGCGGTAGCGCCAGACGAGACCTTGCGCGAACGGCGGCCAGGCGCTGACCTTCACGCCCGCGAGACGCAGCCGTCCGGCCGCCCAATTGTTGCAGGTGGCGAACGCGCTCTCGCGGCCGTGGGTGCGGTAGAAAGCGTCGGACGGGCCGTAGCCAGGGTGGTCGATCCGCTGCGGGCGGCCGTTTCGATCGAGCGCAAACTCGGCGCGGATCGAAGCCCACAGTCGGCGATATTCCTCGGGCCTCAGGCGGATCTGGCGCACGGCGTAATAAGGGCTCGGCACATATTCGACGTGCATCACCCGCTCGCCGCCGGCCAGCGCCGACCAGATCGTCCGCGGCCGGATGTCCCACCAGGTTGGCGTATCGAGATAGACGCGCTTCTCGCCCGCGCCGAAGGCGATGAAGCTGGCGTTCGGGTCAATCCGCCGGAAGTCCGAAGACGGAAGCAGCGGCGCCCAGTCGAGTCCCTGCGCCTTGATCGGCATGATGATGTCGACGTGAATGCCGTTGTCGGCGAGATAGACCGTCGCGCCCTGGCGGGGCTCGTGCCAGCCGCGGTTGACGGGGACGAGCGAGCCGGCGAGCGCCGCCGCAAGATAGAGCGCGGGCACTGCCAGCAGGAGCGTCAGCAACCTGCCGACCCACTTGCCCGATTTCCCTTTACGCCGCCGCCTCGCCATCCGATCCCCCGCCGCACCTTGCCTAGATTAGAAGGGCTGCCTAGATGCGTCGCCGCCTCCTAGACGGACATCCCCCGGATGTCCTACGGCGGCGACCGTCGGGGCGTAGCGCAGCCTGGTAGCGCATCACACTGGGGGTGTGGAGGTCGCTGGTTCGAATCCAGTCGCCCCGACCATTGTGCTTTCCAGGACCATCTGGCCGATGGTCCGAAAGCACGATTGCGATAGGCAGTCCGGGGGACTGCCGTTATTCGCAATGATCAATTCCTCGATCGGAAAGTCCGCGAAGCTCGATGTCCAGCCCACCGATCCTGATGAGCATGATCCAGGCCGCGCCCGCCGGAGGGCCCGCCGGAATGTCCGGAATCCTGGTCGGAATCCTCCCCTGGGTCCTGATCTTCGTCATCTTCTACCTGCTCATGATCCGCCCGCAGCAGCAGCGCGTGAAGCAGCACCAGGCGGAGATCGCCGCGGTGAAGAAGGGCGACGAGATCATCACCGGCGGCGGAATCCGCGGCCGCGTGACGCGCGTCACGGACGATGAGGCGGAAGTGGAAATCGCGGCCGGCGTCCGCGTGCGGGTGGTCAAGTCGACGATCACGCAGGTCCTGACCGCCAGCGCGAAGCCGGCGAACGACTGAGGCGCTGAGACATGCTTGAATTCCCCCGCTGGAAGGTCTGGCTGATCGGAATCGTCGTCGCGTTCGGCGTGATCCTGTCCATCCCCAGCCTGATCGCCGGCTCGCCGCAGCTGGCGTCGCGCTGGCCGTCGTGGATGCCGCAATACAAGATCAACCTCGGACTCGACCTTGCCGGCGGCAGCCACCTGCTGCTCGAGGCCGACGCTGCCGACATGCAGAAGACGCGGTTGCAGTCGATGCAGGATTCGGTCGAGACCGAGCTGCGCCGCAGCCCCGCGATCCAGGTCGGCGACATGTCGACGGCGGGCGGGCGAATCTCCTTCCTGGTGCGCGATCCGACCCAGGTAGACGCCGCGGTCGAGCGCATGCGCAACCTGACCAAGCCCGTCGCGCTCACCGGCAATCGCGACTGGGACGTCCAGGTGGTGGATTCCAGCCGAATCGTCCTCACCCCGACGCCGGGCGGCACGGCCCAGGCGATGAAGGATGCAATGGGCGTCGCCCGCGACGTGGTGCGCCGCCGCATCGACCCCGGCGGAACGAGGGAAATCACGGTGGTCACCGAGGGCAACAACCGCGTCCTCGTCGAAGTCCCCGGAATCGACAAGCCGGAGGAGCTCAAGAGGCTCATCGGCCAGACGGCGCGCCTCGAGTTCAAGCTGGTCGACCTCTCGGCCAATCCCAATGACGTGAAGGCCGGCCGGGCGCCTCCCGGCAGCGAAGTGCTGCCGATGGCGGACGGTTCGGGCTCGATCGCGGTCAAGCGCCGCGTCATGGTCTCGGGCGACCAGATCTCCAAGGCGCAGCAGAGCTTCGACCAGGACGGGCGCCCCGACATCCAGCTGACCTTCGACTCCGCGGGCGCGCGGCGGTTCGGCCGCACCACCCAGGAGAATGTCGGAAAGCCGTTCGCCATCATCCTCGACGGCAAGGTGCTGTCCTACCCGACGATCGAGGGCCCGATCCTCGGCGGCACGGCCCAGATCACCGGCGGCAATTTCACGGTCCAGAGCGCGCACGACCTCGCGGTGAGCCTGCAGTCGGGGCGGCTGCCCGTGAAGCTGATCCCGATCGAGGAGCGGAGCATCGGCCCCGACCTCGGCAAGGATTCGATCAACAAGGGCGCGATCGCCAGCGCCGTCTCGATCGTCGGCGTGGTGATCTTCATGCTCGTGACCTACGGGCGCTTCGGCGTCTATGCGAACATCGCGCTGGTGGTGAACGCCTTCCTGATCCTCGGGATCATGGCGATGTTCAACGCGACCCTGACTCTGCCGGGAATCGCCGGCTTCATCCTCACGATCGGCGCCGCGGTCGACGCAAACGTGCTGATCAACGAGCGAATACGCGAGGAGATACGGCGCGGGCGGCGCATGATCGACGCCGTCGAGACCGGCTATCGCGAGGCGATGCGCGCGATCTTCGACGCCAACGTGACGCACGTCATCTCGGCATCGATCATGGCCTATTTCGGCTCGGGGCCGGTGCGCGGCTTCGCGATCGTGCTCCTGATCGGCGTCGTCACCTCGGTGTTCACGGCCGTCTACTTCACCCGCATGCTGGTGGCGCTGTGGATCCGCCGCGCCCGCCCGCGCATGCTGCATATCTAGGGCGACCCGCATGAAGCTTCTCAAGCTCGTTCCGGAGGGGACCAACCTCGACTTCATGCGGTGGCGCAACGTCGCGCTCATCCTGTCGCTGATCGCGACCGTCGCGTCGATCAGCTACACCGTCTATCGCGGGCTGAACCTCGGCGTCGACTTCGTCGGCGGCCAGCTCATCCGCGTCAGCTTCTCGCAGACGGTCGACGTCGAGCAGCTTCGCAGCCGCGTCAACGCGATGCACTTCGGCGAAGCGATCATCACCCAGTTCGGCGGCCCCAAGACCTTCCAGATCCGCCTGCCCAAGCCGCCCGGCGGCGACGCCGCCGCCAATAATGTCGCGACCAAGGTCAAGACGGAGATCGAGAAGGATTATCCGGGCGCGAAGATCGAATCGGTGGACACGGTCTCGGGCAAGGTCAGCGAGGAGCTGGCGGACGACAGCGCACAGGCGATCGCGCTCGCGATGCTCGGCATCGCCCTCTACATCTGGTTCCGCTTCGAATGGCAGTTCGGGGTCGGCGCTCTGCTGACGCTCGCCCATGACATTGCGATGACTTTGGGCTTCTTCGCCTTTACGCGATTGCCGGTCGACCTCAACGTCGTCGCCGCCTTCCTCACCATCGTCGGCTATTCGCTCAACGACACCGTCGTCATCTACGACCGCATCCGCGAGGATTTGCGCAAGTACCGGCGGATGGCGATCCTCCCGCTCATCAACCTGTCGCTGAACGAGACGCTCGCGCGGACCGTGGTGACGTCGCTGACCGTGCTCATCGCGCTTGGCGTGCTGATGCTGATCGGGCCGGAAGTCATCTTCGGCCTTGCCATCGCCATCTTCCTTGGCGTCCTCATCGGAACCTATTCGTCCATCTACATCTCGGCGCCAGTGCTCGTGTGGCTGGGAGTGAAGCCCGACAGCTTCCTCAAGCCGGAGGACACTGAGGCGGCCGAGCCCGAAACCGCCTGAACCCCCGTTCAGCTACGGCCAAGCTTTGCAGGCCCAATGCCCTGCTTGGCCTGCTCCGGAGCCGACGCTAATGAGGTGCCCATGCTGAAAGTTTCCCGTGCCCGCCTACTGCTTCTCGCCTGCGCCTGCGCGGTGCCGCTGGCCGGCTGCGCGACGGGCGGGAAAAAGGGCGACACGGCCTATGTCGCGCGCGACGTGAGCTCGCTTTACGGCGCTGCCCAGCGGACCATGCAGCAGGGCGAATATGAGCAGGCGGCCAAGCTGTTCGACGAGGTCGAGCGGCAGCACCCTTATTCGAGCTGGGCGCGCCACGCCCAAGTCATGAGCGCGTTCAATTATTATCTCGCCCAGAAATATAATGACGCGATCAGCTCGGCCCAGCGCTTCCTGACGATCCACCCGGGAAGCGAGGAAGCGCCCTACGCGCAATATCTGGTCGGGATGAGCTATTACCAGCAGATCGAGGACGTGACCCGCGACCAGACGATCACCCAGTCCGCGTCGGATTCCTTCAACGAGCTGATCCGCCGCTATCCCGAGAGCCGCTATGCCGCCGACGCGCGGCTCAAGCTCGACCTCATCCAGGACCATCTCGCCGGCAAGGAGATGGAGATCGGCCGCTATTACGAGCGCGCCGGCCAGTGGCTTGCCGCCACATACCGCTTCCGCGGCGTGGTCGACCAGTATCAGACCACCAGCCACGCGCCCGAGGCGCTCGAGCGGCTGGTCGAATGCTACCTGGCGCTCGGCATTCCGAACGAGGCGTGGAAGGCCGCGGCGGTGCTCGGAAAGAATTATCCGGAGACCTATTGGTATCGCCAGTCGCTCCGCCTGCTCCATGCCGAGCAGCGGCACACCGGCATGTGGACGGCGGCGGGCGCGAAGCCCGCGGTGGACACGGGCGGCGACAATGCCGCGAGCTATCCCGACCGCCCGGCGAACAGCTATCCCACGGCCAAGCCCGCCACCCAGAAGGCGCCCGCGCAGAATCCCGCAAGCTACCCGGCCGCCTCACCGACTCCGAAGGGCTGATCCTCCGGTGAGGGGGCCGAGCGGAATAGGCGGGCCTATTTCGCAGGCGCTCGGCCGGTGCTGAGGCAGCTTTCGATCCACAACGTGGTGCTCGTCGAGCGGCTCGACCTCGAGTTCGAGCCGGGCCTCGGCGTGCTCACCGGCGAAACGGGAGCAGGCAAGTCGATCCTGCTGGACGCGCTCGGCCTGGCGCTCGGCGCCCGCGCCGACGCCGGGCTGGTGCGCTCGGGCGAGGAGTCGGCGGCGGTCACCGCGGAGATCGAGCTTCCGCCAGGTCACGCGGTCGAGGCGCTGCTTCAGGAGCAGGGCATCGAGCTCGACCCGGGCGAGCCTCTGATCGTCCGCCGGACGCTGAAGAGCGACGGCGGCAGCCGCGCCTTCCTTGCGGGAACCAGCGTCACCGCCGGCCTGCTCCGCGACCTCGGCGCGCTCGCGGTCGAGATCCACGGCCAGCACGACGACCGCGGCCTGCTCAATCCGAAAGGCCACCGGGCGCTGCTCGACGCCTTCGGCCGAATCGACGGCCGCGAGGTCGAGAGCGCGTGGACCGAGGTGACCAGGATCGAGGCGGAGCTGCTCGACGCGCGCAGCGCCCTTGCCGCTGCCGAACGCGACCGCGAGTGGCTGGCGCATGCATCGGCCGAGATCGATGCGCTCGCGCCCGAGGAGGGGGAGGAGACCCGGCTCGCCGAGGAGCGCGCGGCGATGCAGGCGGGGCTGAAGGCGGGCGAATCGCTCGCCGGGCTCGACGAGCTGCTCGGCGGCTCGGACGGCGCGCTGTCGCTGCTCCGCCAGGCGGCGCGGCGGATCGAGCGCGGGGCGGCTGATCACCCGCTGCTCGCCGAAGCATTGGCGGCGCTCGACCGGGCGCTCATCGAAGCGAGCGAGGCGGAGGACCGGATTGCCCGCGCGGCCGACGCGCTCGCCTTCGATCCGGCCCGGCTCGAGCAGGTCGAGGCGCGGCTGTTCGACATTCGCGGGCTCGCGCGCAAGCACCGCGTCGAGCCCGATGCGCTCGCGGCATTGGGCGAGCAGATGCGCGAGCAGCTCGCCGCAATCGAAGCAGGAAGCGGGCATATCGAAGAGCTCGACCGGCAGCTCATGGCCGCTCGCGAGCGCTACGCCGCGGCGGCTGCTCGGCTGACCGAGGCTCGCCATGCAGCGGCGACGAAGCTGGACGCGGCAGTGGCCTCGGAGCTTGCGCCGCTGAAGCTCGACGCCGCCCGCTTCCGCACCGCCATCGGCGCGGCGGAGCCTGGCCCCTCGGGAACGGACCGCGTCGAGTTCGAAGTATCGACGAACCCCGGCGCGCCGTTCGGGCCGCTGACGCGAATTGCCTCCGGCGGTGAGCTGTCGCGCTTCATCCTCGCGCTGAAGGTCGCGCTTGCCGAGGCCGGTACCGCGGCGACGATGATCTTCGACGAAGTCGACCGCGGCGTCGGCGGCGCGGTCGCAAGCGCGATCGGCGAGCGGCTGGCGCGCCTCGCGCAGGAATCGCAGGTGCTGGTCGTCACCCACTCGCCGCAGGTCGCCGCCCGCGCCTCCCACCATTACCGGATCGAGAAGAGCCACGGCCCAACCGGCACCCGCACGACCGTGCGGAAGCTCTCGGCAGAGGAGCGGCGGGAGGAGATCGCGCGCATGCTCTCCGGCGCGTCGATCACGGAGGAAGCGCGCGCCCAGGCCTCGCGCCTGCTCGACGCGGCATGACCAGCTACGTCGCGCTGCTTCGCGGCGTGAACCTCATCGGCAAGAGCGCGCTCAAGATGGCGGACCTGAAGGCGATTGCCGACGAGCTGAAGCTGGGCAACGCGCGCACCTATATCGCGAGCGGCAACCTGCTCTTCACCAGCAGCGAGCCCGAGGAGAAGCTCCGGCGGCTGCTCGAGAAGGCGCTCCACGAGCATATGGGCAAGGAGGTGCGGGTGATGCTCCGCACCGCCGCCGAGATGGAAAAGGTGGTGCGGGCGAACCCATTCGCCGACGAACCGGCGAGCAACGTCCAGGTCTTCTTCATGAACGGAGGGCCGCCCTCCGACCTCCTGGCCACCGTCCGCAACAAGGCGGACGACGAGCGCATTGCGGCCGGTCCTCGCGAGGTCTTTGTCGCTTACGGCGAAAGGGGTATCGGGCGCTCACGTCTGCGGATTCCCGCCGCCGAGGAGGGGACCGCGCGCAACATGAACACGGTCGCGAAGCTGGCCGAGCTGGCAAGGGAGATGTCATGAGCAAGGAGCGTCGGATTCCCCATGAATTCGAGGGCGAGAGCCTGGAGAGCGTTTTCGTCGGGCGCCGCGACGGCGCCGCCCGGCCGACCGTCATCCTGATCCCGACCGTGATGGGCGTATCCGACCTCGAGATCGGCTTCGGCAGGCAGCTGGTCGAGCTCGGCTACAATGCGCTGGTCGCCGACCTGTTCGGGAAGAAATTCCACGGCGCTCCGCGCGACACGATGTTCGGCGAGATGAACCGCCTCCGCGCCGACCGCGCAGCGCTGCGCAGGCGGCTCCAGCACGTCCTCGAAGTCACGCGCAGCGAAGACGGCGTTTCGGAAAACCAGATCGTCGTCGCAGGCTATTGCTTCGGCGGGCAGTGCGCGCTCGACCTCGCGCGCAGCGGCGCGGACATCGCCGCGGCGGTCAGCTTCCACGGCCTGTTCGATCCGCCCGGGCTTCCGCCAGAGAAGATCAAGGCGAAGGTCGTCGCTTTCCACGGCTGGGACGACCCGATGGTCCCGCCCGACAAGGTGGTGGCGCTCGGGCATGAGCTGACGGAGGCCGGAGCCGACTGGCAGATCCACGCGTACGGCCATGTCGGCCACGGCTTCACCAACCCGCACGCGAGCGACCTCCAGATCGACGGCGTCGCCTACAACGCGCTCGCCGCCGAACGGAGCTGGACGAGCTTCATCAGCCTGCTCGAGGAATTGTTTGGCTGACACCCTGACCGAAGCCGACGCCGCCGAGCGGCTCAAGTGGCTGTCGGCGGAGATCGCGCGGCACGACAAGCTTTATCACGACCAGGACGCGCCGGAGATTTCCGACGCCGAATATGACGCGTTGGTCCGCGAGAACCGCGAGCTGGAAGAGCGCTTCCCGCAGCTCGTGCGGGCGGACTCGCCGTCGAGGCGGCTGGGCGCGGCGCCTGCGACCAGCGGCCTTGCCAAGGTCCAGCATGCGCGGCCGATGCTCAGCCTCGACAATGGATTCTCGGCAGAGGAGGTCGAGGAGTTCGTCGCGCGGGTGAACCGCTTCCTCAACCTGCCCGCGGATGCCTTCGTGGCGTTCACCGCCGAGCCGAAGATCGACGGGCTGAGCTGCTCGCTCCGCTACGAGGATGGCGAGCTGGTCCTCGCCGCGACCCGCGGCGACGGGACCGTGGGTGAAGACGTCACCGCGAACGTGCGGACGATCGCCGACGTGCCGCAGCGCCTACTCCCCTCCCGCTCGCGGGAGGGGCAGGGGGAGGGCCTGTCGAAAGACCTCCGGGAGAACTCAAACAATCCCTCCCCTAACCCCTCCCGCTCGCGGGAGGGGGATGTGCCCGACGTGGTCGAAATCCGCGGCGAAGTGTACATGTCGAAGGCGGATTTCGAAGCGCTCAACGAGCGCCAGGAAGCGAGCGGCGGGAAGATTTTCGCCAACCCGCGCAACGCCGCCGCCGGATCGCTGCGGCAGAAGGACCCGAGCATCACGCAGGCGCGCCCACTGCGCTTCCTCGCCCACGGCTGGGGCGAGCTGTCGCAGCCGCTCGGCGACACCCAATACGACGCGATGAAGAGGATCGAGGGCTTCGGCCTGCCGGTCACCGACCTGCTTGTCCGCTGCGACAGCGTCGAGGAAATGCTCGCCCATTATCGCGCGATCGAAAAGGCGCGGGCCGACCTGCCGTTCGACATCGACGGCGTGGTCTACAAGGTGGACCGGCTCGACTATCAGGAGCGGCTGGGCCAGGTCGCGCGCGCGCCGCGCTGGGGGCTCGCCCACAAATTCCCCGCCGAGAAGGCCGAGACGACGCTGGAGGCGATCGACATCCAGGTCGGCCGCACCGGCAAGCTCACGCCCGTCGGCCGCCTCAAGCCGGTCGGCGTCGGCGGCGTCATCGTCGCCAACGTGACGCTCCACAACCGCGACGAGATCGAGCGGCTCGGCTTGCGGATCGGCGATCGCGTCCGCATCCAGCGCGCCGGCGACGTCATCCCGCAAGTCGTCGAGAACCTCACCCGCGACGAGCCGCGGCCGCCTTATGTCTTCCCCGACCATTGCCCGATGTGCGGTTCCGAAGCCGTCGCCGAGGAAGGCGAGGTCGACGTCCGCTGCACCGGCGGCCTGATCTGCCCCGCGCAGCGCTTCGAGCGGCTGCGGCATTTCGTCAGTCGCGGCGCGCTCGATATCGAGGGGCTGGGCGAGAAGAGCATCGCCGAGTTCATCGAGCTCGGCTGGCTCAATTCACCGGCAGAGATCTTCCGCCTCCACGAGCATCGCGAGGAGCTGCTCGGCCGCGAAGGGTGGAAGGAGAAGTCGGTCGACAATCTGCTCGCCGCCATCGAGGCGAAGCGTGAGCCGCATGGCCCACGCTTCCTGTTCGGCCTCGGCATCCGCCATGTCGGCATCGTGACCGCCAAGGACCTCCTCAAATGCTTCGGCACGATCGAGGAACTCCGCCGCGCGGCCCTCAGTGAAGGCGGGCAGGAGGAACTGTCGTCGGTGCAGGGCGTCGGGCCCGTAGTCGCCGAAGCGGTGCACGATTTCTTCCACGAACCGCACAACCGCGAAGTGCTGGACGACCTGCTATCCGAAGTGTCGCCGCAGCCCTTCGTCAGCGACGCGAAGCAGACCGAGTGGAGCGGCAAGACGATCGTCTTCACCGGCAGCCTCGAAACGATGAGCCGCGACGAAGCCAAGGCTCAGGCCGAGCGCCTCGGCGCCCGCGCGGCGGGCTCGGTCAGCGCCAAGACCGACCTGGTGGTCGCGGGACCCGGCGCCGGGTCGAAGCTCAAGAAGGCCGAGGAGCTCGGCGTGCGCGTGATCGGCGAAGAAGAATGGGCGAAGATCGTGGCGGAGGCTTAGGCGCTAAGCGATAAGTTTAAGGTTCTGCACGCAGATAGACCCAGCCTTCGGCGAGCACGTCCTCCTTCGGATGATCTTCGTCGGTAACCCAAATCCTTTCCTCGAGATCGTAAGCCGGGAAATCGGCAATGATCTCAGTCGCTGCGATCGAGAGTGCGTCGAGACAAGAGTCACTTGGTGTCGTCTCAGCGACAGTGGTCATCACGATCTTTGACCCTTCGATCTTCACCTTCACGAGACGAATCTCAGGGTAGATCGAGCCCAGTAGCGCTCTCTGAGCGGACAGCCTGAGCTCTGCAGGTACCACGCTCATTCTACCGCACCCCACTCGTCCGGCGGATGAAGTCGGCGACATTGTCGTGAAGCTCCACCAGCGTCGGCGGATGGACGTAAACCATGTGGCCGGACTGGTAGTAATGATATTCGATGTTGCGCAGCAGCTCGGGCGGGACGGGCAAATGCCGCAGCTCCATCACCCCTTCGAAATAGGGCGTCGAGACGTCGAAATAGCCGCCGTTGACCATCACCTTCATGTCCGGGTTCTGCTTCATCGCCGTGGCGAGGTCCGGAAGCACGTTGGGAAGCATGATCAGCGGCTTGTCGGCGCCGGGCGGCTGGTGCTTGTAGTCCCAGCTGCCGTAGATCGAGATGCCCGACTTGTACTTGATGTCCGGCGTGTAGTGCAGGTCGTTGCGCACATAGCTGTTCCACGCGGCGATATAGGCGGCGCCGAGCGCGCTGCCCTGCGGATCGTAGGTCGCGACCTTGCTTAACGGGTCCAGCGTCGCGCCGATGAAGCGGGTGTCGAGCGTGCCCGTGGTCAGAGCGCGGTCGCCGAACAGCTCCTTCTGGAACGCGCCATATTCGATCCTGAGGTTGGTCTTCAGCAGGTAGGGCACGGAAAGGCCTGTGTAAGCGGACAGCTGCTGCGCGATCCGCTGCCGCTCGGCCTCGCTGAGCATGTTCCCCTTGATCAGCGCCTGCGCGTAATCGCCCGTCGCGAACTGCTCGACCTGGCGAAGGAAGGCCTGCAGGTCGGCAGGCCGGTTCGGCACCCTGTCGAAGTACCAGGCCGTCGCAGCATAGGTCGGAAGCGCGACGATATAGGGCATGTCGATGCCCGGATTGAGCTGCGGATCGTCGGGCATGACGTCCCAGTTCAGGATGTCCGACAGCAGGATCAGCCCGTTGAGGTCGATGTCGGCGTTCTGAAGCGCGAGGCTGAGGCCCGCCCCGCGCATCGTCCCGTAGCTTTCGCCGAACACATATTTGGGCGACTTCCACCGGTCGTACTTCGTCAGGAACTGGCTGATGAAGTCGGTGAAGGCGCGGATGTCCTGGTCGACTCCGTAGAAGGCCTTGTCCTTGTCCTTGCCCGCGATGCGGCTGAAGCCGGTCCCGGGCGCGTCGATGAACACCAGGTCGGACGCGTCGAGCAGGCTCTCGTCGTTGTTGACGGTGCTATAGGGCGAAGGCGTGTGCCGGGTGTCCGCCGTGACGACCCGCACCGGTCCGAAGGCGCCCATCCGCAGCCATACGGTCGACGAGCCGGGGCCGCCGTTGAAGAGGAAGGTGATCGGCCGCGTAACGCTCGGCACCCCCTGCCGGAAATAGGCGGTGTAGAACATCGAGGCTTCCGGCTTCGGGCCGCTCTTGTCCTTGTCGTCGGACTGGTCGGCCTCTTCCTCGACGGCGTCCGTGTCCTCCCATTCCTTCGCGTGGACGACGAGCGTGCCCGCGACGGCGTCATAAGCGATCGGCTGGCCGCCGACGGTGACCGTGCCGGTAGAGCGGACCTCAGAAGGCTTGAAATATTCCTTCGCCGGCGTCTTCGGCGACGCCTTGTTCGTGCCTTCGGCCTTGGGCGGATGCCTGGCAGGAGCGGCGAGCGCGGGCGAGATGACGAATGCGGCGGCAGCGGCGGCGAGCAGCGGGAACTTCATTGGGCGGTGTTGCAGCCCCCCGAAGCGCGAAACAAGAGGGCTCTGGCGTCAGGCCGCCCGTTCGCAGACGAGTACCGGCCACTCGCCGGAGCCGCGGTCGCGGACCGCCAATCCTTCCGCCTCGTAGGCGCGCGCAACGCCGTCGGCCTGGCTGTCGAGGATTCCGGCGAGAACGACCGTGCCGCCCGGCCGAACGGCTCGGGCGAAGGCTGGCGCGAGCTCGATCAAAGGTCCCGCGAGGATGTTGGCGAGGAGGAGGTCGAACGGCATCCGCGCGGCGAGGAGCGGTGAATCCATTCCGTCGGCCTGCGCGAGCAGCAGCTCGCCCGCGCCATGCCCGAGCCTGACGCCGTTGATCGCCGCATTGTCACGCGCGACCTCGACGGCGACCGGATCGATGTCGGTCGCGATGCACCGGGCCTGGGGCCACAGCGCGAGCGCGGCGAAGGCGAGCAGGCCGGTGCCGGTGCCGATGTCGGCGATGTTGGTGAACCGCGCTCCCTCGCGTTCAAGACGGTCGAGCGCCTCGAGGCAGCCGCTCGTCGTCGCGTGCTGGCCGGTGCCGAAGGCGAGGCTCGCGTCGATCTCGAACGGGATCGTGCCCGGGGGCGCGCTGCGGTACATGGGCGTGTGGACGTAGAAGCGGCCGGCGCGGATCGGTTGCAGCCCGGACTGGCTCATCGTCAGCCAGTCGGCTTCGCCCAGCTCCTCGACCCTCGGCTCGCCGGACCCGAGCGCGCGCACCGTATCCAGCTCCTCGGCGCTCGGCACATGCTCGAAATACGCGTGGATCAGCCATTCATCGGGCTTCGACGGATCGGGCTCGTCGGCCACCAGCACCGCGCCCGGCAGGACCTCGTCAGCCTCCGCGACCGCCTCCCCCTGCGCCCGGCTGCACGCGATGGTGACGCGAAAGCTCATCAATTCCTCCCCGGGACGGGGAGGGGGACCATCCGTAGCCGGAGGCGTAGGATGGTGGAGGGGGCCCACGTCGGAGCGGGCGCGGTGGTGGGCCCCCTCCACCACGCCGCTTCGCGCCGCGGTTCCCCTCCCCGTTCCGGGGAGGATCTCACGAACGGCATCACTTCTCCGCCGCTTCCTTCGCCAGGCGCTCGTCGAGCTGCTTGGTCAGCTTCGCCGCATAATCGCGGCAGCCCTCGCCGTCCTCGAGCGGCACTCCAGGCGCGAGGCGCTTGATCATGTCGCTGGCGGAAGGGTGGGGCGTCAGCAGGATGTCGCAGGGCAAAGCCGCAACCTTCGCGATGCTTGCGCGATAGGCCGCGAGATATTCCGGGTGATCGCTGAAGCGGAAGCTTTCGTCGCTCACCGGCGTGAGGCTGTCGGCATAGACGATCTGCCGGCACACGCCTCCCTGGCAGCTTCCCCAGTGCCAGGTCAGCGCGCCCGGCGTGTGGCCGGGCGTCGCCACGGCGATCAGCACCGTATTGCCGATGCGGACCTGCTCGCCGTCGCGGATCACCCGGTCGACGTGGGCGGCGGGGAAGGTCTGCTTCAGCCCCGCCTGCGGATCGCCCGAGCCCGGCATTCCGCTGTTCAGAGCGCCGGCCGCCGCGGGCGAGGCGATCAGCTGGGCGCCGGTCAGCCGCTGAAGCTCGGCGAGGCCGCCGACATGGTCGAAATGCTCGTGGCTGTGGAGCAGATATTTGACGTTCGTCGGCGCGAAGCCGAGGCGGCGGATGTTGGCGGCAATCAGCGCCGCATCCTTGTCGGTGCCGCCGTCGATCAGGATGTCGCCGGCGGGATCGGTGACCAGGATCGACGATATGCCGCAGGTGCCGACCAGATAGGTGTTGCCGAAGATGCGCACCGGCGGCGCGGGCTTGTCGTAATCGTCCCATTCCTTGCACTGCGACGCGAACAACGGCCCGTAGGTTTCGATCGGCGCGCGCGGCTTCTCGATCTGCCTTGGGTTCCCGAAGGGCACGACGACGGGCATGATCTGCGCGGCCGCCGCAAGGGCGATGCTAACGAACATAGCTCGCGCCGTTGACGTCGATGATGCTTCCCGTCGCCGAAGCCGGCGCATCGATGGACAGCCAGCGGATCACCTCCGCCACCTCGTCGGTGCTGGCGACGCGGCCGAGCGGGATGTCGGCGACGATCTGCGCGCCGCCGCGGCCTTGGAGATATTCCGCCGTCATTTCGGAAACGGTGAAGCCGGGCGCGACCGCGAAGCAGAGGATGCCGTCGCCGGCATAGCCGCGCGCGATCGTCTTGGTCATGCTGACCAGCGCCCCCTTGGAAGCGGCATAATGCCAATGCTGGGGCGAATCGCCGCGGAAGGCCGCGCGGCTGGCGATATTGACGATGCGCCCGCCGCCGCCGCGGTCGAGGAAGTGCGACACGGCGAGGCGGCTGAGGTCCGCCGCCGCCTGGAGGTTGATGGCCAGCGTCCGCTGCCACGCCGCATGCCAATCCTCGTCCGACGCATTGTCGGCGACGCCCTCGTAGATTCCGGCATTGTTGACCAGCACGTCGATCTCGCCGCCGAGCTCGTCGAGCGCCGTGTCCCAGATGTCGCGCGGCGCCGCGGGGTCGGTGAGATCGCCCGCGATCAGCTGGTCGCTGCCCTTGGTGGAATGGCCGACGACCTTGTGGCCGGTCTTCTTGAGCAGCGCGTAGGCCGCCGCGCCGATGCCGCGGCTCGCGCCGGTGATGAGGATGTTCATGGGGGGGCAGTAGCAATTCCTCCCCGGAACGGGGAGGGGGACCGTGCGGAGCACGGTGGAGGGGGGATGCCACGCGCCAGACCCCCTCCGTCAATCCATCGGATTGCCACCTCCGCCTTCCGGGGGAGGAGCTTTAGGCCGCCATGCCGCTCACGAATTCCTTCGCGGTCGACTTGAAGTTGGAGATCTGCTCCGAGAAGCGGCCGAAGCCCTGCTCGACCTGGTCGATGTCCTTGGCGACATTTTCGGTGTCGCTGCGGATCGCCGCGATGGTCGAGCTCATCGAGTCGGCGGCGAGCGCCGTCTCGTCGACGGCCGCGGTGATCATGGTCACCGTCTGCGCCTGGAGCTCCATCGCCTCGCGGATGCGGTCGGCGGAGGTCTGGACTTCCTCGACCGTGCCCTGGATCGAGCCGTTGGCTTCGACCGTCTGCTTGGTCGCCTGCTGGATCGCGGTGATCTTGGCGGTGATGTCGTCGGTCGCGCGCGCGGTCTGCGAGGCGAGGCTCTTCACTTCCTGAGCGACGACCGCGAAGCCGCGGCCCGCGTCTCCGGCGCGCGCTGCCTCGATGGTGGCGTTGAGCGCGAGGAGGTTGGTCTGGCCCGCGATGTCGCGGATCAGGCTGAGGATCGATTCGATCGCTTCGACGTGAGCCGACAGCGCCTGGCTGACCTTCACTGCCTGGCTGGCCTGGTCGCCGGCGCGGGTGGCGACGCCCGCCGCGACCTCGACTTCGGCCCGCGCATCCTCGATCGCGCGGATGAGGCCCGCCGCGGTCTGCGCGGCTTCGCGCATGGCGACGGCCGACTGCTCGGCGGCGGCTGCGACTTCGCTGGTCTTGCCCAGCATGCCGCGCGCCGAAGCGGCGGTCGAACGGGTGCGCTCGGTCAGCTGCTTCGACTGTTCGGTGCTTGCCCGGACGAGCTCGGCGACGCGCTGCTCGAACTGCTCGCTTTCGCGTCCGCGCTGGTTGGCCGCCTCGATCGCTTCAAGCAGCGAAACCTGGGCAAGGATGATGTCCGTCTCGAACGTGCTCAGCCGGTAGAAAGCGGCAAGGCAGCTGTTGAGCTTGTCGGAATCGTCGGCAAAGCGCTCGACGATGGCGGCGACGATCCGCGTCGCGGTCTGCGCGCGCGCGGCCATGTAGGCGGGAACCGGCGTCTTCTCGGCGACGATCTGGCGGCCGTATTCGGCGACGTTCTGGATCCACCTGGCGTCGACCTTGCCGGTATAATTTTCGGCGAAGCGCGCGGCGCGCTCGGGGCCGAACTGCGCCTGGACTTCCGCGGCCACGATGTCGGCCGCATTGTCGCGCAGCACCTCGATATCGCGATCGAGCGCGCCGCCCGGATTATAGGCTGCAAGGCGCGCCTTGACCTGCTCGTCCGTCAGCCGCTGCAGCTGTCCAGTCTCGCCACTCATTCGTCCGCTCTCCGTCATTCGCTCAGGGTTGCAGCCGCTCTTGCCGCAGGAATGGTTAAGACGGGGTTAGGCCAGCGTGCCGAAACTTGCCTGTCGCCGGGCTGCGCCCTAAGCGGCGAGCCATGCCAAACAGTCCAGCACGGCCGCTTTCCCCCCACCTGACCATCTGGCGGTGGGGCCCGCACATGGTCGTTTCCATCCTTCATCGCGCGACCGGGATCGCGCTCTCGGTCGCCGGGCTTGCGATCCTCGCCTGGTGGCTGATGGCGCTCGCGCTCGGCCCCGAGGCCTATGCGACCTTCGCCCGGGCGGCGCAGAGCCCCATCGGCCTCGTCGTCCTGATCGGCCTGACCTGGAGCTTCTTCCAGCACCTGCTCTCCGGCATCCGCCACCTGGCCATGGACACCGGCGCCGCATTCGAGCTCGGGCTGAACAAGCGCTTCGCGATCCTCACCATCGTCGGGTCGATCATCCTCACCGCCCTGCTCTGGGCCTGGCTTCTGGGAGTGCGTCCATGAGCATCGGCGAAAGCTCCACCCCGCTTGGCAAGGCCCGCGGCGTCGGCTCGGCGCGCGAAGGCGGCGAGCATTGGCTGACGGAGCGCGTCACCAGCCTTGCCTTGCTCCTGCTCGGCAGTTGGTTCATCGCCTCGCTGCTCCTGCTCCCGGGGCTGGACCCGCACACGCTGGGCGAATGGCTGAAGTCGCCGACCGGCTCGATCCCGATGGCGCTCCTCGTCATCGTCGCGTTCAAGCACGCGCTCGACGGGATGAAGGTGTTCATCGACGATTACGTCCATGAGCCGGGAAGCAATTTCGTGATCAACACGCTGCTTCTGTTCCTCGCCGTGGCGGGCGCCGCAATCGCCCTCTACGCGCTCGCCGCTCTCGCGTTCGGAGGAGCGCAGTGAGCGCATACCAGGTCGTCGATCATACTTATGACGTGGTGGTGGTGGGCGCCGGCGGCTCAGGCCTCCGCGCCACCATGGGCGCCGCCGAGCACGGGCTGAAGACCGCGTGCGTCACCAAGGTCTTCCCGACCCGAAGCCACACCGTCGCGGCGCAGGGCGGCATCGCCGCTAGCCTCGGCAACATGGGCCCGGACCATTGGACCTGGCACATGTACGACACCGTCAAGGGGTCCGACTGGCTCGGCGACCAGGACGCGATCGAATATCTTTGCCGCGAGGCGCCGGCGGCGGTGATCGAGCTCGAGCATGCCGGGCTTCCGTTCAGCCGCACGGCTGAGGGCAAGATCTACCAGCGCGCGTTCGGCGGAATGACCCAGAACATGGGCGAAGGCCCGGCTGCGCAGCGCACCTGCGCGGCCGCCGACCGCACCGGCCATGCGATGCTCCACACGCTCTACCAGCAGAGCCTGAAGCACGACGCCGACTTCTTCATCGAATATTTCGCGATCGATCTGATCATGCAGGACGGCGCCTGCCGCGGCGTCGTTGCGCTGAACCTCGACGACGGCTCGATCCACCGCTTCCGCGCACAGGCGGTGGTGATCGCCACCGGCGGCTACGGCCGCTGCTATTTCTCCTGCACCGGCGCGCACACGCAGACCGGCGACGGCAATGCGATGGTGCTCCGCGCCGGCTTGCCGCTGCAGGACATGGAGTTCGTCCAGTTCCACCCGACCGGCCTCTACGGCGCGGGCGTTCTGATCACCGAGGGTGCCCGGGGCGAGGGCGGCTACCTCACCAATTCCGAAGGCGAGCGCTTCATGGAGCGCTACGCGCCGAGCGCGAAGGACCTCGCCAGCCGCGACGTCGTCGCCCGCGCGATGGCGATGGAGATCCGCGAGGGGCGCGGGGTGGGCGAGCACAAGGACCACATCCACCTTCACCTCGACCATATCGACCCGAAGGTGCTCGCCGAGAGGCTGCCGGGGATCACCGAGACGGCGAAGACCTTCGCCGGCGTCGACCTCACGCGCGAGCCTGCGCCAGTGGTTCCGACCGTCCACTACAATATGGGCGGCATCCCGACGAACTATCACGGCGAGGTCGTCACCCTGAAGGACGGCAACCCGGACGCGGTGGTGCCCGGGCTCTTCGCCGTCGGAGAGGCGGCCTGCGTCAGCGTCCACGGCGCGAACCGCCTCGGCTCCAACAGCCTCATCGACCTCGTGGTCTTCGGCCGCGCCGCGGGCATCCGCCTCGGTGAAGTGGTGAAGCCCGGCGCGCTGCAGCAGCAGCTCAGGGACGATGCCGCCGAGTTCGCGCTGACCCGGCTCGACAAGTTCCGCCACGCCGAGGGCGGCAGCCCCACGGCCGAGATCCGGCTCGAGATGCAGCGCACGATGCAGGCCGACTGCGGCGTGTTCAGGACCGACCGCACGCTCGCCGACGGCGTCGCCAAGATCGACCAGGTGTTCCGGCGCATGGCCGACGTGCGCGTCGCGGACCGAAGCCTCATCTGGAACAGTGACCTCGTCGAGACGCTCGAGCTCGACAATTTGCTCGCCCAGGCGGTCGTCACCATGCATTGCGCCGCCAACCGCAAGGAAAGCCGCGGTGCGCACATGCAGGAGGATTATCCCGAGCGCGACGACAAGAACTGGATGAAGCACACGGTCGTGTGGATGGACGGATGGGGCGGGTCAGCCGCGAACGGCGTCAGGATCGACTATCGCCCGGTCCACGAGTTCACGCTGACCAACGACATCCAGTACATCAAGCCGAAGAAGCGCGTTTACTGAGCTCCCGTTGCCCCGGGTAAGTGGGTGAAAAAGCGGGATTTTCGCGCCAGCCAAGGAGCCGAGCCGAGGCCAGGGCGTTAGCGCATGATGCGCCCGTCGAGCACCACCGCTGTACTTGCAGTGACAGCCATCCTGGCCCTGTTGCTGGTCGTCTACGTATTTTCGGGAGGCAGCGCGGGGCAGGCGGCGGCGCCGCATTGCACTTCCCAGCAGGCGCTCGGCCAGGTCAAAGGCGAGCTGTTCCGCCGCGCGGCCGCGATCCGCGGCACGAAAGACCAGGCCTTCGAGTCGGTCGCGGCATATTCGGTGCTCCGTGCCGGCTCCCGGCTGGTCCGCCGTCACCACGGCTCGGGCAAGGTGACCTGCACCGGGGTGCTTACGCTGGACCTTCCGCCCGGTGCCGCGGTGGCAGGCGGCCGCCACAGCCTGAGCTCGAACGTCGCCTTTGATCTCGCGCCGGGCTCGGGCGGCGGGGCGCGGCTGCTCATGCTGAGCAAGGCGGACGATATCGTCGTGCCTCTTGCCACCGTGTCGAACGCCGGCAACCAGCAGGGCCAAGTGGCGGCAGCCGTCCCGCAAGCCGACCAGCCGCAGCCGCAACAGGCCGCGCCGGTAGCGCCTCCCGCTCCGCTTCGAACTGCGCCGCCGCCGCATGTCCCGGCGCCGCCTGCTCCTGCGCCGGTGCGGAAAACTGCGCCTCCCAAGAAGGCAGGAGCGCCCGCGAGCCCGAGGGCGCCCGCGTCGAAGCCGGCGCCAGGAGCGCCCGCCGCAGCCGCAGCCGCGAACCCGAGCTTCAATTGCCGTTACGCCCGCACGCGCGGGGAGATTGCGGTCTGCAGCAACCCGGGACTGGCGAGCCTGGACAGGGCGATGTCGGCGCAGTTCTACAGCGCGCTCAAAGCGGCCAGCCCGGGACAGCGTGCGATGCTCCAGCGGTCGCGCAACCGCTTCCTTGCCTACCGCGACTCGTGCGGGTCCGAGGCCTGCATCGCCGAAGCCTATCGCGGCCGCATGGCGGAGATCAGCGACATCATGTCGCGCTTTTGAGGTTCGCGGGCGCGAATAGCCTCTCAGAGCTCCTTGTCGCGCCGGGCATCCACGTGAATGTCCGGCTCGCGGCGCTTGAGCCCGAGAAGGCCGGCAAGACCCAGAAGCCCGAGCAGGCCCAGCCTCGAATTGCCGTCGTTATGCTGGCCGACGTCGACTTCGCCGGTGTCGTTGGATTGGGCGACGGCCTGGCTGGCCGGGACAAGCACGGCCGCGGCCAGGAAAAGCATCGCTACGCGCATCGATTGTCTCCTCGTTGGTAAGGCCGGCGCAATGCGCCGCTGCGGCGCACCAACAGTCCCCGGCTCGGCTCGTTCCGGCGCCGCTTGGCCCTTTCCGTCGCATTCGTTGGAACGCGAAGGGCGCGTAGCAGTTAGGGAAATTCTGCTTCGATGCTCGGGAGTTAGCGTAAATGGCCGACAGGAAGCGCGCCTCGCCTTCGCACCCTTCCCACAACTCCGAGACGGCCGAAGAGGTCGCTGCCATCCCGCTCGTCGAAGAGCGGCTGTCGGTCGCCAAGCGACAGGTCGAAAGCGGCCGCGTCCGCGTTCATGTCACCGTCGAAGAGCATGAGGAGATCGTCACCGAGCAACTGCTGCACGACGACCTCCAGATCGAGCGCGTCCCGCGCAACGTTCGCCTGACCGAAGTGCCGCATGTCCGGCTGGAAGGGAACACCACGATCGTCCCGGTCGTGGAGGAGGTTCTCGTCGTCGAGAAGGCGCTGGTGCTGGTGGAGGAGATCCACATCTGCCGCCGATCGGTGCCCGAAGAGACGCAAATCCCGGTTACGCTGCGGGTCGAGCGCGCAAGCGTCGAACGTGACCCCGCCCGCGACACCCCGGCCGCCGCGGAGTAACAGCCATGTCGAGAACCGTCGCTGCCTTGTACGACACCCGTTCGGAAGCGGAGCTGGCGCGGGCGAGGCTCATTTCCGAGTTCCGCGCCAGGTCGCCCAGAATCATCGCAAAGGACACGATCGGGGCGGTCGACGGGCTGAAGATCGCCAAGGCCGACGCGGATTCGTACCGAGACGGACTTCGACGCGGCGCTCATTTGCTCGTCGCGGAAGTGCCCGGCACCGCGCCCGCCAAGCGCGTCATCGAGTTGCTGCGACAGTCGATGGGCGCGGCTGATACCAGTGCGGAGCAGCAATGGGGCGACGGCGAGCAGGGTGTGCGCGTCGAACTTCCGGACGATAGCCAGGTGGAGGAGCCGCCTGCCGCGACCGCCGAACAGTCTGCCGCGCCGGAGGTGGAGGAAGCAGCCGACGCTCCTGCGCCCGAGGCAGTCGAAGAAGCGCGCATTCCGGTCGTCGAGGAAGAGGTCCGGATCGGCAAGCGCCAGGTGGTTGGAGGCGGCGCGCGGGTGCGCTCCTTCACCCGCGAGGCGCCGGCCGAGGAGCAGGTCGTGCTGCACGATGAAAGTGTCGACGTCGAACGGCGCCCGTGCGAGCGGCAGCTGACCGACACCGACGTCGAAGCAGGTGGCCTCTTCACCGAGCGCGTCTTCGAGATCGCCGAAATGCGCGAGGAGCCGGTCGTCACCAAGACGGCCGTCGTCCGCGAAGAGGTGATCGTCAGGAAGAAAGTGCATGAGCGCACCGAGACCATCCGCGACACGCTCCGCCACACGGAGGTCGAGGTCGAGGATCTGCCTGCCGCGTCGTCCGATGCTCCGCGGTTCTTCGGCCGCAACTAGGCCTCGATCGTCTTGAGCTCCCGCGCGTAGCGCTGCGCTTTGTCGGCATAATGGGCTGCCGATTCGCGGAGGAGGCGGCGCTCTTCGTCGCTCACCTGCCGCACGACGCGGGCCGGCGCGCCGACGATCAGGCTCCCGCGCTCGAACCGCTTTCCCTCGGTGACCAGCGCGCCGGCGCCGACGATGCATTCGGGCGCGATCACCGCGCCGTTGAGGATCCGCGCGCCCATGCCGATGAGGCAGTCGTCGGCAACCGTGCAGCCGTGAAGGATCGCCTGGTGGCCCACCGTCACCCGTGCGCCGATGGTGAGCGGGAAGTCGGCGTCGCTATGGCCGATGGCGCCGTCCTGGAAGTTGGTTTCGTCGCCGAGGATCAGCGGGGTGTTGTCGCCGCGCAGCACCGCGCCGAACCAGACGCTTGCGCGGGCGCCGAGGCGCACGTCGCCGATGAGGTCGGCGGAGGGCGCAGCCCATGCGCCAGGCCCGAGGGTCGGCGAGAGGTCGGCGAAGGTGTAGAGGGTCACGGCCGCTCTATAGCGGCCGATCGCGGTGCTCGTCAGTCCCCCGGACTGACTGGATTTGCGGTCCTCGCTTCGCTCGGATCGCCATGCTCGCCTGTCCCCCGGACAGGCTGTGCGTGGCGATGGTGCCCAGGAGAGGGCACAAGCGAAAGCATACATAGGCTGAAGCGCGCCGTCGTCTAGGCGATGGCGCGCGCCGCCTACAGGGCGAGAGGCCCCCCGCCAGCGCGGCAGCTGTGAGGCTGGCCGCGGCCTGCCCTGTAGGTGGCCCCACCAGGCAAGACCGCGACCAACCCTTCGACTGCGCGCCTCGGCTGACTGAGCCGAGGCCGCGCAGCTTCCACCGTACATGCCGGCGGGCGGACTGCGATTCCGCCCGGCGGCTTTGTGCATCCGATCGACTTCCGACGCGGAGGCCGAAATGATTTCGTGCACTCAAGTCTCCGGCGCAACCTTTGCGCCATCCATTTCCCTGGAGCCGCGGCCATGAACGCGCGCTCGACGCAGGGCATCGTCCGCAAGTTCGCCAAGCAGCACACCGCGGCGCCCAGGCGGACCCATCAACCCGTCCATCGGCGCAGTTATCATGCAGGCGAGCGTGAGCAGCGCGAGTGGCTGACCCACAATCGGTTCCCGCGATCCGAGGAGAATGCGCGGCACCGCGCCCTGCAAGAGATCGAGGAGCAGGAGCGCTACGTGGATCGCGGCGACCGCAAACGTCGCCGCGAGGCATACGTGATGCGTGGCGTCTATCGCTACCTTCTGCGTCTCAGAGGGCAGCTCAACGGTCGGCTCGATCCGACGTACGCGACCATCGCGCGTGCCCTGCACTACGCCGAGAGCGCGGTGAAGGCGGCCGTGAAGCGGCTCGCCGAGCTCGGCTTTCTGCGATGGATTCGACGAACGCGGCCGATCGAGGACCCGGCTCCCGGTGGGCAATATGTCGAGCAGATCTCCAACGCCTACGTGCTCGAGCTCAGTGGGCGCGCAGCGGACCTGGTGCGCAAGATCCTGCGCCGGCCGACGCCGGAGCAGGCACGTCGCCGCGACGAGCAGCAGCGGCCGGCACAGGCCGATGGCCTGTCCGATGAGGAGCTCGTCGCCGGCGTCGCCGACGGCGCGCTGCGGCGATCGCTCGGTCGGATGCTCGACGGCCTTAGGGGAGGTGCGAGTCCTCCGACAGGCTTGAATGGGACTCTGTGAGGTAAAAGGATGAAAGGACGCGCTTCGCGCGGCGTAGTTTGACGGTCTAGATCTCGCCCAAAGGCACCGCCACCAGGCAAACGCCGCGGCTCGCACCCGCGGCGAAGCGACCGCTTACGCGGTCGCAAGGCTCTCCAACGGGAGCCTGCGACGTCTGTCGCGTTCACCTTGCTTATGACGAGCGCGCGTTCACCTTGCGGAAGAGGCCAAGGTGATACATTTTGTGAACATGGGAGGGGTTTCGACGATCTGGCCTTTTTGGTGCACCAGCATTGGCGGTGCGATCCGCCAGGGCGCGGTCATCAGGGCTGTCTGCAGCGAATGCGGAACGATCTTCGACGTCGACCTGATCGCGCTCCGCGATCGGCGCGGACCCGGCTTCTCTCTCATCGACCAGCACACTCAGTGCCGCATTAGCCGCTGCCGCGGCAACGCGTTCTTCATCGCCGCCGGCGGCATGTACCAGCCCTATCAGATCCTCACGACGTCGGCTGACGCCAGCCACTCCGTGGCGGGTCGGCGGCCGATCGACCTCGAGCCGCCATCTGACCCGCCTCGCGGCCCTGCGGCCGCCGCGCACGCCGCCTAAAACGCGTTCCAGCTGCATCAATCCGCGTCAGCGGCCTTTCTCTCGGTGCATCGAGAGGGGTGAACTGCGTCAAAAGTGACACACGAAGCGGGCAGGGCGAGGCGCGGGGGCAAGCGCCGCGCGCCGGGCGGAGCTGGCGAGCTCTGGCCATCCAGCCCACGCGCGCGTAGGGACAGGCTGATGGTCAGCGTGCCGACCGACCAGGACCTCGATGCCGCGCTGCTCACGCTCGAGCGCACCGCTGCCGCATGCCACGTCGCCGCCCAGGAGCAGACCGTGGAGCTCGGCAACGCGCTGCGCGTGCTGATGCACGGCACACGCGAGCAGTGGCCGTTTCAGAACTTCTGGAGGTCCGTCGCGTTCGTCAGGCAGCAGGAGCGCTGGAGCAATGCCAACGCTGCGCTCAACGCGATCTATCTAGCCGTCGGCCGACGTCGCGACCTTCGGCTCGTCAGTCGACTCGAGGCCGAGGCTCGCGGGTTTACCGCCCGTTCGCCGGCGCCGCTGGAGCAGGCGGTCCGGCCATAGGCTCGTACGGCGCGAAGGTGATTGCCTCAAGGCCGAGCCAGTCGTTGAGCTCCTCGAAGCGGGTCTGCAGCGGCGCGATCTCGAGCTCGTGGAAGACGTCGGAAGCCTTCGCGACGTCGCCGAAGCCGCCGTTGGCCTGCGGTATGATCCCGAGCAGCTGCGGCGGTACGCGATGCGCGGCGAGGACGTCGTCCCGGGCGACGCTCTTGATATTGAGGAACTCGTCCTTGGCGCCGACTTCGGCGATCGGGATGATCTTGATGCCGTCCGGCTTGCCCTTCGGTGCGTGAACGAAGAGGTTCCGGAAGTTGCCCGGCCCCTTCGCGTCGCGGAGAGCCTGGCGGATCGCGTCGACGTCGCCGTCGGAGACGGTCTCGTCCGTCATATGGAAGATGAAGCCGGCGTGGCTGCCGTTGATGTAGTACTTACGGCGGAAGAGCGTCGCGGCCTCGCCCATCAGCGCCGACTGCAGCGCGCCCAGGAATTCGGGAAGGCCGTAGATCTCCTGCGTCGGATGCTCGCACATCAGGTGAAACACGCTGCCCGGGCGGAATTCGTAGTCGGCCTTCCAGGGCTGCCAGAAGAAGTAGCGGCCGTCCTCGATTCCGCGCCGAGTGTAGCGTGACAGGCTCGACCTCAGGGTAAGCGGCTTGCCGGCGAGGTTGTCGCGCCGCTCCAGGTACCCGTTTCCGGTCGCGATATAGTCGAGCGCGAATTTGCGGAAGTTGGTCCGATCGAGCCACCGCGAAGGGACGAACAGCTTGCTCAGCAGGTTCACCTTCAGCCGGATGCAGCTCGAGTGCGGCCCCGGCACGTCAAACGCCCTGGTCAGCCCGTCCATGCTGACGGGCGGCTCGTACCAACGGCCGTTGTTCCAGGCCTCGATGTAGCTCAGCAGGTTGCGACCATCGAGGACGCTCTCAGGGTCGCCGAAAGTGAACGCCTGGATGGCCGTCGACTGGGCGGACATGACCTCGCCCTCGACGGTTTCGACCTGGTCGGCCGCGGCGGCTGCTTCGTTCATCACATGATCTCCACGGTGGATTTTTTGTTGCTGAGCTCGCCATCCAGCGGCTCGTTGAAGAGGACGTGCATCACGGCCCAGGCGAGGTCCGCGTGGCCGGTGTCGCCGGCGCGGCTTGCCACATAGGTGATCTGGCGGCCGCTGGCGGTGAGCTCGGGCCGGATCGCCATGAACGCCTGGGCGACGTCGAGCATGGTGCCCGCATCCATCTCCAGTCGGCTCGCCTGGATGACGTTCTTGGCCTTGAGGACCATCTGGCCCTTGACGTGAACGTCATATTTGATCGCCCGCGCCAGCGGGAAGCGCTTGCTGACGAGCTGGTGGACCGCGGCGCCGACGCCGGTCGCGTCGATCCCGATGTCGACTACGTTGTAGCGTTCCATGAGGTCGAAGATGGCGGCCGCCTGCTCCTGGAAATCGCGGCCGCGGAATCGCTGCTTGTGCAGGATCCGGAACTTCCCGCCGACCTTCGTCGGGAGCGCGACAACGACGAGAGCCGCTTCGTCGCCCATGGCGGTTTCCTGCGGGTCGTAGCCGATCGCGACCGCGCCGTCGCCGTAAGGCCTCAGCGCATAGGGATGGAAGTCGTCCGACCACTTGTCCCAGCTGTCGACCATGCACCCGCGCATCAGCGCGAACGGGAACATCGACTCGGCGTCGTCGATGAACTGGCACAGGTAGAGGTTGTTGAACTCCTCCTCGCTGTGATCGGCGATCAGCTCGTCGATGTCGAACAGGTCGCAACCGCCCGCCTCCGCATCATGTAGGGTGACAATCTGACGCCAGACCCTGTCGGGGCCGAGGGCTCCACCCTTCAGTGCGTCGTGGCTGATGTCGATCGGCTTCCGGTCTGCTTTCTGCTTACGCTTGTTGAAATCGTCGCCGTTCCAGTAGCGATACGCCTCGTGCGCGATCGTCGACGGTGTCGAGAAATAGGTGCGACGGTAACGCTTGTGCGTCGCCATCGCCGAGGCGACCTTCTTCAGCTGCTCGAAACCGTAGATCCAGAAGCACTCGTCGATGTAGACGTCGCCGTGATAGCCCTGGGCCGTCCGGTAGTTGGTGCCGAGGAAGTAGAGCTTCACCGGCTCGCCTTCGGGCCCGGCGACGTCGTCGAGCTCGAGCACGATCGGGTCGCCCTCGAGCTTCACGCCCGCAACCGACATGACCCAGGCAACGATGTACTCGCGGAAGATGTTGGCCTGCGACCGCGAGGCCGAGATGAAGATCTGGTTGTTGCCCGTGTCGAACGCGCGGATCAGTGCTTCGCGCGCGAAATAGAAGGTCGCGCCAATCTGCCGGCTCTTGAGGATGAACCTGGTCCGCAGCGCGGTGCTTGCGAGCCAGTCCTCCTGGTACCGGAAAAGGTGCTTGGTGAAGTCGGCGCGCAGCGCCTCCACCATCTCCGCGGTCAGGTGGTTCTTCCGCTTCCGCTTCTTCTCGCCGGCATTCCGCGCCGCGATCGCGGGGTTGAGGTCGCCTTCGTGGCCGCCGGGCGCCTCATAGCGCCGGACGCGCGCGAGCCGCTCCACCTGGCGGCAGAGCAGGTCGATCTCCTTGAAGTCCTGCCCGCTCTTCGGCTCCTTGTGGATCAGGGCCTGCAGGCGGACCTCAATGCAGTCCTCGAGCTTGCGGACCGACGGCGCCTCGTCCCATTTGTCGCGCTGCTTCCATGCCTCGACCGTCGACCGCTTCAGCTTGAGGCCGTAGCGTTCGTTGAGCTCGTCGCAGAGCTGCGTGATTCCCCACCCGCGCCAGAACAGGCTTCGCGCCAGGCGCCGCGGGTCGATGAATCCGCCGTCCGGGTTTTCGGGCAACCGCATCCGGCAGGACTTTTGGCGTCCATCACTCGGATGCTCGCGTCAGTCCTGTTGTAACCGCCGCCGCTACAACAGCCCTGCGTTTACCCGGGGCGGGCTCCAAGTCTCTTTGTCGGCGCACGCCCCGGGCCGGTTTGCTTCCCTTCTGGCCGGCTCGGGGCAACCGAAATTCACGCCGGGAGCCCTCATGGCCAAGCAGTCCAAATTCTTCCGCGTCGCTGTCGAAGGCGACACCGTCGACGGCCGCACGATCGAGCGCAACTGGCTGACGGAGATGGCCGCCAGCTACAACCCGGCGACCTATGCCGCGCGGGTGAACATGGAGCACATCCGCGGAATCACGGCCGACAAGCCGTTCAAGGCTTACGGCGACGTCGTCGCGCTGCGCGCCGATGAGGTGACCGTCGAAATCGACGGCAAGCCGGTCAAGAAAATGGCGCTCTTCGCCCAGATCGACCCGACCGACGACCTGGTCCAGATCAACAGCGATCGCCAGAAGCTCTACACGTCGATCGAGGTCAATCCCAACTTCGCAAACACCGGCAAGGCCTATCTGATGGGCCTCGCGGTGACCGACAGCCCCGCCAGCCTCGCCACCGAGGCGCTGCAGTTCGTTGCCCATCGCAAGCAGTCGCCGACGAACCACTTCAGCGCCGCGGTCGAGACGAAGATCGAGTTCGAGGAGGTGGAAGCGCCGAAGGACCCGGCGAGCGCGGGCCTGTTCGCCGCCGCCACAAAGTTCTTCGAGCAGTTCACCAAGCCGACCGAGGAGCCGAAGCAGGAGCCGAAGCAGGCCCCCACCGGCCAGGAGCCGGCCAACGACAATTTCGATGCGCTCAGGGCGCTGATCGGCGAGGGCTTCGCCAAGATCAACGCCGCCGTCCAGGCCGTGTCGACCGAGACGAAGGCCGAGCTCGGTCAGCTCCGCACGGACCACAACGCGCTCAAGGCGTCGATCGAGAACACCGACTCCAACGAGCATAAGCGGCCGCCGGCCAGCGGGGGCGCCGGCAACTACGTCGCCACCGACTGCTGAGCCGCCCAGGACCCGCCCACACCGACCCCGACAGCCCCACAAGGACCTTCAGATGCGCAACGCGACCCGCCTTCTCTTCAATGCTTACGTCAGCCAGATCGCGCTGCTCAGCAACGTCCCCGATGCGACCAAGACCTTCACGGTCGACCCCGTCGTCGGTCAGAAGCTCGAGGAGAAGATCCAGCAATCGAGCGAGTTCCTCTCCAAGATCAACTCGGTGCCGGTCGACCAGCAGGAAGGCCAGAAGGTCGGGATCGGAGTCACTCGGCCGATCGCAGGCCGCACCGATACCTCAGGCGGGGTGAAGCGCCCGGTCACCGACCCGACCGACAGCGAGGAGCTCGATCGCTACCGCTGCGAGAAGACCAACTACGACCATGCCATCCGCTACGCCAAGCTCGACGCCTGGGCCCATCGTCCGGAATTCCAGACGCTGATCCGCGACGTCATCATCAAGCAGCAGGGCCGCGACCGGATCATGATCGGTTGGAACGGCACCAGCGCGGCCGCGACGACCGACCGCGTTGCCAACCCGCTGCTGCAGGACGTCAACATCGGTTGGCTCGAGCAGATCCGCACCAAGGCGCCCGCGCGCGTCATGGATGACGGCGCCCTGTCGACCGCGCCGACGAAGGCCATCTACGTCGATGCGACCGGCGAGATTCTCGACGCCGCCGGCAGCAACGCCGCGACCGCCGACGCCGACTATGCGAACATCGACGCGCTCGCGTACGATGCGGTCAACCTCATGGAGGAGTGGCACCGCGACGACACCGACCTGGTGGTCATCGTCGGCCGCGACCTGGTCCACGAGAAGTACCTCAACGTCATTAACGCTGCGGGCGACAATGCCATGCAGCAGGAGGCGCGCGATCGCATCCTGACGCTGCCGAAGCAGGTCGGCGGCAAGACCGCGATCATGGTGCCCTTCTTCCCGGCGAACGCGATGCTGGTCACCAGCCTCGATAACCTCGCCATCTACACCCAGAACGGCACGCGCCGTCGCATGGTCATCGACCGCCCGGAGCTCGACCAGGTCGAGAATTACGAGAGCGTCAACGAGGCCTATGTGGTGGAGGACTTCACCCGCGTCGCGCTCGTCGAGAACATCGTCATGGGCAAGAAGCCGGCCTAACCGCCGGCTTCCTGACCCGCAATCGGGGGAGGTCTGATCTATGAGCCTGGCTCGCCGACATCGTGCAATGAAGCTCGCTGCGATCGCCGCGGCAGCCGTTGCTGCTTCGCCTTCTGCCGCTCGGCCGAAGTCGGGACCGGCTGCGACGGAGTATGAGCTCAAGCGCGCCGAGCTCGGGCAGGACCTGCAGCAGCTGAAGCAGATCCAGTCGATCGAGAAGAAGATCGAGCTGAAGCGCCAGCTCCTGCCGAAGTACGACGCATGGGTCGCCGGCGTCCTCGCCGCCGCCGCCCAGACGGGCAGGGGCGTCCAGGACGACGTGTTCGTCCAGGTCATGATCTGGCGGATCGACGTCGGCGATTACGAAGGCGCGCTGCCGCTGATCGCCTACGTGCTCGAGCACGGCATTGCGCTTCCCGAGCGCTTCAAACGCACCGCGGCGACGATGATCGCCGAAGAGATCGCCGACGCGGCTCTTTGCGCGATCGGCCAGAACGAACCGTTCGACCTCGCGCTGCTGCAGAAGATCGACGAGCTCACGGCCGAGGCCGACATGCACGACGAGGTCCGCGCCAAGCTCAAGAAGGCCCAGGGGCTCGAATTGGCGCGCATCGCCGGCGCCACCGAAGCTGGAAGCGATGGGCCGGCGGGCGGCAAGGCCGCCGCGATCGCTGCTGCACTGACCTGCCTCAAGCGCGCCCTGCAGCTCAACGAGCGCGTGGGCGTGAAGAAAGAGATCGAGCGCCTCGAGCGCGAGGCCGCGAAGCTCGCGGCCCCGCCCGAGGCCTGACATTCGGCCGAGGTCCGCCTCGGCTTCACGAGCTCGCCCCGCGGCGTCGGGAGGGCGGAGAATGCGAGAGGCGCGGGGTTTCCCCCCTGTTACCCGTCCCCTCGAAGCAACCTCCTCACCCTCCCAAACCGCGGGGCGAAACAGCCCAAGGAGAGCGGTGCGCCGCTGAGTTGAGTAATGGCCGGCTTCGTCTCTTCACCCCCCGCACCGCCGGCGTCCAACGAAGGCGATCTCGCGCACGACGGCGAATTCTACCCGGGCGTCAACCTGGCGCTGGTCCGCGACACGATGCGCATCCCGACGCAAGTGACGTCCGACCGCCTCAAGGCGGCCACGATCGCTGCGATGCTCACCGTTGAGCGGGATCTCGCCGAATGGCGAGCGCTTCAGGCCCAGGCGCGGCTCGGCCTCGTGAACGTCAGCACGATCGGCGGCGAGAATCGCCTCGAGGCGCTCTACCGTCGGGCAGTCTATTCGTTTGCGGCCGCGGATCTCGCGGAGACCCACAGCGACGTGACGGCCACCGGCGACGGCAAGGACCGGGCCGAAGCGCGGGTCCTCACCGCCGAAGAGCACCGCCGCAACGGTCTCCACGCGATCCGCGACATTCTCGGCGTCGGCCGCACGGCCGTGGAGCTCATCTGATGAACGGGCAGCCCATCATCGTCGTCGCCGGCGATCGCGAGCCCGTCGACGCGCTCCTCTGGCGCAGCGTTGGCGAGCGCGCGGGCGCCGTCGAACGCGTCCTCGATGCCAATCCTGGCCTCGGCGATCTCGGCGCCTTCCTGCCTGCGGGGACCGAGGTCCTCATTCCGGCTGAAGCGCTCGTGCCGCCTCAGGCTCCACTGATCCAGCTGTGGAGCTGACCGGCATGCACGAGATCAGCGAAAGCACCAAGCGGGTCATCGACGCGATTGCCCTTGTTCTGATGGGAGTTGCCGGTTCCTTGACCCTCGCCAACATCGCGCTCGTCGTCTCGATCATCGGCGGCCTTCTGTCGATCGCGTGGCACGTCGTCCGTTTCTATGACCGCCATCGCGGCCGCGTGGTGGCGGAATGAGCCTGCGCGATCGCCTGATCGACGACTGGCACCGCTCATGGCGCCTGGCGAGCGTCCAGGTGAACGCCGGCCTTGCCCTTTTCTGTGCCCTCTACGCCCTGGTGCCGGCCATCCCTGCCGAGATCGCGGCGATCGTGCCGGACCGGTGGCGAGCACCGCTGCTGGCGGCCTGGGCGGCCGTCGGCATCCTCGCCCGGCTCTACCGGCAGAAACACCCCAATGGCTGAAGACCTGTCCAAGAAGCAGAAGGTCAGCGCCGCGATCGTCGCGGCGTGCATCGTCTGTGCGCCGGTGACGGCTTCGTTCGAGGGGTTCGTCCCGAAGGTAAGGCCGGATCCGGTCGGAATCCCGACGGGCTGCTTCGGGGAGCGCGCGGACCTGCCCGGCAGCGACCTCGATCCCTCGCGGATCTACACGCGGACCGAATGCGCCGCTCGCCTGCGCGACAAGCTCGCAAAGGCATACGCGCCAAAGATCGCCGCGTGCCTGCCTCAGATCACTGCAGCCGATCGCCGCAACGAGTTCGCGGCGATGATCGATGCCTCGTACAACGGTGGCCCCGGCGCGGTCTGCACCTCAACGATGGCGCGCGACATCAAGGTCGACCAGTGGGAGGCCGCGCGACAGGCGTACAAGAGCTTTCGAGTCGGATCCGTCACTGCGCACCCCGTGCGCGGCGCGATGAGCGTGAGGCGGATCGTCCGCGGACCCAATCGCGGCAAATATTTCAACACCTTTCGTGGGCTGGTGAACCGCCGCGCCACGTTCGCCAATATCTGGGCGACGCCCGAGGGCCCGGCGCCTGCCGAGGGCGCTCACTGATGCGCTCCGTGGCGTTCCTCCTGCTCATATTGCTCGCCGTCGCGGCGATCGCGGCCAGCAACGCGCGCAAGCCGATGCTGGTCGAAGCCTCGCCGAATCCGACGCCGATCGTCCGCGCCGATTTTCAGCGCTGCGTCCCCGTCAGTCCCGGCCCGATCAAGCCCGCGACGAAGCCGCGCCTCTATCCTCACAATTCGGAGCTCAGCTGATGGAATTCGTTGCCGCGCTCGGCGAGCTCGCCGGCGAACTGCTCAAAGGCTTTCTCGGCGTCGCGAAGCGGGTCAACATCCAGGGCTGGATCGGCATCGCCGGCGTGCTCGTCCTCGGCGTCCTCCTCGTGCTCCAGAAAGGCGAGACGCGTCACTGGAGGAAGCAGAGCGGCCAGTTCGAGCAGCTCTATCGCGCAGAAGTAACCGCACACCAGCAGACGATCGGAAACTACCGCGCCGCTGCCGAGCAAGCACGGGCGGCCGATAAAGCGAACGCCGAACGCGTGGCGGCCGAGGCCCGCCAGATCAACGAAAGGACGTCCCATGATTACGAGGTTCGTATTGCTGACGCTCGCGCTCGCGCTGACCGCCTGCGGCACCAGCTCGCCCAGGCCGGAACCCATCCCGGCAGTGGCGGAGCAACGCCAGTGCCCGGCTTTCCCGCTCCCGCCGGCGGATCTCCTGAAGCCGCCGGTGAAGACGGATTTTCTCTCGCCGACCGGCTCGTCGCCACAGAACAAGCCATCCAGCTCGACGAACTGATCAAGGCTGTTCGAAAGCTCGCCGGCATCGACGTGAACGGCAACCCGAAGGCTCCGCCCGATGGCGACGCGAAGCGCTAAGTTCCGCGCTTATGCGCCTCGCGTTCTGGGGCGCCGCGAGATCGAAGAGATCATTCCCGGCGACTTCGTGCGCATGTGGACAGGCTCGCCCCTCGGCCTGGTTGAAAGCGTCACCGGTGACCATGCCGTGGTCGCGAGCCTCGGCCGCTGGCGCGAGCGCGCGATCGTCCCCTGCGCGCTCCTCACCAGGGCATCTGCCGACCCGGCGTTCGGGCCCGACGTCCGCGGAGGCCTGCCCCCATGCTGAAGCCCGACGCGCTGCGTGCCTTCCTGGCGGACAGCATTGTCGGCGACGACAACGTGCGGTTCCTGCAGCGAAACCCCGACATGCTCGCGATCTTCATCGACAAGGGCCAGGTGGCCGTCCGCGAGTGGAAGGGCAACGAGCTCACGAACCTCGAGGGTGGCGCGCCGAGGCTCGGATACGAGCTGCGCTACACGCTCAACCTGGTCTTCCAGGACCTTCCCGAAAAGCTCAGGGACGCGATCTTCCTGGCGATCGTCGTGTGGCTCAAGGCCAACCAGGTGGAGCTCGTCGCCAATCACGAAAACGGCAATCAGGCGCTGCGCTTCGAGGCAGACGTCGGCGACGATTCCACGATCGACCTCTCGATCGAGCTTGACCTCAGCGAGGCGATCACCGCCGAGCGAAACCCCGCGGACGGCAGCTTCACTTTCGCTCACCAGGCGGAACCGAACCTCGACGCCCTCTTCGAGGACGTGCCGGAAGGCACGCTGCTCACCCGCTTCTACATGGGCGACGAGCTGGTCATCGACGCTACCGGCGGCTGATGATGGACTCGGGTGACGCCGGCTTCGCGGCGCTGGAGGCGCGCGTCGACAAGCTGCTCGCCAATCTCGATGCGGGCCAGCGCCGGGCGCTCGCGCGCCGCGTCGGCACGGATCTCCGCCGCAGCCAGATCCAGCGCGTCCGCGCGCAGCTCAACCCCGACGGCTCGCCCTTCCAGCCTCGCAAGCCGAAGACCGAGCAGCTGCGCGGCAAGAAGGGACGCATCAAGCGGAAGGCGAAGCGCGGGCCCATGTTCCGAAAGCTTATGGCTGCCCGCCGGCTGAGGCTGCAGGCGACGGCCTCGGGGGTTTCGCTCGGCTTCGCCGACAATGCGACGGCGCGCATCGCGCGAGTGCATCAGTTCGGCCTGCCGGACCGCGTGAACCGTCGGCCGAACGCGCCGACCGCGCAGTATCCGGCTCGCGAGCTGCTCGGACTGACGCAGGCCGATCGCGCGATGATCCTCGATCGGGTGCTCGAGGCGCTGTCGGGCATGTGATCGGTGCGGCGCCGGCGCCCGGGATAGGGGAGTGCTCACCTCCAGCATCCAAGCGCGTCCCGCTCCGCCGGCGCTTTCGAACGGCCGAGGAGCAGCTCGGCCAGGCGCAGCCTAATCTGTTGTAACCGCCGCCGCTACAACATCGCCAATGCAAACATCGAAGGGATGTTTGCCAAAGCTGGCTTTCTATGGCCGCTCCCCTCGATCTCGCCGCTGTCAGCAGCGCGGTGGACCTGTCGCGCCTGCCGGCGCCGCAGGTCGTGATCGGCCTCGACTATGAGGGTATCCTCGCCGAGCGCCTCGCCGACCTCAAGGCGCGCATCGAGGGAAGCGGCGGCAGCTTCGACGCGATCCTCGAATCCGATCCGGCGGTGAAGCTCGAGGAAACCGACGCCTATCGCGAGCTGCTCGCCTATGCCGCGATCAATGACGCCGCCCGGTCGGTCATGCTGGCCTTTGCTCGAGGCAGCGATCTCGACCATCTCGCGGCTTTCTACAATGTTCAACGGCTGACGATCGTCCCGGCGACGGACACCGCGCCTGCAGTCCTCGAGCCCGACGCCGATTTCCGCCGCCGTGTCCAGCTCGCTCCGGAAGAGCTCGCCCGGACCGGGCTCACCGGGGGTGCCTACCGCTCGCTCGCGCTCCGCACTGCCCCTTCGGTGAAGGACGTCGCGACCATTCGCCGCGGCGGCGGGCGCATCGACGTCGTGCTGCTCGGCCGTGACGGCGACGGCTCCGTCGCCGTCGACGTTGTCAATGCAGTGGCCGCCGCATTCGAGGATGACGCGGCGACGCAGCTCACCGACATCGTCAGCGTCCGCGCCGCCGAGATCCTGCCCTATTCCGTCTCCTGCACGCTCCGCGTCCCCTATGGCCCCGACCGCGAGCTCATTGCCCAGGCGTCGACCGCGGCGATCCGCGCCTATGCGCTGCGCCGGCATCGCGTTGGCGAGACCGTGTTCGTCCAGATGATCGAGGCCGCCGCGAGTGTCGGCGGCGTGGAGCAGGCGACGGCGCAGGTCTCGATCGGCGGGGCGGATCTCGCGCGCGCCGATGTCGACCCTGGCACGTCCGGAGCGGCATATCTGACCGACGTCGTCGTCAGCTTCGAGGCGGCGCAATGAGCCAGACGCTTCTGCCCCCGCTCGCAACGCCGCTCGAGCGCTCGGCCGACCTCGCGTCGGACGGCCGCTATCCCCTTCCGGCAGACCTGGTCTCGTCGGTGTGGAGCCCCGACCGGTGTCCGGCAAACCTGCTCGGCTATCTCGCCTGGGGGCTCTCGATTGACCTGTGGGACGAGAACTGGCCCGAAGTGAAGAAGCGGGAAGTCTGCCGCCGCGCCTTCGATCTCCACCGGGTCAAGACAACCGCCGCCGGCATCAAGGCGCACGTGGAGCTGGTCGGCTCGGCCGTCACGAAGATCACGCGGCCGCCGGCGCGGGCGCATCTTCGCGGCGCCATGGACGATCATCAGCGCGCCGCCTGGCTCGAGACGCTTCCCCAGGTGCGCATCTACCCGTTCGCCAACCGGTCGGTGATCAAGAGCCGCATCTTCGCCACGGGCCCCGCCGTGCACCATCAATGGCACGGCCAGGGATGGCTCCGCTCGACCCGCGGCTTCGACATCTACGGGCGCCGCGCGACCTACATCGATCCGCTGGCCGTTCCCGCGATCGAGCAGCCGGTCTCGATCGGTGCGACCGACGAAGGGCTCATCACCCGTGTCTATCTCAGGCGCCACGCGCCCAGGCGCATGTTCCACGGCCAAGGCTTCACGACCGGTTGGCTCCGCGCGACCTCGGCCGAAACCAACACGCTCACCGTCACTCTCGCCGACGAGAACGCGTCCTTCGCCGTTCCGACCGGCGTTCGCCCGGTCAATGTCCGCCCGCAGCGTATCGCCCGCGGCCGCGTGGCGCCAGAAACCCGCTCCTTCTTTCGCGATCGCCCGCTGCCGCGCCAGTTCCTCCGCTCGAGCATGGGGCCGCTGCTGATCTATGATCGCATCGCCCTTGCCGATCCGACGCGCTTTGGCGCCCGTCACAGGGTCCGTGCCTTCCACGGGCATGGCCGCTTCGGGATCGACCCCTTCACCGCCGAGATCCGGATCAAGGTGCCGATGCTCCGCCGGCGCCGCCGGTCGGGTGCGTGGCACGGGGCCGGCTTCCGCCAAGCCGCATCGATGGACCCGCTGGTCCGCACGATCCAGGCGGTTCGCGTCTCGAAGGCCGAGCGCGACCGAATTTTGATCGACACCACCAATGTTCGCCAGGTCCGCTTCGCAAGCGGGCTGCGCTTTGGCGAATTCACCTTCGGACAAGCGAAAGAGGTCGCCTGATGGAACGCCGCGTTATCTTCCAGGACGGCATGGACAATGATCCTGCCGACTACAATCACCTTCAGGACTTCACGGAGCAGAGCCTCGACCACATCGTCGGCGACGCGATCACCGCCGATCGCAAGTTCGCCGGCTTCGCGTCGGCCGCTACCGGCGTCACCACCCTGACGGTCGCGCCTGGCCGGCTCTACGTCAACGGCCAGGTCTACAACAGCGACACCGAGTTCGTGAAGGACTTCGCGGCCCAGCTGCCCGTCGCGACGCGCCGGATCGCGATGGTCGTGGCCTTCGGCGACGAGGTCGACACCGACGGTCGACCGCGCGAGTTCCTGATCGACGAGGAGACCGGTAACTCGGAACCGCGCGTCGTCTCCATGGAGCGCGCTCGCGTTGCCAAAATTAGCGTCGCGATGGGCCAGGAGAGCGCGGACCCGCTCCCGCCACTGCTCGACGCCGGCGTGACTGCGATCGCCACGATCGTGCTCGCCGCAACGGGCATCGAGTCCGTCACCATGACCGCGGAAAACGCCATCGACTCGGTGCAGTCCGTCGCCAACCGGGTTGAGGACCTCGAAACTTTCCGCGATCGCGCCAACCCGCAAATCGCGAGCCTCGCGTCGGACATCGCTGCGCTCACGGCGGGCCAAGCCAACCTGGTCGGCAATGTTCCTTACGGGCGGACGCTCGAGCGCCTCGCGACGCTCGAATCGAAGGCCGGCATCCCTGACGCCGCAGCCGACAGCTACGCCGACTTCCTGCTCGATGACACTGGATCGGATCTCGGCTTTGCCGGCAGCTCGGCAAAGATCGAGGAGGGCGTACGTTTCGCCGACGAGGCGTCGGCCGTCACCCAGCTCGCGCTCCTCAATCCGCTCGATCCGAAGGCGAAGGTCGTCGGCGGGATGTTGCTTCCGGCCTACACCTCGACGCTTCGGATGACGAGCGGCCCCAAGTCTGGCGAGATCCAGGCGGCGTCCTTCACCTACGGCGAGAATGCGGTCGTTCAAAAAACGGTCAGCCGCCACCGCGTGCGCCATGGCCGCGCGAAGACGCCGAGCTCGGCCGCGAACTGGTGGAAGACGGGCCGCTTCGACGCGGCCGCGCTCATCTTCCGGCGCGAGGACGAGGTCTGGACGATCCCGGCCAACAGGCGCGAGCAGGCGATCAAGCACCATGTCTTCGACCGCCACAAGTTCCACTTCGAGGACAGCTACGAGGAGACCTATTGGGAGGCGGTCACGACGCCCGCCGTCGTCAACGGCACGATCGTCGCCGAGACCTGGCTCCAGGGGAATGACACGTGGCTGATTTCGCTTGGGCTCGAGTTCACGAAGCTCGCCGCCGCCGGCGGCGTGACGGTGCTGATCTGCGAGACCGATCGCGGAATGCCGCTCCTCGACAAGGTGATTTCGTCGACCACGCTGAACCGTGAGGACCTGGTCCTGAACGCTGAGACGCAGTTCCCCCTGCAGCCGGCCTTCCTGACCGGAGGCAAGCGCTATGCCGCGGCCGTCATCACCGCTGCGGACCACTGGCTTGCGGCCACGAGCTCGTTCCAGCAGGGCACGCTGTTCTACGTCCAGGACGGCGCCTACCAGCAGGGTGATCCGGCCAAGGACCTGAAGTTCAGCCTCTACTCGGCCGACTTCACCGCCGCCCAGGCCGTGATCGATCTTCAGCCCCTGCAGCTCGCCGGCGGCCTGTCCGACGTCGACATCCTCGCTTCGGCCGTGATCCCGGGCTCGACCCAGCTCAGCTACCGGATCCAGGTCGGTGGGGCCTGGTACCCGCTCGGCGACGTCGACGACACGATCCTCGGCGCCGGCGGCGTCATGCCGGCGATGGTGCCGCTGCAGGCCGTCTTCACCGGCACTCCGGACGTCATGCCTGCGGTGCGGATCGATAGCAGCCAGGCGAAGGTATCCCGGTCGAAGCCGGGCTTCACTTACGTGACGGCGATCCGGAACCTGCCTGGGGCCGGCTCCGCCCAGATCCGCGCGACTTTCCTCCTTGAGCAGTTCGATGAGGTCCACCACGACCTCACCGTGTCGCTGCTTTCGGGGGCCGGCTACGCGACCGAGACGGCGGCGACGTCGGTCACGGACGTGGCGCAGCCCGACGGATCGATCGAGCGCACCGTCGTCTTCAATCTCGGCGCGGCCGTCACCTCCTACCGCTTCAAGGCGGTGGGCGCGACGGACTCGCAGCTGCTCCCGTTCCACATCGCGGCCCGCAAGGATTACGCGCTCTAAGGACTCACCGATGGCCAAGAAGAAAAGCGACTTTTACCGCGTCGAGCTCACGCGTTCCTTTACCCATCTCGGCTTCACTTACCGCCCCGGTACGCACACCGTCGCGCGCGAGCTGTTCGAGCTGATGAGCGCGGAGGCCGACCTGGTCGAGAGCTTCATCGCCACGACGCTTCCGAAGTAACTGCCAGCGATGGGCGCCGCTCTCCCCCCCGAGCTCGACTTCCACTCGCATCCGGAGGCGACTCCGGACCGGATGGACGAGGCCGCGCAGTACCTGCTCGCGCGGATCCGTGCGCTCGAGGCGGGCCGTCCGGCGTTCGAGGCGGCGCTCGACGACCTGCGCGCGATCGGCCTGCAGCGGCTCGCCGACTCCCTGCAGCCGGTCCTCGACCAGTCGACGGCCATTCGGGACACCTTGCTCGGCATCCAGTCCGACTGGCAGGAAAGCACCCTTCCGGAGACCGTGCGGGACGATGCGATCGCGGCGGTCACCGCGGCCTTCGAGGATTACCGCCACCGCTATATCGGGGCCTACGACGGTCCGCCTGACCTCATGCCAGACGGCTCGGATGTCACCGTCGGCGTCATGTATTTCGACACGAGCCTCGACGGCATGCAGGTCATGGGCCTGGCCGGATGGAAGCCCGCCGGCGCCGCCGTCAACACGGTCTTCAACACCTTCCGTTTCGACGCCGCCGATGGACAGACCGTCTTCGCCCTCGATGGCGGTTACGACCCGGGCTATTTGATCGTCGCCGTCAACGGCACGTTCCTGGACACGGCGGAGTTCACCGCGGAGGACGGCGCGACGATCGAGCTCGCAGCGCCGCTGGTCGAGGGCGACGAGCTCTCGGGCATCGCCTTCGGCCGCGTGTCGATGGCCAGCGTCTTCACCAAGGAGCAGTCCGACGCTCGGTACCGCCTCGTGGCGGATGCCTACAGCGACGACGCGATCGACGAGCTGCTCGCCGCCAAGGCCAATCTCGCCGCGGTCTACACGAAGGTCCAGGCGGACGCCCGGTACCTGACGCCGGGAGGAAACCTCGCCGGCCTCTCCGACCCGGCTGTCGCGAGGGCCAATCTCGGCCTCGGCGGCGCTGCGACGAAGGCAGCGGATTACTACGCGACGGCCGACGCGCTGGCCGGCAAGGCGGACGACGAGCTCGATCTCGCCGCGTTCAACGCCGACAAGGTGCTTGCTGAGGCTGACAAGCACCTCCTGACCTTCACAGGCGCCGCCGTGCGGACGCTCACGCTGGACGCTTCCCCTCCCGTCGGCTTCAGCCGGGTCATCCATTCGGTCGCCACCGCGAACCTGGCCGTGGCCTGCCCCGGGGGCATGTACCTCAACGGCGGAGCAGCAACTGTGGCTGGCGCGAATGCCACCCCTGGCGCGCTCTTCACTGTCGTGCACAAGGGCGCGGGAGTGTGGATCGCGAGCGGTTCCAAGCTGACGTGATCCCTGCGGCGGCTTTTCTGTTCGCGGCCTCGGCCGCAGCGGCGCTGCACGTCGCTGCTCCCGATCCGCCCGCGAAGATCGCAACGACCGCCACCATCACCTCGGCGGCGATCACCGCCGTCGCCTCGGGCAACACCGGCGCGGTCACCTTTGCATGGACGAAGAAGTCGGGCGATGCGCTCACGACGGTGACGCCCGATGCCGCGACGACCGCCTTTCGCGGTGCCAACATGGTCGTCGGCGAGGTGAGGACCGCTACGTTCACCGTCACTGCGACCGACGACGCCACCGGTGCCGTCGCGACCGACGACGTCACAGTCACGGTGCGGCGCGTATCGCAGCCGGTGGCGACGCCCTCCACGACGAGCGTCTCCGCCACCGGCACGACGAGCACGGTCACGACCGCAACGGTCGCCATCACCGTCACCGGCGGTACGGCGCCCTTCACCCATAATTGGGCGAAGATCTCCGGCGCCGGCATCAGCGCGGTCTCGCCGACGTCGAAGGACACGGCCTTCCGCGCGGTCAACCTCAACACGGGCGACAGCCGGTCCGCCACCTTCCGCTACACGGTCACCGACGCCAACGGCATCCAGGCGAGCTGCGACGTCGCGGTCACCATCCGCCGCACGAGCAGCGCCACCCCGCCGACGTTCACGCCGGCAGCGGGCGACTATTCCGCCGCGGGCGAGGGCTCGGCCGCCTTCTCGTTCACGTGCGACCGGACCGCGACGTGGACGTGGCAGCGGACCAGCGGGCTCGCCGGCGGCGCCAACATCGCGAGCGGCGGAACCGGGACAAGCATCACCTTCACCCTCACTAGCGGGTTGCAGCATAGGATCTCGACCTTCACCATCACGGGCTCCGTCGACGGCGTGAGCGTCGATTACACGCTGACCCTTGCTGTCGCCGGCACCGGCTCCGGGATCGGCGACACGCGCTAGAGGCGAACCATGCGGAGTGGACGAATGGCCATCGAAGTGATCGAAGGACCGGCCAAGCTGGAGGCCAGATGCCCTCGGTGCCGGAGCCTCATCCGCTTCGAGGCGCGAGATGCTTGGTATCTACCGCCGATCAACGGCAACTCCTCGTACGGTGTTAAGTGCCCGTCTTGCGGCACCCGCGCGTGGACGTTGGGGCCGAGTAGGACAGCTCGGTAAGGGGCAGGTCCGTCTGAGAGCAGTTTCGGCGGACACCGCGTCTAGTTGTAGCGGCGGCGGTTACAACAGCCCGAGCGTGAGCATCGGGCGGCCGCTCTTCAATGCTGCAATCCATGCTGAAGCTGCTATCCGGCCCCACGCGCTGGGGCTTGTCCGCTCGTGGCCGCGAGCTCGCCGACATCGGCGACCCGCAGGCCGACTCCAGCGCGGCGCCGAAACGCTATGTCGACAAGTGGCGGACGTACCTCAGTCGGTTTGCCGACACCGCCGGTGAAGAGGACATCGCTCCGGCATTGCTCGCGGCGGTGGCAGCGGCGGTGCCGATTGCGATTTTCGCGACTCCGCTGCGCGAAGTGCATGTCGATCGCGGTCAGTACCGGGTCGGCTCGACCATCGACCTGACCGGTCAGAACGTCCGGTTGATCGGTGCCGGCGGCACGCTCGTCCCTGACCTCAGGGACGCGCAGGGCAACCCCGTTGCCGGTAACGTCTTCAAGACGAACTCCGGGATCATCGAAGTTATAGGGGTAGAGTTTGACGGCGGCGACAATCAGCCAACGAACGCGCTTACCAATACGCGTGTGCTGCTGATCGGCAGCGGCGTTCCAAACTCGGTAAGCCGGGCAATCGTCAGGGGCTGCCGCTTCAAGAACCTGCTGGCCGTCGGATCACCGGACAGGACCGCAAACCTCCTCGTCACCCACGCGATCTACATCCAGGGCGTGACGGAAGCGATCGTGGAGGGGAACTTCTGCGACGGGGTCTCGGGTGCGGCGACGTTCTACAAGAACGTGACGCGGCTCGTGGAGCGCGGAAACCACTGGAAGGGGACGCAGTGGTATTGCTCGCAAATCAACGAAGGCGTGGTCAACGCGCTCATTGAGGGCAACTTCTACGACTGCAGCGATCCGTACGGCATCTACAAAGGCGGAGCCGTCAATACGGTCAGCGACTACGGCCTGCAGCAGAATTCCAACATCACCATCCGGAACAACTTCTTCTCGGGCTACTATCGGTACGGCGCCGTGATCCGATCGCAGTCCGACAAGGGGGTTACGATCGAGGGAAATGTTTTTGGTGTCTGCCAGCTGGGCAGCGGCGAGGTTCCAGGCTCGCAGTTCGCCTTGATCAGGGTGTCGACCCGCGGCCACCTGGACCAGAATCCGACGTCTTCGGACCCTGAGCAGTCCATCATCATCCGCGGCAACCGGGCCATGTTTGGAGTGCCGCAAGACTACGTCGTGCCTTCCGCGCGAATGTTCATTTACGTGACGAACGACTGGGACACGAGCCGCAATCCCGTCATCGGGGTGATCATCGAAGGCAACACCTGCCGCTCGCCGAGTGCAGACTCCTACATCACTCACGGGATCACCGTGAACGGCGTCCTCGGCGGCATGGAAGACGTCCGCATTTTCGACAATGACTGCGAGGTCCGGCTCAACTCTTCCACGCCGGCTGTGGGTGGGCTCTCTGTTAATGCCAGCAGCGCCCAAGGGCTCGTCGACGGGGTGCAGTTCGGCGGCAACCGGGTCACGAATCTGGAGCCCGCGGTCGGCTCGACCCAGGTATGCATCCAGATTTCCGCGAGCGTTACGAACGTGCGGAACGTTAGGCCCAACAAGCTGATCAGCGGATTCTATGGTGTACGCGTCTCTGCGGGAGCCGGCCCGACGCTCGAGGGGCTAGATGACCAGCGGTTCGTCAACTGCACGACGAACATGCTCTTCAATCAGGCGCTCTCCCGCTACGCGGTGCCGCTGCTCGCAAGCGTCACCTATGACCCGCCGAGCCTCGCGTCGGCGGCCACCACGACCGTGGACACCACGATCACCGGGGCGGCGATTGGCGACGCCGTGGACGCGACCTTCTCGCTCGACCAGGCGAATCTCTCGTTTCACGCCTACGTGCGCGTCGCCGGCAGCGTCCGCACCCTCGTCACCAACCGAAGCGGCGCCACCGTCGATCTGGCGTCGGGCACCCTTTACAACACCGTGCGGCGTCGGCCGCTCTCCTAAGGACTTGCGGCAATGGACCTTGTTGAACAAATCGCGCGGCTGCTCTGCTCGTCGCGGGGCGCCGATCCCGACCAGCCCGTGATGTACGGCTATCCGTTGAACGACGCGGGCCAGCCCGTCGACTCTGACGGGAACGTCCTCTTCCGGCTCGACGAGACCGGCAATCCGGTTCAGCGCCGTGACGAAGCCACGGGCGACCCGGTCTTCGAGACGGTGCCGGATCCGGAAAACCCTGACGCCACGATCGAGCAGCCCGTGTACCTGACCGCGCCGCCGGCGCAGCTGTTCGACGTAGGGTGGCAGGCCTATGCGGCCACCGCGGCGCAGATCGCCGCGCTGCTCACTGCACCCGCTGCTTAACGCCCTGCCGCAGCCCTGTTGTAACCGCCGCCGCTACAACAGCCGTGCCGATGAACTGGACGATCGCTCGATCTAGGTCCGCCTGACGCGCGCCTCTGAAGAAGGGGCGGGCCGCGCTGCGGAAACAGCGCGAGCCGCGGGCAGTAAGACCCGCACCTTCCACGGCCCGGGCCGTGGTCAGCCACCCCACCGGGCGCACCGGCGGGGGCCGTTTCAGCAGAGTTCCCCAAATGGAGTCTACCGAGAATTTCGTGGCCGTTCGTCCGGTCACGCCGCCCGCCCCTTATGTCGGCGGGAAGAGCCGCCTCGCCAAGCAGCTCATCGCCATCATCAACGCGGTCCCGCACCGGACCTACGCCGAGCCGTTCCTCGGCATGGGCGGCGTATTCCTTCGCCGTGATCGCCGCCCTTCGGCCGAGGTCGTCAACGATCTGTCGGGCGACGTCTCGACCTTCTTCCGCGTCCTGCAGCGCCACTACGTCGCCTTCCTGGACATGCTGCGCTTCCAGGTCACGAGCCGCTCCGAGTTCGAACGGTTGCGCGCCACGAATCCGGAGACGCTCACCGACCTCGAGCGATCGGCCCGGTTCCTCTATCTCCAGTGCACGACCTATGGCGGCTTGCGCGAGGGTGTCTTCGGCCTTCGGCCGCATCGACCCGCGCGTTTCGACGTCACAAAGCTGCAGCCGGCATTGGAGGACCTGCACGAGCGCCTCGCCGGCGTCGTGATCGAGCGTCTGCCCTTCGATGATCTCATGCGGCGCTACGACCGTCCGGAGACGCTCTTCTTCATCGATCCCCCATATTGGGGAATTGAGGGCCTTTACGGGAAGGACCTCTTCTCGCGCGCCGATTATGAGCAGCTACGGGACCGACTGCGGTCACTTGCCGGCAGCTTCATTCTCACCCTCAACGACAAGCCGGAGGTGCAGGAATTCTTCGCGGAGTTCACCGTCCTGCCGGTCGCATTCCGCTACAGCCTGGCCCGCGGCGACGTCCAGGGGCGGGAGCTTATCATCACCAACCGGCCTGCGGCGCTTGCCGCGATCGGCGCCTGACCTGTGTTGTAGCGGCGGCGGTTACAACAGCGCTTGCGCGAACCGCCGCCGCCTCTGCGCCAAAGATGCCGCGACTATGCGCGCACCCACCGCCTCTTCGCACGACAGCGGGCTCGACGAGATGGTCCGCTTCGGCACGATCGCCGATGTGGACCTCTCGACGGGTCACTGCACCGTCGACACGGGCGATGTGCAGACGCAGGCCATTCGCTGGCAGGAGGTTCGCGCCGGCGATACCCGCACCTGGTCGCCGCCGACCGTCGGCGAGCAGGTCATCCTCCTTTGCCCGGGCGGGCAGATCGAAGGCGCGATCGCCCTTCGCGGCGTCCACCAGGACAAGTACCCGCCCGCCGGCTCGTCGCTCCGCGAGCTCATCACCTTCAAGGACGGCGCGGAGATCGCCTACGATCCCGAGGCGCACGTCCTCGACGCGAAGCTTCCGGGCGGGGGCACGGTCAATATCGTCAGCACCGGCGGCGTCACGATCGACGCAAGCGACGGCGGCGTCCACATCAAGGGCGATGTCACCGTCGAAGGCGACGTCACGGCCGACGGCGTCAGCTTGAAGCAGCACACGCACGAGCAGGTCCAGCCCGGCGACGGCTTCAGTGGGAAGCCCGTCCAGTGATCGGCATGGACCGCAGCACCGGCAAGCCCCTCGACGGCCTCGCGCACCTGGTGCAGTCGATCGTCGACATCCTGACGACGCCGATCGGCAGCCGCGTGATGCGCCGGGAATACGGCTCGCTGCTGCCGCAGCTCGTTGATCAGCCCGCGAACCAGGCCACCACGCTGGCGCTCTTCGCCGCGACCGCCGACGCGCTCCGCCGGTGGGAGCCGCGGCTTCGCCTCAAGAAGGTCGCGTTCCGCCCGATCGAGGGCACCCCTGGCGCGTTCGACCTGACGATCGACGGCGAGCGCACCGATGCGCCGCCGGCTAACTCGCTCGTCCAGCTCACTTTCCCCCTGCGGCTGACGCCGCAGCTCGCCGCCTGAATCGGAGACGTTAAATGCACGGCATCAAAGTCAACCTGCTGACCACCGGCACTCGCGCCATCATGGGCGTCGCCACGGCCGTTATCGGCCTGGTCGCCACGGCGACGGACGCCGACGCGGAGGCCTTCCCGCTCGATACGCCGGTCCTGGTGACCGACGTCCGCGCCGCGATCGGCAAGGCCGGCGTCGCCGGCACGCTGTCGCCGTCGCTGGTCGCGATCGCCGACCAATGCTCCCCGATCGTGATCGTGGTGCGCGTTGCCGAGGGCGTCGACGGCGATGACCCGGACACGGACGCCGTGCTGGAAACGCAGGCGAACGTCATCGGCGGCGTCGCCGGCGGCAAGTACACCGGGATACAGGCGCTGCTCGCCGCCGAGGCCCAGACTGGCATTCGCCCGCGGATCATCGGCGCTCCGGGTCTCGATACGCAGGACGTGACTGTCGCCCTCGTCACCGCCGCCCAGAAGCTTCGCGGCTTTGCTTATGCCAGCTGCAGGGCCGCGGACGGCCTCGCGCTCGCCGGCGACGTCGCCGAAGCCATCCTTTACCCGGCGGAGTTCAGCGCGAAGGAGCTGATGCTCATCTACCCGGACTTCACCGGCTTCGCCGGCCACGCTGTGGCCGCTGCGATGGGGCTGCGCGCCCGCATCGACGAGGAGGTCGGGTGGCACAAGACCCTGTCGAACGTCGGCGTCAACGGCGTCTCGGGGCTCACCAAGGACATCTTCTTCGACCTGCAGGACGCCTCGAACGACGCCGGCGTCCTCAACGCCGCCAACGTCACCACGCTGGTTCGGATGAACGGCTACCGCTTCTGGGGCAACCGCACCTGCTCCGACGAGCCGCTCTTCGCTTTCGAAAGTGCCGTCCGCACTGGCCAGGCGCTGCAGGACTCGATCGCTGCCGGCCTCGCCTGGGCCGTCGATAAGCCGCTCACGCCGCAGCTCGTCCGCGACATCGAGGAGACGATCAACGCCGATTTCCGCCAGCTCATCCGCGAAGGCAGGATGATCGGCGGCAAGGCCTGGTTCGATCCGTCGCTCAACCCGGCGGTCAACCTCTCGGCCGGCAAGTGCGTCGTCGATTACGACTACACGCCGTGCGCGCCGCTGGAGGACCTCGAGCTCAACCAGCGCATCACCTCCAAATATTACTCCGACTTCGGCTCGCAGATCTGATCGCCCGCCGCAGTAGCCTCTCCGCCAAAGGACTAGACGCCCATGCTTCCGAACAAGCTCAAGAACTACCGCCTCTTCGGCGACGGCGACAATTATCTCGGCAAGTCGAAGACCGTCACCTTGCCGAAGCTCGCCATCACGGGCGAAGGCTATCGCGGCGCCGGCATGCTCTCGGAGGTCGATACCGACATGGGCCTCGAGAAGATGGAGATGGAGCACAGCTACGGCGGCTTCATGCGCGAGATCCTGCGCCAGTTCGGCGTCACCAAGATCGACGGCACCATGCTGCGCTTCGTCGGCGCCTACCAGTCTGACGACAACGGCCAGGTGCAGGCAGCCGAGCTGGTCGTCCGCGGCCGCCACCGTGAGATCGATCCCGGCGACGCCGAGGTTGGCAAGGACACCGAGTGGAAGGTGAAGAGCTCGCTCACCTACCTCAAGTGGACCGTGGACGGCACCGTCGAAGTCGAGGTCGACGTGCTGAACATGATCTTCCTCGTCGGCGGCGTCGATCGCTACGCCGAGATCCGCAACGCACTCGGCGGCTGACGTGGCCGAAGGCACCCGCGACTGACCTCTAGCAAACAGGGAATGACCCGATGGCAGAACAGAACGAACGCAAGCCCGTCTTCGCCGACGTGACGCTCGAGGAGCCGATCGCCCGCGGCGAGACGAAGGTCGAGACTGTGAGGCTTCGCCGCCCGGAATCCGGTGAGCTGCGCGGCCTCAGCATGGTCGACATCGTGAAGCTGGAGGTGGAGGCGATCCAGGAGCTTTTGCCGCGGATCTCCGAGCCGAAGTTGACCGACCAGGAGGTGAGGCACCTCAGCGCGCCCGATCTCTTCCAGCTGTCGGCGGAGATCGCGGGTTTTTTTCTGCCGAAGGGCATGAATCCGGCATCCCTCGCAGCCTAGAGGACGCGATGGCGAACATCGCCGCCGTCTTCCACTGGCCGCCGGACGTCATGGATCGCATGCCCTTGCCGGAGCTGATGCGGTGGCATTCGCTGGCGCTCGATCGGCACCGGGTGATGAACGGAGTCGAGTGAATGGTCACCTTCACTGTCACCTATTGGCGACCGCGTCGGGGCTGCGTCACGCGCTCCGTAACTCCGTCCAGCTACATGCGCTTGGCGAGGGTGCTCAAATGGACGCTCTGAAGATCACGGTCCTGTTCGCCGCGCTCGACAAGCTGTCGGCGCCGCTGAAGGGCATCAGCCGCGCCTCGAAGGGCGCGCAGGGTGACCTCGCCAAGACCCGCAAGGAAATCATGGCCCTGCAGAAGGCTCAGGGCCAGGTGTCGCGGTTCAAGGTGGCTGAGGCGGAGTACAAGGTCCTCGGCGCCGACCTGAAGGCCGCCAGGCTCGAGGCGAAGGCGTTGCGCGACGAGGTCGCGGCGATGGAGAAGCCGACCGCCGCGATGACGAAGAAGGTCGCCGCGGCCGAGGCGGCGGAGCAGAAGCTCGGCAAGGCGTACCAGCTCCAGGGCGAGAAGCTGCAGGCGATGGGCAACGACCTCGAGCGCGCCGGCGTGAACGTCGCCGAGCTCGGCGCGCACGAGGAGTCCCTCGCCATGAAGACGTACGAGGCGAACAAGCGCCTCGATCAGCAGACCGCCAAGCTCGAGCGCGTGCAAAGGGTCGCCCGGCAGAGCGCCTCGATCAAGGCCTTCGGCAGCAAGGTCAGCGGCGCTGGCCAGCGCATGTCCCTGATGATGACCCTGCCGCTGGTCGCGTTCGCGAAGACGTCGGTCGACGCCGCGAATGAAAGCACGGACGCCTCGATGCAAGTCGAAGCCGCGATCACCAGCATGGGCAATAAGGCGGGGCGATCGCTCGGCGAGCTGAAGGATCAGGCGACGGCGCTCATGAACACGTCGCTCTTCGACGACGATGACATCATGCGCAACGTCACTGCGAACATGCTGACCTTCGGCCGCGTCAGCGGAAAGATCTTCGATCGCGCGCAGCAGGACGTGGTGGACATGGCCGCGGGACTTAAGATGGAGCTGCAGCCTGCCACGATCATGGTCGGCAAGGCACTCAACGACCCAGCCACCGGTCTCCTGGCGCTCAGCAAGATCGGCGCCGTGTCGAAGGATTGGGCCAAGGCCAACAAGAAAACGATCGAGGGTTTCGTAAAGACCGGCCAGGTCGCGAAGGCCCAGGGGATGATCCTACAGCAGGTCGAGAATCAGTTCCGCGGCCGTGCCGCCGCCGCGCGCGCGGCAAACCCTAACGCCGTCGCAAAGCAGCAATTCGGGGAAGCGCAGGAAAATGTCGGCGCCCAGGTGAACAAGGCACTTCCCAAGATCCTGGGTCCGCTCGCGCGCTTGCTCACGCTGTTCAATGCAATGCCGGATAGTACCCAGCAGACGATCGTCACCGTTATCGCTTTGGCCGCTGCATTCGGGCCCCTCCTGATGATCATCGGCCCGCTGATCACAGCGTTCGGCGGGTTGATGGCCATCACCAGTCTGGCCGCTGCGCCGCTGCTCGCTTGGATCGCGCTGGCTGCGATCCTGATCGCCGTCGGGATCAAGATCTATCGCAACTGGGATACGATCAAGGCGGCCGCCGTGCATCTGTGGGAGGCGGTGAAAGCAGCTTTCAATTCGGCCGTCGTTGCGATCGGCGCCGCTCTCGGCCGCGCTCAGGCGCGGATCTCCGGTGCGTGGAACTGGATCAAGTCGGCCTTCAACGCGGGTGTCAGCTTCTTCGCCTCCATTCCTGGGCGCATGCTGTCGATCGGTAGCGCGATCATCCAAGGTTTGATCAGCGGCATCACGGGCAGGCTCGGAGCGCTCAAGAGCACCATCGTCAACGCAGCGTCCTCTGCAGCCAACTGGTTCAGGCAGAAGCTAGGAATTCACTCGCCGAGCCGCGTCTTCCACGCGTTCGGCGGCTTCATCACGCAAGGGCTCACCGAGGGCATCGACGCCGGCGCGGGCGCGGCCACTCGCCGCATGGCGGCGCTGGCCCGGCAGCTGACTGCCGCCGCGACACTCAGCGCGTCAATTGTCACGTCCCCTGCGATGGCAGCGACTGCGGCCGTTTCGAAAACGCCGATCGTTCCGACTCCTGTAATCACCGGGATCGGAAGTGCGCCGGGCCGCGCCGCCTCTGCGGTCGCCGCACCATCCGTCACCATACATGCGACGATCAACATTACGGCCGGGCCAGGCCAGGATGTTAAGGACATTAGGTCCGCCGTCCGCGAAGGCCTCGAGGAAGCGCGCCGCCAGGCAGAAGCGGCGGCGCGTTCCAGCTATCACGATGACGTCTAGGCTCTGCCCGCACTGCGGCTACAACCTCGCCGGGGAGGAGCGGGTGGTGCTCGGCCGCCTCGACCTCGACCCGCGGGGTCTCGCGCGTTGGGACGGCCGCCCCGTCCTTTTGACAGCGACCGAGCACGTCGTCTTCGGCAGCCTGGTCCACGCGGTGGGCGCCGTCGTCTCCAAGGCCGCCATTGCTGAGCGCATCGGCTACGAAGGCGACCATAACACGGTCGAAGTGATGCTCTCACGGATCCGCCGAAAGCTCGAGCTCGCGGGCGCTCCCCGCGAGATCATGTGCAACATACGCGGCCGGGGCCACTGCATCGATGTCGAGCTGCTGCTCCGCATCGGGGGCGCCAACGACAACGCTGTCCGGGAATGCTCGCTGCCGGAGATCGCCCGGTGATGCTGTCCCTTGGCATGTTCCAGTTCGAGATCGGGACGCTCGCCTACCAGCAGCTCACCCGCGACCGCACCTGGCGCCACGGTCGCACCGACCGCTTCGGAGCACGCCAGGCCAGTCAGTATCTCGGCCCGGGCGACGATAAGGTGACGCTCACCGGAGCGCTCATTCCCGGGCTCTCCGGCTCGTTCAGCTCGCTCGACACGCTTGCCCAGATGGCGGACGACGGCGACGCTTACTCGCTCGTCGCTGGCACGGGGCAGGTCTTTGGCGCCTATGTAATAGAGCGGCTCGGCGACACCCGCGAGAACTTCCTGGTCGACGGCCTTGCCCGCAAGGGCGACTTCACGCTCGAGCTCACGCGCGTTCCGGAACAGGAGGCGGCGAGCGCGAACCTCCTCTCGTCGGTCCTCGGGACGCCTGCGATTGCGACCACCTTGGGCGGAATGCCGATCGAGGCCCTGGTTCCGACGGCCGTTCAGCTAGCCGCCGGCGCGCCGCCGGGCGCCGATCTTGTCCGCTCGCTCGCCGCCGCCGTGCAGGGTGCCCTTCCGATCGCGGAGCAGCTCCTCCACGCCTTCCCGCTCGAAGTGCCAGTGGCCGAGCTCGCGTCCCGGCTCGGCCTGCCCACCTCGACCACGGCGCTGACCGGCACTGTCGACAAGCTCGTCGCCGGCGGGATCGTCGAGCGAACCGCCAACGGCGTCCGGATCGTCAAGGGACTCATGCTCAATGGCTGACCAGCGCCCCAACCGCTTCATCGGCGTCGATCGCCACGCCGTTCGCGTGCAGCCGACCCGCTGGCTTTGTGTCGGCTGCGGGCGGGTTGCCGTTCTCGCGGGAGATCCTGACGACTGCCAGGACTGCGGCGGCCGTAGCTTCATGAAATCATGATCTCATGATCGAGAACCTCGCCCAGGCCCTGCTGACGATCAAAGGTCAGGACATGACCAAGGCGATCAACCCGCGACTGATTTCGCTGAATCTCAGCGAGAAGCGGGACGGTGAGGCGGACCAGCTCGACATCGTCATCCATGACCACGACGGCCTCCTCGCAATCCCGTCGGAGGGTGACCTCGTCACCCTCGCAATCGGTTGGAAGAGCGGCGCCCTGGTCAAGTCCGGATGGGTCGACAAGGGAAAGTTCAAGATCGACGACGTCGAATGGGCAGGCCCTCCGGACACGCTCACCATCCGCGCGCGCTCCGCCGATTTCACCGATGCATTCCGCGTCCGGTCGGAGAAGAAGCGCAAGGACACCACCGTCGGCGCCATCATTGCGGACATCGCGTCGGCCAACGGGCTCAAGAGCCACGTCGCCGCCGAGCTGGCCTCGATCGCCGTCCCCGTCGCCGACCAGGACCAGCGCAGCGACATGGCGCTGATGCGTCGTCTCGGCCGCAGGCACGACGCTGTGGCGACCGTGAAGAACGGCACGCTGCTGTTCATGCCGATCGGCAAGGGGCTCAGCGCCGCCGGCAGGCCGCTGCCGCCCTTCGCGCTCGTTCGGCCGGAGATCGCGCGCTACCGCTGGGCCAGGCCCGCTCGCGAGGAATATGGCGGCGTCGAAGCGCGCTGGCACGACAAGTCCTCGGCGAAGCGGAAGACGGTGACGCACGGCGGTGACTCCACCGACGACGGCGCCGGCAAGAAAAAGCGCAAGCCGAAGCGGCTTCACCGCACCTACCACACCGAAGCCGACGCCAAGCATGCCGCGGAAGCCGAGCACAAGCGCATCAGCCGCGCCGCCGCGACGCTCGAGGTCGACCTCGCGCTCGGCCGCGCCGATCTCTATCCTGAGCGCCGCGGCCGCATCATCGGCTTCAAGCCTGAGATCGACGATGCAACCTGGCTGATCGCCGAATCGACGCACACGCTCGACGGCAGCGGTGGTTTCCAGACGAAGCTGAAGTGCGAGCTGGCGATTTAGCTTAGAGCGAGCTCAGGTCCGCGACCTGCACGTCGCTCGCGTCGCAGTGGGCATCGACCTTGGCTGTAGCAATCCCCTGGTTCACGCCGCCGAATCCGTTCTTGGAGCTGAACCGCATTATGACCGTGTGCATCCCGCTCTTGTCCGGCGGCGTGATACGGGTTTCGACGTGCTTGAAAGAGTCCGGATCACGCAGCTGATCCTTGACCTGGTCCACAACGCTGCGGTTCGACCCGTCCCAGGCGCTGAGACAATCGAAGCCATTGGCTTTATCTTCGGCCGCCTGCTTCTCCCGTGCCGCCTTCTCCTCAGCACTCTCACCGCAGCCGGCCAACGCCAGCAGCGTTGCGGCGCCAATGATCGCGACCAGTCTCCGCATTAACTCCCCCTCTTAGAACGCATCAGTCGGACGCGGCCGTTTTCAACGCGTCCGACAGCTCTAGTGCCCACGCTACCTCCTCCGGAGCATGGCGCCCATCAGCGTCGATCATCGACCCCGTCGAGTCGAGGATGATGCGTGCGAGTGTCTTCCGTTCCGGACACCGCACCAAAGTGGCGACCGAGTGGATGACGTTCACCCCCTCCGGCGCGATGCCATCGCAGCGCTCGATCAAGTCCTCCAAGTCCTCGTCGTCGCCGCCATAGTGCCGGAGGTATCTACCAAGCGCGTCCTGCAGCGCCGCTTCCTCCAGCGGATGATACTCGCCGTCACATCGTGCCATGAACACAAGCAGGCGCGCGAAGTCGCAAAGTACCTCGTCTTTGCGGCCTAACGCCCCGCAGTTCAGAAGGGCGTCAAAGTAGGGGCCAGGGTCGCGCTGCTCGCCCGTCGAAAGGTCATAAAGCTCGCGAATACGGTCAATCCGGAACTCCCGCACAGCCTTCCGCTCGTGACAATATCCGAACACGGCTTCGGGCCAGCCCCTCGCGAGAATCTGTCGGCAGCTGACCCGTCGTTCGCTTTCACGGCCTGCAGCGTCAACATAGACGATCTGTATCGCCGCGCTGGCAGAGGTGTCGAAAGAGGTCTCCTCGGGGACGTCCAACTCTCCCTCTGGGGTGAACAGGCGGCGGCCGACCACCCCTTGCGGCGTCACCCGCCTGCGGATCACGAAGTCGCGAAGCTTATCGCGAGGTTCCCAGCGGCCGATCATATCCGCCGCACCACGCCCCCGACCCGGCCAATGATCTGCGCTTCGCCTTCATAGGCGATGATCGGCGAAACGGCCGGGTTGTCGCTGTTGATCTGCAGGGTACCGTCGGGCAGCGCGCGCAAGCGCTTGATCATTCCCCAACCGCCGTAGGTGAGGGCCCAAATGCGGTCCTGCTGCCGGGGCGTGTTCTGGCTCCGGTCGATGATGCACCAATCTCCGTCCAGGATCGTCGGCATCATGGAGTCGCCGACGCCCGGCGCGATCATCAGCCCTTCGGGCGCGCCGAGGCCAAGGCTCCGGAGCCACGTTCGGCTCAGCGGCACTTGCTGGATGATTGGCCACTCGTCGATCGCGGCGCCGCCGCCCATCGAAAGGCCCATCTCCACCTGCGGGACGAGGACCGAGTCGAGATGAGCAGCGATCTCGTCTGCCCGCGGGGCCGGCAGCGCTCCTTCGCTCGGGTCGTCGGTTTCGCCGGCGAGGTACGCCGGCGATGTCGCCAGCTCGCGGGCGATTCGATGCAGGTGACTAGTGCCCGCCTTATTCCGGTGGATCAAATTCGCGATCGCCGGCTGTGTTAGACCGACTCGCCGGCCAAGCTCCGCCTGGCTCATGCCGAGCAGCCTCAGCCTCTCTTGTATCCGCTCCCCCACGACCACGGGCGCGACACTATTTCGAGAGTTATTGGCCATAACCCTCATTATTGTGTTGACTCGGGTATCACAGGAGTTATGCATGCCGCATGGATCAGGGGATCACACCGGAGCAAGCTCTCCAGTTGGCCGTGAATCGAATCGGCTCACAAGCCGCGATGGCGCGCTTATGCGAAGTCACGCAGCCCGCCGTTTTCAAATGGCTCAATGAGTCGAAGCAGCTCCCCGCCGAGCATGTCCTCAAGGTGGAGCTCGCCACCGGCGTCTCCCGCTGCGATCTCCGTCCGGACATTTACCCGCGAGGTCTTCAAGACGGCACCCCCTTTCATCCCGCCGGGCGCAACCTAGGGGATGAGGCCGCTCCGGTCCCCGACGATCGGAGCGGCTTTTTGCAACGTACGGGAACCGACTCCTGATGGCCGGGCCCGTCTCCCTCTCCCCGTCTTCGCGTTTTCTCCCTGTTGACGCGAAGGCCCCTGCGCGGCGGCCCATTGCCCGCCCAGGCGGCCGCCGCGCACTTATTTGGCCTGCTGGCCCTTTGGCGCTGGCCGCATGACGAAGCAGCGCTCGCCCCTCACGTTTGAAAATGCGATCACGACGGTCGCCAGCCTGATCGGCTGGCCGGAGGTCGGGCGGATCTGCAAGCGCTCGGAGCGCACAGTTCGTAACTGGTCCGATCCGGACACCAGCGCCATGATCACGCTCGACCAGGCGCTCGCGCTGGACACCGCGTACATCACCGCAGGCGGGGACGGCCCGCCGTTCCACCTTTGCTACACTGGCCGTCTCGACGCTGAGACGCTCGCCGCGTGCGCGACGCAGGAGGCGCTGCTGTCGGCAGCGGCCAAGACTTCGAAGGAAACCGGAGAGGCCGTATCCGCGGCGATCGCCGCATCGCGGCCGAACGCCTCGATCGGCGACATCGCCATCGCTGAGCGCGAGCATGAGGAAGCGATCGTCGCGCTGAGCGCGTCGCTGGCCCAGCTCCGTTCCCTTCGCGGAAGCAATTCGAGGGGCGCCGCCGGCGCCCGGGTCGGGGAGAACGCGTAAGATGGCAAAGCCGAAAGGACTGGAATTGAGGGGTGGCAAGAGCCTGCTCGACTGCCCCCACTGCGAAGCGAACGCGATCGTGCGGTCGAGCCGCATGATCACGCCGCTCTACAAGCACTGCAACATGCAGTGCACCAATTTCGAATGCGGCCACACCTTCGCGGTCGCCGTCGAATTCCTCCACACGATCAGCCCGAGCGCTTGCGCCAGGGCCGAGCTTCACCTGCCGACCGCGCCACCGCGGCGCCGAGCGGCGAATGACGACCACCTTCAAACAGGGGGAGCCTTGCCGGCTCGGGGCGTGGAGGTGCCCCCGATCGCTGCGAACGACGACGGCAGCCTGTCGGAGGCCGTCAACCTCTGACGCCTGACCCGGAACGCGTTCCGGGGCGAATTCGAACTTCGAAACGACTGAACCTGCGGGCGCGGTGATTCCGCGAACGCCTTTGCTTTGCCCGACGAAACGAAAGCGAGACTGCGATGCGACACCAGAAGATCACTGCCGCGCCGCCGATCCACCCGGCCTGGTGCAGATGCCACCGCTGCTCGGCGTCATTGCGCCGGGGGCAGGGGCCCGAGCTGCTCGCCCTGGCCCTCGGCGCCGGCGCTGCGCTCGCCCTCGTTGCAATCCACCAGATCACGCCGATCGCGGCGCGCGCGGTCGAGGCTCTGTTCTGATGGCCGGCTATTTCGGAACGCCGTGCGCTCGCCGCCACGCCCGCACCCCTGACCCCGAGCTGCACCTGCCGCCGCCCGAAACGGCCGAGTGCGCAAACTGCGAGAGCATCGTCGTCCTCGCCGGCAGGAAGCTGCCGAAGGGCTGGGTGGTCCTCGACGGCCAGGCGCTATGCGCCGATTGCGCTCCTCCACCGGAAGGCGCCCTTCGGGAGGCCCGGGCGCCTCAGCTGCAGGCAGGGCACAAGGTGAAGTCGATCGGCCCCGCGGCTCCGGCCCGTTACCGCGGCTGCCGCATCGGCCATGAAGTCGCCCTGGGCCACGCCGCGCTGCAGATCCGCGCCGGCGCCACGCCACCCCCCGGCCGGGACGAGGCGGTCCAGTTCCTGCTCGACGCACGCGGCCTCGACGAGCTCATCATCGAGCTCAGCGTCATCCGCGCCGAGCTCACCGCGAGCCAATCGCCCGGCACCGCCGCACGCGAAGGAGAAAGCAACAATGGCTGAAGGCACTGTCGCGGCCGACCAGCTGCGCCTTTTCATCGAGCGCATCGAGCGCCTCGAGGAAGAGAAGAGGGGCATCGCCGACGATATCCGCGAGACCTACGCCGAGGCCAAGGCCAACGGCTACGACCCCAAGATCATGCGGATCGTGGTCCGACTGCGCCGCATGGAAACGCACTCGCGCCAGGAAATGGACGCGGTCCTCGAAACCTACCGTCAAGCGCTCGGCCTCAGCTGAGGCCGGCCAATCGAACCACACGAAGGAGAGAGTGATGGCCAAGGGGAAGAAGAATGGCGAGCCGGTATCGGAACTGACCGTCGGCTGCATCGAGCACGTTCGTTTCGAGAATCTTGGTGTTTCGCCGCTGAACGTCCGCAAGGATGCTGAAGTTGGCCCGGATAGTGAGCTGGTTCACTCGATCCGCTCACATGGGCTGCTGCAGCCGCTGGTCGGCTATTTCGCAGACCAGACTAAGCGGAAGAGTCAGCACGACCCGTGCGTCCTGATTTGCGCCGGCCAGCGGCGGCTGCTCGCGTTGGGGCATATCGCCGCCAAAGACACATTGGTCCCCGTCCGGATCGTCGACGAGGAAACGGCGATCGAAGTCAGCCTCGCCGAGAACCTCGAGCGCAAGGACATGAATCCGGCCGACGAAGTCCTCGCCTTCAAGGCCCTGGTCGATCTCGGCACCTACAACGCCGAGCGGATCTCGAGCCGCTTCGGCTTCACGCTCCAGCATGTGCGCCGCCGGCTCAAGATGGCCAACCTGCTGCCGGAGATCCTCAACGCGCTTCGCGACGGCTCCATCAGCCTCGACGCGGCAACTGCCTATGCGTCGGCCAGCCCTGAGGTCCAGGCGGACATCTTCAAGAAGCACAGTGCGAAGGGCGCGTGGCGTCCGCACGACCCCGCGTCTGTTCGGCAGGACATTTCGCTGCACGGCATCAGCGCCAGCTCATCGGTCGCTCGGTTTATCGGCGGCATCGAGGCGTACCGCGCCGCCGGCGGCACGACCATCGACGAGGACTTCCGCGACATGTTCACCGACGGCCAGGACGATGGCCGCCTTCGCGACGTGTCGATCGTGCGGCAGCTGGTCGAGCGTCGGCAGGCGGAACTCGCCAATGATGCGGAGTGGATGGCGAAGGAGAAGTACCCGTTCGCCACCGGGATCGAATGGATGGACCTACTGAGTCAGTACGGCCCCGCGCTTCCGAAACTGCCGAAGAAGAGCGAGCTCGTGCTCGCCGCGTGGAACTATGCGGTCAAGGCCGAGCAGGTCGAAGAATGCGCGCGCGCCGCGGCCGAAAAGCATGGCGGCCAGGTGTTTGCGCTCATCGGCATCGACCATGAGGGTAAGCTCACCGTCGAGCGCGGGCGCTTCCTCGTTTCGAAAGCCGCTTGGGCTGCAGTCGCTCCCAAGGAGCAGCAGTCGAGCTATAGACCGGAGACGCCGGAGGAGCGCGCTGCCCGCGAGCGCGCCCACGCCATCGAGCAAACGGCGCGCAACCTCTACGGGCGCTCTCTGGTCGGAGACACGCCCGGATTCGAAGTCAGCGACTGCCGCGTCAACTGGCACGGCACGATGACCATCACCCTGCGCGCCGACGCGACCTCGCACCCCGACGTCGAGGAGGTCGAGCAGGAGTACCGCGGAACGGAGTACCAGCTGAAGGAAGGCGCTCTCGAGCGCTTTCTCGAACAGGCCACCGCCTTGGTGGATGCGAAGATCAAGGCCGAGAGCGCGTCGGCTGTCGAGTTCGCGGCGAAGCTGGCCGAGCTCGAGCAGCTTCAGGTCGCCGAATGGCCCGCTGTTGTCGTGATCAACTACGCCGAGGACGACGACGGCAGTGATCGCCTGGTCATTACGCGCGCGCCGATGGGCACCAGCCCCATGGTCCTCCAGCTGTTCGACTCTGCACAGGCAGAGCGTTGGACCAGCGACGACGTTGGCCTCACGATCGAGGCGATCCGGGACCAGACGGAAAATCTGAACCCCTCGATCGTCATTTGGGACAGCTGGGACCGGTACCAGGAGTCGCTTGGAGCGGCAGAGCCGGCGATCGCCGCTGCCGACGAGCCCGCGCTCGAGGCGGCCGAGTAATGGGCACGAAAGCGCAACCGGGTCAGTTCGACTGCTACGCCGCCGCGCTGCCCGACGAGCCGATGTTCATCCTGCTGGCGCGCGATCCGCTTGCCCCGCTTCTCACGGGCCTGTGGGCGGCAATCCGCGCCGGCGACGGCGTCGAGGCGTCGACCATGGTGACGGCGCTCTTCAGGGAGAAGGTCAGGTACCAGGACGACCCCGAACCGGAGAAGGCAGCCGAGGCGTACGAGTGCGCGATCGCCATGCAGACGTGGCGTCGGCAGAACGATGGAGCGTGGCGCGATCAGCAATCCGATCCGTCCGCGTTCGGCGCGGCCGAGGCCGCTCCGGACACCGAGGACGATGGGTTCCGGACAGTACACCCGGCCTGTGGCCAGCCTGAGGACGCCACCGCGCGCCGTCTCACCAGGGTGCTTGTGGACCGACTTGGCGTAACCGAGGCGGACATCACTCCGGACGTCCTGCTGGTGCCGGCGCACGACGAACGCGGCCGCAAGTTGGGGACCGACGTCCGCGATCTCGGCTGTGACAGTCTCGACGTCGTCGAGATCGCCATGGCGATCGAGGAAGAGTTCAAGATCGAGATCCCCGACGACCAGGTCGGCCCGCTGAACACTGCGAACTTCGGCCAGCTCGTGAACTTCGTCCAGGCTCGACTGGAGGTGGGGGCGTGAGCGCGCGCCGGAAAGCGGGGGGGGGGTGCCTGCCCTCACGCCCGCCCAGGTCCGCGCCCTCACGCATCGCCAGCTCGGCCTCGATATGCCGGACTCCGTGTTCGGCGCAGGGTCGACGCTGGCGGCGCTCCGCCGTCGCGGGCTTATCCGCGGCCGGCAGCCGCATGCGGAGCTCACCGCCCTCGGCGAGCGCGTCTGCCGGCGGCTCGATCGGAGGGAGGCGCGCTGATGCCTAGGGACTTCAGCACCCCCGCGGCCGAGCAACGCCACCAGGAGGGCTCCGTCGCGGGCGGCCACGCCTCTGTTGCGAGCCGCCGCGAGGAAAAGGCCGTCGGGATGGCCTTCGCGCGCGGCTGGCGATCCGGCCATGCCGCTGGCTTCGACGCCGGCTTCGCCGCCGCGCTCGCCCAAAGGGCCCGTGCATGACCGACGCGGATCGCATCAGCCGCTTTGCAAACGTCGATCGAGAGCTCGCGGAGCTCGTGGTGATCGCAGCGACGAGGGGTGGCCATTCCGTCAAGCACCTGCGCGGTCCTTGCAAGCACAAGGAGTTGGTCGCGGCCCGTCGTTGGGTAGTGGCCCGGGCGCGCGCACGTCGCGGTTCGGATGGGCGTCCGCGCTTCAGCTACTGGCAAATCGCCCGCGCGCTGAACCGCGACCACACGACCGTCATCCACCACGAGCGCGTCGCCATCGCTGCTGGGGGGGGGCAATGACGGTTCACGTCACCCACCACGCGATCGCCCGCTACATCGAGCGCGTCGCGCCGGTCCCGCCCGACGAAGCCTACGCCACGATCGCGGCGGCTGAGCGGACGATCGAGACCGCCGGCAGGTTCGGGTCGCATATCGTTCGGCTGCCCAACGGTGCCAGGCTGATCATCGCGGGCGTCGTCAACTTCCGTGTCGTGACGGTGCTCGCACCTGGGATGATCCACGGGGGCCTCCACGCGAGGCTCCAGGAGCCGACCTGCTGTGGTGCCTGCGGCCTTCGTACCGGCCATCCAACCGTCCGCGCCTGCGTCCGTGTGGACTGCCCGCTGCCCGCCAGCTCGCGCTCGGCGAATGACGGAGGCCTCCATTGAGCGATCTCGTCGACCTGCTCGACGATCCGGACGCGATCGTGGGCGCCAGCGGCGCCGGCAAGAGCTACACCGGCCGGCACAAGGTCGAGCAGCTGCTCGAGCTGCACCGTCACACGATCATCTTCGACCCGACGGGCGTGTGGTACGGGCTGCGATCGAACGCTGCCGGCACCGGCCCTGGTTTCGATATTCCGATCTTCGGCGGCCCTCACGGTGATGTGCCTATCCGGCCGGAGAACGGCGCGGCGATTGCGAACATCCTGATTGGCGATCGGGTGTCCGCGATCATCGACCTGTCGCAGTTCGAAGAGGAAGGCCTGCGCCAGTTCGCGCTCGACTTCCTCGACCGGCTGCGCGATCGCGAGCGGGTCAATCTCCACCTCGTCTTCGACGAGGCTGAGGAGTTTGCTCCGCAAACAGCGCCTGACGACGTAGGATTCCGCCTCGTCCGGCGCATGACCTGGATCGCGAAGCGCGGCCGGGTCTTCGGCCTAGTTCCAACCTTCCTCATCCAGCGCCCTGCGGATTTCGCGAAAGCGGTGCTCAGCCAGGTCCAGACGCTCTACTTCCACCAGCTGATCGCGCCCGCCGATCAGAAGCCGGTGCTCGACTACGTTAAGGCGAACGCCGACAAGGGCACCCTGCAGCTCGTCCAGTCGACGCTGCCGGAGCTCGAGCGAGGCCAGCGCTGGGTTTACTCGCCCCGCCGCAAGCTGCTCGATCGTGGCTTCACCCCGCCGATCAAGACGTTCGACAGCATGGCGACGCCGGCGCCGGGCGAAGCGAAAGCGGAACCGCGCACACTCGCTCAGCTCGACGTCTCGAAGATCCGCGACGCGCTGGCGGAGGCGGGCAGTCCGCCGCCGATCGTCGATGAGGCAGAACGCGCATCGCCACCTCCAAGCTGGCCCGACCAGCGCGAGGAGGTTCAGAGGCTCCTGCAGGCCAATGCCGCGCTCCGCGATCAGGTGGAGCGGATGGGGCGACGTCTCAGTCGCATAGCCACGCTTGCGATGGGTGGGGTCACTGCAGAAGATGGCGCCGGCGGCCTCCCAACCCAAGAAACCCAAGCGAAAGCCGGCGCTGATGCTGCCCTCCCCGAATCTGGGGTAGCGGAGCCGGTGAGTAGGCGTGCCGGTGCGCGGTCACCGGAAGCGTCGGCCGGGGTGGCGATCTCGGCCGACGCACCAACGGTCCGCGGCCGCAAGGCGCTCCTGGCGCTTCAGCTCAACCCAGGGCTGACCGAGCGCCAGTGGGCTTGGGTTGCGGGTTTCTCGATCAAGGGCGGCACCTGGGGGACCTACAAAAGCTCCCTGAGGGCTGCCGCCCTCGTCGAAGAGCGGGACGGAAAATGGTGGCCGACTGAAACTGGCTTCAATGAGGTGGTGGACGCCGCCGGGACGTTCCCTCCGCTGGGCCGGGATCTCGCTCTCTTCTGGGGCGGCAAGATCCCCGGCGTTCGTCGCATGGTCGATGCGCTGCTCGACAGCTATCCGGATTGGACGCTCCGGTCGAACCTCGCCGATCGCCTTAACATGGCGGCTGACGGAGGCACTTTCGGCACCTACCTCAGTCGGCTTCGCGGGGCGGGCCTGATCGAGGAACAGGGGAAGAAGCTCCGCCTGAATCCCGAGCTGATGGAGCCGGCGCAATGACCGGCGACGTCCGCAAACGCGAGATCCCCTGCACTCGCGACGCGGGCCCCATCCGCCGCGCCCGCATCATCGCCGCGCGAGCATACGCGCCGAGATCGATCCCGCGCACCGCAATCCTGCTCGGCCACTGGGACGGCGGCGACGTCGTCGGCCGCGCCTCGCTGAAGGAGAAAGAACATGCCTAAGTCCAGGACGGGGGGGGGGGGGCGTGAGCCGCCAAGCACCCAAGCTGAAGTGCAACCCGCCGATCGGCTCGCTTCCGGTGCTGCAGTTTTGCGCTCCCGAGCAGCTCCTGATCGACGAATCGTACCAGCGCAGCCTCGAGGCGGACAGCAGCCAGTCGCTGGTTCGCCGTATCGCAGCTCACTGGGATTGGGGGCTGTGCCAGCCACTGTTCGTGGCTCGCCGCGCGGACGGCGGGCTCTACGTCGTCGACGGACAGCACAGATTGGCGGCGGCACTCCTTCGTGGCGACATCAACCAGCTGCCCTGCGTCGTTCGCGATTTTCCGAGTTCAGATCTCGAGGCAGCCGCCTTCGTCGCGCTCAACCAGCAACGGCGGCCGCTTACTTCGCTCGATCTCTTCAAAGCGGCGATCGCCGCCGGCGACATGGAGGCGACGCAGATCGTGCAATGCCTCGCGGAAGCGGGACTTGCCTTGGCTAGCACTACAAACAATCAGCTGATGCGGCCGGGCCAGGTGGGGAACGTCGGAGGTCTCCAGCGCTGCTACCGGACCCACGGTCAGCTGGTCCTGACCGTGTCGTTGAAAGTGCTCGCCAAGAGCTACCCACAACAGCGCCTGCGCTACGCCGGGTCGATCTTCCCCGGGATCGTCGTTGTCGCGGCGCGGGAGCTCGACCGCCGCGCTGACATCGCCGGCCTCGTCGACTCACTTGCCGCGTTCATCGGCTCGGCCCAACAGCACGAATGGTACCGCCGCTTCGCCATTGCTCTGGGCGACGATCCGCTGCTGAAGCGTTCCCAGGCGTCCGAGCGGGTAATCACCAGAGCCTGGGAAGCGCACAAGGAGCGCGAAGCGGCCGGCGCGGTGACGCTGGAGAAAGGCACCAGCCCAGCGGCTGAAGTGCCTACCCCGCCCAAGCATCCGAAGAGTTTCGATGAGCAACTCGCGGCCGTTGAGCGCGGCGAGGCGACTGTCGTCCCGGCGTTCCACCCGAAGAAGGCCGTCGCCGACCAGACGCTCGGCGGCGTGGCCTCGGCGATGCTCTGATGCGACGGCCGGTGACTCAGCGAATGGCGGACGCGAAGGCGCTGCTCATCTCGAGGCGCCGGACGCCGCGTGTGTTCTTCCTTAGCCGCGACGACTTCGTTGAGTTCATGGCGACCAACCCGCCTAGGGTCGTGGTCACGCACTACGGCCTGCCGATGGAAGTGCCGGGATTTGACGGGATCGGCGTTCGCCAGTCGGAAAGTCACCGGCCGAACTATCGCAGCAGGCTCTTCTGCTGCATCGGCACGGGTGCGACGGTGCCGCTCGAATGAGCTACCGCAGCTCTCCCGCGTTCGCAGTCGACTGCGGACCACTGCCGGAGTGCCCAGGCCCCGGCTGGATTCGAAACACAGGCGCTCGGCCCGACATCGAAGCCGCACGCGTGCGCGTGCTGCTCTGGAAAGGCGTCGAGCCTTCATACGCCGACGAGCTCAACCCCATGGCGCCGCCCGGGTGGGCGACAGACACGACTCGGTGGTCGCTGACCGGCAGCCCGTTCGACGTTGCCTGGTACCTGCCGCTATGAGTGCCATCAGCGAAAAGGTGCAGCACGTGCGCCGGGCAGGGCAGAGCCGGGATCACACCTGCCATTGGCCCGGCTGCGAGCGTCAGGTGCCGCCCGCCATGTGGGGCTGCAAGGAACATTGGTTCAAATTGCCCTCTGATCTCAGGGGACGGATCTGGCGCGCCTATCGAGTCGGCCAGGAAGAGGATGGACGACCGAGCCGCGCCTACCTCGACGTAGCGCGTGAGGCGCAGGAGTGGATTGCCAAGCATCTCCCGCGGCAGCCCACAACGACCACTGAGTGTGACTGGTACTACGGCGGCGAGTGCGGCTGCGGAGAGAAGCACGACGGCCGGCCGCGGCCTAACCCTGTGCAGCAGAGGCTGCCGCTATGATCGTCGAGCTACCCGATCATCTGGCCAACAGTCTCGGCCGGACGGTCTTCACCGGCTTGGTGAAGGTCGAGGACGACGGCCGCCTGCTTGTCATGGTCCCGATCGTAAGCACGGACGACGATGATGAGCCCGCCTGGCTGGCCGAGACTCTCGATGGCCCAGATGCCCGCCGGCTCGCCGCCGAACTCGACGTCCACGGCGCGGGAGGCGGTACCGCATGAGCGTCCCCGCGCCCGAGCTCCTGGATCTCGCGAAGTCGCTTGCTCGCGTCCTCGAGGCGCGGAACCATGCGCGCTCCAAACAGGGAGTCGAGCATGCGAAGAAACCTGCAGGGCGCGCCTGAACCGATGCGCGCGCTCATCTACGCCCGTTATTCGACCACGCTCCAAAGCGAAGCGTCGATCGAGGACCAGGTGCGCATCTGCCGCGAGCGGGCCGATCGCGAGGGGTGGACCGTCGCGGGCGTCTTCACGGACGCGGCCATCAGCGGCGCCGTGCGCGATCGTCCCGGCTTGAACGCGCTCGTCGCCGCGATCGGGCCCGGGGACGTCGTGCTCGCCGAATCGATCGACCGCCTGTCGCGCAAGCAGGGCGACATCGCCGATCTCTTTGACCGCGTGGTTCACGTCGACGCTCGCATCGTGACGCTGAGCGAAGGTGAGATCGCGAAGGTCAACGTGGCCGTGAACGGGCTGATGGCGGACCTCTATCGAGACAACCTCGCCGACAAGACTCGACGCGGGCAGACCGGCCGCGTGCTCGCCGGCTTCAACCCCGGGGGCTACGCCTATGGTTATCGCGTCGTCCCGCGCTTCGACGAGCATGGGAAGCCGATTACAGGCCTTCGCGAGATCGTGCCCGAACAGGCCGCCATCATCGTCCGCATCTGCACCGAGTTCGCGATCGAGGACCGAAGCCCGCGCGAGATCGCCAAGCGGCTGAACGCCGAAGGAGTGCCGGGCCCTTCCGGCGGGAAGTGGTCGGCCGCCACGATCAACGGGGACCGCGTGCGCGGCAACGGCATCCTGCAGAACGACCTGTACAGGGGGCTTCTGGTCTTCAACCGGACCAGGCGCACCTACGACCCCGACACGCGCAAGAGGCGCGTCAGGGTGCGGCCTGAGAGCGAATGGACCGTTCGGCCAGCCCCCGAGCTCCGGATCGTCCCGGACGCGCTATGGGACGCCGTGACGGCCCGCAGGCGGCGTTTTGATGGGACCCGAGCAGAACAGAACCGCCGGCCCAAGCGCCTGCTCTCCGGCCTGGTCAAATGCGGCTGCTGCGGCGGGAACTACATCGTCATCGGGGCGGAGAAGTGGGGTTGCGGCAATCGCCGGCAGCGCGGCGACTGCAGCAACAGCCGCACGATCCAGACTCACATGCTGGAACGGCGCGTCCTCGCCGGCCTCGCCGAGCAGCTGCTCGATCCGGAGATCGTCAGCACCGTTGTCCGCGACTACCACAAAGCGGCGCAGGAGCGCGCCGGTCAGCAGGCGAAGGAGCGAGGGAAACTTGAGCGCCGGCGGGACAAGGCACAACGGGACGTCGAGCGTCTCGTGCGCGCCGTGACGGACGGCGGGTCCGAGTTCGCGGAAATCCGCTCGGCGCTGGATCGTGCGCGCCGTGACCTGCAGGCGATCGAGACTGGTCTGGCCGATCTCGCCGCTCCGTCGGTGATCGCGCTGCATCCCGGCATTGCCGACCAGTATCGTGCGGCGATCGGCGACCTTCGCGAGCTGCTCAACGGGCCGGAGGAAGAAAGCCAGGCTGCCGCGCGCCAGCTGCGCGCGCTGATCGATCGCGTTGTCGTGACCCCGGCCGAACGCGGCCCAGGCACTGCGATCGCCCTAGAGGGGCGCCTCCAAGCACTCCTCGACCTCGCCGGCGGGAAGCCGGCGCGACGCCATGTATGCCAACGCTGGTGCCCAGGAGAGGACTCGAACCTCCACGCCCTTGCGAGCGCCAGCACCTGAAGCTGGTGCGTCTACCAATTCCGCCACCTGGGCACTTTGTCGCTTTTGGCAGGCCGCGGCGCTTAAGGGCCGCCGCCCCGCCTTGTCAATGTAGGAAGGGCGGGGCTATCGCGCCACCCCATGATCGAGCCATCGGAACAGCTTGTCACCGTCTTCGGAGGCGCCGGCTTCATCGGCCGCTACGTGTGCGAATTCCTGTTCAGGAGCGGCGTCAGGGTGCGCGTCGCCAGCCGCGACCCGCGCAACGATTATTTCCTCCAGCCGCTCGCCCAGGTCGGCCAGTACGGGTTCGAGAAGGCCGACATTTCCGATGCGGCGAGCGTGCGCAACGCGGTCAAGAGCGCGACTGCGGTCGTGAACCTCTGCGGCGTGTTCGGCCGCGCGATGCACAAGGTCCATGTCGAGGGAGCTCGGACGCTTGCGGAAGCCGCGCGCGACGAAGGCGCCGCGGCCCTGGTCCAGGTCTCGGCGATCGGGGCGGACCCGAATGCCCAATCCAACTATGGCCGCACCAAGGGCGAGGGCGAGCAGGCGGTCCGCAGCGCCTTCCCCGGAGCGACGATCATCCGCCCGTCGCTGGTCTTCGGGCCCGAGGACAATCTCACCAACCGCTTCGCCGGAATGGCGCGCCTGCCGTTCCTTCCGGTGATCGCCGCCAGGCGGAACTTCCAGCCGGTCTATGTCCGCGACCTTGCGCAGGCGATCGCCATGGCCGCGATCTACCCCGAGCGCTTCGGCGGCCAGACGTTCGAGATCGGCGGGCCGCAGGTGATGAGCATGGCCGAGCTCCACCACGCGATCCTCGAGATCACCGGACAGGACCCCGAGATCGTGCACATGCCCGACTTTTTCGCCGGCCTGCTCGCCAAGCTCGGCTGGCTGCCGGGAGCGCCGCTGACGCGCGACCAGTGGCTGATGCTCCAGCGCGACAACGTCCCGCACAAGGATGCGCCGGGTCTCGAGGCGTTCGGCATCCGCCCGACGCCGCTGGCGGCGGTGGGCTATGAATGGCTCGGCCGCTTCCATCGCGGCGGCAAGTTCGCCGGCCGCCGGATTAATTTGACCGCCACCTCCTGACCGGCCACGCCTAGCCAATGCCGCTCCTGCTCATTGCCATCATCCTCGGCATCGTCGAGGGCGTCACCGAATTCCTGCCCGTCTCCTCGACCGGCCACCTGATCCTCGCCACCGAGCTGCTCGGCTTCGACGCCGAGAAATGGGCGGCGTTCAACGTCATCATCCAGCTCGGCGCGATCCTTGCGATCGTGGTGCTCTACTGGCGCACTTTTTGGGCGGTCCTCGAGGGGCTGTTCAGCAGGAACGCCATGTCGTGGCGCTTCGTGCGCAACGTGCTGATCGGCTTCCTGCCCTCGGCGGTGCTCGGCTTCATCCTGATCAAGCATATCGAGGCGCTGCTCGGCGACCCGAAGGTCGTCGCGGTGGCGCTGATCCTCGGCGGCATCGCCATCATTGCGATCGAGCGGATGGTGAAGAACACGCCCGTCGTCGGGGTCGGGGAGATGCCGGCGAAGACCGCGCTGGGCGTTGGAATCGTCCAGTGCTTGGCGATGATCCCCGGCGTCAGCCGCTCCGGCGCGACGATCATGGGCGCGCTCAGCCTCGGCGTCGAGCGCCGCACCGCGGCCGAGTTCAGCTTCTTCCTCGCCATTCCCACGATGGTCGGCGCGACCACGCTCGAGCTTGCCAAGCACCATGACGAGATCATGGCCGGCGCGCATGGGGTCGGCTTCGGCACCGTCGCCGTCGGCTTCGTCGTCAGCTTCGTCGTCGCCCTCGTCGTCGTCCGCGCCTTCGTCCACTACATTTCGAAGCACGGCTTCGCGCCGTTCGCCTGGTATCGGATCGTCGTCGGCGCGGCGGCGCTGGCGTGGCTCTTCGCGCGCTGATTGACCTTCGCCCCTAGGCGGATACGCTCGCCCTTGCCGAATTCCGGCGGGGGAGTCTGTGCAATGCTCAAATTGTCGTCGGCGGCCGCGGCCGCCCTGCTCGTGATCAGCTCAGCGGCGGCCGCGCAGCCTGCGGTCCGCGGCGCACCGGACCCGGCGAGGGTCTCGGCAGCCGAGGCTTATCTCGATGCGATGCACTACGACCGTCAGATGAACCGCGCGGTGGACGCCATTGTCGCCGAGATGGACCGTTCCTTCGACGCGCAGTTCGGCGGAGACGCTCCTGCCCACCTTCCCCAGGACCTTCTGACCAAGATCAAAGCGATTGCCGACACGCACATGCGCTCCGCCTTCGCCGAGCACCGCGCCGAGTTGAAGCGGGGAACGGCACTGATCTACGCCAGCCATTTCACGGTCGCCGAGCTTCAGCACCTCGCGCAGCTGCAGTCCGACCCGATCGTCGTGCGGATGCAGGAGGAGATGCCGCAGATCGCGGCTGACACCATGGCGCTCACGCAGGGCCTGGCGGAGCAGGAGGGGGACAAGGTGCGCGACGAGGTGAAGACCGCGGTCGAGGACTATCTCGCGCACAAGAGCTCGAACCCGACGAGCTGATTTGTTTGTGCCGCGATTTGCGGTACACTGTTCCCGCAAAATCAGGAGCTTAGGCAAATGCGTACCAGCCTCGTCCTGCTTCCGCTGTCGCTTTGCGCAGCGCCGGCGCTCGCGCAGGCCGCGCCGCCGCCGGCGGTTCAGCTGCCGCCCGAGCTCGCAGACCCGGCGACCGTCGACCGGGTTACCGACGCGATGCAGGCGCTGTCCCAGGCGTTCCTCCAGCTGCCCGTCGGCAACGTCCAGGCCGCGCTCGAGGGACGGCCGGCAACCGCGGCGGATCGGCGGCGGACCGTCGGCACGGAGACCGGGCTCAACCCGCGCGCGCTTCAGCAGCGCATCGCCGATGCGAAGCCGAAGATCGAGCAAAGCGTCCGCGCGGTGAACCAGGCGCTCCCCGAGATCACGCGCAACCTGGTCGAAGCGCAAAGATCGATCGAGCGCGCCCTCTCGAACTTGCCCGACCCGAATTATCCGCGCCGCTGACTTGCCGCGCTAGACCTCGGCGCTCACCCCGCTAAAGCTGCCCCGCCATGTGGCAGCTCTTCCAGTTCCCGCTCTGCCCCTTTTCCCGCAAGGTCCGCCTGGTGCTCGCCGAAAAGGGCATCGGGCATGAGCTCGTGCGCGAGAACCCCTGGGAGAAGCGCGACGAGTTCATCGACCTGAACCCGGCCGGGGAAACCCCGGTGATGGTCGAGCCGGACCAGGGGGTCACCCTCATCGGATCGCAGCCGATCGTCGAATATTTCGACGAGACGGTGGACCGGATGCCGATGATCCACGGCAATGCCGCCCTCCGGGCCGAGATCCGGCGGATGACCGAATGGTTCGACCTCAAGCTCTACCGCGAGGCCGTCGAGCCGCTGATGAACGAGCGGATGCGCAAGCGCCTGGTCAACCGCGAGCCGCCCGACACGCGCATCCTGCGCGACGCGATGCGGACCGCCTCGGAACATCTCGACTATCTCGACTACCTGCTCGACCACCGCCGCTGGCTGGCGGGGCCGGGCCTCAGCCTCGCCGACTTCACCGCCGCGGCGCATTTGAGCGTGATCGACTATCTCGGCGCGCTCGACTGGCGCGGGCACAAGCAGACCAAGGATTGGTACGCGGTGATGAAGTCGCGGCCCTGCTTCCGGCCGCTGCTCGGCGAGCGGATGGAGGTGATCGTGCCGCCGTCGCATTACGACAAGGTCGACTTTTAGTCGCGAGGCGTTGAACTTTCGTTGAACCGGGCCGTTGCGGCTCCACGAAAATCTAAGAAAAACAACAGTTTCGTGGAGGAAAGCTCATGGACACCCGTCGTTTCGCACTGATTTGGGGCATTCTCTTCCTGGTCGTCTTCGCGTCGGGCGTCGTCCCCGGCATGCTCCAGCCGCCGTCGGCGACGGACCCCGGCATGGCGATGGACCAGATGTACGGCCGTGCGCTCGGCCTCTTCCCGGTCAACCTGCTGCACGACGGCGTGCACCTCATCTTCGGCATCTGGGGCATCATCGCCTACCGCAGCTGGGACGCCGCCAAGACCTACGCGCGCATCACCGCGGTCGTTTACGCGCTGTTCGCGGTGATGGGCCTGATCCCGACGCTGAACACCACCTTCGGCCTAGTGCCGCTGTTCAGCCATGACGTCTGGCTGCACGTGATCCTCGCCGCGGGCGCCGCTTACTTCGGCTTCATCCACCGCGACCGCGAGACTGCGTCCGACCGCGGCTAGGCCGCCTGCAGCGCTCCCCGGAGCACCTTCTCCTCGAGGGTGCGCCCGGCGCCGAGCGCGACGCAGCTCATCGGATCGTCGGCGATCCTCACGGGCAGGCCGGTGCAATCCTGAAGCACGGTGTCGAAGCCGCGCAGGAGGGCGCCGCCGCCCGTGAGCGTGATCCCCTCGTCGATCACGTCCGCGGCGATCTCGGGCTGGGTGTGCTCCAGCGCGTCGCGCACGACGCTGACGATCTGGTTCACGGGCTCGGCGAGCGCTTCGGCGACCTGCGCCTGCGTGAGCGTGATCTCTCCCGGCATTCCGCGAGTCACGTCCCGGCCGCGCACGGTCGTGGTCGGGCCGACGCCGTCGCCCGGGCGAACGGCGGAGCCGATCTCGAGCTTGACGCGTTCCGCGGTGCCCTCGCCGATCAGCAGGTTGAAGTTGCGCCGGACGTAGGAGGTGATCGCGTCGTCCATGCGGTCGCCGCCGACCCGCGCCGAGCGGCAGAAGGCGAGGCCCTGGAGCGAGATCACGCCGACCTCGGTCGTGCCGCCGCCGATATCGACCACCATCGACCCGATCGGCTCGGCGACGGGCAACCCGGCGCCGATCGCCGCGGCCATCGGCTCCTCGATCAGGGAGACGCGGTCCGCGCCGGCGTTGGTGACCGCGTCGCGGATCGCGCGCCGCTCGACCGAAGTCGCGCCGGACGGCACGCAGATCACCACTTCCGGGCCCCGCGTGAAGCGGCTCGGCCCGCCGTGCGCCTTGCGGATGAAATGCTTGATCATCTCCTCCGCCACTTCGAGATCGGCGATCACGCCGGCGCGAAGCGGGCGGATGGTGCGAAGATTGTCCGGCGTCTTGCCGAGCATCAGCTTGGCGTCGTCGCCGACCGCATGGACCCGGCGCTCGCCGTTTCGGGTTTCGATGGTGACGACGGAGGGCTCGTTGGCGACGATGCCGACTCCGCACACGTAAACGACTGTATTGGCTGTACCGAGATCGATCGCGACTCCGCGCGACGAGAAGCTGAACGGACGCACTGGCAGACCCCACCCCAAGAGAAAATGCTTGGGGGATGCTGATACGCGCGCGGGCGCGGCGATACCCCCGTTAACCATGTTAAATGCGGATGGTGGAGGCGCTGCGCCGAACCGAAAAGCGTTAATGGTCCGCTGCTTAAGCGCGAACGGCCGAGACCAGGTAGTTGAGCCGCACGTCGTCGCTGAGGTGAAGCCCGCGCGTCGGCGACCAGGCGATTCCTTCGACGTCCACGCACTTCAGGCCCGCGTCGGCGAGCAGGATCTTCATCCGGTCGGGACCGATGAACTTATCGAAATCGTGCGTGCCCCGCGGGATATGGCCGAAGCCCTCGCCGACCGTGATCATCAGCAGCTTCGACCAGCCGGTTGCATTGGGCGTGGACATGACCACGAGCCCGTCCGGCGCGAGCCGCCCCGCAAGCGCCTTCACGAACGCCGCCGGGTCGGCGACATGCTCGATCACTTCCATCGCGGTGATGAGGTCGAACTGGCCCTCGAGCTCCTGGACATCGCCTGCGCGATAGTCGATTTCGAGGCCCGTCGTCGTCGCATGCTCGCGCGCGACGGCGATCACCTCGGGCGAGGCGTCGATGCCGGTGACTTCGGCGCCGAGGCGGGCGAGCGGTTCGGCGAGCAGGCCCGCGCCGCAGCCGACGTCGAGCGCGGTCTTGCCCTCCAGCGGGGCGCGGCTGCACTCGTCGCACTGCCAGTGCTGGTCGACCTGGTCGCGGACATATTTGAGCCGCACGGGATTGAGCTTGTGCAGCATCGCCGAGCTGCCGTTGGGGTCCCACCAGTCGGCGGCGAGCCTGCCGAAGCGTTCGGCTTCCTCCTGGACGATCGTGGTTCCGGCCATGCCGCCTCCATGCTCCTGCCCGTTGCAAAGGAAAAGACGCCTCGCGCGTTGCAGTAACGATGGACGATTTCAGCCCGAGGGACGGGGATCTCTATTGCGAGGAGGTGCCGCTCGCCGAGATCGCGGCCGAGGTCGGCACCCCCGTCTACGTCTATTCGACCCGCACCATGTGCCGCCAGGTGACCGCCTTCCGCTCCGCTCTCGAACCGGCGGACGACCCGCTGATTGCCTATGCGGTGAAGGCGAACCCCAACGCCGCGGTCGTCGCGACGCTCGCTCGCGCCGGGCTGGGCGCGGACGTGGTGTCCGGCGGCGAATACCGGCGAGCAGTCGCGGCCGGAGTCGCGCCGCACCGGATCGTCTTCGCCGGCGTCGGCAAGACCGAGGAGGAAATGCGCATCGCGCTCGCCGGCGGGATCTACCAGTTCAACCTTGAGTCGGTGGCCGAGGCGGAGATGCTTTCGGCGGTTGCGACAGCGCTCGGCCGGACAGCGCCGGTGGGATTTCGGGTCAATCCGGACGTCCTTGCCGGAACGCACGCGAAGATCAGCACCGGCGCTGCCGAGAACAAGTTCGGAATCGCCATCTCCGACGCGCTCGAAGCTTATGCGCGCGCTGCCGGGCTTCCCGGATTGAAGGTGCAGGGCGTCGCCGTCCACATCGGCAGCCAGCTGACGAGCCTCGACCCGCTCGAGCGCGCCTTCACCCGGGTGGGCGAGCTGATCTACGCGCTCCGCGACACCGGGCACGACATCAGCGTCGCCGATCTCGGCGGAGGGCTGGGCGTGCTTTACGATCCGGCGCTCGCGCCCCCGCCGAGCCCCGCCGATTACGGCGCGATGATCCACCGCGTGACGAGCGGCTGGAACGTCCGCCTGGTGTTCGAGCCCGGCCGGTTGATCGTCGGCAATGCCGGCGTCCTCCTCTCCCGCGTCATCCGCATCAAGCCCGGCGCCGCGCACCCGTTCATCGTCGTCGACGCCGCGATGAATGACCTCATGCGCCCGGCGCTCTACGACGCCTGGCACAAGATCGACGCGGTTCGCCCGTCGGGCGGGCGCTGGGCCGCCAACGTCGTCGGGCCTGTCTGCGAAACCGGCGACACCTTCGCCATGGCGCGCGAGATGGACCGGGTCGGGCCGGACGACCTGATCGTCTTCCGCACCGCCGGAGCCTATGCCGCGGCCATGTCGAGCACCTACAATTCGCGCCCGCTGACCCCCGAAGTGCTGGTCGACGGCAGCCGCTGGGCAGTGGTCCGGCCGCGCATCGACGTCGACCGCCTGATCGCCGCCGACAGGGTGCCCGACTGGCTCTCCGGTTGCGCGGGCGCGGTGAGCAGCTAAAGCCGCGCCGCAATGGCGCGCATCGTGATGAAATTCGGCGGCACGTCGATGGCGGGGATCGAGCGGATCCGCAGCGTCGCCGAGCGCGTGAAGCGCGAAGCGGAGGACGGCGACCAGGTGCTCGTCGTCGTCTCCGCCATGGCCGGCGAAACCGACCGCCTCGTGCAGCTGTGCCGCGAGGCCGCGCCGCTCCACGATCCGACCGAATATGACGTGGTCGTCGCGAGCGGCGAGCAGGTGACGGCGGGCCTTCTCGCCATGACGCTCCAGGCGATGGGGCTGAAGGCGCGCAGCTTCATGGGCTGGCAGCTGGTCCGCGCGTCCGGCGTTCACGGCAACGCCCGCGTCGAAGCCGTCGAAAGCGCGCTCCTCGACGAAGCGCTGACCGGCGGCACGGTGGCGGTGATCCCCGGCTTCCAGGGCGTCTCGACCGACGGGCGGCTCGCGACGCTCGGGCGCGGCGGCTCGGACACGTCGGCGGTCGCGATCGCGGCGGCGGTCAAGGCCGACCGCTGCGACATCTACACCGACGTCGACGGCGTCTACACCACCGACCCGCGCATCGTGCCGCAGGCGCGCAAGCTCGACGCCATCACCTTCGAGGAGATGCTGGAGCTTGCCGGCGTCGGCGCGAAGGTGCTTCAGACGCGCTCGGTCGGCCTTGCGATGCGCGAGAATTTGCCGCTGCGCGTGCTTTCGGCGTTCGACGACAAGCCCGGAACGCGCGTGGTCGCGGAGCTTTCAGGAGCGGACATGGAAAGAAACCAGATCGCGGGGATCGCCGCCGACCGCAACGAGGCGCGGGTTACGCTGACCGGCGTGCCCGACAAGCCCGGAACCGTCGCGCAGGTGATCACGCCGCTGGCGGAGGCCGGCATCCTCTTCGACATGATCGTCCACGCCGCGACTCCCGACACGGGCGCCTCCGACCTCACCTTCACCGTCCCTCGCGCGAGCCTCGCCCAGGCCATGGCGGTGATCGAGCAGCGCAAGGGAGAGATCGGCTACCACGGCCTCATCACCGATGATGCCGTCGCCAAGGTCAGCATCGTCGGCGTCGGCATCCGCTCCAACCCGCAGCTCGCGGCGAGGATGTTCGAGGTGCTCGCCGAGCGGAAGATCAACCTCCTCGCCGTCTCCACCAGCGAGATCAAGGTCAGCGCACTCATCGCCGAAGCGGAGCTCGAGCTCGCCGTGCGCGTGCTCCACACCGCCTTCGGCCTCGACGCGAGGGAGGCCGCATGAGCGGCGAGGGCCTGATCGCCGAGCCGCGCGCGGTCCACCCGACCGAGGGTCACGCGCGCCTCGCCGAGCTGATGCACCGCGGCACCGAGTTCCTCGGCTGCGAGGTCGCGATCATGGGCGGCGCGATGAGCTGGGTGTCCGAGCGCAACCTCGTCTCCGCAATCTCCAACGCCGGCGGCTTCGGCGTGATCGCGTGCGGCGCGATGACGCCCGAGCTCCTCGACACCGAGATCGCCGAGACCAAGGCGCGCACCACCCGCCCGTTCGGCGTCAACCTCATCACCATGCACCCGCAGCTCTCGGAGCTGATCGACGTCTGCGCGAAGCACCAGGTCGGCCATGTCGTGCTCGCCGGCGGCCTTCCGCCGGGCGGCGCGATCGACCGCATCAAGGGGAATGGCGCGAAGCTCGTCTGCTTCGCCCCCGCGCTCGCGCTGGCCAAGAAGCTGATGCGCTCGGGCGCCGACGCCCTCGTCATCGAGGGCATGGAAGCGGGCGGCCATATCGGCCCCGTCTCCACCTCAGTGCTCGCACAGGAAATCCTGCCGAACGTCTCAAAGGACGTACCGGTATTCGTCGCCGGCGGAATCGGCCGCGGCGAAGCGATCGCGGCCTATCTCGAAATGGGCGCCGTCGGCGTCCAGCTCGGCACCCGCTTCGTCTGCGCGACCGAAAGCATCGCCCACCCGAATTTCAAGAAGGCGTTCATCCGCGCCTCCGCCCGCGACGCGATCCCTTCGGTGCAGATCGACCCGCGGCTTCCGGTCATCCCCGTCCGCGCGCTCAAGAACCGCGAAATGGAGAAGTTCGCCGAGAAGCAGCGCGAGGTCGCCAACCTGCTCGACAAGGGCAGCGTCGAGATGGCCGAGGCGCAGCTCCAGATCGAGCACTACTGGGCCGGCGCGCTGCGCCGAGCGGTGATCGACGGCGATGTCGAGACCGGATCGGTGATGGCCGGCCAGTCGGTCGGCATGGTGACCCGCGAGGAGCCCGTCGCGGCGATCATCCAGGAACTGGTCGACGAAGCGGCTGCCGCGCTCGAAAGCCGCGGCTAGGAAGGGAGCAGGTCATGGCCACAGCAGCAGCAGCGGTCGGCGCCGCAATGCGCCGCGGCATATCGCATCTGATGGGCGCCAATGCGGTGAGCCGGGAGACGGCGATCTACTTCGTCCCCGACCGCCGCCTCCAGCAGCGGATGCTTGCCCGGCTGATCCGCCGCGGAGTGATCGTCCAGACCGAGCCCGACACTTATTATCTCGACGTTCCCACCTATGACCGCTGGCGTCGCAGCATGCGCGGCCGCGCCGCGCTCCTCATCGGCGGCGTTGCCGTCGCGGGGTTCATCGCGGCGCTGATCGCGTAGAAGTCGCCGCGACTAGAGTTCCCGTTTCGCCGCTTCGACGAGCGTGCGGATCATCCAGCGCCGAACGCTCCGTGCTTCGTCGGCATCGAGCTGCATAACGTCCTTGAAAGCGAGCATCGCCTCGGTCCCGATGACCAGTGCCATGGCCCTCTTCAGTCGGTCGAGCGCCGCAGGCTCGAACTGGTCGGCAACAGGCGCAAGCGCAGCGTCGATCAGCGGCATCCGCCGGTTCTGGCGCGCCGGGACCGACGGGTCCTCCGCGGCCTGCAGCGTCGCGCTGGCGAGCATCACGCGAAGCGGCGCTTCGTTCGCGCCGATCATCCGCTCTACGGCATCGTCGACGCTATAGAGCCGCTCTACGGCGTCGCCTTCCTGGCGGGGATCGAAGACGTTCCGGTGATCCGGGAAAGCCACATGCAGCGAAGCCTCGGCAAGCATCGCATCCACGTTGGGGAAGTAGCGATAGGCCGTCGCTCGGGACACGCGCGCTTCCTCGGCGACTTCATCCAGGCTCGGCTTGCGCCCTTCCGCCGACAGCCTCAGGGCGGCTTCGAGCAGGTCCTTGCGGGTTCGGCTCCGCTGGTTTGCGCGCACTCCCGAATCTCGTGGCATCAGGCGAGTTGCTGCTGGATCGACGCGAGGTCGACCCAAACGTTTTCGCGCCTGATCTCGCCCTGGTCGCTGAACTCCAGCACGTGGAGCAGGCGGAAGGTGAGCGGCCGGCCCTTGCCGTCGAGGCCGAATGGCCGCCCCTTGGCGGTGCCGGTCCAGACCGAATCGTCGACCATGAACCTGTCGCCGTAGAGCCGCCGCAGCGACCGGACCTTGCCGTCTGCAAGGTCGGCGAATGTCGCTTCGTAGAACGACCGCGCCTCCTCGCGCCCTCGAGCAGGTCCCAACGGCCATCCGACCACATCATGCTCGACCTCGGGATGGAGGGTTGCAAGCACGCCCTCGACGTCGTCCCGTGCCTCGTAGTCGAAGTGCTCGTCGAGTTTCCGATCCATCTCCTCGCGCGTCAAAGCCATGGCAAACTCCCTTTCGTTGCGGACGCGCTAATGAGACATGAATCTCATGTCAATACGACTGTCTCATCGCCTGAGTGGATGTCGAACAGGATGGGATTCTTGGGCGTGTCTATCGTCTCGCCCACTGCTACTCCCGGGCACCAGGCGTCCCGGTCGATCTGCTGGTTGCGGTTCGCCGACGCTTTCAGCCGCATGTCCCTGTCCATGTAGATGATGGTCATGACCGACCGCGGTCCGTCAGTGCGATTTGGGCCCGCGCGGTGGAAGGTCCAGCCGAGGTGAAAGCTGACCTCGCCGAGCTCGAACGGATCGTCGAATAGCGCGAAGTCCTGCCGCTCCATTTCCGCGGTGATCAGCGCCTCGCTCTCGTCGGAGATCGGCAGGTCCCGCCCGAAATCGAACCTGTGGCTCCCGGCATAGAAACCGATCGGCCCCATCTCCGCCGGCACCGGCTGAAGCGGCACCCAGGCGGTCACGCAGCGGTCGCTCGCCAGCGGCCAGTAGAACTGGTCGGCGTGCGCCGGGGTGAAGCCGCCGCCCGGCTCCTTCAGCAGCGACTGGTCGTGGTAGAGCCGCACCCCCTCGACCTCGAGCAGCGCCGCGGCGATCCGCGCCAGCCTCTTGCCGAACACGAACTCGCGCGCTGCCCCGCCATGCTCCCACAGGTTGGTCACCTGCAGGAATGCCTTCCCATAGGTCGACCGCTCCTCGAGCGGCTTCCTCTCGCCGCCGAGCGCGAGCGTCAGCCGCGTCAGCTCCGGCCCATAATGGCCGAGCTCCTCGGCGCTGAAGACCTGCTTCAGCCGCAAGAACCCGTTGTCGCGAAAGGCATCGACCGCCCCGGCGTCGAGCGCATGGGGGCGGTCGAGGTCCATCATTGCGGCAGCTGCGCCCGAAGCGCGTTCCACCTTTGCGCGATCGCGTTCAGCGCCGCCGACAATGTCGCATAGCCGCGCAGCGCGTCAGGGCTCGGCGGCGCGTCGGCGCTCTCGACCGCATCGGCTAGGGTGTCGAGCCGGTCGGAGATCCCGAGCAGGGTGGCGGCATCGCTGCTTCCGAGGATCGGCGGCGCGGTGCCGATGACGGCGTCGACCTGCTGCAGCAACTGCGGCTGGCCTTTCAGCTTCTCCTTCACCGCGTCGGCGTCCTTCAGCATCGAATGCGCGAGCACCCGCGACTGCTCGATCTGGCGCGCGAGCTGCAGCTGCGCAGCGAACTGCGCGGGCGTGACGGAAATCCGCGGATCGGGCGCGATCACCAGCGGCTGGCGAAGCGCCTGGCCGTCGACGTCGAGCTCGACCGTGTAGCGCCCCGGCACTGCCCACAGGCCGTTGAAGCTGCGGTCGTCCTTGAACGCGGCGGGCGGCGCATAATGAAGGTCCCAGATGAACCGGTGCGCGCCCGGCGTTGCCGCGGGCGGCTTGGGCGAGACCACCCATTCAGGCGCATAGCCGAGCTTCGACAGATCGATCGGCTTCACCGGATCGCTGCTGCTGAAGCTGTTCACCAGCGCTCCGTTGGCGTCGAAGATGCGGATCGTCACCGGCGCGCTCGGCCGGGCGGCGAGGTTGTAGTCGATATAGGCGCCGAACGGCGGGTTGGCGCCCATCGGCTCGTCCTTGGGCATGGGCGTGCCGGTGAACTGCGGCTCGTTGACCCGGATCGCGGTGGCGATCGGGTAGAGCCGCGTCGCATTCGCCGGCAGCGCCGCGAGCGAGCGCAGCGCCATCATGTCGTCGAGCACGTAGAAGCCGCGCCCGTGCGTCGCGATCACCAGGTCGTCGCCGTGGATCGTGATGTCGCGGACCGACGTGGTCGGAAGCCCGTTCTGGAGCGGCTGCCAGTTGTCGCCGTCGTCGAAGGAGACGAACAGTCCGCGCTCGGTGCCGGCGAACAGGAGCCCGCGCTGCACCGGGTCCTCCCGAACGACGTTCACCGAATTGGGCCCGCCCGTGTTCGGCAGGCCGTTCACGATCTCCTGCCACGTCCGTCCGCCGTCGCGAGTGCGCAGGATATGCGGCGCCTGGTCCTCCAGCCGATGACGGTCGATCGCCGCATAGGCGGTGTTCGGGTCGAAGTGCGACGGCTCGATGATCCCGACCTTCGACCAGGGCGTCAGCTGCGCCGGCGTCACATTGACCAAGTGCCGGCCATTGTCGTCGGTGCGCCAGATGAGCCCGTCGTCAGTCCCGGCCCAGATCAGGCCGTCCTTCAGCGGGGAAGGCCCGATGTCATAGACCACGCCCTTGCGCGGGCCTGTTGTCGAGCTGTCCTTTGCGGTGACCGGATCGACGTTGGGCGGCACGCCGGGCTCCGGCCGCGTGAGGTCGGGGCTGATCGGCGCCCAGGTCTCGCCGCCATTGTCGGTGCGCCAGATGCGCTGGTTGCCGAACAGCAGCGCATGCTCGCGCTTCGACCAGGTCAGCGGCAGCGTCCAGGTGCTGCGGTAATTGTCGGGGAAGGCGAGCGTCGGATCGACGCTGCGCACCTGCCCGCTCTTGAGGTCGAGCCGGTCGACCCGCCCGCCATAGACGATGTCCGGATCCTGCGGATCCGGCGCGATCTCGTCGCTTTCGCCGCCCGCCGTGACCTCGTGGAAATCGGTCATGGTGATGCCGTCGAAATGGCTGTCGGTCCGGCTCGGCACCGCGGCCGCGCCCGAGTCCTGCTGCGCGCCGTAGATGCGGTACGGGTAACGGTTGTCGGTGGTGACATGATAGAATTGACCGGTCGGCTGGTTGTACCAGCTGCTCCAGGTCTTGCCGCCGTTCAGCGTCACCAGCGTCCCCTGGTCGACGCCGAGGATGCGGCGGTCGGAATTCTTGGGATCGATCCACATCGCGTGGAAATCGTCGCCGGTCGGATCGCCCTTCAGCGGGATGAAGTTCGCGCCGCCGTCGTCGGAGCGCATGATGATGGTGTCGTTGACCCAGACCTGGTCGGCATTCTTGGGGTTCGCGTCGATCTCGCCGAAATACCAGCCGCGGTTGGTGATCCGCTTGTCGCTGCTCGTCTTGCGCCAGGTCGCGCCATTGTCGTCGGAACGGTACAGCCCCGCCTGCGCCGCGTCGGAGCTGTCGATCAGCGCATAGACCCGGCGCGGCTTGGCCGGGCTGGTCGCAAGCCCGATCCGGCCCGGGTTGGCGGGCAGGCCATGGCCGGTCAGCTGGTGCCAGCTGCGCCCGCCGTCCGTGGATTTATAGAGGCCGCTGCCGGGCCCGTAGGATGGCGGATAGGTGTTCCATGGCGGCCGCCGCGTCTGCCACATCGCCGCATAGACGACGTTCGGATTGCCCGGCTCGAACGCCAGGTCGATCGCGCCCGTGTCCGCATCCTTGTAGAGCGTCTTCGTCCAGTGCCGCCCGCCGTCGGTGGAGCGGAACACCCCGCGTTCCGCATTCGGGCCGTAGGGGTGACCGAGCGCCGCGACGAGCACCAGGTTCGGGTTCTTCGGATCGACGATGATGCGCCCGATCTGCTGCGTGTCAGCAAGGCCGATGGCGTGCCAGCTCTTTCCCCCGTCGTCGGAGCGGAACATGCCGATGCCCTGCGCGATGTCGGAGCGCATGTCGGCCTCGCCGGTGCCGACGTAGATGACCTTCGGGTTCGAAGGAGCGATCGCGATCGCCCCGATCGATCCCACGTTCACCTGGTCGAAGATCGGCTGCCAGGTGCGGCCTGCGTCATTGGTTTCCCACACGCCGCCGTTGACCGAGCCGAAGTAGAAGCGCCGCGCATCCGTCGGGTCGCCGGCGACCGCGAGCACGCGCCCCCCGCGATACGGCCCGACCGAGCGCCACTGCAGCTGCTGGAAGAGCGAGGGGTCCACCGCCGCTGCGTGAGCGAGCGACGCCGTACCCAGCAGCGGCAGGGTGAGAAGATGCAAAGCGGCTTTCCTGATCGACATCCGACGCGGCCCTTCCGTGAATCGGGAGCACCGATAGAGACAGCGAAACCTCCGCGCAAAGCCGCGTCTCCATTGGTGTGTATTACTAATGTATAGCACCTCTCCCCAACGGCTCCGGCAGGCCGATTCGGCTAAATACCTGCGCCGTAACGATTTTCGCATTTGGCACGCTTCTTGATCTCTGTTCCCCCGCAGCACCCCCGCTGCGTGAACAGGAGTAAGATTGATGATCATCAGTGCAGTGCTCGCCGTTGCTCTCGGCATCGCGCCCGTGAAGGACTCGCGCTCGCCGCAGCTCGTGCAGGTCGACGAAGCCAAGGTCGCGGCCCAGATCGGCCGCTACGAGCAGTTCGTCGGCAAGGACGGAAAGACGCACATCCGCGGTTTCGACCGCGCGGGCCGCTCCTACGATCTCACCATCGACAGGAACAACCACGTCCAGGGGCAGGTCGGCGACTGGTACGTGGACTACCACTTCGCCGCCGCCTGAGTATCGGCATCGGGTCCCGGCGGGGGCGCTTGGCCCGATGCCAAACCTCTTTGCGTGACACGGCGGCGGCGCATCTGATAGCGCCTCGCGCATGGCCAGCACTGCCGCCGCTTCAGCTCGAGAGATCCTGACCGGTCTCCACGAGATCATGGCGAAGCGCGGCTCGGCGCAAAGCAAGCTCGACCGCGTCGTCGACCTCATCGCCGAAGCCATGCGCAGCGACGTCTGCTCCATCTACCTGCTGCGCGACAATTATCTCGAGCTGTTCGCGACGCACGGTCTCAGGAAAGAGGCCGTGCACGTGACCCGCCTCCGCATGGGCGAGGGACTCGTCGGCACGATCGCTGCCGAAGGGCGCATCCTCAACCTCGCCGAAGCGGCGCAGCACCCCGCCTTCGCCTATCGCCCGGAAACGGGCGAAGAGCGCTTCCACAGCTTCGCCGGCGTTCCCATCGTCCGCCTCGAAAGCCCGATCGGCGTCCTTGCCGTCCAGAACCAGGAGCCGCGCCGCTACGAGGACGTCGAGATCGAGGCGCTCCAGACCGTCGCCATGGTCCTCTCGGAGATGATCGGCGGTGCGCGCCTCGTCGACGGCGCGCGGCGGAGCCGCATCCGCAGCGCCGGCCCGCTGCGGCTCTCGGGCCTGAAGCTGGTCGCCGGAATGGCGAAGGGCCAGGCGGTCTTCCACGAGCCGCGCGTCGTCGTCGAGCATACGGTCGCCGACGACATCGAGGCCGAGCGCGACCGCGTCTACTCGGCCTTCCGCAAGATGCGCGAGCAGATCGACAATATGGCGCGCGAGGCGGAGTTCGGCACCACCGGCGAGCACCAGGAGATTCTCGAGACCTACCGCATGTTCGCCTATGACGAGGGCTGGTCGCGCCGCATCAACGCGGCGATCGACAGCGGCCTCACCGCCGAGGCGGCGATCGAGCGGGTGCAGCAGCGCACCCGCGCGCGGATGCAGGAGATCGACGACCCGCTCCTCAAGGAACGGATGCACGACCTCGAGGACCTGTCCAACCGGCTGCTGCGGATCGTGTCGGGGCGGATGGGCACCGCGGCGCAGACCGGCCTGACCCACGACGCGGTCCTCATCGCCCGCAACCTCGGCCCCGCAGAGCTGCTCGAATATGACCGCCGCCGCCTCAAGGCCGTGCTGCTCGAGGAGGGCTCGCTCACCTCGCACATGACGATCGTCGCGCGCGCGATCGGCGTCCCGGTGATCGGCCGCCTCCACGACATCCGCCACAGCGTCGAGGAAGGCGAGACGATCCTCGTCGACGGCGACAACGGCAGCGTCATCATCCGCCCGACGCGCCACCTGCTCTCGGGCTTCGAGCAGCGCATGGCCTTGAGCCAGAAGCGCCGCGCCGAGTTCGCCGCCATCCGCAACCTTCCCGCGCAGACCCGCGACGGAGTGAAGGTTAGCGTGATGGTCAATGCCGGCCTTGCCGAGGATGCGGTCGCGCTTCCCATGACCGGCGCCGACGGCATCGGCCTGTTCCGCACCGAGTTCCAGTTCCTCGTCTCTGCGACGCTCCCCGGCCGCGACCGCCAGCAGCGCCTCTACACCAGGGTGCTCGAAGCCGCGGGCGAGCGGCCCGTCGTCTTCCGCACCGTCGACATCGGCGGCGACAAGGCGCTTCCCTATCTCACCGACGATGCCGAGGAGCAGGCCGAGAATCCGGCGATGGGCTGGCGCGCGCTGCGCCTCTCGCTCGACCGCTCGACCCTCATGCGCGCCCAGGCCCGCGCGCTGATCGAAGCGTCGGGCGGAAAGGTCCTGCGCGTCATGTTCCCGATGGTCTCCGAGCCGTGGGAATATGAGCAGGCGCGCGGCCTTTTCGAGGAGCAGGTCGACTGGGCGCGAAAGGCGCACCGCAAGCTGCCGACGCGCATCGAGTTCGGCGCGATGCTCGAAGTCCCGAGCCTGGCGGAGATGCTCGACCAGCTGCTCCCGCGCGTCGATTTCATCTCCATCGGCACCAACGACCTCACCCAGTTCCTGTTCGCCGCCGACCGTTCCGACCCCCGCCTCGCCCAGCGCTACGACTGGCTGAGCCCGGCGATCCTGCGCTTCCTCAAGCGCGTTCTCGACGCGGCGCGCGCGGCGAACGTCCCCGCGCGCATCTGCGGCGAAATGGCCGGCCGCCCCCTCGAAGCGATGGCGCTGATCGGCATCGGGGCGGAGAATTTCTCGATCACTCCGGCGGGCGTCGGCCCGGTCAAGGCGATGGTCCGCTCGGTCGACGCCGCCGCTGTCCGCGCGCGCCTCGACCAGCTGCTCGCAAGGCCCCCGAAGGACATGCGCAAGGCGCTCACCGACTGGGCGCGGCGGCATTCGGTGACAATTGGTTGACACTCGCCGCGTAGGCTCCAAACAGGAAACATGCCCAAGCGCGAAATCGAGGAAGAGCCGCTGAGCGAAGAAGAGGTCGAAACCGGCCTCCCCACCGTTGGCGAGCGCCTCAAGGCGGCGCGCGAGCAGAAGAAATTGAGCCTCGAGGACATCGCCGCCCAGACGCGCATCCCGCAGCGGCATCTGGAAAGCATCGAGAACGCCGACTGGGACAAGCTGCCGGCGCCGACCTACACCGTCGGCTTCGCCAAGAGCTATGCCGGCGCGGTCGGCCTCGACCGGACCGAGATCGGCGACCAGCTGCGCGAGGAGATGGGCGGGCAGCGCTTCGCTTCCTCCCAGTCCGAGGTGATCGAGGCTGCGGACCCGGCGCGGACCATGCCCAAATGGCTGGTCATCTCCGCGGTCGCCGCGGTGATCCTGCTCGTCATCGTCATGAGCCTGCTCAATCGCCGCTCGCTCGAGACCCCGGCGCCGAGCGCGCCCACCGCGACCGCTCCGGCAACGCCGGCGAACGCGCCCGCGCGGCCCGCTCCGCCTCCGGCTGCTGCGGCGCAGGGCCCCGTGGTCCTCACCGCGATCGCCCCGGCGTGGATCCAGGTCACCGACCAGGGCAAGACCCTGTTCATGGGCGAGCTTCAGCCGGGGCAGGCCTATACCGTCCCGGCCACCGCCACCGAGCCGCTGCTGAAGGCGGGCAAGCCCGAAGCGCTGAAGGTCACGGTCGGGACCGCGGTCGCGCCGCCCGTCGGCCCCGCCGGCAAGGTCGCGTCCAAGGTCAGCCTCAAGCCCGCCGACCTGATGCGCGGCCCGGCCCAGCCCGGAGCCGCCGCGCCCGCCGCTCCGCCGGCCCAGCCGCAGCCCGTCGCCAACGCCGCGGCGCAATAGGATTCATCGGCGGGCAAGGCGCCCGGGGGCACAGTCGCGTCGAAACGAGAGCGTGGGGAATTACCAGTGAAGCTGATGCGTCCGATCACCGTCCTTGCGGCCAGCGCGGCGATCGCGTTCGTGCCGGCGTCGAGCGCGCTCGCGCAGCGCCAGCCGCCGACTCCGGAGCAGCGCATCCAGCGCCTCGAGCGGCAGGTCGACGAGATGCAGCGCCGCGTCTTCCCGAAGGGCCGTCCCGCCGACACCGCCGGCTATGCCGACGATCCCGCCGCGACCCAATCGTCGGTGATGAGCCTTGCCCAGCGCCTCGATGCGCTCGAGCGGCAGATGGCCGACATGCTCCGCCAGTCGGAGGAGAACGGCAATCGCCTGCGCAACCTCGAAGCCGGCATCGGCCAGCTCAAGGCCGACGAGGACCAGCGCATCCAGGCGCTCGAGCAGCGCATCAGCGCGGCCGAAACGGCCCCCGCCCAGGCTTCCGAGCCGGAGCCCGCCCCGGCCGCGAGCACTCCCGCCAAGCCCAAGCCGGCCACCTCGCCCAAGCCGCCCAAGACGGCCGCAGCCACCCCGCCTTCGTCCGACGATTCCACCGCTGCCGCCGCCGCGGCCGACCCCGGCGAGGACGCGTACAGCCAGGGCTTCCACCAGTGGGAAGCGGGCGATTACGACGACGCGATCAGCACCCTTCGCGCTTTCGTCAAATCCTATCCCAAGCACCGCCGGGTCAGCTACGCCAACAACCTCATCGGCCGCGCCCAGCTCGACAAGGGCGACGCCCGCGCGGCTGCCGCGACCCTGCTCGCCAACTACCGCAACAACCCCGGCGGCGAGCGCGCGCCCGACAGCCTTTTCTACCTCGGGCAGGCGCTGATGCAGCTCGGCCAGCCGGGTCAGGCGTGCAAGGCCTATGACGAGCTCGACGCCGTCTACGGCGCCAAGATCCGCCCCGACCTCAAGAAGCTCGAAGCCGACGCCAAGACCCAGGCGAAGTGCTCGTAAGGAGCGCCGCCGCGCGGCTTCTTGTCATTCCGCCGCAACATCGCCGACAGGTTCGCAATGGCAGTTGCGCTCCTCCGTCAGGAGCGTAAGCGACGCTCCCTTCTTCGAAGGAGCCGCCAGTGGCGACCGCAAAGAAAGCCGAACCCGCCAGCGAGCAGCTCGAGCGATTCCGGCGCGACCTCGATCCGCTGGTCGCCGCGGGGACGCCGATCGGACTCGCCGTCTCCGGCGGCCCCGACAGCCTCGCTCTCCTTCTCCTTGCCGCCGAAGCCCGCCCGCTCGAGGTCGAGGTCGCGACGGTCGATCATGCGCTGCGGCCCGAAAGCCGCGCCGAAGCGGAAATGGTGGCGGAGCTGTGCGCCCGCCTCGGCGTCCCGCACTCGATCCTGACCGCAAGCTGGGACGAAAAGCCGGAAACCGCCGTCCAGGAGCGCGCGCGTTTGATGCGTTACCAGCTCCTCGGCGGCTGGGCGCGGGAGCGCGGGTTGCGCGCGCTCCTCACCGCGCACCACCTCGATGACCAGGCGGAGACCTTCCTCATGCGGCTGTCGCGCGGCGCGGGCGTGAAGGGCCTCGCCGGAATGCGCCGCATTGCCCAGGGCGCGAGCGGGGCGGTCGCGGTGGTCCGGCCGCTGCTCGGCTGGCGCCATGCGGAGCTGGAGGCGGTCTGCGCCGCTGCCGGCGTCGCGCCCGTGCAGGACCCGAGCAACGACGACGAGCAGTTCGAGCGGGTGCGGATCCGCAAGGCGCTAAGCGATGCCGACTGGCTCGACCCGGCCGCGGTCGCGCAAAGCGCGTCGCACCTCGCCGAAGCCGACGCTGCGCTTCACTGGGCAACGACGATCGAATGGCAGCGCGCAGTGACGCAGGAAGGCGGGCAGGTGGTCTATCGGCCGAGCTCGGCGCCGCGGGAGATCCGCCGCCGCATCATCCGCCGCGCCATCCTCGCGCTCGCGACCGAAGGCGGCGGCGCGGAGCTTCGCGGCCGCGAGCTCGACCAGGTCCTTGCCGCGTTGCGCACCGGCCGCCGCGCGACGCTTCGCGGCGTGCTCTGCATCGGCGGTCCGGAGTGGCGCTTTACCCGCGCTCCGGCGCGGCGGAGCTGACAGCCGCGCCCAGGTTCGCCCGGTAAAAGGCGAGAAGCTCGGCCCAGGCGCGCTCCGCCTCCGCCTCGTCGTAGGTCTGGCTGCCGGCGACCGTCCAGCCGTGGTTTGCCGACGAAATCTCGACATGCGCCGGGCGGTGCGCGGCGGCGAAGGCCGCCTCCAGCTGCGGCTTCTCCTCAGGCATTTTCTCGGCATCGTTCCTGGCGATGATGACCAGGTAAGCGGCGTTCGTCCTGGGGATCAGCAGGTGCGGGCTCGACGGCTTGTCGGTGACCAGCGCTCCCGGGTGGAAGGTGGCGACGGCGCCGATCCGGTCCGGGCGCGCCGCGGCCGTCCGGAACGACAGCGGGCCGCTCATGCAATAGCCCTGCACCGCGGCCTTGCCGCTCGTGTCGCTCTGCGGCTGCGCATCGAGGAAGCGGACGTAGGCGTCGGAATCCCGGTCGACCATGTCGTCGGCAAGGCCGTTCCGGAACGTCATCAGCTGCGCCATCTGCTCCTTGTTGTTGAAGTCGAAGGGGCCGCTCACGATCGGCGCTTTCTGCGCGCGGTAATAAGGATTGGGGACCAGCACGACATAGCCCTGCGCGGCGAGCCGCCTGCCCATCTCGCGGAAGACCGGGCGGAGCCCGAGGATGTCGGGCCACATCAGCACGGCCGGCCACTTGCCCTTGCCGCTCGGATAGAAGAGCGCCGCATCCGCATTCCCGTCCGCGGTCTTCACGACGACATCCTTCTCGGTGACCGGCCGCGCGCCAGGATCCTCGGCGATCGCCGGCATGCTCCCTGCCGCGGCCACCGCGCCGATGGTCATCAGCATGGTCCGCCGGGTCACCGAAATATCCGCAATGAAGCCCTGATGATTGCCGTTACCGCACATCTCTCGCCTCCATTGCTGCAAAGCTTCTTCTTACGACAGGCGCGTAGTACAGAACCGCGCCATGAGCATCAGCTTTTACGACGCCGCGCAAGTCGAGGAGCTGCTCGACTATCCCGGCTGCACCGAGGCGATGCGGCGGGCGATGATCGCCCTTTCGAGCGGCGAGCGCCCGCAGCCGCTGAGGCAGATCTTCACCGTCGGCGACGACCAGATGTTCGGGACCATGCCCGGAGAGCTCGCCGCCCTTTCCACCTTCGGGGCGAAGCTGGTCAGCGTGTTCGCCGATCCTGATCGGCCCGGCTGCACCCGCCATCAGGGCGTCGTCGTCGCCTATGACGGAAAGACCGGCGCGGTGAACTGCATCGCCGACGCCGAGCCGATCACCAAGATCCGCACCGCCTGCGCGACCGCTGCGGCCACCGACGCGCTCGCGCGCGCCGACGCGCAGGTGCTCGCCGTGTTCGGCACCGGCGTCCAGGCGGAAGCGCACCTCCATGCGGTGCCGCTGGTGCGCGACTTCCGCGAAATCCTGCTGTGGGGGCGCTCGCCCGAGAAGACCCGCTCCGTAGCCGAGCGCATGGGCGCCGAGATCGGGCGCGAGATTCGCCCGGTGAGAGATGCCGAGGAGGCGACCCGCAGCGCCGACGTCATCTGCACCGTCACCTCGTCACGCGAGCCGGTCGTGCTCGGCGACTGGGTGAAGCCCGGAACCCATCTCAACCTCGTCGGCTCCAGCTATCTCGGGCCGGTCGAGGTCGACAGCGCGCTGGTTGCGCGCTCGCGCTACGTCGCCGACTACCGCCCCGGCGCGCTCGCCCAGGGCGCCGAGCTCGCCTACGCGCGGCAGGACGGCGCGATCGACGACAGCTTCGAGGTGGTGGAGATCGGCGACGTGCTCGCCGGCCGCGTCCCCGGCCGCCAGGACGACGCGCAGGTCACCATCTACAAGTCGCTCGGCCACGTGGTCCAGGACCTCGCCAGCGCCGCCTACCTGCGCGAGCGCTCGGCCGGCGGCCGTTAGCTCCCGTCACACCGCATTTCGCTGTCCTACAGCCGCAGTTCCGGCTTAATCTCGAATCCCGTTCGGTTGGCGCCGCCGAGCCCCTCGGGCGGGCGAAGTTGGCAAAGTTGACATACCCCTCCCAGCGGCTCGTTCACGCGTTCCTAAGCTCGCATTGTTATTGGACCGGATGAGCCTATTTTAGAGGCAAGCGCGTTTGAGGCGCGGAAAAGAGACGAGATGAACGACAAGGACAAGAAGCCCGGCAACCCCTGGACCAAGAGCCTGCTGATCTGGGCGGGCGTGCTGTTCGCGCTCGTCCTCTTCGTGCAGATGATCGGCGGCGGCTCCCGCACCGCGGCGGGCCAGGCCATTCCTTATTCCGAGTTCGTCCACCAGGTGGACCAGGGCAATGTCCGCTCCGTGACCATCGCCAGCAGCGGCACGGGCAACAGCGCCATCGCCGGCAAGCTCGACACCGGCGAGACGTTCAACACCGTCGCTCCCGGCGACGCCAACGTCTCCGACAAGCTCATCGCCAAGGGCGTCGCAGTCCAGGTGAAGGCGGAGGAGCAGTCGAGCATCTGGATGTACATGCTCTACAACTCGCTGCCTTTCCTGCTCATCCTCGGCATCAGCTTCTTCGTAATGCGCCAGATGCAGAAGAACGCCGGCTCGGGCGCGATGGGCTTCGGCAAGAGCCGCGCGCGAATGCTGACCGAGAAGCAGGGCCGGGTGACCTTCGCCGACGTCGCCGGCATCGACGAAGCGCGCGAAGAGCTGCAGGAGATCGTCGAATATCTGAAGGACCCCGGCAAGTTCGCGCGTCTCGGCGGCAAGATCCCCAAGGGCGCGCTGCTCGTCGGTCCTCCCGGCACCGGCAAGACCCTGCTCGCCCGTGCCATCGCGGGTGAGGCGGGCGTTCCCTTCTTCACCATCTCGGGCTCCGACTTTGTCGAGATGTTCGTCGGTGTCGGCGCGAGCCGCGTGCGCGACATGTTCGACCAGGCCAAGAAGAGCGCTCCGTGCATCGTCTTCATCGACGAGATCGACGCCGTCGGCCGTCACCGCGGCGCCGGCCTCGGCAACGGCAATGACGAGCGCGAGCAGACCCTCAACCAGCTCCTCGTCGAGATGGACGGGTTCGAGGCGAACGAAGGCATCATCATCATCGCTGCGACCAACCGGCCCGACGTGCTCGACCCGGCGCTGCTGCGCCCCGGCCGCTTCGACCGCCAGGTCGTGGTTCCGCGCCCCGACATCGACGGGCGCGAGCAGATCCTCCAGGTCCACATGAAGAAGGTGCCGCTGGCGCCCGACGTCGACGCGCGCGTGATCGCCCGCGGCACGCCCGGCTTCTCGGGCGCCGACCTTGCCAACCTCGTCAACGAGGCGGCGCTGCTAGCCGCGCGCAAGGGCAAGCGCCTGGTCGCTATGCAGGAGTTCGAGGAGGCCAAGGACAAGGTGCTGATGGGCACCGAGCGCAAGTCGATGGTGATGACCGAGGACGAAAAGCGCATGACGGCCTATCACGAGGCCGGTCACGCCATCGTGGCCCTCCACGAGCCCGCGTCCGACCCGATCCACAAGGCGACCATCATCCCGCGCGGGCGCGCCCTCGGCATGGTCATGCGCCTGCCGGAGCGCGACAGCTACTCCTACCATCGCGACAAGATGTACGCGAACCTCGCGGTCTCGATGGGCGGCCGCGTCGCCGAGGAAATGATCTTCGGCTACGACAAGGTCTCTTCCGGCGCGTCTTCCGACATCCAGTACGCGACCCAGCTCGCGCGCGACATGGTGACCCGCTGGGGCATGTCGGACGCGCTCGGCCCGCTGCAATATGCCGAGCCGGAGGAAGAGGTGTTCCTCGGCTATTCGGTCAACCGCCAGCGGCAGATGTCGAACGAGACGGCGCAGGCGATCGACGCCGAGATCCGCAAGATCGTCGAGGGCGGCTACAAGCGCGCGCAGACCGTGCTGACCGAGCACCGCGAGCAGCTCGAGACGCTCGCCAAGGCGCTGCTCGAATATGAGACGCTGTCGGGCGACGAGATCAAGAAGGTGCTCGAAGGCGGCACGATCGACCGCGGCGGCGTCAAGGGCCCGTCGATCCCGGCTGCGGGGTCGTCGATCCCCAAGGCGAAGCGGCCCAAGACGGGCGCCATCGGCGGCCCCGCCGCTGCGGGCGCCTGAGCCTTACTCGAACGCTCCCAGCATCACGAGCAGGCTGACGAAGAGCGAGATCGCGACGAACGCGAAAAAAATGAGTCCGACGGTGCGCCACAGCGCGCCGCCCCTGCTGACGCCATAGGTCCCGCGCAGCTGCCGGTACATGTGGAACGGCGGCACGAACCAGGCGAAGCTCGCCAGCGACTGCGACACCACGCCAACCAGCGATGATGCGGCAAGCAGCAGCATCATGAAGCAGAGCGAATAAGTGACGAAGACGGTGTGGTCGTAAAGGCGGAAGCGGCGGCTGAACGGGAACAGCAGCCACACGAACGGCACGGAGATCGGGATCAGCGCCCAGCTGAACTTATAGGCGTTGGTCTTGAGCTTGTAGAACAGCAGCTCGGGGTTCTTGGCCGCCTTGTTCAGCGCGTCGCTGAGGCCGCCCAGATACTGGTCCGCGAAGTGGATGCTGGCGTCGATCTTGCCGTCCTTCATCGCCTGCAGCGCGACCATCTCGCCTTTCAGGTCCTCGATCTTCTCGTCGAGTTTTGCCGCCTCCGCGCCGCTCATGGTCGCCCGCTGCTGCTTCAGGATGTCGAGCTTGATCTGGTCCTTCTTGAGGTTCCTGGCGGCGTCAGCCGAGGCTGCCGCCATCGCGTGGCCGCTGTGGCTGGTGAGCCCGACGATCGCGAACATCAGGAACACGCAGAACAGGAAGAGCGCGATCGGCGAGACGAAGCTCGCGCGCTGCCCGTCGATATAGCGCCGCGTCAGCTCGCCCGGCTTCCACACCAGCAGCGGCAGCGTCCGGAAGATCTTGCCTTCGAAGTGAAGCACGCCGTGCGCGAAATCGTGGAAGAAGGCGCTGAGCGTGCGGTGGACATGCGCATGCTGGCCGCACTCGTGGCAATAGGGCCCGGTCAGCGGCGTCCCGCAGTTGAGGCAATTGGCCTCGTGCGTGTGACCGTCGGCGGCTTCGCCCGCCTGCGGCTCGATGGCGCGGCCGAGCATGCCGCCGGTGACTGCATCGCCGAATGCTTCGATTTCCCCCATCGCCGAGACATTAGGCGGGCTTATCGGCTCATGCTAGCTGCGGCTGATGGCCCGCATCGGTCTCCTCGGCGGTTCGTTCAACCCGGCGCATCGCGGCCACCGGCGCATCAGCCTCGAAGCGATGCGCGCGCTCGGGCTCGACGAGGTGTGGTGGCTGGTCTCGCCCGGCAATCCGCTGAAGGAAGGCGCCAGCGACATGGCGCCGTTCGACGCCCGGCTCACTTCCGCCCGGCGCATGGCGCGCGGCGCGCGCATCCGCGCCAGCGACTTCGAGCAGAGGGAGGGCACCCGCTTCACCATCGACACGGTGCGGCGCCTCAAGCTGCGGCACCCCGAGCATCGCTTCATCTGGTTGCTCGGAAGCGACACCCTGCCAAATTTTCACAAATGGCGTGATTATCGGGGCTTAGCACGCGAAGTGCCGATTGCGGTGATTCGCCGGCCCGGTTATGATTCGGCTGCCCATGCGGCGCGCGCGATGGGCTGGCTGAGGCGGTTCGTCCACCCGCCCGGCCAGGCAAGTCACTGGACGGAATGGAGTGCACCGGCGATCCTTTTCCTTCGCCTGCCCCCCGATCCGACCTCTGCAACCGCCATTCGCGCGCAAGACCCAAGCTGGCATCGCCGGTTTCCAACGCTCGCAAAGTCTCGCGCGCGTTCGGCCATGCCCCGGTTCGCCAGGAGACCCCTTGACCGAACATCCCGCTGAAGCCGCCGGCGCCAAGGCCGGCCGCGCACCCGTCGACGTCGAAGATCTCCACAAGCTCGTGCTTCAGTCGCTCGACGACGACCAGGCGCAGGAGGTCGTATCCATTCCGCTCACCGGCAAGTCGAACATCGCCGACCATATGGTGATCGCGTCCGGCCGGTCGACGCGGCAGGTCGCGTCCATGGCTGTTAAGCTTGCCGACAAGATAAAAGAGCAATTTGGCCGCAACGTCCGGATCGAGGGGCTCCCGGCCGCGGACTGGGTGCTGATCGATGCGGACGACGTGATCGTCCACATATTCCGCCCCGAAGTCAGAAATTTTTACAATTTGGAGCGAATGTGGGCATTTGGTGATGAAGCGGATGTGAGCGCAGCTCGCGGGTGAGGGACATGCGGTACATTGCCATATTATTGTCGCTGCTGGCGTTCGTTGCAGGACCTGCGACGGCGGCATCTTCGCCGGACCTCCAGTCCGTCGAGCAGCAATTGAGCTCGCTCGTCGCCGGAAGCTCGGCCGACGTCGGCATTGCGGCGCTCGACCTCAACACAGGCGAAAGCGTCAGCATCAAGGGCGACACGCCCTTCCCGATGGCGAGCACGGTCAAGGTCGCCATCGCGGCGCTTTACCTGTCGCAGGTCGATCACGGCCAGAAGACGCTCGACGACACGATCGGCGGCGTTCCGGTCCGCAAGCTCATGAACCGCATGCTGATCTACAGCGACAATCATGCGGCGGACGTCCTGTTCAAGGACGTCGGCGGCCCGTCCGCGGTCCACCACTGGCTCGTGCAGAACGGCATCAAGGGCGTCCGCGTCGACCGCACCATCGCGCAGCTCCTCGCCGCCAAGCGCGACCTGTGGGACACGCGGGATTCGAGCACGCCGAAGGCGATGGTCGACCTGCTTCGCCGCATCTACCGCGGCGAGCTGATCAGCCCCACCAGCCGCAATTATCTGCTCGGCGTCATGGCCAAGTGCGAAACGGGCAAGAACCGCATGAAGTGGCTCCTGCCGTCGGGCACGCCGGTCGAGCACAAGACGGGCACGCTGAACGGCCTTGCCGACGACGTCGGGTTCATCAGCATGCCCGACGGGCACCGCATCGCGGTCGCGATCTTCGCCCGCGGCGGATCGAACCGTCCGCGCACGATCGCGGAGGCGGCGCGGACCATCTACGACGGCTTCAAGACGCTGTTCAGCTGGCCGTTCCGCCCGGCGCTCACCTCTCAATAGGTGCTCCTTCATATCGTCGCTCGAGGGAAGATCGGCCGCTCTCCGGAGGCCGATCTGGTCGACCGCTACCTGAAGCGGATCGCCTGGCCGACGAAAGTGACCGAGCTTCCCGACCGCGGCGGGAAACCGCCTGAAGCACCCTCCGGCACGGTGACGGTGGTGCTCGACGAACGCGGCAAGGCCCTGTCGTCGAGCGAGCTTGCAAGGACTCTCGAACGCTGGCGCGACGGCGGCAAGCGCGAAGCGCGCTTCCTTCTCGGCGCGGCCGACGGGCATGAGGAAGAGCAGCGCTCCAGTGCGGACCTGCTGCTCTCCTTCGGGCCGGCGACCTGGCCCCACCTGCTCGCGAGGGCGATGCTTGCGGAGCAGCTGTTCCGCGCGACGTCGATCCTTGCGAACCATCCCTATCATCGCGAAGGCTGACGGGATGCGGCCGCTCGCCCCAGCCGTCCTGCTCGCGCCGCTCCTGCTGGCCGCGAGCGCGCCCGCGACGCCGCCGGCGCAGCCCCTAGAGCAGGCGCTGAAGCAGGCGAGGGCGGAGCAGGCTTCGGCCGAGGCCGAGGCGGCACGTCTGGAGAAGGCGGCCGCAGCGGCGCGCGGCGAAGCCGACCGGCTCCATGCCGAGCAGGCCGCCGCCGCGCAGGGCATCGAAGCGGCCGAGGCGCGGATCACTGCCGCGGACATGCAGTACCGCCTTGCCGCGGCCTCGGTCTCGGCCGAACGCCAGCGCCTCGCGGAGCAGCAGCGGCCCGTTTCGTCGCTTCTTGCCGGCCTTGCAGTCATGGCTCGGCGGCCGCCGCTCCTTGCCCTCGCCGACGGCGGCGGAACGGACGATCTCGTGAAGGTGGGCGTGCTGCTCGATTCGACGCTGCCGGTGATCCGCCGCAGGACCAAAGCGCTGTCGGCGCAGCTCGCCCAAGGGCAGCGGCTCAAGGCGGCGGCGCTGTCGGCGCGTGCCGAGCTGGTGCGCAGCCGCGAGGAGCTGGCCGTGAAGCGGCAGCAGTTCGCCGAGCTCGAGGAGCGGGCGATCGATCGCTCGCTCGCGGCGGGCGGGCAGGCGCTCCAGGCGGGCGACGTATCGATCGCCGCCAGCGAGGAGATCCAGCACCTGCGCGCCGAGCAGTCGACGAGCCGCTCCGCTCGCGAAATCGCCGCGCTGCTTGCATCCGAAGACGCGGCCCCGCCGCGCCCGGCCGCTCCCACCGGCTCGGCGGCGCCGCGCGCGCCCTTCGCTTACAACTTGCCGGTGAGCGCCCCGGTGGTGGAGGGCCTCGGCGCCGTCAACGACAGCGGGGTGCGCTCGCGCGGCGTCACCTTCGCTACTGCGCGCGGAGCGCCCGTGACCGCGCCCGCCGCAGGCGTCGTCCGCTATTCCGGCCCGTTCCGCGACTATGACGGCATCCTGATCATCGACCATGGCGGCGGATGGATGACCCTCATCGTCAATGTGTCGCCGGCGGTGAAGCAGGGCGACAAGGTGCGCATCGGCGATCCCCTCGGCCGAGCGCTCGGCGCGATCGAGGTCGAGCTGTCCCATAATGGACAGCGATTCTCGCCCGCTCTCATCGCAGGTTCATCTCAAACTCTGTCAAAGGCTATGAAAGGCGGCTAAATGCCCGGCCTTGGCCGGCAACCGCCGCGCAACTGGGACGCGTCCAAAATGAATTTCAACACGAAGCTTCTTCCGCCGCTCGCGCTCGTCGGAGCGCTTGCCCTGGTACCCGTGACCGCCAGCTCCTTCGCTGCCGCGGACACCACCAATTACCAGGAGCTCGAGAAGTTCATGAGCGTCTACGAGCGGGTGAAGGCGAATTATGTCGAACCCGTCGACGACCACACTCTGATCAAGGGCGCCATCGACGGCATGCTCGCCGCGCTCGACCCGCATTCGAGCTATGTCGAAGGCGCCGATTTCGACCAGCTGAAGACCACCACCGACGGCAATTACGGCGGGCTCGGGCTCACCGTGTCGATGGAAGACGGGATCGTGAAGGTCATCGCGCCGACCGAGGACACGCCCGCGTGGCGCGCCGGGATCAAGTCGGGCGACTATATCACCCATATCAACGGCGAGTTCCTGAACGGAGTCACGCTCGACCAGGCGGTCGAGAAGATGAAGGGCGACCCCGGCACGTCGGTGAAGCTGACCATTGTCCGCCCCGGCCGCGACAAGCCGTTCGACGTCAGCATCGTGCGCGAGCGGATCGAGCTTCACCCGGTGAAGTGGGAGATCAAGGACGGCGTCGGCTACATCAACATCAACACCTTCGCCGGCAATGTCGGCGAGCAGGTCAAGGCTGCGCTGGTCGGCATCGACAAGGCGACGGGCGGGCACCCGATCGGCTATGTCGTCGACCTGCGCTCCAACCCGGGCGGCCTGCTCGACCAGGCGGTGGACGTTGCCGACGACTTCCTCGACAGCGGCGAGATCGTCTCGCAGCGCGGCCGCACCAAGGACGATATCGAGCGCTATTATGCGCGGCCGGGCGACATGGCCCACGGGCTGCCGGTGATCGTGCTCACCGACGCGGGCACCGCCTCGGCCTCCGAGATCGTGGCGGGCGCGCTGCAGGACCACCATCGCGCGCTCGTCATGGGCGAGACCAGCTTCGGCAAGGGCTCGGTGCAGACCGTCGTCCAGACGGGGCCGGACGCGGCGCTGAGGCTGACGACGGCGCGTTATTACACCCCTTCGGGCCGCTCGGTTCAGGCGGGCGGAATCGAGCCGGACGTGATCGTCCCGCAGCTCACCGATCCCGACTACAAGGACCGCAAGGTCATCCGCGAGGTCGACTTGAGGAAGCACCTGCTCGCGCAGGCGCAGGTCAAGGACAAGCTCCTCGAAAGCGACGATACGCCCGACCCGCGCTTCACGGCCAAGGCCGACGACCTGAAGAAGCAGGGGGTTAAGGACTTCCAGCTCTATTATGCGCTGAACACGTTGAAGCGGCTTGCGGGAACGGCGCCGGCAGCGGTCGCCTCCGGCGGCGGCTCGGCGAAGAAGTCGCGGTAGTCCGCCGGTGAGCGACGCGGTCGCGGTGCGCTCCGCTCCTTCGGGATCATTGCAGCCGGCATCGATCGCGCGGCTGGTCGCGCTCCTGCTCCCGGCAGCGCTCCTGATCGGCGCCTTCGGTTCGGAATATCTCGGCCACCTCCACCCGTGCGAGCTGTGCTGGTGGCAGCGTTACGCCCACATGGTGGCGGTCGCGCTCGCGCTGGTGGCGTTCACGGCTCCGATACAGGCGCCGCGGGCGCGGGCATTCACGATCCTCGCCGCGCTCGCCATCGCCTCCTCGGGCGCGATCGGCGTCTATCATGCGGGCGTCGAGGCCCACATCTTCCAGGGCTTCACCACCTGCACGGCGCTGCCGAAGACGACGAGCACGGCCGATCTACTGAAGCAGATCACGCAGGCGCCGCTCATTCGCTGCGACGAGGTGCAGTTCCGCTTCCTCGGCATTTCGATGGCCGGCTGGAACGCCATCCTGTCGCTCGGCGGGGCGGCGCTGATCCTGATCCTTGCGCTGAAGGCGCGCCGCGCATGACGCGCTGGCGTCCCGGGGACCGGCGCGCGGACAGCGCGTCCATGCTTCGGGTCGACCAGGCCGGCGAATATGGGGCGACCCGCATCTACGCGGGCCAGCTGGCGGTGCTTCGGGCCAATTGCCCCGAGGCCAAGCTCATCTCCCGCATGGCGGCGCAGGAGAGACGCCACCTCGACCGCTTCGACAGGCTGATCGCCGAACGCGGCGTCCGGCCGACCGCGCTCCAGCCGCTGTGGAACGTCGCCGGCTTCGCGCTCGGCGCGGTCACGGCCCTCATCTCGGAGGAGGCCGCGCTCGCCTGCACGGACGCGGTGGAGACCGAAATCGACCGCCATTACGGGCGCCAGCTCGAGGAGCTGGGCGAGGAGGATCCCGAGCTTTCGGCCGACATTGCGGAGTTCCGCGCCGACGAGCTCGAGCACCGCGACACCGCACGCGAGGCGGGCTCGACCAACGCTTTTGCTTATCCGCTGCTGACAGCGGCGATCCGTGCGGGTTGCAAGCTGGCCATCGGCCTGTCCAAGCGAATGTGAGGAACCAGAGCGAACAAGGGCCGCTGTACCCCTGGAAGGACCGTTTATGAGCAGGTTGACGATCATCATGAGCGCCGCCGCCGTCGCAGTCGCCGGCGGATTAGCCGCCCTTCCGGCACCGGCCGAGGCGCAGGCGCAGCCCAACATCGCGGAGATCATCGTCTACGGCAACGACCCGTGCCCGCGGTCCACGGACGATCAGGTCGTGGTGTGCGCGCGGCGGCCGGAGAGCGAGCGCTATCGCATCCCGCCGAACATGCGCCAGAGCGGCACGCCGCAGCAGATGCAGTCCTGGGCCATACGCGCGAAGAATCTCGAGACGGTCGGCAATACCGGGATCAACAGCTGCTCGCCGGTCGGGCCGGCGGGCTACACCGGCTGCCTCGAGAAGCTGATTAAGGAAGCCCGCGGCGAGCGCAAGCAACAGGCCGACGAGGAAAATCCGCCGCAGTAAAGGTCGTCTGTCGAATGGCGGCTTTTCCCGGTCCGGAGGCCTTGTTACGCAGCCGTGACATGCTCGGGACCGCCTGTTGAGTACTCAAGCCTTGGTAGCTGAGCGGCCGCGCTCGGACGGCTTCTTCGGCCATCCGAAGGGTCTCGCGTTCCTTGCGTTCACCGAGGCGTGGGAGCGCTTCTCTTATTACGGCATGATCTCGCTGCTGGTCCTCTACATGGTGAACCAGCTGCTGCTGCCGGGCCATGTCGAGCATGTCGCAGGCTTTGCCGCCTTCCGGCGCGCAATCCAGCATGTGTTCGGGCCATTAACGACGCAGCAGCTCGCCTCGCAGATTTTCGGCCTCTACGCGGGGTTCGTCTATTTCACGCCGGTGCTCGGCGGCTGGATTGCGGACCGCTGGATCGGCCAGCGCAACGCGGTGGTGCTTGGCGCCTTGTCCATGGCCGGCGGCCATGTCGCCATGGCCTTCGACCGGAGCTTCCTCCTCGCGCTGCTGCTGCTCGTCGTGGGGTCCGGCCTGCTCAAGGGCAATATCTCGGCACAGGTCGGCGGCCTCTATCCCACGGACGAGGAAGCGCGGCGAACGCGCGGGTTCGTCATCTTCAGCACGGCGATCAACCTCGGCGCAGTGACCGGGCCGCTGGTGTGCGGGTTCCTCGGCAGCCGGTACGGCTGGCATCTCGGGTTCGGCCTGGCGGCGATCTTCATGTTCGCCGGCTTGGCCACCTATCTCGCCGGCTACCGCTACCTGCCCGCGAAGATCGAGCGCGAAGTGCTCGCCCCGGCCGCCATGTCGAGCGCCGACTGGAAGGTCGTTGCGGCGCTCGGCGCGGTGATGCTGATCGCCATCTTCCAGTCGATCGCTTACTACCAGCTCGCCAACGTCCTCCCCGTCTGGCTGCAGCAGCATGCCGACCTCAATGCCGGCGGATTCCAGATCCCGATCCCCTGGTATGCGTCCATCGACCCGCTCGCGAGCATGGTCAGCGTGCCGTTCCTGTTCAGCCTGTGGAAGCGGCAGGCGGACCGCAGCGGGAGCGAGCCTTCCGACCTCGGCAAGATCGGGCTCGGCGCCTGGGTCTGCGCGGCGGCGAACCTGGTGCTGGTCGCGGCGATTGCCGTTGCCGGAGACCGCCCGGTGCTGTGGCTTTGGCCATTGCTCTACTGCGTGCTGCAGGGGGTAGGCTTCATCTATTACTGGCCGACCCTGCTCGCGCTCGTGTCCCGCTGTGCGCCGCCCAAGGTCAACGCGACGATGATGGGCATCTGCTTCCTCGTCCTGTTCGTCGCCAACAACCTCATCGGCTGGATCGGGACATTCTATTCGCAGATGACGCCGCTCGCCTTCTGGCTGATGCACGCGGGCATCGCGGCGGCCGGGGGAATATCGATCCTGCTGTTCCGGCCGGCGCTGAAGTGCGTGCTCGAGCCGGCGGCGACGCAGGGGCTGAGGCCCGCAGCTATGACTCAGGAGATCGAACGATGACCGTTGCCGACGCCACGCCCGACTATGAGGTCGGGACGCACGACGACCGCGCGTTTCTCGGGCATCCGAAGGGTCTCGGCTACCTCGGCTTCACCGAGGGGTGCGAGCGCTTTTCTTATTATTCGATGCAGACCCTGCTCGTGCTCTACATGGTCAACTACCTGCTGACGCCGGGCCGGATGGAGCATGTGTGGGGCCTCCAGTGGATGCAGGCGCACGTCTATCACGGGCTGGCCGGCCAGCCGCTCGCTTCCGCGATCTTCGGCACCTACACCAGCCTCGTCTACCTGACGCCGATCTTCGGCGGGATGATCGCCGACAAGTGGCTCGGCAGGAACAGGACGCTGATCGTCGGCGGCGTGCTGATGGCGATCGGCCACTTCCTGATGGCAATCCAGCCGGCGTTCCTGCTCGCGCTGCTCGCCCTCCTGCTCGGCGTCGGCGCCTTCAAGGGCAATATCGCGACCCAAGTCGGCGCGCTCTACGGCCCCAACGACCTCCGCCGCGCCATGGCGTTCCAGATCTTCTACATCTTCATCAACGTCAGCGTGATCGTCGCGCCGCTCATCTCCGGCACGCTGGGACAAAAGGTCGGCTGGCATTACGGCTTCGGCTGCGCGGGCGTGGTCATGGTCCTCGGGCTGCTGATCTATCTCTACGGCCGCCGGTACCTCGCGCCCGAGGAGATCCGCAGGAGCAAGGACGAGCCGGCGGTGCACGAGCCGATGACGCGCGGCGACTGGATGTGCCTGCTCTACCTGATCATCCTCATCCCGGTGCTCGCCATCGCGATGCTGACGAACCAGCAGATCTTCAACGCCTATCTCGTGTGGGGCGACCAGCAGTTCGACCTCACGCTTCTCAACCACACCAGCAGCTGGCTGATCACCGTCGACGCGGCCGTCAGCTTCACCATGCTCGTCGCCGTTGCGGCCTTCTGGAAGTGGTGGGGCACGCGCCGCCGAGAACCCGACGAGATCAGCAAGATGATCATCGGCAGCGTCTTCATCGTCGCAGGCGGCCTGGCGCTGTTCATGGCGGCGCTCACGCAGCAGCCGGGGCAGAAGATCAGCCTTGCCTGGCCGATGGTGTTCGAGCTCTGCAACAGCATCGGCTTCGCGCACGTGATGCCGATCAGCCTCGCGCTCTTCTCGAAAATTTCGCCGAAGCAGATCGCGTCGACGGTGATCGGCCTCTATTACCTGTGCTTCTTCATCGCGAACGCGATCGTGGGATACGTCGGCGGCCTCTATTCCAGCCTGCCGACGACGACCTTCTGGCTCATCCACGTCGCGAGCGCCGCCTTCGGCCTCATCGCCTTCACCGTGTTCAAGATCGTGCTCGGGAAGCGGATGCAGGGCACGCCGCAGGATCAGGCGGCGGCGCTCGGCTGAGCAACATAGCCGCTGCTCGGCCGTTCGGACGGAATGGCCGAGGATGTCGCCCACGAAAGCAATTTCCAGCGGCTGACGCGGCTCGGCTTCGCGGCGCGGGGCCTCCTCTACATCATCATCGCCGCGCTGGTGATCCTGACCGGGCGAACCGAGGACCTGACCGGCGCGCTCGAATATGTGGGTCACGGCGTCGGGAAGCTGCTCCTTGCCGTCCTCGCGGTGGGCATGGCCGGATACGGGCTGTGGCGGCTCAGCGACGCAGCCTTCGGGATGGAGAGCGGCAAGGACCATTGGAAAGCATGGGCCAAGCGCATCGCTGCTGCGACGAGCGGCTGCATTTACTCCTGGCTGGCCGTCAAGGCGGCGCGCGTGCTCCTCTCGGCTCCGCCGTCGAGCAACGAGACCCAGCAGCATGCAGCCCAGGCGCTGCACATGCCGGGGGGCGAGCTGGCGCTGGAGATCGCGGCGGCAATCCTGGTCGGCGCCGGAATCGCCCAGTTCACCAAGGCTGCGCGCGCAACCTTCCTCGACCACCTCGATGGGGATGCGGCGCGGCATCCATGGTTCCGATGGGTCGGAACCGTCGGCTACGGCGCGCGCGGAGTCGTATTCCTCACCATCGGCTACATGCTGGTGCGGTCGGGGCTCGACCACAGCGCGGCCGAAGCCGGCAATCTCGATGACGCGATGGACTGGCTATACAGCCCGGTGCGGCAGCTCGTCGCGGGCGGCCTGCTGGTGTTCGGCGTCTTCAGCATCATCGAGGCGCTGTACCGCCCGATCCGCAAGCCGCCGACCAAGGAGGTCGAGCGGAAGGTCAGGCAGAAGGCGGGGGCCTAGAGGCTGATCTCCACCACCTTCTCCTTCATTCCCGCCTCGGGCTTGCGGCCGAACAGCTTGTTGAACACAGGCTTCAGGAAGCCTTCGACGTCGGACAGCCAGATTTTCGCATCCTCGACGTCGAAGCGGACGAGGGCGAGCTTGGGATCGTCCTTGCCCTCATACCATTCGGCCACGAACGGGCTCCACAACCGGTCGATCGTCGCCGGGTCGTTCGCGATCTCAAGCGTTCCGCGAAGGCTCGCGAAAAGGTCGTGGCCCTTGGCGGAATAAGAGGCGATCGCGCGGTTCGACTGGCCCATCGCGCGGGTCAGGTCATGGTCTTTCGCCGTGAAGACCCAGAGCAGCCCGGCGTCGCGGTCCTGGTCTTCGAAAATCACCGTCATCGGCTGCGTCGCGCCGTCCCGCGCGCCCTCGATGCCCAGCATGATGAACGGGCTCGCTTTCAGCTCGCCCCAGAATTTCTCTTCGATCTCGCGCTCGTCGGCCATGTCGAACTCCTCCATTCCCAGTGAGAACGACGCCGCCGGGTCCTCGTTCCGGCTGTTGGGCGTTCCGACGGGCCGTGGGCTGAGCTCTTGTCTTGCAAGCGGATGAGCGAGAACATATGTCGAACACGTGCCCCAGCTCGATCTCCAGGCGAAGCTCGCGATTCTGGCCGACGCGGCCAAATATGACGCCTCCTGCGCGTCGTCCGGAACCGCCAGGCGCGACAGCCGCGGCGGCAAGGGCGTGGGCTCCAGCGAAGGCATGGGCATTTGCCACGCCTACGCACCGGACGGCCGCTGCATCTCGCTTCTGAAGATCCTGCTGACCAACAGCTGCATCTTCGACTGCGCCTATTGCATCAACCGCAAGAGCTCGAATGTGCGTCGGGCGCGCTTCACGGCCGAGGAGGTGGTCCGCCTCACCCTCGCTTTCTACAAGCGCAACTATATCGAGGGTCTGTTCCTGTCGTCGGGCATCATCCGCTCGTCGAACTACACGATGGAGCAGATCGTCGAGGTGGCGCGGAGCCTGCGCGAGGATCATGATTTCCGCGGCTATATCCACCTGAAGACGATCCCCGACGCCGATCCGGAGCTGGTGCGGCAGGCGGGACTCTATGCGGATCGGGTCTCCATCAACGTCGAGCTGCCGACCGAAAGCGGGCTCCAGCAACTGGCGCCGGAAAAGGATGCGGGTCAGATCGCCGGCGCGATGCGCGACATGAAGTCGAGCATTGCCGAAGCGGGCGATGCGGCGAAGCGGTTCAGCTCCGCCCCGAGATTCGCGCCGGCGGGGCAGTCGACCCAGATGATCGTCGGAGCGGACGCCGCCACCGATGCCGACATCGTCGGCAAGGCGAGCGCTCTCTACAGGCGCTTCGCGCTGCGGCGGGTCTATTATTCGGCATTCAGCCCGATCCCGGACGCGAGCGCGGTGCTTCCGCTCAAAAGGCCGCCGCTGATGCGCGAGCACCGCATTTACCAGGCCGACTGGCTGATGCGCTTCTACGGCTTCGCCCCGGCGGAAGTGCAGGGCGCGGCGGACGAACAGGGCATGCTGCCGCTCGACATCGATCCGAAACTCGCCTGGGCGCTGAAGCACCGGGAGAGCTTCCCGGTCGACGTCAATCGCGCTCCCAAGGAGATGCTGTGGCGGGTCCCCGGCCTCGGGACCAAGGCTGTCGACCGAATCCTTTCAGCGCGAAGGTGGCGCAAGCTGCGCCTCGACGATGTCGCGCGCCTGACGCTGTCGATCGCGAAGGTCCGACCATTCATCACCGCGGCCGACTGGCAGCCGGTGCTGCTCACCGACCGCGCGGACCTCCGCTCGCTCCTTGCGCCGCGGCACCAGCAGCTGGAGCTGTTCGCTGCCTGAAATCCGCCGAGTGACGCTGCCGGCACCCGACGACTTCGATGCGTGGCGGGACGGCGCGCGCAGCCTCGTCGAGGAAGCTGTCCCGCCCGAAGCGATCGTCTGGCAGGTCGAGGGCGCCGACGCCGAGCTGTTCGGCACCGACAGCAGGGCGGGCGAGGCGCCGAGCTTCGCCGTACCTCGCGGATTCGTCGAGATTGCCCGCGACGTCCTGTGCCACTCGGACCCCGAACGCTTCAGCCTTCTATACGCCATGCTCCTGCGCCTCCGCGACGATCGTCGCGCGCTGGAGGACGAGGCGGATCCGCTGGTTCGCCGGCTGCAGGTGCTCGCGAAGGAAGTGCGGCGCGACATCCACAAGATGCACGCCTTCGTCCGTTTCCGCGAGGTCGACGGGAGGTTCGTCGCTTTCTTCGAGCCGGAGCATCATATCGTCCGGCGCTCCGCCAGCTTCTTCGTCAACCGCTTCACCAACATGCGCTGGTCGATCCTGACGCCGGAGCTGTCGATCCACTGGGACGGGCACATGCTGACCGAGAGCCCCGGCGCGACGCGCGCCGAGGCGCCCACAGGCGACCGCTTCGAGGAGACCTGGCGCACCTATTACGCCTCCATCTTCAACCCTGCGCGCCTGAAGGTCGGCGCGATGCTGAAGGAGATGCCGAAGAAATACTGGCGCAACATGCCGGAGACCTCGCTCGTTCAGCCGCTGATCGCAGGGGCGCGGCAACGGGAGATCGAAATGATTGATCGGTCGGTCGCAAGGGAAGGGCTGGAACATGCGCTCGAGGCCGAGCGGCAGGTGCAGCCGGGAGGCAATTTGCGCACGGCCTGGGAAGCCCTGCTCGCCGACGCCCGGCGCTGCACCCGCTGCGAGCTGTACAAGTGCGGCACCCAGACCGTCTTCGGCGAGGGCCCGCTCGACGCGTCCATCATGTTCGTCGGCGAGCAGCCGGGGGACAATGAGGACCTCGAGGGACGGCCCTTCGTCGGGCCGGCGGGACAATTGTTCGACCAGGCGCTGGAGAAGGCCGGGATCGAGCGCTCGACGGTCTACGTCACCAATGCCGTCAAGCATTTCAAGTTCGTCCAGAAGGGCAAGCGCCGCATCCACAGCAAGCCCGACGCGGGCGAGATCGCCGCGTGCCGCTGGTGGATCGAGCATGAGCGCGAGCTGATACGGCCGCCCGTCACCGTCGCCCTAGGAGCAACCGCGGCGCGGTCGCTCATCGGCAAGACCGTCACCATCAGCCGGGCTCGGGAAGAGCCGGTCGCGCTTCCGGACGGCGGCGAATGCTGGGTGACCGTGCACCCCAGCTACCTCCTTCGAATGCCCGACCCGGAGAAGAAGCGCGAGGAACGCGCGCTGTTCGTCCGCGACCTGAAGCGCATCAAGGCGCGCGCGGCGGAGCTCGCCCGCTGAGAATCTTCAGAAGCGGTAGCCGAGCGTTGCCTTGATCGTCCGCGGCGCGCCCGGAGCGATATTATTGTCGTTGCTGGCGGTCGGGAAATAATGCGCGCCGAACAGGTTCTCGACGTTCAGCTGCGCCTGCAGCCCGTTGGGCAAGCGGTAGTAGAGCGCGGCGTCCGCCCGGACGTAGCCGGGCAGCTTCACCGCATTGCTGAGCGAGGCGTAAGACCGCGAACGGGCAATCACGCCGGCGCCGATGCCGAACCTCTCCGTCACGTCGTAGCGGTTCCACAGGGAAAAACTGTGGCGCGGCACGAGCGGCACCTCGCGCCCGGCGGGCGCCGAAGCCGTCGGCTGGGTGATCTCCGCCTTTTGCAGGCTGTAGCCGCCGGACACGAGCCAGCGGCTGGTGACGCTGCGCTCGACGCCGAGCTCGAGACCGCGCGTGCGCTGCTCGCCGGTGAGCACCGTGTGCGTCGGGTCCAGCGGATCGGTCGCGCGCGTGTTGCTGCGATCGAGCTGATAGACGGCGGCGGTGGCGAGCAGGCCGTCGAGGATCTCCCACTTCGCGCCCACCTCATAATTGTCGAAACGCTCGGGCTTGAGGCCCGCGGTGACGTTGGTGAGGCTGCTGAACTGGTCGCCCGACTGGGGCAGGTAGGAGCGGCTGTAGCTGGCGTATAGCGAGAGCTTGTCCGCCGGCTTGGCGATGAGGCCGAGCCGCGGCGAAACGAGATTGTCGCGGCGGTCGAATATCGCGCCCGATCCGCGAAGGTCGTTCACGTGCAGCTTGAAGCTGTCGAAACGCAGGCCGGCGACGATCTCGAACGCGGGCGTGATGCGCAACTGGTCCTGCACATAGGCGGCAGCGACCGTGGCAGTGACGCGGTTGTTGGAGTCCGTAGCGGAGGGCGCGAAGATCACGTCGGCATCGACGGTCGGATCGGTGATCGGCGTCTTGTTGCCGTCGAGGAACTGCGCGGTGTTGCGGCGGTTGCGTGACTTCTCCCGCCCGAGTTCGAAACCGAACAGGAGTGTCTGGTCGATGCCCGCCAGCCGGTTCTCCCAGATGAGGTCGGTCTGGCTGAACAGGTTCGTGCGGTCGTTGCAGTTGTTGTAGCCGCTCAGCGTCACCAGGCCCGTCGCCCGGCTGAAGCCGCTGCCGTACACATTCTGGTAGAACTTGCGATAATCGCCGAAGAGCGTGCGGTTGCGCAGCGTGAGCCCGCCGCCGAAGTCATGCTGCACGCCGACACTCGCAAGGTCGATGTCGGCCTTGGCGTGGCTCAGGCCCGGGTCGCCGAAGAAGGTGCGGGTGAAGCCGCGGAGCGGCTCGTCGCCGTCGGCCGGGACTCCGCGATCTGCCGTCCGCCGGTCGTGCAGGTGCTCGTAGGAGAAATCGATTCGCGTATCGCCCGTGACGATCGCGGCCGTCGGGTTGACGCCGTAGCGGTCGAGATCGACATGGTGGCGGAAGCTTCCGCCATGCTCGAGCATCGCATTGAGGCGGAAGCCCAGCGTCGGGCTGAGCGGCTGGTCGAAGTCGCCGGTCAGGCGGACGTCGCCCCAATTGTCGACGGAGGCGGTCGCCGCGCGGCCGACCGTCAGCGTCGGGCGCTTCAACACGCGATTGACGATGCCGCCGCCGCCGCCGCGGCCGAAGATCATCGCGTTCGGTCCCTTCAGCACCTCGACGCGCTCGACGTTGTAGAAGTCGCGGAAATATTGGACGTCGTCGCGCACGCCATCGACGAAGAAGTCCGCCGTGCTGCTGTTGCCGCGAAGGACAATGGTGTCGCGATTGCCTTCGCCGGCATTGTACGAAGCGCCGGGGACGAACAGCAGCAGGTCGCCGACCGAGCGCAGCTGCTGGTCCTGGATCTGCTGGCTGGTGACCGTGGTCAGCGCCTGCGGGATGTCCTTGACGTCGGTGGTGGTCTTCGTCGCCGTGCTCGTCGCGCGAACGCCGTATTTCACCTGCTGCCCGGTGATGACGATCGGTTCGGAGCCGCTGTCGGCGACCGCGCCGTCTGCGGCGGCGCCGTCGGCGGCAGCAGCGTCAGCGGCGTGAACTGGAGCGGCGCCGCAGGCGAGCGCCGCGGCGAGCGGAATCAATGATAGGCGACCCATAATGTCCCTTTTGGATGTCGCCTGAGCGTCTACTGTTATTGAAAGTCATTCGCAATAGCAGAATTACTCTGCTGCGAGGAGCGTCTCCGCGCCGCTGAGGTCCACCGAGACGAGGCGGCTGACTCCCTTCTCGATCATGGTCACGCCGTAAAGCCGGTGCATGCGGCTCATCGTCACTGCATTGTGGGTGACGATGAGGTAGCGCGTGTCGGTCTCCTGCGTCATCCGGTCGAGCAGCTCGCAGAAGCGTTCGACATTCGCGTCGTCGAGCGGCGCGTCGACTTCATCGAGCACGCAAATCGGCGCGGGATTGGTCAGGAACAGGGCGAAGATGAGCGCGATCGCGGTGAGCGCCTGCTCTCCGCCCGAAAGCAGGGTCAGCGTCGACAGCCTCTTGCCCGGCGGCTGGGCCATGATCTCCAGCCCGGCCTCGAGCGGGTCGTCGCTTTCCACCAGCTCCAGATGCGCCTGCCCGCCTTCGAACAGCGTCGTGAACAGCCGGCGGAAGTGGCCATCGACCTTCTGATAGGCGTCGAGCAGCCGCACGCGCCCTTCGCGGTTGAGGTTGCCGATCGAACCCCGCAGCCGGTGGATCGCCTGCGTCAGCTCCTCCGCCTCCTCCGCACCCTTGGTTCGTGCCTCGTCGAGCTCGGAAAGCTCCTGCTCCGCGACCAGGTTCACCGGGCCGATGCGCTCGCGCTCGCCGGTCAGCCGCTCGAGCATTGCCGCCTGGTCGTCGGCATTGCGCGGTTCGTCGGCATCGAAGCCGAGCTTCTCCGGCAGCCGCTGCGGCACGCATTCGAACTTCTCGACGCTCGCGCGGGCGAACTCGGCGCTGCGCGCCTGCTGCGCCTCCGCGCGGGCGGCGGCGGCGGCCCGGCGCTCGCGGGTGTCGGCGGAACGTTCGTTCGCAGCGGCGACGGCCTGCGCAGCCGCGATGACCGCTTCCTCCGCCTCGCGCTCGGCCGCCGCGGCTTCGCCGATCCGGACCTGGCTCTCGTCATTCGCATGTTCAAGCTCGCGAATCCTGTTGTCGAGCTGCGCGGGTTCCTGCTGCAGGTTCGCCCGCTCGCTTGCCTGCTGCTTCTGCCGCTCGAGCGCCTGCGCGATCCGTTCCTCGGCATTTTCGCGGCGCTTGCGCCACTCCGCCTGCTCGCGGCCGGCAACGCTCAGCCGCTCCCGGTCCGCGGCGCTTTCCCTTGCGCGGGTCGCGGCTTCGGCCCTCTTGTCGGCAACCGCGCTTGCCGCTTCGGCCGCAACCGCGCGAGCCGCCTCGACATCCTGCTCCAGCGCCGCAGGGTCGGGCAATGCCGCGAGCGAGCGCTCGGACGCAGCGACCGCCTCGCGCGCAGCTTCGAGCACCGGCTCCAGGTCGGCCTGGCGTTGAGCGAGCCCGGCGCGCTGTGCTTCGATCCGCTCGAGCGCCGCCGACGCCGCATCGATGGCGCGGGCTGCGTCGCGCGCCTCGCGCTCGGCTGCCAGCGCCGACTGGCGCGCCTGCTCGGCAGCGTCGCGGCACTGCTCCATGGCGCGCAGCGCGCCGTCGCGCTGTTCGACGGCGGCATCGACCGCCTGCTGCAGCCCGGGAAGCTCGTCGGAAAGCTGCGCCAGCCTGTTCGCGCGAAGAAGCCGCTCGGCGGCGGCCGCGCCGGCGCCTCTCGCGACGAAGCCGTCCCATCGGCGCATGACGCCGTCGCGTGTAACGAGGCGCTGCCCGACGGCGAGCGGCTGGCGCTCGTCCGCTTCTGCGACCGCAATCTGCCTGAGCCGGCGCATCAGCTCGGCAGGAGCGCGCACATGGTCCGCGAGGCATTCCACGCCGCTCGGAAGCTGCGGGTCCGTCGGCTGAGGCTCGCTTCCGCCCCAACGGCGAGGACTGTCGCTTTCGCCGACCGCGGCGTCGGCATCCTCGCCAAGCGCTGCTGCCAAGGCCCGTTCGTAGCCCGGTTCCGCGGAGAGGCTGGCGATCGCCGAGCCGCCGCCGTGCTCCAGCGCGGCCGCCAGCGCATCATGCTCCGACCGTGCCGCCGAGAGCGCCGCGCGGGCCGCGGCAAGCCTGGTTTCGGCCGCATCCCGCTGCTCAGCCGCATCGGCGCGTCCGTGGTCCGCTTCGACGCGCCGCGCCTCCGCCTCGCCAAGCGCATGCGTCGCTGCCGCCGCCTTGGCTTCCGCCGTTTCCCGCGCGGCCGCCTGTTCGCTGCCGTCGCCCAGGGCGGAATATTGTTCGGCGAGCCGCGCCCGTTCCTGCTCCGTCCGGGCGAGCTGCGCGCGCGCAGCTTCGAGGGCCGCTTCCGCGACGCGGCGTTCCGCCCGCATCGCAGCCTGCCGCGCGAGCAACTCGGCAAGCGCCGCCTCCGCCTCCCGCGAGGCTGTCTCGGCTGCCGTCAATTCCTGTCCGAGTCGCGCGGCCTGCTCTTCGGCATCGCCGAGCCGCTGCTCGATCGTGCGGCGCTCCTGCTCCAGCTGCTCGATCGCGCGCGAGGCATCGCTCTTGAGCGCCTCCTCGCGCGCAAGGTCGGAGGTGAGGGAAGCATCGAGACGGTCCAGCTCGGCCAGCCTCCTTGCAACCGTGTCGCGGCGCGCGCGGGCCGTCGCAAGCTGGTGCGCCAGCGCGTGGCCCTGCTCGCGAAGTTCGGACACCGCGTTGCGTTTCGCGGCAAGCGCCTCGCTCGCGCGGTCGTGCGCCGTTTGCGCATCGGTGATCGCCTGGTGGATGCGCTCCACCTCTTCGGCCGCGGCTTTGGCCTCGGCGGTGGCTGCTTCCGCGGCGCTCTCCGCTTCTACCCAGCGGGCGTGAAGCAGCCGCGCTTCGACGCCGCGGATCTGGTCGGTGAGCTTGCGGTAGCGCTCGGCGGCGCGCGCCTGCCGCCGCAGCTGCGCCGCGCGCTGCTCCTGTTCCGACAGGATTTCGCCGAGCCGCGTGAGATTGGCCTCCGCCGCGCGCAGCTTCTGCTCGGCGTCCTTGCGCCGTGCATGCAGGCCCGAAATGCCCGCCGCCTCTTCGAGCAGCTGCCGCCGTTCGACGGGCTTGGCGGAAATGATCGAGCTGATCTTGCCCTGGCTGACGAGGGCAGGGGAGTGGGCGCCGGTGGCCGCGTCGGCGAAGAGCAGCGCGACGTCCTTGGCGCGCACGTCGCGCCCGTCGATGCGGTAGGCGGAGCCGGCCCCGCGCTCGATCCGGCGCGTGATCTCGCTTTCACCGGCGCCGCCTTCGTCGTCAGCGCCGCGCTCGATCAGGATCGACACCTCGGCGAAGTCGCGCGGCGGCCGCGTCGAAGTGCCGGCGAAGATCACGTCGTCCATCCCGCCGCCGCGCAGCGACTTGGGACTGGATTCGCCCATGGTCCAGCGGATGGCTTCGAGCAGGTTGGACTTGCCGCAGCCGTTGGGCCCGACAACGCCCGTCAGGCCCGCCTCGATCCGGAGCTCGGCCGGCTCGACGAAGCTCTTGAAGCCGCTGAGCTTGAGCCGCCGGATCTTCAACTTTTCTCGCCCCTCCCCCTGCCGCGGCCTATTTGAGCGCCTCGGTCAGCGCCTTGTCGATGTCCTCCCACTCCGCGATCTTGTTGTTCAGCGTGCCGTTGATCACGAAGTTCGGCGTTCCGTTGAAGTCCGGCCATTGCTGGGCGATGTTGCCGCTCTGGTTCACGATCTCGTTGATCGAGTTCGTGTCCGTCAGGCACTTGGTGGCCTTCGCCTGCGGGACGCCGCGGGCGGCCGCCCAGTCGAGGAAGCCGGCAAGCTTCGCTGCCTGCAGCTCGACCTGCTCGGGCGGCAGGTTCTGCATCTGCTCCATCTGGGCCTGCGGGACCTGCTGCAGCTTGCCCTCCCAATCCGGCTGCGTGTCGTAGAAGGCGCGCACCAGCGGGAAATAGGCATTGGGGCCGTTGCACTTGGCGATGAGCACCGCCGACAGGTCGAAGGCGTCGCGGATGTAATTGCGGAATTCGTAGCTGACCTGGCCAGTCTTCACATATTTGTCGATGAGCTTGTCGACCGCCGTTTCCTCGAAATGCTGGCAGTGCGGGCAGGTGAGCGAGCCGATCTCGATCAGGTGCACCTTGGCGTTCGGATTGCCCATCATCACGCCGCCGTCCGGCGTCGGGTTGATGACGTCCGCCCAGGTGCCGCCCGCAGGCGGCTTCACATTGGCATAATGGACCGGCGCGTTCGCCGTGGTCTCATTGCCCTGGTTCTTGTTGCAGGAGGTGAGCGCGATCAGCGCCAGCGCCGAGGCGAGATAAGTCGTCGCTTTGTTCAATTCCCTATGCTCCCTTAGCCGCGCTCGCCGAGCGCCTTCTTCAACTCCGGTGCAAGCGCGTCCCAGGTGAAGGCGCGCTCGACCATCTTGCCGTTGATGACGAAGGTGGGCGTCCCCGGGAAATCGGGGAACTGGGTCGACGCATCCTTCGCCATGTCGACCAGCTGGTCGACCGATTTCGGGTTCGCAAGGCACTGGTTGCTTTTCGCCGGCGGCAGCCCGTGCGCAGCGGCGAGCTGCTGCAGGCCGGCGACTTTCGCCGCAGCGGCGAACAGCCGGTTGGGTGGCAGTGCCTGGATCGCCTTGATCTGGTCGTCGGGCGTGTTCTGGATGCGATCCTCCCAGTTCGACTGCTCCTTGTACAAGGCGCGGGTCAGGGGGAAGAAGGTCCCGGCTCCGTTGCAGCGCGTGATCAGTGCCGCGGAGACGTCATAGGCGTCGCGGACGTAATTGCGGAATTCCCAGCTCAGCTGTCCCGTTTTCACATAGGCGAGCAGGTGCGGCACGCCTTCCTCGTCGAAGGCGCGGCAGTGCGGGCATGTCATGGAGCCATATTCGACCAGCTTCACCCTGGCGTTCGGATTGCCCATCACGAAGCCGCCCTGCGGCGTCGGCCGAACGACCCTGGTCCAGTCTCGCGCTTGCGGCGCGCTCGAATGGGAAGCTTTTGCAGGTGCGCTTGCAGCCGTGGCGCCGGGCACGCCGAGCGCGAGCGCTGCAGCCGCACAGGACAGGAAAAGATTACGCGCAGTCAATTACTTGACTCCCTTGATCACCGGAATGGGCGTGGCGCTCTCGTCGAGCGCCGGAGGCCCGTTGCTAGCCGCAATTCGCGCCGCAAGCGACTCCAGACAGGCACGGAGCTCCGGATCCGCGATTTCGCGGAGTCCTTCGCCGAGCTCCTTCGGCACCGGCCTTAGCTCCGGCCGCTTCGGCGCTGCAGCAGGTGCGGGGGGCTTGCCCTGCCGAAACACGATGCGGTTGATCGCTGCATAGCCGAAGAAGCGGTTCACCCGCTCCACGATCATCGGCGTCAGATGCTGGATCAGCGGCGCGTGCGCGCCGTCGACCAGCAGCGTCAGCACGCCGCCCGCCTTTTTGCCCGCGGGAAAGCGGATGGACTCGGGCGAGGAGACCTTGGCGTAGCGCTCGCCGACGATCTCGGCCCAGCGGCTGACGATCGAGCCCTGGACGAAGCCGAATCGGCGGAACGACTGGTCCCCCGCCGCGCCGACCAGTTCCCCGGCCGAGCGGGGCCGGCAGCTCCGCGGCGCTTCCTCTTTTTCCAGCTTTCGCTTCGACATGGCGATTGAGCATGCCATAGCGAAATGGTGACCGCCAATGCCGCAAGCCGCCTGATCCAACATTATGTGGATAACTCGCGGGCCTTGCCGTGGCGTTCTCCGCCCGGCCAGCCGCCGCCTGATGCCTATGTCGCGTGGCTGAGCGAGGTGATGCTCCAGCAGACGACTGTCGCCACTGTCGTCCCGCGCTTCCAGAGCTTCATGCGGCGATGGCCGACGGTCGAGGCGCTTGCCGCCGCCCCGGACGAGGAGATCCTCTCCGAATGGGCGGGCCTCGGCTATTATGCCCGCGCGAGGAACCTGATCGCCTGCGCCCGCGCAGTGGCCGCGAGAGGCGCTTTCCCAACTTCGGCGGCCGAATTGCGGAAGCTGCCGGGCATTGGCGCCTATACCGCGGCCGCAATTGCCGCGATCGCGTTCGGCGAAGAGGCCGCCGCCATCGATACGAACGTCGAGCGCGTCCTCTCCAGATTGCATGGCCTTGCTAACCCCGAACGCTCAGCGGTCGAGCGCCGGCTGCTCGAACTGATGACCGGGCAGCGTCCCGGCGATGTGATTCAGGCGCTGATGGACCTGGGCGCCACCGTTTGCCGGCCCAGCCGCCCCCGGTGCGGGAGCTGCCCACTCGGCGGAGGATGCGTAGCGCGCGCCAGCGGCGAGCCCGAGAATTTCCCGGTGAAGAGGCAGCGCAAGGCTCGGCCTCACCGCTACGGCACCGCCTGGTGGATCGAACGTGACGGGGACGTGTGGCTGGTCCGGCGGCCGCCGGCCGGGCTGCTCGGGGGCATGGCGGCGCTGCCCGGCAGCGAATGGACCGAAGCGCCGCGGCCTCCGCAGGAGCGGGTCGGGAGCGTGCGCCACGTCTTCACCCATTTCTCGCTCGATCTCGCCGTCGAGATTCGCCGCGAGCCGGTGGGCGACGGCTGGTGGCATCCCATCGACGCGCTCGACGCTGCCGGCCTTCCGACTCTCTACCGAAAGGCCGCGGCGCTCGTCATGAACGGGAGGCGATTGCTTGCGGCTTGAACCTTTCTTCTCCGGCCCCGGCCTGGACCGCGCGGATCCGCTTCGCGCGGACATGCAGGCGATCGCGGCGCTCGTCGACCGGCCGAACGCGCGGGAGCTCGTGTGGAAGGACGGCCTGCCTCAAATCGGAGACGACGGCGCTCTCGTCTGGCAGGATGTGAGCGCGCCCGAGCTGTTCCTCGGCCTCGAAGGGGAGGAACCGAGGTTCAGCGCCATTCCGGACAGCGTGGAGGGCGCGCGGGCGGCCTTCGGGGTCATGGGCAACCTCGCGGCAGACCAGGCGCCGATCTTTGCGGCGGCGCTGAGCCTTGGGGGGTGGCACAGGCGGCACGGCTTCTGCGCCAATTGCGGTTCGCCGACACGGATCGTCAGGGGCGGCTGGTCGCGCGCCTGCCCCGAATGTTCGGCCGAACATTATCCGCGCGTCGATCCGGTCGTGATCATGCTTGCGGAGCATGAAGGCTCGCTCCTCCTCGGACGCCAGCCGCATTATCCGCCGCGCCGCTACTCCGCGCTCGCCGGTTTCGTCGAGGCGGGCGAGACGATCGAGGATGCGGTTGCGCGCGAGCTCAAGGAAGAAGCCGGAATTTCGGTTGCCGGAGTCACTTACGTCGCGAGCCAGCCGTGGCCGTTTCCTTCTTCATTGATGATCGGCTGCACTGCTTGTGCAAGCGCGCGCGAGCTCGAGATCGACCGGGCCGAGCTCGAGGATGCATGCTGGTTCACGCGGGACGAAGTCGCGGCGGCCGTTTCCGACCCGGATGGCGGGCCGTTCCAGCCGCCGCCCCGCTTTGCCATTGCCCGCACGCTTCTGGAGGGGTGGCTCGCCGCTTGAAGAACGAAAATTCGCCCCCTAAGAGGCGGCGCAAATTCATTCCTCTCTAGCTCTGCACAAAACAGGGAAACTTCATGGACGATCGCTTCAACACCATCGCCGGCTGGGTGCTGTTCGCGGGTATTGTCGCGCTCGGCTCGTCGATCGTGGCGGGAGAATATTTCCACAGCGAGCGGCCCGAGAAGATGGGCTACCCGATCGCGGGCGTGCAGGAGGAAGGCGAGGGCGGCGCGGCCGCCGAGCAGCCGATCGAAGTCTATCTCGCCAAGGCCGATCCAGCGAAGGGGCAGCAGATATTCAACAAGTGCATGGCCTGCCATAATGCGGAAAAGGGCGGCCCCAACCAGCTCGGCCCGAACCTGTGGGGCGTGCTCGGCGAGCCGATCGGCCAGGGCAGGGGCTTCGCTTTCTCGGACGCTCTGGCCAAGAAGGGCGGCACCTGGAACTGGGACAATCTCAGCCAGTGGCTGACCAGCCCCAAGACGTTCGCGCCGGGGACGAAGATGACCTTCGCCGGGCTTAGCAATCCGCAGGACCGCGCCGACGTCGAGGCGTTCCTGAACACGAAGAGCGATTCGCCCTTGCCGCTTCCGAAGGCCCCGGCGGCTGCCGCTCCGGCTGCGGCGGGCACTGCTCCGGGCACCGGTCCGAACAATGGTCCGCAAAAGGCTGAGAAGGAACCGACGCTGCCGGCAAGCGCCGCCGGCAAGGGACCTCAGACCACCGGCGGCGAGGGCTCGGGCATGGTCAAGACGCCCGAGACCAACAACCCGCACTGATCATTCGGGCGGCCCGCGCTCCTCGCGCTGCGGCGCCGGATGCTCGGCATAGAAGCGGGTGACGAAGTCCCAGGCTTCATCGGCCTCCTCGCACCAGCGGATGAGGTCGAGGTCGTGCGGTGCGATCACCCCTTCCTCGACCATCGCCTCGAAATTGACGACCCGGTTCCAGTAGTCGCGGCCAAACAGCAGGATCGGCAGCGGCCGGACCTTGCCGGTCTGGACCAGGGTCAGAAGCTCGAACATTTCGTCGAAGGTGCCGTAGCCGCCCGGGAAGACGGCGACCGCGCGGGCGCGCAGCAGGAAATGCATCTTCCGCAGCGCGAAATAGTGGAACTGGAAGCTGAGGTCCGGCGTGACGTAGCGATTGGGCAGCTGCTCGTGCGGGAGCACGATGTTGAGGCCGATCGATTGCCGCCCTTCGTCCGCCGCTCCGCGGTTCGAGGCTTCCATGATCGAGGGCCCGCCGCCGGAGCAGACGACGAAATGATGCTTGCCTTCCTCGTCCTGGCTGCAGCGGCTTGCGAGGCGGGCGAGCTGGCGCGCGACGTCGTAATAGCGCGACTTCGCCTTCAGCCGCTGCGCGATCGCCTCCTGCTCCGGATTGGTGGCGGCAGCGACCAGCGCGTCGGCCATGTCGGGCGCCGGAATCCGGGCCGAGCCGTAGAAGACGAAGGTCGAGCCGATGTTCGCCTCGTTGAGAAGCAGCTCCGGCTTCAGCAGCTCGAGCTGGAAGCGGACCGGCCTCAGGTCCTCCCGAAGCAGGAAATCGGTGTCCTGGAACGCCAGCTTGTACGCCGGGCTCTCGGTCTGCGGGATCGACGGGACGTGTTCCGCCGACTTCGCTTCGACTCTCGACGAGGGGAAAATGCGCTTGGGCGGCCGGGGTTGCTCGGACATGCCCCAGCCGCCTAGCGTCAAACACTCGCGGGGTCACGCGGCGGAAGAAGGCTCCCGCGGCGCGGCCCAGTCGATCCGCCGCGTCGCGTACATGACGCCCGCAAGCGCGGCGAAGAGCAGCAGCGATCCGATCAGCAGCGAAAAAGCTTCGAGGCTGAGCAGGATGTACAGGACCGCGTACAGGCCGACGAGCAGGCCGCCGATGAACCCGGCGCGACGCCAGCTCCCGAGCACCGCCGCCGAATAGGCCGTGTTCAGCCCGGCGATGGCCGCCGAAGCGACGACATAGGCCGGCGTGAAGCCGATGACTTCGGCGAAGGCGAGCAGAAGCACGAAGAAGAGAATAAGCGCCGCGCCCATCAGCAGATACTCGACCGCCGACACCGCAACGCCGCCGATGAGGTCGAACATCAGCAGCGCAAGGAAGGTGAAGCCGATGAACAGGAAGCCGTATTTCGTCGCACGGTTGACCTGCGAATAGAGGTCGACCGGCTGGATCAGGCTGATCTGCGCAGTCTGCACCGGTCCCGAGTTGGGGCCAGCCGCCGACGTCACATCTGTGGCTGGGCTGCGCGACGGCGCCAATCGGTCGACCAGGTCTGCGGCCCCGGGGTCGCCCGTGCTGACGAGCGACCGGCCTAGCGCCAGATTGCCGATGCGGTAATTGGCCGCGAACCCCCTCTCTCCGACCTGCCGCTCGCCCGGAAGGAAGTCTCCCCCGAAGCTCGGGCTCGGCCAGGACGAGCGAACGCTCCAGCGCGTGTCGCCCGCCTGTGGCGCCAGCGTCAGCGACTCATTCCCCCGTAGCTCGTAGGCGAAGCGGACGACCAGCGGTTTCGCCCCGAGGCTGGTCGCGTCCAGCCAGGCAAAGAAGCCCCGTCCCCCGCCGCTGCCGGCGCCGGGCTGAAGCCGCAGCGTCCGTCCGTCGACAATCACTTGCGGGTTGGCGCCGAGACCGCGGGGGTCGCTAAGGCCGAAGCGAAGCTCGGCGCGGGTGAGGTCCATCTGCGAGGGGTCCACACCCGTCCGAGCGAGGTCCGCGGGGAAGGCAAAGCGCGCCGAGCCGCTGTTGCGCGCATCGTAAACGATCGCTTCGTAGATCGAGCGCTTGCGCACCTGCGGAAGCAGCTCCGTGGTCAGCTCGGCCGCTTCGGGCGCCAGCGTCAGCTCGCGCATGACCTGGTTGCTCCGGGTGACGCTCGCGCCGTTCTGGACGATCGTCTCGGTGGCCGTCGCGCGGTAGGGAATGACGAGCACGGGCCCGCCGATCACCTGAGCCGCGCCCCAGCCGGCGGTGATCGAGGCGGTCGCCTCCTCGGACTGCGACTTGCGGTCGTACACCAGCAGCCAGACCGAAAAGAGCGGGATCGTCAGGACCATGCCCACGACGATGGCCAGCGCCAGCTTGAACCCGGGGCTTCTCGCCCCGTCGAACCTCAGGACCATCAGTTCCTCCCGTTATCTCTGTCGCGGGAAAGCTCGCCGATCTTTGCCTGAGCGTCATGAGCGACGCATGAGCAATCGCTGAAAACGCCTGTTGCGGTCAGCTCCAGTCCGCGTCGGCGTTCGGCGCAAACCGTTTCGCGGCGTCGACGATGTCGTTGAGGTCGACGGGCTTGTCGTAGGGATCCTCGTCGAGCTCGGTGACGCGCTTCAGGCGCCGCTGCCAGCGGCGGAGCATCTCCGTGTAGGGGACGAACGGCTTTCGCATGAGCACGCCGTCGGGCAGCTCTTCGACGTCGGCGATGCCCATGTGCAGCCACCTGCCGTTGTGCCAGTCGGTCATGTCCACGGCCGGGAACAGGCACAGGCCGTGGAGGTCGACTCCGCGGTTCACTGCCGCAAGGCTCTCGCAGACGATGTCGTTGAGCCAGTCCGGCCGCCCGCCGCTCAGTCCCGAGGTCTCGGCGACGATGCACGGGCGCCGGTACTTGTCCCACGATTCCCAGATGAGGTCGGCGACCGGGCGGATGCGGTTGTCGCCGGGCTTCAGCGGCACGTTCGGCTTGCCTCCGCCCGCATATTCCATCTGGCCGAAACTGTAGTTGTTGAGCCCGAGGATATCGATCAGCTCCAGGCTGCCGCCATATTCCGGCTGCTTGAGGCCCGAGATGATGTCCCAGGCGAGATAGGCATCCTCGTAGCTTTCGCGGTGCGCGGCTTCGGCAAGGTCGGGCCGGTTGCGGGGTGCGACCACCCAGACGAGCGGATCGATGTGGACGAATCGCGCATCGGGGAAGTCTTCGCGGATCGCCTTGCAGGCGGCGATGTCGGCACGGGCCAGCGCCGCGGTGAAGCGGAGCCGGTCGTCGCGGCTACGGCCGTAAGGCGCGCACCAGCCCCATTCCCCGCCCATGTAGCCCCAGAAGGTGGGCTCGTTGACGGGACCGATGCACAAGGGACCGTGATGCGCCCGCTCCGCGACGTAGCGTGCAGCCGCGCGCGCATAAGCGGCGAACCGGGCCACGAAGCCGTCGGTATCGCCGATCGGATCCAGCTCGTCGGGATAGCCGTAGTGGCACAGGTCCCAGATCGGCAGAATCTGGTGCCGGCGCTGCGCATCGAGAAATGGATCGACGATCGAGAAGTCGTAGTCGCCGGCGCCGCGGTCGACGAGCGGCCAAGGAATTCCCTCTCGCGCCACGGCGATTCCGATCGGCGGCAGCAGCCGGTAATCCTCGTCGGCATGGCCGTAGTGCTGAAGCTCGGCATTGAGGTCGCGCCGCCGCTTCTCCTTGCCCCACAGGAAGGTCGAGCATTCGAACCCCGAAAGGAAAAAGGTGGGGAATATGCCCTCGCGCCGTGCCATCAACGGCAATACGCGGGAACTGCGGAGCGGTTCATCGGCGGTCACACAGGTGACACTTGAACGGCCGCACCGAGCCGCCACTTTCGTCGCATGATAGACGTCCGCAAATTCGACAGCCTGGGCCATGCCGACCACGGTTGGCTCGACGCTCGGCATCACTTTTCCTTCGCCAGCTACTACGACCCGGACCGGATGGGCTGGGGCCGGATTCGCGTCTGGAACGACGATCGCATTGCCGCCAAGAGCGGATTTCCGCCGCATCCGCACCGCGACATGGAAATCGTGACCTACGTCCGCACGGGCGCGATCACGCACCAGGATTCGATGGGCAACAAGGGCCGCACCGGCGCGGGCGACGTCCAGGTGATGAGCGCCGGCACCGGAGTCGTCCACGCCGAATATAATCTCGAGGACGAGCAGACGACCCTGTTCCAGATCTGGATCGAGACGGATCGGCCCGCCGCGCCGCCCAGCTGGGGGGCTATGCCCTTCCCGAAGGACTCGCGCGAAGGGGCCTTCCAGCTCCTTGCGAGCGGCGATTCGGCTGACGGCGTCCTCACCATCAACGCCGACGCCCGAGTGCTCGGCGCGACCGTGAAGGCCGGCCAGTCGATCGAGGTCGATTCCAGCCCGGAGCGGCACCTCTACCTCGTGCCGAGCGGCCGCGTGCGGGTGAACGGCGTCGAAGCGGGGCCCCGCGACGGCGTGGCGATCACCGGCGAGCAGCGGATCGCAATCGAGGCGGAGGACGACGCCGAACTGGTGCTCGTCGACGCGCGCTAGCATCGACGGTTCGACGTTCCGGTCATCTTCGATTCCGCGCGGGTTCATCCAGACTGTGCTTGAAAGCGCTGCAAACGGCGGGCATGTGCCTGCTGCGCCGCGGAAATTTGGCGCGAATCAACGCGCATAGCGGGAGCAGATGAGGGCGGTTTCACGCTTGGCTTATGCATTGCTGACGGGGGCGCTTGCGCTTGCCCCGTGGCACGCGCTTGCCCAGGAGGCTCCGCCGCCCAGCAGCACGCCCGCGACCGACGCGGTGGGTCCGCGCGAGCTCCAGAACTTCAGCCTGAACGGCACCGTCACCCGCCCCGCTGACCGGCCGGTTCCGGTGCAGCCTGCTCCGCGCAAGCCGCAGCCGCGCAGCGAAGCAGAGGCCACGCCACCGGCGCCGCAGACCCGAACTGTGGCGACTACGCCCGAGCGACCGGCAACGGCGCGCACGCCTGCCCCGAAGGCGACGGAGACAGCCTCGGTGGCGCCTCCGCCGGCTCCCAGGTCCGATCCGACGCCGGAGCCGCTGCGCCAGTCGCCGCCGTCCTCTTCGGTCACCGTGGCGCTGCCGAAGCTCGACAGCTCGACGAGCAGCGCGGCGACCGCGCCCGCCTTTGCACCCGCTCCCGAACCGGCCGGCACCCTCGCGACCGAGCACCGGTTCCCGCTTCTGCCGTGGCTTCTCGCGGCGCTCGCCGCCGCCGCGGCCGGCGCTTTCCTGTTCTGGCGCAATCGCCAGCGCGAGGCTTTCGCCGGCGGCCCGCAGCTTGACGCATTCACGCCGCCCGAGCCGGCGCCGCGCCGCACCCCGCCGGCCGCCGCGCCGCCGCCACCTGCGCCGGCACCGAAGCCGGCCGCTCCTGCCACGCTGGGAATCGTCTCCACCCGGCTCAGGCCGTGGATCGATATCGGCTTCCAGCCGCTGCGCTGCATCCTTCAGGAAGAGCGGCTGATCGTCGAGTTCGAGCTGGACCTGTTCAACTCGGGAAGCTCGCCTGCGCGCGCGGTGCTCGCCGAGGCGAGCCTCTTCAACGCAAGTCCCGGCCAGGACGAGCAGATCGGCGCCTTCTTCGCGAATCCGGTCGGCCAGGGCGAGCGCATCGTGGTCATCCCGCCGCTCAAGCGCGTGTCGATCCGGACGCAGGTCGTGATGCCGCGCGAACAGGTCCAGGCCTACGAAGTCGCAGGCCGGCAGGTGTTCGTCCCGATCATCGCCTTCAACGCCCTCTACCGCTGGAGCGGCGGCGAGGGGCAGACGTCGGTCAGCTACCTGCTCGGCCGCGACACCAAAAGCGAGAAGCTGGCGCCGTTCCGAATGGACCTCGGCCCGCGCATCTTCCGCGGCGTTGCCGCGCGCCTGCTCCCGACGAGCCTGCGCAACTAACTATTCGGCAGGCGCCATCGCCGGCGCGTCGGCGCTTGCTCCAAGCAGGCGCAGGATCTGCGCAAGGAACATCAGCACGCCGATCAGCCAGACGAGCGACGCGAAGATCGCGAGGCCGGGCTGCGCGCGGAGCACCGCAAGGCCGATGCCGATCGGAAGCAGCACCGATCCCGTTGCCGAGACGATGAAATGATAGCGCGCGAGCTTCGTCGCCATCAGCGCCGGATAGGCGCGGTAAGTGAGGCCGAACAGCGCGAGCGATGCCCAGCCGGCAAGGTTGAGGTGCGCATGCACCGGAACCAGCTGGAAGTCCTCGCGAGCACCCATGACGATCCCGAGGAGCGCGCCGCAGATGAGCAGCACCGTGGCAAGCAGAAGGAAATAGACGTCGACGCGTTTCATTTGAGTCTCCCCCGATAGACGCGCCAGCTTCGCACTGCTCGTGCGTCCGGCTCAAGTAGATTCAGGTCAATTCTACAACACGCTCGAATTGTAGCTGTGCCAGGCGAGGATCGCTGCCGCGCCGCGATACGGGCGCCACGTCTCGGCAAGCTCGCGCAGCTGCTTTTCGCTCGGCTTGCCGTCCAGGCCCATCAGCCGCCCGAGCTCGATCATCACCGCGAGGTCGCCCGCCGGAAACACGTCCGCGCGCCCTTCCGCGAACAGCAGATAGATTTCCGCGGACCAGCGCCCGATTCCCTTGATCCGGGTGAGAAGCGCTATCGCCTCCTCGTCGTCGGCGGGAAGGTTCTCGAGGTCGAGCTCCCCCGAGATCACGAGCTCCGCAAGGCTGCGGATGTACCCCGCCTTCTGCCGCGACATGCCCGCTGCGCGCAGCTCTTCGTCGCTTGCGGCGAGCAGCAGCTGGAGGTCGGGCGGCGAGCCGAACGCGGCTTCCAGCTTCGCCCACATCGACCTCGCAGCGGCGACGCTGACCTGCTGGCCGACGATGGTCCGAAGCAGCGTCTGCGCGCCGCGCTCGCTCTTGCGCGGTCCGGGGATGCCATGCTTCTCGACCACGCGCGCAAAGGCCGGCTCGCGCGCCGCCAGCGCTTCGACCTGCTTGCGGATGCTGCTTGCGGTGCGAACCATCAGGCGACGCTCGCGGCATAGAGCGCGACCGCGGCCGCGTTCGACACGTTGAGGCTTTCGATCGCGTCGGTGATCGGCAGCTTGGCGAGCGCGTCGCAATGCTCGCGGGTGTTGGGCCTGAGGCCGGCGCCCTCCGCGCCGAGCACAAGCGCGATTCGCTTCGGGCCCAGCGCCTCCCGCAGCTCGGTCTCTGCGTCGCCTGCAAGGCCGATGCGCCAGAATCCCGCTTCACCGATTTCCTCGAGCGCGCGCGCAAGGTTGACCACGCGCACCCACGGCACTCGCTCCAGCGCGCCCGAGGCGGCCTTGGCGACGACGCCGCTTTCGGGCGGCGAATGGCGGTCCTGCGTGACGATGCCGAGCGCTCCGAACGCCGCCGCGGAGCGCAGGATCGCGCCGACGTTATGCGGGTCCGTAACCTGGTCGAGCACGAGCAGCACCGCGCGATCGGGAGCGCTGCTCAGCAAACCGTCGAGCCATGCGTCCTCGAGCGGCTCGACCTCGATCACCACGCCCTGGTGCGGAGTGTCGTGCGGAACGAGGCGGGCAAGGTCCGGCGCCTCGGCGAGAGTCACCGCGACATGCTTGGGGAATTGCATGAAGCCCGCCGCTTCGCGCGTCGCCCAGGCGCGCAGCACCTTGCGGTGAGGATTGTCGAGCGCGGCGGCAACCGCATGCCTGCCCCACAGGCGGGGCCGGTTGGGGCTTCCGTGGCTCTGGTGGGATTTCTTGCGCCGCGACATGGCGGCTCAATGGGGAGAGAAAGCCGCGCGCGCAACCGCCCGCGTCAGCCCGGCGTGGCGTCGCTCTCGCGCAAGGAGCGGCGGTGGCTCCGCCATGTGCCGATCGCGAGGATGAGCACGATCGGATAGCTCCAGAAGACCATGGCCGCGGCATAGGCCTTGGTGAAAAGGTGGACGTCGACCGCTTTCAGGACGTGGCCCATGATGGCCGTCAGCTGCAGGCCGGCAATCCACAGCGGCCAGAAGCGCTCGGACCTTAGTGCGACCCACAGAAAACCCATGAAGACGATGAGGTCGACCGCGAACACATGGGTCTCGACGCTCGCGAACCGCGTCTTCAGCGGCGAAATGACGAGGTGCGTGGCGATGACGCCGAGCACCAGGACGATGCCCACTTCGCGCTCGTCGCGCCTGCCTCTCCACAGGGCATAGGCCGCGACGAACGCGAGCAGGATCCGGAAGAATGTCGGCGCCATCGGGTTCGACTTCTTAGCCAGCACGCCGCGAGGCGCGCCGTCAACCGGTGCTCAGGCCACGATCCGAAGGTTCGCGTGGGCCGAAGCCGGCGGGCATTCCTCGTCGCCGATCGCGACCGTGCGCAGGCCCGGCACCTTCCCCTTGGCTTCGGCAAGCGCCGCATGGCACTCGACGATAGCGCCGCGCGTGTCGACGAGCGCCGCGACCGCCGCGGCGACCTTCTGCAGCGCGGGGTGGATGGTCCCGTAGCCGGTCGAGGCAACGGCATTGATGCGCATCATCCGCGCCTGCAGCTCGGCAACTTCGGCGAAGGCAGCGTCGATCGAATCCTCGACCGCGCGGACCTGGGTGGCGACTTCATATGCGGCGTTTTCAATCTGATGCTTACGCATGTGACTGCTCCTTTCCGCACGACGGCAGTCGCGCAGATCTGTCCTGTGAGCGGAAGGAGACTTTGTTCCGGCTAGCTCTTGAGGAGCCTGGCGAGGCTTTCGAGCCCGGCGAGATACATGCCCGCCGAGAACGCTGCTCCGATCGCGATCGCCACGATCCAGAACAGCCTCTGGCCGACACTCATCTCATTCCGCGGGTTGCTCCTCGTTGCGAACGGCGGTTGCAGGGAAGGCCAGAATGACGCTGGCCTCTGCTCGGTAAGGAAACCTGGCCTTCCAGCCTCCCCTGCGCGGTCAGCGTGCCGAATCTGATTACTGACCGCGGCTTCCGGGTGGCGCGAATCCGTCTCGCCGGGAATGTACGGCGATTGATGTATCAACCGCTGATATGGCCCCGAATATTGGGCGACGATCCGCGCGGCCTGCGCGCGGCGCTCGACTCCGAGGATGTGCAGCGACTGCCTGACCCGCTGGTCGACGGTGTGCGGCGAGATGCCGAGCTCGGCCGCGATCTCCTTCGAGTTCAGGTGCTGATCGACGAGGCGGAGGCAGTCGAGCTGGCCGGGCGTCAGGCGGGCGACGCGCTCCGCCATCGGGTCGGCTGGCGCATGGTTCGGCTCCTCCCGATGATCTTCAGGATAGCCTTCCGAGTCTTCCAAAGCAGTTCCCACCCCGCGCAACATGGCGCAACTCCCCGAGCAACGAGTCTGCGGACCTTAGGCCATCCGCGAAGATTCCGCCAGAATTTCAGCGGATTTCTGCGAAAAGAGGTGAATCGGCATTAACTTTGGTTAGTGACACTGCTGTAGGTAGCGATGGCCGGGCAGCCTCGGCTCTGGGCGAGCACCGATGAAGGATGGTGGAGAGGGCTGGATTCGAACCAGCGTACGCTTGCGCGGGCAGATTTACAGTCTGCTGCCTTTAACCACTCGGCCACCTCTCCATGAGGGCAGGAACCTGCAGGCAGGCGCGCCATGTGGCGGCGCGGGTGCGGCGTGTCAACGCGCCCGGAATGAGCGAGTGCCGGTCGCCGCTCGCTGCCGCTCGCGCGCTCCAAATTTCACCACTCCCCCGGACTGGCGAAATTTGGAGCGGGTGAAGCGACTCGTCCGTCGTCGACGTTGGCCAATAGCCAAAGTTTGACCAATTCAGAACCCGGAACAGCCACGCCATCCCGAATGTCTGTGATCCCTTGCGGGCATTAGAACTACGGCCGCTATGCGCCCTTAGCAGCGATTGGCGACGTGACCCTTGAGATCCGCAAACGGACGCTCGTTAGGGTCTGGAGCTATCGAATGAACGTCAGACGCCGTTCATCGGGAACGTGCGAGGTATGGCCATCACCTGAGATCGCAACTGAGCGCCCTGTGACAGAGAGACCTATCGTGCTCTCGCTCGCAGGAGATGCAGCATGGAAAAGGCATATTGGCTCGGTCGAAAAAGGGCTTCGCTCAAGGCGGCCCAGAACGCAGTCAGCGCGGAGGCGCGATTGATTCATTATGATCTTGCCGGTCGCTACAGCTTGAACGCCCTCTCAGTCGAGACGCAGGCGATCGACCTGGCTGATGCGCTGCCGCCTGCGATCAACGCAAGCGACCCATCCATCTCCGGCAAGCAGTGATCCGATGGCTGGTGTTTCACAGGCGCTTGCCATTCTGTCCGCGCTTATGATGGCGATCTCGTTCGCTATTTGGTCGGGCTGGCTCCGAGGTCCGTTGCTGGAACGGCTCGATGGACAGCGGGCATCAAACGCCGCGCCGGCGACCCTTGCCATAACATTGCTCATGGTTGCGTTCGGCGTCAGCGTGATAGCAGCGGTGCTGGCGATCGGCGGATGGATCGCTCCTTAGAGGGCGC